>NZ_JAMPLJ010000001.1:0-1236535 GCF_039962505.1 Leptolyngbya sp. DQ-M1
CTTGGAAATGAATCGATCGGGCTTCGGGTGTTGAGCAAGAATTTAACTCAGCATCCGAACAAGGCTGGAAAACTTGGTTAAATTGAACGCGATCGAGCTACTTTCGCGCTAGGTTAGCAGCAGGGCTGAACTGGTGAAGGTAGTGAAGTATTTCTTTCTGTCTGAAGGCTGGAGTGTCGGTCGAGTCTGGGAGTTGGGCGGCTTGTGGAATGAGGTCGCTTGGAGACGGAAGCCCCAGATCGAGCAGTTGGAATTGTACATTTGGGAAAACGGCGAGAAGCTGCGACTCTATCGGGTCGAAGATGCGGTGCTGATGGTGGAAGTGAAGCCAACTCCCGCAGTCGAATCGGGCGCGATCGGACAGGTGGTATTGAAGCGTCTGATCACGGCAGATCAAGCGATCGACATGATTTGCAGCGCGAACCTGAATACAGGAATACTGTGATAATAAAGTGTAGGGTTTGGACTTCGGACTATGACTCAGCAATATATCGGGGAATTCGTTGCGCCCGACATTAGCCACATTGTCACCGAGAACGATACGCCTGTGGACAATTTTCAAAGTGCGAAACAACAAAGGCTACTCGTTGAACCACTCTACACATCTTGGTTGGAGAACCTGCCGTTCGTTGCAGATGCAAATGTTGGATTATTTTACACTGCGAAGCAAGATCCGATCGTCCCGGATGCCTTCCTCAGCTTAGGGGTCGAAATGCCAACCGACTGGAGCAAAAAGCAGAATCGCTCTTATTTTGTCTGGGAGTTTGGCAAATTCCCAGATGTTTGTATTGAGATTGTTTCCAACCGCGAAGGAAACGAATTAGGCAAAAAGAAAGATCTGTATGCGCGGATTGGTGTCCCTTACTATGCCGTCTTTGATCCGCTCAAGCAACTTCAGCGACCAGACGAGATGAATGGGCAACTGCTTCGAGTCTGGGGTCTATCATTTGGGCAGTATGTTGAGCTGTCACAACCGTTTTGGCTACCTACTGTAGGTTTGGGATTAACCGTTTGGCAAGGAGAGTTTGAAGCGGTGAGTGGAATTTGGTTGCGATGGTGCGATCGTGATCAGCACGTCATCCCAACCGGAGCCGAAGGTAAGGTTCTAGAATTCCAAAGAGCCGAAGCGGAACGCCAGAAAGCAGATCGTCTAGCAGCGCGATTACGAGAATTAGGAATTAACCCGGATGAGATTTAGTTCGGATGGAATTTGCGGTAAAGCATGGCTTTGATCGGCTGTCCTTGAATCAAGTGTCGATCGACGATCGCGTCCACTTCTTCGGGCAGAACGCGACAGTACCAGATCTCGTCCGGTAAAACGAGTACCATTGCGCCATTGCCACATTGACCCAAACATTGGGAAGGCTCGATCGCGGCATCATCAGGCGCAAGCGTTTGAAAGGCTTGGAGTACCTTTGCTGCGCCCTGTTTGCGACAAGCCTTGTTCTGGCAAACTCTGACCGTGATCATTCGATTAATCTGGTAGCAGTCCTTTTGCCGCTAACCAGTCTCGATTGAATAGCTTCGATTGATAACGACTGCCGCCATCACAGAGAATGGTGACGATCGTATGTCCTGCTCCCATTTGTTTTGCCAGGGCAACTGCCGCTGCAACGTTGATTCCGACAGAACCGCCCATAAATAGACCGTCTTTTTCGAGCAGTTGGTACAGGACGCGGATGGCATCTCGATCGTCTACCCGAATGGCATCATCTGCAGGTGCGCCTTCCATGTTGGCAGTGACGCGACTGTTGCCGATTCCTTCTGTGACTGAAGTGCCTTCGGATTTCGTCTCTCCGGTTTTGACATAGCTATAGAGAGCGCTACCCATCGGATCAGCCAGGACGCACTTGATATTGGGGTTCTGCTCTTTGAGATACAGCGCAACTCCGGCATAAGTTCCACCTGTTCCGGTCGCTGTCACCCAAGCATCGATTTTGCCGTTGGTTTGAGTCCACATCTCAGGGGCAGTAGTCTCGTAGTGAGCACGGCGATTCGCTAAGTTATCGAACTGATTCGCCCAAATCGCGTTTTCCAGTTCTGAAGCGATTCTGCCCGACAGTCGAACATAGTTATTCGGATCTTTGTAGGGAACCGCCGGAACGGTGCGAACTTCTGCGCCTAAAGTGCGGAGCAAATCAATCTTTTCTTGAGACTGGGTTTCAGGAATGATGATCAGGCATTTGTAACCTTTGGCGTTGCAGATGTGCGCGAGTCCGATTCCAGTGTTGCCTGCTGTGCCTTCGACCACGGTTCCGCCGGGTTTGAGTAAGCCTTGTCGCTCGGCATCTTCGATGATGTAGAGCGCAGCGCGATCTTTGACGGAGCCACCGGGATTGAGAAATTCCGCTTTGCCAAGAATTTCGCACCCGGTTTCATCGCTAAAACTGTTGAGGCGAATCAGTGGAGTATTGCCGATCGCGCCTACAAATCCGTGTTTGATATCCATGCCTAAATCTTCCTGTGAGTTCCCTATTGCCATTTTGACGGATTGTGGCGCAATCGAGGGGGTTAAAGTCCCGTTTCTGTGAGATAAGACAGAAGCTCTTGTCTGCGTTGCTGGCTCAATCGAGCGATGCAGCTAGAGTAGACCATTGGAGCCATTGAGCCGCCTTTGAAGCGATCTCGCACGAAGGCACAGTCAGCATCGCGAAATTTAGTCCAAGCGGATTGAGCTGCGATGAGTTGGGCTTCTTGGGGAGTGCCCTTGAATTTTGCGATCGCTCGCTGATACGCTTGATTGAGTTGCTGCTCGGCGGTTTTTACCCGTTCAGCCGCACAGAAGTTGAGGTCAAACTGACTTCTAGGATTTTGGCAATCTATTTTGATATTGCTTGGTTGATTGTTGATTGGTGGACGATTGCTTTGTGCTTGAGTCGGCACATTTAAATACATCGCGCTGCCAATGAGCAAAGCTGTAATTCCTAAAATAGATTGATCCCATTGCATAAGTTATGTCTCACTTGAGTTATTTACAGATTGTAAGCTGTGCATTAGTGTTTTAATCTGCTGTTCGATCAGCGTCCAATTTTCTGATTCAACAACTTGTTTCGGAAATAAGTTTCCACCAATTCCAACCGCGATCGCGCCTGCTTGAATCATTGAGCTAGCATTCTCGATCGTTACCCCTCCAGTTGGAATCATCGGAATATGTCCGAGTGGTGCGCGTAATGCTTCAAGATAATTCGCATTTCCGACCGCTTGAATTGGAAAGACTTTGACACAACTGGCTTTCGCATCCCATGCAGTCATAATCTCGGTCGGAGTTAAAGCGCCGGGAATGATTGGAATTTCATGACGCTTTGCGATCGCAATTAAATCAAAATTAATATGGGGTGTGAACGCAAATTGTGCGCCTGCTGCAATTGCATTCTTTAAATCTTTTACTGTAAGAATTGTACCGACTCCGATCACACAGTCTGGAAAGCTCGATCGCAGATGTGTGACTAATTCCGCAGCGCAATCACTGTTCCAAGAAATCTCGATCAAGGTCATGCCGCCTGCGATCGCAGTCTTTACCATTTGCATACCCATTCTTAAACTCGGAGCGCGGATAATTGCGATCGCTCTCTGCTGTTTAATCAAACTTAACCAAGCTTTATCTCTCATATAAAATAATCTATTTTTTCTAGTTCCAAGGAAATTATTTTAGTGGATTTCTCTCATTAGATTGAGTCGATTCGGTCGTTGGAAAGAGGGAAAAGAATATCCCACTTCCTAAGCTAAGTGTGTAACCAATCCTGGAGTTAAAAAGATGGCTTTATACAAAATCAAGGAATTCGATCCCAACTATCGGGACCATTTTGATGGTGGTGATGTCAAGGATTTAGATCTCTACAACGGCGACGAAAAAATTGGTTCAGTGAATGATGTTCTAGTCGATGAAGATGGACGTTTTCGCTATCTCGTCATCAGCACTGGCGCATGGATCTTTGGTAAGAAAGTTTTATTGCCGATCGGACGCGCTCAAATTGATTACAGCGCTCATCGTGCTTACGCAAATGGTTTAACGAAAGAACAAGTCGAACAGCTTCCTGAATTCACCGATGACCTGAAAATGGACTACCACGGTGAAGAACAAGTACGTAGCGTCTACCGCTCTGATGCTGCAAGCACTACTGCAACGGGTGCTACGGGTACGAGTGCTGCAATGGGTGCATCTACAATTGACACATCTGCAATGAACACCCCGATCGAGGGATCTGCCGCGCTAGATTCAGATGCAGCAGGCATGGCGTACACGGGTTCATCGATGGGCGCAGGTTTCACCCCGACCTACGACCAAGACACCTACAACTATGACCTGGATCGCGACCTCTACAAGATGGATCATCATGACGATCGCATTCGCTTGTATGAAGAGCGTCTGATCGCGAACAAGCGCCGCATGAAAGCAGGCGAAGTCACAGTTGGCAAGCACGTTGAAACCGAAACGGCTCGTGTGAGTGTGCCGATCGAGAAAGAGCGCGTGGTTGTAGAGCGGGTTGCTTCGACCGATACGACTGCAGTTCCTGTGGGTGAAGCTGCGTTCCACGAAGGCGAAGTTGCTCGGATGGAAGTCTACGAAGAAACGCCGGACATCCGCAAAGAAGCGTTTGTACGTGAAGAAGTGCGCGTGAAGAAAGTGGTTGACCAAGATGTCGTCAACAGCGAAGAGCAAATCCGCCGTGAAGAGTTGGATCTCAACACTGACGGTCGCCCGGTGATCGATGATTCTTCGACCCGCAAGGTGTAGTGTCTCGCTTGAGATAGACTAAACGAAAACCTCCGAGTTGTAATAAGCTCGGAGGTTTTTTAGTGTTTATCGAGATTCCGCAACGCTGATTCCTGTGGCTTCTGAAGCTCGATCGTCCGGCTTAAACTTTGACGATGCCGCTTTTTTCAGAATCACCTCCTGAATTTGTTTCGCTAATTGGTTCGCTCTGACCGAATGAGTCCGGAGACACTGCGAGGGCATCGTTTGACGGAAAGATTGATAGTAGTCTTTGCGGGATTCTTCAAAGAGGAATCTGAGTTGCGCGATCGGATCATGATGATGATCCACGCGCAAATCTAAATGCGGATAAACATCCTGTTTCATCACATAAATCGCGGCCGATTGTCGCCCGCGCTTATCGCCGCCTGCTCTTTCTCCCGCCTCTAGGGCTTGCAGCAATCGTTCTGAAAATTCCATGCCTGCTTTCGCTTGATAGGCTTCTGCCATTGCGGTTAGAACTTGTTCACCGACGAGCATATTTCCAGCCACAGAAAAGCCCGGAAAAGTCAAATGCCCTGCCCAATCAACACAGCGAGATCCTGTCCAAGCGGCGGTTTGTCCGGTGTGATCCACAAGATGCAGTTGGCGATCGTCTGCTTCTGGATCGTTTTCTAGAAGTAAGTCAATAATGTCTTCAACCGAGATTTCATCGGCTGTGCCTTCACTGGCGATGCGTTGCTCTAGAAGCTGAATCCCGTGAATTCCGAGTAAAGGATTGGTTTGTGCTTGGGTGGCGATCGCGCCAACAGAGGCTTTGACGTGCGGCACCAGTGAGCCAACGGCTAAATGTTTCGTCGCGACAGCAATCCCGGTCATCTGTGTCTCAAAATCCCATGCCACGATCGAGAATGTCATAGAGTTCTAATCACTAAAAAATGTATAGAGATATTACCCTTTGATATCATCGATCGCTCAGTTGAAACTGTCTTTAACGTAACGCTTCGGAGATTGGGGTAGGGAGTGGGGAGTAGCAAGACATCTTTACTCGTTACTCCCTATGCCCTACGCTTCAATGACAACGCGCAAATTTCCCCGCTTTCTCGAAACGCGGCAGGACGTGGAAGACCCCGATCGCTCAAATTCCAAATCTAGCAAAGTAGGCCCCACTCGCAGATTCTTCAGCGCGAGATAGTTGATCGACTCTGGTAAAGCTGGATCAATCACGCGCAAACAGTTTCCAGGCGCATCCGGCACTAAATTCACAATCATGTGAACCAGTTGGAAAATGCTGCCTG
The DNA here is from genome assembly GCF_039962505.1 of Leptolyngbya sp. DQ-M1. NCBI lineage: Bacteria > Bacillati > Cyanobacteriota > Cyanophyceae > Leptolyngbyales > Leptolyngbyaceae > Leptolyngbya > Leptolyngbya sp. DQ-M1. Next base: position 5,992 of record NZ_JAMPLJ010000001.1, read on the forward strand.
TTGCCCAAGCTTGTGGAGTACAAGCCACCGGATATTGCACAGGTTCATTGTCTTCGGTGCGATCGTAGCCACAGAACAATTCCGGCGGACGTTGATAAGGTTGATGGCGCGTCATGTCGAGCAAGCCTTTACACAGTTCCAAAGCTTGATCGATCAAACCAAGAGAACGCAGTCCGATCGCAATCAGTGCATTGTCATGTGGCCACACCGAACCAACGTGATATCCCATCGGATTGTAAGCAGGCGATAGACTGCTCAAGGTGCGAATACCCCAACCGTTGAACATATCCGGTGCGCGGAGTCGTTCTGCGACACTGTAAGCTTTCTCTGGCGTAAAGATGCCTAACTGTAAACAATGTCCCGGATTCGAGGTAATACTATCCACTGGGTTGCCATCGCCATCGAGCGCTAAAGCACAGAAGTCTTGATCTTCCATCCAGAAATCTCGATTAAACCGAACTTTGAGATCGCGGGCTTCTTCTTCCCAACGATCGGCAAGATCAATCCGCTTTTTCATTCGGGCAATCTGACTCAATCGCACTTTTGCCGAATACACATAGCCTTGTACTTCACAGAGCGTAATCGCTCCTTGAGCCAGTTTGCCTTTGCGATCGACAATACAGTTCCCTGAATCTTTCCAGCCTTGGTTATCTAAGCCGCGTTTGGATTTGCGCTGATAGCTGAGATAGCCCGTTTCTTTCAGGTTGCGATCGACCCATTCCATTGCAGCAAGCGCATTGTTCCAGAGTCGATCGAGCGTTTCATAATCGGCTGTCCAGGAGAAATACTCGGCATACAGCATCAACCAAAGTGGAGTTGCATCTACCGTTCCGTAATAGGGAGTGTGTGGAATTTCCAGACAGCGTGCCATCTCACCGAAACGGATTTCGTGCAGAATCTTTCCGGGCTGTTCTTCTCGCCATTCGTCGTCTACTTTGCCTTGATAGTGCGCCAAAATCGTTAGCGTTTCACGTGCGATTTGTGGATCAAGCAGCAACGTTTGCGAAGCAGCAATAATCGAGTCGCGTCCGAATAGGGTCGAGAACCACGGAACTCCAGCAGAAAGCGCTTTGTTTTTTCCAAAGGTTTGTCTGAGAAGATAAACATCTTGCTCAGCCCGTTCGACCACGCGGTTAAAGGTGTTTTTGTCCGATCGAATCTGCGTCACTTGCTGCTGCCAGTGCTGTTCTTCGGCAAATTCGGCGGCTTTCGCTTGCGATAAGGTAATCGGCGCGCTGACTTTAGAAACAGGACGACCATTGCTTAACGGCTGCAAGCGATAACCGAGTTTCTGTTTCTCATGCGGCTGTAATCTCAACTGCCAAAGAGCGGTATAGCCTTTGAGGATGTCGGGTTGATGGTGAACAAAATCGATTCGGGACTCTAAAATCGTGCCGTCTAAACCCTGATACGCTAGCGTTAGTTCGATCGGCGAATGTTCCGCTTCATCGACTGCCACAAAGGATTCCATATCCTCAATTTCGTGCGGTTCTGAGGGCAGCCGTCTTAATAAGGCACCACGCTGGTTTCGCAAAAAGCCTCGCACTTCAAACAAATCGATAAAATCTGCTCCAAAGCTCAGACTCAATTCAAATTCAACCGGTTCGGTGCTGTAGTTGGCAATCTCGATTTCTTCAAATAATCCACCGTTCAGCACTAATTCGCGTTTAATCCCGATCGTTTCTGCCGGGATGCGATCGTCAAGGCGCGGATTGGTACACAGCACCGACATCACGAAGCCTTTTTCGGCAGTGCTGCTGAGTAAAATTGGGGGTCGTCCATCTAACTGCAACTCTAGCCGATTGAGAAACCGCGTATCGTTGCAAAACAATCCGAGACCGCTACTGCGCCCTTCATCCGATGAGCCACCAATATTGCCAAACGTATCCGTGAGCAAAAACAAATCATCATCTTTAAGCGTCAAAATCGGTTGCGGACGCTCACTTAAAACGGATATCCACTCCGGAATTGGATGGTGATCGGCGGGGGCAAATTTTCTACCATCAAGTTCGATAATTTCTACGGTCATGAGTTCTGTGGAGGACTGGTATGCAGGGTTTAGGGAACAAATCGTAACCATTTTAACGACGATGATGCGATCCGGATTTTCCAGTTTCAAACTTTGCTAATTCATTACTTTTGATTGCGATCGGTTTCGTTTTACTTGATGGTTTTAATTAACTTGAACGAGTAAACCTGGATTACAGATTGATCCCCAACCTCTCAATTCAATTGGCATCTCGTTCTGCGTCCAAAGCTGCGATAATCTCTATCCAGAAGCGATTCTGTCTTGTGCCCAAACGTGGTAGTATCCCAGATGCCCTAGCAGCACATTGCTGATGAGCGGCTTCGCTGCTTTTTGGTGAAAGGCTTTGCCGGGCCAGCGATCATCCGATTCGATTAATTTGATTCTCTAGGTTGTCCACTGTAATGCCATTGCCATCCTCTCACCGTCGCACGAAAATTGTTGCCACGATCGGCCCTGCCACGAGCAGCCCTGATGTCCTCCGCAATCTCATTCAGGCAGGGGCAACCACGCTGCGCCTGAATTTTTCTCACGGCACCCACGATGATCATCTCCGCAGCATTCGCCTGATTCGCCAGATTTCGTTTGAGTTGAATCAGCCTGTTGGAATTTTGCAGGATTTGCAGGGTCCGAAGATTCGCTTGGGACGGTTTGAGAACGGCTCGATCATTCTCAATAAGGGCGATCGCTTCACATTAACCAGCCGCATGATTCCCGGAACCCAGGACGCTAGCTCGGTGACTTACGATTTGCTGTCTGAAGAAGTCCCAGTCGGCGCAACAATTCTGCTCGACGATGGCAGAGTGGAAATGAAGGTCGAAGAAGTTGACCAAGCAACTCAATCGCTACATTGTCGCGTGATTGTGGGTGGCCCGCTCTCGAACAACAAAGGTGTGAACTTCCCCGGCGTGTATCTGTCGATCAAGGCGCTGACCGACAAAGATCGCAAAGACCTGGTGTTTGGACTGGATCAAGGAGTCGATTGGGTCGCGCTCAGCTTTGTGCGCAATCCGCAAGATGTTTTAGAAATCAAAGAACTGATTTCGAGTGCTGGAAAATCGACCCCGGTGATCGTCAAGATCGAAAAGCACGAAGCGATCGAACAAATGGAAGCGATTCTTTCGATCTCCGATGGCGCGATGGTAGCGCGGGGCGATCTCGGAGTTGAATTGCCTGCTGAAGATGTGCCGATTCTGCAAAAGCGCTTGATCAAAACGGCAAATCGTCTCGGAATTCCGGTGATCACCGCCACGCAGATGCTGGATAGCATGGTGCATAGTCCGCGTCCGACTCGTGCTGAAATTTCCGATGTCGCCAACGCGATTTTGGATGGAACCGATGCCGTGATGCTGTCGAATGAAACCGCAGTTGGAAAATATCCGATCGAAGCCGTTTCGCAGATGGCTTCGATCGCGGTACGGATCGAGCAGGAAAGCAACAAGCAGCTTTTAGACAGTAATGGTCGATCGATTCCCAATGCAATCAGTGAAGCGGTTGGGAATATTGCCGTGCAGCTCGATGCTTCTGCAATTATGTCGCTGACTAAAACGGGTGCCACTGCTCGTAACGTGTCCAAATTCCGCCCCAGAACGCCGATCCTCGCAATCACGCCTCATGTGGATGTGGCGCGTCAACTGCAGCTCGTTTGGGGAGTTAAACCGCTACTGGTGCTAGATCTCCCTTCGACGGGGCAAACCTTCCAAGCAGCGCTCAATGTTGCTCAAGAAAAAGGTTTAGTTTCAGAAGGTGATCTGGTGGTGCTGACCGCAGGAACGCTGCAAGGGGTGGCGGGTTCAACGGACTTGATCAAGGTTGAAGTGGTCACGGCGGTACGCGGTAAAGGGGTTGGGATTGGACAAGGGTCGGTTAGTGGTCGAGCACGGTTAGCTTCGACGCTGAAGGAGAGTCGCCAATTCCATTCGGGTGAAATCTTAGTTGCACCGAGTACGACGGCTGAGCATATTGATGCCATCCGCAAGGCGGCGGGAATTGTAACCGAGGACAGCAGTTTGACCAGTCATGCGGCTGTGATTGGATTGCGCTTAGGAATTCCGGTTTTGGTCGGTGTGAAGAATGCAACGGGTGTAATCCGCGATGGTGAGATTGTGACGCTTGATATGCAGCGCGGTTTGGTTTATTCCGGTAGCAGTGGAGCCGATCAGACGGATGCAGCATTGTCGCTTTAAGCAGGCGTAGGAAACAGGATTCTAGCGCCCTTCTCCCTTGGGGAGAAGGGCGGGGGCAGGCGTTCCGCCACGCTTTGCAAGGGGGCAAACGCTCCATCACGCTGGCGTTATTGATGACGAATGCAATCGTACATTGCAAGATATTCCTGTGCGGGATTCTTCCAAGAGTAATCGTACTTCATGCCTTGAATCGCCAACTGCTCAAAAATCTTACGGTTTTGTCCCCAAAGATCAAAAGCGCGTCCTAAGCCCGATTCCAGCGCAGTATTGTCCGACTCGTAGAAGACAAAGCCGTTCCGCTCTTCTGGTGGATGTGCTTGATCATAGTCGTAATCAAACACCGTGTTGACCAATCCACCCACACCCCGAACGATCGGCACAGTTCCATATTTCAAAGCAATCACCTGTGTTAGTCCACAAGGCTCAAAGTTACTCGGAACCACAATCATATCTGATCCGGCATAAATCAAATGCGATAGCTCCTCGTTAAATCCAAGTTCAATATGACAATCCGGATTATTGTTCAGAAACTCTTTTTCGTGCCTGAACCATTGATCGATCGCGGCTTCCGTTGCTGACCCCAGTAGCACAAACTGTGCGCCTCGCTCTAGCGCATAGTACATCGCGTGATGAACTAGATGCACACCTTTTTGATCATCTAAGCGACCGATGAAACATACAATGGGTTTGTTTTCCTCTCGAAGTAACAATCGCTCTCGGAGTGCTTTCGTGTTGTAATGCTTTTGCTCGAAGCTATCGGCAGAATAATGATACGGAAGATAGCGATCGTTCTCCGGGTTCCAGAAACCATAGTCGATCCCGTTGAGGATGCCCGTAAACTTGTCTTGATAAAGCTCTAAAGTGTGCCCTAATCCATAGCTAATGGTCGTATGCCGAGCTTCCCAAGCATGATGTGGCGAAACGGTATTTACTGCGTTTGAGTAAACAATTCCACCTTTCATGAAGTTGATCGAGAACGGATTGAAATTGTCTCTTAGCTTGTCATAGCTAAAGTAGTATTCGGGTCTTCTGAGCTGAGTTGCTTCTAAAATATCTGTGCCACCAAAGCCTTGATGTTTGAAGTTATGAATGGTGTAACAGACTCGCTGGTTTGCCATGCCGTGATACTTGTAAATCTCAAACAGCATTACTGGAACCAATCCGGTCTGCCAATCATGACAATGAATCACATCTGGTCGCTTATTGCTTTGCAGCAGAAATTCTAGTGCAGCTTTGCTGAAGAACGCGAACCGCATATTGTCATCATTGCAGCCATAATAACAGCCACGATCGAAGTAAAAATCCTCAGAGTGCGGCTCAATAAAAAAGCATACTTGCCCATGTACCCAACCACAGTACACCGAACAATGTACCCAGCTATCAAACCAGGGTACATACAAATCCCGATACGCATCATGCAAGCCCCAAATGTGGTCATACCGCATACAGTCATACTTTGGCAGAATCAATTCGACGCAGTGCCCTTGACTTTCCAGTTCGCGACTTAGCCCGTAGACTACATCTCCCAGTCCTCCAGCTTTAATCACTGGAGCGCATTCGGAGGCAATTTGCACAATGTACATCGGTATCCTCTTGCTTTACATATGTTCATTTTTTGATGTCTTTATTCAATACGCAAGCTCGGATTTTTGCAAGGGGCGATCTGGTCTCAAAACTTAAGCGCATTCTTAGAATGTCCGATCTATGATTTGACGCAAAGACTCTGGCAATTCTCATGACTGTAACTCTCGCTTCACTGCCTCACATTTCTGGCACTCTGCCGGCTCCCTCGGCTGATCCCGTCTTTCTTGCCACTACGAATTTAAGATTAGACGCGATCAGGGCTGCGTTTGCCTGTGCCCTGCATATGCACCAACCGACAATCCCCGCAGGTCACAACGGGGCATTGATCAGCAATCTACAACAGATGTTCGAGCATCCGAACGAGGGAGATAATCACAATGCTAGTGTATTTGCCTGGTGCTACGGTCGCATGGGTGAATTTATCCCGGAGTTAGTGGCTCAAGGTTGCAATCCTCGAATGATGCTCGATTATTCTGGGAATTTGCTCTGGGGACTTCAGCAGATGGGACGCGAGGATATTCTCAATAACCTGAAGCAGATTACGTGCGATCGGCAGTTCCAGCCTTATGTGGAATGGCTCGGTACAATGTGGAGTCATGCGGTTGTTCCATCTACACCGATTCCTGATTTGAAGCTGCATATACAAGCATGGCGGCATTATTTTGCTTCGATTTTCGGAGTTGATGCGCTGCAACGAGTTCGAGGATTTTCGCCGCCAGAGATGCACTTGCCGAATCATCCGGATACGCTGTTTGAGTATATTGAAGCGCTGAAAGAGTGCGGTTATCGCTGGCTTTTGGTGCAGGAACATTCCGTAGAGCAGCTAGATGGTTCAGGCTTAACTCAGGATCAAAAGTACATTCCAAATCAATTAGTAGCACGTAATTCTAACGGTGAAACCATTTCAATCACGGCATTGATTAAAACTCAAGGCTCGGATACAAAGTTAGTGGCACAAATGCAGCCTTATTTTGAGGCGAAAACACGATCGAAACAATCGGTCAGCAATACTGTGATTCCCTCGATCGTGTCTCAGATCGCAGACGGGGAAAATGGCGGAGTGATGATGAATGAGTATCCTCGCGACTTGTTCAGGATCTATCACGACATCCGGAATGCAGGAAACAACACTTCGGGAGTAGTGGCGATCAATGGAACAGAGTATCTAGAACTGATTGAAGCGGCTGGAGTTCGGGAGGATGACTATCCGAAAGTTCAAGCGATTCAACAGCATAAAATTTGGCAAAGCGTTGATCAGGTCACTCCTGAAGCGGTTGAGCAAGCAATCGCACATTTAAAGCAATCGGACGATCGCTTTCACATTGATGGTGCATCCTGGACGAACGATCTCAGTTGGGTCAAAGGATACGAGAATGTTTTAGAGCCAATGATTGAACTGAGTGCATTGTTTCACCAAAAGTTTGATTCGGAAGATCCAACCGTAGCCGCACGAGCGGACTATCAAGAAGCATTGTTGTACAACTTACTGCTGCAGACCAGTTGTTTTCGATACTGGGGTCAAGGCACTTGGACAGACTACGCTCGTGAACTGTATCAACGGGGTAAGGCAATTTTGAGTTAGAACCGGAGCGATCGCCATTGCTTTCTACTTCACGTTTGCGCGTGCGCCGGATTGCGCGGCATAGGCGATCGCTAATCCATCGGCTGCATCATCAGGTTTTGGTGGCTCTGACAGTCCAAAGATCATCATCACGGCTTGCTGAATCTCTGATTTTTGCGCCCCATATTTTGCAACAGAAGCTTTTACCTGTGATTGGTGCAAAAAGATCGGCTCAGATAACCCACATTCGCCTAGCGCTAATTCGATTACACCTAATGCCCGCAGAACTTTATTCGCGCTTGTCATTTCGCGGCTAAAGAAAGGCATTTCTAAGGCAACAACATCAGGCTTTAGAATTTGGCAAAGTTCACAAACATCATCGTGAATCTGCTTCAAGCGATCGTAGATTGAAGACTTTGCAGGAGTCACAATCACACCATAATCTAAAACCGTGTCGTCCTGGATGGCTCCATATCCGATCGTTGCGATCGCCGGATCGATGCCTAAAATAATTTTTCCCTGTAACGTTAGCATTTGTATTAGCGCTATCTTTAGACTTTCATAATACACTCGAACTATCGAATATGGCGAAACTTCCATTTGATATTGATATCGTGCTGGATAGAGCCCGCGAAGCTGTTGAGACACTTCCCAAAGCTGCAATGTTTGAACTCTACGAAGCGGGTTACACTTCTTTGTTTGAGCAATTAATTAGCTGCTTAATTTCGGTTCGCACCTACGATGAAGTGAGCTTACCTGTTTCACGTCGATTGTTTGAACGCGCTCGGACACCGAATCAAATTGCACAACTCACCCCAGAAGAAATTGAAACGCTGATTCGAGAGTGTACCTATCCAGAGCAAAAAGCACGGCAAATTCATGCGATCGCGAATCAAGTCGTCAACGATTATGCAGGTGAACTTCCAGCCGATTTAGAGGTGCTATTAAGCTTTAAGGGAATTGGAGTGAAATGCGCTCACCTAGCCTTGGGAATCGCCTGCAAGCAGCCATACATCAGCGTCGATACTCATGTGCATCGGATTACAAATCGTTGGGGATACGTCGAAGCGAAAACACCAGAGAAAACCACGATCGCACTTTCAGCAAAACTTCCGCAACGCTACTGGATAGAAATTAATCAAGTATTAGTCCCGTTTGGGAAACACATTTGCACCGGGAAGCGTCCTCATTGTTCCCAGTGCCCTGTTTTAGATTGGTGCGAACAGAGAATTGATTAATCGATCGACAAAACCCGCCCCGATCGATAAGCCCTAATCCCCTCAGCAAGTTGAATTAACAATCGCCCTTGCTCATCAATCCCAGCACCTACTCCAGTCAATTGCTCATTTACAGCATCGAACACGATCGTTTTTCTCTGTAGAATGTCTCGCGCTTGAATCTCCGGCAGTAATTCCACAAGAGAGCGATTGCATAGTTGCAGCAAACAATATCGTAATTGCTCTAACAGTGCTTGCAAATCTGGCACATACGCTGAAATTTCTTGTAAGCTAATTGCCCCATCCACAGGCACAGCCTCACAATTAATTCCAATTCCTACAACAACCTGAGCTTGCTCTGCTTGAATCCGCGATTCACACAGCACACCCGCAAGCTTTCGATCTTCTGCAAATACGTCATTTGTCCACTTCAAACCCAGCGTACCGTGCAAATTCGGCAACAAAGTTTCGATCGCATCAATTGTCGCAAGTCCCGCAATCAAACTCAACCCCGCGAGTTGCGCGATCGGCAAATTCAGCACAAAACTCGCAGTTAATGCACCCGACGAAGACACCCAAGCACGATCAAACTGTCCCCGTCCTGCGGTCTGATTGCGGGTAAACACCACATCTCCGTGCTGCAATTGAGAAAGCTGATCTAGTGTCCACGAATTGGTACTTTCACAGCTTTCTAGCTCAATCAACCATTGTTTGTCAGGCTGCGATCGCTTCTTGTCCATGCTTGCGTAACAAATCCATAAGTTCATCTCGATAGTCGTGAAACGTAGAATGTCGCTTCACCGAAGCTGCTCGTTCTGGTAAATTAATGTTCATCACCTTGCGAACCGTTCCCGGACGCGCACTCAGAGCAAAAATTCGGTTCGAGAGAAACACTGCTTCTTCGACATCGTGAGTAATCATAAAGATTGTAATCCCTGTGCGCTGCCATAGATCAATCATAAAGTCGTGCATCGACTCTTTGGTATGGATGTCCAAAGCTCCAAACGGTTCATCCATCAGCAGAATTTTCGGTTCCGAAGCAAGAGCACGAGCGATCGCAACTCGCTGCTTCATCCCACCGGATAGCTCTTTCGGCAACGCCTTACCAAACTGTGATAGGCCCACCACATTCAGATAGTAGCCAGCTTGCTCCCGACGATCTTTTTTCGGCACGCCTTGCAGCTTTAAACCAAACTCTGCATTTTCCTGCACCGTCATCCACGGATACAGCGTGTAATGTTGGAAAACCATGCCGCGATCGGGTCCTGGCCCTGTAACTCTTTTGCCTTCGATCCGCACTTCGCCGATCGTCGGTGTATCCAATCCTGCAATCTGACGCAGCAGTGTTGATTTACCTGACCCCGATGCACCGACCGCGCAAACAAATTCGCCTTGCTCGATCTCGATATCAATATCTTTCAGAACAACGAGCGTTCCATTGCTGGTGGAAAAATGCTTGCTGAGATTGTTAATTTGCAAAAACATTGGTGAGGTCTCCAGAGTGAAGGTTATCGTTTTTGGCTTGCCCATTTGCAAGTGACACGCAACAGATACTGACACAGTAAGTCAAATGTTAGACCAATGACTCCAATCACAATTAGTCCAGCAAAAATTTCATCGGTTCTGAGAAAGCGTCCTGCTACACTAATTCGCCGTCCTAAACCTTCTGTCGCTGCAATCAATTCAGACACAATGACAAGCTGCCAAGCTGCTGCTAAGTTAATCCGACAAGCATCCAAAATTCCCGGAAGAACGTGCGGCAAAATGACTTGAGTTAATGCGGCTCGACGATTGCCACCGAGCATATAGGTTGCTTCGATCAAATCCTTCGGCACAAACTTCACGGTGTCCATCACCATTAGGGAGTTAAAGAAGAACGTTCCAAGGAAAATTAGTGTAATCTTTGGCTCTTCATCCACTCCCTGATAGAGAATCAACAGTGGGATAAATGCGGGTGCTGGCATGTAGCGCACTAATCCGAACAAGGGTTCCAACAAAGCTCGAATGCTTGGAAAGCTACCCATCAGTATGCCAACCGGGATAGATAACAATGCCGCAAATAGAAACCCTACTCCGACCCGCCACAAGCTTGCAACGGTATCTTTCAGCAGTTCACGAGTGCTCCACAGTCGCCCGAATGCCTCTAGCACTTTTGCAGGTGAAGGGAGAAACTTTGAATCAATGTTGCCGAAAGTTGTGACTGCCCACCAGAGCAAGAGCGGAAGCGCGATCGACAGAACGGTTAAAGTCGTATACAAAGGTTTCGGAATGTCTTCTGCTAAACGCCAAAACACCGTTGGTTTCATCGGTTTAGGCTTCATCAGAGACTGAATCGATCGGGGAGTCGAGTTTTGCATAACTTAAGCTGCTTTGGCTACTTTTTGGTTCTGAGCGTGGGCTTTAACAAAGCGATCGTCAAACAATAGCATCGTGTTTGGTTTATTTTTCGCCAGTCCAACATCCATTAAGAATTTGCTCATTTCATCGGCTGCATAAAGCAGCGAAGTCATGTCGTTTCCAGGCTGAAAGGCTTTCAGGTTCTCTTCGAGCGTAAATAAACGAGTGCCATCGGCGTATTCTTTGTATTCGTCGATCGACACTCCCGCCCGTTTCGCCATAATTTCATAAGCTTTCGCTTGATTATTTTTGATGTAGTCGAGTGTTGAAAACCAAGTATCCACTAAAGCTTGCACTTGATCCGGATGCTCATACAGAAACTTGCGATTGACAACTAAGTGATCCGAAATTGCGCCCGGAAAATCTTTGGAGCTGAAGAGTTCTTTGCTGTTTGAGCGCTTCAATGCTTGAGTCGTAAAGGGTGCGAAAACGGCACAGGCATCGACTTGTCCGCCAACAAATGCGGCGGCAGCTTTCCCAGTTTCAAGTGGCACGAATTGAATATCTTGAGGCGAAAGTCCCGCTTTTCTCAAGCCCAATAACAACAAGAAATGATCGACCGTTCCTTCTTCGGCTGCAACTCTTTTTCCTTTGAGATCTGCAACCGTGTTGATGCCTTCTCGAACAATAACTTTGTCGTTTCCGGTTGAATTATCGTTCACCAACACAATGACTTGATCTGCACCACCCGCGATCGAATTCACCGTATCTCCGAGCGTTTGACTATTGGCATCAATTTGTCCTGCTGTGAGCGTGCTAATCGATTCCAAATAGCCATCAAACCACTTGAGATCAGCATTAGCAGATTTAGTTTTAAAGATGCCTTGTTGCTGTGCAACTTCCCAGGGAAACCAACCCGGCCAAGCGCTAAAGCCGAGTCGAATCGTGTTAGCGGTTGTCGTGGCTGCAACTGCTTCTGTTTCTGTCGTCGTCCGAATATAAGTGGCAGGATTTGTGCAACCAACTGCTAGAAATACAGCCATTAAAAACAGCAGACAGGAAGTCACGATCGTTCTCGCTTTCATAAGCAAATCCTAGGTCAAGGTTCTGGGAAATAGAGCGGAAAGGTTAGCGACAAACGATCGAGTTTCTAATAGAAAAACCCAGGTGAAACCTCACAGTCTTTTGCTTCGACTGAAAGTTCCTCCCGGGCTTTTCTCCCGCCGTGTAGCCAACATTTTTCGGTTAGCCTGCTTCTCTCGGACCAGACATTCTACGAACCGGAACCCTAGAAGCAAATTAAATTTTAGAACTGCAATCGCGCACCACTTTAGGTGGGTTGGTTCGATTTTACAGTAACAACTGATTTCCAAGCAGTTTGTATCAATCATTACTGTTTATGATTTAGACAGGAACTTTTTAAGCTTTCACAACTTTCCAAAGAACGAGAATTCATGAATCAAAAAATTGAGTGCGATCGCTTGACTTCTTAATATGAAGTGATAGACTAACGAAGAGTTAAGCAACTTAACGATTCAGAACTCAAACGCAAATTGAATAGGAGTAAGCTTCTAGGGTTCCGGTTCACTGAATGTCTGGTCCGAGAGAAGCAGCCGAAACGATCATTCGGTCACACGGCGGGATAAAAGCCCGGGAGAACCATACAGATTCCTGTCTTGGTATCTCCTGGGCTTTGCCGTTTTGGGTCGATCGCACTTAACCGTTCATTTTCTGGAGAATTTTTATGGTGCAGACCATTGCTAAGACTTCACAAATCGATCCCAGCCTGATTTTGCTCGATGAAAAGCTCCCCGGTGGCGCGTACTGGCATTTTGTAATTAAGCGTGGAAATACGCTCCGCATCACCGATTTGGAAGGTTCTCAGGGAGTTTCGCTGATTTGCTACAACGCGGATAGCCCGATCGAACGCTTGAATGTTGCCGACACTTCAAAAATCCAGTTCAATGCGTTTCTGCAAAAAGGCAAGCTACTCTATTCTGATATGGGTCGAGTGCTGTTCTCGATGACCGAAGATACATCCGGCTATCATGACTTGATCTGCGGATGTAGCAATGCTGCTAGCAACTTGGCAAAATACGGCGAAGGAGATTACAACAACTCGCGCAACAACTTCCTCAAAGCGCTCGGCAAGCGGGGTCTGACTCGGAAGGACTTGATGCCGAACGTGAATCTCTTTAGTCGCGTTGCAGTCGCTCCCAATGGTGATTTGAACTATGTCGAGGGCATTGAAAAGCCAGGAAGCTTCGTTGATTTGCGGGCGGAGATGAATGTATTGGTCGTGGTGTCGAACTGTCCTCATGTGATGCACCCAAGCACTGAATACAAGCCGAAACCCATTCAACTCACAATTTGGAAATCCGCGGCTCCAGCGGCAGATGATTTGTGTCGGACTTCTTGCCCGGAAGCGGTGCGTGCCTTCCAGAACACCGATGCTTTGTTTGCTCAAGCTTAGATTGCTCAGAACATAGATATTTTGGAGAACTCACAATGGTTTCTACTCTGCAAACGAAACTTGATCCAGCAACTGCGATCTACGATGAGACTGTTCCTGCGCGTCAGCCTTGGTCACGAATCTTGAAGAAAGGTCAAACGCTGCGAATTGTTGACTTGATGGGCAACCAGGCAGTTGATACTTTGTTTTACAATGCTCACGATGTTTCTGAACGCTACAGCGCTCCGGATACAGTGGTTCGTCAGGGCAACATCTTCATCACTACGGGGACTCAGTTGATCTCCAACGAAGGAAATGTGATGGCGACGATTACCGATGATGAGTGTGGCAAACATGACACGATCGGCGGTGCTTGCAGCATGGAAAGCAACTCAGTGCGCTATGGGCTGCACAAGAAACATCTTCATGCCTGTGTTGAGAACTATTTGCTGGAACTCAGCAAGTATGAAATGAACAAGCGTGATTTAGTCAGCAACGTCAATTTCTACATGAATGTTCCAGTCAGTGAAGATGGACGTTTGGAAATTGTTGACGGCATTTCTGAAGCTGGCAAAATTGTTGAACTGCGAGCAGAAATGGATTTGATGGTTTTGATTTCTAACTGTCCCCAAGTCAACAATCCTTGTAATGCTTACAATCCAACTCCGATTCGGCTAATTATTTGGGACGCTGCTTAAGGAGAAAGGGCGATTTGCATCACTGCACAAATCGCCCTTTATGGCAAAGAACTTATGAAAATTCCATTGCTTTCTGCCTGTGTTGCACTCTTTGCAACCGCAATTACCTAGCGCGGGATTTGGGTACTCGCAGATGCTTATCTCTATCCTAACAATCCAGCACTCAGCGCTTTATGGTCTTTTGTCTTGGGACTGTTTAGTTTTCTAGTGCTAAAGCTCGTGATCAAACATCGGTAGTCTTTCTATGTTCAACAAAGTTCTGATTGCTAATCGAGGCGAAATTGCTTGTCGAGTGATTCGGACGCTCAATCGCTTAAACATTCCTTCGGTTGCAGTCTACTCGGATGCAGATGCTCATGCTCAGCACGTCTCAATGGCGACGGAAGCAGTCCACATCGGGGCGGCTCCGGTTGCAGAGAGCTATCTGAAGTACGATCGCATTCTCGAAGTTGCCAAACAAACGGGTGCAGATGCGATTCATCCGGGTTATGGCTTCTTGAGCGAGAATGCTGAGTTTGCCGAAGCCTGTGAAGCCGCAGGAATTGCGTTTATTGGTCCGACTCCAGAGCAGTTGAGGCAGTTCGGGTTGAAGCATACGGCGCGGGAAATTGCTCAACAGAATCAAGTGCCGATGCTGTCGGGGAGTTCTTTGCTTGAGAGTTTAGAGCAGGCACGAGAAGTGGCGAGTACGATCGGTTATCCGGTGATGCTCAAGAGTACCGCAGGGGGCGGTGGCATCGGGATGCAGGTATGCATGAGTGAAGCAGAACTATTCGATGCGTATGAGAAAGTTCAGCGCTTGAGTCAATCTAACTTCAAGCAAAGCGGAATTTTCCTAGAAAAATACATTCAAACTGCAAGACATATTGAAGTTCAGATCTTTGGGGATGGCACCGGGAATGTAATTGCGCTAGGTGAGCGGGACTGTTCCACGCAGCGACGCAATCAGAAAGTGATTGAAGAAACGCCCGCACCAGGAGTTTCTGATGAGTTGAGACAGGGATTGATTGACGCGGCGATTCGACTTGGGAAAGCAGTGAACTATCGATCGGCGGGAACTGTCGAATATGTGTTTGATGTCGAAGCACAACAGTTCTATTTTCTAGAAGTCAACACTCGCTTGCAGGTTGAACATGGTGTCACGGAAGAAGTTAGCGACGTTGATCTCGTTGAATGGATGATCCGAGTGGCAGCAGGTGAGACCGAGTTTATCAAAGCTTATCAGCATCGTCCGCAAGGTCATTCGATTCAGGTGCGATTGTATGCAGAAGACGCGAACAAGAACTTTCAGCCGAGTTCTGGACTGTTGAATGCCGTTGATTTTCCGGCTTCGGTTCGCATTGATGCTTGGATTGAAGCGGGGACTGAGGTAACACCGTTTTATGATCCGCTTCTGGCAAAAGTGATTGTTCGTAGTGACGATCGCACCTCCGCGATCGCAGCCCTTCAATCTGCCTTAGAGCAATCAACGATAGCAGGCATCGAAACGAACTTAGACTATCTGAAGCAGGTGATTGCTGCTCCCAAGTTCCAAGCAGGAACGATCAGCACAAAGTTTCTCAACTCATTCGAGTACAAGCCGAGAACGATCGACATTCTAGAGCCTGGAACTTACACCACCGTTCAAGACTATCCAGGACGGTTGGGATATTGGGATATTGGTGTGCCTCCATCGGGTCCGATGGATCATTTTGCCTTCCGAGTGGCAAACCGAATTGTAGGGAACCCTGAATCCGCAGCAGGTTTAGAATGTACCGCGACAGGTCCAACGCTGCGATTTAACTGTGATACAACGATCGCGCTTACAGGCGCAACCATGAAGGCAACTCTGAACGGGCAACCTGTTGAATTTTGGACAGCAATTGAAGTCAAAGCAGGGAGCACCCTGAAGCTTAAAGGAATTCAAGGCGATGGATATCGAACTTACATCGCTGTTCAGAATGGTTTGGATGTGCCAGAGTATCTGGGCAGTCGATCGACCTTTACGCTGGGGAAATTTGGCGGACATGCAGGACGAACTCTCAGAACCGGGGACGTTCTACACATTGAGAAACCCACAAGCGAACTTTCAGCTCAACACTGTTCATCTAAGTTAGTTCAACAGTACAAAGAACAATGCTCGACTCAATGGAATATCGGAGTGATGTATGGTCCGCATGGTGCGCCGGACTTCTTCACACCCGAAGACATTGATATGTTCTTCTCAACCGATTGGACAATCCACCACAACTCCGCTCGAACAGGAATTCGTCTCATCGGACCGAAACCGAAATGGGCGCGAACCGATGGCGGTGAAGCAGGATTACATCCGTCGAACATTCACGATAATGCTTATGCGATCGGCACCGTTGACTTTACAGGTGATATGCCGATCATCCTTGCCCATGATGGACCCAGTTTAGGAGGATTCGTTTGTCCAGCAACGATCGTACAGTCTGAACTCTGGAAAATTGGACAGTTAAAACCAGGGGATAGCGTTCGGTTTTATCGGTTAAGCGCGACGGAAGCCCGCGATCGGGAACTTGCTCAGGATAGCGCGATCGCAACACTCACTCCGTTACCTAAATCTGCACCGCTGCAAGTTACAGAACATTCCCCGATTCTGGATCGGATTTTTGATGCGGATCAAATTCCCGTAACCTATCGTCAAGCTGGAGATAAGTATCTTCTCGTTGAATATGGCGATCTGGTACTGGATCTGAACTTACGATTCTGTGTTCATGCCTTAGTTCAATGGCTGCAAGAGAACCATATTCCGGGCATTATTGATCTCACACCGGGAATTCGATCGCTTCAAATTCACTACGATAGTCGCACTCTTCCCGTTCAAGAACTGATTGCAATTCTGACTAAAGCTGAATCAGAACTTCCGAACATTGATACGATCGAAGTCCCGACTCGCATTGTTTATCTACCACTTTCTTGGAATGATGAATCGACCCAGTTAGCCATTCAGAAATATATGCAGTCGGTGCGACCCGATGCGCCTTGGTGTCCAAGTAACATCGAATTCATTCGCCGCATTAATGGCTTAGATAGCATCGAGCAAGTCAAAGACATTGTGTTTAATGCAAGCTATCTAGTTTTAGGATTAGGAGATGTGTATCTCGGTGCACCTGTTGCTACACCGCTTGATCCACGGCATCGTCTCGTCACCACGAAGTACAATCCTGCTCGCACTTGGACACCAGAAAATGCAGTCGGGATTGGTGGGGCTTATATGTGCATCTATGGCATGGAAGGTCCGGGTGGCTATCAATTTGTAGGACGCACCGTACCAATTTGGAACCGTTACAAGCAAACAGAGGACTTTACACAGCCTTGGTTATTGCGGTTCTTTGATCAGATTCGATACTATCCGGTTTCAGCAGAACAATTGCTACGCGATCGAGAAGCTTTAATTCAAGGCAAACTGAAGCTCAGAATCGAAGAAGAAACCTTTAGTTTGAGAAAATACAATGAGTTTCTCAAATCGAATGCGGATGAGATTGCTGCATTTAGAGGGAAACAACGTGCCGCATTCCAAGCAGAGCGCGATCGCTGGGAAGCGGCCGGAGAATTTACCCGCCAAGAAACCCTCGAAGAAGCACAAGCTGATCAGGAAGAAACACCTGAGATTGTTCTGCCTCCAGATAGTGAAGCCGTCGTTGCTCATGTTTCTGCAAATGTCTGGCAAGTCTTGGTCAAGCCAGGAGATGTAGTTGCAGAAGGCGATCGCTTAGTAATTTTAGAAGCAATGAAAATGGAAATTGCAGTGACCGCAGACGAAGCAGGAACCATTACAGAACTTTACTGCGTTCAGGGGCAGACGGTTTCCGCAGGTCAGGTTCTACTCGCTATCCGGTCATGAGGAACCTTTGCTAACCAGAAAATTTCTTCCATTGCGGCGGCGGCGGCGTTAGAAACTCATATACGCCTGCCGCGGTTCCTGTTGCTGTCACCACAATGTCAAAGGACAAAGACATCCGCAATTCCTCTGTCTCATTCATTGTCACTGCATGACGCTGTTTCGCTGGAAAGATCAGTAGCCGTCCCTCTACGGGTGGATAAGCGGCATAAAGCTGATTCAGATAGTTATCTGAATCGACAATATCCGTATTCTCGCTTCCCAGTCCCGGACAAACTTCATTCACTCGCGCATCATTGAAGAAGACTAAACTTCCTGGATCGCCCATTTCGTCAGTCGGCACCTGAATATAGTAAACCGCACTAATATGAGCCGTATTGTGGGAATGAGCGCCGATTTCTTGTTCACTGCGCGAGACAATGGGCCACGCTCTTTGGATGTACAGATCCACTTTGCTCAAATCCACGCCGATGTCTTGTAGATAAGCGGCGACGTGCTGCTCGACTTGTTTCACAATCCATTCAAAAGCGGGATGAGTATGAATCTGATTAACGCCGTGAATGTCTCCTGTCCAAGCCATCTCCGGATAGTTCCGGGGTTCGATTGCTTCTTTCTCTAGCTGTAGTACCGCCTTGATCAAACTTTGTTGATGTTTCGCGGCATCTGGCAAGTCCTCATAATAAATCGCTAGAGGAAACCAAGTCTCGATCGGCATTCGCTATCCTTCTAATCCTTCGCCCGATCGAGTGTAGCAGTTGTCTCGGCTCAATTCGTCACCGTCCTAAATCATGTAACGCATGAATTGCAGCAGCGCATCGCTGAGTGATTTCCTCAAGCTCAGATCGATCGCTACTCTGCGGCGCGTCAATGACTTCCCCGATCCGAATCGTAATCGGCACAGGGCGCGGAATCGCGCTTCCAGGCTTGAATATCTGATGCGTTCCCCACAAGCTCACTGGAATTAAAGGCGAATTCGTTTTTGCCGCAATCCAAGCGGCTCCTAATTTCGGATCAGCAATTCGACCGTCAGTAGTGCGAGTGCCATCGAGAAACACACCCGTCGCCCAACCGGACTCGATCGAAGCCATCGCCGCTTTCATCGCTGAGCGATCGGCAGTTCCTCGCTTGACCGGATATGCCCCGTATGCCTTAATCGCCTGCTTCAGAACAGGAACGTTGAACAGTTCTTCTTTCGCCATATAAGCGACCGGACGACCGATCGCACAAGACAACAACGGCGGATCGAAATCGCTGGCATGATTGCTCACGACTAGGAGCCGCCCCTGTTTCGGCACATTCTCCGCTCCGTAGATGCGACCGCGAAAATAGGTGTGCAGCACCGGAGACACGATCGACCATTTGAACAGGTGATACAGAATCAAACTGATCAAAGGTTCGCGATCGGGTGAAATTTCAGCGTTCACAGGGCGGGTGGGCGTTTCTCTCATACGGGGATGTCAGCAAGACTGCTCACATTTTCTAACACGAGATCGGGACAAGTGCGCTTAATAATTCCCGTCAAAACTTTTCCAGGACCGACTTCGACGACTCGATCGACCTGTTCTTCCAGAAATTTGAGCGAAATTTCGCGCCACCGCACCGAACCCGTCATCTGCCGACTTAACCGACTTTTTAATTCACCCGCATTCCGGCTTGGAATTGGATCAACGTTTGACAAAACTGGCACTTGAGCTGCTTTGAAATTCACTGAATCCAGCACCGTTTGGAACTGCGCCGCCGCATCTGCCATCAGAGGCGAGTGAAACGCCCCGCTCACATTCAATTTGACCGCTCTTTTCGATTTCACTTGTGACATCACTGCTTCAACCGCCGCAGGCACTCCAGAAATGACCACCTGACCTGAATTGTTGTCATTCGCCAGAACCGCATCCGGTGTTTGTGCCAGCACTGCCTCAAGCTGATCGCGATCGAACCCCAACAGCGCTGCCATCATGCCATCCGACGCGCTATCCATCAGCTCAGCCCGACGCTGCATCAATCGCAGTCCCGCTTCAAAATCAAACACTTCCGCTGCATACAGCGCCGAATATTCGCCTAAACTATGCCCTGCAACGTAGTCAGGATACCGACCTTTCTCCTTCAGCAAATCCGCCAAAATCGTCTCTACCACATACAGACAAGGCTGCGTATAAAGCGTTTGCGACACTTTATCTTCCGTGCTTTGGCAAATCTCGACCACCGACCAGCCGAGAATTTTTTCTGCCTGAGCAAACTTCGCTTTTGCTGCGGGAACCTCTAATAAATCGAGTCCCATTCCGATCGCCTGAGACCCCTGCCCAGGAAACACCCATGCCGTTTTTACCATTGTCCTAATTATTTGTCATGAATCGAGTTAGCGTCCCCATTGAAAAACTGCGGCTCCCCAAGTCAAGCCCGCGCCGAAGCCGGATACCGCGATCGTCTCCCCTAGTTTTACCGCTCCTCCCCGCACAGCTTCATCGAGCGCGAGGGGAATTGATGCAGCTGAAGTATTGCCGTATTTTGCCAGATTGCTGATTACTTTTTCCGAGGGAATTCCTAAACGATGGGCGACTGCATCCAAAATTCGCTGATTCGCTTGATGCAGTAGCAGCCAGTCGATCGCATCCACAGTGATATTTGCCCGAAACAGCGCTTTTTCAATCACTTCCGGCACTCGTTTGACCGCAAAGCGATACACTTCCTGCCCGTTCATCGTTAACGATCGAAACTGCCCTTGGGTGATTTCACAGTCGTTCAGTAACGCTTTTGGCTCTCCTGAATACGCCAGATTTAAGCAGTGATGCTGACTGCCATCGCTTCTCAGCTCAAATCCCAGTAAGCGATCGACCGTATTCGCTTGCATGACTACCGCGCCCGCACCGTCGCCAAATAATACGCAAGTCCGGCGATCGCTCCAATCCACCCAGCGCGATAGAACATCCGCCCCGATCAGCAGCACATTACGGTAAGTTCCGGTGCGAATATATTGCGCCGCAGTCACCAGCCCAAACACAAACCCCGAACAAGCCGCTGTTAAATCAAATGCCACCGCTTGCGAGGCTCCCAAGGCTGCTTGAACCTGGCACGCACTGCCGAACATATCGTCTGGAGTTGAAGTCGCGAGCAAAATCAAATCTAGATCGATCGGCTCAATGCCCGCCATCTCGATCGCGCCCCTCGCCGCCTCGGTCGCAAGCTGCACGAGCGATCCAGACGCATCGCTGAGCCGTCGCTGCCGAATCCCGGTGCGTGAGGCAATCCATTCGTCGGAAGTGTCCATGATTTCACTTAAACGATCGTTGTCGATCGCAGTCTCCGGTGCGGCTGATCCGCATCCCGTAATGGCAATTCCAACCCCTGAGTAGTCCACCAAAATCTTTAACTCCAGTGCGTAGGTTAGCTGTCAGAACGCGCAGCAACCGTTGGATCGTAGCTTGAGCGAATTCGGTCTAAAACATTGTTGTCGATCGCGTCTTTCGCCAATCGTGCAGCATTGAAAATCGTCGGAGCCTGCGAACTGCCGTGACTGATAATGCAGACCCCATCGACACCGAGCAGCAATCCGCCCCCGTGCTCTGCGTGATCCATCCGCTGCTTGATTCGCTTCAGGTTCGGGCGCAATAAGGTGACACCCGCTTTGCCATGTAGCCCACGGGGTAACTCTTCGCGCAGAATCTGTAGCGCTACCTCACCAACCGCTTCAGCAAATTTCAGCAACACATTCCCGGCAAAGCCATCACAAACAATCACATCAAAGTGCCCAGACAGCACATCGCGCCCTTCTGCATTGCCAATGAACGGAATCAGTGGATTATCCGTTAATAGTTGATGGGTCTGAATTGCGAGTTCGTTGCCTTTATTTGGTTCTTCGCCAATGTTAAGCAAGCCGACTTTTGGCTCAGAATTGCCCAAGACATATTGCGAATAGATCGTGCCCATCAAGGCGAACTGCTCTAGGAATTTGGGACGACAATCGACGTTGGCACCGACATCGAGAATTAGCACAGGCTTGCCAGCGATTAGCGTGGGCAAAACAGCGCCGATCGCAGGGCGATCAATGCCTTTCAAGCGTCCTAATCTCAGCAATGCTGCTGCCATTGCCGCACCGGAATGCCCTGCCGAAACCACTGCATCCGCTTGTTTTTGCTTCACCAAATCCATTGCCACATTGATTGAGGCTTTTGGCTTACGACGCAGTGCCGTCAGCGGCTCTTCTTCCATTGCGATCGTGCCTTCCGAGGACACAATTTCAATTGCCGAAGACTGCGTATGATGCTTCAGAGCAGCTTCCACCTGTTGCGGATCACCCACCAAGACGACATCGACATCGAGTTCTGCCTGTGCCCGCACCGCTCCCGCGACAATTTCGTCGGGAGCGTTATCTCCACCCATTGCATCGATTGCAATTCGTACCCGCGTTGATCCCATTGGCTCTAAGTTCTTAAAAACCTTCCAAATTTTATCAGAAGCGGATGATGCCCTCACCCTTGTCTATCCGAATTGCTTTATTCTGCCTCACAAGGGGGACATCTTGAGAAGTGTGAAGGAACAGGTTAGGCTATCTGCGTCCTGTGATATGCCGGATTTATGCAGTGGATTCCCCGATTCTGGAAATCAGAAAATTTTTTGCGATCGCTTGTGATCTCCAGTTTTGTGGTGTTTTTCGCTGTTAGCGTGATCCGACATCTACTGTTGCAGTCAAATGCGCTTGATTTAGGCTATTTCGATCAGGCAGTTTATCTAATTAGTCAGGGAAAAACGCCGATCGTGTCTTTCCGCCCCTATCACGTTCTCGGCGATCATGCGGCTTGGATTTTGTATCTGATCGCAGGCGTTTATCAGATTTTTCCCAGCGTTTATGGGTTGTTTGCAATCCAGAGTGGCATGTTTGCGATCGCGACGATCCCCGTTTGGTACTTGGCGCATCAGGCAGGACTCGATCGCCAGAAATCGAATGCGATCGCCGTTGCCTATTTACTTTATCCACTTGTTTTTAATCTCAGTCTGTTTGATTTTCATCCTGAAGTGATTGCTCTGCCACTGTTTTTTGCGGCAATTTGGACGGCGAGATCAAATCGAATTGGTTGGTTTACGCTGTGTATGGTGCTGATTTTGGGGTGTCGGGCATCTTTGGCGCTGTTGATCGCGGCAATGGGAGTTTGGCTGATTGGGTTTGAAGGGCGTAAAAAATCTGGGGCGATCGCGCTCATTCTGGGTGTGAGTTGGTTTGCGATTGCAACGGGGGTGATTATTCCTCACTTTCGTCCCGCAGGAGCGGATTTTGTCATGCGCTACAGCTATTTGGGCGCTTCGATCGGTGAGATTGTACAAAATTTGGGCTTAAAGCCTTGGCTTTGGGTCAGACGGCTTTTCTCGATCGAGAACCTACTTTATCTTTTGCTAGTTTTGGCACCGATTGGCTGGGGTGTTTCGCTGCGTCATCTTGCGCCGCTTGTAGCAACCATTCCAGTGTTTGCAATGAATTTACTCTCGGAGTTTGCAAATCAGCGAGATCTAGTGAATCAATATGCGCTGCCCATTCTGCCGTTTTTGATGGTGATGGCGATCTCAACCGTTGCAACCCAAAGACGACGATCGCGCCTGATCCTGGTCTGGTCGCTGATTGGTTTTTTAGCATTGGCGAAATTCGGTTATTTTGGGTCGCGTTACCTTGATCGCGTTTCGATCCTATCGGAAACTTATGCTGCGATCGCGCAAATTACGACTAAAGAGCCTGTGTTGACGACGAGTTATCTTGTGCCGCACCTCGCGCATCGAACGACGATCGACTACCTCAAGCTCAGCGAACCCGCGACGAACTTAAGTGATTTTAAGTACGTTCTACTCAATCCAGCATTTCCGGGATGGGCAAGCAGTTCACAGTTCGCTCAACAGATTTTGAGTCAAGTTCAAGCCAATCCAGACTTCGAGCTTCGGTATCAAAGAAGCAGCGTCTATTTATTTGTGAAGCGATCGGCGGCTTGAGCCAAAAAAATCGGGCATCCCCCAAAAGAGATACCCGCAAGACTAGCTTTCAAGGTTGACCAGAATTTAGAGGAAAAATTACATCAGACCCAGGAAGTGAAGCGTTCCACCACCCGTCAAGTATTCCGTAGCTAAAGCAGCGACAAAACCGAGCATTGCAAACCGACCATTCCACAGTTCGGCTTGCGGAGTGAAGCCAAATCTCCAAGCATTGCGGTCTTCCGTAGCCGTTGCCGTCATCTTTTGTGTATCTTGCATGGTTATTACTCTGAAACGCATTAGCTGGAAATATATTAACTAATGTAACGAAAAGTGTCAAAGTATTACGTAAGCCAGAGGATTTAATCCGTAAATCTTATTCATGCAGCGACTGCAAGCCGAAAATTCTCAGCAAAAATTAGCGATCGCTTAACTTTAACCGCTGAAACTCGCGCTAGTTTTGAATATAGCGATATGATCAAGGCGATTGATAATTGTAAAGAATCATCAATAATGATTGTCTCTGACGCTCGCTATCACAAACTCAAAGACTCGATTACTGAAAAGCTGTTTTTCGGTCATGAGCCTTCTGCTGAGCTAATCGCGATTCTTCTGGTCTACTTTGTTCAGGGAATTCTGGGGCTGGCTCGCTTGGCAGTGAGTTTCTTTCTCAAAGACGAGTTACACCTGAACCCGGCGGAAGTATCGGCGCTGTTGGGAATTGTCGCGCTGCCGTGGATGATTAAACCCCTGTTTGGATTTATCTCGGACGGCTTGCCGATCTTTGGATATCGTCGTCGTCCTTATCTCGTTTTGTCAGGAATACTAGGCGCGATCGCTTGGGTTTTACTTGCAACCGTTGTGCATTCTGCCTGGGCAGCAACTTTGGCGATTTCGCTCGGATCGCTCTCGACCGCTATCGCCGATGTGATTGTGGATTCGCTAGTGGTCGAGCGGGCGCGAGGAGAATCAGTGAGCGGTGCGGGATCGCTCCAGTCACTCAGTTGGGGCGCGTCTGCCGTGGGAGGCTTGATTACGGCGTATTTTAGCGGTGCGCTGCTTCAGCATTTTGACACGCGGACGATTTTTTGGATTACGGCGACGTTTCCGCTGATTGTGTCTTGTGTGGCGTGGTTGATCGCAGAATCGCCCGTCACCGAGAAAGCGAATTGGTCGATCGTGGGCGATCAGTTAAAGCAGCTTAAGCAAGCGGTGTCGCAGAAATCGATTTGGCTGCCGACCTTGTTTTTATTCTTATGGCAGGCGACACCCACGGCTGAATCCTCGTTTTTCTACTTTTCAACCAATGAATTAGGGTTTGAGCCGGAGTTTTTAGGGCGAGTGCGATTGGTGACGAGCATCGCTTCGGTAGTCGGAATTTGGGTTTTTCAGCGGTTTCTCAAAGCTGTGCCGTTTCGCGCTATTTTCGGCTGGTCTACAGTGATTTCGGCGGTGTTGGGGCTGTCGATGCTGCTGCTTGTGACTCATACCAATCGAGCGTTGGGGATCGACGATCGCTGGTTTAGCTTGGGAGACAGCTTAATTCTGACGGTGATGGGACAGATCGCGTTTATGCCTGTGTTGGTGCTGGCAGCAAGACTCTGCCCACCGGGGGTAGAAGCCACACTATTTGCTTTGTTAATGTCGGTAGTGAATTTATCGGGGCTGGTGTCGTATGAGTTCGGTGCGCTGTTAACTCACTGGCTGGGCGTGACTGATACGAATTTCGATAACCTCTGGATTTTGGTGCTAATTACGAATTTGAGTACGTTGTTGCCGTTACCGCTGTTGGGCTGGTTGCCTGGGGCAGATACAACAACGTCCACCGTTCAATATCTTCCTGCGTTGGAAGCTGATCCGGCAAAACCGATCGGACAGGCATTTATGCCGAATTTAGTTTCGGTGGCAGGTGAAACGGTGGAGACTTCGATCGAGTAGCTAAATCACCGCGGATCAGAACTCCGAATTTGTGAAAACATTCGGGGTTCTTCTCATTTAAAAAGCCAAGTAAAAATCAAGATAAAGGTACGAAAGAGCAATGCAAGGGTTTCAGCTTTTTGAACATGCGGCTACGGTTCCGACCAAGGCTTACAACACGAAAGAATGGCAGCGGGGCTATCGATCGCTCACGCAAGAATATGACTACTGGATCGATGAGATTGAAGGCGAACTGCCAGCCGAGTTAAACGGAACGCTGTTTAGAAATGGGCCTGGATTGTTTGAGGTCAACGGCGAAAGATTTCAGCATCCGTTTGATGGGGATGGCATGATTAGCGCGATCGCTTTTCACGATGGACGCGCTCACTTCCGCAATCGGTTTGTCAGAACTAAGGGCTATTTGGCGGAGCAGAAAGCTGGAAAAATTCTCTATCGCGGCGTGTTCGGGACGCAGAAATCTGGCGGTTGGTTGGCGAATGCCTTTGATGTCCGGATTAAGAATATCGCCAATACGCAGGTGATTTACTGGGGCGGTAAGCTGCTGGCATTGTGGGAAGCGGCTGAACCCCATCGACTTGATCCAAAAACTCTAGAAACGCTGGGTTTAGAGTATTTCGACGGCAAGCTAGGAAAAGGCGCACCGTTTGCGGCACATCCCTGGATTGATCCGTCGAGCAAATTTGACGGTGGCAAGCCTTGCTTGGTGAATTTCTCGATCAAGGCAGGGCTATCGTTTACGATCGCAATCTACGAACTCGATGTTGATGGCAATATTGTTCGCCAGCACGATTATCCGGTGCCCGGATTTGCCTTTATTCATGACTTTGCCATTACGCCGAACTACTGTATTTTCTTCCAGAATCCAGTGAAGTTTAACCCGCTGCCGTTTTTAGCAGGAACGCGATCGGCAGGAGAATGCATTCAATTTCAGCCGGATCAACCGACAAAGGTTCTGATCATTCCACGCGATCCGGCGATTAAAGCAAAACCTCAAACTCTCGAAACTCCATCCGGCTTTGTGTTTCATCATGCAAACGCATTCGAGCAGGAGGGCGAGATTGTGATTGATTCAGTTTGTTACACCAGTTTGCCCGCTGTTGAACCTGGTGCAGATTACCGAGAAACTGAGTTTGATGCACTTTCACCCGGTCAACTGTGGCGTTTTCGCATGAACTTAGAAACGGGTCAGGTCGATCGCACTCTACTCGAACCCCGCTGCTGTGAATTTCCGTTTATTCATCCGGCAAAAGCTGGACGACCACATCGCTATATCTACATGGCGGCGGCTCATGCGGAAACAGGGAATGCACCACATCAAGCGATCGTTAAAGTCGATGTCGAGACTGGAGCGCGGCAGCTTTGCAGCTTTGCACCCACTGGATATGTGAGTGAACCTGTATTTGTTCCACGTGGAAACGCTTCTGAGGATGGACTTTACACAGAGTTGCAGGGCGAAGAAGATGACGGATGGTTGATTGCAACGGTGTTTAACACAGAGCGCGATCGATCTGACGTGGTCATTGTCGATGCCAAAGATCTCAGCATTGTTACAACGCTGCATCTGAAGCACCACATTCCCTATGGATTGCACGGAACCTTCACGCCGCATTACTTTGAGTCATAATTGCTCTTTTTTGTGTGAACTGCGTCATTGATAATCAGAAGTACCATTCTGATTGTTGTTATGGCTGTTGATATTCTGATTCTGTCAAATGCTCCGGGTGAACTTGCAACCTGGGTAAAGCCCACGGTTCGGGAACTCAGAGCGCAACTCGGTTCAGAGCCGCGAATTTCGATCGTGCTGTCTCCCTGTCCGAACGCTAGTGGACAAGAGGCGGAAATCGCCCGGAGTTATCCCGAAGTAGATCGCGTTCAATCCGCAGAGCATTTTTTCCCGTTTCTGCTAGGAGGAAAAACAGCGGACAACTGGGACTGGCACGATCGCGGCGTGGTGATTTTTCTGGGTGGCGATCAGTTTTTCCCGGTGGTGATTGGCAAGCGGTTGGGATATCGCACCGTGATTTATGCCGAATGGGAGGCCCGATGGCATCGCTGGATTGATCGCTTTGGTGTGATGCGATCGGAAATTCTCGATCGCGCCCCCACTCAATTTAGAGACAAAATCAGCGTGGTTGGGGATCTCATGGCAGAAGTGCAGACTCAACAGACAAGCCCTTCCTCACAAGAATTCATCGGACTGCTGCCGGGATCAAAGCCTTCAAAGCTGATGCAAGGTGTGCCGATCATGATGGCGATCGCTGAAGAAATTCAGCGCGATCGTCCTCAAGCGCAATTTGTGATCCCCGTTGCTCCAACGTTAGATCTACCCACTTTAGCGAAGTATGCTGATCCAGAACAGAATCCGATCGTGCCGCTCATGGGCAACGTTTCCGGCGAATTGATTCAAGGCGATCGACTGATATTAAAAACTCAGAATGGAGTCGCGATCGAGCTTTGGCAATCTCGAAATGAGGAGCGGGTTCCAGTTTATGAAGTGCTGTCCCAGTGTCAATTGTGTATCACAACAGTTGGCGCGAATACCGCAGAGCTTGGATCGCTCGCTGTGCCGATGATTGTGATCTTACCCACACAGCAACTTGATGCGATGCGGTCATGGGATGGACTCTTAGGATTGCTTGTTAATCTGCCGGGAGTCGGCTCTAGTATGGCAAAGCTGATCAACTCGATGATGCTGAAGCGATTGGGCTTATTAGCTTGGCCCAACATTTGGGCAAAAGAAATGATCGTGCCAGAACTAATTGGAAAACTGAAGCCGCAGGAAGTCGCAGACCTGGCGATCGATTATCTTGAGCATCCCGAAAAGCTAGATCAGATGCGCGATCGACTTAGACGAGTGCGGGGAGAACCAGGAGCCGCGAAAAAACTGGTCGCGATCGTCGCTGAAGAATTAGCACTTTAGGGGTTTCTGTCATGAATGACAATGATCCTGGAACCGAGATCAAGACAATGTGTTAAACACCTTGCGGTCGCGCAAATATTTGACGACTGCGGCTCCCACATCTCCAGAAGCACCCGTGACAAAAATCATGACGGGAACACTTAGAAATAGCAAGAAGAGCCGGGGATCACTGTATTCTCGGATCTTCTTGTGATCACGATCGTGCTAATTTTCGTTTAGCTTTCCTTCAGAACGAGCCATCACCGAATCCGTCGGTAGACAAAGGAGATTATCTCCCTGAGTCCGAATCATTCCCTTTTGCCGCAGCTTACCCATTAAGCGCGTCACCGTCACGCGAGTCGAGCCGATCGCGCTACCAATTTGAGCATGAGTCAGAGGAAAGGGTAAGCAGTATCCCTCATCCGTGGGTTCGCCGTATTCCTCGATTAACAGGGTCAAAAAGCCGAGCAATCGATCGATCGTCCGGCGTTGTCCTAGCGTACTGAGCCACAGCAATTTGCGCTGATGCTGATAGCGGAACGCATCCAGGACTTCGCGGCGGAAGTGAGGCCAATTGTCCAAGTCATGCCAGTACATCCAGACGACAGAGGTTTGATCTACATGAGCATAAGCCTGGAGCGTAAAGGGCGACTGCGCTACGATTTCAAACGGTTGACCCGTTCCCACAAATCCTAAAAAAGCTTCCTCTGGGCTAATTCGAGCCAAGCGAGCCGCATTCCCACTCGTTGCATTCACCTGAGCCGTACCAACCAAGCGAACCGCGCCCTTCTGTACCAAGTAAAGCAAGCCCGGACGAGTTGGAACCCGTTCATCTTTGCTAAAGTTGCGAACGCGATAATGTTCCTGCGCCCAATCAATGATTCGTTGCCAAGTGAGGAACGGACGAGCCGCGTCAGAATTTTGGGGAGTGACTGAGTACATATATTAATAGGCTGTTGGAGAACAGTGAGACTTTGACAAGCGCTGAGTCCAGCGGGGGTGCAGAAGAGATTCAAACCAATGGAAGGTTTGCTCAGGGGGTGTGGTCAGTTCTCTGTATCCGGTGTCTTTACGAGATTATACGGAGAAATTGGCTACTTACAGTGGAATCACGGTGATTTTTACAGATTCAAGCATAAACTACTGGTAGAGCTGAACTTTTTTGGTCAAAAGTGTCTCATTTTGGGGCTTCAACCGTAATTACTGTGAATTGTAACCTACCAAAGATTACTTATCCTACGCTTCGCTCATTGTTACTTCTGAAAATATACGAGGTAATCTGCCAAAAGACGGATGTTGAAGTAGAAAACCCCCTAATTATGCACTCGAAATTCGGGATAGAGCTCTCAAATTTCAAGCATTTTCAGCAATCGAGCGTGCCGAAACAGGTTAGGAATCAAACTGCGATCGCCCTATATCGCTCGTCGATCGCGCTTCAATTTGGTGCAGGATCAATCCAAACGACTCAGCAAGTGGCAGGTCAAATTATTGACTTCTTTCTATCGTCGCCGTTCGATTCTGCAAAAACTGAGATTGAAAAGAAGCTTCTGCGTGATCTTACGGTGAGGGCAACTGAAGCAGGGCAACTTGAATTTGAATTTGGAGCGATCGCGATCACGGCTTGGCTGCAAGTTGTGCTACAGCATTGTTCGTCTCAGGGTCTTGAGTGGCAGTCGAATGCGGCACCCAATCAAACGCTTTCAAAAAATCCTGAGATTTTCTTCTGTCAGTACAGCTATGCCCGCTGCGCGGCGCTTTTACGCTTGGTCGATTCACAGGTGCTGATTAGTCAAGAAGCGATTTGGTTGAGGGATGGAAAACTTTTATTGCAACAGGAGCGATCGCTCACCGCGCAGATTGTCACAACGCTGGACACCTGGGAAGAAGCACCGGTTTTGAAGGCTGCGATCGCCCTTAGCCAAGCCTTTCAAGCGTTTTACCAACACTGCCAAATTGTAAAGTACAGCACAGTTGACTGTGAAATCGCGCAATGTCGATTAGCTTTAGTAATGATTACCCATTGGCTTTTGAAACAGCTTTTAGAGCAAGGATTGGGCGTGTTAGCACCGGAAACCCTTTAAGATTCGGCAGCACAAGTTGAGATCGAATGTCACACCAATGTCACAAAATCGCCATAAAGAATTTTTATCAGCCAAAGGGTGACAAACCTATGAAACCCACCTATAGTATTGGAGTGTGAGGAGCGAACCAGCTAAGGGCACCGAGACGAAACACGGCCAGTCGTCGGTGCCCTTTCTGATTTTAAAGCAAGAATTTTTCGAGTGCGATCGCAGCCCCATCTACTTCTACAGGCGGCGCAACCCATTGAGCGATCTGCTGCACTGCTTCTGGTGCATTCCCCATCGCGATCCCGATTCCCGCATACTGAATCATTTCGAGGTCGTTGAAGTTATCGCCGATCGCCATGACGTTCTCAGGTTTGAGATTCAGCAACTCTTCAGCCAGGTATTTCACTGCCGCGCCTTTATTTGCCGCTGGATTGGTTGCCTCGAAAAAGGTCGCGACTGACTTCGTAAGATAGAGTTCAGCGGGCGTGTACTGTTTCTGCAAAGAGCCAAGCAGCGAGTCGATTAGCGCAATATCGTCACTCAGCGCCAGCACTTTTGTCGTTTCCATCTGGAGCGTCGATCGCAAGTCGCCCACGACGATCGGTGTGATTCCACTGCGTTCGACGTAAGTGATCGTTTCAGGAGTCATCGCGCGGACGTACAAATCATCATCGATATAAAAGTGAATCGACAAAAGTTCACGCAATTTGGGCTGCTCAAAATAGTCGAGGAGTTCTGACAGTTGCGCTCTCGGTACTGACCAGCGGCGTAAAATCTGCTGAGTCATGGGATCTTGTATCCATGCGCCTTGGTAAGCGATCAGGGGTAAGGTTGAGCCTACTGCTTGGTGAAATCGGAGTGCAGAACGATACATCCGTCCCGTGGCGATCGCCACTTGTACGCCGCGTTTCTGTGCGGCAGCGATCGTCTCTAAGACAGGTTCACGGATATGATTAGATTTGCCTGCGATCGTCCCGTCGATGTCTAAAACTAGTAACCGAATTTCAGAGTGCTGCATAACTTGATTCAGGGTGAAGGACTTCAGCTTCCATCATCCTCCTACCTCGGAACGCTTTATGGCTGAAGTCAATCAGAAAAGAATTAGTCGCCGGATTTTGCTGGTGACGCTTTGGCTAACGCTGCTGATGCTGGTGGTGAAAGTGGGAGCGGCGTGGGCGACACGATCGCTGTCGATCGTTGCAGAGTCGCTTCACACCGTAATTGCTGGATTCAGTACGGTTTTGGGTCTGATTGCGCTTTCGACTCCGAACCGGCAATCGGGGCGCGAGGTTTGGGGGCATGGGCGCTTAGAGGCAGGATTAGCGTTATTGCTGGTCGCATTGTTGGGGTTTGCAGGCTTAAGCTTGTTTGGGGTAGCGATCGACCAACTCGCGGCGGATTCAGCGTTAAGAACATTGCCTCCAGTGCAGATGCGATTGTCAGTGATTGGATTGTTGGCGGTTGTATTTTTAGCCAGTGTGGGGCTTGCGTTGTTTGAGCGTAAGGTTTCGCGATCGTTTGATAGTTCGATTTTGAAGTTGAATGCCCGTCACATTCTGCAAGATGCTTGGTTAACTATTCTTCTATTAGTGGGACTGTTGGGAATTTGGCGCGGGTATGTGTGGCTTGATCCAGTGTTGACGATCTCAATGGTAATTACAGCCGGAGTAAGCTGCTGGCGGGTGCTGAATTGGCAATTACCCTTAATGATGCGCCAAGTCGCGATTGCGCCTGAAGCGATTGGGCAGATTGTGCGCCAGGTGCAAGGTGTGACGCACTGTTATGGGGTGCGATCGCGGGGAATTGTGGGGCGGCAGGTGTTTGTTGAGATGCGGGTGATGGTGCATCCAGAGTTTTTGGGTGCAAGGGATTGGATTGCGGAACAGATTGAAGGGGGGATTCGTGATCGTTATGGTGCAGTTCAGGTGATGATTTTTGTCGAGGAAGCGCGGGACGAATTACAGCATCCGTTTGAGCAGGTGCGATCAGATCAGTCAAGCCGCGAAATCGATTGAAATCTGACCTTCAAGCCGTCTTTGGGGCGGCGAGTTGGAATAATCACAGGCTTAAGGCTTTGATTGGGTAAGAGATCCCAAGCGTAGCTTCGCAAGAGATGAGCTGCGATCAGCTTCATTTCGAGTTTGGCAAAGGCAAGCCCGATGCAGATGCGAGAACCGCCACCGAAACCGATTAAACTAAAAGGCTTTTGCTTCGTATCTTTCCAGCGATCGACATCAAACTTCTCCGGATTCGGATACAGTTCCGGTAATCGATGCGTGAATAAAATCGAATACTGCGCCATCCAGCCTTGAGGAATTTGATAACCTGCAAATTCAAATGGTTTGATTACACCACGAAAGCCACCCGCGATCGGAGGATGTAATCGCTCTACTTCATTTAGGACTTGATCTAGGTAAGGCATTTTGCTGAGTTGGTCTAAAGTGATCGGAGAATCGAAGTGTTGTTGCTCCGATCGTGCTTTTTCTAACACTTCAGGATGTCGCGCAAGTTCTAGAACTAACCAAGTTAACATTGCGGTTGTGGTTTCATGTCCAGCAAATAAAAGCAGCAAAGCCTGAACCCGGATTTCTTCGGTGCTGAGACGATCGCCACTCTCATCTTCTGCCTGGATCAGCAAGCTTAAAGCATCATCGGTTGGGTGCTGGCGGCGGCGATCGATCACCTGATCCAAATGCACCAAAATTTGATCACGCGCTTTCACTGATTTGTGGAATCGGCTTCCTGGCAAGCTTGGAAAGGAGAAAAAGCCATCAGTGAGTGTGGCAAACAGATCACTAAAGCGTTTTGCTTCATCGCTCGAATCAATGCCTAAGAAGATTTGACTTGCAATCTCAAACGTTAACTGCTTGAATTCCTCAAACCATTTGAATTCTTG
This sequence comes from Leptolyngbya sp. DQ-M1, assembly GCF_039962505.1. Lineage (NCBI taxonomy): Bacteria > Bacillati > Cyanobacteriota > Cyanophyceae > Leptolyngbyales > Leptolyngbyaceae > Leptolyngbya > Leptolyngbya sp. DQ-M1. The sequence continues at coordinate 39,648 of NZ_JAMPLJ010000001.1, forward strand.
TTTTTGCTCCCATTTGACTAAGTATTTACAGATCAGTTTATCCATTGTTTCAAAATACCGCGCTAGGGCTGCACCATGAAACGCAGGCATGATCAACCGACGATTTCTCCGATGTTCTTCACCCTCTTGGGCAAACAGCGATCGACCCAGCAATTTATGAAACGTCTCCGGATAGCCATCCCGCCAAGAGAAGTTTTCAAATCCCGTTGAAAGCAGAAACTCGACCGCTTCCGCTCCCATCATAAATACAGCAGGCTTACCAAGAATATGCGATTTGAATACCACGCCATACTTGCGGTAGCGTTTCTCAACAAACTGCGGATCAAAGAGGAACGACAGCGTTTCACCGATGACGGGCAATCCAAAATTTCCGGGAGGTAAAGACATCGTGATTTCTTTAGGTTTCGAGACAGCAGGGGCAAATACACTAATAGAAGACACACTACCAGTAAAACTGTAATGCACCCTCGCGTGATTTGCTTAGGCGAAATTCTATTCGACTGCATTTCTAATCAACCTGGACTGCCGCTTAAATCGGTTACTTCCTGGACTTCTTACCCTGGTGGCGCTCCCGCGAATGTTGCCTGCGCGTTGACCAAATTGGGCACATCCAGCGCCTTTGTAGGCTGCGTGGGCGAGGATGAACAGGGTCGATCGCTGGTCGAATTGCTTCATACGATCGGAGTCGATACCACCGGAATTCAAACGCATTCCGCACCGACACGCACCGTTTTAGTTTTAAGATCAGAAACGGGCGATCGTAGCTTCGTTGCCTTTGGAGAGCAGCGAGACACAACTGAATTTGCAGACACTCATCTACAAGCCAATCAAATTCCAACGGAGCTATTTCAGCACGCAGATTACTTGGTGATTGGAACTTTACTACTAGCTTATCCGGAGAGCCGAGCCGCGATCGAACGCGCACTTCAACTATCTGAACAGTTCTTTGTCAAAGTTGTACTTGATGTAAACTGGCGGCCTGTGTTCTGGAATGATCAGACGATCGCACCTAGAATGATTCATGAATTAATCAAGCGAGCAGACTATCTAAAGCTTGCAGAAGAAGAAGCAGAATGGTTGTTTGAGACTACCGATCCGGGTGTGATTGCTCATCGAGTTGAAAGCTTAGAAGGAGTGCTAGTCACAGCAGGCGAGAAAGGTTGTGCTTACGGTTTGAGCCAGAAAGAAGGCAAGGTTCCAGCATTTTCGATCGCAGTTGAAGATACAACCGGAGCAGGCGATAGCTTCTTAGCTGGATTTGTTCATCAACTTTGTCAACATCAACTTACGGAAGTAAATCAAGATGCCGATCGCATTGTGCGATATGCGAGTGCAGCAGGAGCATTAACCACAACACGGGCAGGGGCGATTGATGCTCAGCCGACAGGTGCAGAAGTCGATGCATTTTTGCAGCAAGAGGAATAAGGCTATGGGTGTTGAAATTGAGCGCAAGTTTTTAGTTAAAGGCGATCGATGGCGAGATCTCGCTCCGGGTGAACTGTACCGACAAGGCTACATTCCCACTGTCGAAAGTACGGTGAGAATTCGTGTGGTGAACGATCGGGGTTTCATCACGATTAAAGGAATGAGTCAAGGCATCTCTCGCGCTGAGTTTGAGTATGAGATTCCTGTGAGCGATGCGGCACAAATGTTAGATACTTTGTGCAAGGCTCCTCTCATCGAAAAGTACCGCCACAAAATTGAGCTAAACGGCTTGATTTGGGAAGTCGATGAATTTTTAGGAGAAAATCACGGATTAATCATTGCAGAAGTTGAACTGAGAAATGCGGATCAAGCGATCGACCTTCCAGACTGGATCGGGGAAGATGTTTCACATGATCCGCGCTACTACAATTCCAATCTCACAAAGCATCCCTTCACAACTTGGTAGAGGACTAGCGGCTCCAAGCAACATAAGGTAACTTTGCTGCGGTGGCGCGAACTTGTTCTGCTTGTGCGACTAATTGACCGCAAGCATCCCATGTACCCGAAGTCAGCATTTGATGTGCGCCTGTAGGCATCGAAATTGCAGCCGTAAATGATCCACACCGCACTTGCATTTGATCTAGATCGATCGTCACCTCAGCCTGTGGATCATTTGCTACTAGCGTTTGAAGCTGGCTTGTCACACTAGGATCAGCAGTCACGCAGGGAATTCCAATCGCAACACAGTTGCCAAAAAAGATTTCTGCAAAACTCTCACCGACGATCGCTTGAATGCCCCATTTTGCGATCGCTTGCGGCGCGTGTTCCCGACTCGATCCACAGCCAAAATTTCCATTCACAATCAGAATCGTGGCTGCTTGATATTGTGGCAAATCAAAAGGATGCTCTCCTTTAAGCTGAGCGCGATCGTCCGCAAATACTTGTTCGCCTAATCCATCGAACGTGACGCAACGCAAAAATCGAGCTGGAATAATGCGATCGGTGTCAATGTCGTTTCCAACCACGGGAATTCCGCAACCTGCGATCGCTTTAACTTCACTTACCATACTGTTTCGTCTTCCATTCAGTGCGATCTATTTTGGCATTTCTCAAGGCTCACTGAAAAAATGAATCAACTGTACTATAGTTAAGAAAACGTTCAGCATTGCAGGAAATTCCGCTTTATGGTGACTCAGCAGTCGAACAAGAGCGATGTGTTTTACCCGGAAACTGACGGCAAACCAATGGCAGACAACACCAAACAATTTCGCTGGATTGTAGTGATTGAGCAGAATCTAGAATGGTTGTTTGCAGATAATGCTGATGTATTTGTTGCAGGCGATTTATTGTGGTATCCGGTTGAAGGCAACAATAGGCTGAGTACCGCCCCTGATGCAATGGTTGTGTTTGGTAGACCAAAGGGCGATCGCGGCTCTTATCAACAATGGAAAGAAAATAACATTCCGCCTCAAGTTGTCTTTGAAGTATTATCTCCGGGCAACACGCAACGCGAAATGGAGCGAAAGCTGCTGTTTTATCACAGCTATGGTGTTGAGGAATACTATGTCTATGATCCTGATCGCATCCGATTAGAAGGATGGATACGCTCGGAAGATGGAATGCTCGATCGAATTGAATCGATGTTGGGCTGGGTTAGCCCTCGATTGGGAATCCGGTTTGAATTAGGTGCAGAACTGCAACTGTTTCGACCTGACGGAATCTCCTTTTTCTCGTTTGCTGAAATTAATCAACTGCTTGATCAAGAGCGCCAACGAGCAGAACAGGCGGAGCAGCAATTAGCACAAGAGCGCCAACGGGCAGAGCAAGCAGAACAACGGGCGCACCAAATGGCGGAACGGCTACGATCGCTCGGCATTGATCCAGAAGCGCTTTAAACCGAATTCTGCTAGCAAAACTTGACCAAGCGTAAACAATTGCGACCTTCGTTCAGACAGTGATATTCAATGTTCCAGCGATGCTGGTCTTGGAGCTTCTTAAACAAAGCTGCACCCCAATGTGCTTCATGTTCTAGCGGCTCAGGATAGTCTTGCTCAACTCGCTCAATTAACCGTGCTAAATTAAACGGCGCTCCTTGATCCCAAACTCTAATTTCCAGTCGATCAACACAAATTCCTGCTTCTAGAGTGATCGGAGTCTGTCTTGGTAGCAGCTCATGGGCGTGGCGAACTGCGTTGGTGAAGGCTTCGACTAAAGCAATTTGCCCCTGTAACCAAACTGCGTGAGAGACAGGAGCTTTCTGAAATGCTTCAAACCACGTTAGGATCTGGGCGATCGCTCTTAAATCTGACTGAACGACCAATCGATCAAAGTGAATCACATCTTCTATTTCTGTAAGACCGCTCATCTTCGATCGCTCCTAAAGTCGCTAAAATGCGCTATCTTTGTTCAACAATACAACGATCGTTTTGAGCAATAGCTGTAGATCATACTTCAAACTCCAGCGTTGTTGATAGCGCAAATCGAGTTCAATCACTTCCTCAAAATTGCGAATCTTCGATCGACCATGCACTTGCCACTCTCCGGTAATTCCGGGCTTCACATCTAGGCGTTGCCAGCTCGGAATTTCATAGTGTTCCACTTCTTCGGGTAAGGGTGGACGAGTTCCGACTAAACTCATTTCGCCGTGTAAAACATTCCAAAACTGTGGCAGTTCATCCAAGCTAGTCTTACGAAGAAATCGTCCGACTCTAGTAATCCGTGGATCATTTGCATTTTTAAAGAATGCCCCTTCATTTTGATTTTCGACCTGAGCTTTTAATTGTTCTGCATCGCTAACCATCGATCGAAACTTCCACACCTGAAAGCGTCTACCTAAATGACCACAGCGCGTTTGAGAAAACAGAATTGAACCTGGACTATCCAGTTTAATCGCGATCGCAATCGGAACAAACACTAGCGCCGTAATTCCTAGCCCCACGATCGCGCCAACAATGTCGAGCGCACGCTTTGTTCTCGACTGAATCGAGGGATGCGTTGGCGTGATCGTGGGGCTAGCAGGGGGTTCTAATTCGACAGCTTTAGCCTCAATAGTGAAATGTCGATCAAGGTCTGCAAGCACCAAAACTGATAGAATCTCAGGCTTTACACTGTGCAAAACTAGCTCAATTTGATGAGCTTGGCAAGCTTTGAGACACCTCACTAATGCACCGATCGCACTACTATCGATAAACATTGTTTCAGCGAAGTCAAGAACGATTTTTTTGGGTGCAGGCTCTGCCTCGATTAATTCTCGACAAAGAGCGCGGAATGCAACCGCTTCGACGACAGTTAACAGAGGAGGCAATTTCATTATGCAAGCTTCTTCCGTTTGTACTGTTGAGAAGTGGGTCGGAGAATGCTGGATCATGTTGACCTCAAATAAAACATTAGGCAATGAAGTTTGAAAGCTGTTTAGACGAAATCGCTTAGGCTCTGTCTAAATCAATCCTTAACTGATAGCAGAGTGGTAATGTCGCTGCGATCGGTAATATTCTGCTTTTGCTCAATTCGATCGTCATGGTAAACCGAATGCTCCGCGATAATTGGCTTACGATCAATGCCCTGATGTCCTTCTAAAAAATTCCCCTGTTCACAGCGAAATACAACAAAATAGTCAATCTTTAGCAATGATATTGATAGAAATTAACGAATACGAAAATGATCAATTCGGCAATTCAGACAGGTTGAAAATACGGAATTCCCCCGCTTCTAATTAGACACAAGCACGAAAGATCTGAAATTTCACGTAAAGGAATTTTGGGATTATCAGGGCTTTATGGTGTAGGGTGCTGATTTAATTAAGCAGCGCTTTATCCATTTATCGATTACTTAGGTGAGCCGCGATGTATCATCCTGTGAAAGTGATTAAAGTTTGTGGCATTCTAGGTCACTCTCAAGCCAAGCAGTTTAGACAAGAGATTCTTGATTTGATTGCAGCCGGAACGAGTGACGTTTTAATCGATTTTGAGCAAGCTGCATTTATGGATAGTTCTGGTTTGGGTGCGTTAATTAGTGCGTTAAAAGCCGTAAGAGCGGCGCATGGTCGGCTGTCGCTCTGTGCAGTCAAGCAGGAAATTAGAATGCTGCTAGAACTTGCAGATGTGATTCAGTTTTTCCCCATTTTCTCTAGTCAATCCGAGTTCTATCAGCAGAAGCATACAGCTGAATAATTTTTGAATAATTTTCCCGGTGCATCATCGCTTGTGCAATAGTCTGGATCAATAAAATTCTTGCTTTACTAAGCTATCAAAGCTTAATTTGCAAAAGAGAACAATCATCCTCAAAGTCGTGATTTTGATTCAAGCATCTCACGGCTTGAATGATTTTCTTGGGGTTATCTAAGTCTTCAGAATGGTGGCAGCGATCGAGTAAATCAATAAATTCATTTAAAGTCCACATTGCTCCGTCTGGTTGCCGGACTTCATAGATGCCATCGCTAAACAAATAAAGTGTACTCTCTGGCTCAACTTTGAAAAAGTGAGTTTTGTATTTTGCGTCTGGAAACATCCCGATCGGTGTTCCGGGAGTCCGAAGGCGATCGATCCGATGATTTGGAGAGCAACCCGATAACACCACAGCAGGAGGATGTCCAGCGCAAGAATACATCAAGAGGCGCTTGGAATAGCTGTAAACTCCATACCAAATTGTAAAGTAGCGATCGCTGGAGGTTTCGGTCAACCAGTTTGTTTGTTGCTCTAATGCAAACGCTTCATTCAGCGCAGTTAGCACCAGTCCAGGCTGATAAAAATTAATTCCAGGAAGAATCTGAGCGCGGAGAATGTTTTGAATCGAAACAGAGACTAAAGCAGCACCTAACCCATGTCCAGACACATCCAGCAAGTACATGGCGAGAAAGTCAGAATCTAGCCAGTGATAGTCGAAACAATCGCCACCTAACTGTCGAGAAGGAAGAAACTGCGATCGTGCGATCACTCGTTCATCCATTGGAGCGGGGAGCAGCGATCGGACATATTCGGCTGCCTCTGCAATTTCTGATTCTAGTTGTTGTTGCTGAAGCGATAATTCTTGAGCGAGTCTACGCTGCTCCTGAAAGGCTCGATAGACTCTTAAACCTGCTCGAAGTCTAGCACTGAGTTCTTTAAGCTGAATTGGCTTGGCGAGAAAATCATCGGCTCCACTATCGAGCGCTTTGACGTGGGATTCAGGGGTACTATGAGCAGTTAGCAAAATGAAGTAGATGTCTGCCCATTCTGGTCTTGACTTCAACGTGCGACAAATAGACAGTCCATCAATTCCCGGTAAGCGCCAGTCACAGAGGATCAAAGCAGGGCGAACGGCTGAAATCAGGGCTAATCCTTCTTCTCCGGTAGTGGCTTCAACCACTTCAAACCCTTCCGGCTGAAGCAGTTTTTTCAGCAGCTTACGCATTAATCGATCGTCTTCAATAATCAGGACTGGGAGCATACAAGGAGAAAGGCAACCGTGGTGCAATCGTCTTTCTCAGAGTTCCCAGACTGACCCTGAAGTTACTGAGCCGTTGCGGTTGATCGCTTAATTCTGCTGATTCTGGCTCCGCGCCTTTCGCCATAACCCTAAGCCGAGTCCGATGATTCCCGGTAAAAGTAAGGGAGTGGGGACGGTAGCGGTAGCGCTCGCGCCACGGAGTTGACCGATCGCGAATCCGCCTGATCCCTGCTCTGAGGTAATCTGAATCGACTGAATCGGATCAAGCGGATCGTCTGAATAGAAGCCAAAATACTGGGCACCGCTGTTGCCGTTGACCAGTTGACTCAGCACATCAGAAGTTTCGCCACTTTGAGCGATCGCGGAAATCCTGTAGGGTCTTTGGAACTGTGGCTCAAGGAAGAACGTGTCCGGTTGAGCATAGAAGTCGAATGCAACGAGGTTCGGCAATTTGAGGTCAAGCGTCAGTGCGCCATTTGTAAAATACACTTCGCCTTGATAGTTATTACTCCAAGTCCGCCATCTTTTTTCAGGCTCAGGGTTGCCAACTTGCCGTTTGTTAACGCTGGGGCTGAACTCAATGTTGCCCAAGGGTGAACTCAGGGTCGATAAGTCGCTGCCTAAACCTTCATTACCATTCGGAACTTGAATGAGATTAAAGCCTTGATTCTCTAAGGTGTTCGCGCCGTTGATCCAGGAGCCAGAATTGTCGATCGTTACGATCGCAGCGTTGGACTTTGAAGCCGTGATCGTGGTCAGACTCGCGGCGACAAGGGCGATCGTGAGCCGGGTCATTCGTGCTGATGTAGTCATGCAAACTTACTCCAATTCAGGTGAAGCGGCAGTTGTCCCTGATTGAGCGATTCAGTCGTTTAGAGTTTAGGTAAATGCTGTGTGTTCGATGCCTCGATCATTCTGTCGGAATTACGGAGAGTTCGCAAAAGACTTCATGAAATCTTCATGGAACTCCTCCGTAATACTGCAGTGTTGATTGGTGAGAGGTAGCCTGATCAGAAATTTCATCTATAGAATGGGGGAAAGCCAACCTTATAAGCCGTGAAAAAACGAGTTACACTCACCTTCCCTAAGCGCTCTGTTCAGATGCCAGTGACCTACCGACTGGCAAAGGATTTTAATGTCGCTGCAAATATCATTCGCGCTCAGGTTGCTCCAAATCAGGTGGGTAAATTGGTCGTAGAATTGTCAGGCGATATTGATCAGCTTGATGCGTCAATCGATTGGATGCGATCACAGGATATTCATGTTTCGTTTGCCAGCCGCGAAATTACGATCGATGAGGATGTTTGTGTCGATTGCGGCTTGTGTACGGGCGTGTGTCCGACCGAGGCACTCACGCTTGATCCGCAAACGTTTCGATTATCGTTTACGCGATCGCGCTGTATTGTTTGCGAACAGTGTATTCCGACCTGTCCGGTGCAAGCGATTTCTACGACGTTTTAATTTGAAGCATCTGATTACCGCCACGCTGGAACTCATAAGGAACCTGCCGTAAATTAACGGTATAACCTTGCTCTTTCAACGCTTGCATGACGGGTTCGAGAAATGGAGAAGTTTCACCTGTCATGTTGAGCAGCAATGGAAAAACTCTCACTTCGGGCGACACGCGACACATTTCGAGAATCGATGCTAAATGAAATTCTAAGTTTAATTGATCGGAGTATAGAAATAGCAAGTGAGAACACAACGCTAAATTGAATTGGTTATTTTCAAAGGGAAGATTAGGAAGTTCATGAGTTTGATATCGCTCCTGCTGTAATCCAAGGGGAAAATCGGCTAGAAAGTGCCGCATTGAAGTCATACGGGTCTGTACCATTTCTTGAGGCGAGCGGAAGGTTGTCCAGATGAATTTTTCCCGTGTTGCTTGGACTTTACCGAGAATAGTTTCGTAGGTCTCATCAATTCGTTGTTGAATCTGCTCGGCTGAGAATTGATAAATCGGATCGCACGACGTTACGGAATAGCCCAATGCTGTCATCTCAGCATTAAAGCTTGCAGGCCCACTACCGCAGTCGAGAATTTTGTCCTGAAGATCAGCTTCAGTAAGGTCAAACATTTGAATGTACTCGGAGCGCGATCGACCCCAAGGCACAATTTGTTCTAACCGCAATCCCATCTGTTACGCTCCTGCAATGAAGACTTTTGTTTGATACTTCACATAGACTAGGCCCTGAGCATCTGCATTGCGGTGATACAACGCTTCGAGATTTTGTAACAGTCGCTCGAGCAGTTCTCCTGAACTTGGAACATACGATCGGCTTTTTGCGTTACCAATTAATGCAGGCAAATCGAGTGCGTGTTCTAACGTAAAACGATGTTCCTCGAAAGCGGAGAAATCTGAATTCTCTGGAAGCGTTTCCATACGATCAATCGCCGGATGCTTGTTCGAGGCTTGCCGTAATAATTCGCCGTATTCCTGAGTAAATGGATCGCTACGATCGCGTGTATTCCAAACTAATGCCAGTCGCCCACTTGGTTTAAGAATGCGGCGAAATTCCTGAAAGGTTCGCTCTGGTTCAAACCAATGGAACGATTGAAAGCAAGTGACTAAATTGACCGATTGATCGGGTAGTCCAGTGTTTTCTGCGGTGGCTTGGCGAAATTCTACTCGTGGGTAGGGTTCTGTCTGAGCGCTCATTGCGGTATTGGGTTCAATTCCCCAGACGAATAAACCACGATCGCTGAGTAATCTTGCTGAAATTCCGGTTCCTGCACCGATATCTGCGGCGATCAGTTGAGTTGGATCACCAAGGTTGGAGAGAATTTTGTCGATCGCAGCTGTGGGATAACTCGGACGATATTTTTGGTAATCGGTAGCGCGATCGGAAAACCGATTTAACGGATCGAGTGTATGAAGGGGAGGCGTTTCAGTCATAGTTTTGCAGGGGTCTGAAAGCTTCCATAGCATATCGCCTTTCAAACCTCTGCTGAGCCTGCTGAGCATTTCTAGTGATGATGTCCGTTGCCATTCAACGAGATAGTTTCCAATTCTTGATGATGTGCAGAGAACCGCTTCTCAGGGTCAATTCCCTTAAAGGTTGGCGGCAACCAAACTCGCACGATTAATAAGAATGCCAACGCCATTAATAAGAATGCCAACGCCATCAAAAACGAACAGGTGGCAAGAACTTGAGTCCAATGTACTTCTAGAATTCCTCGCACCAGCACTTCTCGTAGAACAGAGACGATCGCCACCTCGACCGCAACCCCGATCGAAATCCGTTGCTCTTGCAAATAGATAATTAATAATCGAAACAATTCGACCAGAATCAGCAAAAACAAAATGTCAGCAGTAACATCATGAAAGTTCAACGGTGGCAGCAATGAAATGAACATTGCTCTTAACTGAATCACCATCACGCAGAACAATCCGAGGCACAGCGAAACCACAATCAAATCTTGAACCGTTTCCAATGCCTTCACAACATGGCTTCGGCTGAAATTGGTAAACCAGCGATCAGTTTCATTTAATGGGGTAAACGAGGGCTTAACCGAATCCTGCATTCTGGTGCTCCTTGAATTTGAGACTGCTCCCACTTTAAGTTGAGCGAAGTTTATATTTCAAGCCACTTTGCATCAGAGTGCTTTATCAATCTCATCAACGATCGATGTTTCATCCTCGATAAACCTGTTAGAGTAAATCTGCATTTAGAAACGGCGATTGATATGACTAGAGCAGGCGTTGGTATCCGCACCGCACAAGCGCGATCAGAACGCATGACCGGACAGATTCACATCTACGATGGGGCGGGTAAAGGGAAATCTCAAGCAGCGCTCGGTGTGGTGCTGCGATCGATTGGGTTGGGCATTCAATATGCGTCCCAAACTCGCGTTTTACTGCTGCGATTTCTCAAGGGGCCGGGACGCACTTATGACGAAGATGCTTCGATTCAAGCTTTGCAACGCGCTTTCCCACATCTAATCGACCAGGTTCGTACCGGACGCGGAGAATTTTTTGGAGCCGACGAGATTACCAAGTTCGATCGACAGGAAGCTCAGCGCGGCTGGGACGTGGCAAAGGGCGCGATCGCATCCGGGCTTTACTCGGTCGTGGTGATGGATGAACTGAATCCGGTTTTAGATTTAGGATTGCTTCCGGTGGATGAAGTGGTGCGAACGCTGAAGCACAAACCGGATCACATGGAAGTGATTGTCACGGGTCGCGCTGCGCCCCAAGCTTTGATTGATATTGCGGATTTGCACTCCGAAATGAAGCCGCACTATCACGTTGCCAAAGAAGAAGGAATTGCAGGGATTGAGATTTACACGGGAGCCGGAAAAGGAAAATCAACCAGCGCCCTCGGTAAGGCACTGCAAGCGATCGGCAAAGGCATCAGTCAAGATAAATCGCATCGCGTGTTAATCATGCAGTGGCTCAAAGGGGGAAGTGGCTACACCGAGGATGCAGCGATTAACGCACTGCGCCAGAGCTATCCGAACTTAGTTGATCATCAGCGATCGGGTCGAGATGCGATCGTCTGGCGCGGTCAACAGCAGGAACTCGATTATGTCGAGGCGGAGCGGGCCTGGGAGATTGCGCGGGCTGCGATCGCGTCGGGATTGTACAAAACGATTATTCTCGATGAACTTAATCCGACTGTGGATTTAGAACTGCTGCCGGAAGAGCCGATCGTTCAAGCCTTGTTACGAAAACCCCGTGATACTGAAATCGTGATCACAGGTCGCTGTAAAAATCCGCCTGCTTATTTTGACCTCGCAACCGTTCACTCAGAAATGGTGTGTCACAAACACTACGCCGAGAGAGGGGTTGACCTGAAGCGTGGTGTGGATTTTTAAAGTTTTCTACCTCCTCTCCGGACGAAGAAATATCATGCAAGAAACTTCTATCTAGATTTTGCTAAGGATAGTGTTTTAAGGCTTTGGTTTGAAATAGAGCCATTGCAACCCTCTTCGTCCGTTATTACTTGCAACCCATGAAAACGAAACACATTGTTCTAAGAAGCCTACGATCGACCACCCGTGATTTGTTTGCAGGCCCCGCCGCGTTCCCCGGTCAATCCAATCCGGCAGAAGCTGCTTTTCCCAGCGCACAAATTAGCACCTATGATATCGAACGCAGTGAAATCGCTTCGCTCAATCGCGATCCCGATGTCGTTGCGATCGCGCCTGCGATGCCAATGAAGCTAATTCGCCCTGTAGAAGTCGAAGGGCTCGCAGAAGGCTCAGCAGAGACCACTGCATCCCAATTAACTTGGGGGGTTCAGGCAGTGGGAGCAGACACCTCACCTTTTACTGGAGATGGCATTGTTGTTGCCGTTCTCGATAGTGGCATCGATGCGACTCATGCCGCATTTGCGGGTGTTGAGATTATTCAACAAGACTTTACCGGGGAGGGAGATGGCGATAAAGACGGCCATGGAACCCACTGCGCCGGAACGATCTTTGGTCGCACTGTTGATGATATTCGGATCGGCGTTGCACCCGGAGTCAACAAAGCGTTAATTGGAAAAGTGATCGGTGAGCAAGGTGGCTCTAGTGATCAAATTGCGGATGCAGTTTTATGGGCACTCGATAATGGTGCGAACGTGATTTCGATGTCGCTCGGCATTGATTTTCCTGGCTTTGTACAATACTTTGTCAAGCAAGGCTTACCGACAGAACTGGCGACCTCGCGTGCCTTAGAAGGCTACCGCGCTAATGTTCAATTGTTCCAAAGCTTAGCTGCGCTTGCCAGTGCTCGCGCTTCGTTTTCCCAGGCTGCGGTTTTGGTTGCTGCTGCCGGGAATGAAAGCCGTCGCCAAGTCAATAAAGACTGGGAAATTGCGGTTGCACCTCCAGCGGTTGCTGAGGGAATTATTTCGGTTGCGGCGCTGGGTCGTGGTACGTCTGGGTTGACGATCGCCCCCTTCTCAAACACCGGAGCCAATCTTTCAGGGCCTGGTGTACAAGTGCTGTCGGCAAAAGCGGGCGGTGGATTGGTGGCGATGAATGGTACGAGTATGGCGGCTCCGCATGTGGCAGGGGTGGCTGCACTGTGGGCAGAAAAACTCAAGCGGAGCGGGCGGCTGAACTCACTGGAATTAATGGCGCGTGTTGTTGGGAATGCCACCTCAGAGGGGATTGCTGCGGATTTCGACCCGTTTGATGTGGGGGCGGGAATGGTGCGTGCGCCTCAGAGTTAGGACGATCGCATCAAACATCAGTGATGCAATTGTGAAGACCTTGATAGGATGGAAAAGCTGAAAATATAAGGGAGCGCAATCATGACACGCGCAATCATGGAAACGGACAAAGGCACCATTCATCTTGAGTTGTTTGATCAAGATGCGCCGAATACCGTAAAGAATTTTGTTGATTTAGCAAACAAAGGATTTTACGATGGCTTGAAATTTCATCGGGTGATTCCGAATTTTATGATTCAGGGCGGCTGTCCGAACACCCGTGACGGAGCATCAGGAATGCCCGGAACCGGAGGCCCCGGCTACAAAATTAACTGCGAAATTAATCCGAATAAGCATGAAGCTGGAAGCTTATCGATGGCTCATGCAGGACGGAACACAGGCGGTAGTCAATTTTTCATCTGCCATTCACCGCAGTCGCATTTAGACGGCGTTCATACGGTGTTTGGTAAGACGAGCGATATGGATATTGTCAATGCGATTCGCGGCAACGATCGCATTCTCTCGGTGAAAATCGAGGCTTAAATCCTGCCGTATTTGGCGATCGCATTGGCTCCCGGATTGTCTTGATTCGTGAGCCATGCCCAAATCTGATCTCCGTAGGAAAAGTGCCACCATTCATTCCAGTGGCGCTTAAATCCTGCGGAGATCATGCTATTTACCAAAATTTCTCGATGTCGATGATACGGTAAATCAGAGTTTGCAAAGTGATTCGGAAACGATCGCTCTGAGATTTCATCGATTTCTGATCCCATGTCGATCGCGCTTCCGGCTTCATCGATTAAAGTGACATCGATCGCGGCTCCGGTACTATGCGGCGGCGGAGTTGCCGGATCTAAATTTGGCATTGCCCAGAATTGATAGACCTGTTGCTGAAATTCTTCTCGCTGTGTTGTGGATAGCGTTTCTAAACTCAATCCGTTTGCGTTGACCAGTTCTTTCAGCGTGTGATCCACCATAAATTGCTGGACTGCGACCGGACGATACGCATCAAAAATCTGAATCTTCCATCCGGGTTGAAGATGCTGAAGGTGAGCATCGGCAATGAGTAAGCGATCGAGAATGTCTTGTCTGACAAAGAACGGTGATTTCTCCCCGTATGGCGCGCCTAGCTTTGCGTAGGGATGTGGCGTGACCCGCGCAAACTGGTCAGGAATTTCGACTAAGGGCTCATTGCATTCTGCGATCGCAACAGTCTGATAAGCTTTCATGCGTCTTTTTTCGGAACAGGATCATACCCGCCAGGATTGAACGGATGACAGCGACAAATTCGCCCCGCTGCTAGCCAAGTGCCTTTGAGTGCGCCGTGAGTTTCGAGGGCTTCGATCGCATATCGAGAACAAGTGGGATGAAATCGACAAGTCGGCATCATGAGTGGAGAGATGGCGACTCGGTAGCCTTTGACTAAGGCTATTAACAGGAATTTCATAGGTCAGAGTGGGTGTCTTCTTCGATCGTAAACGATTCAGCAGTTGTATGGAACAAGCCTTTTGATCTTTGGAGTGTTGTTCCGATCAATGTGATCGTAAATCTTACTGCGGGAAACACGGAAACGATGCCCCAGATCAAGGCTTCAATCGATAAGCGGGTTGATCTGACTGCGTAGAATACTGAGCAGACGCTTTTGCGGATTGATCGGATTGATCTGATCGTGGATCGCACTGCGTAGAACACTGAAACGGAGCCTTGCTCGATTCCGCGATCGCTGGTGTCGGCTCCACGATCGCAAAGATAAATTAGGCGATCGCAGTTCTCAACCCTCTGATTGCATTCAATCTGATAGTCGATCGATTGCTTCACGGCAATATTCCCATAGCCATCCTTTGCAGAATGTGAAGGCTGTAAAAAATTCTGCTTTAGGTGAAAAAGTCCCCTGCTGAATTGCAATTCAATTTGTTACAACCTCATCTCTAACCTCTCCCTTTAAGTCGAGTAAAAACCTTAGAACAGTCGCTATGGTTGTGATATGGCAACGATTAAAAGAAGTTTTAACAAATCAGTCGAGGGAGAAAGAATATGTCGGATAGCAGCATAGAGCTCAATCAGCAGAATGAAAATCAATCCTCTTTGAATGAGGTGAATGAGGTGCCACAAGCACGAGACCCAGTTCAAACAGTGGCAACGGGTCTTGGAACTGTAAGTGGAGGGTTAGCTGGAGCCATCATTGGTCGCTTAGTTGGCGGACGCTTAGGAGCTGCTGTTGGTGCAGTGGTTGGTGGTGTTGCGGGTGCTAATGTTGGACGGGAAGCAGCAACAGGTGTTGACGCCGCGATCGATGGAGTGGTCAATGAAGTCAGACAGACGGTTGAGGATATCAAACCCTCTGTGATTGGAACGGTCGATGCAGTGAAACAAAACATTGAAGCAGCACAGCCTTCGGTTGTAGGCGTGATCGACTCAGTTCGAGAAACAATTGATGAGGCTCGTCCTGCTGTAACCGAAACGATTCATGCAGTGACAGAAACGATCGATGAGAGCCGCCCTTCAGTAATTGAAACAGTTGATTCAGTCCGAGGGACGATCGAAGATGCTCGACCTGAGGTTAAGCAGGCTGTTCACAGAACGGCTGAGAGCATTCAATCATCTGCTGCCAGTGTTGCAGATTCAGTGCAAGGAGTCGCTCAATCGGTTAAGGGTGCAGCGCAAGATGCTCAACCCAAAGTAACACAGGCAATGGAAAGCGTGTCTGAGAGTGTTCAGTCATCGGCTCAATCGGTTAAGAGTGCAGCGCAAGATGCTCAACCCAAAATGACACAGGCAATGGAAGGCGTGTCTGAGAGTGTTCAGTCATCGGCTTCTAATGTGGCAGATTCTGTTCAACGGGCAACTCAAGATACTGCTGGCTCAACCAGCGATATTGGCACAACTTCAAACATGGGACAGGATGTGATGCTCGACCAACCCTATGGTCAGGCGGGAATTATTGAAGACACCTACCCCACAATGACAGCGGGAACGTCAACAAACATCGGTTCTACCCTTGCACCTGACCAAACGGGTATAGAGTCAATTGATCAGATGCATCAGAGCACGACCTCAGGGTTTGGAGCAATCAGTGATGCGAACGATATTGTGGCAATTCAAAATGAGTTCGATCGCGGCGTATTCCTGACTGAACAGGGTGATCTGGATGGGGCAAAGGCTGCATTTGCTGAAGTGATTCGTGTTATGCCGGACGCTCCCGAAGCATACTTCAACATGGGTATTGTGCTATACCAGCAAGGACGGAAGGTAGAAAGCAGAGATTATATTCGCCAAGCACGGGATCTCGCACGCACTCGCGGCGAGCTTGATGCAGTAGCAAATCTTGACGCTATCCTACAGCAGATGGAATCCACTAGCTTACAGGGGTTGTAAATTCCCTTTTGCTCTGAGTTAGGGGGTTCGCGACGCAAAGCGCAAGCGAGCAGGTTAAAAGCGATTAATCCGGCAATGTTTGACCTGATATCCCGAACCGCCCTCATCTCTAACCCTTCTCCTGTGGGGGAAGGGAGTTAGATTCAAAGTCCCGCTCCCCAAAGAGCGGGATTTTGGATGAGGGACATTCAGCAACAATGATTGCAGCGATCGCAATTAGTCAGAAGGCGATCGTTCTAACTCGCAATCTCTTAGATTTTGGACGAATCACTGAACTACAAGCTGAAGACTGGTCAGTTTGATTTCACAAATTGCTGCTCATGAGTAGGGGGCAATCGCAGTTCTCAACCCTCTGATCGCATTCAATCTGATAATCGATCGATTGCTTCACGAACGATATTCCCCCAATAGTCATCGCCAAACTCGACGTATCTCTCTAGCGCTTGCTGGTAATTTGCTCTTGCCTCTACAGCATTTCCCTCCGCCTCTGCTAACAGTCCTAAGTTGTGATGGGTACTGGCTTGCTCATAACGAGCATTAAACTCCTCATAAATTTGGAGCGCTTGTTGATAGTCAGAGCGGGCTTGTTCATACTCATGTAGTTCTTGGGCAACAGTCCCTAAGCTGTGATAGGTTCCTGCTTGCTCATAACCATCATTGAATTCGGCATAGATTCGGAGTGCTTGTTGATAGTCAGAGCGGGCTTGCTCATACTCGCGCATCATATAAGCAATGATGCCTAGGCTGTGATAAGTGCTGCCTTGGGAATAGCGATCATTGAATTCAATTTTGATTTGAAGTGCTTGTTGATAATAAGTACGGGCTTGTTCAAACTCTCGAAGTTCTTCAGCAAGCCTGCCTAGGTTTTGGTAGGTGCTGGCTTGAGAATAGCGATCGTTGAATTCAATTCTGATTTGCAGGGCTTGTTGATAGTTAGCGTGGGCTTCCTCATACTGGCGCAATTCCTGGGCAACGATACCTAACTGGTGATAGGTGCTGGCTTGGGAGTAGCGATTATTAAACTCCTCATAAATTTGAAGTGCTTGTTGATAGTAAATACGGGCTTGTTTGAACTCTCGAAGTTTTTGGGAAAAGATGCCTAACTGATGATAAGTGCTGGCTTGGGAATAGCGATCATTGAATTCAATTTTGATTTGAAGTGCTTGTTGATAATAATTACGAGCTTGTTCAAACTCGTGCAGTTCTTCAGCAACCCTGCCTAACTGATGATAGGTAATTGCTTGGGAATGGCGATCACCTATCACTTCTCGAACTTCTATCTCTTTTTTGTACATTTGCTGAGCCTCAGTATACTGTTTAGTCTGTAGATAACAGTATGCAAGAAGATTCAGAGCGACTACGTACTGGTCATTGTTCCTGTCTATTTTCCATGCTTCTGGGTATTCCTCTACTGCTTGACAAACTTCTTTCGCTAGAAGTAGAGCGCTTTGGGTGTTATGAACTGATTCAAAATACTTATCTAAGCAACCAAAAATGGAGATGCTCTCTTGCCTTTCTAAACAAATCCGCAGGGCGTTATACAGGTTCTCATACTCCAATTTGCAGAAGAAAAGCCCTATCTGCTGCTGCTGTGCATCTTGAGACTTCATTAACTGGTGGTAGGAGTTCGCCAGTCCTAAATAGTGATTTCTGAATCCCTCTCGAAATGCCTCACGAGTTGTCTCATGCTGATCGGTTAACTTCATCTTCAGAAAGTAGGGAAATATAGGCTGAATCGAAAGCAAATGTGGCATCCTCTCGAACATCGGAGCCAACAATCCCCAGTTAATCGCCTCCTGTACCGCCGCATCAAACTGCTCAAACGCATAATCCCGAAACGGTTCAAGATTTTGCAATTCCTGAGCGTAAAGCCCCAAAATATCGCGACGAACAAACCCACTAAACGGAGCCAAACACAGCAACAACTTTTGCGCCTCCTCCGACAAGTTGCTATGCGAATACTCCACACACTTCAAAATACTCTCCGTCTTCCCCCCAGCACGATCGAGTCCCCCATCCCCAATATCCAACCCCGCCAACACCTGCGCCACACTCTGCCGCGCCAAATTCGCCAACACTACCTCGATCGCCAACGGATACCCCGCCAACATCCGCATCAACCGCTCAAACTCCCGATCCGCCAAAATCGCTTCGCGCTTCCTGCACTCCGAAACGTGCCGCTCCAAAACCTGCTTCGCCAACTGCGATCGCGCTTCAAGATCCAACCCGCGCAACTCATAGCGATTCTCTTGATACGTCGATCGCAACCACTCTTCCCGACCCCGCACCCTAAAAGCACGATCGACCTTCCACCCGCAATCCGCTCCAGAAAATCCTGAATCCGCCCCTGTTCCTCGACTGGTAACGTATTCTGAATCGCCAACGCCTGCCCCGTCACCGACTCCAAATTATCCAACATCAGCCCAAACCGCCGACTGCGAAACTCTTGCACCAGTCGCCCAACCCGCGCCTCGATCCGCATCGCCTGAAACTGCCGCCGCTCCACATCCGGGAAAATCTGCTCAGCGATCGCAAAACACATCTGCTCCAGCGTCCAAGCCTGCTTGTCATAGCCAAAGTAGAAGACGCGATCGACAAAATTCGTCTGCACCCACCACTCCTGCAAATACCGCAGCAGCGTTGTTTTCCCCGTGCCGCCCATGCCCTGCACCAGCACCACCCCATGCCGCAGCAGTGCCTTCTCCAGCTTCAAAATATTCAAATCCCGACCCACAAACCTGTAAGTCGTCCCTGTAAACCGATGCTGAGTTGCCTGACTTGCGTAATACTCATCCGCTTCCGCAAAAGACATCTCCCGCAGTCGAAAATCGATCGCCTGATTGCCATACACCACCGGCAACAACCAATCTTCCAAATCCACCCGCTGATTGAAATACACCGTTCGCGTTTTGCGATCGAACAATTCCCGCCGACCCAACCGCAACGCTTGGGGTAACGTCTTTCCTGTAAACAACTCCCGATACACCTGCTGCATCAGCGCTTTTGCCGCATCGACCGTCACGCTATACCCCATTGCAACCACCATTTGGATTCCCGCATCCATCAACCGCGCCCCCAAACTGGTTTCGCGCTCATCGATCGTCTTGCTCCCCTCTCCTTCCGCGAGAGGGGCTGGGGGTGAGGGTTGCACCTGTTTCCCAGACTGACACGCATTCAAAATACAAACCGGAATGCCGCGATCCTGCAACTGCCCTGCAATTTCGTCTGCCGTCACGGGTTCCGCTTGCCCTGCTTCGTCTTTCTCAAAGAATAGAAACGCCTTCACGCCAGCGTATTTGGGCAACTGTTCCAAGCGAGCGCCCCGCCCAAACAAATACCCTTCCCCCGTTGGCACATACTTCTGAAACTGCTCATAGTCCATCAATCCGCCATGCAAATCAAAATGCACGACATGATAAAACCCTTCCGGCTTTGCCTCCAAATGATCGAGAAACGCCTTATAAGTTCCCGGTCGCACAATCTCCACATTCACAGGCAGCCGCCCATCCTGAATCGCCTCGACCATCGGACGCGAAATCGTGCGATAGCCGACATCTCTCTCTTCATTCGGTCGCGCGGTCACAATCAGCAGATTCAGCACCGTTGAAGGCTCAATCTGTCTTGTACTGGCTCGACCCCGCACCCGTTTTTGCCGCACCATCACACAATCGATCGCCAACGGACGCGCCGATTTCGGATCGCGCATCGCTTCCCAATGCAATCTTTGAAACTCCGGCTCTCCTCGAATGACAATCTCTAACTCGCTCAGCTTCAAGCTCTTGTAAGCCGCATAAGCATCCGGATCGCCGAACACCTGCCGAAACAAATTCTCGCCATACGATCGCACACTCTCCGCCGCTCGTTTCGCGATCGTCCCATCGGTAAACGGGCACTGAATCCACTGCTCAAAGTACCATTCCAACAGCTTCTCGTCTTGTTCACCAAACGGATCACTCACCGTAATCTCAAACTCCGAACCCGCAATCGACACGATCGCATCAAATCCCTGTGTCTGCCGAATCTCGATCGTCTGCATCATGACAAAAACTGAGGAGAGGCTTGTATCTGGCTACACTCCTAATTTACGATCTCCGGAGGCAAACCGCAGTTTAGAAAAACCTTTTATGACAACCTTCCCCACTCCCGAAGAAATCAACCAATTCCGTCAATCTCCGGCTGCCGATCGCGAAGTCTTGCAACTCTTAGAACAGACCCAAGACTTTGAAGCGACATTTGCTCAAATTTATGTCGATCGCTACGGTGAACCCCGCTCCTTCACCGATGAGAAGCGCTCCCTCTGGCAAATCTTTCTCAAACGAGTTCAGCAAGAAGTCTGCGGCGAAGAAGGCAGCCTCCGCAGTTTGATTCAAGATGCTAAAAAGAATCCGGGCAATGCCACGCTAATTACTGGAGTCATTACTGCACTGGTCAATCTTTCCGGTGTTCCCCTGCCGATCGATTCCGCCATTGCAACCGCGATCGCGCTCTACATTCTCCACATTGGCATTGATGTCTTCTGCGAATGGTCTGCTCCAGCGACTTAAACCGCTAAGCTGAGAACTGTCGATCGCGCAAATCATTATGCCTTCTTTCTTTCGAGCTAGCGTTGATGCCATGACCGGATATGTTCCAGGTGAGCAACCTAAACCGGGAACTCCAATCATCAAGCTCAATACAAATGAGAATCCTTATCCGCCGTCACCGGCTGCGATCGCGGTTCTGCGCTCTCTCGATCCCGAATGGCTCAGACGCTATCCAGACCCGTATGCTAACGATTTTAGACAAGCGACCAGCGAAGCATTAGGCATTCCGAAAGATTGGATCATGGTTGGCAACGGGAGTGATGATCTTTTGAATGTGATTGTGCGGGCTTGTGCGGAACCTGGACGCAAAGTAGTTTATCCAATGCCAACTTATGTTCTGTATCGGACTTTGGTTGAGATGCAGGTTGCCGATCGCGTTGAAATTTCGTATGGCGATCGCTACGAATTCCCGATAGATGAACTCATCGCGGCTCAAGGTGCAATTACCTTCATTGCATCACCGAACAGTCCTTCAGGTCATAGTGTTGCACTATCCGATCTAAGACAGCTTGCCGCACAATTAACAGGTGTCTTAGTGGTTGATGAAGCGTATGTTGATTTCGCTGAAGAAACCGCTTTACCGTTAGTGCGTGAGTTTGAGAATGTATTGATTCTGCGTACGCTCTCGAAAGGATATTCTCTTGCAGGATTGCGACTTGGATTTGCGATCGCACAACCTCATCTATTAAGCGGATTGTTCAAGATCAAAGATAGCTACAACATTGATGCGATCGCAACTTTAGTGGGAACTGCTGCCATGCGCGATCAGAACTATAAAAATGAATGTGCTGAGAAGGTAAAACAATCTAGAGCAAAGTTAGCGATCGACCTTAAGCAACTTGGCTGGAAGGTCTGGGACTCTCAAACTAACTTTCTTCTAACTCAACCGCAGAACAATGCAGAACAGATTTATCTCGCTCTAAAAGAACGTGGAATCTTAGTTCGGTACTTCAAACAACCCGGACTCGATGACAAACTTAGAATCACAGTTGGGACTGATGAACAAAATCAAGCATTAATCGAGACATTGATCAGCGATCGTAGCTACGTCTCCTAACAAAAAATCCACTGAGGGTAATGCTCAGTGGATTTTGTTTAACGAACAGTCACTAACTTAGAGCACGATCGGTTAACTTCGTCAGCACTTGATTCGATCGCTCAACAAACGCTTTCATTCCATCAGCATTAAAGCCCTTTTGTGCCATCAATGCTAAGTCATACACATGATGACAAATCATATTCGCAAGCTCAGCCGATGGAGAACTCGAAGACCCCGTAACAATCGCACCTTGGCTCAGACCGATCAAATTCTGAATCATTGGGTGCGAAGTGTTCACCAGCAGAATATGTTCTTCGGGGAACTCGATCGCTTGTTGCTGCAACAATGCGCTCATTTCCTGCATTCGACGTAGATGCTCTGGTAACAGAACCATTGCAGGAGGAGCGGCTGCATCTCCTTTGAGTGCTTCCGTGCGAATCGTTAGCTTCGGCTTGCCTAATGCGGTCTGGAACAGCGTTTTAATCTGTTCACTGCGCGTCTGATTCGTGTTCGGATCAACAATCTCGGACTTGTCTTTGTCAATCAGCGTCTCATCGAGTTCCGCATCAACCCGCGAGAACTTGATGTGCGAGTATTCCCGTTCTAAGAAGCTGACAAAGTGACTATCGATGAATGAATCCATGAACAGCACTTCTAAGCCCTGACTAGTGTGCAACTGAACATATGTTGCTTGTGTCACTTCATCAGTACAGTAGAACACTCGATTCTCATGCCGCTCTTTGTTGCGCTCCAGATACTCCTTCAATGTCGTGTAGGTTTTTCCGTCTACCGCGTTGCTAGATGCAGTCTCTTGCCAAACATCGCCTTCCTGCGTTTGCACTTCAACTTTCGGTTGATCATCACCGCTGAATGTTGTGCGATAGATCAGAATGTCCTCAACTTGCTTTTTGAACTTGTCATCGTTGAGAGAGCCGAACTTAACAAACGTACCTAAATCTTGCCAACTACGAATGTAAGCTTCTCGATCGTCCCGGTACAGTTCCTTCAGCCGATCGCCCACTTTCTTGGCAATGTAATCTGCAATGCGGCGAACCGTGCGATCGTTCTGCAAAAAGCTACGAGACACATTCAGCGGAATGTCAACACTATCAATCACCCCTTGCAACGGCAGCAAAAATCGAGGAACGACTTCCTCACAGTTGTCGCTGACAAACACTTGATTGCAGAACAGTTTAATCTGCCCTTTGGTCACATCGACATCCGGCTTGAGCTTGGGGAAGTAGAGAATGCCATTCACCACAAACGGATAATCCGTATTGAGATGTACCCAAAGCAGTGGATCTTCTTGGAACGGATAGAGATAGCGGTAAAACTCTAAATAGTCCTCTTTCGTTAGATTGCTGGGGGATTCCTTCCAGGGTGCTTTCTGACGGTTGATTTGCTCTGGTGCGGTCATTTCTTGACCTTCGGCTGCCAGAACTTCTAACTTAATCGGAAACGGTAGAAAATCGCAGTAGGTCTTCACTAACTGGCGAATCCGATGCGGCTCCAGGTATTCTAATTCCTCATCCTGTAGCGTTAGCTTAACTGTTGTACCTCGCGCTGTCCGCTGTGAATCTGAAAGACTAAATTCAGTGGAACCATCACATTTCCAATGAACCGCCTGCGCTCCTTCTTTGTACGACAGCGTATCGATTTCAACCTGTTGCGCCACCATGAACGACGAATAAAAGCCGAGACCAAAGTGACCGATAATTTGCTGATCACTGCTGGCTTTGTACTTCTCGACAAACTCTTCTGCGCTGGAGAACGCAACTTGGTTGATGTACTTCTTCACCTCATCCGCAGTCATCCCGATCCCAGTATCTGAAATCGACAGCGCTTTGTTGGGCTTGTCGATCGTAATTACAATCTCCGACTCGCCCAACTCCCCAGAAAACTCACCAGAGCGAGACACCATGCTGAGCTTCTGAAGCGCATCCACTGCGTTAGAAACTAATTCACGTAAGAAAATCTCGTGATCCGAGTACAGCCACTTTTTGATGATCGGGAAAATATTCTCAGTATGAATTGAAATATTTCCCTGCTCTAAGATCGTCGTCATAAGCCTCGTCCAGTGTTCTTAGAAGATGGAATGCTCTTTATTGTGCGCGACGATCGCGCTTTGCGTCTCTATTTTGTTCAGTGAGGCTTGCCGCTCAGCGAGTGCGGGTTTCCCTACTTCGAGTCGATCGTCCCACAGAATTTGCCTTAGCCGTTAGTCGGAGTTGAAACACGGCATCGGTTGAAACTTAAACGGAAGCGCTATAGAAAACGGCAGAAGCCCCAGGAAAATGCGCTGACAAAATTTAGTCTTTGCAAAATAGAGTGGGAACTCACACCCTCCCTCCGAGAAACTACTGAGATAGTACAGGAGATTTTAGGGAAGTTTAAGGAATTTCCGGTGATCAGATTGGCTGAAAGTATGGTTTTTTATCAATGTGCTTAAGCTGCAACTGATTCAGTTTTCTTTCCTGAACAGGCGCGTTTTTGCTTGTGTTTTCCTGGTCCTTTGGTGTGTGTAGTGTTATGCGAGCTGTTGTTCCCCCTGTTTCTACTCGTGCGATCGCGATGTCCTCCGCACAGACGATCGAACCTATTTCTGCTGATTCTCCACTCCAGGTATTCTGTCGGCTCCAAGTCGGACAAGTGCTTTCACAACTGCCGGATGCTGGAATCCGCCTCGTTTACCAATCTCCGGATCAATCAAAGCGCCAATCTTTTGTGTTTGGGCGGGAGCGCTGGTCGATTTTAGATGCTGAATCACGGACTTATCTGGCTTCAGAGGCTTGGTGGACAAAAAACCCGATCGGCTGTCTCAAAAAAGTGCGGGTCAAATCACCGGGACGATTTTATGTCTGTTCTCTGAGCCAAACTAAACCAGAATATCTTCTGATTGCAACCACAAAGCTGCTTACAACCGATCAAAAGCGGTTTATTGAGAACACAGCAACGCTTCTAAATCATCATCTTTCAACCGTAAGAGAATTGCATAGACAACGCCAAACTCAACAGCAAATTGAACACAACAATTATCAAATCGAACATCAGGTTAAAAGCCCGATCGCACTGATCCAAATCTACACGGAGATGCTGTTATCGACTGTCCCGGAGCAGCAGGCGCGATCGTATCTTGAGTCAATTCAATCTTCGATTCAAGACATTCATCGCCACTTAAAGCAGCTATCGGCTCAGCAAAAACCTCTACGAATCGAGCCGCACGACTTAAGCCAAATTCTGACCCGGAGTATCAATCAGCTCCAGCCTTGGTTAACGGAAAAACAAATTACAGTTCACTATTCCCGCTCTCCAATGCTGCTCGATGTAGACGCGTGGCAGCTTAAACAAGTGTTCGATAACCTGATCACAAACGCTATCTACTTCAGTCCCGATCGCAGCACAATTTACTGCACCTGGCAGATCGTGCAGCAGGAGATTCTGATTGAGGTGTCAGACCAAGGTGCAGGACTTTCTGAAGCTGACTTAGAGCAAGTCTTTATGCCGTTTTATTCTCGTCGCCCCGAAGGAACTGGACTAGGACTCTCGATCGCTCAAAAAATCATTCAGGCGCATCAAGGGCGCATCTGGGTCAGTAACTTACCGACCGGAGGCGCGAAATTTTCGTTGACCTTACCCCGCCAGCAACCCAAGCTCTCGATCGTCCCAGCCCTTTAGAATTTGATTTTTTGAGTTCATCATGCTTTCTTCTGCTCAAGTTCCTGTGTTACTGGTTGACGACGACTCTAAATTCCGTCAAGGGCTGCAAACGCTGCTTCAGTTTTACAGCAGCCATTGCGCTGCCTCTGGCACACCTGAAGGTGGCCGCACATTTACGGTCGTGGCTGAAGCGACCTCCTCGGAGCAGGCGGTACAACTTGCAGCCGAGCAGCGCCCAAGCTTGATTCTTCTCGACATGGAATTAGCACAGGGCAATGGAATTTCGACGCTGACGGAACTCTCGAAGCTAGAATACCGATCGAAGATCCTAGTCGTTTCGGGACACCAGGAAGAGGAATGGGTGTTTCGAGCAATGCAAGCAGGCGCAAATGGCTATGTGGTTAAAGATGGACTGGCAACGGAATTGTTTAGTGCAATTACAACTGTCTTGAACGATCAGATTTATCTTTCTCCGGCGTTGGCGACTCGGTTTTTTCAGATGTTCTGGTTTTACAACGGGAAAGCACTAGAGAACAAAGCAAAATTGCATTTAACCGATCGCGAACAAGAGGTGCTGTATTGGTTAGTGCAGGGGGCTTCTAATGATGAAATTGCATCTCAACTATACATTTCGATCGCAACCGTGAAGGCGCATTTAACGGCGATTTTCCATAAATTGGAGGTAACGAGCCGCACCCAGGCAATTATTCGCGCTTTGAAAATGGGGTTAGTTAGGGGTTGAGAATGATACCAACTTAAAGAATTTAAAAAACAAAGGGGCAGATCACCGATTCGTTCCATTCGTGAATGGTGGAGACGCGATGATCAATAACATGTAGCAATCACGAATCAAAACAATCACGAATCAAATTGGTATTACGTTTGCGCCATTGCAGGTCGAATTCCGATCCAAGGCTGTACCTGCTCGATTTGTGCAGCTAAGGCTAAAATCGTCGCCTCATCTGCGGGTCGTCCCACAAGCTGAACCCCGATCGGCACTCCATTTGCATCAAATCCAGCCGGAATACTAATGCCCGGTTGACCTGTGACGTTAAACGCGGGACAAGGCGCAATCCACCGGATGATTTGATCGATTGTGCTTGCCGGACTCAACTTTGCCCATTCTCCGACTCGGATGGTCGGGTACATATAAGTTGGAGTCAGTAGTACATCAAAGCGATCGCACAATTCCACCACTTTACGAGCAAAAATTTGAAGCTGTTGGCGCGATTTCGCATACCGTCCCGCAGACGTGAACTTCGCCCGCCACCACAGCCAGCGATTGACCTTCTCTAATAGAAATGGCGGAACTCCAACATCCGTCTGAGTCCGCCAAATCAGCGTAAACGGCTCAATCATTTCGCTAAAATCGAGAGTTAGAGGCTCGATCGTATGCCCCATTGCTTCAAGCAGATGCGCGATTTTTTCGACCGCTTGCACACAAGTTGAATCAGCCTTACCGATTGGCTCAATCTCAGTGACTAATCCAATTCGTAACGGCTCAAGTTGCCGCTGGGTCGCCTCCAGAAAAGAAGTCTCAGGATCAGGCAGCCAATACGGATCACCTGTGACATACCCGGCTGTCACATCCAAAAATGCTGCCACATCTGCAACCGTGTGCGCTAAAGCTCCATTCACCGCAAATCCACCGAGCGCCTCACCGATCGGAGCCATCGAAATTCGACCCCGTGAAGGTTTGAGTCCAACTAATCCACAGCATGCCGCCGGGCCTCGCACTGAGCCACCCCCATCGCTGCCCTGAGCGATCGCACAAAGCCCCGCCGCAACTGCCGCAGACGACCCACCGCTTGAGCCACCCGGCGTATACTCCAAATTCCAAGGATTGCGAGCGGGGGGAAATCCGGGCGCTTCAGTGTAAGGAAAGGAAGCAAGCTGAGAAGTTGCAGTCTTCCCTAGAATGATGAATCCTGCTTGTTTGAGCCTGGTGACGACGAGATCGTCCTGCATTGCAATCTGGTTCCGCGCAACTTTCAAGCCATACGAACACGGAACTCCCTCGACTGGATTGAGATCCTTAATGCCGATCGGCACTCCGAAAAAAGGCGGTAACTCTGACTCTGACAGGCGCTCAGCTTTGGAGCGAGCATCGGCGATCGCGCCTTCTGCGGTCACGGTGTAGAAGCTGCCCAACTGGGGATCAAGCTGTGCGATGCGATCGAGGTAAAGCTGCGTGAGTTCAACTGGAGAGATCTCTTTTGTCCGAATCAGACGCGCTTGTTCGAGCGCTGATGTAAAAGCTAAATCTACAGGATTCATAAATGTGTCCCTAGAGGCAGAGTATTTTTTAGATGATGTAACAAATACTTATACGAAAGTTATGTTCTGACACGATCGCCCCCGATTTTTCTCGAACGATCAATCAGACATTAGGTGACATCATAGTCGAGATAGGTTTTGTATGTCCCGACGCAGGTTATGGATTGTACGAGGTCAGCAGTGGATTTAGCGCCAATTACACCTTCTCCTACCCACATTATCGAATCCCTTGAGCCAATTACAGGCAGTGAGCCTGTGTTTTCGCTTGCGGCTCAGCCCGAATCGAAGTTCTCCAAAGCCGAAATCCGAACGAGCCTCCGCGCTTCGACGATCGATGGCGTGTTTGCGACCATTTTTTCCAACATTGCAGGCGGCGTTCTGTTAAGTAACTTTCTGGTGGAACTTCACGCCAGTCCGGTTGAAATTGGACTCTCAGCCTCGATTCCAATGATGGCGAACTTGATTCAGCCGATCGGGGCAATTCTAGGCGATCGCGCTCGCAGCCGCCACCATTACTGTCTCGCCATCTATACACCATCGCGCCTGATTTGGCTGCTGTTACTTGTCGCGATCGCCGCCTTCCACTGGGGCAAAATTACTGAGGATGCAATGGTGTTGTGGACGCTTGCAATTCTCACGGTTACGCATTTTCTGGGAGCGCTGGGCGGTGCTGCTTGGGTGTCTTGGCTGGCGGCGTTAGTGCCGAAAAAGCTGCGCGGACGGTATTTCAGCATTCGGAATAGTGCTGCGAATTTAACCTGCTTGCTCTGTGTACCGCTAGCAGGGTTTGTGGTGTCACGGTTTGGCGCAGGTTCGATCGTTGGTTATGGCATCGTTCTGCTAATTGGGATCGTGGCGGGATTAATCAGTCTCGGATTTCAGTGGTTTATGAAAGACGTGAATCCACAAGAGCAGCAGAAAGCCTTACCTGCGTCCGCAGAAACGCCGATCGCGTCTGTGCTGCAAGATTCCAACTTCGTGCGATTCCTAATTTACTTCAGCGCCTGGATGTTTGCGGTCAATCTGAGTGCGCCGTTTTTCAACCTGTACCTGCTTGATAACTTGGGGCTAGATGTCAGTTGGGTGACGATCTATAGCAGTCTTTCTTCAGCAGCAAACTTATTAATGCTGATCGTCTGGGGTAAACTTGCCGATCGTGTGGGAAATCGATTTTTGCTGCTGACCGTTGGTGTTTTGGTAGCGTTGACCCCGATCTTCTGGCTGGGGACGGGAAC
Organism: Leptolyngbya sp. DQ-M1; assembly: GCF_039962505.1. Lineage (NCBI taxonomy): Bacteria > Bacillati > Cyanobacteriota > Cyanophyceae > Leptolyngbyales > Leptolyngbyaceae > Leptolyngbya > Leptolyngbya sp. DQ-M1. The sequence goes on from NZ_JAMPLJ010000001.1 coordinate 68,803, forward strand.
CGATGCGTTATCACTCTGGGTGTGGCTGCCGCTGCTGCACATCCTCGGCGGGGGCACTTGGGCAGCGATCGACCTCTGCAACAACAATATTCAACTGAGCATTACCCCGGTTCGGAATCAATCGACTTATTTTGCCCTCGCAGCCGCGATCGCCGGAGTGAGTGGTGCCTTGGGAACGACCGCAGGCGGATTTCTGGCTCAGTTGGTACAGTATGGGGGGCTGCCTGGACTGTTTGCGTTATCTACGGTTGTTAGGTTTGCGGCACTGATTCCGCTGATTTGGGTGCATGAAGCGGGGAGCCAATCGGTACGCCAAGTGCTGAAATCGCTGTTTACGACCAAAGGAGAAATCGACCTACAACTGCCTCAAGAACAATGAGAGTGCTGGGTCGAATGGTCTTCCATCAAATTTGCTTGCAGCCTCAAACAGTTGCGACCATTCACCTGTAGCTGATATTCCACTCGATCCATCAGCCGATTTAGAATCAACCAGCCATAGCCATGCTCCTGCATCGCTTCGGGCGAGGGTGCAAGATAAGTCGAGAGGTCATACCCCTGTCCGTGATCCCAAATCTCGATCGCCAAATCCCGCCCCTTCAACTCCAAACGCAAAATCACAGGCAGATCAGGTCGGTTGTGGTGTGCGTGTCTCACAACGTTCGAGTAGGCTTCAACGAGCGCCAACCGAAGCCGACTCGACTGGCGCGACCAATCTACCTGATTGCCAATCTCAGCTTCCAAGGTATCGAGCAGCCACCGCTCAACCACCCCTAAAAACTTTAAGTCGCTTGGAACATGAAGCTCAGTTCGCATGGTCACAAAACCTCCAGGGAGAGAATCGTTTGGTCGTCTTCTTGAATTGAGTTGTGAGCTTGAACTTGGGCTAGAAGCTGCTTGAGATCCAGGCGCTCTCCGGCTTGTTGGAGTAACTTCCAAAGTCCGGTTTGGCACAGCATTGCACCGGCTGACGCGATCGAGGGGTTCGATGGATCGTCCGATCGGATTGTGGCTTCGGTAATGCCGTCACTGGTAAGCAACAGCACTTCGCCACTCGTTAGCGTTAACTGTCCTGCGGCGGCTTTCCAGTCTGGCAAAATTCCCAGAGGGACACCTCGCACTTTGAGATAAGTTGGGTCGCAATTGGATGCGATCGTCTGCTTTGACCAAACCACGGGATAGATATGTCCCGCATTGGCGTAGACAAGCTGATGAGTATCAGGCGTGTATCTGGCTAAAACCATTGTGATAAAACAATTTGTTCCCATTAAATCTTCTGAAAGAATACTATTCAGATTTCGCATCACTTGATCAGGATCAGGAGGGGGTTCCTGAGACAGTTCTCGCCGCAGCACTGAAATGGCGCTTGCCATAAATAGAGCAGCAGGAACGCCTTTGCCAGAAACATCGCCCACGGCTAACCACAGGTCGCCTTGGGGATGCTGATAGACCTCGAAAAAGTCGCCTCCTACCTCGCGGGCAGGGTGGCAACAGGCTTGCACTTTTAGCTTGTCTGAGCTTGGTAAGGTCTGCCGGAGTAGGTTCGTTTGAATCTGACGGGCAACGGCTAACTCGGCGCGAATTTGCTCAGCTTGCTGTTGGGTGCGGCGATAGAGCCGCGCTTGGGAAATCGCTAGGGCAGCTTGCTCTGCCACGACTTGAATCAGTTCGATGTCTTCGCTCGACCACATCGGTTTTGCGATCGCTCGGTGCAGCGACAAAATCGCTAGTAGTTCCTGCTGATAAGCCAGCGGTAAGACGAGATGGGGCGAGTTCTCGTCTTCGAGCCGTACAGCTCGATCGCGAAAGACCTCTTGCACCAGTTTGGAGCCGCGATCGTCCTGGCAGGTGTCATAGGCAACATACTCAGTGCAGTACATTGCCGAGTGCGATCGAAAGCCATCGCCTTCAACCGGATGCAAAATACAGCAGGTTGCTTCAAATGTGATTCCGATCGTTTCGACGATCGTTTGCAGCATGTTTTGATAGTCAAGGGATTCGCGGATGGCGGTAGTGATGGCATTAAACGAAGATTCTCGACGGAGCGCGCGGCGCAGATCGGCAGTGCGCTGCTTGAGAACACGGTAGGTTTCTGCGGCTTGCTCGACGACGACTTGAAGTTGCTGAGGCTTCCAGGGCTTGGTGATGTACTTGAACACTTTGCCCGAATTAATGGCATCAACGAGATCCTCTACATCGGTATATCCTGTCAGTACAATCCGGATCGTATCGGGGAAGCGATCGGCGGTACGGCTGAGAAATTCAGTCCCCAGCATTTCGGGCATTCGCTGATCTGAGATAATAATCGCGACTTCGCCCTGCTGGTCTAGAACTTTAAGCGCCTCGATCGCGCTTTTTGCCCGAATCACCTCGAAATTCCGTCGGAAGGTACGGTAAAGCAAGTCGAGATTATCTGGCTCATCGTCGACGATTAACAGCTTGAGCTTGGGGTTCAATTCCCGCCTCATGCAACTCCTCGGAATCCCGTGTAAAAGTCTTTAGGAAACGTACCCGGAAGCCCCAGGAAAACTAACAAAAGCTCAATCTATCCTTCTACCGTAATAAATTCCAGGCTTGAATGATGGTTTTGAGCGATCGCGGTAGCTTGTCTTGCGCGACATCGGCGTATTCGACGGTTCCCATCGGGCTACTCAGTCGCACCACAAAAAAGTCAGCCGCTCCGGCGGTGGCAGGATAGGTTTTGTGATTAAAGCTTTGAAACTGTTCGCGCTCTAGGAGTTGACGAAACTGCTGGACTTTCTCAGGCGAAACGCGCCAAGTACGAACAGGGGCATTTTTACCCCCTACGAAGGTGATCTTCTGCTGCATCCTACCATCTGTGAACAGCACGGTTTCATAATTCTGTCCGGCAAATCCCCCGGAAGACTGCGATCGAAAAATGACGTTGCGCGGCAGGGGACGATCGCCCGACTCTAGCCGTAGCGATTGTCCTTGAGCATCCGTGTGGTACACCCATTGTTGCTGTCTATGCGCGACCACAATCCGCCACCCTTCGACTAATTGCTGAGTACAAAACTCATCGGGGGCAGACAGTTCGAGACAGCCATCTTTCCAGGTTTGGCGCTGGGCTTCGGTAACGCGCAGATCTTTGGCTGGAATGCCGATGCGTCGAGCGAGGTCGCGCCGGACTCGCCAATTCAGCGACTTGGGGTAGGCATAATCAAGCAGTTCAGTGGTGGCGCGTATGGGGGCGGCAGAGGCTTGTAGCAGGGGGATGCTAGTCATCAACGACAGGGCGCTAATTAGGGCGATCGAGGAGATCAGCTTTAGGGGAGAGCGCATAAGAGAATAGAGTTTTTTATTCATGACGGAAGCGCATACTCGAAGGGTTCCAAGCTATCCCTGATCCTATCTCTGTGGTTTCTAGAGTGGGATCGTGACAGGGCTAGAATTTAGCTCCACCGAAACCTGATTAAACCGGCAATCAGGCGATCGCGCTATCAGAGGTAATACACGGGATCGGGGGATGACTTCGGAGCGACGATCGCAAAAATTTGCAGTGTGAGGGATTAAGCCAAAAACTCTGTAATCGGGAGAGCAGGCAAGAAGTATTTTCTACGAATTTTATTTTCAATTCAGAATCGCTCTTATGACGGATTTGGGGGATCTACCGTTGTTTGGATAATAATCAGAGTCCGGTACATTCGCGCCGCCGATCATTCGTCTGAGGATCGTCAGCATGAGATCTAGGCGGACAGAGGTTAAAGCGACGATGATCCCCGAATCTTGCTCTGAGTTGTCTGCTCGAATTTTTCCGGGAAAAACCCAGATGGCGCAGTTGATGCGATCGCACAACTGGGCAGAAACCCCATTAGGTGAGATCGAGCAGTGGTCGTCAAATCTACGGACAGCGGTGAGTATTTGTTTAAACTCCCGCTTCCCGATGGTGATTTGGTGGGGCACAGAATTAATTTTGCTCTACAACGATGCTTGGCGAGCAGTGCTGGGAAATCGACACCCGAAAGCGTTGGGGAGTCCAGGAGAAGACATTTTTTCTGAGAATTGGCATATTGTTGGGCCGCAGTTATACAGCGTATTAGAGACGGGAATTGCAACCTGGGCAGATGATTTGCTCATCCCAATTTTGCGCTCCGACTATCTAGAAGAAGCTTACTATACCTACTCTTACAGCCCGATTTTGTCTGAAGCAGGCGCGGTCGAAGGCGTGTTTACGGCGGTTGCAGAGACGACTGAGCGCGTAATCGGGGAACGCCGACTGGCAACACTGCGAGATTTAGCAGCACAAGCAGGAAAAGCAAGAACGATCGCTCAAGCTTGCCAAGCGACAATCGACACTTTGGGAAATAATCTAGCGGACATTCCCTTTGCTGCGATTTACACGATCGAGGCTGGGGGTGCCGTGCTACAAGCGCAGACAGAAACAGCCCCTCCGCTGCCGATCGATGCTCAGTCTGATTCGTTCTGGCAGCTAGACACGGTAATCAATCAGCGTCAGCCGCAATGGATTGAGAATTTAGCGGAACAATTTGAAGCGATTCCGGTGGGAGTGTTAGCCACTCCGCTTCAGCAGGCGATCGTTTTACCGCTGTGGGCATCGGGGCAAAAAGTTCTCAGCGGACTATTGGTGGTTGGAATTAATCCGGGGCGGCGATGCGATAACGATTACCGTAATTTCTTCCGCATGGCAGCGGGGCATATCGAAACCGCGATCGCCAATGCCGATTCGTATGAATTGGAGCGAAAACGAGCCGAAGCGTTAGCCGAACTCGATCGCGCCAAAACTGAGTTTTTCAGCAATGTGTCTCATGAGTTTCGCACCCCCTTGACCTTGATGTTGAACCCGCTTGAGGAAGTGTTGACCACCAGTTCAGGGGAACATCGATCGCAATTAGAAACGGTGCATCGAAATGGCTTAAGACTATTGAAACTGGTGAATACACTGCTTGACTTCTCACGCATTGAGGCAGGACGAGTGCAAGCGGTGTATCGACCGATCGAACTCTCCACATTTACTGCAGAATTAGCGAGTGTGTTTCGCACCACGATCGAGCGCGGCGGACTGCGGTTTACCATCAACTGCGAAGGTGAGGATCGGGTGTATGTTGATCGGGAAATGTGGGAGAAGATTGTTCTCAATCTGATCTCCAATGCGTTTAAGTTTACGTTTGAGGGTGAAATTGAAGTATTGTTGCGTCGCGTGGGTGACTCTGTTGAATTTAGCGTTCGGGATACGGGTGTAGGAATTCCTCAAGAAGCCTTACCGCGATTGTTTGAGCGGTTTCATCGGCTGAGTGAAACGCGATCGCGCAGTTATGAAGGTTCAGGAATTGGACTGGCGCTAGTGAAAGAGTTAGTCGATCAGCATGGAGGGACGATCTCGGTAGCGAGTCAAGTGGAGATCGGGACAACCTTTACGGTGGAGATCCCATTGGGTTATGCTCATTTACCCAAAGAACAAGTTGAAGATCAACCTCCCCAATCCACCCCTATTCGAGTCGATGCGTTTGTGCAGGAAGCATTGCGCTGGACTATCGAAACCGAGATTGAAGATGATGGCTTTGCGATTTCTGAATCTGAGGCTTCGAGTTGTTCCGTTCGCATTCTCGTTGTGGATGACAATGCTGATCTCAGAGATTATCTAAAAGGCTTACTGACTCAGTTTTATTCGGTTGAAACTGCGATCGATGGCAGAGACGCGCTCAATCGGATTCGCCGCTCTGCGCCTGATCTGATTCTGAGTGATGTGATGATGCCGAACTTGGATGGGTTTGAACTGCTGCAAGAACTGCGATCGCAACCGGAAACGCAGGATATTCCAATCATTCTGCTGTCGGCACGGGCAGGTGAAGAAGCTCGCGTCGAAGGCTTGGGAGCCGGAGCCGATGATTATTTAGTTAAACCCTTTTCGGCGCGGGAACTGATGGCGCGAGTTGAATCAGCGCTGAGGCTGTCGCGCTTACGGCAGGAAACGACCGATCGCGAACGATTGCTACGATCGCAAGCCGAAGTTGCACAGGCTCAAGTTGAAACCATTCTGCAAAGCATTCGAGATGAGTTTATTGTTCTCGATCAAGACTGGCGCTATGTGTACAACAACCAAGCCTCACTGGATCTCACTGGCTTGACCCAAGATGCCTTTCTCGGTCGCTGTATTTGGGAGATGTTTCCGGATCTGGTGGGGAGTGAACTGTATCATTGCTACCGCCAAGCGATGCGAGATCAGGAGGTCGCAGAATTTGAGTTTTTCTACCCGGCTTGGAATCGCTGGTTCCAACATCGGGTTTATCCAACCCCCGCAGGCATTTCGGCGTTCATCTCAGACATTACTGAGCAAAAGCAAACGGAGATTGCCCTGAGACAAAGCGAAGAACGCTTGAAAGGTGCACTTTCAGCGGGTCGCATGGTGGCGTGGTCTTGGGATGCTCAAACCGATGAAGTGGTGCAATCGAACAATGCCACTGAGATTTTAGGCATTGCGCCTGAGCATTTGATTTCTACAAGCCAAATGGTGCGATCGCTGATTCATCCCGGAGATCTGCCCAGGCATCTTGCAGCTCTCAAAGCGGCTGTCACTCAGGATGGCGGAAACTATGTGTCACGCTTTCGGTTAATTCGTCCGGATAATCAAGGGATTCTTTGGGTCGAAGACCGAGGCACGGTTCAGGGTGATGCGTCCGGGAGATTGACCAGAGTGAGCGGCATGGTGATGGATATTTCCAATCGCGTCCGGCTCGAACAAGAGCGCGATCGAATTTTGCTGAAAGAACAGCTTGCCCGCCAAGAAGCAGACCGCGCGAATCGCCTCAAAGATGAATTTCTGGCGGTGTTATCTCACGAACTGCGAACGCCCCTGAATCCGATTTTGGGCTGGGTAAGTTTGCTGCGATCGGGTAAATGTAACCCAACACAAACGCAAAAGGCGCTCGAAACGATCGAACGTAACGCCAAACTGCAAACCCAATTAATCGGTGATCTGCTCGATGTGTCGCGCATTTTGCAAGGAAAACTGCATCTAGCGCAAGAACCCGTCGATCTAAGCGAGATAATTTCTGCTGCGATCGAAACGGTTCAACTGGCAGCCGATGCAAAATCTTTGAGGATTGAAACTCGGATTGATGCGGCAAAACCTGTGATCGGCGATGCTAGACGACTTCAGCAAATTGTCTGGAATCTGCTTTCAAATGCCGTAAAGTTTACTCCGGCAGAAGGTTTGATCGTTGTCTCGCTCACCGAGTCAGAAGGCTTTGCTCAGATTCAAGTGCGCGACACTGGAAAAGGCATTCAGTCGAGGTTTCTGCCGTATGTGTTTGACTATTTCCGTCAGGAAGATGGCTCCTCGACTCGATCGTTTGGGGGATTGGGATTAGGCTTAGCGATCGTGCGGTATTTGACTGAACTACATGGTGGAAGCGTGAGTGCTTACAGTGCAGGGGAAGGACAAGGCGCAACCTTTACGGCGAAATTGCCTGTCGTCAATCGCGTGGTCAATTCCGCAGAGCCATCCCTAGATCCGATCGGGCAATCGCTGCAAGGTTATCGCATTCTGGTTGTGGATGACGATCGCGATTCCAACGCCTTAGCCGCCTTCGTGCTAGAAACAGCAGGAGCCTCGGTTTTCGTTGCCACTTCTGCGACCGAAGCGCTGCAAAAATTGAGCAGCCTGAAAATTGATCTCCTGGTGAGCGATATTGGAATGCCAGAGCTAGACGGATATGAATTGCTCAGACGAGTGCGATCGCACTCGATGAGACTTCCGGCGATCGCGCTGACGGCTTATGCGGGTGAAACCGATCAGAAACACGCGATCAATGCAGGCTTTCAGGCACATTTAGCGAAACCGATCGAGCCAGAGCAATTGTTAGCGATCGCGTCTACGCTGCTAAGAAAGACGGTCGAATCTGCACCCCAATCGCTACAATCGAGTATGCTGTCTTAGTGTCAAACGGTATGGATACTGCCTCGCTCAAACGGGATGTCGAATTGCTCACGTCGCGCCTGGGTAAAACCCAGGACTATCTTTGACGTTCCTGCCCTGACCGCCAAAATTCAAGACCTAGAACAAGTCGCGTCTCAACCTGATTTTTGGGACGACCAAACCAATGCCCAAAGCACGCTACAAGAATTAAACGAATACAAATCGCACCTCGAACAGTTCGATCGCTGGAAATCAGATCTTGAAGATGCCGCAGCGACGATCGAACTTCTCGAACTCGAATCTGATCAATCTCTGCTCGAAGAAGCCGAAGCCAAGACCGATCAGCTAAAGCGCGATCTAGATCAGTGGGAACTCCAGCAGATGCTGTCTGGAACTTACGATACCAAGGGTGCAGTTCTAACGATCAATGCAGGTGCAGGTGGAACGGATGCTCAGGATTGGGCAGAAATGCTGCTGCGAATGTATACCCGCTGGGGCGAAGCGCATGGCTACAAAGTTCACCTGATGGAAATGTCCGAAGGCGACGAAGCTGGAATCAAATCTGCGACGCTTGAAATTGATGGGCGATATGCTTACGGCTATCTCAAGATGGAGAAAGGCACTCATCGCTTAGTCAGAATTTCCCCGTTTAACGCGAACGATAAACGGCAAACCAGCTTTGCTGGAGTGGAAGTGATGCCGATGATTGATTTGTCGGTGCAACTGGACATTCCGGAGAAAGACTTGGAAATCACTACGTCTCGCGCCGGCGGTAAAGGGGGGCAAAACGTCAACAAAGTGGAAACGGCGGTGCGAATTGTGCATAAACCGACGGGTTTAGCGGTGCGCTGTACTGAGGAGCGATCGCAGCTTCAAAACAAAGAAAAAGCCCTGGCTATTCTTAAAGCCAAGTTGTTAATTATTGCCGAGGAACAACGCGCCAAAGAAATTGCTGAAATCAGGGGCGATATGGTCGAGGCAGCTTGGGGAATGCAGATTCGCAACTATGTGTTCCATCCGTATCAGATGGTGAAAGATCTGCGAACCAATGTAGAAACAACTGCGGTACAAGATGTGATGAACGGAGAAATTGATCCATTCATTGAAGCTTGTTTACGGCAGGAGAATCAATTAGTCGAGGCGTAGTTGCTCTGCTAGATGCGATTCACTGTTAGGCAGACGACGATCGCATCTAGCAGACTGCCTGTATCTTGTTAGGATCGATGCCTTGAGAAGTGACTGCTTTGATGTGCAATTCATTCAAGCTTTTTACACGAAATCAGATGCGCTCTGATTGTAGCCCTTCTTGAACGATCGAACCTTCAACAATGAGGTCAAGATTATGCCATTTGTATTAATTAGAGGAACGTTTGATCCGACCAGTGGCGAGCCTGATGGCGACTCGGTTCGGTTTCAGGCAGAGGACGATACATTGTTTGACAAGCTAGAGGGGAGAGTCGAATTTAAGGGTGGTGGGCAAGTTCAGCTTCGATACGAGGCAATTGATGCCCTCGAAAAAGCGGCGATTCGACCCTTCTCTTCAGACGCAACGAAACAGAATATCAAGTTACTCGGCGGCGATAAATCTGGATTGCCCGGATATATTCTATCTAGAAATGCGGATGGCAATGGACGACCTGTTTGTTTTGTCTTTACGGGCGATCCGCCAGATTGGGACAACGACGGCAGAGGGAATGAACTTGACGCGGACTTGCTGCGTCAAAGTGTCAATTATCGATTGCTCCAAGAGGGTCATGTCTACCCGATGTTTTATGACACGCTTTATAAGGAGTTGCGCGATGAGATGGTAGCTGCAACTCAGAAGGCACGAGCCGCAAAGCGAGGACTTTGGTCTGCCGATCGCTCAACCGAGGGATTTCAAGTTGATGTTCCACCTAACCTTGCAGAATTGCCTCCGATCTTTCCTAAACTGTGGCGGCGGTTGCAGTCGTTTTATCGACGTCCATCTAATCGCGAAAAAGGACTTGATGTGTTTATGCGAGAGTTATCGAGAGGAAAAGATCGGCTTTTTACCATTCCTGATCAGCGATCGGTCAAGTTTTCGACTGTATTAAAAGTAAGCGGCAACAAGATCACAATGCGCTACAAACCCGAAGAGATGGTGTTTGAGTCAGATGTTCGCTTAGAACGCTTGGCTACGAGCGTTGCGATGTCTTCTCCCTTTGCATGACTTCCGTCGGATTAATTCTAGGTACTAGCTTGAAGGCTTCTGGATAACGCGCACTACCGCAAAACAGCAGACAGCAACCGATGCCAGTAAGGATAGTTGCTGTCTGCTGTTTTTTTAGATATCGAGTTTAGATATCGAGGTCGGTTAGATTCATCTTCGATCCGTAGGTTTCGATGAACTCACGACGAGGAGCCACACGATCGCCCATCAGCACCGTAAAGATGCGATCGGCTTCGGCGGCATCTTCGATTTCAACGCGCTTTAGTGTGCGAGTTTCGGGATTCATCGTGGTATCCCAAAGCTGTTGCGGCATCATTTCACCCAACCCTTTGAAGCGCTGAATGTGATAGCTGGCATTGTCAGGGAAGCTCGACAAGCGTTCTTGTAGATCGCGCTCACTATAGCAGTAGTAATGATTGCGTCCGCGCTCGACTTTGTACAACGGAGGACAAGCGATGTAGACATAACCTTGATCCACCATCATGCGCTGATAACGATAGAAGAAAGTCAGCAACAAAGTTCTAATGTGCGCTCCGTCCACGTCCGCGTCAGTCATGATGATGATGCGGTGATAACGCAACTGCGAGACATCAAATTCCTCGCCTTTGATTCCCAAACCTAATGCGGTGATCAGGGCTTGAATCTCAGTATTCTTGTAGATCTTGGCATCGTCGGTTTTCTCGATGTTGAGAATCTTACCGCGTAAAGGCAAGATTGCTTGGAACCGTCGATCGCGTCCTTGCTTGGCGCTTCCACCCGCAGAATCCCCTTCTACGATGTAGATTTCTGACTCACTCGGATCGCGTGTGGCACAATCTGCTAGCTTTCCGGGCAGCGTAGAAGACTCTAGTACCGACTTACGGCGTACCATTTCTCGTGCATGACGCGCCGCTTCTGCCGCTTTGAACGCCTGCACCGCTTTTTCGATGATGGCATCGCACACACCCGGACGAAATTCGAGATACTCGGTTAGCACCTCACCGACCAGAGAATCGACAATTCCGCGAACTTCAGTATTGCCTAACTTTGTCTTAGTTTGTCCCTCGAATTCTGGGTCGGGAACTTTTACCGAAATCACAGCCGTTAAGCCTTCTCGGATGTTCTCGCCTGCAAGGTTGGATTCGTTTTCTTTGATCTTGTTGCGTTTGCGGGCGATCGAATTTAGCGTTCGCGTTAGAACTGCTTTTAATCCCTCTAGGTGCGTTCCACCGTCCACGGTGCGGATATTGTTTGCAAATCCGATAATGTTATCGGTATAAGCATCTACACACCATTGCAGTGCTACTTCAACTTGAATGTTGCTGCGTTCACCTTGAACGAAGATCACTTCTTCATGAAGCGGTTGCTTCTCGCGGTTCATGTAGCTCACGTATTCCCGAATCCCACCTTCGTAGAAGTAAGTTTCTTCACGTTCGGAATCGGGACGACGATCGCTAAATGTAATCTTGACTCCGCCATTCAAGTACGCCAATTCTCGCAAGCGTCCAGAAAGCGTGGTGTAATCAAACTTCGTTGTCTCAGTAAAGATTGTGGCATCCGGCAAAAATGTCACGGATGTTCCTGTTCGGGATTGGGGATATGGTTCCACCTTCATCTCACCAACTGCGGCACCCCGCTCGAATCGCTGGAGGTGAACTTTCTTATCGCGCCAGACGGTGACTTCGACCCATTCTGAAAGCGCGTTCACGACAGAAACGCCGACCCCATGTAGACCGCCAGAAACCTTGTAGCCGCCGCCGCCAAACTTACCGCCAGCGTGTAAAATTGTCAGCACAGTTTCCAGACCGGACTTGCCAGTTTTGGCAACGATTCCAGTTGGGATGCCGCGTCCGTCGTCAGTGACGCTGACGGAGCCATCGGCATTGATGGAGATGTCGATCGTTTTGCAATAGCCCGCGAGTGCTTCATCGACCGAGTTGTCAACAACCTCGTAAACAAGGTGATGCAATCCACGAGGGCCAGTGCTGCCGATATACATACCGGGACGTTTCCGCACGGCTTCAAGACCTTCGAGGACTTGGATCTGTTGGGCATCGTAGTTTGTCGTCATAGGAAGCGTTCTTTAGGGCGAGGTGTAGCAGAAGTGCGGGATAAAATCAAGCTGAAGAGCAAACTGAACTTGAGAAGGCAAATTCTTCCAAAATTATAGCACAAAAGCCTTATAAGCGGTTTGAGCGCGATTTCAGGCGAATTTTGAAAGTGGGATGGATCGGTCTATTTTGACTCAAAATTTTCAGAATGAATCAAGAATATTTAACAATACGCCTGTACTTATTATAATTGCTGGAGCCACGGCAACGGGGAAATCAGGAGTCGCGATCGAACTTGCCGAACGCTTAGAGTCGATCGTCCTCAGCGCAGATTCGCGGCAAGTGTACCGAGAGTTTACCATTGGAACGGCAAAACCGACGCTGCAAGAGCAAAATCGAGTGCCTCATTATTTGATCGATATTTGCGATCCGACTGAGACGCTTACGGTTGCCGATTACCAGATGCAGGCGCGGGAGATTTTGAATCGGGGTGGCATTCAATTTCTAGTCGGCGGAACGGGTCTATATATTAAAGCGATCGCACGCGGCATGAGAATTCCCAGAGTTGCGCCGCAACCAGAATTACGATCGCAGCTTGAGCAGTTAGGGCAGAAAACGCTGTATGCGATGTTGCAGCAAGTGGATGAGATCGCGGCAACTCGGATTCATGCCAATGATCAAGTGCGAACGCTGAGAGCATTGGAAGTCTTTTATGTGACGGGTCGCCCGATTTCTGAGCAGCAAGGGGAAGAGCCGCCGAAGTTTCCGATTTTGCAGATTGGATTAGAGAGCGATCGATTGGAGCAACGGATCGCGAAACGCACCGGACAAATGATCGAAATGGGATTTGTCGCCGAAGTCGAAACGCTGTGTAAAAAGTATGGTGAAGCGTTGCCGTTGTTGAATACTTTGGGTTATGCAGAGATGCGGCAGTATTTACGAGGTGAGATTTCGCTCGATGAAGCGGAGCGGTTAACGGTGTTGCATACGCGGCAGTTTGCAAAGCGGCAACGGACTTGGTTTCGGGCAGTCCCGGAAATTGAATGGTTTGATTCGGATGCTGTCGATTTGGTCGATCGTATCTGGACGCGAATTCAAGCGTTTTGTGCAGTGCTGTGAGATTGGAAAGACAAAGAACTCTACTGGTTGAAGCGTGAGAGAGTGCAATTGTGCAAGATGAAACGATCGGGGGGCGCGATCGCGCTTTTCAATTAGGATCTTTTGAGCGTAGCGGTAGCCGCAGTTTGACGCTGTGGGCGCTTGCGGTCTGATTTTCTGGTGTAGCCGATGGCTTCGATTTCATTTGCATCTGCGCCATATTGAGCTAGGACTGATTTCTTCATGCTGAGGACTGCATTGTGAAATTCCCATTCAAGCTTCTGGGCAGCATCACTGGCGCTCCGGTATAAGGCTTTTGCCTGAATTTCGGCTTCTTGTGCTAGTCGCATCTTTTCTTCGAGATCACATAGCGTTGAAATTTTCGCTTCGGGGCGAAGTGCAATGTAATCTTTAAAGCCTTTGGCTCCTTGAAGGGCTTTTACGTCGTCTTGAATCACAGCATCTCGTAGACGCTTACTCGTATCGACATTTGCCATTCGTTTTCTCCTTTTTTAGTGTGGTTGGAATAGCAGCTTTAATATTCCCGATAAAGTGAAAATTGGTACAGGAACTCGAATTCCCATCTTTGTTTTAGAGAAATAAACCTGGTTTTAGAGAAATCAATTTTGGAGTCAAGCAATCAATCTAGGAATCAAGAAATCAATCTTTGTTTTAGAGAAATAAACCTGGTTTTAGAGAAATCAATTTTGGAGTTGAAAAATCAATTTTGGAATTGAGAAATTAAGTTGGGAGAGCAGGAACACGATCGCGATTAGAAGTGCGAGTTAAGTAGAAGGATTTGCGGTAAAACAGTCAAGCATCACCCTCGAACTTGCCGAAAAAGAAAAGCGTGGCGAAAAAATCGCTGGCGCTTGGGCAATCGATCGCAGTCCTGCCAAAACCTGAAATGCGATCGCGCTAGGTTAAGGAAAATATCGGTAAATGTTGCTGCGATGCAATACACGCGCAAACGTCACTGTTTCCCCATCAAAAAATAAGCCGATGCGATAATCTCCGACACGAATCCGAAACGATCGTCAGATCCTTTGAGTCTGCTCAGATTACTATTTCATCAAAACTTTCAAGATTCGGAATCTGCTCCAACACCAGAGAATCGATCGCCTCAAACACAGGACTACTTCTAAGCGCCTTCAAATCCTTCAGAAACTTAGGCAAGTATTCAACCTTCACTCTGCTGCCATTTCCCTGCGTGCTTCCTCTAAACTTAAGGGAATTTCCTGCTGTGCTTCTATCATGGCGCGATACAATCCTTCGTCTTCTAGCACTTCAAGCAACTTTTGATAATCTGCAATATCGATCACTACCTTACGAATTTGCCCTTCTGCATCCGTGATAAATTCCTGAGCAAAGGGATAGTCTTTCGCTTGAATGCTCATTGAACGAGAAAGCCTTAGGGGTCAGTCCGATCTTAATCCCTCATCGCTTCTTTCTCACAATCTCGATCGTAATCTTCCCCCCAAAATCCGGTATCGGAGCCGCAGGTTTCGTCAACTTCACTTGCACTTGAGCGACTTGATCAAATTGCAAGACCGCTTGTGCAATTTCAGTGGCTAATTTCTCTAACAAATTGAATCGCGATGTTTTGATCAATCTCTGAGTCACTTCGATCGCATCGCAATAGTTCAAAGTATTGGTTAGTCGATCGCTCTCCCCCGCCGTTGCCAAATCCAACCAAAGCGTTAAATCCACCTCAAACCACTGCCCTAAAACCTGTTCTTCTGGCAGTGCGCCCGTGTAGCCATAGCCGCGAATTTCAGTTAAGTGAATACAATCCATCAGGGCTTAAAGTTATAACCTTTGCGAACGTAGTAGTTTTTAATCCAAACTCCGAAGCGCTTCACTGAAACAGTCACAGGTTCGGAGGTTCGATCGAACTTCGAGAGTACCATCAATTCCGCCGGATACCAATCATCCGAAACAATCACCGCATCTTTACCCTGCAAAGGTTTCGAGTCGCGATACCAAAAATCAAACTGATCAATCCGATCGCTCACTGCAATCACATTCCGATTGTTCAATTCATAAGCTAATGCTGACGCAGAGCGATAGTCAGAAGTCATCAATAGTGGATTGCTTAGCGCTTGAGATTCAGACTGAACGATCGCTGCAACTTCTCGCCAACCAAACAACATTCGCGAATCTGGATCAACGTCTTTGCTAATCAACGCCGAAAGCGGTAACACCGTATAGTGAATGACTAGCAACGTTGAAATAATCAATCCATAGATGGCGTGAGCGTTTGGTCTCTTGAGTACAAACGGCAGCAAAGGAAATAGCAGTAAATAGGCTGTAATGTTCCAGTAATACAATGCTGCTGAGATTAGAGAAATGATCGTCAGTACGATCGATGAGATCGCAAATACCCAAAATGCAACGATCGGATAAATCGAATTAACAGGTAAGCGAGTTTTCAACAAGCGATAAAACCCAATCCAGCAAAAAGGCGAAATTACAAAAAACGAAACTAAAGTAAATCCAAGAAACGAACCAATCTTAATTCCAGGAATAACAGGATTTACACTACGCTGAACATAATATTGAAATGATTGAAAATCATTAGAAAAATTCCAAATCAAAATTGGAATCAGAGCAGTTGACGCGATCGCAATTGCAATATAAAGTCGTCGATCGCGAAACAGCGAACGCAATCGAGCATTGGTAATCAACGTCGCGAAAAAACCAACCGCAACAAACACCGCATTATATTTAGAAAGTATCGCCAACGAAAGCGCGATCGCGCTTCCATACAATCGCCAAGTTTCTCCGCGTCCATCCGCAAGATAGCGATCGAGAAATCGGATAAATAAGTATGCCGAAATTAACGAAAACGTAATCAGTAGATGATCGTGCCACGCAAACCCTAGAAATATAAAATAGAGCGGCGATGCCAATACAAACAGCACCACAGCTCGAATATCCAAATCTTTGTGGAGATACCGTACAATTAAATAGTAAGTGTAGAAGAAGGCAATGCTGCTGAACAGATTTGGCAACCTGAGCGTAAACGTCGATCGTCCAAAAATTGTTGCAAAAACGCCTTGTACCCAAGCTTCTAAAGGCGGATGATCATAATAAGACCAATCTAAATGCTGTCCCCACAGCCAATAATAAGCCTCATCTGGATTTGGAAACGCTGTAAACCAGAAGATAAGCCGCAGCAGCAGAAAAATCAGGAAGAAAAAAATCATTAGATAGCGAGTGAGGCAAACACGCAATTTCATGATTATCGATGATTGCGCCCTCTAATTTGTGCCTAAACCCCCGCATTCAACTCCAGAGTTGCGAATATAGAGAGAAGTGAAGAGGTGAAAGAATGCAGCCAGTTGATTACACAACGCTGATGGCGATTTGTGCAGAACTACGATCGCAATGGCTCCCCGCCCGATTTGAGCAAGCCTATCAGCGTGATCGCTACACCGTTCTATTAGCCTTACGAACCCTAAAAAAACGCGGCTGGCTCACGTTGTCTTGGCATCCCCAAGCCGCCCGAATTCACTCCAGCGATCCGCCCCCACGCGATCCAGATACCTTCACCTTTAGTCAGCAGTTACGCCATCAGTTAGGCGGATTAGCACTCGTTGCGATCGAGCCTGTCTCACCCTGGGAAAGAGCGATTGATCTTCAGTTTGCCCATCGTCCGGGCGAGCCTGCCTTGTGGCATCTGTATCTCGAAGTCATGGGGCAATATAGCAACGCAATTTTAGTCAATCAAGACAACGCGATCGTCACCGCAGCGCATCAGGTCAGTTCTAATCAGTCAAGTGTGCGCCCAATTCAAACGGGTCAACCGTATGAACTTCCCCCCCCTCGACTCGATCCGGCTCCAAACTCAGCAGAAGCAATCGATCGATGGCGTTCGCGCATTAGTCTTGTTCCGGGCGCAATTCGCAAAAATCTAGTGAAGTCCTATCGCGGGTTAAGTTCTGCGCTCGTTCTATCGATGTTGCAAGCAGCAGACCTTGATCCAGATCGATCGACCGATACTCTCACAGGCCCAGAATGGCAACGCTTATTCGAGTGCTGGCAGTTTTGGTTAAAAGCGATCGACGCCGATCAATTCCATTCTGGCTTTACACCGCAGGGCTACACGGTGGTTTGGGGACACGATCAAATTGGCGTGCAGCAAATGATCGATCGCTATTACCGCGATCAACTCAACCAGCAGGAATTTACTCAACTTCGCCATCAAATCACCCAAAAGTTAAACAACGTTCTCGGTAAACTGCGAACGAAAGCGGCAGGGTTTGAAAGTCGATTAGATCGCTCCGATCGCGCTGATCAAGCCAAGCAGCAAGCCGATCTCCTGATGGCAAACCTGCACCAGTGGGAACCGGGAATGAAATCGATCGAGCTTGCTGATTTCGAGACAGAAGAGCCTGTCACCATTCCGCTCGATCCTGAGAAAAACGCTGTTCTCAACGCTCAAGCCCTTTACAAGCAGCACCAGAAATTAAAGCGAACTCGCGCCGCGATCGAACCCCTACTCGAAACCGTACAAGCAGAAATCTCTTATTTAGAAGAGATCGAAACCGCGATCGCTCAGTTTGAAAAATACGAAACCCCAGACGACCTGAAAGGACTGGAAGAAATCCGCGATGAACTGGTTCAAGAAGGCTACCTCGAAGGCTCCGAATATCGTAAAGCCGTCGCCCAGCAAGACTCCGAAATCCAGCCGCACCGCTACACA
Source organism: Leptolyngbya sp. DQ-M1 (assembly GCF_039962505.1). NCBI lineage: Bacteria > Bacillati > Cyanobacteriota > Cyanophyceae > Leptolyngbyales > Leptolyngbyaceae > Leptolyngbya > Leptolyngbya sp. DQ-M1. The sequence goes on from NZ_JAMPLJ010000001.1 coordinate 86,724, forward strand.
ACGCCTAGCGGGTTTGAACTGCTGATCGGACGCAACAACCGACAGAACGATCAGCTCACGTTCCGAACCGCGACCGAATATGATTTGTGGTTCCATACTCAGGAGATTCCGGGCAGTCATGTTCTACTGCGACTGGAACCAGGAGCGATCGCCGACGAAAAAGATCTCCAGTTCACCGCAAATTTAGCCGCCTACTACAGTCGTGCCCGTCAAAGTGAGCAAGTTCCTGTCGTTTACACCGAGCCAAAAAACGTTTACAAACCCAAAGGCGCAAAGCCTGGAACCGTGATCTACAAACAGGAGCGGGTCATTTGGGGACAACCACAGCAAGGTAGAGAAATTGTGGCGATCGCTCAACCCATCAGTTAATCTTTTGCTCAGCTAAATCTGCCATTAGTTAGAAATATGTCAGGAGGTCATAAAGATTCGTGACAAAAGATTTGTGTATGTTGTTACAATGTTCAACAGATAGGGATTATTACTCTATGAAACCCCTGCAAGTTTGGGAAACGCGCAGAAGGGTTTTCTCCAATGTGAAACGACAACAGGTTAATCCGAAGCCAGCTTTTAGCGAAGTTGGCTTTTTTATTTATTCTTACTTGTATTGCTTAGTGCTGATTGTAGCGCATCATACAAAGAAGAGAATTCTTCCTCTATAAAAAGACCTCATACCAGCCCTCAACTAAATTAACCCCGTAAATCGGGTTAATAATGCTACTTGCTGCTCCTGTTTAAGACGATCGTAAACAAGTAAAATGAGACTCATTCTCAATGTAGGATGAAAACAGTCCTTTCACTCGGTTTGTTTTCCCCATGAGCAGGAACTCAAGTTGCTCCCGATCAGTTAAACTCCTCGCTGCCTTGCTGCTCCTGTCTGGAACTGCACTACTGGGTAGCTGTACTCAGTCCCCGTCATCACAAACGAATGGAATCGTACAGCCCTCTCCCGCTGCAAACACAGAGGAAAAACTGCGCGTCATCGCAACGTTTCTGCCTGTTTACCTATTTACGAAAGCGGTCGCGGGAGATGCGGCTCAAGTAGATATCCTGATCAAGCCGGGAACCGAAATCCACGAGTATCAATCCACCCCTGCGGATGTCCAGGCTTTAGCCCAAGCCGATGTTGTGGTTAAAAACGGCTTGGGAGTCGAAGAATTTTTAGAAAGTACGATTAAAAGCGCACAAAATTCAAAGCTGAAAATCGTCGATGCCAGTCAAGGCATTCAATCGATCGACCAGCTTTCTCAAGTCGTTGAAACCGGAAAAGAACACAGTCACGCTCATGCTGCTGGCAATCCTCACGTTTGGCTTGATCCAGTTCTAGCAAAACAGCAAGTTGAAAATATTCGTGATGGACTAATTGCTGCTGATCCAGAAAACAAAGCCAAATACGAAGCAAACGCCACTGCTTATCTACAACAGTTGGCAGCTTTGAACGCTGAGTTTGAGCAACGCTTAGGCAAGTTTCGCGATCGCACCTTCATTACTTTTCACGATGCCTTTCCCTACCTGGCAAAGCGCTACGACTTAAGGCAAGTTGCCGTGGTGAAAATTCCCGAAGATCAACTGTCTCCAGCAGATGTCAAAGAAACGATCGATGCCGTAAAACAATTTCAAGCCAAAGCTCTATTCAGCGAACCCGGAGTCGATAACAAACTCCTCGATGGGCTTTCAAAAGATCTCAACCTCATATTGCGCCCCCTTGATTCCCTCGAAGCTGGAGACACGAATCCTCAGCATTACTTCACCGCTATGCGATCGAATTTACAAACCTTAGAAGCCGCGTTCAAGTGATGAATTCCATTCTCAAAGTTGAAGGATTAACGGTGCTGCGGGGACGATACACCGCTCTAGAAAATGTCTCGTTTGAGATTCCGGCAGGTAGTTCTGCAGCGATCGTCGGTCCAAATGGCTCTGGAAAAAGTACCCTCGTTCAAGCCGTTCTGGATCTCATTCCCAAGGCGGCAGGCACGGTCGAGCTTTTCGGTCGTCCGATTCGCCGTCTTGGAAGCTTGCGATCGCAAATTGGTTATATGCCGCAGAATTTTATTTTCGATCGCAGCTTCCCGATCTCAGTGAGTGAACTTGTCGCACTTGGTCAGAGCGGTCGAACTCAAAAAGCAGCGATCGCTCAAGCATTACGACGAGTGAATGCGCTACATTTACGCGATCAAGCAATCGGAACCTTGAGCGGTGGTGAACTGAAGCGCGTTCTCCTGGCGTATTGTCTTGTCACACCGCGTAAGTTCTTGGTTTTGGACGAAGCCTTTGCAGAAGTAGATGTGCAAGGTGAAGCAGAATTTTTCAGCTTATTAAATGAACTCCAGCGCGAGGAGAATTGGACGGTCTTGCAGGTTTCGCACGATCTCGATATGGTAAATCGACATTGTGATTATGTTTTATGTCTTAATCGATCGCTGATTTGCACAGGTAAACCAGAGATTGCACTGTCCCGCGACAATTTGCTTCAAACTTATGGATCTGGTTTTAGCCGCTACCGACATCACCACTAATTTAGTCAGTTTGTTGCAGTATCCATTCATGCAGCGAGCGATCATTGCTGGAATTTTAATGGGATTGCTGTGTGGGTTTTTAGGCAGTTTTGTAGCGCTGCGTCAGTTGTCGTTTTTTTCTCATGCAGTTGGACATGCGGCGCTAGTAGGGACTGCGATCGGGGTTCTGATTCAAGTCGATCCAACCTGGACGCTGCTTCCGTTCACGCTAATCTTTGGGGTAGCGGTACTTTATTTGATTGATCAAACTGATCTTTGGAGCGACAGCGTTTTGAATATTGTGCTGTCGGGCGCATTAGCGATCGGTGTAATTCTGACCACGTTTATTCAAGGGTATCGTGGAAATTTAATGAATCTTCTGTTCGGTGATATTCTTGCGGTCACTTGGACAGATATTTCGCTGACCGGGTTGCTATTAATCATCAGTGTCTCTATTCTGCTTGCGACATTGCGCCAACAAATTCTTCTTACCCTCAATCAAGCGGTTGCTAAGGTTCAAGGAGTCTCAATTCAGTTTCACCGTTACTTATTTGTGGTGCTTTTATCGTTAACGGTGGCAGTGGCAATTAAAGCGATCGGTATTCTTTTAGTGAATGCGTTTTTGGTCATTCCGGCCGCAACCGCCAAATTATTAAGTCATCAATTTAAGCCATATTTAGGATGGTCGGTAGCGATCGGTGCATTGAGCAGCATCGCGGGTATGGTTGTTTCTGGCGCACTGAATTTTCCGTCAGGGCCAAGCATCGTTTTAGTTCAATTCTGCTTGTTTCTTGTTGTCTTCATAGCCGTAAAACTGTACGCCCGATTCGGTTCAGTCAATCTGAGAAATCAGCGCTCCTGAAACGGTAAAATTTGTGCGTGATATCAGAGAAGCTCTGCTGTGAAATTAAAGTATGCGCTGGTACATGAGTGGCTCACCCCAGAAGCAACGGGTGGATCAGAACTCGTGGTTCAAGAGATTTTGAAGCATATTGATGCCGATTTGTATGCGCTAATTGATTTTGAATCAGTGAACCCAAAAAGCTACTTATATCAGCGGAAAATTGGCACAACGTTTTTACAAAATTTCCCTTTTGCGCGAAGTGGAGTACAAAAATATTTGCCATTTTTGCCGATCGCGATCGAACAACTCGACCTGCGGAATTACGACATCATTCTCTCTTCCTATCACGCAGTTGCTAAAGGTGTTCTTACTTCACCTCAACAACTCCACATTTGCTATTGTCATGCACCGATGCGATATGTATGGGATATGACGTTCGATTACCTCCGTGATAGTCGCGCAGGCCGCGGAATTTCTGGAATTCTGACTCGATATTTGCTGCATCAATTAAGACAATGGGATGTCATTTCATCGAATCGCGTTGATTATTTTATTGCCAATTCTCAGCACACCGCTCGTAGAATTTGGCGCTGTTATCGGCGATCAGCAGAAGTAATTTATCCGCCTGTGAATGTCGATCGCTTCTCATTTGCATCCCAAAAACAAGACTTCTACCTGACCGTTTCACGGCTTGTTGGCTATAAGAAAATATCGTTAATTGTTCAAGCATTCAATCAGCTGAATCTCCCCTTAGTTGTGATCGGCAGCGGCGCGGAACTGAAGCAAATTCAAAAAATTGCTAAGCCAAACATTCAGGTTTTAGGATGGCAACCGGATCACGTTGTCGAGCAGTATATGCAGCAAGCAAAGGCATTTATCTATGCCGCCTATGAAGATTTCGGTATCGCTCCGGTCGAAGCACAAGCCTGTGGAACCCCAGTTATCGCCTACGGCGCAGGCGGAACATCCGAAACTGTGAGAGACTTACGGACATCCGGCTCGCAGGGCACTGGAATTCTATTTCCCGCGCAAACAGAAGCCGCGATCGTCGAAGCGGTTCACGCTTTCGAGCAATATCGATCTTTCTTTCAGCCCGAAATTGCTCGATTCCACGCGCTCAAATTTCACCCGGAAGTGTTTCAAGAACGGTATCTTAATTTTATCGATCGAGCTTATCAAGACTTTCAAACCCGACTGCAAATCCGACTCGATTCGCTAAAATCCTCCTGAACAGGGAGCAAAACTGACGTTAAACGAGTCGATGGCTTTATGATCAGGACTGTGTGTGGTGTGGAATAGTAAGGAGTAAGATGACTGCCGATAGCCAATTGATTTCCGGCAAGCGGATTCGGTCGATCTTCAAGCGTCGCAAACCTTTGATTTTCAAAAGCTGGGACGTGCTTGATAGCGATCTTGTCAAACGCCTTTTCGATATCGCGTTTTCGCTCTCCGTTCTCGTTCTTTTTTCTCCTGTGTATTTGATTTTGGCGTTACTGATCGCCCTGAGTTCTCCAGGCCCAGTTTTCTACGTTCAAGAACGAGTGGGAAAAAACTTCAAACGATTTGGCTGTATCAAATTTAGAACGATGGTACGAAACGCCGACGAGATGCTGAGCGATCTAATCAGTACCTCGCCTCAAATGCGCCAAGAGTTTGAAACGAACTTCAAGCTAAAGTACGATCCCCGCATTACCTGGATCGGTCGCTTTTTGCGAATTACTAGCTTAGATGAGTTTCCCCAATTTTGGAATGTTTTAGTTGGCGATATGAGCGTCGTTGGCCCACGTCCGCTTGTCGTTGAAGAACTCCCTAAATACGGAACCCATATCGAAACGGTGCTCACAATCCGTCCTGGAATCACAGGCTTATGGCAAGTTTCAGGGCGCAATGATATTCCCTATCCTCAGCGCATCCGAATTGATGTGTACTACGCCAGCTTCCGCAATTTCTGGCTAGATTTGTGGATTATCGTCAAAACGATCGGTGTCGTCATCTTCCCTAGAAACAACGGAGCTTATTAAATTCACACAGATATTTAGATTCAGTGAGTGATCCGGATGCTCACGATAGTCGTCGTAAGGGTTAGCAGTGTTGTCACATTTGTTTCGCGTTTCTTGCCCGATTGGTCAAGACATGGATTTCATGCGTGATAAAACGCTCAAGACTGCTGTAGGAGAAGAATTTTGCGGAACAAACCCAGCAAATTTTCTGTAAATCCACGGCTTTCTAATACACAGACGGCTCTTTCGCGGTAATGTTGGGTGTTATTTGCGCTGAGCTTAGGGTTAACTAGGTACAGCTTGTTTCGGATGACCAAACTCCGGCTTTAATGAAACAACTCAGCACTAAAAAGTGTCCAACCGTCTGTTGTAAATTGCAGGTGAGGAAAGCAAAGAATGACGCAACGTAAACGCGCACTGTTAACGGGGATCACGGGTCAAGACGGCTCTTACTTAGGAGAACTGTTACTAGAACAAGGGTATGAGGTTCATGGCATCATTCGCCGAACCTCGACCTTCAATACCGATCGCATTGACCACATTTATGAAGACCCGCATGTCGAAGGTGCGCGGTTATTTCTACATTACGGCGATCTTACAGATGGGACGACGCTGCGTCGGATTCTCGAAGAAGTTCAGCCCGCAGAAATCTACAACTTAGGCGCTCAGTCCCATGTCCGCGTCAGCTTCGACGCGCCAGAATACACGGCCGATGCCGTTGGTATGGGGGCACTGCGAATTCTCGAAGCTGCCCGTGACTATCAGCAACGCACCGGAAACGAGATTCGCTATTATCAAGCGGGTTCTTCTGAAATGTATGGAAAGGTTCAAGCGGTGCCCCAAACCGAAGAAACTCCCTTCTATCCCCGCAGTCCCTACGCCTGCGCGAAGGTGTTCGCACACTGGCAGACTGTAAATTATCGCGAATCCTACAATATGTTCGCGTGCAACGGAATTCTGTTTAATCACGAATCTCCCCGTCGCGGCGAAACCTTTGTCACCCGCAAGATCACCCGTGCCATTGCTCGCATCGTTGCCGGACAGCAGAAGAAGCTTTACATGGGTAATCTCGATGCTAAGCGCGACTGGGGCTATGCCAAGGATTACGTCCGCGCAATGTGGCTGATGTTGCAGCAGGATCAGCCCGACGATTATGTCGTTGCAACTGGTGAAACGCATTCGGTACACGAGTTTCTCGATATTGCCTTTGGACGGGTAAATCTCGATTGGCAAGACTATGTGGAATTCGATGAGCGCTATCTCCGTCCCGCTGAGGTGGATCTGCTCATTGGCGATCCCGCAAAAGCTAAGGAGAAATTGGGATGGGAGCCTTCGGTGACGTTTGAGGAGCTAGTGCACCTGATGGTCGATGCTGACCTACAAGCCTTGGGAATTAGCTCCGCTGAGAATGGGCACTCTAAGGTCGAGGATTACGCAACCATTCGTCAAAGCTTGATTGGGGTGTCCTTCTAGGAAAACTTACATAGAATTCAGCCATGACCTCAACAACTTTAAGTCTCGAAAATAAGCGCATTCTGGTGACAGGTGGAGCAGGATTTTTAGGTCGTCAGGTGGTACGTCAACTGTGTGAAGCAGGGGCAAGTCCACAAAAAATTACCGTGCCGCGATCGCAAGATCTCGATCTCCGCAAGATGGAAAATTGCCAACGAGCGGTGGATCAGCAAGATGTTGTGATTCACTTAGCGGCACATGTTGGGGGCATCGGACTTAATCGTGAAAAACCTGCTGAGTTGTTCTACGACAACTTGATGATGGGAACGCAATTAATCCACGCTGCTTATGAAGCAGGCGTACAGAAGTTCGTCTGTGCGGGGACGATTTGCGCTTACCCTAAATTCACACCTGTTCCGTTCAAGGAAGACGACATCTGGAACGGATATCCGGAAGAAACGAATGCACCGTATGGCATTGCGAAGAAAGCGCTGTTAGTACAGCTTCAGTCTTATCGCCAGCAGTATGGATTTGACGGCATTTATCTACTGCCTGTAAATCTTTACGGACCTGGAGATAACTTTGATCCGCGTAGTTCTCACGTGATTCCGGCATTAGTGCGGAAGGTGCATGAGGCTCAGCAGCAAGGTTTAAGCCAGCTTCCCGTTTGGGGAGATGGCAGTCCGACCCGTGAGTTTCTCTATGTGGATGATGCAGCGCGGGGAATCGCGATCGCAACTCAAAAGTACAGCGATCCCGATCCGGTGAACTTGGGCACAGGTGAGGAGATCTCAATCCGTGACTTGATTACTTTACTTTGCGACCTGATGGAGTTCAAGGGCGAGATTGTCTGGGAAACTGATCAGCCGAATGGTCAGCCGCGTCGCTGCTTGGATACTGAGCGAGCAAAAGAGCGGTTTGGCTTTACTGCTGAAGTCAGTTTTGAGCAAGGGTTGAGAAATACGATCGACTGGTATCGCCAAAACGCGCAATAAAGTTGTTTCTTTAAGTTCTTTCTTCAATGTGTGAGGGGCGTTCTTCGGAATGCCCTTTTTTAGTTGGGTAGGCAGACGTTTGGAGCGCAAAGATTAGGAAATTTGATTGTTGCCATTTCTAATGTTGTTAAATTCAATTTCCGAATTACGTGATTGTTTGTATCAGCAATAAATAAATGTGTTGCTGTTGCGCTAATTCCAGAAGGCTCATTGAGCGAATCTGCTGCGATCGTTTGGCAAAATCCATTCGCGTCAATCCGCTTAATTTTGTGATTGTAAGTATCCGCAATCCAAAGATTTTCACTGAATTCAACGCCCAAACAATGCTGCAATCGTGCGGCTTCTCCAATTCCATCAACATCGCCGAAATTATACAAATCGCCACCCCCACAGATTGTTTTTACTTGATTTGTTTCTAGATTAATCGATCGAATTGAACTGGTTTCGCTATCCGCAATAAACAGTTCTTTTCCGTTTGTTGTAATCCCACTGGGTTGAGCAAATGCGGCTTCTTGAATGGCACCATCGAAACTTGCTTCGGCTCCAGTTCCCGCAAACGTTTCGATCTTATCGGCTTGCATTTCCCAGATTTGATGTGCGCCTGCCATGGCGATAAATAGACGATCGCCAATTTTTTCTAAATCCCAAGGTGAATTTAAATCAACTTCTAAAGCCTTCCCACCGTGGGGATAAATCACTCTGCTTTGATTTCCGGTTCCTGCGATCGTGCTAACTGTTTTAGCCTTCAAGTCAACACAGCGGATCGCATGATTTCCTGTGTCAGCAATATAAAGTAATTGATTTGTGCGATCGAATGTCATTCCTTGCGGTGCTGAAAATTGAGCTTGATCGAATTCACCATCAAGTAATCCTGAATTTCCACTTCCGATAATGTGAAGAACCTCGCCTTCGATCGAACTCATTACAATTCGATGATGTCCGGTATCTGAGATAAATAAGCAATCCTTAACCAAGACTTTACCGGGAAACGCAAGCGGAGAGATCGGAAATTCCTCAAGCGCAAACGAGATCGACTGAGGTTCGATCGCATTGTTTTCGATTAATTCCTGAATTATTTGATCTAAGAGATCGCGCCTTCCTTCACCTGCGATCGATTTCACAATATATCCTTTCGGATTGATCAAAATAAAAGTTGGATAAGCTCGAATTGCGTAAGATTGCCAAACTTTAAAGTCTTGATCGACTAAAACAGGATGCGTAATTTCGTATCGAAGAATTGCTTGCCGAATGTTCTCGATCGCGCCCTCATTCTCAAATTTTGCTGAATGAATGCTGAGAACAGTTAAGCGATCTTTATATCTCTGCTCCAAATATCTCAAATCCGGCAAGCTGTGAACGCAATTGATACAGCCGTATGTCCAGAAATCCAGCAAAACAATGCGTCCCCGAAACTCTTTGAGAGACAGGGGACGATGAACATTGAGCCACGCTAAATCTTTTGGAAACTCTGGTGCGCGAACCATGAAACTCTGTTACTCAGCGCTCTCCGGGGATAGCGCAGGCTGTGGATTAACAGGAGGCTGAGAAATACGGGGTTTAAGTGGCATTCCCAATCGTCGTTCGAGTTCGGTTTGTGGCTCAAACTCAGAGGAGGTTGCTTCAGGAGCGGATTTAACAGGCTCTTGAACGGCAGGCGGCTTTGCCTCTTGCACCGGAGTTCCGAGCGGTTCGGGTCTTCCCTCTGCTTCAGTAGGTTTTGTCTCTATCGGTGCTGCCATCTCTGGGGCAGATAGATCATCGGGAATCGGGGTGGGAGAAGGTAAGACAATCTCAGGTTTCGACTCTGACCGCTTAAATCGGTCAAAGAATCCGCCCTTCGGTGCTTCCTTCACCACTGGAGCGACTGGAGCAGGCTTGATTTCAATCTGTTCTGGTTCAGCAGGCTCCGTTTCCACAGTTTCAGCTTCCACAGGTTCAGCAGCCTCCGGCGCAGTCAGATCATCAGGAACTGGAGTTGGAGACGGAAGAACGACTGTAGGCTTTGATTCTGAACGCTTGAAACGATCGAAGAATCCACCCTTTGGCGCTTCCTTTGTTTCTGGAGCAGGCTGAATTGGCTCTGGTGTTTTCTCCACTTCTGGCTCTATGACTGGTGCTTCAGGTGTAGATACTTCAGGTTGCTCAATCTTTTCTGGCTCCGTTGTTACTTCAGGTTCAGGGCTTGGCGCAATAACAGGTGCAGCCGGACGCTTAAAGCGATTAAAGAAGCCACCTTGAGGTTTTTCTGCCGGAGCTACAGGCGCGCCGATCTCAGGCGTTTCTGGTTCAGGTGCAGGACTTGCAGGAAGCTCAATTACTTTTTCTGGCTCAGGCGCGATCGCTTTTTCCGGTTCAGGCGATGGCTCTGAGCTAGGGGCAACGCTCGGTTTCGGTTCTGATCGCTTAAAGCGATTAAAGAATCCCCCTTGCGGTTTTGGAGTTTCGGCAGGTTTTGGAGCTTCTTCGATTGGTTGCGGGGTTTCTCTTACCTCTGGCTCGGTTGGAGCTTTTTCGACGGCTGGTGCAACCGGAACTGGAGTCGGTTCGGGCGCTGAGGGCTCGACAGTCGGCTTGTAATTGGGATCAACGATCGACACCGCCTGATCAAACGGAATTTCACCTCGAACTAATCTCGACAGCGTATCTTGTCCGTTCGGCTCGTAATTAAATATTCGTGCGGCGTTGTTGTAAACGTTTTGAACCGGATTGCCCTTGTCGTCTACGTATTCAAGCTGCACCCAGTTTTTGCCCGGTTTGAAGCCTTTTAAGTAGATCGGTTGCCAGCGATCGAGCGTAAAACTATCGCCATTCACCGTCACTTTCACGCGCCAATCCGCAACCTCATCTTTACTATCCTCCTGCGCGACAATATGTAACGGCGCATTCGTCAAATAGAAATCTAATAGAACAGGTTCTGCCCCGTAGGTTGCCTGTGGGCGGCTGTAAGTAAGTAGCGGCAGTTTTGGATCGGGACTATTGCTTGGCGTTTTTGTAAAGACATGAAACGTCGTCTGAGCATAGGCCCCATCATTCTTAAAGCTTTCATGCCAAGGACGACCTGCAAACGCACGAATTGTGTGAGTTCCTGCTGCTAAATCTTTAAGAACAAGCGGCTGACTCACATCATAAACCGCTTGATACGGTTGATCGTCTAGAAACACATGAAGATGCGGTCCTAAACCCAGCTTTGCGTCCTTATATAAGGGCAGATCTTTAACATTAAATTTGACAGAAACAGTATTGTCGTCTACCACCTCGTTTGGGCGTGGAGAAGCGATCGACACCTGTGGCTGATACTTGTCCAGCAAGGGCTTTAATTGCTGAATGACTTCTGGCGGCGATGCTTCTGAAATCCTCCCTGCCAATTTTGCCGAACCTTTCGGAGCCGCCAAACTCGGCGCAACTCCACCCAAATTGAGCAGCATTGCTAATACTAATGAGACTGAAAGAGTTCTAGCCGTCCCGCGCCAGCGCATGATCCCAAACACCAGGTATCTCTCCTAATCGAACAGCCAACAGCTTAGAGGTTTCAGGACATTGCCGTACAACTCGATCGCTGTTCCTACGGCACTATAGCGGAAAATTTAGGCACAGAGGCGACGATCGAAGTATCTCTTTAATTACTTGGATACAGTACGCTTCCCGCAACGAAGAGCACCAAGCTGCCACAGGTACGTGTGATTGCTCTACCTCAAGCTGGGGTACCGTGTTGAGTAGTTTGAGTAAAAACGCGGAGATCAACGGCTCGATCGTCCACCACCTCGAACTTCTACAACGTTTTATTAATAGAAAGAGCAGGAAATATCAATTGTGCTCGATTAATTTGATTACGAATTCCAATCCTTTAGCAATGTAAAGTTAAGCGACAAACTCTTGACTTTTTATTTCTGCTCGGAGCCTGAGACCCAAGCACCGTCAAGAAATCCAGAACTTTGAATTATTGTTAATTACGTTCGGAAACGTTTTCATGAAAGCCCTATAATGACCCATTGAGAACCCACGAAGGCACACATCCCGAATTCACGGGAATCCTGGAACCTCAAGCCAAGCTCGAAGCCTGCATTAACCGCGACAACGCAACTAGGTCTTATCAACCTCAGTCATTCCGCAGCCAGAGCTTAACAGAAGGGTTTGAGACCAGTTGCCGGATAGGGATAACTCGTTCCTTGTCTAGAGAGAGGAGAGTCTCAATGACAATTAGCCCACCGGAGCGCGAGGCGAAGGCACGGGTGGTCGTTGATAAAGATCCCGTTCCCACTTCTTTTGAGAGATGGGGTCAGCCGGGACACTTCGATCGCACCCTAGCTAAAGGGCCCAAAACCACCACCTGGATTTGGAACCTCCACGCTAACGCTCACGATTTCGATAGCCATACAAGCGACTTAGAAGACGTTTCTCGCAAAATTTTTAGCGCACACTTCGGTCACTTAGCCGTTGTGTTCATTTGGTTGAGTGGAATGTACTTCCACGGCGCTAAGTTTTCAAACTACGAAGCATGGCTCGCCAACCCCACTGGAGTTAAACCCAGTGCTCAGGTTGTGTGGAACATCTTCGGTCAAGAAATTCTTAACGCGGATGTCGGCGGCGGCTTCCACGGAATTCAGATCACCTCTGGATTCTTCCAACTGTGGAGAGCGGCTGGCTTTACAAACACCTTCCAGCTTTATGTCACCGCGATCGGCGGTTTGGTCATGGCTGGTTTGATGTTGTTTGCAGGTTGGTTCCACTACCACAAGCGCGCACCCAAACTGGAATGGTTCCAGAATGTGGAGTCGATGCTGAACCACCACTTGTCGGGTCTGTTCGGACTCGGTTCACTCGCTTGGGCGGGTCACCAGATCCACGTGGCGTTGCCGATTAACGAACTCCTCGATCGCGGAGTTCCTGCGGACAAGATCCCTCTGCCTCATGAGTTCATCCTGAACACCCAATTGATGGCAGACATCTACCCCAGCTTTGCTAAAGGTCTAATTCCTTTCTTTACCCTCAACTGGGGCGAGTACGCAGACTTCCTCACCTTCAAAGGTGGACTGAATCCGGTTACAGGCGGACTCTGGCTGACGGATAGCGCACATCACCACTTGGCGATCGCTGTGTTGTTCCTGATTGCTGGACACCAGTACCGCACGAACTGGGGTATCGGTCACAGCATCAAGGAAATCCTTGAGGCACACAAAGGTCCGTTTACTGGAGAAGGTCACAAAGGTCTTTATGAAAACCTGACGACCTCCTGGCACGCGCAACTGGCAATCAACCTGGCAATGGTTGGCTCCTTGAGCATCATCGTTGCACAGCATATGTATGCGATGCCGCCTTACCCCTACCTCGCAACTGACTACGCAACTCAGTTGTCGATCTTCACGCACCATATGTGGATCGGTGGATTCTTCATCGTCGGTGGTGCGGCTCACGCGGCAATCTTCATGGTGCGCGACTACGATCCGGTTGTGAACCAAAACAACAACCTCGATCGCGTTCTGCGTCACCGGGATGCCATCATTTCCCACTTGAACTGGGTTTGTATCTTCCTCGGCTTCCATAGCTTCGGTCTGTACGTTCACAACGACACGATGCGCGCTTTGGGTCGTCCGCAAGATATGTTCTCGGATACCGCAATTCAACTCCAACCTGTGTTTGCGCAGTGGATTCAAAACCTCCACACGCTGGCTCCGGGTGGAACCGCTCCCAACGCTTTGGCTCCTGCTAGCTATGCGTTTGGTGGTGGAACAATCGCGGTCGGTGGCAAAGTTGCCATGATGCCGATCGCACTGGGTACGGCGGACTTCATGGTTCACCATATCCACGCCTTCACGATTCACGTCACGGTATTGATCCTCTTGAAGGGCGTACTGTTTGCACGTAGCTCACGCTTGATTCCTGATAAAGCCAACCTTGGTTTCCGCTTCCCGTGCGATGGCCCGGGTCGTGGCGGCACCTGCCAAGTGTCTGGTTGGGATCACGTGTTCCTCGGTCTGTTCTGGATGTACAACTCCCTGTCGATCGCAATCTTCCACTTCTCGTGGAAAATGCAATCCGATGTCTGGGGTACAGTTGCGCCGGATGGAACAGTTGATCACGTAACGGGCGGTAATTTCGCTCAAAGTGCAATCACAATCAACGGTTGGTTGCGCGACTTCTTGTGGGCACAAGCGGCGCAAGTGATTGGATCCTACGGTTCAGCACTGTCGGCTTACGGACTTCTCTTCCTGGGCGCTCACTTTGTTTGGGCATTCAGCTTGATGTTCCTGTTTAGCGGACGTGGCTACTGGCAAGAACTGATCGAGTCGATCGTTTGGGCGCACAACAAACTCAAAGTTGCACCCTCTATCCAACCGCGTGCATTGAGTATTATTCAAGGACGGGCTGTGGGCGTTGCTCACTACCTCTTAGGCGGAATTGTCACCACATGGGCATTCTTCCTAGCTCGGTCAATTTCCATCGGATGACGATGAGCGAGGATTAACAAACAGCTATGGCAACTAAGTTCCCAAAATTTAGTCAAGACCTTGCCCAAGATCCTACAACTCGTCGGATTTGGTACGGAATCGCTACTGCTCACGACTTTGAAAGCCACGACGGAATGACAGAAGAAAAGCTTTACCAAAAGCTTTTTGCAACTCACTTCGGACATCTGGCGATCATCTTCCTCTGGGCATCTGGTAGTCTCTTTCACGTTGCTTGGCAAGGCAACTTCCCTCAGTGGATCAAAGATCCTCTAAATGTCCGCCCGATCGCTCACGCGATTTGGGATCCTCAATTCGGTAAACCCGCAGTCGAAGCGTTTACGCAAGGCGGCGCGAACTATCCGGTTGATATTTCCTACTCTGGTCTGTACCACTGGTGGTACACGATCGGTATGAGAACCAACGGTGATTTATACCAAGGTTCGATCTTCTTGCTGATTCTGTCCGCAGTTCTCCTGTTCGCAGGTTGGCTGCATCTCCAGCCGAAGTTCCGTCCAAGCTTGGCTTGGTTCAAAAACGCTGAATCGCGTCTGAACCACCACTTGGCGGGTCTGTTTGGAGTTAGCTCCTTGGCTTGGGCAGGTCACTTGATTCACGTTGCAATTCCCGAATCTCGCGGTCAGCACGTGGGCTGGAACAACTTCTTGTCCACGATGCCTCACCCTGCAGGTCTTGCACCGTTCTTCACAGGCAACTGGAGCGTGTACGCAGAAAACCCTGATACTGCGAACCACATTTTCGGAACGGCTCAAGGTTCGGGTTCTGCAATCTTGACTTTCCTCGGTGGATTCCATCCGCAAACCGAATCGCTGTGGCTGACCGACATGGCTCATCACCACCTCGCGATCGCGGTGATCTTCATCGTGGCTGGTCATATGTACCGCACCAACTTTGGTATCGGTCACAGCATCAGAGACATCTTGAACGCGCACATCCCCCCTGCTGGTGGATTGGGCGAAGGTCACAGAGGTCTGTATGACACCGTAAATAACTCGCTGCACTTCCAATTGGGTCTTGCCCTGGGTGCTTTGGGTACGGTGACTTCCGTGGTGGCACAGCATATGTACTCGATGCCGCCCTATGCCTTCATGTCGAAGGACTTCACCACACAAGCCGCGCTGTACACCCATCACCAGTACATTGCAGGCTTCCTGATGGTTGGAGCTTTCGCACACGGCGCAATCTTCTGGGTTCGTGACTACGATCCAGACCAAAACAAGAACAACGTGCTTGCACGGATTCTGGGTCACAAGGAAGCGATTATCTCGCACCTAAGCTGGGTATCGTTGTTCCTTGGCTTCCACACCTTGGGTCTTTATGTCCACAACGATGTGGTAGTTGCTTTCGGAACTCCTGAGAAGCAGATCCTGATCGAGCCTGTGTTCGCTCAGTTCATCCAAGCCTCCCACGGTAAGGCACTGTATGGTTTCAACACCCTACTGTCGAACGCGGATAGCATTGCGTCTAACACTGGTGCAGCTTACCTGCCCGGTTGGTTGGATGGAATCAATAGCGGCGTGAACTCGCTGTTCTTGACCATTGGACCTGGTGACTTCTTAGTTCACCACGCGATCGCGCTCGGTCTGCACACCACCACCTTGATCTTGGTTAAGGGCGCGTTGGATGCTCGTGGATCGAAGCTGATGCCCGATAAGAAAGACTTTGGCTACGCATTCCCTTGCGATGGTCCGGGTCGTGGCGGTACCTGCGATATCTCTGCATGGGACTCCTTCTATCTGGCGATGTTCTGGATGTTGAATACGATCGGTTGGGTAACGTTCTACTGGCACTGGAAGCATCTCGCAATCTGGTCTGGTAACGTGGCTCAGTTCAACGAAAGTTCGACCTATCTGATGGGTTGGCTGCGTGACTACCTGTGGCAGTATTCGGCTCCACTAATCAACGGTTACAACCCGTATGGCATGAATAACCTGGCAGTTTGGGCTTGGATGTTCCTCTTAGGACACCTGGTTTGGGCGACCGGATTCATGTTCTTGATCTCGTGGCGTGGTTACTGGCAAGAATTGATCGAGACCTTGGTGTGGGCCCATGAGCGCACTCCGTTGGCAAACTTGATTCGATTCAAGGATAAGCCAGTTGCTCTGTCGATCGTTCAAGGTCGGTTAGTCGGTCTGGTTCACTTCACCGCAGGTTACGTACTGACGTATGCAGCCTTCGTGATTGCAGCGACCGCAGGTAAGTTCGGTTGATCGAACTGAATGTGGTAGGTAAATAAGAAAATCCCTCGCCTTCGGGTGGGGGATTTTTACAGGAAAAATCATCTAATTCTGGAGTTCAAAAGTATTATTAAAACAGCATCCTGTACTAGGCTTTCAAATGCTTGAGCGTGTAAAAAGATTTAGCTGGTCTATTCTTCTTGCTCTTGTGGGCTGCATTATTTTCCTCTGCTCAACCAACGGCTCTTTCAGCAATCATTGCAACTTCAGAACCCTGCAAGGTCTTCATTTGAGACTGGTGACTCGTGAATATAGAGTTGGCTTCATAGATTACCACTGGGCGTGCCATGCTCGAATACTCAAGATCTCTCCAATTTTCAAATTTCCGACCTTGGTAGTTGAGGGCGACGGCATCGGAGGTTGTGGATCTAGCTGTGAACAATCATTTCAGCAAATAGGGCAACAGGTTTTGATTGCAGGCACTCTTTACAGTTCTGATGGAGGTAACAGTTTTACGGAAACTAGGGATTTTGCTAGAAAATTGTTTAAGCCAGAAACTGATGTCTGTGTGAACTTTTTTCTTCAAGAAAACGCTTTAAGGGCTGAAGTATCAGAAGGATGGGCAAGGAAAGATTATCTTCCTAAAGCTGTGTTTACCAGTTTCGATAGCGGAAAAACCTGGCAGAGTGAACGACCTCCATTCCCTCCACGATGATTATCGGCTAACAAAGCAGCTTGGGTGATGTAAATTTTTACGTTTCTTTAAATCATTTGTACAGGCTGTTACTGCATCTTTTCAATGCGTGAATCGAGCAGGGCAAAAATTTCATGTCAGCGATCGTCAATTCAATTTGCTGCAATCATCACAGGCTCTTGATAGAGCGGAATGGTAAAAGTAACAGTTGATCCCAGACCCTCACCCATGCTGTAGAAATTTACGACGCCTCCCATAGCCTCGACCAGCTTTTGGGAAATTGCTAGCCCTAGCCCAGTGCCCCCATACTGCCGCGTCAACGAGCCGTCCACCTGACTAAATGACTGAAAAAGCTTATCTTGCTTATCCAGCGATACACCAATGCCAGTATCCGCAACTCGAATCTTCACCAGTCCAGGTAGTTCTTCGTCCTGAACAACAATCCGCTTTTTGATCACTTCTGCACTCACGGTAATGCCACCTTCGTTGGTGAACTTAATTGCATTACCCATTAAATTGAGCAGTACCTGAAGTAATCGCTGATAGTTCCCAAACAATACAATTTCATCATGAGTTTGAGGTTTCTGCACCTCAAAGCTGAGATTCTTTTGGCGAATTTGAGTGCGAGTCATGTTCTCCACTTGATCTAGCAACTCTTGCAAGCTCACCGGACTGCATTCAATCTGCATTTTTCCGGCTTCGATTTTGGCGATATCTAAAACGTCGTTGATGACATTAAACAGGTGAATTGCCGATCGATGCGCTTCTTCAATAAATTCCCGCTGCTCTTGGGGATCTTCTGCCATCCCGTCGAGAATGAGCTTCAAAAAGCCGATCATCCCGTTCAGCGGCGTTCTCAATTCATGCGACGTATTCGCCAAAAACTCACTTTTGCGCCGAGATGCTTCTTCAGCTTGGTGTCGCGCTTCCTCTAATTCGCGGTGCTTCTGCATCAAACTATCGTTCGCTCGTTGAAGCTCGATCAGCAAAGCCGCATGAGCGATCGAAGTACCCACCTGATCCGCCAATTCCTGAACAAACTCCAATTCCGCCTGCGTCCAAACGCGATCGCGATCGCACTGATCAAGAATAATCACCCCGTTCGGCTGCTCCTGATAGTGCGTTGCCACCAACAGTCGCGTTTGCGGAACATCGGCTTCTGGAGCAGGATTCACCTCTTCGGGAACCTGCCGCACGGCTCGAATCGGCTTTAAAGTCGCCAAAGCTTTCTGAAGCAGCGGATCGTCTTGAAGCTGAAACACCGTACCTTTCAGCGAACTCAGACAATCTTGGCGAAATTCCGCTACAGCTTCAATCGCCGATCGCTTCGGATCATACGGACAAATAATGCAGCGGCTGACATCAAGCGCTGCTCCTAACCCGTCTACTGTCGCCTGCCAAATGGTTGGAAGCTCCAAATTCTGACGGGCATTCCACACAATCTGAGTTAAAAGCTGCTGGTAGCGATCGAGATTTGTTTCTCGCGAGACTTCTACCGCCTGTAAGGGCGACTGCGCTTCATCCAGGTCATTCACCTGCTCTCCGGTGACGATGACTAGCGCCGCTGTCCCATTAGGTAGAATCACTGGACTCATCACCAGATCAAACAGAATCGTCTGATCGCCCCACTCAAACAAGCAGCGAAATTGCTCCGGCTTTTGAGAAGTCAGTACCCGCTTTAATCGCTCCAAATACGGTGCACAAGAAACCGGCGCAAATCTTGCGCCCATCGGCTTACCAATCCACTGTTTTGCCTCAGCCTCACTCACTTCACGCCAGTGAAACGCCAGCAGCACTCCTGCTGCATCTTGCGTCATCATCAGCTCTGCGATATCAGCGATCGCAATCGAATCAGAAGATACAGACGAGTCAATCGAGTCAGACAAAGAGCTAGAAAGATTCACGGAAGTGACCATTTGACCGGGGAAAAAAGCAGACATCAAGCAACCGTGCCTAGATTACAGCACCTAATCGTTCCACTCGCCCCTCGGAGGAAGAGGCGGGTTTCTCGGCAAGGTGCGGGCATTATCCTCATCGCGGTAAAGTTCGCTTCTCAGCCATTGCCGCAATGCCACTTCAACCACCTTGCTCGGATCGTTCGTCAGATGTTGGATTTGCTCCAACAAATCAGAATCAATCTGAATCGCAAGCTCGGTTTTGTATCGATCGGGCGTTTGAAGTTTAGGATCGTTCATAGTGTCGGTCAACCTTCAGCATGAAGGTCAGTGGCTAAATCTGAAAAGGAATCGGATCGAGAGTTAAAATTCACCTGCGCTTTGAGAAATCCTGCCTGTAAACTATGGATGTACCGTTTTTGCATCGATTCAACAAAGTTTTAACATTTTTTCACAGGTGAGTTTAAGTAAGCTGAAATTCGTTCTGCCCCAAACCGGGACATTTCTTCTTCTTAGCGTCTCAAACTCTCGAACTCCGTGAAGAAAGGTTTAAAATATCTTAAGCGTTCTGATTCAGAAATCTATCCTCATCAAGAGTCAAATTTCTGAGAATGCCTGTCCTACAGTGCCGCCAATCCCCCTGAAGTTTATGACTGACGTACCCGTCAACCGCATCCGAAATTTTTCCATCATTGCTCACATTGATCATGGCAAATCCACGCTTGCCGACCGTTTACTTCAAGAAACGGGAACCGTAACTGCGCGGGACATGAAAGAACAGTTCCTCGACAATATGGATCTGGAGCGGGAACGCGGGATCACTATTAAGCTCCAAGCGGCTCGAATGAACTACACCGCAAAAGATGGGCAGCAATATGTACTAAATTTAATCGACACCCCTGGACACGTCGATTTTTCCTACGAAGTATCGCGCTCACTCGCGGCGTGTGAAGGCGCGTTGCTAGTTGTCGATGCCTCTCAAGGTGTAGAAGCACAAACGCTTGCTAACGTTTATCTGGCACTCGAACACGATCTCGAAATTATTCCAGTCCTGAACAAAATTGATTTGCCGGGTGCAGAACCCGATCGCGTCAAGCAAGAAATCGAAGAGGTGATTGGTCTCGATTGCTCTGAAGCGATTATGGCATCGGCAAAAGAAGGAATTGGTGTCCCGGATATTTTAGAAGCGATCGTTAAACGAGTCCCGCCGCCCAAAGACACGACCAAAGAACCGTTACGAGCGCTAATTTTCGATAGTTACTACGACGCTTATCGCGGCGTGATTGTCTACTTCCGGGTGATGGATGGGCAGGTGAAGCGGGGCGATAAAGTCTACCTGATGGCATCCGGCAAGGAATACCAAGTCGATGAACTTGGCGTTCTCTCTCCCACTCAAGTCCAAGTCGAATCCCTACACGCTGGCGAAGTGGGATACTTTGCTGCTTCGATTAAAGCCGTAGAGGATGCACGAGTGGGAGACACGATTACGCTATCTGCCAAAAAAGCTCCCGAACCCTTACCGGGCTACATTGAGGCGAAACCGATGGTCTTCTGCGGCATGTTCCCGACCGATGCCGACCAATTCCCGGAACTGCGCGAAGCCCTCGATAGATTAAAGCTCAATGATGCTGCCCTCAATTTCGAGCCGGAAACCTCAAGCGCGATGGGATTCGGGTTCCGCTGTGGCTTTTTGGGCTTGCTACACATGGAAATTGTGCAAGAACGACTAGAGCGCGAATACAATCTTGACCTGATTATTACCGCCCCTTCGGTGGTTTATCGAGTTACAACCATAAAAGGTGAGATTCTGCTGATTGATAACCCTGGTAAGCTGCCTTCTCCCACAGAGCGCGAAAAAATCGAAGAACCCTATGTTCAAGTCGATATCATCACGCCCGAAACCTATGTTGGGACATTGATGGAACTCTGCCAAAATCGCCGTGGTGTCTTCAAGGATATGAAGTATCTCACGCCCGGACGCACTACGCTGATTTATGAACTACCACTGGCAGAGGTTGTCACCGATTTCTTTGATCAGATGAAGTCGCGATCGCGCGGTTACGCCAGCATGGAGTATCAACTGATCGGCTACCGCGAAAATGCTCTAGTGAAGCTAGACATTCTGATTAACGGTGATCCCGTCGATTCACTTGCCACGATCGTTCACCGCGATAAAGCCTACGGAGTCGGGCGCGCTCTCACTGAAAAGCTACGCGAATTGATCCCCCGTCATCAGTTTAAAATTCCGATTCAAGCTGCGATCGGCAGCAAAGTCATCGCCAGCGAACATATTCCCGCTCTGCGGAAAGATGTCTTGGCGAAATGCTACGGTGGTGACATCTCCCGAAAGAAAAAACTGCTGCAAAAGCAAGCAAAAGGTAAAAAACGCATGAAGGCGATTGGAACCGTCGATGTGCCCCAAGAAGCGTTCATGGCGGTTTTACGGTTGTCAAACGAACAGAGCTAAACGTTTCAGCATAATTTCGGATTGCCCCTACGCAGAAATAGGGGCAATTTTTGTTTTAACGGTTGAAGATTCGATGAACTCTATCTAATAAAGCGTGCTATCCCGGAAGTTTCTGTTATCTTTCTGGGAAAAGCCCGGACGTAGCTCACCCCTTTCCAGGTCGGATTGCTGTCGTGCTGCCTGTTAATTTAATGGGTACACTTCTGGCAAACGGGGATTTGCTCAACTCATCTCTTGAGTAACAGCTACTCCTACCCTTGCTCGTTTGCAATCTACGCGAATTTTGGACTTATGCGAATTCTTGTTACTGGTGGTGCGGGCTTTATTGGCTCCCACTTGATCGATCGTCTAATGAATACGGGGCATGAAGTTCTCTGTCTCGATAACTTCTACACCGGACACAAACGCAATATTCAACACTGGCTAGGAAATCCCAATTTTGAACTAATTCGCCACGACATTACAGAACCCATTCGACTTGAAGTCGATCAGATTTATCACCTTGCCTGTCCTGCATCGCCTGTACACTATCAGTACAATCCCGTCAAAACAATCAAAATCAACGTGATGGGAACGCTGAACATGCTCGGTTTAGCCAAGCGAATCAAAGCCAGATTCCTTCTTGCCTCGACCTCCGAAGTATATGGCGATCCCGAAGTACATCCCCAGTCTGAAGAATATCGGGGCAATGTCAACCCGATCGGAATTCGCAGTTGCTATGACGAAGGCAAACGAGTCGCTGAAACCCTCGCGTTTGACTATCACCGTCAAAACGATGTCGATATTCGCGTTGCTCGCATTTTCAACACCTACGGCCCGCGAATGCTCGAAAACGATGGTCGCGTGGTCAGCAACTTTGTTGTGCAAGCGCTCAAAGGTCATCCCCTAACGGTATACGGTGATGGTTCTCAAACGCGGAGTTTCTGCTATGTTTCTGACTTGGTTGACGGTCTTTATCGCTTGATGAACGGCGATTTTATTGGCCCAGTCAACTTAGGAAATCCCGGAGAATACACCATTCTGCAACTGGCTCAAGCCGTGCAAGAAATGGTCAACCCTGATGCAGCTTTGAAATTTGAACCCTTACCCCAAGACGATCCCCGCCGCCGCAAGCCCGACATCACTCGCGCTCAAACGCATCTCGGCTGGCAACCGACGATCCCGCTGAAGGAAGGACTAGAGCGCACGATCGCTGATTTTCGCAGCCGGATGGAAGTGTCTGAAGCCCCGCTAGAGTCAACTCGGAGGGCGGTGCAAGCATCGTGACGCATTAATAAAGGGCGTTGCAGGTGGGAATGCTAAACGAAAGGAAGAATATCGAGTCCGGTTACAAGTTGTTTGATTGAGGAGTTTAAGACTATGCGTGTCTGCGTTATCGGAACGGGTTACGTTGGGTTAGTCACGGGTGCGTGCCTCTCTCACATTGGTCATCATGTGATTTGCGTCGATAATAACGAAGCAAAGGTGAAGTTGATGCAGGCTGGACAATCGCCGATTTTTGAGCCGGGTTTGTCTGAAATTATGCAGTCTTCGATTCAAGCGGGACGACTGGAGTTCACCACCGACCTCGCTGCTGGGGTCGAGCACGGTCAAATTCTGTTTATCGCGGTTGGAACGCCTGCGCTGCCGACTGGGGAAAGTGATACACGCTATGTCGAAGCCGTGGCGCGGGGCATCGGTGCCAATCTGAAAGGCGGATACAAAGTGATTGTGAATAAATCAACTGTTCCTATTGGATCTGGCGACTGGGTGAGAATGCTCGTTCTCGATGGAATTGCAGAGCGTCAACGCGCTGAAGCACAGCCTGTTCTCGCTGGAGTCGGTGGCAGTGAAGAAATTCCGACAAAGGCTTTGACGATCGATTACGACTTTGATGTCGTCAGCAATCCCGAGTTTCTGCGCGAAGGCTCTGCTGTGTTCGATACGTTCAACCCTGATCGCATCGTCGTTGGCAGCAACAATAGCGATCGCCCGATCAAACTGATGCAGGAACTCTATACCCCGATCGTTGAGCGTCAGTTTGCCGAAGATAAGTCTGCACCTCCAGTTCCAGTATTGGTCACTGACCTCAGTTCGGCAGAGATGATCAAATATGCCGCGAACGCATTTTTGGCAACGAAGATCAGCTTTGTCAACGAAGTCGCAAACATCTGCGATCGCGTGGGTGCTGATGTAATGCAAGTGGCAAAAGGGATCGGTCTTGATTCCCGGATTGGCGGCAAGTTTCTGCAAGCGGGTCTTGGCTGGGGTGGTTCCTGCTTCCCGAAAGATGTCTCGGCTTTGATCCACACGGCGGACGATTACGGTTACGAAACGCAATTGCTTAAAGCAGCCGTCAGTGTCAATGAGCGTCAGCGCCTGATTGTGGTTGAAAAGCTTCAGCAAGCGCTCAAGATTCTCAAAGGAAAAACGATCGGGCTTTTAGGCTTGACGTTCAAACCGGATACCGATGATTTACGGGATGCGCCAGCGCTGAATGTAATCGAGAACTTGACTCGTCTAGGCGCGAAAGTAAAAGCTTACGATCCCATCATTTCCCAAAGCGGAATGCGCGATGGTATTTCAGATGTGATTGTTGAAACTGATGCAGAACGCTTAGCAGATGGCTGCGATGCGCTGGTATTGGTAACGGAATGGTCGCAGTTCCTCACCCTCGACTACATCAAGATGGCGAAGTTGATGAACGCTCCTATCTTGATTGATGGCCGGAACTTCCTCAACCAACCTGTGTTAGAAGAAGCAGGCTTCCGCTATATCGGCATCGGTCGTTAATCTCACTCACAAAAGAATCTGAAAAGAGACGCAATTCACAGCGTCTCTTTTTTTGACCCTAAATGGAAAGCGATCGCAGAATCCGCTCTAAATCTGCGGTTAATCGTTTTGCTCCCTGCTTCGGATGCTCCGACACATATTCAGCTACAGGAATCGGATTACAAACGTGAATTTTGACAGCAGTGCGCCAAGGAACGAGAGGCTTGCTGTATTGAATTGAAATCGGCACAATCTGAACGTTTAATCCAGGTTGACTTGCTTCTGCTTGCAGCGCTAATCGTGCCAGTCCAGGCTTCAGATCTGCCGCTTGACGATAGATATTTCCTTCGGGGAAAATTACTAATGCTTCACGCTGCTGTAGCAGTTCGACGCTGTGACGCAGCGCCGCGATCGTCGGATGCCGTGTATTGATTGGAAATCCACCCAACCGTCGAATAAACCAACCTTGAATTCCTTTAATCTCGTCTGCCGTCACCATAAATCGCAGCACTCGACCCGTGATATCTTGACCCACTGCACAAGGTACGAGCAACGCATCCCACCGCGATCGATGGGTTGCAGCAATAATGACCGGACCCCTAGTAGGGAAATGCTCTCGACCCGTGACTTCGATCTGTTGAAAATAGACGGGCAGAACCAGATAACGCCCTAGTGGATAAACAATTGAAGCGAGCCAAGGTAAACAACGCGATCGTACAGATTGCGAAAGAAGATTAGAGTTCTCCACAAGGGAATGGGCAGAGGAAGGTTTTTCTTTTAGCGACTCGGAAAACTCAGACGAAGGAGTCGGGGCACAGGGGGGAGTAGCGCCATCGTTTTTTCGAGTTTTTGGCGATAGCATGAAGTCGATCAGAAGCATGGAGTTAAAGACGCGAGCCTTTAGCGTGGGTAGATGGTATGTCATTTACGGTAGTGGGTTTTGCGATCGCACGTCTCTCTCAAGGGACAGTTCTAGGGGTGGCTAATCCTTATGCCTTTTAGCTCGACACGATTCCTTGGGGACAGCTCTAAAATTTAATTTGAATTTAGAGGTTGACATTCCTGGTTCTGTCCGTTACATTAGTGAATGTCGATTGCAAACGCAAATCTGACACCAGTGCCTGCCCCCATCGTCTAGAGGCCTAGGACACCTCCCTTTCACGGAGGCGACAGGGATTCGAATTCCCTTGGGGGTATTGTAAAAGCAAGAAGTGGGAAAGGATAAATCGTCCTCTCCCATTTCTTATGCAGAGTTTCTTTAAACTGAGAGAAAATAAGAGCACTACCTGAACGTTGAGCGCGTGAGCGGCTACCTCAGCCATGACCTGCGGCCTCCTCGTCTGATGACACTTTCACAAACGAAAACCAAACTGGTACACCCTTACACCAAGTAGAAGATTTCTGCCTGATTGTATGAGACGTTTGTGAAAGAACTCGCCTGAACTGCTACATTGAAGTTTCAAGAAGAGCGATGACAAAACACTACCGGAATGCAACCCACAGACCCCAGCAAATTTACAGATAAAGCCTGGGAAGCGATCGTACAGGCACAAGATGTCGTGCGGCGCTATCGACACCAGAACTTAGAAGTTGAACATTTAATTATTAGCCTGCTAGAGCAAGAGAATGGCTTAGCAGCAAAAATTTTAAGCAAAGCGGGCATCGAAGCGAATCGGTTCTGGCAGCAGGTGGACGAATTTACCCGCCGTCAGCCGAAAGTTGGCAGCGCAGAACAACTTTATTTAGGACGATATCTCGATACGATGCTTGATCGTGCTGAAGCAAATCGCACCTCGATGCAGGATGACTTTATTTCGATCGAGCACCTGATCCAAGCCTTTGCCAACGACCCGCGCCTTGGAGTGAAGTTATTTCGCAGCTTTAATGTCGATACGGCTCGGCTTGATACTGCAATTCGAGACATTCGCGGTAGTCAAAAAGTCATGGATCAAGCACCAGAATCGCGTTACTCAGCTCTCGAAAAATTCGGTTTAGATTTAACAGAACGTGCCAAAGCAGGCAAGATCGATCCGGTGATCGGGCGAGATGGCGAAATTCGTCGGGTGGTTCAGGTGCTTTCACGTCGCACCAAAAACAATCCGGTCTTAATCGGAGAACCCGGGGTTGGAAAAACCGCGATCGCCGAAGGACTCGCTCAGCGGATCGTCAACGGTGATGTTCCCGAATCCTTGAAGAACCGCAAGCTCATCTCCCTCGATATGGGATCGCTAATTGCAGGGGCAAAATATCGCGGGGAATTCGAGGATCGACTGAGAGCAGTTCTGAAAGAAGTGATCGAATCCGATGGACAAATCGTTTTATTCATTGACGAACTGCATACCGTTGTAGGGGCAGGTGCAGCGGGTCAAGGCAACATGGATGCTGGAAACCTGCTGAAACCGATGCTGGCGCGGGGAGAGCTACGGTGTATTGGGGCAACGACGCTTGACGAGTACCGTAAGTACATCGAGAAAGATGCAGCACTCGAACGCCGATTTCAGCAGGTCGTAATCGATCAGCCCTCGGTTGAAGACACGATCTCGATTCTGCGTGGGCTAAAAGAGCGCTACGAGGTTCACCACGGGGTCAATATTACCGATTCCGCTTTGGTTGCTGCTGCCACGTTATCAAGTCGCTATATCAGCGATCGCTTCTTGCCCGATAAAGCGATCGACCTTGTGGACGAAGCCGCTGCCAAGCTCAGGATGGAGATTACCTCCAAACCGACGGAGCTAGAACAGATTGAGCGCCGCTTGCGGCAGCTTGAAATGGAAAAGCTTTCGATCAAGAGCGAAGATAAACTCACGGGATTAACCGGACTCAGCCGCAATTCCAAAGATCGACTCGAACGGCTTGAACAAGAAATCGCAGAGCTTCAGCCGAAAAAAGATGCCCTCGATTCCCAGTGGCAAAACGAAAAGCAAATTCTCGAAACGATCAAATCGCTCAAGATGGAAGAAGACCAGCTTCGAGTCCAAATCGAGCAAGCTGAACGTGCTTATGATCTCAATACAGCCGCGCAGTTGAAATACGGACGACTTGAAGCCTTGCAGCACGATCGCGAGAAACAGGAAGCGCAACTGATGGAACTGCAAGCAGGCGGAACGGCTCTCCTGCGTGAACAAGTCACCGAAGCGGATATTGCTGAAATCGTGGCGCGTTGGACAGGAATTCCAGTGACGCGCTTGCTCGAATCCGAACGTCAGAAACTCTTAAATCTGGAGAAACATCTGCACGAACGAGTGATCGGACAGCACGACGCAGTCGAAGCAGTGGCGGCGGCAATTCGTCGGGCACGATCGGGCATGAAAGACCCGAACCGTCCGATCGGATCGTTTCTCTTCATGGGGCCAACCGGAGTCGGTAAAACGGAGCTCGCACGAGCATTGGCGCAATTTTTGTTTGATTCTGATGATGCGATCGTGCGTCTTGATATGTCGGAATACATGGAGAAGCACTCGGTTTCCCGTTTAGTCGGCGCACCTCCTGGATATGTGGGGTATGACGAAGGCGGACAGCTCTCTGAGTCGATTCGCCGTAAACCTTATTCTGTGGTGCTGCTCGATGAAGTGGAGAAAGCGCATCCGGATGTGTTTAACATTCTGCTACAAGTGCTCGATGACGGGCGGATTACCGATTCTCAAGGTCGAACGGTTGATTTCCGTAACACAGTCATTGTGATGACGAGCAATATTGGTAGCGAACATATTCTCGATGTTGCAGGCGATGATGCGCGTTATGAGGAAATGCAGAAACGAGTGATGACCGCACTCCGCAAGCATTTCCGTCCTGAATTTCTCAATCGGATTGACGATACGATTCTGTTCCATGCGTTGAACCGTGCGGAACTTGGCGAGATCGTTGGACTCCAGATCCAGCGAATTCAGGCGTTGCTAAGCGATCAGAAGATCATGCTGGAACTCTCGCCTGCTGCACAGAAATATGTGGCAGATGTGGGCTATGACCCAACGTATGGGGCGCGTCCGTTGAAGCGGGCGATTCAGCGAGAACTACAAAACCCGATCGCCACCAAACTGCTCGAAAATGCCTTTGGGGAAGGCGATACGATCTCGATCGATTTAGTCGATGGCAAACTCAAATTCAGCAAAAAGGAACTGGTTGCCAATCCTCAGCCTGTAGTGGCGACTCCCGTAGCAGTGGCAGAAAATTAGGGTGAGAGGAATATTATGCCGACCGCTTTCGGTCTATCGTCCCAATTTGGGTAATTAGACTGAAAGATTCAGTCTAAATAATTTCTAATCTGAACCTTCTATTAAATCTGGAAAGTCAGCGGCTGAAGAATAGTCGTCGTTTTCTATCAAGACTTAGCGATCGCTACTAGATACAAGACATCACCCTACAAAGAAGACATATCCCACTTAAGCGCGAGTTGCCCCGATAGCTTACGCTGAGCATCTTCCCGCAGAGGATGATAGCGCGCGCCCTGCACATCACGAAACAATTTTTCCAGACCGAGTTTGCGATAAAACGCACAGCCCCCCGCAACTTCCATTGCTAAATCAGCAACGTTAAGTACTGCTCTAGCAACCAATGTTCGCCCTGTCATAATTTGATTCGTAGTTTCAAAACCAGGCTGACTCACAACGGCAGTAGAAATCATGTGCTGAAGCGCTAACTTCGCAGCCATCAGTTCGTTGTCCATCCCTCCGACCATGCAGCAAAGATGCTCATCAGTGCGCCGCTTCATTGCTAGTTGAACTGCGCGATCGCGCGCCGCTTCTGCAACCCCAACGTAAACAGAATAAACGATCGGAATTGCCACCATCGAGATCAAGTGAAAGATAAAATGCCACTTTCCTTGTTCTCGTCGTAAAGCAATTGCCGCATCTGGTACAAAAACATTCGACAACACAACATCATGAGAACCCGTTCCCCGCATCCCCAGCGCTTGCCAAGTAGATTCAATCTCCACACCCTGAGCAGTCATAGGAACTGCAAAATGTAATACCGTGGCTCCTTTTTCCGGATCGTCATAAACAGCGCTTGTCATCAATAAATCAGCAACAGGCGCACCACTCGCAAAGACTTTGCGAGCTGTGAGCAAAAATCCACCCTCGACTTTAATCGCTGTCCCACCACTCTGCAACCAATCTGATCCACCACTGCTAAGCATAATCAGTTGCTCCGTTGCCACTCGTCTAAGTAATCCATCCACTGGAGCATTCTGATTGTGCCAGCGCCAAGTCGGTACCATGACCTGATGCGTGTGCATCGAAAACGCGAGCGCCGTTGAACTAGAATAACGTCCTAAAATCCGCAGCACAGCGCAAAGATCAGCATAGCTGACTCCACCGCCCCCTAATTCGATCGGCACACCCGCTGTCGCCAATCCAGACGCTTTCAACCTAGCAAGGTTATCCGCGACAAACAAATCGCTCTCATCAGCTTCAATTTCTCTTGCAGCAAATTGACTTCCCAAAGATTCCGCCAGAGAAAGCCAATCCATCTTTTCTGATTGGATAGTGGGTGCAGTTTGTTGTTCTAGCATTGAACAGTCTCCTTTAATAAATCTTGTGATGCCCTTATTCTGATTTGCTAAAGAAGGTGATACAAGTTCAATATCTGAACCTGATTTGTACTCTCCTTAAATGGGCTATGAGAAAGGGATATGGGCAGTTCTGCCCGGTAGCGAAAGCTGCCGAAGTAATTGGCGATCGCTGGAACCCCTTAGTGCTGCGAGAAATGCTGTATGGCAATCGCCACTTCAATGACATCAGTCGAGGAGTGCCGCTCATGTCCCGCGCCCTCCTCGCTCAACGCCTCAAAGAACTTGAGAAATTAGGTGTGGTCATTAGCCATGAAAAGGAAACAGGGCAGGGGCATGAGTATCTTCTCACGCCTGCTGGGGAAGCCCTGCGTCCTCTAATTGAAGCAATGGGAGTTTGGGCACAACAATGGGGAAGCGAACAAATTGCGTCAGAAGACTTGGACGATGCCTTATTGATGTGGGGCATGAGACGGCGAGTCAATCTTGAGACTGTGCCGCCACAAAAAACAGTACTTCAGTTTGATTTTCAAGGGCTAACCAGAGGGCGCAAAACTCAGCGCAGTTGGTGGATGGTCATCGAGAATCAAGAGGTCGATGTGTGTCAAAAAAATCCAGGCTTTGAGGTGAACGTTTTAATCTCCGCTGATCTTAGTGTGTTCACTCACGTCTGGATGGGATACACCAATTTGAACCTCGCACTCCAGCAAGGTGCAGTTTGCTTTGAAGGCGATCGCAATCTCGTGCGTCAGGTACCAACCTGGCTATATCTCAATGGCGAATGGCGGTATGGTATGGGAATTGATACCTCCGCCGCCCATCTAATGCAGGCTCACAAGCACGTCGCAGCAGAATATAACAAAGTGTCTGGTGCTTAGCTCAATGTTACTTGTAGCTGCTGAATGCAGCCGCTAGCTTCTACTCAAAAAGCTTTTCTTGCACGGCGGCGATCGCTATCCCCATTCATTCCTGAACCCTTGCTCTACCCGCCCAACTTCGCCTTGACGATCGCTTGCACCTTCTTCCCGTCCGCCTTGCCTTTCAATTGCTGCATTGCGACACCCATCACTTTACCCATATCTTTCGCTGAAGCCGCTCCGACTTGAGCGATGATTTGAGCGATCGCACTTTCAACTTCTTCATCAGACATCTGAGCCGGAAGAAACGTCTCGATAATTGCCAACTCTGCCGCTTCCTTATCAGCTAAATCCTGACGTTTGGCGTTGGTGTACTGCTCGATCGAATCTCTGCGCTGCTTGGCAACCTGAGACAAGGCTTCAATCTCTTGCGCTTCGGTTAGCTGATTCTGCCCAGATGGACGCACACTCACTTCTTTTTCTAGCAGCACCTTTTTGATGCTCCGCAGCGTCTCTAACCGCACTTTATCCTGAGACTTCATCGCGGCTTTGATCTCCTCGGTAATGCGGTCTTTTAGGCTCATAGCATCGTTCCTCGCGTCATGGAATTTCCTAGCATAGCTTAGCCTCATGCAAACCATTCCGTTCAAATCAGTTTTTTGTAACGGAGGTAACAAAATTGTACAGAAGGTCAACGATCGATAACATTAGGAAATGGATTGCGAAGCGCGAATAAATTTGGCAAAATAGGTTGCATTAAATACCGTTCGACTGAACTCTGCTTGGAAGTCATCTGTGCTCCTCATCTCACCTGTCCAGATAGCGATCGTACTGATCGCTCGTCTGTGTGCTGCTTGTGGTTCAGTCTTAACAAATATTTCGCAGGCCTATTTGCCATTTACGAATACTTTAGATCCGCGAAACCAGGGACAATGAAGGAAAGTCCCAGTGTTAATATTGCGTTGAATGCGTTCGAGGACTTGACGTGATCCGTTCTGCAACATTATCTCCTCCGTCTGCTCTGCCCTCAATTCCTGACAATAACCGTCTGCGCCTCTTGTCCGGTACGGCAAACGTACCCCTTTCCAAAGAGATCGCACGGTACTTGGGCATGGATTTGAGTCCGATGGTGCAAAAGCACTTTGCCGATGGCGAGCTATATGTCCAAATCCAAGAGTCGATTCGTGGCTGCGATGTTTATTTGATTCAGCCGACCTGTCGCCCCGTGAACGACAATTTGATGGAATTGTTGATCATGATTGATGCTTGTCGGCGAGCATCAGCGCGGCAAGTCACTGCTGTTCTCCCCTATTACGGGTATGCAAGAGCCGATCGTAAAACGGCTGGACGAGAATCCATCACTGCTAAGCTTGCCGCTAACCTGATTACGCAGGCGGGAGCGAATCGCATTCTAGCAATGGACTTACACGCGGCTCAGATCCAAGGCTACTTTGACATTCCGATGGATCACGTTTACGGCTCTCCGACGCTGGTTGATTATATCGCTAGCAAACAGCTAGAGGATTTAGTCGTTGTTTCTCCAGATGTCGGGGGAGTCGCTAGAGCGAGAGCCTTGGCAAAACGCCTAGACGATGCGCCCCTTGCTATCATCGATAAACGGCGACAAGCTCACAACATTGCGGAAGTAATGAATGTGATTGGAGATGTCAAAGGCAAAACGGCGGTTCTCGTCGATGACATGATCGATACGGCAGGGACGATTCTTGAAGGCGCGAAGATTCTTCGACAAGAGGGAGCACGTCAAGTCTATGCTTGTGCGACTCATGCGGTCTTTTCACCTCCCGCGATCGAACGGCTATCGAGCGGTCTGCTGGAAGAAGTGATCGTAACAAATACCATTCCGGTTGCAGAAGAACATCGCTTCCCACAACTAAAAATCCTCTCCGTCGCCAGTGTGATCGGTGAAACGATTTGGCGAATCCATGAGGATAATTCAGTCAGTAGCCTATTCCGCTAAGTTTTGAACTTATTGCACCCGCCGATCAAGCACGATCGGCGGGTTTGTTCTTTAAACTAAAAAGGGACAGACCGATCGATCTGCCCACAAAGGAAATGTCTCACAAGGATGAAAATTATCAGTTCGCGGCTGATGAGTTTCTCTACACGGTCTCAGTTCTCAATTCCTGAAGTCCCATGAAAAGTTTTGCCACTCTAATCACTGCCTGCATTATCGCACTCTGGATCGGCGCGATCGCCCTCGTCGCGATTCAAAATGCTGCTCCGATCGCCCTCAAGTTTCTCGCGTTTCAAACGATCGAATTACCCTTTGGTCTCGTGATCGCCTTTAGTGTAATCTTAGGTATCTTGGGAGCCGCAATCTTGCAGCCCCTACTCGGATCTCCTCAGAGCAACAATGATATCTAGAGCGCGTAAACCTGCCCATCAATCAACAATCGCGTAATTCCCTTGGCTTGTAGGTAGGGTGCAGCTTTCTGTAAAACCCGGCTATCTGGAATTTTAATCACTCGCTGGGTACGAATGTTAGAGAATCGTTTCGCAACTCGATGATTATCGAACACAGGTAAGGTTCTTGCTTCGACTTCTCCCGACGGAATTTGACCTAGTTCCGCGAACTCACTGAGCGGACGCGCCACTAACTCCGCAGCTCGATCGACCACGAGATAACAAGTCCGAGGAATTGCGGCTTCTGCAATTGGGAGTACCCGAATGAATTCTGCTGCACTCAGTTGAATCGACGGCAGGATCGCAGGCTCGTCATCATCTTCGTCTTCGAGGTCTTCATCTAGATTATCGAGATCGTCGAGGTCTTCATCATCGTCCTCGTCGTCCGCCATACTATCTACGGTTGGGCTGAGATCGATCGCTTCGATCTGAGCGAGCTCAGGCGCTTCCTCAGCGGGCGTAGAAGTCAAGGCTTCATTAGTATTAGCTCGTCGTACTCGGCGCGGCGGTGCGGGCTTTGAGGCTGCTTCTCTAGGTTCGACCGCTTCTGGCTCTAGCGGAATTGGTGCTTCTGGTTCGAGTAAGCTACCTTGAACTGGAGGCGCCTCGGCTACCGTTGTCGATCGCGCTCCGCCCCTTGAATCTTGGACATTCTCAGGCGCTTGGCAAGGCGTAAGAGCGGCTACTGTTGTCGATCGCGCTCCGCCCCTTGAAGCACTGCGCTTTTGCTGAATCAGACTGTCATACTCTTCTGCTGACAAACTGCTTTTCAAAATGCGGCTAATTGTCGTATTACTGACACCGTATCGCTCTGCGAGAGTTAAAGTTGTTTCTCCCGATTGGCGATACAGTTCAATAATTTGGCTTTTATCAGAATCAGACAGTCTGCTCATGAGAAACTCAGCGCGGGGCGGCAATTACTCATCTATTCTATGCTGAGCGTGATCGAATGCGGGGGGCAGGATAAATCTTCATGCTCGTCTGCGTGAACTCCCGCGCCGCGATCGGCTCAAATCATATTCCAGTGCAGCTCCGATGCCAAACAGAACACCACTAAAGACCCAAAAGATTTCAATGATCCCGCCACTTTGGTAGTTCTCAAGACGGCTGGTAGCATATTTAAACCACATATCCGCAATATAGAGCGAAAAGGCTGCTGCTGCAATCATACGCCAGGACTGCGAGAATCGACCGCCCCAGAATGCTAGCAGCAGCGTCGTCGCAATAATCAAAATAAATACGTCCGCCAGCACGTAGAAATAGTCCAAAAATGGCTTGAGCGGCGCGAGGGTACTTTCGATCGTCATCACCCATTCTGGAACATCTTGCTGTTTCTCCTCGACGGGCGGCTTCTGCTCGATCGCAGCAGGTTTCGGAGCTAGGAGCGGTGAGGGCTTAGCAACAGCCGAGGGTTTAATCGTCGGTGAGGCAGTTGCTCTTGGGGTCGGCTTAGCAGGTGCCGTTTGAGCAATGGCGGGTTCATCAAAGAACAACAGCATTGAAGTCTTGGGGCTAGGAGTTAAGGTCAGCCAAGTGGCAAACGCAATGCTGACGGCTGCAATGCCCCCCACGGTAAACCACTGCCAGAGATCGAGGTTCAGGCGGCGATCGGAGAACGCCATGATCATGCCCCACCCTAAAAATAGATAGGTGGGAATATAAAAGAAATCTCCGGGTGACACATCGGCTTCGCGCCCCATGTACGTTTCCCAGAAGGTAAACAAGATTGTACCAATGCCATAACAGAGCATTCCTAGCCCAATGCTCAACCAAACCCGCCGCCCACTGACAATTTGTGGACTGCTCCAGTTTCTAAAACACAGCAACGCCGCACTAAAATACGCCACAACTTCAAATGCTGAAGCTCCGTAAGAATACCAGTCCGGGCGGGCTTGTCCAGGATCAGGAACGCTAAACAATAAGAAAAACAATAACGCGAACACTGCCAATAGAATTTCTGCAAACACGATCGCTTGGACAGAAATCGACTTCGACTGAGATTTACTAGCTGAGCTGCTCATAGGTCATCTTCAACAAGGGACAAAAGTTAAGACCAGAGTTTTCCGGTCGGGGAATGGTTGAGCCATTCGAGGAAACGGGTGCGTTCGCCTTGCGGCAAATCTTGCAGCGCATCCAAAACGCGATCGGCGAACGCGGACTTGCCAAAATACGCTTTGCCAAGACGATAGAGTTCTTGTAGCAAAACGTTTAAAAGATTTTCTTGCCAAGCTGGAGTCTGCAAACTGTTGAGGGGATTAATTGTAAGAAGTTGCTTCACAGCGGCAGGTGAATCCGTCTGAGGAAATCGCCATTGCTGAAAGATGCTGATTAAATCCCGCTCAAAGGAAGCGGCTTGCTTTGTACCCATCAAATCCTCAACGTCGATGTACATCGCTTGCAGCATCAATAAACAAGCTTGCGTAAATACTGCGGTAACGGTTCCTCCACCGTCTGGGACTGCTGCATCCTGGCTGAGCTGATCTAGCCGCACCTTCCCCCATACGCTGCATCGCTCTGGTTCTTCCAGCAGGACACAGGCTTTGCCCTGATTGTCGGTCAGATCGCGCCAAAACGATCGCGCTTCTTCTTCTTGCCCAGAGCCAAAGACTTGAATCAGTCGAAAGCTTTGTCCTTGATAGGACAGGATTGGCACTTTTTGATCGCGTTTAGGGTGCTGAATGCTGCTGATCTCAACATCCTGCCGTTTCAGAATGAACATAAAGCGGCTCAGGGCTAGAGGGTAGGGGGCGTAGCGATGTTCGCTATGATGCCTGTGGTGTTGAAATTCAACGTCACAGGGATTCTCCATTTCGGGTCATCTATTCTTTTGAATTCCCCAATTTGATGCTGTACTTTACACATGCTTGATAAAAATCAAAAAAGTACCAAGCCTAAATCGCAAAAGCAGTTAAATTTCGGTTACTCTAGATTTGCCGCGCGCCGCTATATTAGTAAATGACTGTTTTGGATCCTTAGCTCAGTGGATAGAGCAACCGCCTTCTAAGCGGTCGGTCATTGGTTCGAGTCCAATAGGATCCGCTTCCTACTTCATCGCTAATAGAAGGTGCAACTTCGACTTCCGTAAAGTTGCAATGGGAATTTTGCGGATTGGGTGGACTGATGCGTCAAAGTTTCATATAAGTTCATAAGATAAATCTCAGCGATCGCAGAATTGAGGGCGATCGCGCTTCAGTTCACCCACACAAGGAAGTCACGCATGAGTGCAGCACTGGTTGAATGGATTACCAGCACGATGAATTCCCTCGGCTATTTGGGAATTGGGTTTCTGATGTTTATGGAAAATCTGTTTCCGCCGATTCCCTCGGAGTTAATCATGCCGCTGGCTGGGTTTACCGTGTCGCAGGGCAAAATGAACTTTCAGTATGCGGTGCTGGCAGGTGTGGTGGGAACGATTTTAGGAACGCTGCTCTGGTATTATGCTGGGCTTTGGGTGGGTGAGAAGCGAGTGAGTGAGCTTGCCGATCACTACGGTAAGTGGATCGGGGTGACTGGTAACGATATTGATAAGGTCAACCGCTGGTTTTATCGACATGGAACGAAAGCCGTCTTAATCGGGCGACTGGTTCCAGGAATTCGGACGCTGATTTCGCTGCCTGCGGGGTTGAGCGGAATGCGATTGATGCCTTTTTTGGTGTACTCGACGATCGGCACCACAATTTGGACGTTTGCTCTGACTTATGCGGGGTACGCGCTGGGAGCGAATTATGAACTGGTAGACGAATATCTTGCCCCTGTTTCTAAGATTATTCTAGGAATTTTGGTTGTCGCATTCATCGTCTGGCTGATGCAGCGACGTAAGCGCTCGATTTAATACCGCTGGCTTTCTTGCTTCGGCTCCTGTTTTGAATTTGCCCATTTTGACGATGGGCTGCTTTGTTTCTGGCGTGTTGGATGATAGGGTGAGCTATTGGACGGGGAACAGATTGGGGCGAAAACTCTTCCAGGAAGAAGACTTCTGGCTGTTCCACAAATCGATTATTTTGGTTTCGTTTTCGCCTTCTGTTGTTGACATCTATCAGAAACATAAATCCAATCAACCTTGAAACAGCGTTCTAACTACTGGCAGCTTTTAGCTTACATTCGCCCTCAATGGCGCACGATCGTTTATGCCCTGATTTGCTCGGTCGTGTTTGCAGTGACTTGGCCCGTTTTGGCATTTATGTCTGAAAAGATGTCTCGGTTTGTCAGTGAGGGGCGACTGACTGCGATCGCAGAGACAGCCGGATACGTGATTTTGATTTGGGGCGGACAGAAATTAGCGCAATACGGACAGGAAACGCTGATTGCCAAAGCGGCACTGTCGATCGCGATGGAATTGAGAAATCGCACGTTTGCTCATTTGCAACGGTTAAGTCTGGCGTATTTTGAATCGGTGCAGACTGGGGATCTCTCGTACCGCCTGACTGAGGATGTCGATCGCGTCGGCGAAGTGATTCAAAAGCTGTTTAGTCAGTTCGTGCCGAATGCCTTGAAGCTGGTGGTGACGCTGGGCACAATGCTGTATTTCAATTGGCAACTGACCTTTGCGACGTTAGTTGTTGCTCCGCTGCTGGCTTCGCTCACAGCTTGGTTTGGCGAGAAGATGCGAAAGCTGTCCTATCGGAGTCAAAGCCGGATTTCGGATTTGTCGGCACTGCTGATCGAGATGCTCAGCGGAGTGCGGTTGGTGAGAGCATTTGCAGCAGAAGATTATGCGATCGAGCAGTTTCGCCGTGCCTCTGAACGCAATCGTCAAGCGAGATACGCAACAGAAAGGCTGAGAGCCATTCAGTATCCGGTACAGGGATTTTTAGATGCGTTGGGGATTTTGGCGCTCTTGCTGGTGGGAAGCTGGCAGATTTCGCAGGGCAATCTGACTGGAAGTGAGTTTGTCGCCTTTGTTGTTGCAGTTGCGATGTTGTTTGAGCCGATCGCAACGGTGACGCTGAACTACAACGAATTCAAGCAAGCCGAAGCTTCGGTCGATCGCGTGTTTGAACTGCTGCATATTCGACCGTCGATCGCGGAACGTGCCGATACTCAAGAGCTATCCCCCGTCACAGGCAGAATTGAATTTCAAAACGTTAGCTTTGCTTATCGACCCGATCGACCGGTATTGCAAGATTTAAATCTGCGTGTTCTCCCTGGAGAGATGGTTGCATTAGTGGGCGCGTCTGGTGCGGGAAAAACAACTCTGGTGAATTTGATTCCCCGCTTTTACGATCCGCAACAGGGTGATATTTGGATTGATGGCACAAATATCCGTGATGTGTCGCTCAAGAGCCTGCGCCATCAGATCGGAATTGTGCCTCAGGAAACGATCTTGTTTACAGGCACGATCGCGCAAAACATCGCTTTTGGACAACTCGATTTCGATCTTGAAGCCGTGAAAGCGGCGGCGAAGATTGCCAACGCGGATCAATTTATCAGTCAATTTCCCGACGGCTACCAGACCTGGGTGGGTGAACGTGGAGTTAATTTATCCGGCGGACAGCGGCAAAGGTTAGCGATCGCACGGGCTGTTCTGCTCAATCCGAGAATTTTGATCCTGGATGAAGCGACTTCTGCACTCGATTCAGAATCAGAAGCTTTGGTGCAAGAAGCGCTGGAGCGAATTATGCAGGGTCGGACGGTGTTTATTATTGCTCACCGATTGGCAACGGTTCGACGGGTTGATCGTATTCTCGTAATGGAAAAAGGGCGTGTGGTGGAAGCTGGAACGCACAAAGAACTGATTGCAGAAGGCGGACGCTATGCGCGATTTTACGCCCAGCAATTTAGTTAGCTCCACTAGCTCTATTTCGGGAAGTCATCCAATTTTGTTGATTCCAGATTACGGGTGAAAAATTCGCCTGCTTCGATTTCTGAATTGATCAATAGAATGGGGTGTCAAACTTTATGACAAGCGCTGTGCAGAAGCTCCAACCGCAATTACTTCATCAACTTTCCAAAACTGCGTTCTCAGCAAAAACTGCGAAGTTTCTGTTTATCGCGGTTCTGACTTTTGCGATCGCGCTCACCAGTTTCCCCGCCCAATCCGCACAGCAAACAGCGATCGCCTCCTCCGCCTCCTCGAATCGACCCGATCAAATTCGCAATCCATTATTTACTAATCCGGGCTGGCAACCCTAAATCATTAAGCGTTCGAGGGCATGAGCATCAGGAATACACAAAATATCGCGATCGCGCACAATCAAGCCCTTCTTCTCTAGCTTGCTCAACACTCGCGTTACCGTTTCCCGCGCCAATCCGCTCAAACTGCTTAACTCCCGATGCGGCAAATTCGGAATTTCTGTGCCGTTCTGTCCTCGCTTCCCTTGTCCATCTGCCAAAAACAGCAGAATATCCGCCACTCGCGACATACTATCTGATTCACGCAATCTTAATCGGCGATTCACCTGCCGCAATCGTCGCGCCATCAACTGAGCTAATCGAATGCCCGCCTCTGGCTCAGAATTGAGCAACTGCACGAAATCTTGAGCCGGCATATTCCCGATGACGGTCGGAGCTAACGTAATCACATCTGTCGATCGCGGCACCTCATCGAGCGGAGCCATCTCCCCAAACAACTCGCCCTTGCCCAAAATATTCAGCGTCACCTCTTTGCCATCGAGGTTGTAAGTGCGAATCTTCACCCAGCCGCTCAGAATGAAGTAGACCGAACTTCCCCAGTCATTCTCTAGCAAAATGACTTGGTTAGCGGGATGATTTCGCAGCGCGACATGAGAAATCGCTTTCTCGATCGCGCTATCTGGCAATCCTTGAAAGAATGGCGCGAGGCGAATCGATGCGTTAATCGTATTGATCGAAGTGTCGCGGAGAGTGTAACGGTCTTCCATGGAGAGTCTAACCACAGTGGGGCATGAAAACGAGCGCAGACTGATTCCTTGAATCGAGAGATGAGCTTAGAATGCCCACCCGCCTTAGAAACTGCACAGCTTTGTCCAGATAGACTGCGAACATTTTAGATGCTTTACTAGCTTTGGCGCAGATTTCCGTCCGCGAAAAAATGGCAACTCAGCCTGTGAAATGATCCTGATGACTGCATGAAGCTTTGTTTCGTGAAGTAGATCGATCGCAGAATTCCCTGTGACACTGGCAAAAGATGACTCGGTTCGGGCATTCTAATCTCAGCCATTACGATCAACCCGCCACGTTCCGTAGTGCCGAATTTTAGTCAAGGATTTTTGTTGTGACTGCTAACCTAGATCAGATTCAGCGCCTTCTTGCCCAGGTTCAAGAGGTTCTCGCTCAGGCAAATTCCCGTTTACCTTGGGGAATAGCGCCACAAGTTGCTCGTCAGCGCCAAGTGCTAGAGCAAGTTCGTGCCTATTTACAAGACGCTCTGTTTCAACTGAGTCAACACACGCCGGATCAAGCCGAAAACCAAGCTCAAGCTGCGGTGCAAACGGTGATCGAGGAGATGAATGCGCTGCGATCGACGCTCCTGCATCCACTTCATGCTGAAGTGTCTGGATTAATGCAGCAACGTAATACCCTATTGCGCGAAATTCGCCAGCTTGAGGCGCATCAAGAATTCTTACAGTCAAGTCTCGCCGCATCCCAAGTGACTGAAAACTTACCTGCGGGGAAACTTCAAGCGGTTTCTGATCAGATGTTGAGTACGCTAGATGCTTCGCTGCACGTCGTGTTTGAATCGCTACAAAAAGACATTCAGGCGTATCACAGTTCTCTAGCTCAGGGACTCGATAAGCTACATCGCTTGGGACAGGAAAGCGATGTGATGTTCTCAGGGATCGTCGATCGATTGACTACTCAGATAGGACAGACTGCGCTGGTGCAAAGTTCACCTGAGCAGAATCAAATCAGGCTCTCAATGCCCTATGCTGGCAGCGAATTACCGCCCGATCTACCTGTGAGAGTACGGCGCGAATTGGCTACTGAATCGTGCAGCATCGATTCGATCGCGCTTCTGACAGAACTCATTGATCAACTCAGTGAGCGTCCTGTTACAGTTCAAGTCCTACCCCCTCGAAGTGGATTTAAGAGCGGTCAGGAAGCCCTAACTGAGCTGAAATCGTTGTTTGAGGGGGATGCACCCCAGGTCGAACCGGTGATAGAGCCAAATGGCTATCGCACTCTAGATCGTGAAACGGCGTTCGATCGACTGCGGACGATGCCGGCTTCATCGGAAGAGCCTGTGATTTTTTCACTTGATGGTGTGGAAAATCTATTCGATGACGATGCCAGTCATCAATAAGCCGGGCGCAATCCGGATCAAAGCTAGAATTCTCTATCAAAACTTCACAGAATTGCAGGGCGTTCAAAGGTTGAGCAAATATCGCTAAAATCTTGAAAGGAGCACCTGTTTCCCTGTGCACACTAGCCATGCCCACGTCCGTGAAATAATTTAACCCTTTGGACATCGTTTCATTGAAGCGTGGGTACACCGATTACTCAGATTGGCTACTCCTGTGATTACGTATACTAATTCTCTGATTCGCTCCGCTACTTGTCGCCATGCTCAAGATCCCACACCTTCAATCGCAGAAGCTTACTTTCCTCATGTCTCTACAAACAGTAGGATCAAGCGCACGATCGATATCCTAGGTGCTTTAGTGGGATTACTGATTACAGGCTTTGTTTTGCTCCCGATCGCGATCTCCATCCAAATTGATAATCCTGGTCGGATCTTTTACAGCCAGATTCGCTGCGGAATCGGAGGTCGCCCGTTTCGCATCTGGAAGTTTCGCTCAATGGTGACTAACGCCGATCGCTTGCAGCATCTGGTTCAAAACGAAGCGATGGGCAATATTTTCAAGAGCAAAGACGATCCAAGAGTAACGCGGGTCGGTCGATTCCTCCGTCGCACCAGCTTAGATGAGTTGCCGCAGTTTTGGAATGTGTTGCGCGGCGAAATGAGTTTAGTCGGAACTCGTCCACCCACGTTGGATGAAGTCAAACGCTATGAATTACACCATTGGAAGCGCCTAGCCGTAAAGCCGGGAATTACCGGAGAATGGCAGGTCAATGGTCGATCGGAGATCAAAGATTTTGAAGACGTTGTGGCGATGGATTTGGAGTATCAGCGGAAATGGTCGGTGATGTATGACCTGAAGCTGATTGTGAGAACGATCGCCGTCGTGCTGAATAAACATGGGGCTTGCTGAAGGCTGTACAAGTCGATATCTTCTTGATTGATCATGGAGAGAGTCCTTTTAGGATTGTCCCAATTTTTCTATGCTGGAGATAGTTCTAATTGGTGCGACTTGATGAATTTACCGACCTGGATTACCGTTTCTCGGCTGCTTGGAGTGCCGATTTTGCTTTATGGCTTGCAGTTCCCCACGGCTGAGACACGCTGGATTATGGTTGGTGTTTTTCTCGTTGCCGCCGGCACAGATTGGTTGGATGGCTATTTGGCGCGAAAGCTCAACCAGATTACAGATCTCGGCAAATTTCTTGATCCGCTGGTCGATAAATTACTGGTTTTAGCGCCATTGATTTCGCTTGTGGAACTACAGCAAATTCCAGCGTGGGGGGTATTTATGATTTTGGCGCGGGAATTGACGATCGCAGGCTGGCGCGTTGACCCGAATTTACAAAAATCAGTACAGGGCGCGAATTTCTGGGGCAAGCTTAAGACCGTGAGCCAAATTGCAGCGATCGCACTCCTAATCGCACCATTCTCTCAATCCTGGCAGCCTGCAATTCTCAGTTTGTTTTGGATTTCAGTTGCCTTAACCTGGATCTCAGGTCTGATTTATTTATTTCCTCAGAAAACCGCCTAGCTAAGAGTTCCTTCCGATTCCTCGATCTTTTGTCCTAATTTTGGCTCTGTGCCTGCGATTAATCGTTGAATATTCGATCGGTGTCGCCAGATGACATAAGCTCCGCCCGCGATCGCGAACAGCACATACGGCAACGGTTGAGCAAATAGCAGCATAAAAGCAATGACCGAAGCCGCGCCGGAGATCGAGCTAATCGAAACAATTCGCGTCATTGCCAAACTCAGTGCAAATACACCCAACGTTGCCACTCCCACCATCCAATTCATCGCCAGCAGGATTCCTAAACTGGTGGCGACTGATTTTCCACCTGTGAATCCGAGC
Source organism: Leptolyngbya sp. DQ-M1 (assembly GCF_039962505.1). Lineage (NCBI taxonomy): Bacteria > Bacillati > Cyanobacteriota > Cyanophyceae > Leptolyngbyales > Leptolyngbyaceae > Leptolyngbya > Leptolyngbya sp. DQ-M1. Next base: position 129,815 of record NZ_JAMPLJ010000001.1, read on the forward strand.
CAAATCGATTTACTGTGTCCGAGCAGTGCTGCCAGTCCTGCCAGCGTCACCATCGCGGGCTGCCAAAAGCTGAAATCTAGTCCCACAATTTTCGAGAAATACAGCCACCCAGGAAGATGCACAAAGGCGTAATTCACCACCGCGATCGCCAGTGCACCCTTACCGATATCAATCAGGAGAACGACGAGCGCGGGAATTTTGCCGATCGTGCGTAAAACATTCGTTGCTCCCGTCGAGCCTGAGCCGACTTCTCGAATATCGATGCCCTTGAGCAACCGACCTGCCAAATATCCGGTGGGGATTGAACCGAGCAGGTAAGCAACGACTAGAAGCAGTGCGTTATTGATAAACCAAGGCAGCATATTAGTAATACGATTGTTGCTGAATCATTTGTTGGGGACTGGGCGCAAACGCAAGCAGCAGAGGAAATTGAAGCAAAGCAAGGTTGATACTTTCTTCGCTTTCATCTACCACAATCAGCGGCAGTAATCCATCTTTGTCGCATCGCTCTGCTCTCAGCGCTAACTGCTCTGGAGCTTCAAATAATGCAATTCCACGATCGCTGCCAAAGTCACTGCGTGTCACACCCAAACAGTCCTGCAATCCTCGCCGCCATTCTCCTAAGCGCTCCGGCGAATTTGCCAGAATCAGCACTCTTAGACGATCGCGATAAAGATTGTACAGAATCGAAGTCGCTGCTGAGGCAATCAGAATATTTTGCAGGCGTGACCCCATTGTCCGCACTGCACCACGTCCGCCTTGTTTGAAAAACCAATTAGAAACGCGCTCTGCATGGACTGGCTCAAAGGTGCGGCGCAGCTTCCAAACTGGGCCGTAGTAATCGGGCTGATTGCGGAACTGATCGAGAATGCTGCGAATTTTCTGGGCTTCTTCTTCAAACGCCGACTCCCCAAAATTGGGGCTTGGAGTTGCTTGGAGTTTCGCTGGTTCTGGGGTGGCAACAGGCGGCATTTCGGCTTGAAATGTGGGTAATTCTAATTGTTCTGCGGCGATCGCGAGATCTTGAAGACTGCCAACAAGGTAATCTTTGAAGCTTTGAACGCGAATCGCAATCTCTTGAGACGCGCCTGCAAAGCTGGATTTCATCTCATTGCGGATGCGTTCTTGCCGACGTTCTAGCTGCTCGATCGACAGTTGCAGCGTTTGTCTGCGCTGCTCTAATTCCGACAAGTTCTGCTGAACGACTCGCCCTAACGCATTTTGCATCTCCGACACTTGCGCTTGCAAATCATCGCGAGTTGCAACCAAACCCTCAATTTCTTGCTGGAGGGCTTGTTCTTGCTGAGTGAGATCAGCAAGCCGCTGTTCAGACGGCTGCTGTTCAGTAGGCTGCTGTAGATTTGGCAACTTTAACTCTGGTAACACTGCACCTGTTTCATTCGGTGCAGTTTCATCGGAAATGGGCAACTCATCAGAATTCATACGCAACACTCAAATCATTACGCCGCAGCACTAGACCTTGGGGAAACGCTGCTCAAGGCACATTCGTAACATTTTAGGATCAAAGATGATCGGGAGAAAGTGAATACTTTTCACCTCTCTAAAGTAGAAGAGAATGGGCACAGGCGACCAAAAGATTTCCCAGTTCTGCCAGTCGCGATAGGGGAATTGCCGAATAAGCGTTTCACCCCGATAAATGTCTAAGTCAGTCGGTGTGAAGCGTAGCCGCAAAGTCACGCTCTGAATCAGCAGGAATGCCCCAAATAGCGCGATCGTGCCTGCAATCCAGGCTTGCACCCACAGGAGTGGAATCGCTGCCGCAATCAGAACGATCGGAATTGTATAGCTCGGAGCGAGTTCAACGACTTGGTCAGATCCAATCAAGTTGGCATCGGTCATAGCGAATTCCTCGTACGTTAGGGACAGTTCTTATTTTAGATCGCTGCGATTCTTCAGACGGTCGCGCTACGATCGCTCTATATCTCAATTCAAAGGGTATTTGTATGTTTTTGACTGAACTTTCACCACTTGTGCAAGAACTGACTCAGCAACCCGCTGCCTTTTTGGGGGGGTTATTTTCTGGACTATTGCGCCTGAGCCTAAATGAAGAACCCGTGAGAACTTGGCTGACTCAGCAAACAGGAACTACGGTCTATGCCGCAAGCCAGACCACAAATCCGCATAACGGTAACGGTAACGCACCGAAATCTATCTCGATTGACTGAGTTTCATCGTCCGGTTCAAGGCTGTAATTCAAGAGTAAAGGAGCAGTTCTGTTTTGATCTGCTCCTTTGTTTTAACCGTTCATGAGATAAGTGACAACGATTGAAAAACAATTGAGCTTGCTAACGATAACTCATTAAAACCATTAAGGCTTTTAGACAGTTTTTCAAGGTTTCATTAAATACCAAAAAAGGAGGAAACAAAGTCTACAAAATGACAGAGAAGAATTCAGGAACAGGTTAAACCTTTCATGTAGAATTGAGCTATAGGGGGCGCGTAATCTGTAGTTTCAGCACAGACTTACTGCCAGTTTTTTACTCTCTCTAATAAACGTTTTCATCCAAAGATAGTCGGAGTTCTTGTATGAAAGTCTCGAAATTACTCTCGCTTCAAGTGTATTTATATTCAGGAATGCTAAGTCTTACGATCGCAGGTACTGTCCATGCCGCGCCGACGGCACCCGCGCAGAAAGAACAGTCGTCCGCTGCTGGACAATCCTCTAGGGGTGCTTCAAAAACATACCAGAGCCAACTGGGATTTCGGTTTAACTTTACAGCTCCATACGTTGTAGACAAGACTCAGGAAGGGAAAGGAACGATCGTCCTTAGAGATCCTTCATTAAACACTCAAGCTGTTGGTAGCGATCAACCTGCGCCGGTTGATAGTAATGTGCAATCTCAATCTTCTCCGGGAGATAAGATTACGATTTCAAGATTTGACAATCCGCAGCGTCTTTCTGCGCGTCAATGGGCAGAACAAAACAAAACACTATCGTTTTTTGACCAGCAACAAAGCGATTATCGAAGTTACAATTTTGCGGGCAAACCTGCTGTTTCCTACTCTTGGTGTACAACCAATACTTGTGGAGATAGCATTATTGTTCCAAGCCGTGATGGGCGTACAATTTTCGTTTTGAGAGCATTGTATGACTATCCAGGCGATGCCGTCCGATGGGACTTTCAGCGAATGGCTGGAAGATTTCAGCTAACCCAATAGTTTCCTTATAGTAGTCTTTCTAGAACAGCCTGAAACGCGATCGTGTTTCAGGCTGTCTTGTTGAATAGAGTTTGGGAACTTCAGCAAAAAAATTAAGTCACTACAAGAGAACGCCGCCCAAAAGGGTTCGATGTAGCTTTTGCAATACTATATACACACGATCGAGGTTGATTACCATGTCGCGAGTTGACTTGGCAGAAATTCGGAATTTAGTCGTTCGAGGAACGTTATTGTCGCTAGGGGCAATGATGGTAGCGGGTAGTGCGGTGGTGGCACAAACTACCCCACCCCAGGGAGATGTGGTAATTGATACGGTGCCCGATCGCGGTGGATCAACCTCTCAACCGGGTGGGACAACGATTCCATCCCCGACTGCGGCGGGCACTCGGTTTGCCTGCCAAGTGAACAACGGACAAAACACAGTGATGTATTTTCCGGAGAGTCAACCGAGCCGAGCATATGCTTGGGCTGTTCCGAGTACATTGGGCGGGGGCTGGAGTTCCGATCGTCGCTGTAATGAAATCGCGCGCCGTTTAGAGTCGTATCGACCGGATGGCTTGGTGGAGATGAAGACCGGATTTGAGAACGGCTACAACACGATTTGCGTTACGACCGATCGCGTTCCGTCTTGCCGGATTGTATTGACGGTTCCACCCGGACAAGATGCGGTAACAACGCGCGATCGCGTGTTCCAAAACCTCTCGGTCGCAGATAGCGGTCAGCAAACTCAGGGTGTTCTCACGTATGGAGGAGGTCGCTCTAATATTCTCAATCAGCTTGGCCAGATTATTGGAATTCGTCGATCGACCGCTGCAACGAACGGGAATATCAACTTGAAGCCGTTCTTGTCGCCTAGAGATGGTGGAACGGGTGAGCGACTGGTCGGAGGTGTCCAGGTGCGATCTACTCGTCCGGGACAGGCTGTACCTCGGATTTTCCGTCGGTAGTAGGAGTGAGAGGCGGGGCGATTAGCTGTCGGAGTTGATTCGACCTTGATAAAGCTCCGCTTTTTGCAAAACCGCCTGCTCAGGTGAATAGCATTTCACCACATCAAACATCGAGTAGCAAGGCAGAAGATTCGTCAGAGCACGATCGCCTGTGTATTAGAGCGCTTCGGGTTGATTGCATAACGCAATCAACCCGAAGCGCTTTGAGAGTGTAGGAATTGTCGTAGTGCCTCTAGTATTTCGGCGATCTGGGATAGGAGCGTTGGTGCTTGGGTGAGGTCGTTGCTTGATGCCTGTTGTTCTAGGGCTGAGGCGATCGCCTGCATCTCATAAAGTCCAACATTTGCACTAGAGCCTTTGAGCTGATGAGCCAGTCGGGAGATTAATGCTGCATCTTGAGTTTCTAGCGCAGTGCTGGCAGAACTCAAGTGCTGCTGAGAGTCGTTCCAAAAGATTTGGAGTAATTCGCGCTCAAACTCTTTACTGCCGTCTGCGACTTGATGGAGATGATCCCAGTCGATTGCTAAATTCATGGGTTGTTCTACCGTTTGCTGTTCTAATAGCTCACCCCAATACGTCAGTTTCTCACTGAGCATTTCCTTGGAGATGGGTTTACTGAGATAATCATCCATACCTGCGGCTAAGCAGCGCTCTCGATCCTCTAACATAGCATTTGCGGTGAGGGCAATGATGATACTTTGGTGCTCTACCTGTTGCTTTCGGATCACTCGCGTTGCCTCGTAGCCATCTAAAATAGGCATCTGACAGTCCATAAACACTAAGTTGTATGGAATTTGGCTCAGCATTTCGATCGCTTCTTTACCGTTAGCGGCAACATCTGCTGTATAGCCTAAGTGCTTCAGTTGATTCAGAGTGACTTTCTGATTCACGATGTTATCTTCAACCAGCAGAATTTTAAGCCTGGAGTTCGTTTGGGTCGGCAGAGTGCGAGGCGGAGGCAGTGTTGCTGGCTTCACAAGCTGAGCTGGAGACATCGTATTGATGATGCAATCGAGCAGTCGAGCCTGTTTGACGGGCTTGATCAAGTACGCAGAAAATCCAAGCTCTGCCATGTCTTTTGCGCCTCCCCAGCGATGCACTGAGGTCATCATGATTAGCTTCGTGCAAGCTAAAGTGCGATCGGATTTAATCAGTAACCCCAGCGTCTCACCATCGATGTCGGGCATTTGCATATCGAGAATCGCCAAATCGTAGGGCGCACTTGATCGAGCGCGAGTCCGCATTTTTTGCAGCGCGATCGAGGCGTTTTCCGCTTCATCGACTTCAATTTTCCAAGCTGAGAGTTGATAGCGCACGATTGTGCGATTGGTTTCGTTATCGTCTACCACGAGCAACTTCAACTGGGTGAGATCCGGAGTAGGAATGGGGGTCGCTTGTGCGGCGGGTTGCTCTGTTTGCTTCTTAAAGGTGAGTGTGAACCAAAATCTTGATCCGACCTTTGACTTGCTTTCAACGCCGATCGTTCCGCCCATCAGTTCCACAAGCTGACGCGAGATCGCTAAGCCTAATCCGGTGCCCCCACAGCGCCGCGTCATAGACGCATCGACTTGAGCAAACGGCTGAAACAGACGTTTCTGAGCCAATTCGGGAATGCCGATCCCGGTATCAGTGACGGAAAACGAGATCGTCGCAGTCGTCTCGGTTTGCGACTCCAACGCTGCTTTGATCACGACTTCGCCTTGCTGCGTGAATTTAATCGCATTCCCCACTAAATTCGTCAGAATTTGCCGCAATCGACCGACATCGCCTCGTAGTCCGATCGGAATCTCGTGAGAAATGATTGTGCCAATTTCCAGCCCTTCTGCAAATGCGGTGGGAGCAAACAAATCAGCCACTTCTTCGACACAAGCTGCCAGATTAAAATCGAGCGTTTCTAGCTCCATTTCCCGCGCTTCGAGCTTGGAAAAGTCAAGAATTTGATTAATTAACGTCAGTAGGTTGTCGCCACTTGTGCGAATCGTTTCGACAAAATCGCGTTGAGTCGCGTTGAGTTCGGTATCGAGCAGCAATCCGGTCATACCCAGCACCGCATTCATTGGGGTGCGAATTTCGTGACTCATCGTGGCGAGAAAGGTACTCTTCATCTGCGAAGCGCGTTCCGCTTCCGCTCGTGCTTGCTCTAGGGCTAGGTTCTGTTCTGATAAGGTCGATCGCTGTTGGCGCTCTTGGTCGAGCAAACGAGCCTGCATGAGCGCAATCGCCACTTGATCCGCCAGTTGAGTGAGAAATTCCACTTCAAACGCTTGCCAGGAGCGTGGCTGATCACACTGATGCGCGATCAGCAGCCCCCAGAGAATCGGCTCTGCTTCCTCGTCTCGATGCTGCAGAATCGGCACGACTAAATTGGCTTTGACTTCAAACCGTCGCAATAATCGCTTGTGGCAGGGAGTCAACGACGCGATATCAATGTCGTCGATCATTGTGGTGGCTCCCTGCTGATAGTATCGCCATGTGCCTTCTTTGAAGCAGGTATCTTCAATATGTTCGCCCAAGGCTGATACCCAGCCGTCTTTTACCGACTCCACTTCAACGACCCCATTCCACTGTGGATCAAAGCGGTAAATAATCACGCGATCGGCTTGCAAAAACTGTCGCACTTCCGCAACGGTAGTTTCAAGAATCTCATTGAGTTGCAGCGATCGACGAATTCGCAGAGTAATGGCTGCGAGGAGCTGCGATCGGGCGCTTTGTCGATTGGATTCTTCTTCGGCTTGTTTTCGCTCGATAAATTGTCCGACTTGCGACGCGATCGCCACCATCATCGTTGTCATGATTTCTTCATCGGGAGGTTGCACCTGCTGACTAAACAGGACAATCACGCCGATCGTGCCATCGCGACTGAGAATTGGACAGCCGATAGCTGCATGAAGTCCGGCTTTTACGGCTAAGTGCGATCGCAAAAATAATCTATCCTGCACGACATCGCTCATCCACAGGGGTTTACCGCCGCTCCAAACTCGCCCCGGCAACCCATATCCGGGTGCAAATACCCACGATTTTGAGGCGTTTGCAAACTCACTGGACTGTCTTCCTAATCGGCTCCAATGCGCGGTACAACGAATCCCATTGGTTGCTTGATCGGCAATCCACAGTTCGCCAAAATCCCAGCCAATATGTTCACAAATCGTTTGTAGAAGGTGGGGAGTGGCATTGTTGAGGGTGGCAGATTCGGCTAAGACTCGCGTAACGGCGTGCTGAAGCTGTAGCTGCATTTCAGTTTTGCGAGTTTGAGCGGCAGACCGCTCTAGCCGCCGAATTTGACGACGCTGTTCTAATAGAGCGATTGCTTGCTGTGAGAGCGAGCGCAGCGCTGCGCTCTGAGAGGGATCTAGACGTTGTGAAGCATAATCCATCACGCATAGCGTTCCGATCGGCTGACCGTCTAGAGTGATCAATGGAACTCCGGCATAGAACCGAATTGGAGATATTTCCGCGCCAGCAGGATGAAGAATCAGACGTTCTAGTTCCGGCGCATCCACCAGAACTAGAACGTCTGATTGCTCCAGCGTGTAGGAACACGGGGACTGTTGGCGTGGAATTTCAGCAACGCCAACTCCAATTTTTGCTTTAACGACCTGTCGATCGGCATCCATAAAACTAAGCAGCGCGATCGGAGTGCGGCAGAGATAAGCCGCTAACTCAGCTAAGCGATCGAATGCCGCTTCAGGGAGCGTGTCAAAAATGTCATACCCATACAGTGCGGTTAACCTTGCCGCTTCTTGTTCCGGTGATGCCATCATAGGTCTTTATTAGGAATAACAAGGCATTCCTTTTAATGTATGCAGGGCTGGATTATAGGTTGGATCTGCTTCAGTGTATCGATCTTCCGTATTGAATGAACCGTCCGCTGCTGTATCCGGAGCAGTGAAAACAGTGTCCTTCAGTCCCGCAATAGCCAAGTCATGACTCCTAAAAATAGCAGCCAAAATGCCCATTGGGGAACCTGAAGATACGTCAATACTTCTGAGGGAAGTAGAACAAGCCGCACAGCCAGTAATCCAAGAAATAGTAGCACAGTCAAGATTCCGATTAACATGGCAGCAATTCCTACTAAATTAATCGATGTGAATAAATTATCAGCAGCTTCAAAGGTTCAGAAATAAAGTGTAAACAGTCGTGCTGCCTTAAAACGCCTTTCATCCTACAATGAAAATTTAAGTTGGTGAAAGATAAATTTTGCAATAGTAAAAACTTAATACCGTAAGGAGTCTGAAAATGGTTCGATACACACAAAAAATAGCAATGTGGGGAATAGGTATCTCCATGGCGATCGCGTCGCTACAATTTTCCTCTCGCACGATCGCGCAACCCGATACCTTCAAATCCTTAACGCTAAATAACCAAACGACTTCTGGCGTAATGATGGGATCGACTGGGGGAACGACTTCGCTGCCTGCGGTTGTGAGTAATCGCGATCGTCAGGGTCAAGCTTGCATCGGCTTTGGTGATTCGACTCCAAATCACACGCTGGTCTTGGAACGCCCTTTTTCTTCCCTAACGATTCGCGTCGATAGTGGCGGAGGAGACACAACGCTGTTAATCTCAGGGCCAGGTGGAGTCCGTTGTGCGGATGCTGGAGAATCCGGCAGAGATGTGCGATTACAACAAAGTGACTGGCAGCCTGGAAGTTATCGCGTTTGGATCGGAACGGTGACACCTCGCACGAATCGGGATTATCGCCTTATCGTGCGAGGAAATTAGCGGGTCTTGAACTGGTTGAGTTGAAGATTGCCACAGCCTTGCAGATCGGCTCTCAAACTGCTTAAGATGCGATCGCAGCAGAAGTTCGGACTTTAAGGGACTCACAGACGATCGTATCAGTCAGAATCGCGCTCACGGTCGCCCCAGAGTGAATTTCTAAATGCGCAGTGTAGGGTGCTTCAAATAAAAGTCGTTCCCCCGGAAAGACTACGCGCTCAAAATACCAGTTCTCAACATCGGCAATCCGAGCAACTTGAATGTGACGGGTTGTATTGACATAGCAGCAAAGGTCAAGCGTAGGATTTGCCTGAAATGAAGGAAAAGCCATTTTTTTAGTATCGGAGTTAAACTCCGGCGATCGTAACAGCGTTTGATTGATTAAAAGATCTAACTTTAAGTAGATTCAGTTCCCCAATTAGGCAGAGACGCGATCGACTCCGTGGAAACACTTAAGATTCTGACTGCTTTTCATCTCAAGTGCATTTAAACCGGAGAAAGGTTGTAAAGGTTTCATGAAATAGACCGCAGTAAGCTTAAGGATTGTGTTTGAATCTCAAGCTGGAACTTGTCGTAGTATCTGGAGCAGTGCAATCTAGAGAGAGTTGAAAAAGATTCGTATTCAGACGGTTGACTTCTGGAAATAATTTTCTAGCAGAGTCAGAACTGCAACTCTAAAGTCTTCGATTAAGATTTAGATTTACAGTTCTAGCCCGCCCAGTGTAAATTCTGCACTCAAGCGATATCGCTTGGAATATGAGTTACTGCATCTGCCTGTCCTTGCCAATATTCATGAATCAGCGCTTCTAGCTCCGATCGCTGGACTTCGGTTCCAATCGTCGCATCTCCAGGGGTTTCAAAAAAAATTGTGCTGTAATCTTTATCCATTGCCAGCATTTGAAACAGGATATGTATCACCGGAACAGGTAAAGCGATTAAATTTGGATCTGTTAAATCATAAGGACTCGAAGAAACGTCCTTGAGGCTGGGGAACGCATAAATTACGTTTTTCTCAGGTTCATCTTGGGCACGATGATTGAGGGTCAGCATCACCCAGTTTTGATCGAGTGTCTGCACCACGTAGTATTGGAGATGTCGCAACCGCTGCGCGATCGCGCGCAAAACGGGCGCGATTGATTCAATTAACTGAGGAGTAGAGCCGTCTTGGGGAGCTTCGTTAACCAGCATCTGAAGCTGTTGATCTAGATTCATATCGTGCTATCCGCAAATAATCAGGGATTTCTACCACCATTGTGATCTAGGCATCACAAAAAAGTTCCATCAAACCAATGAGAGTAAGCCATTGATTTGCACGACACTAGAAACCGTGGGGGAAATCTGCCAGAGCGTGGATGCGATCTTTCAGCTATTGCTTAACGAACTGAAACAAGCCACCACTGCCTCTGAGCGAAACTGCCGGGAAGTTGCCGATCGACTGACCCAGGAAGTTGTCCGAATCTGCTCCGAAAGTAAGCGCATTCAAGCATCGGGAGAAGTCCAAACCTGGGCAACCGCGCTCGCCAAGCACCGACTTCAGCAATGCCTGGGATATTATCGCCTCGGTTCGCGCCGCGCTCGTGCGGAGTTGCACAGCAATTTGAGCGCCGTAATCTATCGATACATCACACCGCCGCAGACCCAATCGAGCTATCAGGCTCGACTGGTGCTGATCGAGGATTTTCTGCAAGGCTTTTACATGGAAGCGCTGAATGCGTTTCGCCGTGAGTCTCAGTTAGGCGCGACGTACACCCCGCGATCGCCGCTCGAACTTTCGGAGTACATGGCATTTACCGAGCGCTACGGGAAACGACGCATCCCGCTACCCGGACATCGCAATCAGCAGCTCATTATCCTAAGAGCGCAAACCTTCTCACAGCAGCAACCTGCTGAAACGCTGGTCGATCTCGAACAAGCAGCAGAAGGCTCGATGTCGGAATCGGAAAACCCGTGGAGCTTGGCATCGATTCAGCAGGTGCGCGAACAAATGGTCGCCCAGGAACCAGAACTAGCAGAAGATACGCTCCGCCAATCTGTGATTAAAGAACTCGTCGCTTATCTCGAAGAACGCAAACAAACCGACTGTATTGACTACTTCACGCTGCGGCTGCAAGATCTACCCGCCAATGAAATTGAAACGATTCTGGGCTTAACGCCTCGTCAGCGGGATTACTTACAGCAGCGCTTCAAATACCATTTGATTCGATTCTCGTTCTCACATCACTGGGAGCTTGTGCATCAGTGGTTAGAGGCAGACTTAGAGCGCAATCTCGGACTCTCGAATCGTCAGTGGCAGACGTTGCACCAACGCGCTACGGCTTCTCAAGTTAAACTGTTGGAACTGAAGCAGCAAAAGCTACCGGAAGCGACGATCGCTCAGCGCCTCGGTTGCACAGTGAATCAGGTTCAGAAACAATGGTTTAAACTGCTTGAGCAAGCTTGGGAAATTCGTAATGACCAAGATTCCGGAGCAACATCATCGGCTGATGAATAGGGTGTTATCACAATGGATCACGATTTAGCGACACGAACGCAAGTTCTTCTTAAACTGTTACACAATTTCGGTCTGGTCGATCGTTGCGATCTCCAGCCGGATGTGTTAGGGCGATCGTTAGACCGTGATTCAGAGCGTGATTTAAGTTGTGGGGCTAGTTCCTCCCCACAGCGCTCCTCACACGAGGACTTATTACACCAACCGGGAGAGATACCTGCTGTGCAAGATCGTTTTCATGCACTGCTAAAACGTCGCCTTCTGCTTGAGGCTCAGAAAAATCCGCCGCTTTTTCCTTGGGAGAAAGAGGAAGTCGATTATGACACTGAGCCAGCGAGTTACGAAGCGCAACCTGCTTTAGCCGCTGCATCTGTTTGGTTACATCAAATTCGTCACATTAATTTACCGATTCCCATGCCAGAAGCCGTGATGACCGAGCTTCTGTCAAAGTGCCAGTCGGTATTGTTTTCGTCGCTGCGAGAAGGCGCAAAACTGGTTCGAGCAGTGGATACGCTGTTTCCAGGTCAGGCTCAACTGCTAAATAATGTTGCAGGTTACGTCATGGTCTCACCGACTCGGTCTAAGGTCGCCAAGTTGCAAGACCTCGCAACCGAACTGGGCGAAGCGTTGCCGGAGTCGTATGACAGCGCGATCGAGACGCAGCAAATGGCGCTGTCGCTACTTGCTGCACGGGAAATTCTCAGCACGCTGACGCTGACTGTATCCGAGCAGCAACCGCAGCTAGAGCGCGAATGGCTCACCGAACTGGGAGCGTTTACGCTGAGGATTCGATATGCGGTAGAGCAACTCCAGATCGAAGCAGTGCTTCCTTGCGGTGGCAGTTTGCTGTTTCAGGGCGAAGGCTCTCGATCCACGAGCGATCGCAACGATGCAGGTCAGCTGAGTCTGGAGATTCGAGAGTTTGGTGTCGATCGAGCCTATCCGCTAGAAGTTCGCTTGGGTGAGCAGGATTCACTCACATTCGCGCTCAGCATTCAGAAATAGAAATTTGAGGCTGGGGTTAAAGGGTGAAAGTCCAAGACTTTCACCCTTTGTTTTTTTGCTCAATCCGGGAATCCGGACTGATACCAAATTGATTTGTGGATGCGACAGATTCTCGCCCCCTAAATCCCCCATTCTGGGGGACTTTGAGTATGATCTGTCGCGCTCTATGTTTAATTCGGTATGACTTCTTGCAAAGCCTCAAGATAGTCGATCGCAGCTACTAAGCGAGAGTCATAATTACAGGCAAACTCCTCAAACCAGCGCCCTTCGCTCGACTGAGAATCGAGGTTTTTTAACCATTCTTCAGCCCGAAGCGCTAGAGCTTGACGACGCTGTTGCTTTAGTTGTTCGAGACGTTCTTGTTTCTGTTGGGCTTGCTGTTGTAATCGAAGCGCCTCTTGCCTAAGCGTTTCCTGGTGTTCCTGCTTCAATTGGTCAAACAAAGGGTCTGGACTTGGAGCAGTCGAAGGCTGAGGCACTTGCGGTTGGGCATCGATCTGTTTCAGCAGACTATCGATCGATAACCGATCAGGTTTAACCTCTGAAGCAGATTGAGATTCAGAAGATTCGTTATTTAAACTCTTGAGCAATTTGTCAATCGAGTCCATTGTCATTAATCGTAATTAATCGGCGATCGCGTTAATCAGAACTTCAGCAAGGCTCAGATCTGCCATATCGTCCATTGTAATCGTGTCGCAGATGTCAAATTTAGCACCCACGTCTTTGATTTGATCATCAAGCGCTGTGAGAAACTGCTTTGCGCCTGAATCGCTTCCAATCTGTAAAAAGGTGATGGCGAGTTCTTCATCACGCTCCATCTGCTCTGTTGAACGAATAATTGCCTCAATTACGGCACGGCGATCGTCGGGTGCGCCATCTGTCACAACTAGAATCGTTTCGCCTGCCTTGGTCTTTCCTGTTGCTTTGCGATGAAAATAATTTTGAGCGGCATCCCATAATACTGATGCCAAATTTGTTGAACCGATCGGCTCGTTTTCCATGAAAATCTGCTCGACTTTGCTCGAAGTCACATCGTCATAGCGTTTGAAGCGACTAGAGAAGAGATAAACAGTGATGCCATCGGGATCAAACTGTTCACACTTACGAGCAAGGGCAAGCGCTGATTCTTGAACCGCTTCCCAACGGCTTCGACCCCCGCTTTGGTCAGTTGCAGACATACTTCCACTTTTGTCGAGGATTAAGGTGTAATCTCGATTCTTAAGGGAATCAAAACCTGGCATAAGCTTTCTCCGATGGACTTCGCTCTTAGGTTTCCCAAATTTTCATGATCCGACTTCAACTAAAAGAGCCCGGAAGTTTCCTTCCAGGCTCTAATGCTTTTTACGCTGAAACTTACTTAATCAATCCCAACAGTTCAGGCTGAGAAGCCGAGATTTGAGGAGCTGCTAAACCAGGCATTGCAATTTGCTGTGCTATGACTGGAACTGCATTTCGAGCATTCTGTGCGACTTGAACGGTTTTGACATCGTAGGTTTGAGTGATTAGCTTCGGATAGAGACCGATCGCGACGATCGGTAGCACCAGGGAAGCTGTAATGAACAGTTCTCTAGGATTCGCATCTAAGAAAACTTCTTTTTCAACCGCTTTGCCTTCTTTGCCGTAGAACATTTCACGCAGCATCGAGAGCAAGTAGATCGGAGTCACAATTAAACCGACCGCAGAGAGCAAGACGATGACGATTTTGAAAGTCGAGGTGTAAGCGTCGCTTGTGGTGAAGCCAAGGAAGATTGCCAACTCACCCACAAATCCGCTCATGCCAGGGAGTGCCAGCGATGCCATCGAGCAAATTGTGAACAGAGCAAAGGTCGAAGGCATTTTCTTCGCTAAGCCGCCCATGTCGTCCATATTCAGGGTGTGAGTGCGATCGTAGGTCACACCTGCCAAGAAGAAAAGCGCTGCTGCGATCAAACCGTGAGACACCATTTGTAACACCGCACCACTCATTCCTAACTCGGTAAAGGATGCGATACCCAGCAGCACAAACCCCATGTGCGAGATCGAAGAGTAAGCCATCCGACGCTTGAGGTTGCGCTGAGCAAAGGAAGCTAATGCACCGTAGATGATGTTAACAATTCCAAGAATTGCAAGAACCGGAGCGAAGTAAACATGAGCATGAGGCAGCATTTCCATGTTCATGCGAATCAACGCATAGCCACCCATTTTCAGCAGGACACCAGCCAGAATCATCGAAACCGGAGCAGAAGCTTCACCGTGAGCATCCGGCAACCAGGTATGCAGCGGGAAGATGGGAAGCTTGACTCCGAAAGCGATCAAGAACCCTGCATAAGTGAGTAATTCAAAGGTCAGGGAGTAGTCTTTTAGTCCTAACTCCTGCATATTGAAGGTGAAGTAGTCACCGTAGAACGCCATCGCCAACGCCGACACCAGAATAAAAATAGAGGCAAGTGCAGTGTAGAGAATAAATTTGGTGGCAGCGTAAAGGCGTTTCGGTCCGCCCCAAATGGCAATGAGAATGTACACCGGAACCAGTTCAACTTCCCACAATAGGAAAAACTGAATCATGTCTTGGGCACAGAACACACCAATCTGAGCGCTGTACATGACTAATAGTAAGAAGTAGAACAGTCGAGGCTTGTTCGTGACTTTCCAGCCTGCCAGCATGGATAGTGTGGTTACCAAGGCGGCGAGAACAACCAACGGCATTGAAATTCCATCAACTGCTAGTGACCAGTTAATTCCAAGTTGAGGAATCCAGGAGTAGCTTTCAGTCAGTTGGAAGTCGGGGTTTTGGAAGTCGTAGTGTTTCCAGAACGCATAAATTGAGAGAACGAGATCCGCTAAACCGACTCCTAATCCATACCAACGAACTGTTTTACCCTGTTTGTCGGGGATGAGTGGAATCAGAAGCGAGGCTGCGAGGGGAAGGACAATTAGAGTGGTTAACCAAGGGAAAGAAGTAACCATGACATCAGTGACCAGGTGTGTAGAGAGCAGGGGGTCGGTGTAAAGCACCAGTGACTCAATCCGCTAAGAAGCCCAATCAGACAATAAAGAAGGAAGATAGCGATCGAACTTTGGGCGGCGGGAGTCGTGGCGGCGGGTAATGTCTCTAGAGCGAGGCGGCGGTCACAATTCCCACAAGATACTTGGCGGATCAAGTGTTTTGCGTGGAGGAAAACCCAATGAGGATTTGTACCTACTGCACTAATCTTACTCCAGTTTGTTAAGCAAAATGAACTTAACCAACAGAATGTGGAGGATTTTGGATTGGACTATCAGAGGGTAGGACATAGAATTCCTTTATCCACAGAAGTTTTTGGTGATGACACTGCGAATCTTCTCTATGAATCAGCGCAAGTACGGATTGAAGTGTCCGCAATCATCAGAACTTTACAATGGTTAACATTATAGTAAGGCTGGATCAATTGTGACAAAAATTTAATATTTGCCTCTAACGATTGATAGGTGAGCGTTTGAGCACTTTTGATAGGGAAATCTGTGGGTTTACGATCGCTTCATCGCTTTCCCAGACACAAAACCCTCAAAGGCTTTCCTTAGATAACCGATTTGACCGTAGCTGTAGACTAGATTTTCAAAGCGTTGAGCTGGATCAGTGGCAAACTTGAGCGATTTATAAAGCCCGCGAACTAATCGTTCTCCGCCGCGCCGAAACTGTCCGACCCCAGCTTCCCCTGCGATCTGCTCCCGGTAACATTCACTAATGCCCTGCCACCAACCGCGATCAAGAAACCACCTTCTTCTTACCCGTTCTGGAGCGACATGATGGGCGACGCAGGCAGCAGGGAGATAGGCGACTTCCCATCCGGTTTGCAGCGCTAGATGGGTCATGTGAAGTTCTTCATTAGAGAGAAGATTTTTACCAACGCGCCCTAGGTTGGGGTCGAATCCGCCGATCTGATCGAGGAACGACTTACGAATCGAGTAGTTTAAGCCGCGTGGAGTGAGTCCGGGACGATCGATTTGAACGATCGCATCGCCCAAATCGTATGCACCTAAATTGCCAGCGAGTCCGTCAGACAGCCATTTTGGGGACGTGATCCCGTCTGTCCAAATCAGAGTAACCTTGCCGCCTGCGATCGCGAGTCTCGGATTTTCCTGATAGGCAGCGTAAATTGTTCTGAGCCAGTGCGGAGAGGCGATCGCATCGTCATCCAAATAGGTCAAAATTTCGCTCTTCGCACTGTTTGCACCGGTGTTTCGAGCGACTGATAAACCAATTTCTGGCTCGTAAATGTAGCGGAGTCTTGGATCAGCGAGTCGTGCTTCAACGACTTCACGAGTACGATCGCTTGAGGCATTATCGACAACAATAATTTCAAAGGCGGTGAAGTCTTGAGCCAGAAGGCTATCGATTGCGAGACCTAAATAGCGATCGCGGTTGTGAGTGCAAATAATGGCGGAGACGAGCGGTTGCGGCACTTTCATAACAGGGCTTGAATCAAAACAAGCTCAGAGTACCCGCATCGTCTAATCTTTCATCTTGCCATGTAGAGCAACTAACGATTCTGCAAGTCCACTAAGGCGCTGTTCGAGGTGCTGTTTGCGATCGAGCAGTTGCCGGAGTTTGTGATAGCGAGCGATCGCTAAGCTTAAGCTGGGAATTTGCTCTGCTGGGCAGGGATATGACCAGCGCTGTCCGTCGGTGTTGATTCCGCAGAGGCGATATCCTGCTTTTGGGGCATCTTTTGTGCCGGGAATCGGTGCGGCGCAAATCTCTTCGATATAAGACATGAGACGATCGACTTCGGCATGGCGCAGAGTTGAAAGATCTCCTAACGGCTGTCCGGAGTGAGATTCGAGCCAGCCATCGACGATCGGCCCTTCTAGATAGAGGTCTTGAATCTGACGCAAGGTTTGGTTTAACTCGATGTGCCAGCGATCGACGATCGTCTGCATATCAACCAGTAAGCTGGAGGCAAGCGAAGGATTGGCACTATTGCGATGAGTGGTAAAGTTTGGAGCTTTGAGCCTTGGGAGGTTAAGTGGTTTCGGTTCGATCAGGGGTTCGACGATCGGTGGAGCGGAAATTTCTGGCTCGATCGCTTTGGGAGGCTTAGTATGTAGCGAAAACGAAACCGATCGCACCTGTGCTGCGGGTTCTGGATACAGAGCAGTAGATAAAGTGGGAACTTTTTTATTCAGTTGAAGCAGGGTTTCTTCAATCCGTCGCAGATCTTTCTTCATCGCTGCCGAAGTTTTCTTGATTCAAGGTAAAGGTTATTGTAGCGGCGAATTCGCTTTCAGAGTAGATTCTAAAGTTTTTTTATGGCGAAACTGATTTTAGTGACCGGAGCGGCTCGCTCAGGCAAAAGCGAATGGGCAGAACAACTTGCAGCCGATTCAGGAAAGCCTGTCATTTATATTGCAACCGCTCAAGAGAATCTAGAGGATTTAGAATGGCAAGCCCGGATCGAAAAACATCGATCGCGCCGTCCTGAAATTTGGCAAACGCGATCGATTCCCGTGAAATTAAGTTCAGCGATCGTTGACTCTTCGGCTTCAGATTGCCTGCTCATTGATTCGCTTGGAACGTGGCTGGCAAACGTGCTAGATCAAACCGAAGCCGAATGGCAAGAAACCCTAGACACTCTTTTTCAGAGCTTCGATCGCACTGAAAGCCTGATTATTTTTGTTGCAGAAGAAACAGGATGGGGAGTCGTTCCAGCCTATCCAATCGGGCGATTATTTCGGGATCGCTTGGGAAATCTGGTGCGGGAACTGGGCGCGATCGCGGATACCGTTTATCTCGTGGCTGGCGGTCACGTTTTGAACCTGAGCCAGCTTGGAACACCGTTGAAAAGTTATCCCCAAAAATAGATAGTTTTGCGGCGTTTGAGCATGAACCTCAATCACATTGTGTCCCAGCAACCGCTCCAAACTTCTTATACAAACGCTTAGATGGATCGGGTAGAATCTCAATCAAATTATTAATACTTCAACAACTTCAATCCTTACTTAAACAAGCGTCATTCTCCTGCGCGATTTTTGGCTTTTGCTCCTGCACCACTGAAACCTATGGAATCTTTCGACCCTCAGAATCAGCCTGCGATCGATTCTGCTGAAACGCCTGATCCCCAACCCTCACCCAAGAATCGCAAGCTTTGGATTAGCTTATTTTGCACGGGTCTTTTAACCGCGGGTGGGTTTGGCTTCTGGCGCATTCTAAATCCGGAAGGAGAAAAACCTGCTGTTGCACAATCTCAAGGACAACCCCCAAGAGCCGTTGAAACCACTCGTCTTGGCACTGGAGCACCAACCCGAACGGTGCAGCTTTTAGGGCAGGTCGAAGCCTCTAACCAATCGACCATTCGTGCTCAGACGGGTGGAATTGTAAAGGAGATTTTTGTGCAGCCCGGTGATCAGGTTACGGCGGGCATGGAGGTTGCAATTCTGGATGATTCAGACCAGCAGTTAGGCATCGCTCAAGCTCAAGCAAAATTGGCACAAGAACGCAGCAATTTAGCGCGATTGCGGGCAGGAACGCGATCGGAGGTGATTGCTCAACGTCAAGCGGCAGTCAATTCAGCAAAAGCAAGAGAACGAGAAGCACAAGACAACCTCAAGCGGACTTTGGCATTGGTCAGAGAAGGAGCCATTTCGCAGCGATTGTTAGTCGAAGCGCGATCGCAAGTCGATCAGGCAACGGGACAAAGACTTGCAGCACAAGCGAGTTTAGCGGAAGCGAAAGCAGGTCCAATTCGTGAAGAAATTGAGGCGCAACAGGCAACAGTCGCAGCAGCTCAAGCAACGGTAAATCAGGCAAAACTGGCACAAAGACGGACTCAAATTGTCGCCACCGCATCTGGGGTAGTGCAGATGCGCCATGTCAGTCGTGGAGATTTAGTCCAGGGTTCCGGGCAGATTGTGACGCTGGTTTCAGGGGGGGGAATCGACGTTTTCCTGGAGTTGCCGGAAGAGTTGGGCGGAAAAGTGACACCGGGAATGCCGATCGCGCTCACCACCCGTGCTTTACCCCAGTGGAAACAGCAAACCGCAATTACTGCCGTGGTTCCTTCCGCTGATGCGACTTCTAGAAGACAGCGCGTTCGAGTCCAAATCTCCAATCCGCCCAAGGGATTATTGCCGGGAATGGCGATCGCAGGTGCATTGACGCTGCCTACCACGCAAGACAGCTTTGTCGTATCACGCGATGCGCTCACGCGGCGACGCAATCAATGGGTTGTGTTTACGATCACTGACAACAAAGCCAAACCGATTCCGGTTGAACTGGTAACTGATATGGGTGAACAGGTCGCGATTTTTAGTCCGGAGCTGCGATCGGGACAAGAAATTGTGATTCGAGGCGGCGATGGCTTGAATGAGGATGCCCCCGTGAAAATTGTGGGAGGCGCATCGTGAAGTTGATTGAAACGGCGGTTCGCTGGCGACATGGAACGTTTGTGCTGTTCTGTCTGCTAGCAATCTTTGGTGTGTTTTCGCTCTTTCGATTGCCGCTAGAGTTACAGCCCGGTGGCGATCGTCCAGAAATTACAATCAATACTGGATATCCGGGAGCTGCACCTGCGGAAGTTGAAGATTTGATCACGCGCCCGATCGAAGAGCAGATGGAAGAAGTGCTGGGCGTAAAAGAAATCAGCAGTACATCCCGTCCAGGGCGCAGTTCGATCACGCTCACTTTTGAAGAAGGTACGAGCGTCGAGAATCGACTGGTCGATGTGCTGAATCGGTTGCAGCAGGTTGCCAGTCTGCCACCGGAAGCGCTCGAATCCAACGTGGAGTTAGTCGGGGGCAATAGCTCTCCGATGATGTGGATTCCGTTTGATACCCAGCCCGGATTTGAACCGGATCCCGATCGCTACCGCGATTTAGCAGAAGAGATTGTTTTACCGAGATTGCGGCGGGTTCAAGGAGTCGGACAGTTCATCGTTTCCGGCGGGCGGCAGCGAGAAGTTGAGGTTCGAGTTGATCCGAAAGCTCTAGCTGATCGAAATTTGACGATCGGCGATGTTGTGCGAGTGCTGCGGGAAAATAACCGCGATATTCGGGGCGGCCCCTTAGAGTTAGGGCGGCGAGAATATCGGGTGAGAACTCTGAGCCGATCGCAAGATATTGAACAGATTGCGGGCTTTGTGCTGCGGCGGGATGCTGGAGGAACGGTCTACATTCGCGATGTCGCCAAGGTAGAAATGGGGCGCAAGATTCGCGATAGTGCGCTGTTATTTAACGATAAACCTGCGGTCGCAGTTGGCATTATTCGGCAGGTCGGGGCAAACGTTCCTGAAATCTCCCAAGGAGTCAGACAGGCGATTGCCGAACTCCAAGTCCAGTTTGATCAGCAAAAAGAAGGCATTCGCTTTGTTTATAACTACGACGAGAACGAATACGTTAGTCAAGCAGTTAACTTTGTGCAAGAAAATCTGATCGCTGGAGCGGTACTTGCGACGATCGTATTAGTATTATTTCTCGGTTCAATGCGAACCGTTGCTGTGATCGCAATTACGATTCCGATTGCCTCCGTGATGATTTTCATCGTGATGTCTTGGTTGGGTCGATCGCTGAATATTATTAGTCTGGCTGGAATTGCATTTTCCGTTGGCATGGTCGTGGATAACTCGATCGTCGTGATTGAAAACATCTTTACGCATATGCAGCGTGGAGAAAGTGCATTTCGAGCCGCAATCACAGCAACCCAAGAGGTTTGGGGCGCGATGCTTGGCTCGACGCTAACCAACGTCGTTGTGTTTATTCCGCTGTTAATGGTAACGGGTGAAGCAGGACAGCTTTATGCGGATATGGCGATTACCATGTCTTGCTCCGCCATCTTCTCTTTGTTTGCTGCGATCACGCTTGTTCCAATGCTATCTGGATTGTTTCTAAAAGAATCAGAGGCAATGCAGATGTTTGAAGGCGGCGAATATCGGGGGGGCAACTGGTTTGAGCGCTCAGTTGCCAAAACATCTGCCGCCTTTCGACAGATCCAAGGAAAGTTTGAGCATTTCCTAGCCAGAACTGTTCGCTGGTCGATCGGTCGTCACCACATGAAGCGGCGATTGCTTGTTTTAGCAATTCCAGTTTCTCTATTGTTTGCGAGTTTCTTTTTGTTGCCCCCTGCCGATTATCTCCCAGAAGGCAATCGCAACCAGATTCAGTGGCGCGTTGAGCCGCTAGCGGGAACAAGTATTGCAGAGGCGATCGAGCAGTCTAAACCTGTGCGAGAATTTGTCCGCGCTCAGCCCGAAGTTGATCGCGTCATGTTTATCGATCGCCCAGGCGCATTGAGAGCGATCTCAGCAATTCTAAAACCTGAGTTTGCCACAACGCGCGGGCTGGCAGAAATGGTGAATCGCTTCCGGGCAGCGAGTAACAATTTCGCGGGCTATCGATTCATGGTTCCGATCCGTCCCTCGATTTTCCGCGATCCGGGCAAAGAATTTGAAGTCGATATCGTGGGCACCGATTTGAACCAGATCGGACAAATCGATCGCGAGATCTCAGGCAAGCTACGCGCTATCAATGGAATTCGCAATGTGCGATCGAACTTTGTTGTTGGTGCAGGCGAATTGCAAGTGATTCCTAATCGAGAACGGCTGGCAGAAGTTGGACTCTCGGAATCCGAGATTGGTTCGATGGTGGAAACGGCGCTCGGTGGCAGGCTGGCTTCTAAGTTCATCGATGGTAAAGAAGAACTCGATGTCTCGGTAGAACTGCAAAATATCTTCGTTCAAACCCCAGAGCAGTTGCGGCAATTGCCCCTATTTGCAAGGGGTAAACGCATTCAGCTTGGAGATGTGGCTGACGTTAGAGAAGCGACTGGAGCCGACGTGATTAATCACACCGATTTAGAGCGATCAGTGACGTTAACGGCTTCTTTGGCAGACACGGCTCCTTTGAGCGCGATCGTCACTCAAGTCAAGCGCGAGATTCTCGCTCCAGCACAGGCAAATCTACCCGCAGGCTACCGCTTAGCATTAGCGGGAACGGCTGACCAACTGGCAACAACAGTGTCCCAATTAACAGCCGCATTCGCGTTTGCCGTCGTGATTACTTATCTATTACTGGTTGCGTTGTATCGATCGTTTCTCTATCCTGTCGTGATCATGGCAACAGTTCCGATGGGCATGAGTGGTGCTCTGTTGAGTTTGGTTCTCGTCAATCAAATTCCTGGAATGTCAGTTCCATTAGATATGATCACCGCTTTGGGATTCGTGATTCTAACTGGAATTGTGGTGAATAACGCGATTTTGCTGGTCGATCGTGCATTGCAGCTTCAGCAAGAAGGAGAAGATTACGATTCCTCGCTGTTAAGTGCGACCAAGGATCGACTGAGAGCCATTTTCATGTCGGCGGGAACGAGCGTTTTGGGAATGCTGCCGCTTGCAGTGTTACCCGGTCAAGGTTCGGAGCTTTATCAAGGCTTAGGAATTGTTTTAACTGGAGGATTAACATTCTCAACGGTGTTAACTCCAACGGTCGTTCCAGCGTTGATGGGATTGTTGCGCGACTTTTCCGGGAAGCGATCGACTCCGATTCCAGCCAGTGAAATTGCAAGCATCAAGAAAATCGGCGCAACGGAGCATTAAAAAGTTTTGGGGAGAAATAGGGCTTTTATGGTTCTAAAATTTGTCGTTTAAATCTGACTGCAGATGTGCTACTATTGGCAATGCCGCTCAAATCGGCGGAAAACACATCGGGGCGTAGCGCAGCTTGGTAGCGCACTACTTTGGGGTAGTAGGGGTCGTGGGTTCAAATCCCGCCGCTCCGATAAGACAAAAGCCAGTCCATGACTGGCTTTTGTCGTTTCTAGGAATTCGAAAGGCAGTGGTATACACACTGGTATCTTTGTTCGTTCTGGTACGCTTTAATGCGGTTTCCGTCGGGGTAGTGGTATAAGATTCGGTATACCGATCAGTCCACCAATTGAGCCGTATACCACGAATGGCGAGAGACAAGGTTGAAGTCAAGATTGAAGAGATGCGCGGAAATTTGCGCCTGCGTTGGACGCATGAGCGGAAGCGGTACTGTTTAAGCTTGGGTCTCAGAGATAACGCCACAAATCGTGCTCAAGCGCAAATGAGAGCGTCTGTGATCGAACGCGATATCGAGTATGGAATGTTTGTCCAACGTTGTTCAAATACCGCTCGGAGAAGCATGGCAATACGCCAATCAAGGTATATGAATTGTTTGAACGACACATTGAATACAAGCGCGGAAAAATCGCGAACCAAACGTTAGACAAGTATCACGGGGTACTTAGCAACCTTAAGACTTACTTCCGAGAGCGCTATGCCGGGAATTTGACAGAATCCGACTGCGAGAAGTTTAAATCTTGGCTGTCAGAGAAACTTGCGCCGATTACGCTCAAGCAATACTTAAGCGCAATCAAAACCGCTTGGGAGTGGGCGATCGCTCGGAAGATGGTTAGCGAGAATCCCTGGATCGAGATCGTTAAACAAGTTCCACGCGGCAAGGTTAAAAAACCTCAACCTTTTACAGCTCAGGAAGTGCAGCGCATCATCCAGCATTTCAGAACGCACCCAGAATATAGCTACTATGCGGATTATGCAGAATTCTTGCTTTGTACTGGATGTCGAATTGAGGAAGCGATCGCGCTCACTTGGGGTGATGTCACAGAAGACTGTTCCCAAATTTGGTTTGGAAAAGCCTACAACCGTGGGGATTTACGCAAATTAAGGCAGGTGAAGCGGGTTTTGTGCCACTAAGTAAAAGTCTTCAGCAAATGCTATTGAGAAGACGTGCGATCGACGTCAAGCCAGAAGCGCTAATCTTTCCAACGCCTCGAAAGGGTGGATATATGGATAACGCAAACTTTCGCAACCGAGCTTGGAAAACCGTTCTCAGCGAGCTAGACATCCCCTACCGCAAACCAAATACCTCTCGTCATACCCTCATCAGCTATTGGCTGAAACAAGGTGAAGATCCCGCTACGGTTGCAAAATACACGCGCACGTCTCTCAAAATGATTTTTGAACACTATGGTCACTACATTCCAAGTAAGGCAACGTTGCCAGATATCTTAGGCGATATTCTTCCTCCCACCTCTGACGGGAACGGCTCCGGGGTGTAATTCCTGAAACCGTTGGATTGCGGTTATATGCAAGTCAGGGTCTTTCTGGCACTTTGCTGTCAGCCACACTTCAATCATCCGCTTGTTGAATGTGACTTTACCTTTGGGGATTGGTTGGAAATAGTGAACGCCATTAATCCATGCAAATGGGTCATCCTTGAGTGCAATTTGCTCCCACATCGCAGTGGCACCCCAGTCCAGATATGACAGCAGTTGCTCTTGACTGATAACCTCGATTAGCTCAAAAAATTTGTGTTCAGCCGCCATGATTTCGATTCACCTTATATTCTGCGTAAAGATTTAGTGCTTTCTCTGCAAGTTGCAGCAGCTTCGCCGCACCGGGTCTACGTGCGATCGCGTCAATCCTCCCATGAAGGCAGTTGAACCGCCTGCATATAGGCAAACTTGCCCGATCGCGCTTGCTGAAATAAATCCCAGAATATCCCCTGCTGAATCCACGGTGAGGATAGCAATAGAATCTTGCCTAACTTGCCAAACTGCGCGGTAGAAGGCGCTAACGCTTGATAGAGACTAGAACCGCTTTGGTTTCCATCGGTATCGATCGCGAAGGCTAACTCGTCAAAAATGATGAACGGGCACGCCATCCCCCGTCCCGATCGACTACTCGCAGGCATGGCGCGGAATACACAGCCGTTTGATAGCTCTAAAGTATCTGCGGTCTCGCGTTCGATCATTGGCTTCAGAATAGGAGAGCCATTCACTAAATCCTTGATATTGCCTAACGCGATCCGCGCCTGGTCAATCGTGTTAGCGACCGTAATGATGTAGAACCGCTCACCGGAGCGTAGATACTTTTTGTACGCATCTGCCAGCATCGTTCCGGCATACACTGCCGCGATCGCTGCCATCAAGGTTTTACCGCTTCTGCGTCCCAATGCCCAAACGCCGATCGAACTCTGCTGAGTAAAAAAGCCTTCAAGAATCTCGCTTTGCTTGTCCCATAAGGGAGTGTTGAGCAGATTACGATCACGGGCAAACTCACTGATTCGGACTGGCATCTGGCTTATCCTGCTTTTCTGAGAGGTATTGGAGATAGTTTTTAAGGTTGTCTTCCGCACTGCGATCTCGATGTCCATCGGGATACAACCCTAGCAACTTCGACCGCTCTGTAATCACTTTTGCCACGCCATTAAGGAACTGTGGATCACCGGTTTTCTGCTCGGTTCGAGTGGCAATCTTAACGCGACCATCCCCGGCAATCGAGCCGCCTTCTTCACTTGCGATCGCATTCCGTAATTGCTCACGGATCGAGGTTTCTTTTGACTCTTGCGATCGCTCCCATGCCTGCCAATACTCGCGCTCTAACAAGTCGAGCCGATCTCGTTGCATTCCCCGTTCCGCGTCGAAATCTCTCAACGATGATTCTTGCCAATGTCGCTCTAAAGATTTCAGATCACGCGAAACTGTGGACTGATCCAACTCTAAATAGTCAGCAATTTGCTGCTGAGTCCAGCCTTTTAAGCGCAGTTCCGCGACTGTGGCACGATCGCGATCGCGCTGAATTTTAGATCGTCTGTCACGTCCGCTCATGCATTCCTTTGTTATGCGTTTAATATCCCTCGCGCACCTGCCGCATAATTTCGTTGATTCTCTCTTCAGAGAACTCGATCTTAGGTGCTTTTGTCGCTGCCGCTGCTGGGACTTGCTCTCGGCTCATTTCAACGAAGGGACAATTAGGATTAGTTGAAATCGAGTTCAACATCATTTGCCAGCGATCGGGATGACGGCGCTTCAGTTCCTCGATGTTTTGATGCAGTGACAAAATTAAATCTCGATTGCTCATAATCTATGGTTAGAACATTTGCTCTATTATCCCCTGCTTTTCTTGCGATAAGTACGATCGCACTAGAACTGGTCGCCACTCGCTTGAATGGGGTGGCATTTCCTCTCGATAGATTGGGGACAATTACAGGATTTCTGGAAAGAAAAAAGTTGATCGATAAGTTGAGCCGATAAATTTGATCGCACCAATTCTGGACCAACACCGATCACGCCTTAGTCCAACGATCGAAACTGCCTCGATCCGCAGGATGTTTGCTATGTCTACGTTTACGAGATTTATGGCTTTAGAAATTTGGTAGGAATGCTTGGAAATTTTGCGAAGTAGGCAGTGCGAGAGACGAGAACGGTCGCAAGTCTTGTTAGCGCTTCGATGTTTGCGCTCTGCTGCTGAGCTACCGCCAGATGTCCATTGATTGCTTGATTCGTTTCTCGAATTGCCTCAGTTAATCTATCGATCGATTTCTCGGTACGTTCGCCCCATTTTTCTAAATTCGCAGATGTCTGCTTCTGTTGTGCTGCCAATTGGGCAATGTTAAGCGCAAGAGCGTCGATCGATGCGGTGACGCGATCAAAGTTTCGATTGTCGTTATCTCGCATGACTGACAGCAGATCAACGATCGTTTTAAGCGTTTGCTTCTCGAATGACTCAGGCATTAACTTTTACCTCTGATCTCGTTTGCGCCAGTTCATCGAAACTCACCCCAAAATCTACGCCTAAAACATCCTCGACTTTGCGTAGATTCTCGATCGCCAGTGTCCCCTAGTTCTCCCCGATTGTTTCCTAATCTATAAAAATATCGAACTGAGGTTTAGAGCATTGTTAACCGTAAAAAATAGCCCATCAGTAGTTACCTCTCAAGCTTCAAAAGCTTCAGCATTAAGAGAAAAAATCAAAATTGATGAGAGTAAACTTGGTAATCTTATATTTAAGATTGCAGAAACTAAGTCAGAGTTAGAGCAGGCATTTAAGCTAGTTTATAATGCCTATATTCAAATAGAATACATGAATCCTCATCCTTCAGGAATGCGACTTCATCCCCTTCACGTCTTACAAAATTCAACAATATTTATTGGTGTACACAATGACAAAGTAGTAACAACAATGGCTCTGTCTCCTGATTCCGAATTAGGCTTACCTATGGACTGTATTTATCAGGAAGAACTTGCTACTATTCGTCATCAAAAACGGCGATTTGCAGAAATTGGAGCGTTGGCATCAGACCCTAATTTTAGATACAGAGATTTTACTATTCCGTTACATCTCAATAAAATCATGTATCTATATGCAAAACAGTATTTGCAGTTAGATGACCTTGTAATTGGAGTCGTTCCCAAGCATCAATCTTTCTATACAGCTATTCTTCCGTTTCAGCAAATTGGAGCAATCAAAGCTTATCAAGGTATCAACCAAAATCCTGTTATTCTTCTTAGACTTAATTTACACACTGAAGAAGATGATTTGTACCAGACCTATCACAAGTATCCAATTGAAAAAAATCTCTATCATTTCTTTTGCCTTCATGATAGTGAATGTATTTATCTCCCATACCTCAATAATTCTCGGTTAAAGACAAAAACAGCGTAAAGTGAAAGTCTTTCGTTTTTGGAACCGGATCGAGAGAGGTTTTCTCTGAATGAATCGATAAGAACTGCTTAAGCCTTCTGCTCTGGATAAGCCGGACTAACGGCGCAAAAAATAGTCCAGATTTGTATTGCACCTTAAATCGCTGAATCCCCTGATTTATATAGGGTTTCGGGCGTTGACGAGTCCAGGATTTCCTGAAAAATGCTTTGAACTTCTGCTCGCACAGCAGAAGTTCAACAATATTTCTAAATCAAGACCGTCTGCAAAATAAGAATTGTACGCTTTTTTAATTCGTCGTCTTAAAGCCTGGACTAAAACTGAACTATTTGGACTAAGTTGCGATCGCGTTCCCCCAAATTCGATCAACGCATCGCACCGGGACAGAGCAGATGTACTCATTAACCAGACTTATTAATGGTCTTATCTTGAATCTCGTATGAGTCTCAGGCTTTTTACGGTGAGCCGTAAAAATAAAGGCAATCCTAAAGGTCAGGGCTTTTTGATTGTGGCGGGTTGAGTGAATACGCAAGAGCGATCGGGAAGCACAAAGACACTGTTTCAGGATTAAAAGATGCGACACAACCCGGATTAGTGACGCGATGAGCGCTCATCCTTAGTTGAACATTGTCAGCGTGTGGCAGAGTGACGATCTCAGACATCGGAGCCAGGCTCCGTGGTTGAATGCTCTAGTGACGAAGCGGCTTGACCATTAGAGATTAAAGGCACAGCGACAAATAATCCGTTCACAGAATCACAGCACACCTCCCTGACGCAGCGAAGCGGATGATGAGAGGCTATGGCTGCTTATGGTTATCTAGTATCTCAAGTCTCTCCGTTGCATAGCTTCCATTTCTCAGCTGTGAAATAGACGAATGAAGCGGTGTAAGTCTATTTCATCGGAGTAAGGAGTGGTTGTCCGACCATTCGTCTGAAACCAGCTGTCATGCTTCTCCTCTAGTTCTCCCCGTTTATTCTGAAACCAGCTGTCATGCTTCTTCTCTAGTTCTCCCCATTTATTCTCTATCTTGAGCGATATCAGGCAAACCACTGACATTCAGGACTTCGCTGCATCTCAACTTTACGAACACAACAAGAGGTCAACCATGAACCGTCAATTCTGCACGATCGCTCTCCTGACTACCCTAGGTGTTTTTTCTTTTGCATCGGTTCCGAAAGCTGGAGTCGTCTTAAACGGCGCATCAGTCGATGGTTCCACTGTCGACCATACCCAGTTTGACGATCCTTCTAGTCTAGACTTAACTTTGACAAATCGGATGAACAACCAAACCGCTTCGACGTCATCGGGTGGCACACCGACGGTTTTGAACGTTGAGCGTGATGCGCATTTCGTCAACGTGATGGGCGACAAAACACCAGCGATGCCGAATTTTCCTCAGCTTGCGCCAAAGGCTGGAAAAGTGCGCGGTTATGTGAAAGATTTGTCGGGAAATCCTCTGAAGGGCGCGACCATCGGGATTCGTGCTTCGTATTTTGCCGGTCATTATTCAGGTGCGCAGGGCGAAACCGACGCAAACGGGTATTATGAGTTTGCCGTTCCGAAAGGTTCGGCGCATTACTACAATGCAGGTTATCAACTCAAATGGGGCGACGGCATCGCAGCAATGGGTCTGCATCCAGTGGACGGAAAATTGGAAAGTTTTACAACCGTTGATGGTGCGGTGGAAAACTTTGTGCTGCTGCCTTATGGCATTACCAGCCCTGAAAATGTCAGCCAAAATCCGTATGTCTCATCAAGTTATTACGGGGGTTCGATTCGCGTCTCTTATTACACACGCGAAAAGACCGACCCCAATATAGCTGCAGGCAGCATTGT
Source organism: Leptolyngbya sp. DQ-M1 (assembly GCF_039962505.1). Lineage (NCBI taxonomy): Bacteria > Bacillati > Cyanobacteriota > Cyanophyceae > Leptolyngbyales > Leptolyngbyaceae > Leptolyngbya > Leptolyngbya sp. DQ-M1. The sequence goes on from NZ_JAMPLJ010000001.1 coordinate 159,425, forward strand.
CGAAGATTCGATTATCGAAATCACCTTAACGCCCGAAGGCAACATGCTTGACGGTACAGCGGGAAGAACTTTCGTCATTCGCCAGCCGATCGGGTTTAAGGGTAATTTCAGTATTCACAATATTCCGCTTGGACGCTACCGAATCACTGCTACAACGGGCGACAAAGCGCTCAAGATGAAAGAAGACCGTAAGTTTAACCCGCTTTTTGGGCTGATGCCGGGAGAGGCGATCGGTGAAGCGAGTCTTTTGTTTATTCCGGGCACTGAAAAGGCTTCCAGCGCTACGCCGAATGCTGGCGGTTGGGAGCCAGTAGGTATTACCCTTAGCATGCCGTAGGTTTTGAACGAATTATTGCATTAACAATAGTCCGGGCAAATTCAGACAGCAATTGTGCCGTAGTTACAGAGGTTTGAGTAGTTGGGATGGCTCAAGAATTCCCACATCTAAGGAACGATCGCGCCGTAACCGCTCATCAATCCCGCCGCTCTGCCAGAAATCCCCAAGCTACTAACCCAAGTATCAACCAGTCGTCATAGGCGCGATCGCGGGGTCAGAGTTATTGATAGGTCGCTCACACAAATTAACGAGCATCGATCGCGCTATCTAAATCCACTACATTCAGAACCGTAGAGAACTTTTTCTTCACCGCTTGGCGAAATCTGAACGCACCATTTTCCGCCTGCCTGTCATAGTCAAAACTCGTCAGTCACCCGAGCGATCGCATAGCTGAGGGGGACTATACCGCTCACGATGATGAGAATTATTTGGGGGATACGATTGCGCAATATTTGGGCGATACTCCATCACCGAACCTTGCCGATCGAGTTGGGGAATTGGAGCGAATTGTTTCCGATCTTTTTGCTCGTGTCGCAGGTGCAAATCAAACAGCAGTCCAGACGATCGCTAAGAGCGGGATTCTGACAGAGGCGGAACTGTGTGTCGCTTCAACATTCCGCACAACTGGAGAAGTTCTGTTCACGGATAGAATGCGGAGCATTGGCTCTCAAGGAAAACAGGTGCAGTGCATCTGGGGGGCGATCGCTATCGTTTGAACACCACAACGAAACCTTAGTTAATCAGCATTTCAGCCATTTTAGAGGGGGTTTGATCACCACCATTTCAGAATCAACTCAAATTTGGTGATCTACAAGAAGCCCGATCGCACGTCAAGCTGTTTGGGCTCTTGCAGGCAGGAGCCCAAAGTCAACGGCTGAATAGCCTTTCCGAGCCCAAATCACCAAAAGTTCGCAAGCACCCGTAGTTGTGATTCCAGAGCAGGTAAGTAGATTTTGAATTGAGCACCTTTGTGGGGTTCACTTTCTACGGTGATGAACCCTCCATGCCCTTTGACAATTCCTACCACTAGGGATAGCCCGAGCCCTGTCCCCTTCCCAAACGCTTTGGTTGTGAAGAAGGGTTCAAAGATCCGATTCAAGTTCTCAGGCGGTATGCCAATTCCAGTATCAGAGACAGTTAGCACCACATAGGCACCGGTTGAAGCATCTATACTTGTGCGAGCTAGATTTGCATCAACCCATGTGTTTTCTGCAGAGATGCGTAAAATGCCGCCGTCTGGCATCGCATCACATGCATTTTGGCAAAGATTCAGCAGCATTTGATGGAGTTGCGATGGGTCTCCAGCAATGGTCCAAAGGTCAACTGCAACATCTGTTTGAACTTGGATATTGCCTGGAAAATTTTGCTCAAGGCTCTCTGTTATTTCCAATAGCCAGAACGCCACGGCTAGGGGACTTCTATTGCCCTTCAGCCCTCCCACAAAGGACAAGACCTGCTCGATGACATCAGCACTACGCTTTGTGTTTTGTTCCAGAATTGTCAAAAGTCTTCTGCTCTGTTCGTCGGTCAGTCTGCTCGCCAGTAGGTGGATTGACATCAGGACAGGCGTCAACGCATTGTTGAGATGATGCGCCATCCCACTCGTTACCGTGCTAATGCTTTCAAACCGTTGAATGCGTTGATGTAGCGCTTCGGTCTGCTTTCTCTCAGTAATATTGGTGCTACTGACGAGAATAGATTGAGGCTGTCCTACTGAAACACGGATTAATGTCCAATAGCTGTCAACAATGACTTTTCGACCATCTTTTGCGCGATGCTGCAGCTCACCCTGCCACGCTCCCTGTTCAAGAACCAGGGATTGAGCTTGGTGAAGTTGCGGAGAAACCCCTTCAAAAATTAGGTTGTCAAAGCAACATCCTACTGCTTCATCAGCCGTCCAACCGAATAATCGAGTTGCACTGCTATTCCAAAACAGAATCCGATGGTCTAAGCTCAGCAGAAGAATGGCATTCTGTGACTGATCCAGAAGGGTGGCTTTTGCTTGCAGTTGTGCGTCACTCTCTTTTCGCTCGGTGACATCGGTTTGAATCCCAACGAAATAGAGCAGCTGACCTGTATCTGCGCGCACAGGAGCAAGTTTGAGCTCATTCCAAAAGGGCTGACCATCTTTACGATAATTCAAAAGCGTGGCTTGAATTTCCCGTTGTTGTACAATCGCCTCACGAATTTGCGCGACAACTTCTGGATCAGTGTCTGAACCCTGTAAAAATCGACAATTGGAACCTCTAATCTCCTCGAGTTCATACCCTGTCAGCTTTGAGAAGGCAGGATTTGCGTAGATGATAGGATTATCAGGCTGATTGGGATCGCTGAGCAAAATGCCCTCCGAAGCAAAGTGAAACGCTTGGGCAAAGGGCGACTGAGGCAACTCATCTGCTTGCAATCCTACAGTTGACTGCTTCTTCAACCACTCGAGTCGTTCTTGTTTAGCTCTGTCCCAATACGTCTCGAAAAAGTGTGCGATCTGAGGCTCTTCAGAAATTAAGCCATTAAGATGATCTTGAGCTCGCTTATCCGTCGCGTATGATACTTCTGAGTGCGCCTCCATCCACTCATGGCAGGTTTTGACATAAGCAATAAAGGTGACTAGATATTGGTAGTTCTCGCTCCCTAAAACACACCGCAACGCCTGCCGACAGCTGTCAGCCTCATCTGTATGCAAGGCAATAAAGATGGCACAATCCAGAAGACTTGCTTCGAGAACTGCATTAAGCTGGGATAACACTCTCAATAACTCGTTTTGAGCAGTCAGGAGCCGAAGATGCTCATCTACAGCTTGGGCAGTTGGGGGAGCCGTCTCAAGCAGCATTAATATTTCCTGCGCTTGCATTCCCAACTCCCGGAGTGAGCAGGTGTGGCACACCAAGCAGTATGGAACTGGACAGAAACGCGATAGATAGGCAGACAATTTCTCCTTGAAGAGGGCGGGAAGGGGATTGTCAACGTAGGCAGAACAGGTTTGTTGCCATAAATTTTCTAATACTTGAGGAGTCTGTAAGGCAGGAGAGAAAAAAGGGGGGAAGAACCCGAACTTTTGCTCAATTTCTGTCGTAATTTGCTGACTGGTTCGCATAAATAACGGTTGAATTTAAAAACAAGCACAAGAAATTAGTAAACCCATCGCCTCTCTGTCTGGCGAGCCAGAATTTACAGAGGCAGTATAGGGAGTATATTTGCTTATCCGGTTGTAGTTTAGCTCAGCAACTGCTCTGAAATCTTGTTTTGCATAGACTTTTTTTTATATTTGAGCCTTAAGACGTAGATGTTTTTAAGTTCTCTCCGGTAGCTCGTCAAATGAACGTGGGGTTAGTACAGGGTAAATGCATCTTAAAAGCTTGAAGGTGAGGAAGGAACCCTATCCTTCTGGAGGGCGTTTAATCTCGCATAGCTTCAAGTCTCGACTTAAGCGGTTAGAAAATATGATCGCGAAATTAACGACACCGATCGCGTTCTCTAAAACCACTGCATTCAGAGCCGTAAAGAATTTTTTCTTCACCAAAAAGTGCTCTCTACGATTACACCATCGAGACCAGCACCCTTGAGATTCGCGCCGTTGAGATCGGCACCGCTGAGGTTAGCCCTGCTGAGATTGGCTTCGCTGAGATTGGCTTCGCTGAGATCGGCACCCCGGAGATTAGCTTCGCTGAGGTCGGCGCCGCTGAAGTTAGTATTGAAGAGGTAAGCACCCTGGAGATTAGCCCTGCTGAGGTCGGCACCGCTGAGGTTGGCATTGAAGAGGTAGGCACCCCGGAGATTAGCTCTGCTGAGATCGGTACCGCTGAGGTCGATAGTGTTGCTCAGCTGGGGGAAGTTGCGTTGGCTCATCCATCTGTTCCAAGCTTGAATTTGTCCTTGCTGCAACAGGTGAAAAGGCACATCCCCTGCAATATGAGTCGGAAGCGCAGAGCAATCTGAGGACTTAAAGAAAGTCCTCCAGAGTAGACCAAACAGCCTTTTTCCCGCCCCATGCATCCAGCGCAATCGAACAGCGCTGGGTGATTCAATCTTATTGTTCAAGCGGGTTAATTTCGTTCGAGACTGAGAAAGAGGAACTGGTTTAGGCGGCGGCGAGGAGGGTTGCTGCACAAAATAGCTTCGGTTCTGGATGAACAGTTCAGGATACATCAAATCCCACCACTCAGCTACAAATCCCCAAGCCACTAGCCAAAGCATTAACGCCAGAATACAGCCCTGCTCCGATCAGCATCGGCGCGATCGCGGGTTCAGAGTTCATTAAAAAATCGATTTCTTCCATCACCATTGGGAATAAGAGACGAGTTTAGCGTTCCCAGATTGAGTGCGGTCTCAAATGTTTGAATTCAAACAAGTCAGACTGGTACAAAAAATATTCCAATTCCTATAGTGTTCTTATAGAGATTGGAATATTTTTTGGTATACCAGTCTGAGTGGAAGACAAAAACTGCTGTGAATAAGCAGTTTTTACAATATTTTTTCTACTTTGGGGTAGTAGGGGTCGTGGGTTCAAATCCCGCCGCTCCGATTGACAGAACCTCCTCTAGCAGGGGGTTTTGTCGCTTCTGGGTAAGGCTTTCAGGGATCACCCAGTGCTCAATAAGAGCGTCATAGAACCTCACTAATGTATTTGGCATCGAGCGATCGTACTAGTGCAACAAAACTTGGTGCAATTGAGTTACATCATGGCTCCTGGTCCTGAGCCTGTTCAGCTGGTTGCACTCCGATACTATCCAATGACCTCTAAATACATTTCACCTCATAATATGAACTTGAAGCAGCCCTATTAAGGTTTCTTTTGCTCCGACGTCATATAGATTGCGGAGATGATTCGTGACTGTCTCAACGAAACGCAAAGACTGTGGGAGATCGCCAAAAAGTTCAGATAACCTGAGGAGGCTACTGGGGTTGGAACCGCCTGCTTGGGCACGTTGAGTTAGAGCATCTGCCATTGGATCATCAATTGAAATTGGCTTCTTCTGGTCATCCTGCCTATTTAAATAGCGGAACCAAGCAGCGATCGTCAAACTTAAATAGTCAATTGATCCACCCTGCTGTAGTTTCTCCCGCAGTGAACTGAGCACCCACTTAGGTAACTTAGCTGAACTATTGAGACACAAGCGTGGAAGCTGATCTCGGATTTTGGGATTTGCAAATCGCTCAATCAACGTCTTTTTATAGTTGTCCAAATCAATTCCAGGAACAGGCTGAAGGGTGGACGTCACTTCCTCCATCAACTGTTCAACTGCTTGTCGAATTAACCGATCTGCCATCGTTTCATGGACATAGGAGTAGCCCATCAGTGTGCCTAGGTAGCCAATGAGCAGATGGCTAGCGTTGAGCAGGCGGATTTTCATCATCTCGTAAGGATGAACATTATTCGTAAATTGAACGCCCACCACTTCGAGTTCTGGTCTACCTGAACAGAAGTTATCTTCGATCACCCACTGAAGAAAAGGTTCGGCAACGGCTGGAAAAGCATCCTCAATGCCAAACTGGTGCCGAACCATTTCGATATCCGATGGAGTGGTAGCGGGAGTAATGCGATCGACCATACAGTTTGGAAAGGCAACATGGTCAGCAATCCAACGACCTAACTCTGGATCGCGCATTTCTGCGAAAGTCGTTAGCATTTTTTTGACAATATTGCCGTTCCCCTGCAAGTTATCACAAGACAGGACAGTAAAGGGCGCTAATCCCTGTTTACGACGCTGATCTAGTGCAGCAATCAAAAAGCCATATACACCAATGGGTTCATCTGGATGTTGTAAATCATGCTGAATCGTTGGGTGATTGACATCAAAATCACCGCTGCCCTCGATATAGTAGTAACCTCCTTCTGTAATCGTGAGTGTCACAATACGGCATTGGGGATGGGCTAATGCGTCAATCACAGCTTGCCGATTCTCTGGTGCGAATAGGTACTGTGTAATAGAACCAATGACCCTAGCATTATCGCTTTCGGGCGATCGCTCTACTAAGGTGTATAAGCAATCTTGTGACTTCAAAGCATCTCGCATCCGATGATCGAATTCCAGCAAGCCAACTCCACAAATGCCCCAATCACTGTTGGGATGCTGGTGAAAGTAATCGTCAAGATAGAGCGCTTGATGGGTTCGATGAAATCCGCCTACACCAATGTGGATAATTCCATTTGTGATTTGATGACGATCATATTGGGGAATGCGAACATCACTCGTTAAACGAGCAAGTGATGCTTCATTCAGCTTGATGGCTGATTCTGTTTTGATATTGTGGTTCATGGGAGTCATCCAGTGTTAAATGGTGACGACGAGCCTTGGGAACAGCCTCACCGTTTTGATTGAACAGATGGCAAAGTTCGCCATTCACCTGGATAAATGCACGATCGTGTGTACGACTAGGATTGTCACCATCAGTTTGCACAACCAATGTGTCACCGCCAGCAATCCTGACATAGAGAAATGTTTCTCCACCCAGTTGTTCTACCACAAGTACCTCACCTGTTAAGGTTGGATTGTTGTGATCCAGTCCTAAATGCTCTGGTCGAATTCCTAAGGTTGCGCTATCTCCAGTGGAGAGGCTTCCAGGTCTAACTGGAATTGTGACGCGAGTACCGCCTGGAAGTTGAACTGTTGTACCGGAATCATTGACGGCTGATACTGTAACTGGGAGAAAGTTCATTTTAGGTGAACCAATAAATCCAGCCACGAATAGATTCCGGGGATGATGATATAGCTCCAGTGGCGACCCTACCTGTTCCACAATGCCGCTCTGCAAGACAACAATCTTATCGGCAAGCGTCATTGCTTCTACCTGATCGTGCGTCACATAAATCATTGTAGATTGCAAGCTATCGTGTAAGCTCGATAGTTCTAGCCGCATCTGCACTCGCAAAGCTGCATCTAAGTTTGACAAGGGTTCGTCAAACAAAAACACCTTCGGATTCCGAACGAGTGCCCGACCGATCGCGACCCGTTGACGTTGACCACCCGATAGCTCTTTCGGTTTCCGATTCAAGAGGGGTTCTAATTGAAGGATACGAGCAACATCTCGCGCCCGTTCTAGTCGTCGCGCTTTTGGCATACCAGAGAGCCGTAGACTGAATGCCATATTTTCTGCCACTGTCATGTGGGGATAGAGCGCATAGGTCTGGAACACCATTGCCAATCCGCGCTTGTCCGGCGGCACATCATTCACTCGTTGTTCATCGATGAACAGATCGCCAGAGGAGATTTCTTCCAATCCCGCAATCATCCGAAGTAACGTTGATTTTCCGCAGCCAGAGGGACCGACGAACACAACAAACTCACGATCGTGAATGTCTAGATCAACGCCCTTGATGACTTCAGTATCGGTGTACCGTTTATGGATATTTCTTAAAGTAACTGTAGACATGAACTGCTCCTATCAATGATTACAAACAAGCAGATGCTATTTGACGGCACCAAAGGTGAGACCTCGAACTAACTGTCGTTGGCTCAACCAACCAAAGATGAGAATGGGTGCGATCGCTAATGTTGATGCAGCAGAAAGTTTTGCCCAGAACAATCCCTGCGGGCTGGAGAATGAGGCAATAAATGCAGTGAGTGGAGCTGCATCAGATGTGGTTAGATTCAAACTCCAGAAGGCTTCGTTCCAGGACAGAATAATGGACAGCAGTGCAGTAGAAGCAATTCCCGGTAATGCTAATGGGAGCAATACATGACGAAGCTCTTGTTGGGTGCTTGCGCCATCCATGCGATCGGCTTCTAGAATCTCTTTTGGGACATCCTTGAAGAAGCTATAGATCATCCAAACCACGATCGGTAAATTGCTCAATGTGTAGATAATAATTAAGGCAAGGCGAGTGTCTAGCAGTCCAGCATTTCGGCACAGGATGTAGATGGGAACCAGGACACCAACAGACGGTAGCATTTTGGTGGACAACATCCAGGTTAAGGTTGTCTTGGTGCGCTTGGTTGGGAAGAATGCCATCGCATAGGCAGCAGGGATAGCAAGCAGCAGTGCAAGGATTGTTGAACCGAGGGAAACTGCTATGCTATTAAACGCATAATTGGCATAATTCGCTCGATCCTGAATCGTTGCATAGTTTTCCAATGTTGGCTGGAAGAATAATTGAGGCGGTGTGGCAACCGCAGCAACTTCTGTTTTGAAGCTCGTGATGAACATCCAGAGGATTGGGAAAAACAGGAGTAAAGCAGCTAACCAGCCAAGCACTGCCCACAGCCATTTACGAGAATTTTTACGTGCCATTTTAAGTGCCCCAATTAAGTATCCAAATTACGAGCCACACTCCGCAACAAGAAGATTGCGACGATGTTTGCCAGAATTACGGCAATTAAGCCACCCGCTGAAGCACCACCCACATCAAATTCCAGGAGTGCTTTCAGGAAGATGTAATAAGCTAAGTTAGTTGTTGCTAAACCAGGACCACCCCCAGTCGTTACGAAAATTTCCGCAAAGATGGTGAGGAAGAAGATCGTCTCAATCATGGCCACTACGGCGATCGCACGACTGAGGTGTGGCAACATTACAAACCGAAACAGAGCGATCGCATTTGCACCATCCATTCGAGCTGCTTCTAGCTGTTCGTGATCAAGTGACTGAATCGCTGTCAATAAGATCAACAATGCAAAGGGTAACCACTCCCACGACACAATAATGATGACTGCTAGCAATGGAAAGTTAGCGAACCAATCGATCGCCCCTAATCCCAACCCTCTTGTAATCTGAGCAAACAACCCATTGACCGGGTGCATTAGCATATTCTTCCAAACCAATGCACTGACTGTGGGCATGACAAAGAAGGGAGAGATAGCGAGTACCCGCGCAATTCCCTGACCGGGAAAGTCTTGGTCAAACAGGACGGCGAGTAATGTACCGAGACCGATCGTAATCGCCAAAACTGCAACGACGAGAACGATCGTAGTTCCAATCGAAATCCAGAAGCCCGCATCACTCAGGATAAAGGTGAAATTCTCAATTCCAACGAACTTCTGTGCATCGGGATTTAATAAGTTATATCGCTGGAAGGAAAACCAGATGGTCATCACTAGCGGCACAATCATCCAGAGCAGCAGAGCAATGACGGAAGGCGCAATTAGCGGTAAGGTCGATGCCTGACGATGAGTTCGCTGTCTAGGGGGTTGTGTTTCGGGGTGACGTTCTACAACTATTGAAGACATAGCTTTAAAGACCACAAATTAATTGTTTTTGAACCACGTTGGTCAGAAAGTAAGAACAGATTTTTCGCCATTAGTAATCTTGAGTAATCTTGAAAGCTGCTGTTAAATCTGTTCCTACTGGATGTAGCCTGTATGTCTCATGAAGCGTTCCGTTGTGCTTTGGGATTGTTGCAACGCTTGATCGACAGAGGTACTACGAGTCAGCGCAGCCGCGATCGTCTGCCCAGTCGATGATCCAATTGCCTGAAATTCTGGAATATCCACATACTGAATGCCTTTGTAGGGCGTTGGTTGAGCAGCCGGACGGGTAACATCAGCAGATTGGATCGAACGCAGCACGATCGAGGCAAAAGGAGCGGCTTTTTGATAGTTAGGATTCTGATAGGTGGAAGTGCGAGTCCCCGGTGGTACGGCAACCCAACCATTTTGGTCAGCAACCAGTTGGATATACTCCTTCGAGGTTGCCCAAGCAATAAACCGTTCTGCTGCTTCTGGTGCTTTTGAGGTTTTAGGAACCGCCAAAGCCCATGCCCAGAGCCAGTTTGAACCATTAGGATATTTCTCGATCGGCGCACGAGCAAAGCCTAGCTTGTCATACACCTTGGACTCTTTCGGGTTCGAGAGTAGTCCCGCCGCAACGGTTGCATCAACCCACATTCCGCACTTGCCTGTCGAGAACAAGGCTAGATTTTCATTGAATCCATTAGAACTTGCGCCAGGGGGACCATAGTTCTGCATCAGATCCACATAGTAGTTGATCGCTTCTTTCCAAGCGGGTGTGTTAATTGTTGGATTCCATTTCATGTCAAACCATTGACCTCCATAGGTGTTCACGAGCGTTGAAATGAATCCCATATTTTCACCCCAACCCGGTTTACCCCGTAAGCACACGCCATAAACCCCATTTTTAGGATCATGAACTTTACTTGCCCACTCTTTAATTTGAGGATAGGTGGGCTGTTCAGGAACTGTAATTCCTGCTTTTTGAAATAAATCCTTGCGGTAATAAAGCATCGAACTTTCGCCATAGAACGGCACAGCATAGAGTTTGCCGTCATTGGAAAGCCCTTCTCGAATGGGTTTCAACAGGTCGTTTACATCATAGCTAGCAGGCAGATTTAAGGATCTTAGCCAATCGCGTCTTGCCCAGATCGGTGTCTCATAAGAACCGATCGTCAAAACATCAAATTGCCCACCTTGGCTCGCAACATCAGTCGTGACCCGCTGGCGCAATACATTTTCTTCCAACACTACCCATCTCAGTTGAATATCGGGGTTAGCTTTCTCAAAGTGACTGGAAAGCTCCTGCATGATCACCATGTCGCCATTATTGACTGTAGCGATCGTGAGTCTTGTTTTTTCTGCCGCTCGCGAACCTGATGAACAAGCATGCAACAGTTGCGTCAACATCATGCCAATCAGGAACACAACGATGATTTTGGCGAAGCGAGGTGTGCGCATCGCTAGCTCCTTATATTAAAGATCGAGCAAGTAATATTGATTTTATGCTCTGCTTTTGGGCAAAAGCTCAATAATAGAAATCATACTGACCTCAGTTCTAAAACTAAATCGTTCATTGATATTTGAAACAATTCTTGATTAACAAGGAGATAAAACCGTGACGGCAAGCGCAACTTATTCGTTTGAGGGAAAAACTATCTTAATTACAGGGGGTGCTGGAGATATTGGAAAAGCAACGGCACAACGCTTTGCAGCTAATGGTGCTGGAGTAGTTCTGCTGGATTTAAATGAAACCAAAATGGCAGAGGTTGTGCAGGAATTAAAGGAGTACAATGTCCCCCTTAGTGCATTTCACTGTGATGTGACGCTTGCAGACAGTGTGGCAAAAGCATTTTCTGGTGCTGTAGCGCAGGTTGGACAGATTGACTACGTCTTCAATAATGCTGGCTACCAAGGAGCATTTGCCAAAACTGAGGACTATCCAGAGGATGATTTTCAAAAGGTGATTGATATCAATGTCGTTGGCGTTTTTCACGTTCTAAAAGCTGCCGCTCAGCAGCTCCGCGATTCAGGCGGCGGCGCGGGCACGTACCCGTGTAGCAGAGCTATCGTCAACATGGCGAGCCATGCAGGAGTTGATGGACCTCCGAATATGCTGGCATATGCAGCTTCCAAGTTTGCAGTGATTGGCATGACTCAAACTGCTGCAAAGGATTTAGCACCTTACGGAATTCGAGTGAATTCTCTCTCACCTTCACTGATTGGACCAGGTGTAATGTGGACACGGCAAACTGAATTGCAGGCAGCAGTAGGTTCTCAGTATTTTGATGCAGACCCTAAAGTTGTAGAACAACAAATGATTGATTCAGTGCCAATGCGCCGTCTGGGCAGTTTAGAAGAGGTTGCCAACGGAGTTGCTTTTCTCATGAGTGATGAAGCAAGTTACATTACAGGATTTAACCTGGACATTACGGGAGGTCAATAGCGACTTCGGGGTTTTGAGTCGTTACTGTCGATCGTGAACGTCTTACTTCTCAAAAATTACCTGCTCTGTAGATTTTATTGAGGATAATGTAATAGAGTTTACAGAGAACTTTGAGCAAATATAGTAATTTTGGGCATATGCTCAAAGCTCTCTTTAGACAGATGCGTTTTCCCAGATGATGAGATATGGAAGAAACTTTTCTTGAGCGGCGCGATCGTAAACTGGATCTCGCGGCTCATGCAGCTTGGCTCTATTACATTGGTGGCAATACTCAGGAAGAGGTTGCCAATAAACTCAATGTCTCCCGTCAGGCAGCTCAACGCCTAGTGGCATTGGCTGTTAGCGAAAAACTGATCAAGTTTCGCCTTGATCATCCTTTAAGAGAATGTATAGAGCTAGCTGAATCATTACGGGAAAAATTTCAATTGTCCTTATGTGAAGTAGTTCCCAGTGATGATCGCAATGTCGATCGGTTTAATGGGATTGGGGTATGTGCTGCTAATTACCTAGAGACTTATTTGCTCGCAAAAGCTCCAACTATTCTGGCATTTTCTTCTGGACGGACATTGCGTGCAATGGTGGAACAAATTCCAGCAATGGATCAACCTCAACACAAAATCATCTCCATTATTGGCAACCTATCTCACTATGGACGTGCGGGTCGTCATGAAGTTGTGATGCACCTCTCCGATCGCGTTGGTTCTCAAGCCTATCCTGTTCCCACTCCGGTTGTTGCTACCAGCATTCAGGAACGGCAGCTACTACAAACACAGCGATCGTTTATTACCGTAAAGACCCTAGCAGAGCAAGCTAAAGTAACATTTGTTGGGATTAGTCATATTGCCTGGAATGCTCCACTCCATCAGGACGGCTTTATTAACGATGAAGAAGTTGCGAAATTGATTGAACTGGGAGCAGTTGGAGAGATTGCAGGTTGGGCATATAATCACGACGGAGTTTTGCTACAAGAAGGAATCAATAGCCGCGTAGCCAGCGTTCCCTTGCAGCAACCAGCTCAGCGTCTGGTCATTGGCGTAGCAGGTAGTGAAAAAAAGGCAGAAGCCATTCTAGCCGCTATGCGTGGCAAGCTCATTACAGGGTTGGTCACTGACAAAGCGGTTGCTGAAGCAATTCTTGCCAAAGTGTAAGTGCAATAGAGCATAAACCAAGAATTTATCGGCATTGCTGAATTTGAGTATGAATCTCGGATTCGCCCTCACCCTAGCCCTCTCCCCAGGGAGAGGGAACAAGAGGTTTCTAGCTCCCTTCTCCTTAGGGAGAAGGGTTGGGGATGAGGGCAAACCATACTTGCATTCAGCAACGCCAATTTGTCAAAAACGACTGAGTGAATTGAAACCTCATACAGTCGTCCTTGATAAACCCCAAGGCTGGAGATTGATAGCTATTCATCCATGTTCCGAGGATTTGCCCGCGATCGGGGTGCAGCACTCGTTTATCAATCACTTTTTCAAATGCCTGATTTGTTACTGCTACATCAATAATGTGAATTGCTGTTGATTGCAGCGGATTGTTCAACGCACTGCTTTCAGGGCTTCATATAATTGTTTATATTTTTGAAACGCAGGCTCATACATTAGATTTTTCTGGGGCTGTACAACGTCTTCAGCCTGGGGCAGGATCTTGAATGCAGCTTCTAAATTGGAATATGCCCCAACTCCTACCATTGCTAGAATTGCGGCTCCATAAGCAGCACCTTCTTCAGCCTTGGGCGCAATCAATTCTGTTTGCAACACATCTGCCAGGATCTTCAACCAAACGCTCGATCGTGCCCCTCCTCCCGTTGCCAAGAGTTGCTGCATGGGAGTTATTTCGTGAATCACATCTAAGGCTTCTCTTAGACTGAATGCCACACCTTCCAGTACAGCCCGGATCAGATCAGCTTGCGAATGTGCTAAGGCTAGATTTACCCAGGCACCACGAGTGTCTGGATCAAGGTGAGGGCTTCGTTCTCCCGCAAGATGAGGTAGGAATAAAACACCACGAGCACCAGGCTGCGAACTTTCCGCCAACTGCATCAGATCCGCGAAGGCAATCTGGGGAGCGAACGTGTCTCGATACCAGCGCAACGAGCCACCTGCCGCTAGCGTCACACCTAACAAGTGATAGCCGCCATCAGCATGACAAAACAAATGCACTCGCCCCTCTGGATCAGGGATGGGACGCTCCAGAGGAGCAAAAATCACGCCCGACGTACCGATACTCAGACTACCTCGATTCAGATTACTGGCTGAAATTCCCAACCCAATTGCGGCGGTTGCATTATCACCCCCTCCAGCAACGATTGGTAATCCGTCTGGTAGCCCCACGCGTGTTGCAATCGCTGGTTTCAAGCGTCCAGCGATTGCGGTGGACTCCACTACAGGTGGAAACCATGCTGGATTAATCTCAAGCGCATTCAGAATATCGATGTCCCACTGTCGATTCGCTAAGTTCAAACAACCTGTTCCTGAAGCATCGGAGGGTTCTGTAACGGCTGATCCAGTCAATACATAGCCCAAATAATCCTTGGGCAGCAAGATTTGCCGAACTTGGGCATAGGCTTGTGGCTCTTGCGTTCGCAACCAGATGAGCTTTGGAAGCTGAAATCCTGTGATCGCAGGATTGCCAGTTCGTTGAATTAATTCTTGGCGGGAAATTGTGGCTTCGATCGCCTCCACCGCCTTTCCAGTCCGTTGGTCATTCCATAAAATCGCGGGTCTGATCACATAACCTTCTGCATCGAGCGGAACCATACCGTGCATTTGTCCCGACAAACCGAGGGCGATCGCGTGATTTTCACCAAGCTGTTGAGCAATGTCTGATAAAGCCTCCAAGCTAGCTTCTACCCAATCTGTCGGATCTTGCTCCGTCCAACCGGGTTGTGGCGTGAACAGGGGATAACTTTTTGTTGCCTGAGCAATGAGTTGCCCATGCAGATCAACCGCGATCGCTCGCACTCCTCCAGTCCCCAGATCTAGACCTATCACTACGTCAGTCAAGCTTCCCTCCCAGTTCTGAATGATTTAACGGATCTTCCTCCTGTGTAATCAGGGAGAGGCTCCCTAGCGGCTGAAGTAATTCCAGGACCACTGGATCATCACAATCAGCTTGTTATCAAACTCAATCAAGTAGTAAATATGGGCAAACACCCAAATTAGCCAAGCCAGGAACCCAGAAAGCTTTAACCAGCCCAGGTTAACCACAGCGGCATTCTGTCCAATCACCGCTAAACTTCCGACATCTGAATAGTGGAAGGACGGCAATGCTCGTCTTTGCAGACGATATCGAATTAATTTAGCGATATAAGCGCCTTCCTGCATGGCAACGGGAGCAACTCCTGGCAAAGGTTGATCACCTTGGTGCTTGTAATGAGCAAGATCTCCAACAACAAAAATGTTTGGTTGTCCTGGCACGCTTAAGTCAGGATTGACGATCACTCGCCCTACACAATCGAGCGTTGCACCTGTCCGCTCAGCCAGTACTTTCCCCATTCCTGAAGCGCGAACGCCTGCTGCCCAAAGCACCGTTTTGGCCTGAATTGTCTCAGCTTGCTTTCCGTGGCGAACCATAACCGTATCCTCCGTAATTCCTGTCACAAAGGACCGTGTTTGTACTGTAACGCCTAAATTTTCGAGAGATTTTGCAGCAGCAGTTGAAAGCTCAGGAGGATAAGGCGGTAAGACACGATCTAGCCCTTCTAATAACAAAATCTGAGTTTCTCTCGTATCAATGTTGCGAAAATCATGTTTCAACGCATAGTGATCTAATTCGCCTGATAGAGTAATGGTTGAAAAAGATGAAAATTACGCTTATCGACTAATGTAATTTCAATGTGTTTAAAACGTCCCAAGGCTTTAGCAGCATATAAACCCCCAAACCCACCTCCAGCAATCACAATTCGGTGAGAAGCGGAGTAACCGTCTGTATCTGAGGGCTTATACTGTTCCATTTCAGGTATCCATAATAAAATCCGTTAAAAATAGACTTAATTTCGACGACAATTCACCTTTCACTTTGTAGCGATCGTTTACGGAATTTTTAGACCAGTTGGCAAACTTATATTTCATGCCATATGCGAGGGTAAGACACGGATTTTCCCCGTACTAGAATTAAGTCTTCAATGAATCACGTCCCGCCGCTCCGATTGATGAAAAGCCAGTCACTGACTGGCTTTTGTCGTTTCTGGATAAGTCTTTCACAAGTCACCCAATTCCCAATAAGAGTTTCATAGGAGGTTGTTAAGGCGCTAGTACCAAATTTTTATGACTTTTCTGATCTCAACCTGAATCCCGAACTCGCCCAAAGATCACACCTAGTTTTTTGGAGGTTTCTAAAAAACTGCTCCCAGTAAGGTCTATGAGCCTTATCGGGAGCGTGAAATGGTTGACTTTACTGAAAGCTGGTGACAAGACTCGAACTTGCGACCGGCTGATTACAAATCAGCGTGTCTAGCTTCTCGAAACCTAATCATATCGGGCGTTTTAGCCTCTGAGATTTGAGTTTTTTAATCTTGGATCACAATCTGGATCACAATCGTTAAAAATTAGGTTTTTTTAGAAATAGTTGGGTAATTTTGGCAGAGTTTAGTAGTCTCACCCCTGTTTCATTAACATGAGAGGCTTATTAAGTTTTATATCGCTGTAACTTTGAGGCGGTGAAAAGGTTACTAATCCAACGATTGAATGATTAAGAAATTGAATCCTACAGGATTGCCCTTGCGTTTGACACAACGAAATGAGGTGCGTGGCTGGAGAATGAGGCATAAGGTTCGAGTGATGCCTCGACTATAATGAGAGATGTTGTTCAAGGCAACCCTATGAATCAACACTCATCGAACACACTCAGAGTAACGCTTCGGTTGGAAGCTCAGGCTTCCGGCAGAGTTGCGGCTTCAGTCATTGAATTTCCCGATTGTCGAGTAGAGGCAGCGACGCGGGAGGCAGCGATTGCGAAAGTTCAAGCTGCTTTCTTAGAGCAACTTGCCCGGAGTGAGACAATTTCGTGGGATGTGCCTTTGCCAAATCAAGATTTGAATGGTTCTGAACGGAGAATGGAAAGCCCGTGGATTAAGTACGCTGGTATGTTCAAAGATGATCCAGACTTTGCAGAAATTGCGGCGGCGATTCGAGCAGAACGGGAAGTTGAGGACGATACAGAGGTCGATCCTGCCGTTTATTCGTTAGACGATTGAGGACAGAACTTGTACATTCTCGATACCGATCATGTCTCGCTTTGGCTAGAGGATCATCCAACCGTTAGGAGCAAAGCAGCAGAATTTGAGGCAGATCTTGCAATTACGATCGTGACTGTTCAAGAACTGTTTAATGGTTGGGTGGGTCGCCTCAATCACCCTGCTCAGGCAAATTATCAAGTTCGACTTTATGCAAAATTGTCGCGAATCGTGGCGTATTTACAGGAGGTTAAGGTTTTAGAGCTAGATGATGTCGCCGATCGCTGTTTTCGCAAAATGCTAACCGACTACCCCAACTTGCGGAAAAATCGGATTCAGAAGGACATGAGGATTGCTGCAATTGCTCTTTCTCCAATGCTACAGTTGTCACTCGTAATCGTCGAGACTTTGAGCAAGTGCTGGGGCTGAAGATTCAGGATTGGAGTCTCTAAGAAACTGACGCATTGAAGTCAAACGGCATCGTCTCAAAACCCAGCCGATTCAACCTAAGCATTGCTTGCTGCACCTCTTCAGGTTGTAAATCATCTTGATAGACAAGGCTCTCAAGCAGGGCGTAACCCCCTAAATATTGATCTTCGGTGTGAGTCACCCAACGATTCTCAAACGCCATTGCATTGTGTAATGCCGTGATGACCTGCGTGAAGGGATCTTCAGGAGAGCGATCGCGCATCTCCCGCATCATCCGAATCAGACTATCTGCATAAACCGGAGAAGGTGGTTCATCACGATCGCGGTGAATTCTCTGCAAATCTGACAGAATTTTTTCAGCAAAGCTAAGTCGTAATTTTTTTTAGCGGTTAGGCTAGACGGCTGTAAGGATTGCACGAAGCGCAAGACCTCTTGCTGTTTTTCAAGAGGCAGAACTTTCAGTGTTTCGATTACATCTTGCTCAACACTCATCATTCACCTGCCTTTCCCCTTCAGATCCTTCTATCTTTGTTTGTGAGCGCGATCGCTTCTTCGGGACGGCAACCCGTTAGAAAAAGGAATCTGACATACGGAGTGTAATAGGAGTGCTTCAACGGTGCAAACCGGGAACAGTAGGTGTTATTCTCGAATGCTTGGATGATCGCTTCGCTCTCTTTTCTAGCGAAGGGCGTTCTGGACGAGTTGCTAGACTTCTTGGTTCTGATCTCTCCACCATTCCAATGAATGGATTGGAGTCGATCAGTTTAGAGCGTATACCCCAATTACAGCAGGCGTTAAGCTCTTTAAACGTTCTTTTAGCGACTTCAGCGGAATAGGTTTTCAATAAATAATCCCGGACGATTACTACTGAGTCTAAATCCCGCTTGGGAAACTTCCGAATTCGTTTCTCGATTTTTCCGTAATCTCGGATCAGCGTTGTCTCTTCTACCTGAGTCGATTTGAATTGTGTGTAACGAGTCCACAACTCGGAAAGATCGATCGCCTTTGCTGCGCTAACGGATTTCGCGTGATCGGGTCGATACTTATCAAGGGTGTAATCAAATTTTTCTAACACGATATCCGATTCGATCTGCTTCGCTTTCGCTTCAGCGATTTTTCGATTCGCAATCGTGTCTTCAAGTCCCAACGTTAAATATTTCTGCTTACCGTCGAAGAGTTGACGGGGTAAGCGTAGCCGTAACCGATTCTGGAAGGGTTCAACTCCTACAGATCCTTTTGATGATCGTTTCTGTTTGTCCATGATCCTGATGCCGACTATGAAGAACTAGGGGTGTAGTCATTTCATAGTCAAAATTCAGATTTCTGCTGAAAAACCCGATAAGTCTGAATTTCGACTATCGGTTGAAACCCTTACTATACCTGGATTACAGAATGGCTCAGGCGAGATTTAAACTTGCGACCTTGGGCTTACGAGTCCCCAGGTAAAGCTAGATGGAGCAAGGGTTTCAGCCGTTGTTAAATTTTATTACCCCAAATTTACCCCAAGTCTAAATTTAGCAGCGTTTTTGTTCCCAAATGGCTTCAATCCATCGCCATAATTTCTGTGAAGCATTTAATGCGTCTTCAATTAATCGCGATAAAAGATTAGAACGCAATAAACAGCGACCTTGATGGTCACAATTCGACGATCATACTGATTATCGCACTATTGCTATATTGTAGGAGCGAGGCGTTTTTCATGAAAAGCTGTGCCTGAAACACGGGTTGTATTTTATCAAGATGAAAAAGGGGAGGCTCCAGTTCTTGAGTGGTTCAAAACGTTGCTAAAACAAGACCGTAAGGGATATGCCAACTGTGTGGCTCGAATTCAACGATTAGCTGATGCAGGCTATGAGCTTCGGCGACCCGCAGCAGATTACCTGAGAACAATTCAATCTTGGACAGAGCAAGAAAAACTCTGGATTGCGGTGCAGGATACGGGAATCGGAATTGCTTCTGAAGACTTGCCGTTTGTCTTTCAACGGTTTTGGCGATCCGAGCATTCCCGCAGTCTGCGCTGTGAGGGAAGCGGCATTGGGTTGGCGGTTACAGAACGATTAGTCAGGGTGATGGGAGGGTGGATCGAGGTTGAAAGCGAACTGAACAGAGGAACAACGTTCAGGTTTTGCCTGCCCACTGCCATGCAAAATAAGGATAATTGAGTTGGGCGACCATCGTTCCTAATTCTCTAACCAAGCAATCAAATCCTCGATCGATTCAAAATCCAACAGTGCTTCACCGAGCGCTTCGAGATGTTCGACCGACAAAGCGTTAATTTGAGTGACCGTAGCATCGGGAATAGAGCTAAGTTTCCGGTTCAGAAGGCGGAGAATGAAAGCTCGTTCTCGCTCTAGCGATCGTTGCGCTTCCTCCTTAACTCCGCGCTCGAAACCAATCCGCTCAACACTGGTAATGTAAGGCATCTGTAGCTCCTGCTCGTAGGCTTTTAGCTCCGTCCAAAACTCGGTATCTAGTCGTTTAGGTAACACCAAGATCCAGTCCAGAAAATTGAACAAATTCAGCACTTGTTCTGCATTATAACCTGCTTCATAAAGCTGCCGTACCAACTGCATCTTGACCGTCTTTCGAGCAAGGCTATCTTTTTTTGTTTCTTGGAGCTTTAGGTGGGCTTTGACCACGATCGCAAAGGGATTCCAACTGGCATCGAGTTCTGCCATACGATCGCGATAATCCAGAAGTTTTACGATGCTGAACTCAAAATTCAAAGTTGTTCCTGGCAAGGAAAACCCATACTGCTGTGGTCGCCAAGTCGGACTCGCATCACAGAGGATTGCCAAACTCACTGCGGGTTGGCGAAAATAATCAAAGATTCGCAGTGAATACACGAAAATGCGTTCCGCGAATTTCTTTTCCGGGGCAGCCTGCACTTCAACATGAAGTAGGAGAACCAAATCCTTGCCTCGCTTCAGTTTGACCCGCACCAATTGATCGGCAAAGCGCCGCCCCACCTTCGCATCTGGAGCAATTTTGATAAATTCTTTGTCTAAAAATTCTGGTGGCTGTGTCCAATCCACCAACTTCGCAACCTGGGGAAGAAAAAACTCGATGGCTTCTTGAAAATACTGCTGTAAAATGCGCTTCCACGGCGAATCCTGGTCAGTACGAGGAGTTTCTTGTTTAGCCATCGCCTTCAGTCCAACGTTCTTTAAGTGGTGCAATCGTACCACAATACCGAAGAGCGATATGGAGCGGCTTTTGCCTTGGCAGCAAGCCCTAAAGACTGATGTAGAGTTCACGGGTACAGTGTTTCAAATGTATGTTGTCCTTCTCCGTAGACAAAATCTCCATAATTTTGTCAATAATCAACTTCTTCGGTGCTAAATGGAGGTGCGTGTAGCACTTGCAAATTTTCGGCGAGTTGGGCGCGATCGCGAGGTGAAGTCAAAGCTAAACCAACGGCAGGATGATGCAGCGCAAATCGATAACAGTCTGCGGCAGTCGGTGGTGTTCGAGTATTATGCGGTTGCTGGGTTAGCAGTGTTCCCCAGCGGGTACAAGTGAAGGCAACTACTGGAATTGTGGCGGCTTGAGCAGCAGGCAACAAGTCTGTTTCTGCTTTGCGATGTGCCATGTTGTAGCGGTGCATTAGGACATCACAATTCCGTTGCTCAATGACAGCAAGTCCGGTCGGGCGATGGTGAGTCGTCACACCGACATATCGGATCAGTCCTTGTGCTTTCCAGGCGTAGAGTTCCTCGATCACCGCTTGGATGTCATCCGCACGATCGCTCGGTGAAAGATACTCTGTAAAAAAGATATCAATGCAATCGATCTGAAGCTGTCGCCAAATTTCGTCTCGCTGCTGCCGCAAGGTTTCAATATTGCGGGATTCGCTTCCAACCGTGTAGAGGATTGATGCTCGGTCGCTTGCCAAAAGTGGCTTTAATTCTGCCAGAATCGGTTCTTTGGGTAATTGATAGTCAAAGAAATAGTTGATCCCTGCTTTAAATGCTGCCTGAATGCAAGTCGGGTCTTGCGTGTACTGACTGGCAAATCCAAGTCGGCTTGCAGGTGTTCCGTTTTGGGTTTTAAGCATGGCAGCAGAATTTCAAACCGAGGCGCGTACACTGGCTATTGTAGAGTTTTTCACGGTAGCAGGATGGAAACCGCAACGTTTGGTGCTGGATGTTTCTGGGGGGTGGAAGCGGCATTTCGCAAAGTGCCTGGAGTGATCTCGACTTCGGTAGGATACATGGGCGGACACTTCGAGAATCCCTGCTATCTCGATGTTCTCTCTCGGATCACAGGTCACGCGGAGGTTTGCCAGATCCAATATGATCCAGAGCAAGTCAGCTACGAAGCCTTGATTGATGTTTTCTGGCGTATTCATGATCCGACGAGTTTGAATCGACAAGGAGCAGATCGTGGGGAGCAGTATCGATCGATTATTTTCTATCACACACCAGAACAAGCAGAGATTGCACAACAATCCAAAATTGCTTTGGATCGTTCTGGTCGGTATGACAAATCAATCGTGACCCAAATTCAGGCTGCCTCTGCGTACTGGTTAGCAACCGAGGAGCATCAGCAGTATTTCGAGAAGCGGCAAGCAAAGCTAGAAGCGCAACAACGGCAGTAAGCTCGGTTCTTTGCGTTGGCTTGCTGTGTCACACACTCTGCGCCAGAGGTCGGGGTCTTGGTGGTAGATGCTGAGTGCCGTAATCGCATTCTTCGCATCAAGAAGCTCACCAGTGCCGATTAATTCAAGTAGAAAAGCAATCGCGTCATCTTGACGAAGGAGTGCGATCGCAGTCAATGCTGTCGATCGCAATTCTGCAATCTTTGTTCGCTGCCACCAGTTTCGCAAAACCGGAAATGCTTCTGGCAATCGAGATTCTCCCAACGCTAACGCCGCAACTTCAGCGACTTCATTCAACTGATCTCGATTAGAGGTTAGAAAGCTTTTAATCAATGGAAGTGATGCTTGCGGTGAGAGTTGAAGTAGCGATAGGAAACATTCTGATAGCACAGGTGCAGTATCACCGACTTGAACCCGTAGTCGTAGCAAAGGAACACCACTAGGATCGCCGCTGTACGCGATCGCTCTTGCCGCTGCGATTCGAGCATCTGGCTTTGGATCAGCGAGTAAATCCGCGAGTTCGCTCATCACCTGCGGATAATTCATTCTGACTAATCCCAAAGCACAAGTTCCGCGCAATGCGGCGGCTGTGTCGTCTGAACCGCCCCAAATCGGCTCTTGTTGAATATGTCGAATCCCTCTGAGGAATAGGTCTTCGTTGCTGTATTCCAGGCGATAGAGTGCATCCGCAATTTTGAGTTTTGCGGTACAACCTGGATCAGTTTCAACAGGCTTGGTCATGCAACGATCAAAAGCAGCAACGAGATCCGGAATCAAGTCGTAGCGTTCTGCCTCTCCAATCAGTTTTGCCGCTTGTGCGACTGCGATCGAATACTTCGAGGCAAGAATTTGTTGAAGTGCGATCGTTGACTCTGGCGCATGAGGATCGCGTCGCACAGGTTCAAGTTGGGCAAGCAATTGTTCCAGCTTACGAGATTTTGCCATAGAGCAAAATGGGGAATGAATTTATAGTCAATTCGTACTATGTATTAAGAAAGCGAGTCTGTTCAAGCGTATCGCTGCTCAAAAATTAATACAGCAGAAAAACGACATGAAAAGACAGCTTCTACAGTGCCATTCACGATCAAACGCTTCCTAAAGTCATCACCTATAGGAAAGCGATCGCACCGATTCTAAAATTCAGCATACTGAGGTGGACTCGCCCCAATTCGTTCAGTAATCCGGGGATAGCGGGTCTTGGGTTGCGGCTGGGAGATTGCCACCACACTCACTTGATGCCACCAATCATCGCCAAAATCAAACCAATAGCCAAATGGCTCTCCAACGGTTAACCCTAATGCGCCAATTTGGGTACTGCCAACCTCCCCAGTCAGCCCATCATCCAATTCATCCTGTAACGGACTCGGCAACCCATAGCGATCGGCATTCGGATCGTTCGGTCGATTGCCTTTCAATTGAAATTCATATAAATGCTCTTCCTCGCGATCGAACGCCTTGAAGATGATCCCGTGCAAATCCGCTAACGTTTGATCGCCGCGAATCTCGATCGTGCGAATCACTTGCGGATTCTTCTTGAGAAATTTCTCGGTCACTGGACCACTCCGTAACGCCACTTCTAACACATAGAGCGCTTCCAGTGTCTCTGAAGGAGGCTGGGGCGGTGTTTTGGATTTTGTCGATCGAGATTTTCGGCTTTGGCGATCAGCAGGAGGCGGCTCCAATATCCCGTCTTGCATCAGATTGAGCATTGCCTCACTGTCTTCTTTGTGTCCCGGAATATAAGGAATTAGACCCTTCCGATAGGCTTCGATTTGTGCCCCCAACGGTGCGTTCCGAATGTCCATCAGCAAGCCATTGACCGACAGCATCCAGATCAGAGGATTGCGATCAACCATACTGGGCAAACACCAATCCGGATCAAACTGTTGCATCTTCAGCGTATCTCGCACCAGCTTCGATTTGCCCTGCCCCGTGCTAGACGCAACCCCAAACCACTGATAGAGTTCGTTAGCGCTGATGTGAGGAGTCTGAGAGCTATCAAACAGAAAATTGACCATGCCGATCGCATGAGTGATGCCGCAAGCCCAAGTTTTCGGCTGTCCCTTATCGAGCGGCGAAGGTCGCTTGCGGCAAAGAGCCGCCGTCGCTTGCCGAATCAGTTGGGCGTATTCCTCATTGAGATGTTGCCGCGCAAATTCATCGGTCAGTTCAACGATACTGTTAAACTTCGCTGCCATTGCCTTGGGGACATCTTCCGATTTGTTGGACTTTGCCATCGCGTTGAGATTCCATCAGAGATCAGGAGAGCGGACAGGGGCAACATTGCCTATTTCTGATTGTGGCAGGAATTGCGGCGAGCAATCAAGGCTTTCCAGTACACTGAATGCTAGGAGGTCACAGTCATGGTCGATATACTTCCATCTCCTCAAAATTTAGTTACAGATACCTGGGTGTCAGCGACTTGGGAAGCATTTCTAGCGCTGGTCGATCTCCCTGAATTTGAGCAAGCACGCTGCTACTACGATGCAGGTTGGATGAGGATTGAAACGATGCCGATTGGGTTTGCTCACGGACGGGATAATTCTCTATTGGCATCGGTCGTAACTTTGTACGGAACCTTGAAAAACTTGCCGTTCTTGTCCATTACCAATGGCAGCTTTCGGAAAGCAGGTGAGCGAGAATGCCAACCCGATCTCGCGTTTTATATTGGATCAGAATTGCCGACTATTCCTCGAAGTAATAGTCCAGTCGATGTGAACCTTTTCGGTCCCCCAACGTTAGCGATCGAGATTGCATCGACCACATTGAGCGATGATTTAGGGCAAAAGCGATTGCTGTATGAACGATTAGGAGTCCGCGAGTATTGGGTGGTCAATGTGGAAACTGCGACCGTGATTGCTTTTGAAATCTCCAATGGGGGCAGTCGTCAAATTCAAATTTCGCTGGTGCTACCTGATCTGCCCCTTGCGGTGGTCGAAGAAGCCTTGCGACGTAGCCAAACCGAAGAAGATGGAGCCGTGAATCGGTGGCTGATCGAGCAATTTCGCTAGAAGCCCAGCCGATCCAAGGGGGGAAAAGCGGAAAGCCGCATGACCAATCAGGTTTTGCTCGGGCAGGAAGCCCCACAAGTGACTGTCATAGCTGTGGTTCCGGTTGTCACCCAACACAAAATACTGATTTGGGGGAACGATTGCAGGTCCGTAGTTGTAATTTGGAGACTCCTGAAGGTAGGGTTCAGTGATTCGCTTGCTATTGAGAAATAATTTGCCGGATTGAACCCTAATCGTATCCCCAGGCAGTCCGATCACTCGCTTGATGAGATCGTCCTTCAAATTCTGCGATCGCAATTCTGGTGTCGCGCTGAAAACGACAATATCCCCACGTTGAGGTAATCGAAATCGATAACTCAGTTTTTCGATGATGATGCGATCGCCCACCTGAAGCGTCGGAGTCATCGATTCGGAAGGGATGTAACGCACTTCCGCCACAAAGGTATGGAAGCCCGCTGCGATCGCTAATCCACAGGCTGCTGTTTTTGTCGCTTCCCACCATTCATTTCTATGGGTTAAAGGTTTTAAGGTTGTCATGATTCAGAGTTAAACGATAAGGAAAACAATGAATGCGATCGTGATTTTGAACCAACGCGCTCCTACTGTCAGGGGACAAAGAATGACAGCGATGGTGATGTAGCTCAGTCCCGTCAGCCAATCGTCGTTAAGACCAGATAAACCGATCTGTAGCAAAATCCCCGTCATCATCCATGCGAGAACATCCTGAATTGCTTTCAGGTCTTGGTCAGTGAGGCGAGACATTATGAGGATCACCCCAGACGTTCTTATGTTGAAGCTTGGCTTTCGCTTCTGCCTGTTTCAGCTTGAGTACCAGATTTTCAGGCAGCGTATTGAGGTCGTTCAAATTCAGCTTTGCCAGTCCGTCAGACAGGAGAATTTCTTGGAGAGAGGTTCCATTTGGCAAGGATACGATCGAGGCTGTAATCCCGCTTTGAGCCATCTGCGTGTGACCTATTATCACCTTTGCCTGTGCTGGCTGTAGCAGCATCGCCATCACTCCTTCTGCCTGAGCTTGCCAGTGTGCATCTAAATCTAGCCCTGCTAATTTCACGCGCAACGTTTCTCTAGCAGGCGTTTTGATCAGCAAAATACCATGTTGAATCGATTCGACCGTATTCAAAGATGAGTTCTGCGTCTGCAATTGTTCAAACCACCTGGCTCGTTCTACTTGATGAAGCAGTGTCGGAGCGCCCAACTTCAGACCCAGAGGAATGCAAATCATGAGCGCAAACAAGGCAACGTGCTGAGGCTTCACGACTGCCGTACCAGAGTGTTGACGAAATTGAATTTTGCGGAGCAGTGCTGTAATCGATCGTCTCCAACGGCGAAGGGGCTGTGGGCGAAGATTTTGCTCTAGGGCTTGGCGTAAATCGCTCACTCCGATCGTGAGAGCCGTTAACTGTAGTTCCACACGACGCAAGGCACTCAAAGCCTGTTGTGAGACGGTTCGCGTGGATAACACTTCGACTACACCACCAGCACTCTCAACGTGGCTACCCAGCACTTCAACTAATGCCGAATCGGTCTCTTTATCGAGTGGCTGGGCTGGCGATTGCATCCCTCCTAGTTCGGACAGAAAGGTATCGAGATCTGCTGTCAAATCTTCTATGGTAGAAGCGTCTTGAGAAGTTCCTCCATTTGGAGGCTGAAAAGCGGTGTGCAGTTCTCCCTGCAAATCTCCTGTGAGGGCTTGAACCATTGTGCGAATCGTTGCTTTATCGTCGTCTGTGAGGTCTTGAGCAAACGATGCCTCACCCAGCAAGGCGTTTAATAAATCCTCGATCGAGGGCGAATGCGTCATGTTGGTTCTCCATCAGAATTGACAGACATAGCGTAAATCTCGGATTTGACACTCGTATGGCAGTGGGCAAATATTTTCTAGCGATCGAGGCTGTAGTCTGATCGCTTCTGATTGGAAGAACGCAGCTGTTCCTGTGACAAATCGGGCGTAGATTGCTGCGATCGCTCTCGATGCAACTCGCTTTGAATCATCAACCAAGTCCGCCATTCTCTTAATCGCCGCACGTCTTCCTGAGAAATATTGCCCAAGTCATGTAGCTCGGTCAGATGCCAATGAGATCGACCATGCTCCCGATGCTGCTGATAGTGAGTTGCCGAAACCAACCGCTCATCGTTTCGCTCCAACCAGAACACATCAGATTGTGGGCTATATCCGATACTGTAATTCTCGATCGTTACCGTATGACTTTGGCGCACTGGATCGTACTCGACTGTGCCCATCTGTTCACAAAAGGTAAACAGGGCTTGAGCATCGAGCAACACCGAATTCGCCTGAATGGTTTGCTGTTCCCAGTAAGGAGCAGCAGCGTGAGGCGCTTGCATCGAGGGTTGTTCTGCTAATCGCTGGAGCCAGGTTTCCACTTGTTTCCAGACTTGCATATCCGTTACGCTCAGAATGGCTCCATCTTCACGTTGAAGAGAGTAAAGTCCAATTTCGTCATCTCGACTGATGAGATAAATCTCATCCTCAATTTGTACACGGTAGAAGTGTTCGGTACTGTTAGGCGAGAATTTGAAAGCGGTGTTTCCCTGGCTTGCATAGTATTCAAACAAATTAGCCGCATTGGAAAGCAACGTTTCTGCCTGCGGCTCGGATAGCCCGGTCCGCGACTCATGAGAGTAATTCTCTTGAGTTTCAAGCCACTTCGCGAGTTCTCGAAATTCGGTCAGTTGCTCATCGGAAATGTAAGTCTCCGCCGACCGGACAAACAAGCCCTCGTGCCAATCCAATTGCCAGGAACGATCGTTTGCTGCGATCGATAGCTGTTCAGACTCAGGATTGTAAATGAGAGTCTGCTCACTGCCCCAATAGCACCAACCCTGTTTTGTTTGCTCAAGCAGATTTCGGTTTTGAGCAATCACCAGCGTTTGTTCCAAGATGGGAAGAATTTCTGCGGCACGACGCTCCTGCTCTTGCCAGTGTGCTACATCCGTCATTGCTGCTTCCCTCCGACTAATTGCTCTAGTCGAGAAGTTCGAGTGAGTAGGTTATCGACTTTTGCATTCAGCGGCATTAAATTGATCTGGATTAACCCCACGGTCAGCACCGCCGTTAATAGAATTGAGCCGCTACTGATAGCGATCGCGCTCCAATTCAATCTCTTCTGTTTCTTGGTTGAGTTGTTCAGTTTCACTGTCAGTGGTGCAGTTAATTCCTCCTGGTACAGCGTCGTCAGATTGCTTGCCACCATGTTCAGATGGTTGATCGATAGTTGATGCTTCTCTAGTAATTGCTTGAGTTGGATCAGGGTGGCTGGAAGCGGTTTCAGCCATTGTTGCAGGCGTTCCAGTTGTTCGGCAGTCGCTGGAGTCGAATGGTTCCACCCCTGCCAATCGGCTTCGTTCAGTTGGGATACCTGGGCAGGTGGCGGCAAGGGTACGGAGGTCTTGGCGGAATTGTTCGAGGGCGTGGAGGTTGTGGAGGGTTTCGGCTGGCTCGGAACCGTCTGAGCATAACCCTGGAGTCGGGTCGGTGCGATCTTGCTCGGTAAGTCCCCGAACATCATGCGAGATTGAGTCATGGGCGATTTCTGAGTAGGTACAGAGCTGTTGTCCTTTTTCATTCACATGAAAGGTTAAATTTGGATGTTCGTCGATCGCGATTTGCAACGCGGTAAAGCTGACTTGTCCGATCTGCATCAGCGCGATTCGTTCGATTTCCTCTCGTCGAAAAACGGTAGAGTGTTGAGCTAAATAGTCAATGGTGGCATTGGTAATTGCTTGAGTCAGTTTGAGCCTTACTGTTTCTTTAGGTTCTTGGATCATTGCTGGCTGCAAGCTGATCGCGGTCGCATCTTGCATCCATCTTGCCTCTAGTTCCTCTCTCGATATTTGCTGTTTTTCTTTGCGCCCTGATGCGATCGCAATCCAGGCTTTGTGTTCACTACTGGCATCGTCTCCAGCCTGTTGGTGAATTTGCTTGCTCCGCTTACTAAAAGCTTTGATTTGATCGCTAGAGTAGCCCTTCAATTCCCACAATCCCAAACGATGGTTCGTGACCTGAATTTCGTAGCCGAGCCACTGGACTTCCTGCGCGAGTTCGTTCCGGTAAATTTGCCCTAACAGCATCTTTGCCTGATAAATTTCTGCATTGTCCAGACTGCGCCATTTTCTGTTCGGGAGTTGCTGAAGGTTCAGGATGATGTTGTGGGTGTGGAGTTGCGGATCGAATTCGCGGCTGGTGTCGTGGTGGAATTGTGCGATCGCCATCTGCCCTGTGATCACCTTCTGTCGTTTGCCGTGCTGCATTTGTCGGGTGATGGCATATCGCTCTTCTAAAAAGTCCAACATTCGGACAGTGGCGACCTGATGGGCGATTTCTAGCCTGCGATCGCCAAACACTAAAGCCTGGAGCGAGACAGATTTAGGCGCACTGGTCGTCAGATCAATTCCTGCTCGTTCTTTGATCTTTTTGCTCGCATCACTGAATGGTTGAGAATGCAATCGCGATTTGTCGATTAGCATTTCCCCAGTCGGCGATCGTCCTCGCAATAGACAAGCTAGAGGCTGAGCGTCTACAGATTCAGATAGATTCAAAACCTTGGCTAATCTGCCGTACCAGTTTGAGCAATCGTCCAGGTTGAGGTAATTTCCTTCTTTGGTGTAGTAGTACATTCCGTGGGTCGGGGAAATATTTGCGATTGAGGCAACCATGTTATTTGCAGGTTTCTAGATGGTGTTCCAAGCGGTGTTGAAGCTCTTTGATCCACTCCTGCCGATCTTTCTGAACATCCTCTGGCTGATTGTCAAGAAGCAAGGGCTGCGCGATGACATAAATCGCTTCTAACCAGGCTTCTAGACGGAGTTGATGGTTGCCCATTTGCTGCACGATTTGCTGAATCAAATTGCCCATGACTCCAACTTGGGTTTCTATCTGTTGTAGGCGAGTGTGAACGGGTTGAAGTGCAGCACGAATTTGTGGATCAGGTTGAGTAGAGTTCGTTTGGCGATCGCTCAATTGAACAACCGCTTGTTGTACTAGATTCAATTGCTCTACTAACGGTTGCAATTGTGACGTGAACGCTGCGATGTCTGATTGCAAAGGAGTGTAGTCAGTTTTCTTCTGTTTGGATGAGAGGGATTCCCATTCACTTAACCGCTCTCGAATGATTTGTGGAACAGAGATCCCGCGCTCGGTCGCGGCTTCCCGGATCGCATTCGCTTGCACAGGCGGGAGCGTGATGTTGAACTGGGAACTACTACTAGCCATAGAATTCACGCATTGAGGATGGGCAGATTTGTAGGCAATGGGTAGAGAATTTGTAGGCTGAGTCGTCGGTTGTGGGTTTCCTATTCACAGCAGATTCTCTACAGATTCGACAGTTCCACACAGTCGCACTGTTTCCTACAAATGAGAAGCTCATGTGGAATTTTGTAGAACGATTGCTGGGCATGGCTTTAGCGAATTAGATGCGAGTAGATGTAGGCAATTTGCGAGCGTTGTAGGTCATTTGTAGGCATGGTAGGTTGTGTAGCTTCTACACCTGGCGTTAGGTGTGACGAGATTGCTTGTAGGTTGTGCTGCTAAGAAGAACAACAAACCCATCGCGATGGATTAGACGAAGAAGAAAATGCCGGATACGGCGTTCTTTAAAGCCCTTTCCGCTTACCCTACCTTTGGGATCTGACACCCGTATGGCGCATTAAGCATGATTTGTGGCATTGCGGAAGACCAAGACTGTCAGAAGTGATCAGAGCTTTGCCATATTGCTGTCAGATTGAGTGCTTATGCTGTCTTCGTTCATCGGCAGATAGTAGACAGAGCAATCGTTTTAGCGATTCAAT
Source organism: Leptolyngbya sp. DQ-M1 (assembly GCF_039962505.1). Taxonomy (NCBI): domain Bacteria; kingdom Bacillati; phylum Cyanobacteriota; class Cyanophyceae; order Leptolyngbyales; family Leptolyngbyaceae; genus Leptolyngbya; species Leptolyngbya sp. DQ-M1. The sequence continues at coordinate 190,405 of NZ_JAMPLJ010000001.1, forward strand.
CTCGTCCAATCTGAACCTACAGTTCTTCTCTTTAGTCTTCCATTACCTACTTCCTGCCTTCAATCACCACGCGAATACCTTTGAACGCATCATCCAGTCGTTGTGAAGTAATGGAACCTCAGCGATCGCGCTCCTCCACAGGTAACAATTACCTCCGCTTTACCTTCTGAAAGGCAACATTTAACTTCAAATGATCAACTAGAAGGCTTGCATCGAATCAACCGTTTAACTAAAGGAACCTATCTATGACCGTTTCACCGCCAGATGTTATTTTGACGATCGATACCGGAACCTCCCAAAGCAAAGTGTTTTGGAAATGCTGGTCGCAGGGCAACACAGAGCTTTTATTGATGGGGTCAGAGTTTCTCGAAATCTCGCCCCATGATTTGATCGACACTGGGCTTGCAGGCGGCAGACCAGAGAATGATGCCTTTATCGAACTTGCTAATGGGAAAGTTTACGTTCTGGGTATGAAAGCACAACAAATGCGCGGGAAGCCCCCAACTGGCTTGAGCAAGTATGAGTTTGCGGCGTACAAGGCGTTAGCAATTATTGGCGCGATCGCAGAAACCGCAAATTTACCCGAACAATTTACGATCGCACTAGCGGCACTACTGCCCTACAAGGAATATCAGGATCGCAAAGCCTTTCATGATCTTCTGAGTCAGAATCTTGTCAGTTTTAATTTCCGAGGTCGGCGTTATTCGATCTCTCCATTAGTGCTAGACGTGAAGCCTGAAGGTGCTGGACTCGCCCAGAGTCGCCGGAACGATGCGCCTCAGTCGTTCAATCACAGGAACATTCTTGTCACGATGATTGGGCAACGAGATGCCTCCTTACTACCGTTCAAGCAAGGAACCCCGCAGAGTGGGCATGGGACGCGATTAGGATTCGAGCAGCTGATTGAGGAGATCGCCAATCGTGCCTCGCTCAACCTCGACACCAAAGATTGGGGACGATTGACCGAGTACATTTTCCAAGCTCAACAGAATCCGATTTTGTTGGAGCGGATTGCTCGTATGGTAGTCACGGAAGCTGAAATCGGGCGCAAGGTGGAACAACTGCAAGACGCGATCGCACAATCATGCAGCCGATACTGCCGCGACCTGTTCGATTGGATCAAGTCCAGCTTGGGGCAAGACCTTTATGAGTTTGACGAAGTGATTCTTTCGGGGGGCACATCGCTTTACCTGAAAGCCCAATTGGAAGACTTCTTCGCGCAATATGCTTTAGAGCTATCGTGGGCACTAGATTTACAAGACCAAATCTATCGATCGTTGACGACTCCCATTGATCCGGTTCTGGCTTGCCGAGTGTCAGATGCGTTTGGCATATTCAAACTATTGGGCGGTAAAGTCAGTCGATTGGAAGGGGTTACGAACGCCTCGTGGAGCGTCACGATCTCACGTTGAGGAGAGCTGAATGTCTACCAAGAAGTTTGATTATCGCGTCAGAATTCAAGTGGCAGCAGACAGCCCGGATGGAATTTTGTTGGACTGCCTCAAAAACGAACGGCATCAATCGTACTCTCACAAAGAAATGCTGCTGTGGGCACTGCGGGCATATTGGATGCCGATCGCGTATCAGCTTCAGCAGGAACAAGGGCAGCGATCGCTTTCTGAATCACAAATGAAGCGAATGGCTCAAGATGCAATTCATCAATTACGACAGCAGATCACTTACTTGCAATCAACGTTCGGCGTTGAGCAAAACTTATCGACTGAGGGAGTAATCACATTGCATCCCTCTGATCAACTACTTCCTCTCCTCGCTACCCATCGAATGCCCGACGCAGCCAGCTCAGCTCAACATGCTGAACAGACATCAGCATTAACAACTGACTCAAGCAATCTGCAACCAGAATCAACTTTGACAACGGAGCCAATGGCTGAAAACCAGAAGGATTTGTGGTACGACAGTGAAGATTTGTTTGATTCCCAGATTTAGGTCTTCTCGAATGAATTGTGCCTTTCTAGCCCACCTACGCTTGATTGCTGCTGTATGGCTGAATTATTTTGACTTTCTTCAGTAGAATAGTGCAAATCTACTTGTCCGATTGCGACGATCGCGCCTCATGCCAACCCGGATTTTTCACATCACCCATATCGATAATCTTCCACTGATTCTGGAATCGGGTGGTTTAATTGCCAAAAGTCAACTTCTGAAAAGCAGCGCGAGACATCTTGATATTTCCTATGAAAGTGTTCAGGGTTGGCGTTCTAGAAAAGCCGTTCCTTGTGGTGCTGGAGGAGTGGTACATGATTATGTCCCGTTTTACTTTGCGCCGCGTTCCCCAATGCTCTACACCATCCACAAAGGAAATGTCGCCAACTATCAAGGTGGACAACGCCCGATCCTTCACCTTGTCACCACCATCGAAGAAATCCACGCTCAAGAATTGTCGTTCGTCTTTACAGACGGACACGCAATTATGGACTATTCCGATTTCTACGACGATTTAGAACTGCTCGACGAAGTGATTGATTGGCAGGTGATGAAATCCCAGTACTGGTATGACACCGATGAAGACCCGAATCGAAAATGTAAGCGCCAGGCTGAGTTTTTAGTACATCAGTTTTTTCCGTGGCATCTCATCACCGAAATTGGTGCAATTGATCCAGCAATTCAGTCTCAAGTCAACGTAATATTACAAAATTCGCAATGCGAAACGCCCGTCCGGGTTTACCGTAATTGGTATTACTGATCATGATATGATTAGTAAACCTGAACTATTTAGCTAAATGCTTGATCCCATGCTTCAGCTTAAGCAAGGTAACTTACTAGAGGAGAAAACCGAAGCCCTTGTTAACACAGTCAATTGTGTCGGTGTCATGGGTAAGGGGATTGCTTTGCAGTTCAAACAAGCGTTTCCAGAAAATTTTAAGCAATACAAAAAAGCCTGTGATGCTAGAGAAGTCAGACCAGGAGAAATGTTCATCGTTCATACAGGCAATTTGCTCAATCCTAAGTACATCATCAACTTCCCAACAAAGCGCCATTGGAAAGGGAAATCAAGGTTAGAGGATATTGAGTCTGGTCTTCAGGCGCTCATTGCTGAAATTCAACGCCTCAACATCCAATCGATCGCGATTCCGCCTCTGGGTTGTGGCAATGGTGGACTCGACTGGACGGCGGTCAAGCCTCTCATCATTGCTGCTTTTGAAGCATTACCGGATGTTCAGGTTCTCTTATTTGAACCTACTGGCTCGCCTGCTGTCGATCAGATGCCAGTTGCGACTGAGACTCCTCAGATGACTCGTGCGCGTGCCCTGTTTATCGAACTCATGGATCGCTACGGCATTCCAGGATATCGCTTGTCGAAAATTGAAGTACAGAAGCTGGCTTATTTCCTTCAAGTTGCGGGTGAGCCGCTCCGGTTAAACTACACCAAACATCACCAAGGTCCGTATGCTCATAATCTGAATCATGTTCTTCAGCGCATTGAAGGACACTTCATCCGAGGCTATGGCGATGGCAACCAAGAGTCTGCGCTCTACGTTTTAGATCAAGGGAAGCAGTCCGCTCGATCTATTCTAGAAACCGATCTAGAAGCCAAAGAGCGATTGAGTAAAGTGAGCCGTTTGATTGCTGGTTTTGAAACACCGTATGGGATGGAAATGCTGGCAACGATCCATTGGGTGGCAACTCAAGAAGATCCAGAGGCTGCGATCGATCCAGATCGGGCGATCGCAAAGGTTTACGAATGGAGTGATCGTAAGCGCAATCTGTTCAAGCCCAATCACCTCCGCAAAGCGTGGCAGCGTCTCTCTGATCAGGGCTGGCTGCTACCTTCTCATCCATAGGTTACTGTACTTGAACTCATGAACTCAAACTTCATCGGGGTTAATACCCATCGCTCGAAGCCGCTCTGCGAGTCGCCCTGCCCGTTGGCGCTCCAAATCTCTGCCTTCGGCTCCGGTCAGAATAATTTGTCTGCTACGATCGCACCAACGCAACCAGGTTCCCATTACCCCTTCAAACGCTCCTTCCCACAGCATCAACCCCAATCCAACCGTTCTCAACCAATAGGGTGACGGCAACTCTTCATACTCTCCCTCAACCAATGCCCACACTCGCAGCAACGATCCATTCATCTCGTCTGGCTTCTGAAGCCGCTGTAAGGGGTCAAACACTGCGTAGTAGGGCACACCAATCCGAGCATAAATTTCCTTCTTCGTTGCGATTTTGCCTTTCTGCTGAGATTTGCGGCTCAGGGTTAATTCGTCGCCTTCTCGATTGGAGACAATTTCGATGCAAACTTCCGGTACTTTGCCAAATTCCCAGACGAAGTATGATCGGCTCTGCTTCTGGCTCCAGTCTGTCGGCATCTCCAGCCCTAAACTCAGCATCGCGTCGGGTACGATTGGCTCTTGCTTGAGCGCATAGAATAAACCTACGTTGGCAGCCGCAATGAAGGGGACTCCGGGCGACCAAGAGCTATAAAGCGGTTCCACGAGGAGCCGCTGCTGTTTCTCCGATTGAAAATTATCCACGGGAGTCTCGTCCTCAGTGACCAGATGGCTGATGTCCAACTCGGTCACGATGGCTTCGTCGTTCAACAGGTCTTGAGTCATGGGCAGTTCCAAACCCGATGCCTCATTATTGCTTAGATTTCAGATTGAAGTCATTTCAAGCAGCACCCTGGTTGGCGAGGAAAATAGAAATTTTCCTCTAGCGTATCTACTCCTCACACCCCATATCGGAGATCATCTAAAATCTCTTGCAGCACTTGATCTAAGTGGGGATGCTGCCAAATCAGGCGTTGGATCAGGCAGTTAACAACGGCTGGGATTTCATCTGCTTGAATCAGCGATCGCTCAGAATCCCTTGTATTTTGTCCAATGTAAGTCAATAGTCGATTAATCTCGATCGCAGGACAGGCAGACTTGTAGGTATGTGTTTGCTGTGTCATTTCTGTTCTCCTGATTGGGTTTAGTCCGGTGGCTTCGTGGAATGTGGATTTAAGGATTCAACTCGCTGTCAGTTTGCTGCCGTAGGATTTGCAGGTACAACGTGGTTGCTAATGCTCGAAAATCTCGTTGATCTGCCAGACCTGCAAACTTCTCGTGAGCGACTTCTAAGCAGAATCTCAGCAAGTCAGCATGGTCACAGATTTGGGCTGATAACGCTAACTTCTGCTCATCGCTCCAGGTTGCCGAAATGCAGTCTGGACGATGAATCGCTTGTTGAGCCGCATCAGAAGGATTTGCATCGATCCGCAAAATGTTGTGCTTGTCCTTACCGTTTCGATCCTTGCCTGCGGGCACGAGTTGAACGATCGCGCCTTGAGCCAAATCCTTTGCTTCTTCCTCAGAAAGCGATTTCCAGATCTTTGCAGCTTCGCTCCCTTGCGGTTGGGATTGATCCAGAAACAGCACAGAGCGGTACTTCCCGTAATTACCAGTTTTGAGTTTGCCGATCGCTTCAACTTTTGCGGTGATGGCTTGAACAACTTTTGCCATGTCACATTCTCCTAATGTTTGCGGCGTGAGTGAGGGCTGAGACTTTTCAGCCCCCGGACGTTTAACCGTTAGAAATCGTCCTTCCAGCCGTTCCAAGCAGACTCAGCGATCGGCACGTTCGTAAAGATGGCATTGCGATCGCTGGTGCAAGGTGAGGAGTACGTAGCTTCAGGATAGACCGCCTGATCGCCTTCAAAATGAACTCGCTTCTGAAGCTCATCGAGCCAACCTTTCAGGTAGTTGGGATCTTTGGGGTAGCGCGGCATCTTGCCGAAAGCAAAGTCGGCTGCGCCTTCGTAATAGTCCACGGCAATACGATCGGTTTCGATCGCAGCTTGAGTGTCCAATTCGGTTCGAGCAGAATCAGCAAGAAATGACATGATTAGAGGACTCCTATTTTTAGGGGTGAGTTGGGAGAGTGCCTGGGTGTAGGAAACTTGGGGCACTCTCCCGCTTTTACATTCGGAGAAGAAACAACTTCAGTCCTTCTTCTCTTTATTATATCCCGGTTATTATAGAAGTCAACTATATCCCGAATATTTTTGAAGTGTTATGATCAGTCCAGTCACTTCTTGCGATCGCGAGATACAGTGATGACCAGTCGTTCCATGCTTAGTTGCAACCGTGCCGAAAAAAAGCCAGTACAAACCCGGTGAACACCCGAACTCTCGTGAGAATCTGACCTATCACGAGGGAAGACCGACTGTGTATGAAGAGCGCAAGAAACGGCGAGAAGTCCTGGTGACAGAAGCAGGTTGGGAAGGATTTAAGCAAGCGGCTCAAGCGGCGGGCTGTTCCGCATCTGAGTTCGTGGAGCGCATTGGCAGAGGAATCTTAAAGATTTCAGAGTAACTAACCTTGCTAATGTCACTCCAACATCAACTTGTGAACGCTACAAGAGTTTTTCTTCCAATTTGTCATCTTCGATCGCTCTTTACCTTCTGCTTGAATTAAACCTCAAGACCGTTTGGGCTTCGATGATGCGCTGAATGCGTGGGTCGCTTTTCTCAACCCACCGCTCAGAGATGCCAAAGTAGCTTCCGAACATCACGATCGGAATGTTGGCAGCCTCAACAAACAATGGGTAAACCATCTCTTCGTCATCGGAGCGATCGTCAGCCGCAAGTTCTCCAGTTAATTCTGCGTACAACTCCCAATTGACCCACACACACTCGATAGATTGCCCGTGAAGCGCGTCGAGCATCATCCATTGATCAGGGCGCAACTGCTGACGATCGATTAACCAAAAAATATCGCCGCTCTTATCGCGTTTGAATCGTGCTGGATAGAGTCTGCCTGCAACCTGATCCGCCAACATCAATGCCGGAAAGCCATCGGGAAATCGCTCTAGCATTGACTCAAATGGTGAGTGTTGCCCTTCGAGCACTTGAATGAAAAAGCCTTCTTCCATAGCAGCCTCTTGCCTAACTGCCTTTCAAAATTTGTTCAAGCATGGTTTTACTTGGCTCCACAAATGCCCAGGTTCCATTGTTCTGTTTGAGAAAGGTCGAAAACACCAGAAGATGCGCGGTTCCAATTGGTTGACCTTTCCGCAACACACCAAGGGTTGGACTGCTGATCCCGCAGAAGCGAAACAGGTAGGCTGGTAGCTCCGTGCCAGCAAACAGGACGCATCCAGCTTGATCAGGCTTAGCTTCTCCGCTCATTGGGACATAAATTGGTTTCCCGTCCAGATCGATCGCTAACTCACCCAATGCGCTCACAATTGTTTGATTGTTGATGCGATTGCCCCGTTGAAGTTCCCACTTCTGATAAATCTGAATACTCATTGTCCTTGTGGGAGATGAGAGCTGAGTTTTTGCAAGTTGGCAGGCTGCGAGACTGCCGACCATCAACCCTGCCAACGTTGTTTGAATGATGTTCATAACGTTAAATGGCTAAAGTAAAGAACCGGAACACTGTTGAGTTTGTGGAACGACTCGAACACCGGCATAGTTATCCTCTTCATAGAGAACGATGACCCAAATTTTCGGATCAGCCTCAAGTGGGTAAACCTCCCGTTCCGCCGCAACTCCAGCCCGAACAGTAATTGGCTTTAATCGGCAATACGGTGCTTTCAGAACACTTCGGACTCTCGTTTTGGTGGCTCCTTCTGCGATCGTCATCAGCTTCAAAATGCGCTCTCGACTCAAAACTGCATCAGCCGTTACTACTTCTGCACACTGAAGCTCCTCAGTGAATTTGAATGCAGTCATCGACAACAGGTTCGGATTGAACTGCCAAAGAAGTTTAATTGAGGCAGCGACAGTAGCACTCAGGATCAGCAGCACGAGCGGAATTCTCAAATATCCCTGTTTGTGTTTTTGGCTCATAGAATTAGCACTGCAACTAGCAGCCCTCCGAACACACAAGCAAGATTCCAGAGCAGCTTTTTCTTCCAAGGAGTGAAGACGACAGCCATTAGAAGACTCATGCTACTGACTGCGATCGCAACCCCAGATAGCAACATGGCAAACGGCTGAAGATAGAAAATCAGGACACAGCGAATCAGAACGCCGAGCAGAAACGCAAAGCATCGAACCATAACGATAGCGAAAGATTTCTCACTTGCGGAGCGAGGAACAGCCTTGTCATCGTGATTGTTCGTGCTCTGAACTTGTCTCAAATCTATTTCATTTGATCGAGCGATCAGTCTCTCGGCAGGACGACCGGGAATTTCAAGATTAGGGGGAATAGAGCGATTGGCTGGGTCAATTTTCACAGGCTCACGAAAATTTGAGGATTGACCCGGCATCGGATGATATGAATTTCGAGCAGTTGCATTGTCTGAACCTTTTGCTTGAGCAGCTTGGTAGAGCGTGACGAGATCAAACGATAGCGCTTTGAGTAACGAGGCTTTGACGGAACGGCTCCGACGAGCAAGGACAATTTGCCGTCCGGTTGATCGCTTCCGGTTGGTCGAAGATTGCCGTTTTGGGTGGGGCATGAACAGAATCTCCAGTCGGCTCCAAACGAGGAATTGCTTTAGAACAAGTGTATTATTTATTGAGATCTAGAAATGTTAATTTTTAGAATTTATTAGTTTCATTGTTCTGAAGTCATGATCGCCCTAGTTCGGTGCTAGTGTTGGAGTATTCAACAACAGCAATGAAATTCGGTGTTACAGGAGAACGATCGCTCTCAACGATTGGCGCGATTAGTCAGGCGCTTACGTGGAGATGCTAGTACATATACTTTTGGCGCTCAACTCGGTGTAACCCACAGCACGATTCGCCGTTGGGAGAGTGGTCGAGGGGGCATTAATGAAGAAGCGATCGAGAAATTAAGCACGGGTACTGGAATTTCTGCGGATACCATTCGAGCTTACTTGAGAGGCGGTATCAGCCTTAGAGCTTGTTTAGGTCTGGAGGAGCCACTTGAATCCCAAGCACAGATTGTGATCGAACAGTTACCTAAGCTATCGACGCAAGAATTACTCACTGTTCTGGAAACGACGATCGCACACCTTCTCAGTCGTTCACCCAAGACTCGACCAGAAGTGGCGCAGATTCTACAGGCAGCAATTCGTCTCTTGAGCATTCCGCGCTCATCAAGTAGATCGAGTACCTCCGAAATACAGAAATCAGGCGTAGAAAAGCTTTTGCCACGCACGATTCAAGATGCAATCATTGATGAGATTGAAGCTCGATATGGCACTGTGAATCCAAGAACAATAGCCCAATTTGCTGATGTGGTTGGAATTCAACCTAGCGATCGCTTAATGACGATGATACAAGGAGAGATACAGAAAACTGAGTTGATAGAGTTGCAACCTCATTTACATAAGTATTTTGATCAATGCTGGAGCTTTGAAGAGCTTCTCGAATTAAATTCTTCTAAGAAGAATCTTGAGTAGCACAAAGTTGAAGTAACGCTTGATGAATTTCGACCATTGCTAAGGTGTCAAGCTGGCAATAGGCTTTCAAGCCTGAGATCGCTTGCTTCTTCTTGGCTTGATCGGCACAGTTAATCATCTCCTCCCAAACAGTCTGAGCATGATCACCACGCTGAACAGCTAGTGCTTTGTAGCTCAAAGTAGGAACCAATGTTGGAAGAACGTTCTTAATTGAGGTTGAACCTCGAAAAGCAGGATGCTTGTAGTGTTGCTTAAAGATATCTTCGAGATCCCATAATCGACTTGCAATCGATTCTAAATGCTCTGCATGTTTAGGAAAGTTTTGAGCCAATCTTCGCAATAGCGTGGCTTCAAAAGACTGATGGTAGACAATGACAGAGCCTGTCGAGGTAATATCGATTGCTAAAGCAGCAAGCAGATCAGGTCGCGGATCAGAACAGTCAGTGTGAAGATATTCGCGATGCTCGATGCTGCCATTGTTGTGCAAGACGTGGCAACTGTACTGGAACGGAAATTGCTCGTAGGGCTTCAACCCATCGAATCGAGGAATAGCAGGATTTTGCGCCTCGAAGTCGAAGAAATGGATGGGGTAGGTAAGTTTAGCGAGACTGGCAGCGATCGCATCTGCATCAATGAAGGGTGCATCGCTCAAAACACCGTCAACGTAGGCGCGTTGATTTGCTGTGAGGGAGAAAGCAGAGGGAAGATCTACGATCGCTAGAATCTCTTGGCTGATGAGTGCCTCTTTCTTTTTCCAATCCAGCCGAGGAATCGTAAAGATAGAAACGTCTGGAACGTGCTTCCAACAATCAACGGTGAAAGGGCAAGAATTAGGACTGTTGCATTGTTTCCCGATCGCCAATGTCGGCTCTAAATTCTCAGCCAATATCTCCTCAAATTGCCGCAGTTTGTTGGGAATCTCAGGTAGGAGTCGATCGACTTCAGCAGTGATGTCTACAATCTTAAATAAGTTACTCAAATCAGGAAAGCAGCAAGTCCTAGTGTTGACGTGCATTAACCTCGCCGCGTCAATGACTAACCCTGCACTGCTCAGAACATACTTCTGGATGGCAATGTCCCAAAGATGCTCATCTTTGACTTTGCTAGAAGACTTCACCTCAATCAGTTGCCAACTGCCTGCTGAGGTTTTGCAGAGAATATCGCACCGGACAAACAAACCTCTGAAGCTGAATGCTGCTTCAAATAGACAGGAGGCTCCAGATACGATCGCGTTTTGAGTCGCTTGAATTGCCACCATTCCGCTTCCCTTAATCAGTTGCCCGCCCGGAAATTGCTGCCGCGCATATTCCCCAACTTCCTCCCCCTGATCAATGATGCGCTGCTGAACTGGAGTAAGGGCAGTTGCTCGATGTGGCTCATTGACTTCCAGCCAAAGCTGCTTGTGGCATTGCAGACCACTCATGAATTGGGATTTTGTCAGGGGGGCAACCATACTCTGTATTGAGGAAATTCGGAATATTTTACAGAATTAGAATGCCCGATTCAGGAGGCTTGCGCTTGAATGCACGAAAAATTATTGGGAAAGTACCTAACTTTGCAGGAATTTTGCACTTGTACACAGACATACCGGAAGTACGCCGATCAAATTGACCCATACCCATCCAATTCAGGTGAGACGATTCCAGCCTTGGAAGCACTATGTCAGCACATCCTTGACCCACTGATTGATCACTTTGGCAGAGAGCGATTTCAGCTTAGTTACGGGTTCTGCTCAAAGGATTTGAAGCGGTTTCTGAGCCAGAAAGATCCGGAGACTGGAATTAAAAATGGTCGGGTTGACCCTAGCCGCGATCAGCACATGGCGCATGAGGTGAATCAGAGTGGCGGGTACTACTGCGATCGCTTAGGCGCTGCTTGTGATTTTCGGATTATTGAGTTGGAGTGCGATCGTCTCGTGGATTGGATCTTGGAACAGCGATTACCGTTTGACTCGCTTTATTTCTATGGCAGCGATCAACCGATTCACATCAGCTATGGAGTACAGCACAAGCGAGAAGTTTGGGCGTTTACAGATAAGGGCATTCCGACGCGACGAGGAATTGAGCGTTGGGTTAAGTTGGCGAGAGAGCAGGTTTAGATAGAGTGATCGCTCCAGTAGCCGAGTCTGTGTTGGAGGTACATGACCGCTACAATCAGGATTCCTTGTGTTGCGAGCGATTAAAGTAATGCTTGCTACTTCCGAGGATCGCTAACTGTTGAAAAGCGCACTTATAAACTCTTGTCCATTTCTCTGCAAATCGCCGTGTAGTGCAAACGTGACCGCCTGCACTCGAATGTCCCCCATTCTATAAACTGCATTTCTGCCAAAATCTTGTGGATATACCAAAATTGCTTTGCTCACCTCTTTAGTCACAGCATAAGTAGTGATTTGGTATAGATCAGCATTATCAACTTTCTTTTTATACTTAGTGTCCAAGACACAATATACCGAATTATTTTTTGTGTCATAAATTACTAAGTCAATTTTGAGAAAGCGATTTTCCTCAGTTTCAATTAACATTCTTTCTTGTTTCCTCAAAGCGTAGCCTGCGGGTAAGTTCTGAGATAGCCACTCGGCAACAAATACTTCAAAAAGTTGAGCCATGTTCACTAAAAAAGCAAGCATGGTGTAATCTCCTAAATGATGACTAGCTCCGGTGCTTTCTATAAAAAATCTGCATAGAGCGTGTAATGGACGGTAATCTTCATTCAGGCGGTTATAACTTCTGTTAGTGCAGTCGTATGAGCTATACGGGCAGATTGTGGCTATACCGCGTAGTGCCTGATACGATTGGCGAATTAGCGGCAAGCTGTGAGAACATAAACCGCTATTGACAATTAGAAACAGCGCCCAACCTAGAATCTGGTTCTCTGGGACATCACCAGTAAGCTCTTGGTAGCAACATTTCAAGTTTACTTCCCACGGATTGTAAATTGCTTGTTTGATATCTATGCGTCCTCGAACACGAGGAAGGCGTTCGGCTGCTGAAACATACGTTTGATAAAATCCTTTTTGTGCTTTTCTTAGTACTTTCGATGCTAAAAGCTGGGCTAGACGCTCGTAGAAGCCTTCAATAGTAGCGCAATTAACCAGATTGTCTTGAAAACTAATGTCCAAGCCATAAGCGTACTCTAACATCTGAAACAAATTGCTAATCTCAACCTTTGGAACTAACCTCAATGTGATTTGTGAAGTTAGAGGAATGAAGCCGACCCAACCCCTAGAAATTAATTTCCATTGATGGTCTGTTCCAGCAGAAGGAAACTCCACGGAAATCTTATTCCCATATCGACTTCTAAGAAATTTTCCAATGTGAAGAGGTAGCAATTCTTGGGACAGTTGAAGCGGGGCATATTCGTCTAGCTCAATTATTTGTTTGTTCATGTCTCACAACCCCATCTGAGACATAATAACGCTCCATCTAAATTGATCTAATCTTTGGCGTTGTGTGAAAAAATATTCCTCTAAATATGGCTCAATCTCTGCTTTCCATATGACCTCAATGTTTTCAGATAGATCATCGCATAAGAAGAAAGATGTTCCTATTTCATAATTCGGATCGTCAATTTCTCTATTGAGGGATTCAAGTGTTTCGATAAGCTTCTCGATTGAGAAAGGCAATTCTTTTTCTGCGTAGTAGCGCCTCAACACATCATAATCAGGTTGTAAAGCAATGAATGCAAATCGGCGGCGCAGTGCATAGTCAATCAGAGCGATAGATCGGTCAGCCGTGTTCATTGTGCCAATAACAATCACATTTCGAGGAATTTCAAAAAGCTTACCGCTTGCCAAAGGAATTTTTTTATCACGGTACTCCAACAAGTACATCAATTCACCGAAAACTTGAGCAAGATTTGCACGGTTCATCTCATCTAAAATGAGGACGCAAATCCCCTGATAATTTTTTGCCTTTTCGCAGAAGTCCAGAAATCTACCATTCTTGTATGGATAGGTCAGAGTGCCGAGATTTGTGGAGACTGGACGAATTCCTTGAATAAAATCTTCATAGCTGTAGGCTGGATGAAACTGCACTATGTCATAAAAGCCACTTTCACCAGTGATGTGACGAACTAAATGCTCTGCAATGAAAGTCTTACCTGTACCAGGCGGACCGTATAATATGGCTTGCCTCTTGCGTTTGATTACTTTAGCCCACTGAGCTAGTTTCTCCTCTGTCAGATAGGTCGCATTCGCGCAGTCTTCTAGTGAGTATGCTGATTGATACAGCATCTGACCGGAATTAATTTCTTGTTCAGCAAATGAGACTGAAACTACATCTCCTGGAGAATTTATAGCGCCTTTCTCGAAAACATTCGGAGTTAGGTAAGCATCTTTTGGTGAGTCAGAAACTTCTATTTCAGCAGAAGCGTCAGTGCCCTGAATATTCTCAATCTGGTCAAACAGCAGACCTTGATGCGCGTCAGGCGAAGATAATCTCTCATTAATTTCTTCACGAATTGTGTCCCGAACTGATTGGGATTGAAAGGAAGACCAGACTTCATCATTGATTTTGATATGAGGTACATCTCGCCTGACCGATGCTGGATTAGCAGCATTGATTGTCTCTATATTAACTCCTTCTGAAGGCTGAGGAATCCAAACCTGTAAAGGTTCTTGGTCACTGCGGAGCCTAATGTATGGATTGGAAAACTGCTGTTCAACAACTTGGTTACTCGCTTGTTTTGGGATTAAAGTTTTGAAAAAATTAAAAAGCTCAGTGTACTTGAATTCATTAGGGTGATCAGGTTGTTTATCTAAGAGTTCAAGTACAGACAAAATCAGTAACGATTTGTACTCTGCCTTCCACTCTGGATTGAGCCTTGTACGAATCCTCTTAATCCATTGAATAACTTGAAAGTCTGGGCTTGGCATAATACTCTCCCTGTTTTAGATCGAGATAAATCAATTGCTGCATTCCTAGCTTCTGCGTTCCGCTTGTTTTGCCCGAATCGTCGATCGCACTAATTTCACCCGATACGGATCAGCATCTTTGCGCCACACCACTCGATGCCCTTTCAACTCAGCACAATGCTCCTCTAAGCACGATCGCCATCCTCGTCGATCGCTAATTCGCTTCCAATCCTCCAACAGTCCCCAATCCTCTTCCTGGCGACTCAACTTAGCAAACTTCTCGTGATGGGGATACTCAGGCATCACCAGCAAATCCTTCTGATGCAACACAGGTGGATTTTCATTCGGATCATGGTCGCGATAGTGAACGTGCAAATCCCGTAAATCAATCTGCATACTGGTATACAAGGCGGGATGGGGATCAGCATCAAAGTCTGGATAAACCAAGTAGGTGATTTTAGGCTTGCGGCAGTGGAATTTGATCACATTGGCTTCTTCAGGGCGACCGATCGTGCGGGAAGCGCAGCCTTCGTAGAGGCGGAGGAGTGGATCGAGCGCTTCGATCGCCGACACATGAACCCAAAGCGAATTTGCCAGCTTTTTCCCGATCGCACTGCTTTGACATCGTTCTGCCACCACGTCCAAATTGCCTAAACTCAGCAGCATTAGATCTGCGGCAGTGCAGGCTTGCTGATAGCCTCCGAACAGACTCTTGATATCCGTCTGAATCACAGGCGATAAATCTCTCAGCTTCGGACGACGATCGAAATGACTCAATGCTAGATAAACGAGCAAATCTTGACGACGGCGATCGCTAATTGCATCCCATTCTTGCGGATTGGTTGCCTGTAAGACAATTTGAAAGGCACGACGCAGGCTGCCAAACTCAGCGCTCAATGCCTCAGTTTCCGGTAATTCTTCTAGCGTCGGCAATCGTCCCCGATCAGTGAAGAACGTCATCAGTGGAGTCAGCATCTCCTTATAGTCTTCAAACCGCTTGTTCTGAAGCTGAACTTTGGGAACGCTGACCCGTGATCGGAATCGAGAGGCTCGAAAGCTTTGAGCTTGTGCCTCATCCCGAAACACAAAATAAATGCCGAGCGCGATCGGAACTGCATCGACTCCTAACACCTGATCGATGTACAGCTTGAGTTCTTCTTGGTCGTAATACTTCTGAAACGTATTACGGCTCGTGATTACACCATCTCCAAAAGCAATTTGGCTATTTCCTTGAGCAATTAAGACCTGTGCCGCCACAATCAAAACTTTCCGGGTGAGCGCCCAAGCTTTAATCAGTGCTTCTCGCCGCTCCGTTTGAGACTCAATCACATTAATGATGTACCCCAAGTTAACGACATCTGCCTCTGCTAACTCGGTGTCGGGACGATAATACGGGTCCCAGCCCAAACTGTCATAGCCCAACTTGGCAATGCGCTCCATGTCGCCACCTTGCCCACAACCGTAATCGAAGAAGGTGGTTCCGGTTGAGAAAAGACCGGCTTCTAATGCAAGACGGACAGGTTTAGAAAAGTCGTTGCGGCTGATCGCGGCTTTGTGTCGATCGATTTTGACCTGAGAACTTTGATGACTTCGTTGAACGATTGTGTGTCCGTGAAAGGCAACACGGAACTCTGCCAATCGTTTTTCCCATGCTAACCGAGTGCCAATTCCACGCGGATTGTCTAGCAGCCCCAGCGCTTCTTCTTGACGAGTCAGAGCCGCGAACTGCTGATAATAAGGATAATCTGACGCAACAAATGTCTCTTTGCGATGCAGGATAAAAGGATTCTCAGCGTTGCTGTAATCCCGGCGATTCACTTCCTGCTTGACCAAATCAACCTGAATACTCGCTGATAAAGCGGGATGAGGGTCAGAATCAAACTCTGGATACAGCAAATAAGAGAGGCTTGGCTTATCAAAACTAAATTTGACCAACGTAGCCGATTCAGCACAATCAGCAAGTTGTCGTGCCTCAGACTCGTATATTTGTAGCAGTGGATCGAGATGAACAATCGCTGAAATGTGAACGTAAAGTGCATCCGGCAGAAGTTTGCCTACCCGACTCTTTTGGCAGGCAGCCGTAATGGTGCTGAATTCAGGAAGACGACAAACCATTCAACACAGAAACTGAGCCACATCTCAGCCCGAACTGGAATTCATTATGCTACCGCTTGACAAAAGTTGGGTAATTCAAGCGGCTTCCAACCTACATCATTTGACTTCTCCTTATAGAACCTCTTAATTTTATCGCTATGGATGGGGTAGTAAAGAAATATCATGCGCTTTTTCTACGCTACCTGTAGTAGGATAAGGTCGCTTAGATTATATCGATTCCGGATGCTGTTCAGTTAGCCCAGAATCATACACAATAGATACGTTCGTTCTACATTAAATTATGGCAGTAGAGCAGATTACCCGCAGCACAGGCACGAATGGCACATCTAATCCAATCGTGTTTGCCCGTCATGAAACCTTTCATCCCCGATTTGGCTGGCTTAAGAAGGGGTTCGATCGTGCCTGCGCCGATCCAGAAATTTTCCTACGAGAGGATGCCCCAGTGCGTTTGGGCGTAGGAAAGAATATGGTGCGATCGATTCGCTATTGGTGTCAAGCGTTTAAGCTGCTCGAAGCCGATCAACCGACTGAATTTGGAATTCAATTATTAGGAGATGGGGGTTGGGACTCGTTCTTAGAAGATCCTGCCTCCTTATGGTTACTACATTGGAAATTGCTGGAGCCACCTTGCTACGCAACGACTTGGGAGTTTGTTTTTAATCAATTCCGTTCAGTGGAGTTTTCTACAGAAGAGTTGTTCAATCAGCTTTGTGAATATCGCGATCGCGTTGCGCCTCGAATGGCGGAGTCGTCCCTGAAGAAGGACATTAGCTGTGTGCTGAGAATGTATACACAGCAGCCTGAGAAGGCAACAGTGAGTGAAGATTCATTAGATTGCCCCTTCGCTGAATTAGGGTTGCTCTATCCGTCGGCAAACTCTCGTACCTATGGCTTTCGGATGGGGCAGAAGCCAACTTTGCCTGCTGCGATTGTGGTTTACGCCTGTTTGCATTACGCCGCTGTTGCGATGGCAGGGCAGGATCGAATTCCGCTCGGTAAATTACTTTATGATCCTGGCAGTCCTGGACAAGTGTTTCGTCTTACGGAAAGTGCGCTAGATGAAGCGATTACAGTTTTTGCAGATGAAACTTCTCTTGGCATTAGTGATGCAGCAGGAAAGCGAGAATTCTTCTTCAATGATGAGCCAATTGGAAAAGCAGGGGATATCCTGAACGCGTATTACAGAGCGAGGTAAGACGATGACTCAGCAAGCATTGGCAAATTATTTTAGTTTGCATCGTCGCTATCATCGCTCAATTAATCTAGAGCGGGATTTTGATAAGCCTGACGCAATTGAGGGATATGTTTTGACGGAGCGATCAACTGAGGCGCTCCAGCGAATTGTAACGGCAATTGGCAACCCGAAAACACATCATGCGTGGACAATTACGGGAACTTACGGCTCAGGTAAGTCAGCCTTCGCGCTCTACTTAACTGCACTCTGCACTCCTGAAGATAGTTCGCTCAATCAAGCAGCTTGGGAAGTTGCAGAACGGACATTACCAGAAAATTCCACTCTCTTTGAAGAGATAGCAACTCATATTCCCTCGCAAGGCTTACTGTGTGCGGTGGTAGCAGGAGCTAGAGAGCCTTTAAGTTGGACGATCATTCGGGCACTTGCGAATGCAGTTCGCCAAATTTGGTCGCGTAAGCGCAAGCCGGAAGCAATGCAAGCGATTTTAGATTGGGATGGAGAAATCTCAGTCGGTCGTTGCCAAGTTACCGATCAGCAGGTACTAACAGCAATTCAACAATTGAGTAGCGCAACTAGCCTCGAAGTTCTGCTGATTATTGATGAGCTAGGCAAGAACTTGCAATATGCCTCTTATCATCGCAGTACTGAAGACCTCTACTTACTTCAACAGATTGCAGAGTTACGCCATGAAGAGTATCAGGTTTATTTTCTCGGTTTGCTGCATCAATCTTTTGTGGGATATAGCGAGGCTCTCAGCGCGATCGAACAAAATGAATGGACAAAGATTCAGGGAAGATTTGAGAATCTACAACTGACTGAATCTCCGAGTCAAATGACTCGGTTGATCGGAATGGCGATCGAGCAATCGGATTCAATTACTTTAGTGTGCGCTCAACAGGCTCAAAATTGGCATCAAGCGCTTCAGTCAACACTGATCGATCAAGAAATCTCTGCAAAGATTTTAGCGTCAACTTATCCGCTGCATCCTTTAACTGCATTGGTTCTACCGTTACTCTGTACGCGCTATGCCCAAAATGATCGATCTCTGTTTACCTTTCTAACCAGCGATGAGCCTCATGCTCTAGCTCGATTTCTCCAGATACATCAACTAGAAGATGATCGGTTCTCAACGCTGAAGCTGCACCAGCTGTACGACTATTTCGTGGAGTCTGTTGCAGGACTAGCTTCTCAAGTCAATCTTCAACGATGGGTAGAAATTCAAGGCTTAATTCAGGATGCGCGATCGCAAGACGATGAAGACTTTCTCAAACTTCTGAAAACGATTGGAATTCTGAATCTGATTACCTCAACGGGGTCACTCAAGGCGACTCCTGATTTAGTGGCGCTTGCTCTATGCGATCGTCCAGGTGATCAGGCAGCTTTGAAACATTGGCGTGAACAGATTGACGCATTGAAAAAGCGCGGCACGATTATCTATCGTTCTCAGGCAGACGAACTCCGAATTTGGGAAGGTTCAGATTTTGATGTTGAAGCTGCTATCGTCAAACAGATTGAAGAACAAGCGCGAGTTTCCCTGGCTGAGCTTCTATCTACGACTCATCCCCTCAAGCCCATCGTTGCACAGCGTCATTACACTACAACTGGAAACCTCCGGTACTTTGAACAACGCTATGTAGACAGTTTGGTTTCCTTGACCGAATTACAGACATCAATCAGGGGCGCAGATGGCTTAATTGTTTACTGGCTGGACACTGAGGCTCCGGTTAACGTTCCAGCGCGAACTTTAGAGGGTAGACCGCTGATTCTGGTGACGACGACTCAACTCGATTTGCTGCGAATCCGATCGCAGCATTTGCAAGCACTCAAGACGATTAAGAGAAATGCTCCAGAATTGACTTCAGATGGTGTGGCACAGCGGGAAGTAACCCATCGTTTAGTCTCCGCCGATCGCTTGCTAAATGAAACCATGCAGCAATCCTTTAATTGGGTTGAGAACCAAAACCAATGCTGGGTTGAGGGAGAGCCTCGTCAGATTGTCAGTACTCGCGAATTTCAGGTGACGCTTTCGGATGTGTGCGATCGCACCTATCCAGTAGCGCTTCGTCTCGACAATGAGCTAATCAATCGTCGAGAACTGACCTCGCAAGGTGCAAAAGCGCGGCGTGAATTAATCGAAGCGATGCTTAAATCTGCCGACTTGGAAAGATTGGGTCTACAAGGGTATGGTCCCGAAGTAGCGATGTATTTCTCGGTTTTGGAAGCAACTGGAATTCATCGGCAGGAGAGGGGTGAATGGGGGTTTTATCCACCTCATTCACAGTCTGGCGTAGAGACAGTCTGGGAGAAGATCGAATCATTCTGCACGGCGGCGACCGACCAGCAGCGATCGCTTTCGTTGCTCTATCATGAATTGGCGTTGCCTCCCTATGGTGTAAAAGCAGGTGCGCTCCCGCTTCTACTGGCAGCATTCTTGCTTCACCGAGCCGAGGATATTGGGGTTTATAAAGATGGCACATTTATTCCTGTTTTAGGACCCGAACATTTTGAATTGTTGGTGAAAGCGCCTGAGCGGTTCTCGGTGAAACATTTCGAGATTGCTGGGTTGCGATCGCAGGTGTTCCAGCAGTTGGAGACAGTACTAAAGTCTCCCAATAGCAAAACGCCAACAGGAGTACGAAATGCATCTTTGTTAGCGATCGCTAAACCATTATTCAAATTCGTGCGGCAGCTGCCTCAGTACACCCTCAGAACTCAGCGATTAAGCCAAACTTCGCAGCAAGTATTGCAGGCACTTCAGACAGCTCAAGAACCTGATGAACTGTTGTTCTCATCCCTTCCAAAGGCTTGTGGGTTCGAGCCGATCGCGGCAGAATCCTTACCTAGTAAAGCTACGGCTGAGCAATTCAGGGACATGCTGGTTCAGTGCATTCATGAAATTCAAACAGCTTACGAAACTCTCTTACGAGAATGTCAAGCACATTTGCATGAAGCATTTACCGTAAGAAGTAAACAAGATAATTTGAGGGAGGATTTAAGAGTTCGAGCCAGTTATCTTGTGGGAAGTTGTATCGAGCCAAGATTAAAGCGATTTGTGCTAGATGCGGTTGACGAAACCACAACTCAAACCGAGTGGTTAGAGAAGTTAGTCATGACAGTATCAGATAAGCCCCCTCGAACCTGGAGCGATGAAGACTTTATTAGGTTTGAAAGGGATCTCAGTGATTTAGCGAGACGATTCCAAAATTTAGAAACTCTACAGAGAGAGATTAGAAAGACAGGAAAAGGATTTGAGGCTTTGAAGCTCACTGTTTCGGAAGCTGATGGAAATGAATCGCACGAGGTCGTCTGGGGCGATGACGAGCAAGTAGAGCAGATTGAAACTTTGATTTCTCAAATTCTTGATGACCACCCGATTTTAAGAAATAATTCTGGGTTACAGAAGTTTTTTGCGGCTAAACTAGGTCAGTATGTATTAAAACGAACAATGGAAGAGTCTCAGAACGAAATCGCGCAAGCGAAAAAGCGGAGTAAGAGAGCAGCGGTATGAGTCAAAAAAAGGTCAGGCATATCTTGGGACTTTCTGGAGGTAAGGACAGTACCGCTCTTGCCTATTTCATGCGTCAGAATTATCCTGACCTGGAGATCGAGTACTTCTTTTGCGATACACATAAGGAATTGCAGGAAACTTATGATTACCTGAACCGAATCGAAGCCCGTCTTCAAATCAAAATTAACTACTTAGAATCTGAGCGTGGCTTTGATCACTGGATGGATGTCTATGGTGGAGTTCTGCCATCGCCTCAAGTGAGATGGTGTACCAAGCAGATGAAGATTATTCCGCTAGAGAAATGGGTAGGGGATGACGAGGTAATCAGCTACATCGCAATTCGGGCAGACGAGAACCGCGATGGTCATATTTCCACCAAGCCAAACATTACGCCAAAGTTCCCCTTTAAAGAACACGGAAAGACAAAAGCGGATATATTGGCGCTTCTAGAAGAGAGTGGGCTTGGATTGCCTGATTATTACCGATGGCGATCTCGATCTGGTTGCTATTTCTGCTTCTTCCAGCGTAAATACGAATGGGTGATGCTAGCGCAGGAGCATCCTGACCTTTTTCAGAAAGCGGTTGATTATGAGCAAAATCATAGAGATGGCAGAACCTATACCTGGACGCAAGGTGAAACTCTACTGGAGTTGCTAGAGCGCAAAGAACAGATCATTGCCGACCATGAGAAAGCAATGGCTAGGCAAGTTCAAGAAAAAAATAATCAATCTCTCTCAGATATTCTAGCTTCAGTGTTAGACGATGAGGATGAAGCTTTGCCCTGCCTAGCTTGTCATCTTTAGCGGATGAAGTGTGTTTCGTCTGCGTTAATCTGATTAGTCGGTTCTGAGAGCCTTTAAGAAATGGATTTACGTCAGTACTATCAAAATCTTATTTCGTCATCTGAAGCAACCCTAAATGAGTCGCTTCAGAAGCTGGACGAATTAGCCAAGGTTCATGCTTTCACTGAAGACTTACTAATTTGGCATGAAGTCGTTCATACAAGAGTAGGAGCCACGGTAGTAAGATATGCTGCTGGAGAAATTCAGCTTTCTGCTCTCTCACTTGCCTATGGGCTATATAGACAAGCCTTTACCTCACTAAGGCTTTCCCTTGAGCTATCTCTTTCAGCCATTTTTTTCTCAACTAATGAATTAGAGTTTCGCGAATGGGAACAAGGAAAGAGAGACATCTACTGGAACCAATTAGTTGATGTAAATCCCGATACCAATAACGGCATTTTTTCAAAGAGATATGCTAAAGCCTTTTTTCCAGAGTTGGAAGATTCTGTTGCAGAATATAATAAGCTCGCCAGAAACACGTATAGGGATTTATCAGAGTTCGTACATGGTAATGCGTACACTTGGGAAATGAGTACGTCAAGTATCGGCTTTGATGATGCGCTGTTTCATAGATGGATAACTAACTTTGGAGGCGTTTCGAGAATTATCTCTTTCGGTTTGACTTTGCGTTTTCTTAAATCACTTGAGCGCGGTGAAATAAGCTCTTTGAAAGCTCATTTGCAGGAATATTTAGGGACAATACCTGCCATTCGAGAAGTTATTGGAGGCGCATTGTAACATGAACGACTTTCGCTTACGAACAGAAGATATTCGCTTAGATGAGATTCAAAATCTATTTGTATCCACGACGCTCGATCGAGAAATTATTAATTCTCTTAAGTCATCTAAAACTATTGTGCTTGAAGGCAGTCGGGGTACTGGGAAATCATTTCTTCTAAGAATGTCTGAAGTGGAGTTAAATAGCAGCTTTGCGACTGATAAAGTTCTGCCTGTATACATTAGTTTTGTTGCTAGTCCATTAATTCACACTAATGATCCAGAACAGTTTAAGCACTGGATGCTAGCTACCATTTGCTATGAGTTATTAAGAGCTTTACGCAGAAAAGGATTACTAATAGGTAGTAGTCCCGCGACTGCTTTGCTTTCGAGTCAAAACGAGAGTTCTGGAGGCCTTGAGCAAAAATTTGGCAAGATTATGCAGGCATACCAGGATTCGTATAAATCCAGTTCAACGAATTTTTCGATAGAAGATATACCAGATGTAAGACAGTTTAAGGATGCTGTAGAAGAAATTTGCGAAGAAACTAAAATTCGTAGAATTTATTTGCTTTTCGATGAGGCAGTACATATTTTCCGACAAGAACAGCAGAGACAATTTTTCACTCTGTTTAGGGATTTAAGATCCCCGTATGTTACCTGTAAAGCTGCTGTTTATCCAGGGGTCACAGCCTATGGAACTACTTTTGAAATGTCTCATGACGCAACTCACTTGAGAGTAGAAAGAGATATTTCAAGTGAAGGATACCTTGAAAGTATGAAAGAAATTGTCCTTAAACAAGCAGATGGAAAGTTGCAAGATGCAATTATGCAGAATGGCGAAAATTTTGCTGTTCTCGCTTACGCAGCTAGCGGTAATCCTAGAATGCTATTAAACACAGCCGAAAAATGTCCACGAATGAGAACGAATGAGGTGAATGAGACAATTAAAGACTTCTACAGAGCAGATATATGGACAGAGCATACCGGATTAGGTACTAGATACGCTGGTCATCGTTCTCTTGTTGATTGGGGTAGGAACTTTATAGAGAGACATGTTTTACCTGCAACTAGACAGAAGAATGAAGTACGGGCAGAACATAACGAGTCTACTTGCTATTTCTGGATTCATAGAGATGCTCCAGAGCTTGTAAAAGAATCTTTGAGATTGCTTGAATACACAGGGATAGTAAGAAAACATAAAGACGCTGTTCGTGCAACTGATTCAGAATTAGGCACGCGATATGAGCTGAAATTCGGATGCATTCTAGCTCTAGAATCTAGCCCTGTCGCTTCTGGAATGTCGCTAATTAAAACTTTAACTGCACGCCGCCTAACAGAATACGGAATGAGAAACCAGTTATTTCAGTCGCTTGATCTCGATTTCCATTCTGTATCAGATGA
Source organism: Leptolyngbya sp. DQ-M1 (assembly GCF_039962505.1). Taxonomy (NCBI): domain Bacteria; kingdom Bacillati; phylum Cyanobacteriota; class Cyanophyceae; order Leptolyngbyales; family Leptolyngbyaceae; genus Leptolyngbya; species Leptolyngbya sp. DQ-M1. The sequence continues at coordinate 214,356 of NZ_JAMPLJ010000001.1, forward strand.
CGATATTAGAGAGATGTTAATGTCTCAACTTGAACAGTCGGTTGAGCAGTTGAGATTAAGTGCATGGCAAATCAACACTCTTAGACAGCATAACTTATGCAAAATTCGAGATGTACTAGAGACTTCAGAAGAAGATATGAAAAGCAGAATTCGAGGCGTAGGTGAAAAACGTGCAGCAAGAGTGAGAAATGCAGCACTTGCAGAGTTGTTGGAATACCTATCGGGGTAATAGAGAGAAGATTTCTACTCTTAGACATCCCTTATTAAGCGACTGCTTGCTACTACAGCGTAATAATCAAATTAGGCAAAGATATGGAATTGACAGACGTAAACCACCCTTGCGCTCGTACCGACCATGACTATTCAATCGTGTGAAACATCAAAGTGGATCGAGTTTCTGCGCCAATACGGTCCGATCCCACGCAATGACAATATGTATGATGAGGTGATTCAGCGATCGCTAAAACGAAAGAAGATCCAACCAATCACTTTTGAGACAGAATATCTAAGCGAACTGCTCGAAAACTTTCGCTCAACATCACCTAAGTCGATTATTTTGACTGGAACCGCAGGCGATGGCAAGACTTATTACTGTCGCGAGATTTGGGAAGAATTCGGTGGTTCTGTAGAGAATTGGCAGAAAGACGACAAAATTCACGAGTTGGTGCTAGGAGATCGACACCTCGTTGTCATCAAAGATTTAAGTGAATTGAATGCGAACGAGAAGAGATCGCTTCTACCTCAAGTTGCAGCAGCTATCACAGGCGAAGACACTACCACGGTTTATCTGATTGCTGCCAATGACGGTCAATTAGTAGAAGCTTGGGCAGAAGCCGCACAAACCGCAGGAATTGAAGCAGTCCGGCAAGCGATCGAAGACCTTCTAGTGAATGATCTGCGCGAATCAGATGGATATCAGGTAGGACTCTATAACCTCAGCCGTCAAAGTGCTGCTGTGCTATTTCCGCGCATTCTGGACGCAGTTCTAAATCATCCAGGATGGGGAGACTGTAACCAGTGCGCTTACCAATCACAGGGATGCCCAATCTGGCAGAACAAGCAGCGACTAGAAGGAACGGAAGACGATAAAACTACAAGAGAGCGGCTAACCGACCTTCTCGCACTTTGCGAATTAAACCAAATGCACCTTCCAGTGCGCCAGTTGCTTTTGCTAGTTGCCAACACATTATTAGGTCATCCAGACGCAAAAGATCGACTATTGAATTGTCGGCAAATTCCCAGCATCATTTCTGCTGGAACCACTTCGTCAGCTAGCCTCTATCGCAATATTTTCGGAGAAAACTTACCGGATCGTCGGCGCGAGTCTACTGAAGTTTTCAAAGTGCTACGCGGGTTTGGCATTGGGGCAGAAACCAGCAACCAGATTGACAATATTTTGATCTTTGGAGCAGATGACCCAGAACTACAGACACTTTACACCGAGCTAGTCCTTTCTGATTCATTCTACGGAGCAGACCTCAAATACCAAGCCCAACAACATGCTTACCTGGAGGGAGACGCAGCGAGAGGGCAAGAAGAATTTCTTACTGTCCTACAAGCCCAGAGACAGCGATTGCTCTTTACGATTCCTAGCGATCGCACAGATATGAAGCTTTGGGATCTCACAGTTTTTAATTATGCTGGGGAATATTTGAACGACCTCTACAGGGCACTCCAGGAAGGAAAGAAAGTTCCCAAACCAATCACTTCGCGTATGGTGAGAGGCTTAAATCGCATCTTTACAGGCTTGTTAGTTAGCAATCAGGACGAACTAATCCTGGCAACATCAGGAAGTTACTCTCAAGCAAGAATTAGCCGCGTTTATGAAGAATCCATTTCTGTAACTCGAAAGCGAGGTGAAAGTGTCTCGATCAAACTAGATAAGAGCCGTAGGAAACCGAGTTTGATCGTTAATCTTGCTTCCGATATCGCTCCAATTAGTTTCAACTTGACTCTAACTCGGTATGAATACTTGAGTAGAGTGGCTGAAGGTGCGCTTCCGAGTAGTTTCTCTCAGGAATGTTATGAGGACGTTCTTGCTTTCAAAACTCAGGTCTTCAAGCAGTTAGCGGTTCGGCAATCGTTAGAAGGTGAAGCCGATGAAGAGGCAATGAGTATTCGACTTCTGGAAATCAACAGTGCTGGTATTGCGAGTGAGCATTCTCTTGAGGTCTACTTCTGATGATTGAAATTCTTTCCCGCCCTCAATACATCGAACAATCTCAACTCAATATGTGGGTTGACGAGTCAATTTGGGGACATCGGTTGTATGACGAACAAACTCCCTGGCTCTGCATATTAGAAATGTTCTGCATTGCTCAATCAGAGGCTCGCAAAGGAAGAGGATTCGTTGAAGGGAAGGAAAATGATCTGAGCTATGAAATCTATCCTCGCCTTTATCTTCGTAATATTCTCTTCAATAATCCTCACCTTGAAGCGATCGCGGCTGTCGAATCTCTGGACGACAGCGAACGGTGGCAGATGTGGATGGATGCTATTTCTAGCAACGTCGGCGGATTAGCTTCTTCTGACTTTAGCTATCTCAAATCCAGGTTTGGCTCCTTTAAGCACTTCTCCGAGATTGTCAAATTTCTACAATCGAGCGCTATTGAAGGCGATAGTAATAAGCGGTGGAGTTCAAAATTCGTCTTTCCTTACGGTCCCGATTGTCTCTACGAAGATCTTCGGGTCACTGGTGATAAAGTGACTAATGACCGTCGTTTTTTTGCTAGAACAGGCGAACTCCTCTACCTGATGCTCTGCCGAAGTGGACGAGGTGAACAGATTCTGTCCTGTTTGGAAAAGATAGGAATTATTGTTAGTGATAGTTCGAGCAACCATCGAGGTTCCAAGTGGAATCAGCTAGTACTTGCGCTTCAGTCTCCTAGTGAACAATCTCCCAGATCGAGCGGCAGTCCGCCCTATCTCCCTTATACCCAGCTTCCTGAGTATGAACGGTTAGCCGATGATTGGTTAAATATTCTGGGGTGTGATCTGCCGGATTATGATGCCCTACCTCACATTGTGACCATTACTGGATTACATCTAATCATTTACTTGCTGAGTCGAGCCAAAGCAACATTAGGGCAGCAATCTCCTCCACGCTTTGTACTAGAAATTGTTTCACCTAAAAAGACAACAGTTCGTGAATTGGCTTCTGATGAATTTCAGAACAACAACTTTCTGCCTAAACAAGCGATCGAGCATTACATTCGCAGCACAGCTAATTTACCAGAATGGCAAGCCTGTCTCAACTCTTACAATCCTGTTGAAGATGCCATTGATCTGCTACAAAAACGCTTTGCTTGGTCTGCCAAAGGAGAAGACTCTGAGGGTGCAGGCTCTCCAGAAGCTCTGCTCGATTCTTTGCTAAAAGAATCGGTAAGACGACATCAACAGCATCTTGCTAAATTTCATGGAAGTTGGGCACGCGAAATTGGCTTGTCTTCTAGCCGAAGTAGCCGCCGCACACGATATGCACCGACCGATGCACTGCTAAGAACGCTGGTACTTGCCTCTGTACCGACTCGAATGGAATTCCAAGAGTTTTTGGCAACTCTGCATCAGAAATACGGATTTGTCATTGGCGATCGCCAAGCAGAATCCCTCATCAACTCTGGCGATGCTGATCGAGAAGACTTTGTAGCCAATGCCGAGCGATTAGAGCGTCGCCTTGCCAGTATTGGACTGCTTAAACGCCTCTCTGATGCTTGTGCCTACGTCCAAAATCCCTTTGCCTCGGAGGTGAAATGATGCAAACTATCGAACTAATCGGTCAAGTCGCGGCTGATTTCCTTAAACGCTCAATTCAAACCGACGAGGCAGAGTCAAATGAGGGCGTTGCACGGTTTCTACTCAATCAACTCACCGCTCAACAAGTTGCAGAAGTTTGTCGAACCATTTTGCAGGACTCGAAACTTGCTCCACTGGTCAAAATTCAGGTTCCGCGTGATCTAGTGGGGGGCTGTAACCTACCTGATGAAATTCTGACCGATGAGCGAACTGTTCACTTGCGCCATTCAGCCTGCTATCGTCCGGCTCTTCTCTTAGCAAATAGTAGTGATGATCAATCGCAATCCCTCAATGACATCACCTCTATTAGTGCCCAAGAACTCAAGGGGCAAATCGAATGCTGGATTAATCTCGCCTCAAAAGATCTAGCAATTCCAGATGAGCAAATTGACTACTGGCGTAAAGCTCTTAGAGGGCTACAAAGGGTTGGAACTCCCAGCTTAGAGAATTTTGCGGAATTTATTGTTCAAACGCGATCGCGCATTTTGGATCAGAGTCTTCCGGTTGTAGATGCTTTAGGCTGGGCGCTGCCTGCTTTGCGGCTTCCGCGTGACTCTGCATTCTTCCGTGCCATTCCCGAAACTCAGTGGGGACAGACTCAACGTTGGGAGAAGCTGTTTCAGCAAGCTTTTAGCAAACGTGCCTGCCTATTACTCAAACAAACATCCAGCCGTAAACCCATTGATGAGCAAGATCTACAAACCGCTTTCGATAAAGTAAAAGAGGATATCCCTGAGAACGCTCATCCTATCATTCAGTCATTTATTTCCAGTGCCGCAGGTTGGAACGCTCAAGCCGAGGCGCTTACTCAGTTCGAGTGGGAATCTGACAATATCAACACTCTGTTCTCTGGACTCAAAGCGCAGAAAACAGATATTGCTTCTTTAACGCTAGATTTCTTCAATGACGAGTTCCCCGATACACTAACGGAGGAAGAGCTTCAGTATCTTAATGCTCTCAAGAAACGCAACAAACGAGAGGCATTAGACGAGGATCGGGAGTTTTATGACGCTCATCGCCAGGAATTAGAAGGCGATCGCAAACTCAAAGCCAAGTGGGATAAGTTCGTCTATGGGCAGCCGATCGAATGTACAGATTTTATGATTGGGTTGCTTCAAGCCTTTGAGCGACTATTTGATCAAGCAGAAAATGTTGATAGCGTTAAATCACTCAAGATTGAAACCCAGAAGAAAGCGGCTAAAAGCAAATGGCTAGAACTTAATGCTGATGTCGGTCGATATTTCTGCACCCGCTATCGAGGAATTGAACAACTGACTGCTCCCCACATTGAATGGGAAACACATTGGTTGTTCAAGTACGAAACTCTCATCGAAGAGACACAGAAAAAGCAGAAAGCAAAATATCGCGAAAACACTTCTACTGCAAAAACGGCAACAGAAATCAGATTCTATGTAGAAATGCGAGATGCCGCTCAGTCATTAATTGCAAAGACTCAATTGGTTTGGCGCTGTAATCCAAATGCGATCGGCATGGAGTTAGCGAATGATTTTGAGCGAATGCTCAAAGATTCACCGTTTCAGCTTTCTCAAGTCTCACGGGAACTGGTGAGTAAAAAGGGACGACTGCAAGGGATCTCACTCTTTGATGTAGGTACGTTGATGGCGGCATATCGTCAGGATCGAGGGTCATTGGTCAGCAAGTACGATCGTAAAAGTGATCTCGACAAAATGCTACCTGCAAAGCTCAAACAAGCGGTAGCAGAAGGTCGTCTCTTGAAAGAAGGTTCCGATGCAATCACAACCGCATGGAAGACTTTTTCTGAAACTTATCGAGCTGCGATCGCAGGCTTCACTTCTGAAGGACAAGGTATTGCTAATTCAGAGTTGTTGCACCAGTGCGAAGCTTACGAAACACTTCTCAAGACCGTTCTGACCTACGTTAAAGGCGACCTCAATCGCATCGACTTATATCAGCCTATTTTGCGCTTGGGCTGTATCCGAATTGAACGGGGTAAGCCTGCGGCAATCATCGCTCCTTGGCATCCTCTAAGATTAGCCTCGATCGCAATCAAAGCCCGTCAGTTAGCAGGTTTGCTGCGATATATCATCTCAACTCCAGAGGTGAATTTTGGCGATTCCCGTCTTTTCTTCGCCGACTTACGCAACGAACTCGATCACCCTTACTACCCTGAAGTTTGTGTGGGCTATCAAGGTCAGCAACCGGAGCTTTTGTCGGTTTCTGATACTGTCAATGACTACAGTTTGATGGAGCGCCCTACGCGAGACGAAAGCGATCGCACAAGCAACGAAAATCCTGCCGAAGCTGCTGATCGGTTACTTGGAATCATTCGTCGTTATGTAGAACTATTACCGCATGAGAAGACCAACCTGAGTGTAGTTCTGTACCAGAATGACTCAATTAAACTGCCTCAAGCGATCGTCAATAAACTTAGCGAAGAACTTCAAGACGATCGTGAGGAAGTTCGCTGCCAAGTGATTCTGCGTCATAGAAATGGGCAAAAGTTAACTCAACTCTATGAGCAAATGCTAGAGAGTTCTGACGCTGATCCGGATGCTTTTATTGCGAGTGAAGTGTCTCAAGACTTTATGGCAAGGCTTCGCATCTCCGTAATGTCAAATGATGTCCCACCTACTAATTCTAGAGAGGGTAAGTTTGCAGACATCGTGTTTCTACAAGATGCGATTTCCCGACAAGCAAAAGTCGTTTGGCAGACTTCTCCATTTAGCAGTGATGCCTCTGACTTGCTCATTCACTCTCCAGCACGGTGGTCACGCAAACGTCCCTCCGCAACTGATGAACTTAAATCCACGGTATATCTAACTTGTCCCAAGCAGCCTATCGTCGGGCAAGCCTATCTTGATCTGGTCTACAGCACAATTAAGGGCGAAGACTGTTCTCCTAATCAACACTTTCTACCCGCCCGCCAAATTTCGTTCCAGGACGAGACGACGAAGACGACCTTCGATGAGAGTCATCGCTTAGGAGAATGGGTAGTCAACTATGATGATCTTTTAGAAAGACGACAACTGGTTAATCAGGGAGTGAAAGTAATTCGTTATCAACAACACCGAACTGATGAACGTAATTTTTTAGTCTCTTCGGATGCGTCGTTGAACGTTCTCAAAGTGTTGGTGAGAAAACGGTTAGGTGATCTCAACCTAGCGCTAGAAAGCGATCGTATTGATAAACTTGTAGAACGTTTGATCAATGATGCCAACACAGTTTCTGGTGACATTGTGCTGAGAGCCGCTAAATGTGGCAGATTTGCTAGTGAACTGATGGGTGTTGTGCTTAGCAAGGCGATTATTACAGCAGAAATGGGAGTGCAAAATCCCATTGGTTGGTATTTCTTAGATGACTATGCTTCTTGGCTGGGGCAAAAAGAGGGGCAGATTGCTGACATCATGGCAATCTCACCGCAGTATGTTGATGATGAACCTATTCTTAAAGTTATCATCGCAGAAGCAAAATACATCGACGTTGCTGGATTAGCGGATGCTCGTAAAACTTCTCAGAATCAATTACGGCAAACTGTTGATCGCATTGCAGATGCTCTTTTTATCAGTCCTGGTCGTCTCGATCGCGACCTCTGGCTCTCTCGCCTCAGTGATCTACTCTTAGATGGCATTGAGTTCAGTTCTAACAACAAAGTAGATATTGAGCAATGGCGTGAGCAGATTCGTTCAGGCACTCTTCGGATTGATTTATCTGGATACTCACACGTTTTTGTCACAGGTACAAATGATAGTAATGTAGAAGGCGATCGCTCTCCTATTGCTAAAGTTGAGCGTTGCTTCCAGGAAGTCTTCGATCGCGAATCAGTTCGTAAACTGGTTCTGGCATATGAATCAGGACAGTCGCTATTCCCTATCCGAGAGCAAATCGGTGATGATAAACCGTGGACGGTTGCTCAAGCTCTACCACCTGCTGGACGAGTCACTTGGGTCATGGAGATTGAGAAAGTAGAAGCAATCACCGATCAGCCAAACGTAACCGTAGAAAACGAACTAGAACGCATTACTCATTCACTTCAGCAATCTATTCCCAATAGCTCGGCTACGCCTATTACTTCTCCTGATTCTTCTGCTCTCCCAATGATTGAGAATCTCGATAGTTGGGCAAGTCCAGCGCTGGCTGCTTGGTGGCAACAAGGACAAGCGCAAAATAGTCAGCACGATGCCGCAGCGGAAAAGTGGTTAGAAGAGACTGCTGGAAAGTTACGGACGGCACTATTAGGATATAGTCTGCAAGCAAAAATTGAAGGGCTGCGCTTGACTCCCAACGCCGCGATCGTGCGGTTCAAAGGCTCTGACCATCTGAAGCTAGACGATATCGAGAAGAAGCGATCGCAACTTCTAACCACTCATTCGCTTAATGTAATTAGCCTCTACGGTCAGCCTGGTGAAATTGTGGTTTCGGTTGCTCGTCCTCAACGTCAAACCATTTCTCTACGCGAGGTATGGGAGAAACGCAAGGTTAATCGATCACCTTCTGGGGTCAATCTTAGTTTTGTTCTTGGTGTTAAAGAGATCGATGGAGAACTGCTTTACCTCAACTTAGGTGGCAGCTTCGAGAATTTGGAGCAACACGCGCCTCATACTTTAATTGCTGGTGCAACAGGAAGTGGTAAATCGGTTCTGCTGCAAAATCTTCTGCTTGATATTTGTGCAACCAACTCTACCAGGCTGGCTCAAATTTACTTGATTGATCCCAAAATGGGAGTCGATTATGCCAACATCAGCGATCTACCTCATCTCAAGGAGGGCATCATTATCGAGCAAGAGCGTGCGATCGAGATTCTCGAATTTCTGGTCGAGGAGATGGATAATCGATATCGTAAGTTTCTTACACAGAAGGCAAAATCTTTGCAGGATTATAATTGCAAAGTGCCTGAGTCAGATCGACTTCCAGTATTGTGGCTGGTTCACGATGAGTTTGCCGAATGGATGTTGGTAGATGAGTACAAAGCGGCTGTCTCAACTGCTGTGCAGCGTTTAGGCGTAAAGGCGAGAGCCGCAGGAATCTATCTGATCTTTGCAGCACAGCGACCTGATGCTAACGTGCTTCCAGTGCAGCTTAGAGACAATTTAGGCAATCGCCTGATTTTGAGAGTTGAGAGCGTAGGCACTTCAGAAATTTCGCTTGGACAAAAAGGAGCAGAAAACCTTTTGGGTAAGGGGCACCTAGCGGCGCGACTCACGAACCAATCCGACCTCATTTATGCTCAAGTTCCCTTCCTTGGAGATGAAGATATGGCGACAGTCGCAGAAATCATCAAGCAACAGTGAGTGTAATTGCTATGTCCCAGAATGGATTAGAGACTAGCCTATCTCAAAAGCCCATCTATCTCGATTACCATGCGACTACGCCTACTGATCCGCGAGTTGCAAGTTTAGTGCTGCAATACATGACTGAGGAGTTTGGAAACGCAAGCAGTACCGCTCATGAATATGGCGATCGCGCAGAATCAGCCGTCAAACAAGCCGCCAAACACGTTGCTGATTTAGTCGGAGCTTCACCACGAGAAATCGTTTGGACATCAGGTGCAACGGAGGGCATTAATCTTGCCATCCAAGGTAGCCTTTCTCCCAACCCACAGAAGCTACATCGAATCGCTCTGCTACCACTTGAACATAAAGCGGTTCTCGATACCTGTTTGGCTCTTGAGAAGCGAGGTTGGGCAGAACTCATTTACCTTCAAGTCGATTCTAAAGGCAGACTCGACCTCAATCATTTAGAGAAGATTTGTGCTGAGGGAGTAGCTCTGCTCTGCGTCATGGCTGCAAATAATGAAATTGGCAACATTTATCCAATTCAGGAAATCGGGAGAGTTGCTCAAAGTCATAATGTTCCGCTGCTTTGCGATGCTTCTCAAGGTGTTGGTAAGATCCCAATTCAGTTTGAGGAGTGGGGCATTACTTATCTAGCAATCTCCGGTCATAAGCTTTATGCTCCTAAAGGAGTTGGGGCACTTGTGGTTCACAAAGGACATCACTTGGAGCCGATTATGTTTGGTGGTGGGCATCAGAAGGGAATGCGATCAGGAACACTGAACGTCCCAGGAATCGTAGGATTGGGAGAGGCTTGTTGGTTGCGATCGCTAGAAATGGAAGAGGATGAACGAGCGATCGCTGCCAAGCGAGACCGGCTTCAGCAATTGCTCCTCGAAAGAATTCCAAATTTAGTGGTCAATGGAGACGAAGATCACCGTCTAGCAGGGAATCTTCATATTTCAGTTCCTGGGATTCCCAACAGTGCTGTCATTGCCAGAATTCGTCATCGATTGGCAATTTCGACGGGTTCGGCTTGTTCATCGGGTGTTGAGTCTCCTTCTCACGTTCTTCAAGCATTGCGCTTACCAGAGGCTATTGTTGATGGCGCACTCCGAATTGGGCTAGGGAAATTCACAACTGATGAAGAAATCGATCGTGCCTCTGAAATCCTTGCTGATACTGTCCTGCAAATTCAGCAGGCTCTTAACTTCTTATATCTAGAGCAATAAGCAGGCGGCGGTATTCTTCTTTAGAATTAGCGTCAAACTCAGCATTGGAGATTTTAAGAATGCGATCGCTTCCTCTCCCCTCTGGCGCAACCATTCCCGTTCTCGGTCAAGGCACTTGGCAAATGGGAGAAAATGCGAAAGCACGATCGCAAGAAATCGATGCTCTGAAATTCGGAATTGATTTGGGCATGACTCTGATCGATACGGCAGAAATGTATGGTGAAGGCGGCGCAGAAGAGGTTGTAGCAGAAGCAATCAAAGGACAGCGATCTCGTCTCTTTCTAGTGAGCAAAGTCTATCCGCATAATGCCACTCGCAGGGGAACGATTCAGGCTTGCGATCGCTCCCTCAAACGTCTCAAAACCGACTACTTGGATCTTTACTTGCTCCACTGGCGCGGCTCCGTTCCACTCTCAGAAACCTTTGAATCCTTGCTCGAACTCCGGCAAGCCGGAAAGATTCGGGACTTTGGCGTGAGCAACTTCGACCAAGATGACCTAATGGAAGCCCGTCAGTTTGATCAAAATCTCACCGCAACCGACCAAGTTCTATACAATCTCAGCCGTCGTGGAATTGAGTGGGATGTGTTGCCCTGGTGTCGTCAACAAGGCATTCCAGTCATGGCATATTCTCCGATCGAGCAGGGTCGATTATTGACGAATAAAGCGTTGGGTGCGATCGCGGCTCGATTAAACGTTACGCCTGCTCAAGTTGCGATCGCTTGGCTGCTGCGTCAAGAGAATGTGGTTGTGATTCCGAAATCGAGTCGGCGCGATCGAATTCAGGAAAACTATGCAGCATTGGATATCCACTTGAGCAGGGCTGACTTGGATGCGTTGGATCAAGCGTTTCCGCCACCTGTGCGATCGCAGCCCTTGGAGATGTTGTGAGTTAGGGCTGATTGTCGGTCGCGCTCATCATTCGAGCAGACAGCATCGGAAAAGTGCATCTATAGTTTTGACAAAACTATAGATGCAGTACAAGACTGCCAATTGTCCCCAAAAAATCTGCTCCAAAACTTACTTGACATGCTTTATAGTACATACATACGATAGAGCAAGTATACTGAATTTGTCCCAGATTGCGGTATAGATTGTCCCCAAATAGATACGTAGAATTCGATCGCGCATTGTTGTTGTACGAGGAGCGATCAATGAACGAATCAGAATGGTCAGAAATCAAACGCATTTTGGTACAGGCTTATATCGTTCTGGAGGAACTTATGTCACCCTTAGCCTGGAATAATGCTGATTCAGCAACTCAAGAAAATGTGGAGGAAGCAAAGAATAGGATTGCTGAAGCATTGCAAGATCCTGAAGTGGAAGAAGCTGCCCAACTGATTGAATATGAAACTCTCCTCCAGAAGCTGGAAGCTTTAGAAATGCCAATCACAGACGAAGAAATCGACATCTCTGAAAGATTCCGTAATTCGTACTAACTCCAACCAATCTGATCTGTCACACTATTAGCGAGATGCATGATAACTCTATTAGACGAGCTTCTCTAACCTTTGTATTAACTTGGTCAAATAGTCCTTGAGAAGTTGCTTACCTCTTTCGCGATGCTTTTCTTCCAAGCGCCCAGAAATTTCTGAATGATCGATTAGGTAATCCCGAATGTAACGAAGCACTCTGAGGTAAGCATACTTATTTGGCTCAGCTTCATTAGGATACCGCTGTTTAATGTCCTCCACTCGCATCTCTCGACGATACTTTATACTCAGCATCAACCACGCCTTGAGGTACATAAATACATCTTTCCGAAATCTTTCTAGATCTTGGTTGGCTCGAATTTCTTCTCTGGAAGCTTTGTCCATGCCTAGTTCTTTGCGACAAGCCCAATTAGCAAGACCTACTAGAAGTTCGTCTTCGTCACCCAATCTTCGTACAACTTCATCACTTGCAAGAGCATCATTCTTGATCTGTTCAAGCAGTGATTCATCTCGAATTGATAGGCGAGCAGAACTATAGTTCCGATGAGCAGGCAGAATTACTGCATAGTACTCTATGTCTTGCTGCTCAAGAATGCCCTCTGAGGTTTGAGTAGCCTTGTACTTCTGAATGCCTTCGTCTTTTGCTCGTTCTATTGCACCTTTAACTAGAGCATTCACCATGTCAAAAGACAGAGGCGCACCAAAAAGTGCAAAGATTATTGCTGTAGCCGTAAAGCTAGAATCGGGAAAAGCTTTAGATAGTAGTAGTGTTCCAGTAGCAGATCCCCAAATAAGAATCAATACAATCCAAACTGCTTGGTCTTCAGTTATGCAGAAGAAACGACGAAAACGCACCCTTGAAAAAGCCATAATTTAACTTCCGTCTTCAATTCGGTAGGAAGAGAAAAACTTTAGAAAAGTAGATCAAATCAATCTAGAGATCGCACCAATTCTTGCAGTAATTCTGACTCCTCCTTCATAGCTTTACGAATCCGAGCAATCATAGAAGAAGCCGTATTTTTACTCACTCCAATTTCTTGAGCAAGTCGCCGCACACTGATTACTCTAGATGAGTTCATCACTAATTTAAGGGCATGAAACCATTTCTGTAAATCTACATGAGTCTGATGAAACAGAGTGCCCACTGTAACGCTGTACGATGTAAAACAATCGTTACAGTGATATCTTTGTTCTGACTTAAAAGCTGCTGCATTGGTTGAACCACAATACGGACATTGAGGCCTTCCGTTCCAACGAATGCTTTCTAGCAAATGCAAATATTCCTGATGAGCTTTTGACATAGCGCAAAGAATCAAAATTGAGCTTCACGCTAATCAAAAGCCCAATCTGTCCCCTGTTACGCAGCACATCAGGTTAAATCAGTCACATTCGACAATCCACACGGAGTTTTAGACGTTGTATCCTGCCTCTTTTTAAGACTTGAAATAGCACATCGCGTAATTCTGCTTCGCCTTCGATGCCTCGAACGAGAATGCAATCGTACTTCTCACATCTAACCGGAATGTTGATAATCCACTCAAACCCGTCCGCTTGCCACTGCTCATACGGCTCAAAGCGGTAGTCCAACGTTTCAAACCAGCCGCGCATCTGTTGAGCCAGGACAAACGCATAACATTACTCAGATACCGAGCCTTTTGGAAGGGCTAGAAAAGATTGTGCTGTGAGCCTTGCCATCTCGGTACGGATGCCTCCGATCGTCGGCAATCGTTCTAAGCAATCCTGCACTTGGGCAATCTGACGATGAAGTAAGTTGAGTTGTTGTGTTGTCAGAATATCTGCTGGGGTGCGAGTGCGTTTCGCGATCGCGATAAACACCGTGGCAAACTGATAAAACTCCTGCCGGACATCTACCCCTAATGCCCGTAGTTCATCACCCAAAGCAGCTCCTTCAAGAAACCCCTCTCCTACTTGCAGCAGAACCGAGAAATTATCTTACCCCCAAGCTGCTTGCAAAGCTTGACGAATTTCGTGCTGACGAAATAGCTCCAACACAGCTTTAGGTTTTCCGACCCCATACTCAATCAGCGTATAGGCATACACACCACTAAAATCGGCAGGAGGGCTATCGGGACTGAGATTGAACTGCTTCAGCAGCCGAATCACGGTTTCGTTTCGCTCTAATTTGTTCCGCAGCATCGCTGTGGAATTGACAATACCAGTGATAGTTTGAATCAGCACGGTGAAATCGATCGGGATTACGGGGGCAGCCTCGAAACAAACGCCCCTAGACTAACCGTTCTAATTTCAGGTTGCCAAGATCAAAAATATAAAATTTGATACCTATATTACTGAAGACAAGTGTTTTGAGCGATGTCTTCTCCTCAAACCTGCACAGCCCATGAGATCGCAACCGAGCTATCGTGTGGCAAAACTGATGGCCTATGAATTGCAGTTCCTGACTAACCAAGTCGCTACAAGGTCAAGCTAAAGGCAATATTATTATGGAGGTGTGATTGCAGATTCACAATAGTCAAACTATGCCAAATGACTCGAACTCACCCCTAATTTTCCCGTGTCCCTCAAATTACTGGGCACTGGCTTGCGATGGCAACTATCCTTCCGTGATGGATTGCTTGATGCACCCTGAATCGGTGCAGTCTTTCCTATTTGCCGTTAGAAACCCTGAGCCTTCTGATGAGGTCGCGACGGAACCTTGGATGACGATCTCAGCCGAAATTTTGATCCGCGACGAAACTCATGCATTGGTGCTCTGTCGCGAGCAGGATAACCTGAGCGATCGCTCACGAGTAGGAATTGTGCGCTTGGACATGCCAGATACAACGCTGCGCTGGGTGGATGAAGGACTGCCAATTCCAGAGCCGTGGTTGAGCCGATTGGAAGCGGCAAATCTTGTCCCGCCACCCAGATATCGCACTGGAAGTCGTATTCAACGGGAAGTTCAATCAGACGTGAAGACCCAGATCGTGTTGCAATTTATCCAATCCCAAGAATTAGACGTGTTGCGATACATCGACTGTGGAGAAGAAATCGATGAAGATGCGATTGCAGTTCCGTTTGAGAGAATTGCAGCTCATCTAGAACTGGATAATAGTGCAGCATTGGCTCGATTGACCTATCTTGAAGAACACAACTTATTGGTTTCTCAGTACGAGATTGGCATGTTGACAGAAGATGGGGAGATGGAGTGGTCAGCAGTTCCCTCTGGGCTAGCTTATTTGTCGGTGCCGTTTTATCAAGCGATCTCGCCTGATCTTCAAACTCAGATCAGTGCATTGGATTCGACACCAGCAGGGAAGCGGAAACGACAACAAGGAATCAAGCAACTTGAAGCAGCGCTCCAATCCTACCCTCAATAATGCTGAGAGCCTTCGGTTTCCAACCGAGAGATAAAAGCTAACTAAAGGCTGAAGCCTGTTCTGTGATCCAAGTTCATTTGCTTCCAACCTTAAAAAATCTGAACTCATTTAGGGTGCAATGCCTTTATGAGTGAAGATCTTGGAACAAAAGACTGAGGCAGTGTTTTATGGTGTGGCGTACCAGCTTGGGAGAGCGTGTCCTGCAAAGCATCGAAGCGGAGGTTTATCTAACTGCGGTACAGCATTCAGTTGAATACCTTCAAGATAGCCTGGATTTCGATGAGGTAGAAATTAAAACGGGCGATCGCATCTTTGACTCTGCCAGCATTAATCAGAAAACTGTTTTACTTCACACCTGTTTGTCAGCATTACTCCGCTCAGCCATAGAAGCCCCACCCCTCACAAATGTCACCGAAGCTGCTGCTTATTACCCGTTTGCTTTTCTGAAGCTGCGAGTTGGAGACGAAATTATGATGAGTCAGGAAGAATGGTCTGACGAGGAGGACGAAGCGATTAAATATTTCTACCGTCGTTTGATCTGGAAAGCCTTCGAGCAATATCTCCTTCCAGCATGGCAAGCAGGAATTGAGGAATTTGGACCCAATGAGGAGTTGGACAATTTTCACGATTGTTCAGACGATCTCGACCTATGGCGCACAGTTATTGATGAACTTGCGGATAGAATTTTTTGGGATCGAGACTGGCAAATCAAAGTACGCGATTTTGAATCTCCCACTGATCTTGATGAATCGCTGGGTTTAGAGGAATATTTCACGGATCACATTCCACTCGTGAGCAAGAAACAAGTCGCCGATGCTGTAGCAGAAATTAAAAATTGGCAAATGATCGAGAATTAGCAGATACACCCTGCGGAATGGGTTTGCGATTTAGAGATCTGGAACTTGAATATGATCGGTTGGTTTAGCGTAAACGCGATCGATCATTTCTGGTGACGTACCCACCCATTTCGCAATCTGGATACTGGGAATGTCTGCTGCACGACAGAGACTACAAAATGTATGCTTGGTTTGATAGGGATTTCGGTATTCGATATCCGGTAGTGACTTCAGTACAGTCATCCAAGCTCGATTGGTAAAGTTGTGCCAATCAATCAACTTTCCTCGTCGGCTCGGAAAGACCAAAGCCTCTGGATCACATTTGAACGGTCGAATTGCCTTGAGAATCGTTGCAAGCTGAGCATTGAC
Organism: Leptolyngbya sp. DQ-M1; assembly: GCF_039962505.1. Taxonomy (NCBI): domain Bacteria; kingdom Bacillati; phylum Cyanobacteriota; class Cyanophyceae; order Leptolyngbyales; family Leptolyngbyaceae; genus Leptolyngbya; species Leptolyngbya sp. DQ-M1. The sequence goes on from NZ_JAMPLJ010000001.1 coordinate 230,607, forward strand.
TGGGAACTTGCGGCGCTCCTGCGTTTTCAGTCCCTTTTTCAGCACTAACCCAGCCCGACCGCCATAAACCAAGGCACGTTCAAAGGTCACGTTGGCAGTTCCGATATGCTTCCATTGCAAGGCGACGGCTTCGGAAGGTCTACAACCTGTGTAGAAGAGAAACTCAACAAGCGGTGTGTAGTACTTGTAGTAGCGATTCTCTTTGAAAGCAGCAATGATGCGATCTCGCTCCTCTTTCGTGAATGGATTGATTTCCTCCTCTTCCGTACCTGTCTTTTTGATTTTGACTTCTGCTGGCATCCCATCAAAGGGATTGGAGTCCAACAACCCTGATTTTCTCGCCCACTTACAGCAAGCCGAAAGTTGAGTGAGAACACGCTGGGTCGATTCCGCCGGGACATGACCAGATAACCAATCGAACACCGCTTGTGCATCGTTGGGTGATTTATGGGGACACCGTTCTAGATGATTGGCGACCCAACCATACATTCTGACAGTCGAAGGGGATTTGCCTGGTTTTCTGACCTCAACATACTGTGACCAGAGATCGAGTAACGTTGGCAATGCCGTAGGTAAAGGCGTGGCATCTTCAACCGTTGTGAGTGCCGACTGAGGTTTGTACTTTTGATAGGTTGGGTCAAATTCCCCATACTCAATGTCGCGCTGAATTTGAAACGCTGTCTCTTGGGCTAATTTTCGATTGAGTGGGGTATTCGGAAAGCCTGTCGTGATGAAATGACGTTTTCCACCATGCGTAAAAATGATGCGGAGATAACCACGGCGATCGCTCACTTGAACTGACCCCGCTTTTGCCTTTCGTCGAGAATTTTTGGCGTACATGAACGACCTCCGAAGTGTTGAAGTGCGTTGACGTTCAGAATCATAGGAGGCAGTTAAGGCGCTAATACTGAATTTTTATGACTTTTCTGATCTCAAGCCGGATCACAATCTGGATCACAATCCGCATCACGATCTCACCTAAACTCACCCAAAAATAACCGTCGTGTTTTTTGAGGGTTTTCAAAAAGCTGCTCCCGGCAAGGGCTAGAAGCCTTACCGGGAGCGTGAAATGCTTGATTTTACTGAAAGCTGGTGACAAGACTCGAACTTGCGACCGGCTGATTACAAATCAGCTGCTCTACCAACTGAGCTACACCAGCAGATTTCTGAAGTATTCTATCAGACAATTCCGCGATCGCGCTACTTTCTCCTCTTGCTGTATTTCCACCAAACCTCTCTTTCAGTGGAGCAAACTCTGCCCAAGAACGCCTCTCTTGATAGAGAACGATTATTGTTAAAAATTCTAAACTTTTAGTTAAATCGCAGCAGTTTTATGGATTAGAGCAATAATATGGTCGCTAATGCTATTCAGGTTAAACCCCTCAGCCAACTTACCACCGAAGAACTCAAGGCTGAACTTTTGACGCTCGTTCGCGATCGCGATACTGAGCCGCTGAATCAAAAAGTGGCATATGCCAAAAACGAATTGGCTCCCTACTTTGAGGAACTCCAGCAGCGTAACCCGCATCCAGCAGTTGAATCGCAAGTTCCGATCGTTCTAGGCGTGTGGACACCTGTTTGGTCTACCATCCCATTTCATGATGTGTTACCAGGGCGGCTGCATGATTGTTCTTACCAAATTTTTCTAGAAAATGGCTACTACGCGAATATTGCAAGGTATGCACCGGGATCAAAATCAAAGCTGATTGAGAAACTCTCTCCGATTCTTGCGGCTTACGATTTTATGGTGATGCAGAAGTTTGAGATTCGCGAAGGGGAGTGGTTCATTCAGAACATAGCGATCAACCAGACGCTGAGATGGAGAGCGATTCCCTTGACGATCGAGAAAGCAGAAGCATGGTTCCATAAAGTGCTGGAGTCCCGCTGGGATGAATTTACTCAGAAAACAGCTCTACCTCAGCAACTCAAGCTCAACAATGTAGATAAAACAACATTGAAGAAGCTAGAAAAGACTTACCATGCCACACCCAAATTTGAGCATGTTTATGTCGATGAAACTCTGCGGATTGTGAAAACGCAGCGCGAAGCAAAGCAGCGCCCGTCTTATACGATCGCCGTTCGCCGCAAGTAAGCTAGTTCAATTCAGCCGCCGCATCTGAGCCTGTCAACCGTTCGATCGGTTGGGGTGCTTCAGGCGGCGGCGTGTGCTTTGAGCGCAGCATGATTGCACCAATGATTAGCGCTAGGATCGGAATTCCAATTGAGATTAGGCTTTTTAAGCTACTATTCAGTCCAAAGAAATACTGAGCGCTGCTAGAGAACGCGAATGCTAATGTTGTTAGACCAAAAAGTCGCGCTTGTGGAACTAACGCGGCGAAGGTAATCAAAATTGAGCAATACCACGGCATTAACCAGGAGGTTGCAAACAGCATCAGCACTAGTGTTGTCCAGCCCATATCTTCTAGCAGCATTTGGGGGGTCTGATTCCAGCGTTTGTCGCTGCGCCAAAGTTGCCAGCAGTAAAAGCCAAAAAAACCAAGCAGTGCTGCGCTGGAAAGTTTTGCGAGCATCGCTTGCTGTTGTAGCAGCGTGAGTTGTTCTGGCTTGAAAATCCGAATCAGATCGAGGGCAAATTTCGAGATTGCCATTAGCGAGGATTGATACTGTCCTGCCACGCCAGGATTAAGGATACTCTGCCAAGCTGCCAGATTGGGCATCACGGTAAACGAAAGCCCAGTCATAATCGCACCTGAGCCAAGGATCATTGCAATCAACCATTTCCAATGTCCTTGGCGCAGCAGCGTTACAGCAACCCAAGGTGCCCAAATAATCGGGAGCGTTTTTCCAAGAAAGCCACCCCACAACGCTGCAAAGGTGATCCAGAAGCGTTGTCTGGCAAAGGATAGTGCAAAAATGATCAAGCTGGTTGAGACTAAAATGTCCACGTGGGCTGAGCTAACTTGTTCCATCAGTAACAGCGGATGTAGCAAGTAAGCGATCGTAATCCTGCTGCGCTCTGGAACTGGAAGCCACCGCCAAATCAGATAGCTATTTAATAGGTGTAATAGTAAGCAGATTAGCTTAAACACATAGAGCGCTACGATCGGACTAATCGTGATAAAAACTGCGGAAAAAGTGAAGAGGACTTGGGAGAGCATCCCATAGGTTGAAGTCTGTCCCCAATCCACATAGGGGGATAGCTGTGTAATGTAAGAAGCGGCACGAATCAGATAAGGATTAGCTCCGCTGAGATTCATCAATCCCGCGTGGAGATAAAGGTAAGTATCATTCCCAAGCGGGTAGGCAATAAACGCCGAGATCCAGAAAAAGGAAGTTCTAAGCAGGATCGTGCGGAAACTCCAGGTTGAATGCATCCATGAGGAGCTGAGCAGATTAGCTATCCAGATGAGGTAGACGATCGACAACAGGAGGTAGCTTCCTCCGATCGCCAACTGCGTTCTCAGATCTGGGAAAGTGGCAAACTTTCGCCCTCCTGCGAGAACGTAGTAAAATTTATCGACTCCTAAATAAAGTAGAACAACGCTCAAAAACGTTGTTAGCATCAGAGCGATCGTGATTAATCCGCGATTTTTGTTCACTTAACTTTAGAATGAATAAATTCTTCTCAATATAACATCGGGTCTTTCTGATGGAATCGAGTTGATGAGAGAATAATCTGGCAGGATCAGTAAGCGTGGAGCAGAAATAAATATGGCTCAAAACCGCTTCATTCAGAATTTATGGCTTGGGGGCGCTGCGATCGTCGCGCTCTTGGTTGCAATTTTTCTTGTGCTTGAGCCTGCTACCTCTTCTCGCACGGCTCAGAAGGTGTGTATCCCCCTCTATGCGGCGGATATTTTATGTTTTGGAAAATCGGAGCAATTGTCTCCCGATAAGCCAACAGCGCTTGCCATCAGTTCGAGCGGCACTCTGCTTGCAGCAGGACAAGAGAATGGAATTGCACTCTGGGATCTCAAGACGCGCAGACTCCTTACTACTTTGCGCGACCATACGCAATTAATTACCGCGATCGCCATTAGCGCAGATGAAAAGATTCTCGCCAGCAGCAGCTTAGACGGCACGATCAAACTCTGGGATTTACCCAACCGTCGGCTTGTTTCAACGCTGAGAGCAGGCAGAGCGTCTAATCTGGCGTTCAGTCCAGATAGCCGTATTCTGGCTAGTTCCAGCCGCGCCAGACGTTGGGCAGATGGCGAATTTAGTCCGGTTGGGGTTCAAATCTGGGACATTGCAACTCGCCGCCGCATCTATAGCCTCGGAGAACAGCCGATTCGAGCGATCGGGTTTAGTCCAGACGGAACCTTATTAGCGACGGGAGATGGTACGAAAACCGAAATTTGGAAAGTCCAGGATGGCGATCGTCTTAGAACCCTAGATTCGGGGGAGGTAACTGGATTACTCTTTTGCCAGGATGGGCAGACCTTGATCACAGGAAGTAGCCGGATTAAGAGTTGGGACCTTAGAAACGGAGCGCTGTTAAAAACGTTCAGTGCAGGCGCTTCCGATCTGGCTTTGAGTCCAGATGGACAGACGTTAGCCACTGCCGCAGGAGGAGCAGTTCACCTATGGCATTTACTGCATGAACAATCCCTGGGATCACTGCCAGCAACGCCTTTTAGTAATCTGTCTGTGAAATTTGCGCTGCAAGGACAAGCCATTATTGCAGGCGGGAGCGATGGTATCCACATCTGGAGCGATCCTAACCCGACGCTGCAATCATTCTCAAGTCCAGCGTCATAGAGCTATTCTTAACTAGAGTCGTCAAAACCTAGAGATGTTGAAAATATTTGATGGACGTATTAGCTTAACGGTAGCTTTTACTCAAAGGATAGGGTTTCAATGTTCGATCGATTCGGATCTCAGTTTCGTAAAGTTGCTTCGATGATGGCGATCGCTGCCGCTTGCAGTGTGGTGTCGCATTCAGGTGCAATTGCTCAGTCACCCACACCCTCGGCAAGCCCTACACCCTCGGCAAGTCCCACGCCAGCAGCATCTCCGGCTCCGGTGAATACTCGCAACTTGACGATAACTCAGCTACTTCAACAGGCATCTAGTGCAGGTCAGTTCACTACCCTTGCTGCCGCAATCAAAGCAGCAGGCGTTGGTAATGCCCTTCAAAAAGGTCAAAGAGTGACGATTTTTGCGCCCACGAATGCCGCATTTGCCGGTCTGCCTGCGGGAACCGTAGAAAAGCTAGTGCAACCCCGAAATCGTGCACTGCTGGCGCGGATTCTGGCATACCACGTTGTCCCTGGTGAGTTAACCGCGAAACAACTCAGAAATGGCAATCTTAAAACTTTGGGAGGTGGTGTTTCGATCGATGTCACACCCTCGCGTGTGATTGTGAATGATGCCCGTGTCGTACAAGCGGATCTCCTAGCGTCGAATGGCGTAATCCATGCTGTGAATCGAATTATCATCCCGCGTGAGATTCGCAACCAGTTAGGTTCGCTGAAGTAACGCTCAGAAATCTATCAAAAAAAGAAGCTTGTAGCTGCATTAGTAAAATGCTACAAGCTTCTCATTGTCTTGATTGTGTGCCTTTATTGGCAATACACCAAATTGGTTCCGGGAGTATTCTGGAACCCGTTAGAAATCCAGCCTGACAGTGGTTTTGCAATATTGACCCAAATCCGACCGCCACTGATGCCAGTCGTTGCAGGGTTCGTTGTCAGAAATACCTGTGAGTTAAACGCTACGTTGCCCACGATCGGGGAATTAATATCCGCGCGTTGACGCACGATCAACCCTTGCGTTTGGCTCACTCGGCGGCAGGTTCCTTGTGGATTTGGCTTCGGTGGGCAGAGTTTTAGGGTTGCAGTTTGAATGAAGCCTGCCGTGGGAGCGCTCACGCCAATGAATCCGTTTTGTGCAGCATTCTCACTTAGTGTCACGGACTGGTTTTCAGCTAGAGTACGAACGACCGCGCTCGTTGACGATCGTTGAGCAAAGATTGCCGTAGATTGTTTTGCACAGCGAGCTTGACCTGTTAGCTGTGCGGATGCAGGAAGCGAGATTACAGGAGCCGCAAGGGCTGCGATCGTGACCGTCGAAAGCGACTGTTGCCAAAGATTTTGTTTCATATATTCAACTCCTCACAAGGTAGAACCTTTACCAGTGGTCTACCAGGGAATTATCCCACGGATAATACAAAAACCTGCCTTTGTTACGGCAGGTTTTACGATTGAGCGTCAATTGATCAAAGCGGGCACCGGGAATCGAACCCGGATATCCTGCTTGGAAGGCAGGTGTTTTACCACTAAACTATGCCCGCGCTGCTTATCGCTTTGTTTTGCGCTTTCTTACAATAGCACCTTTCTCGCAAATTGATGCAGTTTGATTAAAAAAATCTTCTACCCCAGTTTTCGCACTCTCCGGTAAAATAGACTATTTGTGCGGAAACAATCGAGAATACTGAAATTATGGCGAAGCGGATTCAGCTAGTTCTGACTCAGAACGTAAGCAAATTAGGACGCATCGGGGACTTGGTGGAAGTCGCTCCCGGTTATGCAAGAAACTATCTTGTGCCCCAAGGCAAGGCAACGACGGTCAATCCTGGCATTCTCAAGCAGGTCGCCCGTCGGCGTGAACTTGAAGAGCAGCGCTTAGCTGAATTGAGACAGCAAGCGGTGCAAATTGCAGCAGAAATCGAAACGGCAGGCGGATTCGATATCGAAAAGCAAGCCGGCGAAAACGATGCGATTTTCGGAACGGTGACCAATCAGGATGTCGCAGAAGCAATCAAGGCAAAGACCAATCAAGAGGTCGATCGCCGCACGATTACGCTTCCCGATATTCACAAAATCGGAGAGTACAAGGCGCAAGTCAAGCTGCATCCCGAAGTAACGGCAACGGTGGTGGTTCGAGTCGTTGCAGCTTAGTACAAGTCTACTATAAACTGCTAAGATTGAAGTACCTGTAGGGGTTGAGTTCCGTAGTTTTGTGGGATTCAGCCCCTTTGATCCATTCTCGCAATATTGCCCCTCAGCATCATGGTTCAAGAGTTTAATTTTCAACCCATTAACGATCGCATTCCACCCCAAAATTTGGATGCTGAAGAAGCCATTTTAGGGGGAATTCTGCTTGATCCAGAGGCAATTACGCGAGTGCTGGACATTCTGCGCCCGGAGGCGTTTTACAGTAGCGCTCATCAGGAGATTTACAAGGCTTGTGTGGCGCTGCATTATCAAGGGTCTCCCACGGATTTGATGAGCGTTTCGACCTGGCTTAACGATCGCGGACTGTTGGAAAAACTCGGTGGACAATCAAAACTGGTGCAATTAGTCGATCGCACGGTGAGCGCAGTCAACATTGATCAATATGCACAGTTAGTTGTAGATAAGTATCTACGGCGAAAGTTAATCAGCACTGGACATCAGATTTCTCAGCTTGGACATGAAACGGCGAAAGACTTAGAGAAAGTTCTGGATGAAGCTGAGCAGAAAGTTTTTAGCATTACACAGGTGCGCCCAAATCAGGGATTGATTCCGACAGCGGACATTTTGACCAAGACGTTCTCTGAAATTGAAGAACGATCGGCAGGGATGGCTTTACCGGGATTGGCTTCTGGTTTTTATGATCTCGATGGCAAGACTCAGGGCTTTCAGCGATCGGACTTGATTATCGTGGCGGGTCGTCCGTCAATGGGGAAAACAGCCTTCTGTCTAGGTTTGGGGCGCAACATTTCAGCACAGTACAAGCTCCCGATCGCGGTGTTTAGCTTGGAAATGTCAAAAGAGCAGATTGTGCAGCGATTGTTAGCCAGTGAGGCGCGAATCGAGAGTGGACGACTTCGATCGGGACGCATTGCTTCTCAAGATTGGGAGCCACTAGGCAATGCGATCGCTCGATTGTCTGAACTGAAGATTTTTATCGATGACACCCCTAACATTAGTGTGGTTGAGATGCGATCGCGTGCTCGGAAGCTACAAGCCGAACAGGGCGGCGTACTCGGCATGATTTTAATCGACTATCTCCAACTGATGGAAGGAAGCGGCAGTGAAAACCGGGTGCAAGAACTGGCGCGAATTACGCGGGCATTGAAAGGGTTAGCGCGGGAGTTAAATGTCCCTGTGATCGCGCTGTCTCAACTTAGCCGGAGTGTAGAATCACGCGCTGACAAGCGTCCAATGATGTCAGACCTTCGTGAAAGTGGTTCGATCGAGCAAGATGCCGACCTGGTGATGATGCTTTACCGGGATGAATACTACAATGAGGACACCCCCGATCGCGGCATTGCAGAAGTGATCATCACAAAGCACCGCAACGGGCCAACAGGAACAATCAAACTCCTATTCGAGCCGCAATTTACGCGATTTCTGAATCTAGCGGCACCAAATCGGTTCGATTCGTAACCAAATTGCTGATCCAATCCTAGCTGAATCGAGTAATATGAATGACGGGTTTGGAATTGCAACGATGCGTACCAATGGTTGAGTCAAGACTGATTCAGGGTCAGCCTGTGGAACTCCCTCAGTATCGAGTTCGAGAAAGCATTAAAGCGAAACACGTCAGCTTAAAAATGACGGTTCAGGGTGGCTTAGAAGTCATTATCCCACGCGGATTTGACCAAAGCCGCATCCCAGAAATTTTGCACACCAAGCAAAGCTGGATCGAGCGCACGATCGAACGCCTCGAAGAACAGCGCCAACAATTATCGATCGATGCTTCTGCTGCGCTACCTGAACAGTTGTTTCTCAGAGCGATCGACCAAACCTGGACGATCGAATATCAGCCGACTGGATTTTCGCGGGCAACGCTCAGCGAGAAAGGTAAATCGCGGTTGATTCTGCGCGGCAACACTCACAACGAAGAACTTTGTCGTTCCCTGTTGCAGCAGTGGTTAACCCATAAAGCTTATCAGCGACTCGTACCTTGGCTGTGGTCAGTGAGCCAAGAACTCAACTTACCGTTTCACAAAGCCTCCATTCGCGGACAGAAAACGCTCTGGGCAAGTTGTTCTCAGCAATGCAACATCAGCCTGAATTTCAAACTGCTGTTTCTGCCCCCTGAATTGGTGCGCTATGTCTTTGTGCATGAGCTCTGTCACACCGTACATCTCAATCATTCGGCGCAGTTCTGGGGACTTGTGCAAGAAAAAGATCCAAACTACAAAGCGATCGACAAAGAACTGCGGCAATCGAGCCATTATGTTCCTGCGTGGCTTGAAATGAACGGGGTGAGAGATTAACTCATGCTTGCGATAGGCGAAGTCAGCGATCGGACTTTCTAGGATTTTTAAAAATTCTAGATAAAACCATGACAGAACCGACAGAACGCTTACCGAAAGCCACCGATGACTCTGCACCTAAAAACCAAAAGGTGGTTGATCCTAACGATTTAGTTTACAGCGGTGGTTATCAGGGAGACCCGCGAGAACTTGTTGAAAATCCGGCTGTCACACCAGAAATGCCAAACGAACCTGGCGATCTTAGAGCCGATGAATTGGATGAAGATTAACCCTTTTCCGTATATTTTGGCATAACTTATACCTGTTTCGCATCTCTGTCACCGGAGAGATGATAACTTCTTCATGGTAAATTTACAGTTGCTTCGGTAGAAATTCGTTTTAAGCTCGGAGTAAATACGGTTGACGAAGTTTATCCATTGGGCTTCGTTTCGATTGTTTTGCTTGGTTCTTCGGTCACTTGACTTGGAGGCGCTTTTCCTGATTTTCGTTGCTGTCTCAATCGGCTCTAGACTCGCCTGAGTTTTCACATTCAGCGAGCGGGGTGTTTCTGCTCAGACAATTCGATCGAATCGAATTGTTGGTTCTCTATGGTCTTGTCATGAAAGTAGCCCTCGTCCATGACTATCTGACTCAGCGGGGTGGTGCAGAGCGCGTCTTTGAGATGCTCTGTCAGCGCTATCCCGATGCCGATATCTATACCTCCCTGTATGAACCCGCATCCTCGATCGACTTTGGCGATCGTGCGGTGTTCACGACCTATCTACAGCAGCTTCCACAAGCTTCACGCTACTTCAAGCTTCTAGCGCCGCTGTACTATTCAGCATTTCGGGCGCTGGACTTGCGCGAGTATGACTTGATTATTAGCAGCACCACGAGCTTTGCCAAAGCTGTAAGAAAGCGTCCTGATGCGAAACATATTTGTTTTTGTCACAACATCACGCGATTTCTTTGGGACACTCAGACTTATCTGCGTGAATACACTGCCTATCGGCGCTTTCTGCCCCTCATCGAGCAAATCTTTCGGGCAATGCGAAAAGCTGACCTTGCTTACGCCCAAGAACCAGATGTCTACATTGCCAACTCTCACACCGTAGCGCGGCGAATTCAAGAGATTTACAGCAAGCCTGCTCACGTCGCGAACTGTCCAGTCGATAGCGAACAGTTTGACTTCTCACCTCAGAAAGAAGATTTCTATCTCGCTTCGGCTCGCTTGATTAGCTACAAGCGGTTAGATGTGGTGGTAGAAGCGTTTAATTGGCTGGGCTGGAAGCTGTTGATTACAGGAGACGGCCCAGAGCGCGACACGCTAGAAGCGCGAGCGCGGCAGAACGTGCAATTTTTAGGGCATGTCAGCGATGCGGAGCGCAAACAACTGATGTCTAAATCGAGATCAGTGATCGTGATGGCGCTCGAAGATTACGGATTGGTTCCGGTTGAGGCAAACGTAAGCGGAACTCCCGTAATCGCCTATGGAGAAGGCGGCGTTCTGGATACTCAGATTCCAGGAGTGACAGGTGTGTTCTTCAATTCTCAAACGCCTCACGCCCTCTACCGCGCTCTGCTCAAAGCCAAAGCGATCGACTGGAACTACCACCGAATTCGCGAACACGCAGTGAGTCGCTTTTCCAAAGATGCGTTTTTTCAGTCGATCGACTCGGTGATCGCAGAGGTCTGTGGCACTGGCTAATTTAGTAAATTCATTTTTCTAGCTTCCTGAAATTTAAAATCAACGGAGTAACGATCGTGTCGCAAGGTAATCTTCCCCTCCTCAATTCATTCCCGTCGCAAGAACCCGATCCAGGGTACGGGCAACTTCTGGGCGTGTTGATGCGGCGGAAAGCTTGGTTTCTGGGCGCAATTGCGGGAACCGTGGCGCTGGCTGCGATCGTGACCTCGATCATGCCCCCTACCTATCGCAGCACCATGCAAATGCTGGTCGAGTCAAACTACCGAGAACGTCGCGCTCCGGGTGATAATCGTCCTTCCTTTGCTGATCCCAACGTCGAAAGCGATACCGCAACGCAGGTCAATTTAATGCGAAGCACTCAACTGCTGCAACGGGCTGTAGATGATCTGAAGCCGCGCTACAGCGATATCAGCGTCGATCGCTTAAGGCGGCGGCTGAATATTGCCCAAGTGCAGGAGCAGCGCGGCAATGAGCGCGTCACTACCAACATCGTGGAAATGAGCTACATCGATCACGATCGGATCAAAACCCGCGAGGTACTTAAAGCGCTGCAAAAGGTTTATCAGGACTACAACTTAGAACAGCAGCGCAATCGTTTGGCAAAGGGATTATCGTTCATTGACGGACAGATTCCGCAGGTGCAGGCGAAAGTAGATAAAGCCGAAGCTGCTTTAGAGCGGTTTCGCAAATCTGCAAACCTGATTGACCCTGAAGTGCAATCAAGGGCGGTGGTTGATTCGCTGCGGGAATTGCAGAAAAATCAGCAGGCGAATCGCAGCGATCTTGCTAGCGCTCAGGCACGGTTTTACGCGCTCCAGCAGCAGTTAGCCCGATCGCCGCAGCAAGTCGCGATCGCCGCAAAACTTAGCCAATCTAAGCAATATCAAGCCTTACTGGGTGAAATTCAAAAAACTGAAGTTGCCTTAGCTCAGCAGCAAACGCGCTTTACCAGTAAAACTCCGTTTGTGCAGCAGCTTTTGGAGCAGCGTCAGCGCCAGCTTGGGTTGCTTCAGCAGGAGGCGCAGCGGGTCTTAGGCGCGAATGCGGGCGCGGTTGCAGGATCAAGCGATGCCCTGCTTTCCGCCGGACAGTTAGGGGATAACGATCTAAAATTTGCCAGCGACTTAACTCAGGCTCAGGTGGAGTTCTTTTCGGCGCAGGCGCGGGATCAAACGCTGGCAACAGAATCCCAGCGGCTCCAATCTCAACTCCAGCGATTTCCAGGTTTCTTATCGGAATACAACCGCCTCCAGCCTGCGGTGAAGCTGAACCGGGACACGCTGGATGAACTGCAAAAAGCGCGGCAAGATTTGGGTCTGGAAATTGCGCGGGGTGGTTTTGATTGGCAGGCGGTAGAGCAGCCAAAGTTTGGTCGGCAAGTTGGTCCAAATTGGTTACGCAATTTGCTGATTGGAGGTGCGGCGGGAGTCATGCTGGGGAGTGTAGCGGCGTTCCTGCGCGAATCGGCAGATAAATCGATTCGGACTTCCGAAGACTTAACCAAGCAGGCATCAATTCCGCTGATTGGGATGGTGCCGGAATTGCCGATGACCGAGATCATGCCAGTGACCAGTTTTGCGACTCATCGATCGCGCCTCGCCGGAGACATTGTCATGCCGCAAGTGCTGCATTGGGCACCGTTCCGCGAATCGCTGGATTTGATTTACAAGAATCTGCAACTGATGACCGATGGGAATCCGCTGCGATCGCTGGTGGTCACTTCAGCGTTAGCGGGTGAAGGCAAGTCAACTGTGGCGCTGGGCTTGGCGATTAGTGCAGCACGGCTGCATCAGCGCGTCCTGTTAATCGATGCTGATTTACGTCGTCCTGGACTGCATGAGCAATTGCAGCTCCCGAACGATCACGGGCTTTCGACATTGTTGACGAGCGATCGGGCGCTGTCGCAAGCCGCGATTCAGCCTGCGAGCATTTACAGCGATCTGCCAATCTCAGTATTAACTGCTGGCCCCACTCCTAGCGATTCCGTGCAGTTGCTCAGCTCCAAACGGATGCGCGATTTGATCACGGTGTTTGAGCAGCATTACGATCTGGTGATTTTAGATGCGCCACCCGTGTTGGGAATTGTGGATGCCTTATTGGCAGCTTCTTTCTGTGATGGAGCGCTGTTAGTCGGTCGGATGGGGCAGGTCAATCGGGATGAAGTGACGCAGGCAGTGGGGATGCTGAATCGGTTAAATCTCGTGGGTGTGGTTGCAAATTGTGCTGAAAGTGGAAATAGTTACTATTACCGCTCAACGACAACAACGCCTTAGAATTAATTCACAAATTGCAATTAAAAAAGAAGGCAATCAGATTTGCTTGGCTTGATTTGTCCTCTTTTTTTGATGCTAATTTCTAATCATTTTGGAAATTTCGACAGATTAAGAGATAATGCTTTCTATTACAGATTGATTCAGCAATAATCGAGCAGTTTTGACACAAGAGTTTAGGGCAACATCAACTACGATCGCTTGCTTTTTCTAAGTTGAATATCAAATATACTTTAGGACTAATGAGGGGCAACATGACGATCTGGGCATCACCAATTCGCACTCTAAAGTCAAGCGCCGACAGCGGTATTGCCGCTCGGCAGACGGGCGAAAGTAGAGCGGCTTCTTCATCGATTAAGCGGAGAAGAAGTATAAAATTATACTTACATAAGACAAGATCAAGTGATATGAATTGTTCAGTTCAGCTCAATTCTAGAATATGCACTTTTTCAGAATCAAAAATCATCACATTCTAACTTTTAGCAGATTTATCTTTGAGCGAATGAACTAGGATACAAAAAGCCAAAATAAATCTAGACTCGCTGTGATTCTAGACTGAAAATTAAAGCTTTACTAAAGTGATCCTGCTCGATTGATACCAGATTGACCGTTTAAATTCTCCATAGAAGATTCGATTTTCCGCGACTTTACCGGATACCTTATGACAACTTTTAATCCGCTAATTTTGCAAGAAACCTCAAGCTCAACTTGCGAAAAATTTCAGCAGAATAGCCGACGGTGTTTTCTGTACTGGCGGCAACGGCAGCTTCTGGTCTTACAATTTGCATCTCCAACTTCTAGCAGTAATGAAAAACAGCCTCCGCTGCCACCCCTGAGCGATCCAGGCTGGCTTTTAGACTGCTTGCAGCGATCGCCCATTCAGCGGGTTCGCATCGATCCAGGCTTAGGAGAAGCCACCGTTAAACAATGGGCAGATGTTTGCGAACAAGCCGGGAAAGACATTTATCTGCGCTTACCTTCTGCGGCACAGTTGCCGCAGAAGTGTAGAAGCATTCTCTGGGGCTGGAAACGAGCGCTTGATTGGGCTGTCGCTGCATTGCTTTTGGTTGTACTCAGTCCACTGCTCGTGGGGATTGCGATCGCGATTGCGCTTTCCTCTCCGGGAGCGGTAGTTTTCAGCCAGTGGCGCGTCGGTCAGCGCGGCAAACTATTTCGAGTACTGAAGTTTCGCACAATGGTTGCAGATGCAGAGCAAGCCCATCACGGCATTATGGCGAATCAAGGCGCGGGCTGTCTGCACAAGCGCGAAGACGATCCGAGAATTACCCCCTTGGGCAAATGGTTGCGCCGCTATAGCTTGGATGAATTGCCGCAGCTAATTAATGTGTTGCGGGGTGAAATGAGCCTAGTCGGACCGCGACCCTGGGCGCTGTATGATGCGGTGCGAATTCGTCCAGAAATGCAGGAGCGATTGAACGCGCTACCGGGAATTACGGGAGCATGGCAGGTTGAAGCCCGATCAACGCTGCTGGATCTTGATGCGGTCAATCGTAGAGATTTAGAATATTTGAAAAATTGGTCATTGGGAGGAGATTTCAAGATTCTATTGCAGACCGTTCCCAAAGTTTTATCGGGCTTTGGAGCGTTTTAGAGCTTCCCCCAGAGGAAAGATGAGTGTCGCACAACGCATTAAGCGATCGTTGAGAGCAACTCGGTTTTGGCAAGAAAATGCCTTTATTTTGCGAGAATTCAACTCTTTTCCTCGAATTGCGATCGCAGCAATTTTGTTTGCCGTCGCATCTGCGACCTTTGAAGGATTTGGGCTGGGATTTCTGCTGGCATTTCTACAAAGTCTGATTAGTCCGAATCTTGAACCGTTCAGAACAGGAATTCACTGGTTTGATCTTTTCATTCTTGGCATCGATCGCAGTGCGACTGAGCGACTCTTGCGGGTATCGAGTTTGATTTTGCTATCAGTTTGGGTTCGGGCTGGGTTTAACTATTTGACTCAGGTTTATACCGAACTGACGCAGCAAACGTTAGTCGATCGATTGCGGAAGCGGATCTTTGAGCAATTGCAAGCGGTGAGTTTAAGCTACTTCAATCAGACTGCTGCAGGTGAATTGATCAATACAATCACTAGCGAAATCGGTCGGCTTAATTATGCTTGTACATTAGTTGCTTTTATCATCACTAAGCTATTAGCCTTGGTACTGTATTTCGTATTGCTGTTTACGATCTCCTGGAAATTCACGATCGTTTCTCTGGTGTTGTTTAGCTTGATTGGAGTTGTATTGTCGCAAGTTAACAGTCGGGTGAGAGCGAGGAGTATTGCTGTTTCCGAAGCGAATGAAGGGTTTACCAGTAGAGCGCTGGAATTTATCACAGGAATTCGGACCGTGCAAGCCTTTGCGACTCAGGGCTATGAGCGTCAACGGTTTTATGCTGCAAGTTCGCAAGTTGTTCGAGCGGGAATGCGATCGGTGCGCCAATCGGCGATCGTGCGTCCTTTAGCAGAAGGACTGGCAACTACGGTACTGATTTTGATGATCATTCTTGCGATCGCGGTTTTTGTGCAAAACGGATCGCTTCAGACTGCATCGCTCCTCACGTTTTTGTTTGTGTTGTTTCGGTTGGTTCCTGTCGTTTACGAAGCGAACTCGACTCGCGTTCAACTCACGGCTGTCACTGGCTCGATTCGGAATCTGCGCGAGCTGCTGCGGCGCGATAACAAGCCCTATTTGCAGGAGGGCGATCGAATTTTTGACGGATTGAATCACTCGATCGAATTTCAGGCGGTCGATTTTGGCTACGATCCGCAGCAGCTTGTGTTGAAGGAAGTCTCGTTGTGCATTGCGAAAGGAAAAACGACTGCGATCGTGGGCGGTTCTGGAGCGGGAAAAACGACGCTGGTCGATTTGATTCCGCGATTTTATGATCCGACGGCTGGCAAGGTTTTATTTGATGGCGAGGATATCCGACGCTTTGCGATTCAGTCGCTGCGGCGCAGAATTGCGATTGTCAGCCAGGATACGTTTATTTTTAATACGTCGGTACGCGAGAACATTGCTTACGGCTTGAATGATGTCAGCGATCAAGAAGTTTGGCAAGTTGCCGAGCAAGCGAATGCTTTGAAGTTCATTCTGGAACTGCCGGAGCAATTTGAAACAGTGTTGGGAGATCGCGGGGTGCGGCTATCTGGCGGACAGCGACAACGGCTAGCGATCGCACGAGCGTTGCTACGCGATCCAGAGATTCTCATTCTCGATGAAGCGACGAGCGCACTAGATTCGGAATCAGAACGGTTGATTCAGCAATCTTTGGAGCGATTATCGCACGGGCGAACGGTGATCACGATCGCGCATCGGCTTTCGACCATTATCAGAGCGGATCAGGTTGTGGTAATGGAGCAGGGGCGGGTGGTTGAGCAGGGGAGTTATCAGGCGTTGTTAGCGCAGCAGGGAAGACTTTGGCACTATCACCGCATTCAGCATGAAGCGTGAGCGATTTAAAGATGAATTTAATTGTGCTGGAGAATCACGTTACCCGTCAGCGTGGGGGGCAAGAATTAAACTTGCTAGAAATTTGTCGCGGCTTGTTTCAACGGGGGCATCGGATTACTTTGCTGTATCTGAAAGCCGGTGATTTACTGCCGCAGTATCAGTCTTTTTGCGATCGCACAATTCAAATTAGCGCTTATGGCTTTGATTGGCGAAGCTTCAGGAGTACGCTGCAATTTTTGCCAGGTTTGATCAAGCTAGGGCAAATGGCGATCGCACCTAATTCGATCATTTTCTGTAACGATTATCACTTCTCATTATTTGCTTCTGCGCTGTCGTTTTTCCATCAATTGCCGTATGTGTGCTATTTACAACTCCCGCCGATTAATTTAAATCGTCAGCGTAAATTTGGATTGCGTCGAGTGGATCGATTTATCGCAGTTTCACAGCAAACAAAGCAAGATTGGGTCACATTTGGGATTGAGCGCGATCGAATTCAAGTAGTTTACAACGGGGTTGATTTAGAGAAGTTCAAGCCTGCTGAAAATTTGGTGCAAATTCGGCAACAATGGCAGGTTTCTGATGATACAAAGATCATCTCTTACATCGGTAGAATTGACCGAGAAAAAGGACTAGAAACGCTAATCAAAGCGGCAGCAATCTTAATCAAGAAAGGAAGAAGAATTAGAGTTTTGATTGCTGGAAATCCTGTTGTGCATTACAGTTTTGCCAGGAAACGTGAGTGCGAAGATGAAGGAATGGACTATCTACGATCGCTCAATCAACTCGTTGAGGCACAAGGAATTTCTCATCAGGTTCAGTTTGTTGGACATCTCGCAAATCCGGTGTCTCTATATCAAGCTAGCGATGTCAACGTTTTACCGAGTGTATGGAGCGAACCTTGTAGTTTAGGCTTGTTTGAATCGTTATCCTGCGGCGTTCCTAAAATTGCCAGTCGGATCGGTGGAAATCCCGAAATTCTTACCGGATTTGCGGATTTCTTGTTTACTCCAGGCGATGAGAACAATTTAGCAAATTGTCTCGATCGAGTTCTGGATTGGCGGGAAAAAGATCCCTCTTTGGAGACAAGATGTCGGCAACACGTTTTAGATTATTTTAGCTACGACAAAATGATTGACGGTATCGAAAAGAACTTGCTTGAACTGCATTGTGTGTGACCTTCGCTTAATTTTTTATGAAAACACTTTTTACGTTTCACTATCCTGCTGATCCTAATGCGGGTGGCCCTGGTGTTACTTGGCGCTTGGGTCAGGAATACGAAAAACTGGGACATCAAACTGAGTTTTATTCACTCGATGATCTGCCGAAACAATTACCGCCGCTATTGAAATTTGTCTTCTTTCCAGAATTTACAACCGCAAAAATTCTACGATCGCTCTCTTCGATCGATGTGATTGATGCTTCGACAGCAGATGCTTGGATTTGGGGGTTGATTCTGCAAAAGTTTCACAAATCGCGTCCGCTACTCGTCTGCCGTTGCCACGGGCTAGAACATATCGAGCACCTGGAATATCTCGAAGAAGCACAGCGCGGAAACCTCAAACTCGAATGGAAATACCTGCTCTATCGCGCCAGTATTCGCCTTTGGGAAGTCGCAACCTCAATGCGACAGTCTGATTTGGTGCTGTTGCTGAATCATCGCGATCGGGATTACGTGGTCGAGAAATTGGGGGTTCATCCCGATCGTGCTCATGTTGTCGCCAATGGGATTCCAGAAGCGATGTTGAATCTGCCGTTTGAGCCAACCCCTTCAGAAAATGAGCTGATCAAAATTGCTCAAGTGAGTAGCTACATCGTTCGTAAAGGCATTCAATACGGCACACCTGCACTCAATGCCATTCTCAAGCGCTATCCGAAAGTAGAAGTGAGTCTATTCGGAACCGAGTGCCCCGCTGAGCAGGTGTATTCTGATTTCGATCCAGAAGTGCGCGATCGGGTGACTGTGATTCCGTATTATGAAAATTACCAACTCCCGGAGCTGCTTAAAGGACATCACATCAAAGTGTTACCGACCATTTCAGAAGGATTCGGGGTGGCGCTGGTAGAAGCCATGGCGTGTGGATTGGCTCCTGTCACTACAACGGCTCCCGGCCCCTTGGAAATTGTGCGCGATGGTGAAACTGGACTGATCGTACCTTGTCGCGATCGTGAAGCCTTTGAGCAAGCGGTTGAAACGCTGATTCTCGATCGTTCCATGCTCGATCGTCTGCGGCAAAATGCTTATCGAGCAGCACAGCGCTACAGTTGGAAAAATATCGCTCAAGACAATCTCAAGCTCTACGATGCCGCTTGGCGAATGCGATCGACATCCTGAATCTCAATTCGGCAAAATTCGCTTCGATGCTGAATCCAGGTCGCCCTAAATTCCCCACAAGCGGGGGACTTCAACCAATAATTCAAAGTCCCTCACTCGTAGGGGATTTAGGGGGCAAGAAGCCGCCCAAACCAGAGCAAACATCTCCTCTTCCTACGTTCCACCTCTACTAGCCCAGACTCACCCCACCGACTTTATGTACAGCACCCAACCCCAACCCAAATCCCCGCAACTCTCTGAACCCTGGCTTCTGATTGGGGGATTGATTGCGTTTACGGTGCTGTGTCTTGCGGTTAACGTTGCCTCAATTCTTAGACTTGCTTTTCCTATCGGAAGTTTAGCAGTGGGAGCGCTGCTATTTTTTCGCTATCCAATGTTCTACATTGGCTTTACCTGGTGGCTTTGGTTTCTCACACCCTTTGTCCGACGACTGATCGATTGGGAAGTTGGATGGCTTGATCCCAATCCAGTTTTACTAGCTCCGTTTCTAGTGTCATTATTATCGACGCTAACATTGCTGATTCAATTGCCCAAAGCAATTCGAGGGAATGGTTTACCGTTTGTCCTATCTACGATCGCAGTGTTATACGGAGCGTTTATTGGACTAATGGAATATCAGATCCAAACGGTGATCGTTGCGCTGTTAAACTGGCTGACTCCGATCGTGTTTGGCTATTACTTATTTTCTCACTGGCGACGATTTCCAGAACTCAAGCGCGTTACAGAGCGAGTATTTCTCTGGGGAACACTGGTGATGGGCGTTTACGGTGTCATTCAGTTCCTAGTTGCGCCTTTGTGGGATCAGTATTGGCTACAAAATCTGATTAACGTTCTGATGATTTATTCATTTGGAACACCGAACCCGTTATCGATTCGAGTCTTTAGCACGATGCACTCTCCACAGCCGTTCGCCGCAACGATGGTGGCGGGTGTCTTATTACTGTTTGCGATTAAGAGTCCGTTGAAGCTTGTATCATCAGGATTCGGATATCTTGCATTGCTGCTAACGTTGGTGAGAACCGCTTGGTTAAGCTGGCTCATCGGATTGATTGTCTATCTCCCATCGTTGAAACCCAGGCTGCAAATGCGACTGATCGTCACGTTGATGCTGATGTCGCTGGCTGTGTTGCCCTTAACGATGGTTGAGCCATTCTCAACGGTGATCAATTCGCGGCTACAAACATTCTTTGCAGGGCAGCAGGATGGCAGCTTTATCGATCGCAGTATCGGTTATACCAATCTTCTCAACGATGCCCTCAGCGAATTTGAAGGGCGCGGGTTAGGATACGTGATTCGAGATTCAAATATTGGGGGAAACGATAGCGGTATTCTTACGTTATTCCTCAATTTAGGCTGGGTTGGCACCATTCCTTATGTTGCAGGAATGGCACTGCTGGTGTTTGGAGCGCTGCAAGTCCGGCAAGCTTCGAGCGATCCATTTGTCGGAGCCTGTCGCGCTATTGTAATTGCGATCGTGTCGCAAATCAGTCTCAATACCGTCATGCTGATTCCGTTTGGCATAGTGCTGTGGGGATTTATGGGGTTAACTGCTGCGGCTCGATTGTATGAAACGCAGCAAGCAGCAAACCCCATTGCGATCGTCCCTAACCTGCCAAAACTTTAGCCGCCGCCGCAATTCCTGCGCCAGGCGTAAAGCCATCGTAGCCAAGTTCTTGCAGAGTTGCTTCGAGCGCAGAAATCGCTGTGAGAATGTCGCGATCGCTAACAAATCCCAGGTGTCCAATGCGGAAAATCTGACCCTTGAGGTGATCTTGTCCGCCTGCCAGCGCAATATCAAACCGTTTCCGCATGATGCTACGAATTTTTTCTGCATCAACTCCGTTCGGCATTACCGCAGTAATCGCCGGACTGCTGCATTCATCTGCTGCAAACAAGGGCATCCCCAGCCCTTGAACCGCCGCACGGGTAGCTTGCCGATGCCGTTCATGTCGCGCAAAGATGTTTTCTAATCCTTCTGCCTGCATCATTCTCAATGCGGCTTGCATTGCGTAGAACAAGTTAATCGCAGGGGTGAATGGAGTGGTATCTTTGGCACTCGACTTGCGATATTTGCCCAAATCCAAATAGTAGCGGGGAAGTTTTGCCGTTTTGTACGCTTCCCAAGCTTTTGGACTCACAGCAACAAAGCCTAATCCGGGTGGAATCATATAGCCTTTTTGCGATCCGGATGCAACCACATCTAAACCCCATTCATCGACAGGAACGCTGGTTGCTCCTAAGCTCGTCACCGTATCAACAATGATTAACGCTTCGCCGTGGGCTTTAACGTGGCGATTGATCGCTTCGAGATCGTTGATCACTCCGGTCGAGGTTTCGCTGTGCGTGATAATCACCGCTTTGATTTGCTTATCGCGATCGCTCTCCAACTTCTCGCGAAACACTTCGGGGTCAAGCGGTTTACCCCATTCTGCCGTGACGCGCTCGGTTTGCAGTCCATAAGCATCGGTGACTTCTGCCCAGCGCTCTCCAAACTTACCGTTTGATCCGACTAACACGCGATCGCCCGGACTGAGAAAGTTAATAATTCCGGCTTCCATTGCGCCTGTCCCACTGGCAGCCAGGATGAGTAAATCATTTTGCGTTTGGTGCAGCCATTTGAGATTTTGGGTGACTTCTGCCACAATTTTGCCAAAATCACCGCTCCGGTGTCCGATCGGATGTTTTGCCATTGCCGATAAGACCTGCTCCGGCACCGGAGTTGGTCCCGGAATCATGAGCATCAGCTTGTCGTCCATGTTGGGTTCCCTTAGAAAGCTAGAACAATTTGTGCATGATCCAGGATTACACAGATGGTTGAGAATGCGGAATTTGACGCGTTGAATTTAATGTCAGCAAACCTGCAAAAACAACTTGCAAGTCGTAGTCATTATGAGTATGATATAGAGGTTGGATGAAGAGAAGATGCATGAGAGTTCAAGAAATCCCAATCAATCAGATTCGCCGCCCGTTATTTCGGCAGAACGATCAAGAGAAGGTTAAAGATCTCATGGCTTCAATTTCGGAGATTGGACTCCAAGAGCCGATCGACGTTTTAGAAGTGGATGGACAGTATTACGGATTTTCGGGCTGTCATCGCTACGAAGCCTGTAGCCGACTGGGACACGAAACGATTTTGTGTAATGTGCGACGCGCACCCAGAGCCGTTCTTAAGCAACATTTAGCTTAATTTTCAGGTTGGCTGCGGGATAATAGCCAGCAAGACGGTTTGGACTACTCACTCTTTTTTAGAAATTTAGTAGGAGAAGACTATGGTTAGTCAAGTTGCCATTGGCATCGAGGATAACAAGCGTCAAGAAATTGCAGAAGGCTTGTCGCGTTTACTAGCAGATACTTACACGCTGTATTTGAAAACGCACAATTTCCATTGGAATGTCACAGGCCCAATGTTTCAAACGTTGCACACGATGTTTGAGACACAATACACTGAGCTTGCTTTAGCAGTGGATTCGATCGCAGAACGCATCCGAGCACTGGGCTACCCGGCTCCAGGAACTTACAACGAATATGCGAAGCTAAGTTCGATCGCCGAAACGCCGGGAGTTCCAAAAGCAGAAGAAATGATCAAGCTCCTAGTCGAAGGACAAGAAGCAGTGGTGAGAACGGCGCGATCGTTGTTCCCCTTAGTGGATGAAGCCAACGACGAGCCGACTGCCGATCTACTGACTCAACGGATGCAGATTCATGAGAAGACGGCTTGGATGCTGCGGAGCTTGTTGGAATCGTAGGATTTTCAGTCATAAAGCTTGAGAGAACCGCCGGAGTATATCCGGCGGTTTTTTATAGCACTAAATGATGCTCCATTGCGAACCGTACCAATTCAGCCCGATTGCTCGTGTCTGTTTTTCTTAGCAAACTACTGACATGCTTCTCCACGGTGCGCGAACTCAGATGCAACCGATCGCCAATCTGATTATTCGATAATCCATCGCTCAGCAGCGTCAAAACCTCTTGTTCGCGATCGGTAAAAGCAATGTTGATATCTGGTTTTTCCCGCTCTGCTTCTGCGGCTACTTCAAACTCTTGCCGCGATCGCCAACTGGATTCGATCATTTGGCTGCGATCAAGGAGATTCCGCACGACTGCACCCAATTCTGGAAGCTCAAACGGTTTTGCAAGATAAACATCACAGCCAAGCTGATACCCCCGTACCCGCTCGTCGGTATCCGTGCGTCCGGTGAGAAATACGATCGGTAACAAACGCAGCGCCGGTCGTCGCCGCACTTGGCGCACAAATTCATACCCATCCATCAGCGGCATCGAAACATCGGTCACGATCAAATGCGGCTGATGCGTTTCGAGCAGGGCGATCGCATCTTTACCGTTTTCTGCTGAGACCACAGAATAACCAGAACATTCGAGATAGTCGCAAATCGAGAGGCGGGTTCCTAAATCATCTTCTGCAACAAGAATTGTGAGCGGCATGAAACACAGGGGAAAGAGAATTAGATGCCAGTTATGAGTGGCATATTCAAGCTTAAATAAAATTCACTAAGCATGGCTAGAAGAATGAATTTTTTGTAATTGGTGAGCCATATTCATATCGTAGGGGATTGGTCGGCGCATTGGGCGATAATCTCGATCGATAGGAGTGCTATGTCTTAACACGGCGTTCACCAACACACAGGCTGAGCCGCTGAGATTAATGGCTCCATGCGGTACTCCCGGCGGAATTTTTACCACCTGCGGCTTCATTTCGCTTAACGGAATGTATTGATACCTACGATTTTGTAATACAACCAGAATAAAACTGCCGCGCACGACTAGCAGTTGATCGGTCTGAGTGCGATGAACGAACAGATCGTCGATCGTCTGAGCCGGAATATTCACCAGCATGGTTTCATGGCTCGATTGCGGCGTGTAAAACTCCGCCATGCCGCCCTTGATGGATTCAAGTGGGAAAATTTCAACCTGTGTCTTTAACCCCATACCGACCTCCCAGATTCGCTTTCTCCCCAATCTAATTGAGGCAAAATTAAACTTTTGTACCTGTTATCACAAAAGTTCACGCTTTATGGTATGTCGCTTTTTTCGGGATGAATTCGATCGATAAGATTGACATTTGAGCGGTAGCACATTAATACTAATATAGTACGAAGGTACTAAAGATTCACTTGCCCCAGGAGCCGCGATGACAGAACTGAAATCAGAAAGCCAGTCAACCCGGATCACTCAGACTCAGCCAGGCACAAAACGGCAGCTTGCGAAACCGATCGCTGATCCCCTGAGCGCGAGTGAATCGAACCCGGAGTCCACTGCAAGCAGTGATGAGTCTACCACTGATGCGACCTCTCCGAAAAAACGCCGCACCACGAAAACTGAAAAAGCACCAACTGCAAAAGCTGCTAGCACAAAAATCTCCGCATCCAAGCGCCAAGCGACTCATAAAGCAGCGAATCAAGCTGCTTCCACGCGAGTAAAGCTCACCTGGGAAGCGTCCCCCTCACTCGAAGCTGTGCTGGCTCAATTTAACGAGCAACTGAACGCCACTTGGATTGCGATCGACGAGCTTAAGTCCACGGTCGAACATATGCAGGCACAAGAGCGCACCCGCTCTGCTCATCCAGCGCCGCCTCAATCTAGCTCTGTGCGCTTGCCGCTTGAACCCGCTCCCGTTCGCGCTCCACAATCTACTCGCAGACCGCCTCAAACCGAGATTCCGCCCTTTCGTCCGACGAGTGGGAATCCCATTCATCCCACTCGTATCCGTCGCCGCAAGCCTCTATACCGCCTGTTGCAGCGCTGCCTCAAACTACCCGAACAGAATGCTGCACTTGCGATCGATGCTGCCGTTTGGATATTAGCAGCAGCAGGGCTGCGAATTGGGCTGAAATACTGGGTTGCAGCAATGCCATTTCTCAACATTCCAGTGATTGTGTTGATGTGTATTCCGGCATTGTTAGCCGCTTACGCCGCTTTCTTTATTCCTCAAGCCAATCGGATTGGGATTTACCGACTGTTGCTGGTGACTTTGGGATTGTTCGTCGGAGGCAAACTATGACTGAAAAAATTACCTCTAACCAAGGGTTAGCAGGGGTTGCAGGTATCTTAGCGTTGGGCATCTTCTTTCAAGCGATGGGACTCCCTTCATTTGGAAGCAAAGATGCAGGGCTAGACTGTCAAGGATCAGTACGATCGCAGCAAACCGTTTCTGAAGACCAGATTGCAAAGCTGATCACGCTGAAAAACGGAGACCCGAAAGATGCAGTCCGCAAAGCCTTAAAAGAGCCTTACTGCACCCTTCCTGCACTCTCGCTCCGGACTGGAACACGGACTGAGCGTGAAGCCTATCGAGTAGCATCTGATGCGCTAGAACGATCGACTTCTCAAACGTTTATTGTGGTCTCGTATGAAGGGAATCAATATCTGGGATATAAGTTCTGGGTTCGTTAAGGCTGGATTGATTCTGCTTTTAATGTCTAGCTGTTCTGCTTCCCCCCACAGTCAGAACCTGATTTCAGAACCCAAGCTCTATCAAAGCTGGCAACTCAAGCCGGGAGATGAGATTGCAGGCGCAAAAGTGACGGGCGGACTCGGAGATATTTCGATCGCTCTGAACGGTCAGTCGGTGTATGCTCCCTCAGACGGAGATGCGTACATCGACAAACGCGGCTGTGTGTACTTTGCAGGTGCAGATACACCCGCCTATTTGTTCCGCCTGTGTGGATTAGATCGTCCGAAGCTTGGAACCCTGAAAGCTGGAGACGCGATCGCCACCGGAACCATTCTGCAATTTGCCACCTTACTCAAGCAAGCCGACGAAAGCTGGGCACTCGTCGAACCCGATAAAAGCTTACTGCAACGAACTCTAAAGCCACGATGAAAAAACTTGCTTCTTTGATGGTCAGCCTCATCGTCTTGACGCTGAGCGGAATGCGATCGGCGCAAGCTCAAGGACTGCTCACCTTTAGTCCGCCCACCTCTAAAGCAAATTCAGTCACTTCTCAATCTAAAATCACACCATCTGTCACTGGAACCAGCCCGAAGAAATCCGCCGCGATCGGCTTTCAAGCTCCTGCTCGTCCTGCTCAATCTCCTGAAACTGAAGGAGTAAAGCGCCCGAAAGCATTACCTCAAGCCAGCGTTGTAACCAATAATGCTCTGCTAGACGTGTGTAGGAATTGTGGCAATGATCAAAATGGTCAATCCGCCGCTCAATCGGACGATCGCTTAGTTGCAGTTGCACCCGATGAACTGTTTGAAGGTGGTTCAGACTCCCTGGTTGCTAAGGCAGTCGGAAGCGCGGAAGGAACTCGTACTCCCGATGGCAGCAAAACCTGGGCGTACAAGGGACACGTCGATCCAGGTAACGGGGTGTGGAACGTGGGCAGCTTCTCTTATCAACATGGCGCGGATTCTCCCGATGATGCCGATCGTCGTCAACTTGCCCGCCTGCGGAATCAGTATGCTGCGATCGAGCGGCATGCCATTTCTGCGGGACTGCGGCTTGGACTCGAAGAACAGCTAAATGGCATTGATTTGGCAAACCAAGCGCCGCTCGCAGCACTCGAAGAAGGTGGATATGTCGATCGTCTCCGGCAAGCCTATACAGAGGGTTTACGCGGCTCGGAAGCAGTTCTTCACGCTCGTACCTACTCGTATCTTGATCCTCGGACGAATCAATGGGATGCTCCTGGTCTTGGCAACAATTACTACAGCATCAAGCGCGATCAAGCGCGACGGCAAGATGCGATTTACCAGGCAATTCAAAGTCATCAGCAAATGGCACGATCGCTCAAACGTAGCGATGATATCCGAGTCAGCCGAAATAACTAAGGTTGTGATAGATGGTCTTAGGGATAGGAGGTGAATTGTTAAATTAAAGGTAGAAGACCACACAACGCTGAAATCTAGAGGCAAACTGAAAGTAATCGCCCAATCTTCACTACACCAGGGGTAAGGTTATGACTGAAGCAAAAGAAGGCATTACGATCGAACAACGCCTCACCAAACTTGTTGATCAAGCGCGTGATGCTTGCGGTACGAATGGAACGATGTCGGATGAATGTGCAACCGCTTGGGATGCAGTCGAAGAAGTTCAAGCTGAAATCTCGCACCGTCGATCGGATGGAAAAGGGTCATTAGCTGCTTATTGCGACGATAATCCTGATGCGGCTGAATGTCGCATTTACGATGTTTAATTTGACGTTTAATTTGACAGCGCGTAAGCTACAGAGTTTTTAGTTTTGAGCGGATAGCTGCCCCCAAATTTCTCGGTAAGAAGCTTTGAGACCAACAGATTGGATCGGTGTCAAAGCTTCTTGCTTTAGGAATTTGAGGGGCTTTCTGTGTTTACCAGTTTCGCAGCTTGGTTTTAAAAAAGTTAGCCCTCCGCTTCTGAGTAGCGGAGGGCTAACTTTAAGTCGCTAGACTAAACGCGATTCAATTAGAGACCACCGACCGCGATCGCGCCTGCAAGAGCCGATGCGCCTGCCGAGATTAACGCGGTTCCAAACAGCCACCAAGCTGCTGTTTCTGCCGCTTTGCGGGTTTCTTCGGCTTGCTTTTTGGCTTGTCGCTTGACTTCTTCAAGCCGATGTTGGGTTTCGGTTTGAATCCGTTCTGCACGTCGCAGAACTGAAGTTCTCGCGTGTTCCACTTGATCGACAATTCGGTTTGCTTCAGCTTCCGAGATGTCCTCGCGGGATGAGAGCAGCGCTACAACCGTCTCGCGGTTAAAGCTACCTAAACGATCGCGCAACGCATCAAAGCCCGCTTGCGGATCATGGAACAGCGTCCGCAGGTCAGTCCGAATGCCTTCATAGTTCAGCTCCGGGCGATCCAGCGAATTCAAGTAATTGCGAATGCGATCGAGAATGCCGTCGATTACGCCTTGAATCCGGTTCTGGATCGCTTGGATCTGTGCCATGAACTGTTCACGCACCGAAAGCACTTGATCAACCACGCGGTTCGCTTCTTCCTCGGTCATGTCGTTTCGTTGAGCTAGAAGCGCCACGATCGTCGAGCGATCCATGTGGGATAAGCGATCGCCGAAGCTACCAAATCCAGCTTTTGGATCGCGCAGTAGCAATTGTAGATCGCGCTTGATGCCGTCGGGATTGAGTTCTTCTTTCTGCGTATTCCGCAGGTAGTTCTCAAGTGCCGATTGGAAGTTGAGCACCCGCTGTTGGGTTCTCGATGCCAAGCGACGCGGCGATCGCGCCACACTCCGAATGGATGACAGCACTTGATCGACCATCTGATTGGCTTGCGCTTCCGTCAGATCGGGACGTTGTGCTAACAGTTTGACGATCGTGTCGCGATCGACTTGCGACAGTCTTCTTCTCAAGCGAGAACCGCCTGTTTTCGGATCGCTCAGCAACGCATTTAGATCGCTCTTGATGCCATCCGGATCAAGTTCAGAGAGATGCGTGTTGCGGAGATAGCGTTCGATCGTGCTGATGACGTAATCGATTTGATCTTGCGCTTTGTGAACGGCGATTTGCGGCGCGTGCATCACCGTGTTTCGCACATCTTCAAGCTGGCTGATGATCCGATCGGCTTCTTCCGGCGCGAGGTCTTGACGCTGCGATAGCAATTGAACGAGCGTATCGCGATCGAACTGGCTCAGGCGTGCCCGCAGTGCAGAAGATCCAGCTTGCGGATCGTCAAGCAACAAGCGGAAATCGCGCTTAATGCCTTCGGGGTCGAGTTCGGATTTGTTGGTGTTTCGCAGATAAGATTCGACTCTGAGCCGCAGGGCTTCGGCTTCAGAACGAACGCGGTTTTGCGCTTCTTGAGCTGAATTGAGGACACGATCGCGCGTGCTTTCAAAGCGACTAATAATGCGATCGGACTCTTCCGGCGTGAGATCCTGACGCTGCGATAACAACTGCGTCAGGGTATCGCGATCGAAATGGCTCAGGCGATTCTTCAGCGCGTCGTAGCCTGCTTCGGGGTCTTCGAGCAGCAGCGACACTTCCCGCTCGATCGCGTCGGGGTCGAGTTCATCTTTGTGGGTCGATCGCAAGTAGTTCTCAACGCGACTGCGAAGATCGGTCGTTTCGTGATGGTCTTCAGCCGTTTGAACTTGGCTGAGAGTCGCTGCCCGAATTGTTTCAAGCTGATCGGCAATCTCAGCAACTCGTGCTGCCGGTAAATCTCCACGCTGAGTTAAGAGATTGACGAAATCGCTGCGATTTAATCGTTCGAGTTCGCGTCTCACCGCACCCGGATCGGCTTCCGGATCGTGAAGCAATTCGCGGAATTCGTTGTCTAAGGTTTCCCGATTGAAGTGCCAGGAATAGGTATTTAGCAGATAGTTCTCCACATCGGCTTTAATCGGACTAAAGCCTGACGAAACCTGGCTCGTGGCTTTTTGTGCGCCCGACATCACTTTGTCGCGAGCCGATTGAATCTGTCCGATAATCTTTTCGACATCGAGATCCTTCAGGTCTGTCCGTCCCATCACGGTTCCCATCAGAGTTGAGAAACCGAATTGCATCGCTCGATCGACAAGGCTCGCTTGGTCTTGTTTTCCACCTTGCTGCGCCAAGGACGAGAACGCATCGCGCATTCCCGACATTTGATCTTGCTGCGTGTTTTGCAACGTCTGACCTTGACGGCGCAGTTCTTCGGTGAGCTGATCCAAACGACGATTGAGATCGTTCATGTTGACTTGTCCGGATTGAACGGTCTTCAGATATTCCACCAACTCTTGCGTCGGATCTTTGCGCTGATGTCGTCCGATCGTATCTTTCCAAACTGCATCAAGCTGATCGATCAAACGGTTTGCATCTTGTTTCGATAAATCCGTGCGATCGCTAATCAATTTCGCAAACGTATTGCGATCTATATGGCGCAGCCGATCCATCACCTCGACCGCAGAGCCACTACCCATCACGCTTTGCAGTTCTGGATCATTCACCAACGTTTCGAGTTCACGCCGCACCCGACCAAAATCTAATTGTGCAGGACGAAGCCGTTCGATGTAGTCTTCGAGAGAATCCCGAATATTGGCAGGATCGATCGCCGAACCCAATTCTCGCCGGACTGCTGCGGCTGCCGCTTCTGCGGTCGAGACGACTTGCTGATTAACGGCTCTTGCTCCGAGTGCAGCCGTTGCCGTTCCGACGATCGATTGGAATCCAGCCGTTGCAGTATTGACCACTGAACCGACCAGCGATCCCACTGTCGTAGAACTCACCCAAACAAGCAGGGTGAAGTATGCCGCCCAGATCACTAGACCGACGATCGCACCCAGCGCTGCGGTCGTTAATAAACTGAGTTTCACCGCCAGCAAGCAAGCGATAAACAGCGAAATAGTGACGGTGATTAGTGTCCAGAGACCGACAGCAGTACCGATTTTGCGAATCGTGCCGCCACCACCACTAGAGTGCGAATGATGCGAATCATGATCATCCGAAGAATGTCCGAGGTAAGAAATTCCGGCAGCAACGGATAAATTCGTAAACAGTAATTGGAATGCAAATGCTAATACAATTCCCGAAATTAGAGCAACAAAAAATCGAGGGCCTGAAAATACCAAAGCCGCTTGCTCCGGTGTTGTGACTCCTCGATCGATTGGAACTTGTGCCAGGATCTGACCGAGTTCCCAAGTTAAATTTGTGACTTGACTCATAGAAATTCCCTCATCAGACTTCGCCCAACACAAGAGATGTGTCAGTGAGGCTGCAATTTTGAACTACCTTTGATGTCAGAATCGCTGAGGCGAGAGCGGATAAGCATCTTTCTCAAGTGATAGACCCCTCAACTGAAAGGAGTAAATCAACTGTTTTAGCTTGGGGATCAGTCGATAGGAGGTGTTTACTTGGATGGAACGATGGCAGCTACGACGAGATCGAGTCCCACCGCTCTTGATGCTTTAAATAGAAGTCGATCGCCCGATCGAATCAATTCATTCAACCGCGATATTACTTCTGTATGCGTTGTGAAAGTCTCGGACGGAACGGGAGAAGCCGCGATCGCCATGGCTTGCGCTTCATCCGGGTCAGCCAGAATCAACAATTGATCAAGCTGCAAATTTCTCACTTGTTCACCGACTTGCTGATGGTACTGAACCGACCAGTCACCAAGTTCTTTCATCGTGCCAAGCACAGCAATTCTACGATCGCCCTCAGTCTGAGCTAACAGCTTTAGAGATGCCAGCATCGACTCTAAACCTGCGTTGTAGCTTTCATCGAGAATCACCACATCGTTGGGTAATTCGTAGCGTTTCGCTCTGCCACTGGGCAATTCAACTTCGACCCCTGCGGTTAGCCTTGCAGCATCGAGATTGAGAGTTTGCACAACGGCTAAAGCGGCTAAGAAGTTCAGCGCGTTATGTTCACCGGGGAGCGGTAATACAAACTTCAACTCACCGACCTGTAACGTTTCTGCATCAATGAGTTGTCCTTGTAAATCACCCCCCTGCAGTCCGTAGGTGATGGTTTGACCTTGCCAAACTTTCTCAGCCGTTTCGAGCAATAAAGCATTATCGTGATTCAGAATTGCAATGGCATCTTTGGGCATTTCTGCCAGCAGTTCACATTTCGCTTGAGCGATCGCTGCTCTCGATCCCAATCTTCCAATATGTGCGGTTCCTACATTCGTAATCACGCTAACATCCGGCTCTGCAATTTGTGATAACAATGCGATTTCCCCAGGCGCTCTCATTCCCATCTCAATCACAGCAAAATCGTGATCTGAAGTTAATTCTAGGAGTGTCTTCGGAACACCGATTTCATTGTTGTAATTTGCTTGCGTTTTGTGGACTTTGCCGTATTTCAATAAAACCGCTGCAATTAATTCCTTTGTTGTAGTCTTCCCGACTGATCCAGTAATTGCAATCACCGGGATTTTAAACTGTTTCCGCCACCAATGCCCGATCGTTTGATACGCCTGCAAGGTATCCGAAACCACGAGAACAGGTAAATCACCCGCTTCAAATTGAGCATCCACGATCGCCGCGACCGCACCTTGCTCGATTGCAGTCTTTACAAAATCATGCCCGTCAAACTTCTCACCCCGCAAGGCTAGAAAAATCTCACCCGATTGGATCGATCGCGAATCGGTTGTCAGACCGATCGCAGTTGCATCCGGTAAATTTTGAGCTGATGCTCCGAGGAGTGAAACCAGTTGATCTAGGGTTGCGTGAAACGACATGAGCAGTTGCGGGAGTCAGTAAGGTTTTGAGTGTACCGCTATCGGGGGTGCAAAAACTGCGATCGTGCCAATCCCACAAAATTTGAAAAAATTTGTCACGAAATTGCGATTTATCTGCTATTGTAGTTAAGGCTTAGGCGGATGTGGCGGAATTGGTATACGCGCACGCTTGAGGTGCGTGTGGCATTGCCTTGCGAGTTCGAGTCTCGCCATCCGCATGAAGTTGGAAGGGAGAAGTTTATCACTTCTCCCTTTTATTTTTGCAATGAAAACCAAATGCCGAGGAGACTGGTACAGACAGTAGAGATTTGATGATCGTCTCCGTCTAACTTCCCAGGGACAGGGGCAATCCGAGATTCTGCAATTCTCGAAGTTAATCAATCTAAAATACAATCTTGACAAGATTTAATGATTGTAAATAAATGTTTCAATAAGTCACTCTATTCATGTCACTAAAGGTGTAGTTCGCTACGCTTTAGGATAGATGAAGGAGGAACAAATCAATGGTCACTGTGCCCGACAGCATTAGCTTAATCGACTTATCGAGAATTTGGATTCAGAAAGCGTTAGAAGAGATTACAGCCGAAAACGAGCCAGTTGAACAACCGATCGAAACCGAAGAGGAAGAATAATCCCTCACCCAAGTTTTTTAAAAAATGGTCTAGTCCTGTAGATTTCCAAAGCTGAAGCAGTTTTGCAGATTTACCGAGCTAGACCATTCGTTTTAGGAATTCGATCGTCCCCGCGACAACAGATGATCGATCGAGAAATTTCCGCCGCCCCCGACAGTAAACAAAAGATAAATCAGCATATACAGCGAAGCTGTTTCTACAGGCCCAACGTCTAATCCTGTTTTTTTCAGATGGAAATAAACCGCGATTAGCATTGTGAACGTTAAGGACAACGCACTGATTCGCGTGAAGAATCCGAAAATTAACAAAATTGAAGCAACAATTTCCGTATACGCTGCACAATAGGTGAAAAATAATGGAAACGGGAAGCCAATCACGCTCATGACATTATCAACAAAGCCTTGAACATCAGCTAATTTACTAAAGCCATTGTGAATCATTAATACACCCACCAAAACGCGCACTCCTAACCAAACCGCTTGAAACGCTGGATTGGGGCTAAGGTCGGACTGCAAAATCGTTGAAAGGGGCGATCGCCCAGACGGAGTAACGGTCATTTGTTAGCTTCTCAAAAATGGTACTGGTTGCATCTTACCGAACCCAGATCAAAAATCGAAGCTTTACGTTACTGGAATCGTTACATAACTCAATCGTCTAAACGGCTGTCTACCCCAAGACTATTGTAAGCTTAAAAACATAAGCCTAAAAAAGAAGCCTTTAGGTAGACGATCGCTCGATTCTCCCACTGTTACTGTTAACAAAACAACTTACATACCACCCATTCAAGCAAGGACAAAATCTATGTCACACTTTAGTACACTCCGCAGTAAAATCACCGATGCAGAATTGCTTAAAGTTTCGTTGCGCGATCTGGGTTTCACAGTAGAAACCAACGCTGAAGTTCGGGGAATGGGCTGTCAGCGCGTTCACGCAGATATCGTCGCTGTTTTAGATGGTAGCTATGACATCGGCTGGGTACATAACGAAGATGGCACGTACAGCATTGTTGCAGACTTGTGGGGTGTCGCAAGAAAGCACAACCTTGCAGAACTGATGACCTCGGTGAACCAAAAGTATGCGGTACAGCAAACCCTTAGCGCGGTTGCAAAACGCCCTGGTTTGCAGAATGCAAACATTCAAGTGAAGGTTCGCGGCTAATTGCACGATCGCTAAATCTCATAAATCCTTTACAGAGTCCTTGCTGCACCCTGTAAAGGATTTGTTTTATTTGGCGGCTCCGCTTAAAACTGCATTGCCATCTTGGAAGTTAATATCTTTTACGGTCAAGCTGCGTAGCTTCAGTTCGAGGTTGAGTTGGTCTTGCACTTTTTGAGGAGACACCCCTAAGCGGTTCGCCACTTCAGTGATCGTAAAGCTCATGTTTCCCACCTGAATTTTGGCGTTTTGATCGAAGTGTAACTTGCCGTTTTGGATCTCAGGCTTGCCCTCTATTCCGATGTAAACTTTGCGATCGCTCATCGGAATCTTTTCGGTAATTTGCGTTAACAATGCCTGATGTTGCGATCCGATTCCGCTATTCTGTAGCTCTTTAATATCCACAACCGCTCCAGTTTTTAGCTGGTCATTTTTCACTGAAGTTTGAAACCCTTTCACTGAATTGGGTAAACCTTTACCGCCACTTTTCTCAGTGATTTTGGTGACAAGTAAATCGTTTAATTCTTGAGAACTCAGTGCAACCTGAACAGGCTTAGAGGGCTGAGGCTCCGGGAAATTGGGCGTAATATTTGTACTGGCAGGCTGCGGATTGGTTTGAATTTGAGCGGCAATTTTTCTTTCGATCGCAGCACCGGATTCTTGAATTTGAGTATAAGTTCGAGGGCTAGACTGTTCCTCAGCGTACCAGTCTGGTAGTTGGGTGAACTGTCGCCAAAAATAATAACCACCGGATACTGCTGCCACTGCAATTCCTGTTAATGACAAAAGTAGAATCTTTGATCTTTTCACAGCTACCTCAAATCAACCTTTACATTCCTTGACGATAATTTAGTCCGTTTATTCAGGTTAGGCAAACTCTAGCGCATCCGTTGTGTACGGCAAACACCCCAACGACTGAGCGTTCATTCGCTAAAATGAAAAAAATTACTGGGCTGGATTCATGATTCCTACCGTTATTGAAACTTCCGGACGGGGCGAACGCGCCTTTGACATTTACTCCCGACTGTTGCGGGAACGAATCGTGTTCCTCGGTAGCGCGATCGATTCGGATGTTGCCAACCTCGTCGTTGCGCAACTACTGTTCCTCGAAGCCGAAGATCCGGACAAAGATATCTATCTCTACATCAATTCCCCCGGCGGTTCGGTTTCCGCGGGAATGGGTATCTATGACACGATTAAGCAAATTCGCCCGCAGGTGTCTACAATTTGCGTCGGGTTTGCTGCCAGCATGGGTGCATTCTTGCTCAGCGCTGGAACTAAAGGAAAACGCATGAGCTTACCCCACTCGCGGATTATGATTCACCAGCCGCTAGGGGGCGCACAAGGACAAGCGACCGATATCGAAATTCAAGCGAGAGAAATTCTGTATCTCAAGCAGCGACTCAATTCGTATCTGGCAGATCACACCGGACAACCGCTCGATCGGATTGAACAAGATACTGAGCGCGATTTCTTCATGTCGGCTGAAGAAGCAAAAGACTATGGATTGGTTGATCAAGTGATCGATCGTCGTCCGTCTGCGGCTCGTCCTGCGGTTGTGCAGTAGTTTAGCCGTTCGCTCTTAAGAAACATGCCCACCGAATTCGATTCGGTGGGCATGTTTGCTATTTCGCCGTTTTTTCTAGCATTAACTTCGATCGCTTCACCGTTTCAGGAATTGCGATTGGGTAATCTCCAGTAAAACAAGCCGAGCAGAATTCACCCGGATTTTCTCTAGTTGAATCTAGCATTCCTTCCCAACTGAGATATTGCAGCGAATCTACCTCAATCTGCTTTGCAATTTCCTCGATTGATTTTGTCGCTGCAATTAAGTGATCCTGACTGTCAGTATCAATGCCGTAGAAACAAGGATGCGTCACCGGAGGCGAAGAAATCCGCATATGAACTTCGATTGCGCCTGCATCGCGCAGTGCTCTCACGATCTTGCGGCTCGTCGTTCCACGCACGATCGAGTCATCCACAATAATCACACGCTTTCCAGCGAGTACATCTTTAAGCGGGTTAAGCTTCATCCGAATTCCCGCTTCTCGCATTCCTTGAGTCGGTTGAATGAAAGTACGACCGACATAGCGATTTTTGATCAAGCCTTCGGCATAAGGAATGCCCGAAGTTTGAGAAAACCCGATTGCAGCCGGAACGCCCGAATCTGGCACCGCAATCACGATATCTGCATCCACTGTCGATTCTTTCGCAAGCTGCCGTCCGATTCGCAGCCGATAGCTGTACAGCGTTTCATCGTGCATCATGCTATCAGGACGCGCGAAATAAATCATCTCAAAAATGCACAGTTTGCGAGCGGGTTGTTCTGCCCAGAAAATCGACTCGATGCCGTCTTTGGTAATCCACACCAGTTCACCCGGCTGAATGTCTCGAACGTAATCGGCTCCAATGATATCGAGTCCACAAGTTTCTGAGGCTAAAACATAGCGCAAAGGTGCAGCGTGCGATTCCTGCGCCAAAGTGCCCAAAACGAGCGGACGAACCCCATTCGGGTCACGGGTCCCAATCATGCCGTCCGGAGTGCCGATCGCGAGACTAAACGCACCCTGACACCGCTTAAACGCCGCGATCGCGCCATTGACCCAATCGTTCCCTCGATTGACTTCTTCTGCGATCGCAAGCGCGATCGCTTCAGAATCCGTTGTTGTCGCAAAATCGTGATTCGTTTCAGCTAATGCTTCACGGAGTTCACGAGTATTCACCAAGTTTCCGTTATGTGCTAACGCCAGCGTTCCTAAACGTGATTTTGCTAACGCAGGTTGAGCATTCACCACCCGACTCGATCCGGTCGTCGAATAGCGAGTATGACCGATCGCTAAATCTCCGGGTAGCTCTTTGAGCTTTGCTTCATTAAAGACTTGTGCCACCAAACCCATGTCTTTATGAAGGTGAACATAATCTCCTTCAAACGTGGCAATTCCCGCAGATTCTTGACCTCGATGCTGTAGGGCAAACAGTCCAAAATAAGCCAGATTAGCTACAGGTTCTCCCGGTGCGTAAACTCCAAACACCCCGCAGGCTTCTTCTGGTTTGTCAGGACGATGCTCAGCAGGATCTACAGAAAACTTGTCGTCAGGCAGCATAAGCTTGGTTTTGCGTAGTTAGACAGCAATCAGAACGTTGAGAACACGGGTCTTGTTGAACACAGAGTCTTAACATTCCCTTAATATCGCACACAACGGCAGAGCTATTCCGTTAGCCCCTTCTCGATCGCACTCGACCAACCTGTGAACAACTCTGCGATCGTAGCGTCGATTACATGAAATTGGGAGACCGAAATCTTTAGGGATTCCCCGCCGACGGTTCCCAATTTTTGCCAACGATCGCCGAGCTCCGCAGATAGAGTTGCCTCCCATTCTGCAACCGATTCCGGTTTCACAGAAACAATGATCCGCGCTCCGCCTTCTGCAAAGAGAACTTCGTCCATTCGCGCCGCACTATTTGGAATTTGGATCTCTGCCCCAAGCTGATGCCCGAAACAACATTCAGAAAGCGCGATCGCGACTCCCCCTTCTGCACTATCATGCGCCGATTGAATAACACCGCTGCGAATTCCCGATCGACAAACCGCTTGGACTTTGCGTTCTAGTTCAAAGTCAACGATCGGCGGTTTTCCTGCCACAGTTTGATGCACTGTTGCCAGGTATTCTGATGCGCCCAAGGTTAAGGACGAATCCGACATCGGCAATCCTAAGAGGTAAATTACGTCTCCGCTTTGTTTCCAGCTTTGTCCGACGATGCGATCGAGCTGCGGAATAAATCCAACCATGCCCACAACCGGAGTCGGATAAATCGGCTCTGGCTTGCCTTCAGAATCTAGGGTTTCGTTATAAAGCGAGACGTTTCCGCCCGTTACCGGAGTCGAAAATTCTCGGCAGGCTTCGGACAGTCCGCGACACGCCTCAGAAAGTTGCCAATAGCCGATCGGCTTTTCTGGACTGCCAAAGTTTAAGTTATCGGTAATCGCAACCGGATCGGCACCGACACAGCTTAGATTCCGGGCGGCTTCTGCGACAGCGGCTTTTGCACCTTCATAGGGATGCAGGTACACATAACGAGGATTGCAATCAACCGTTGCGGCAACCCCTTTGCTTAATGAAGCTGAATCAGGAATGACAGAGGCGCTCTGAGCATCAGCAAGTGGACGAACTCTCACGACTGCCGCATCTGCACCACCGGGAAGCAATACTGTATTGTTCTGGACTTGATGATCATATTGGCGATAGACCCAGCGTTTTGAGGCGATCGTCGGTGTATTCAACAAAGTTGCTAAAATCTCATTCCAGTTCCGATTAGCAATCCCGTTTTCATCACAGTTCGGTAAACTTTCGGCTGTCCATGCCCAAGCTTTTTGAGCATATTCGGGGGGTTCGCTGATCAGTTCACGATGATAAATCGGAGTGTTATCTGCTAAAGCGGTTGCGGGGATTTCAGCCGCGATCGCGCCTTGGAAGAGAATTCTCACGATCTCTTCTTCGATCACTTTCCCGGCAACAGTCGCATGAAGTCCCCACTTCTCAAAAATATCAATCAGTTCCTGTTCGCGTCCCTTTTCTGCCACAAACAGCATTCGCTCCTGTGATTCCGAAAGTAAATACTCATACGGAACCATCCCCGTTTCCCGCACTGGAATTAAATCCAAATCGAGTTCGATTCCGACTCCACCTTTTGCTGCCATTTCTGAAGTTGAACAGGTAATGCCTGCTGCGCCCATATCCTGGGCTGCAACGACTGCACCTGTTTTAAATGCTTCTAAACAAGCTTCGATCAAAGATTTTTCTAAGAACGGATCACCCACTTGCACCGCCGGACGATCGTCGATCGATTGATCGCTCAATTCCGCACTAGCAAAACTCGCACCGCCCATACCATCGCGTCCTGTGGTCGAGCCAACATACAGCACCGGATTTCCCAATCCTTTTGCGCCTGACTTCACGATTTCGGTCGTTTCCATCAATCCCAATGCCATCACATTCACCAAGGGATTGCCGGAATAAGCGCGATCGAAATACACTTCACCACCAACAGTGGGAACACCCACGCAATTTCCATAATGTGAGATTCCAGCCACAACGCCGTTTACAATCCGACGAGTCCGGGCATCATCGAGCGTTCCAAATCGCAGAGAATTGAGTAGCGCGATCGGTCGTGCCCCCATCGTAAAAATATCGCGCAAAATTCCGCCCACTCCGGTTGCTGCACCTTGAAACGGTTCTACAGCAGAAGGGTGATTGTGCGACTCGATCTTAAACGCTAATCGCAAGCCATCGCCCAAATCAATCACGCCTGCATTCTCACCAGGGCCAACTAAAATGCGATCGCCCTCAGTCGGAAACTGCTTTAACAAAGGTCGCGAATTTTTATAGCAGCAATGCTCCGACCACATCACACCGAACATTCCCAGTTCAGCCTTGTTTGGATGGCGACCTAAGCGGCGCACAATCTCCTCGTACTCTTCAGGCTTGATCCCTTCAGAAGCAATTTCGGTCTCAGAGAATGGTGCAGATGACAGGACAGACATAAACCCTAGCCCGGATAGAACAGGCACTTATTCTATCGAACAAAGCTCCGGGTTTAACGATCGATCCAATGTTTCTCACAGCAGCG
Organism: Leptolyngbya sp. DQ-M1; assembly: GCF_039962505.1. Lineage (NCBI taxonomy): Bacteria > Bacillati > Cyanobacteriota > Cyanophyceae > Leptolyngbyales > Leptolyngbyaceae > Leptolyngbya > Leptolyngbya sp. DQ-M1. The sequence goes on from NZ_JAMPLJ010000001.1 coordinate 270,069, forward strand.
ATCATTCAAGCATTCTAGACTAAGCATTTCGATTTTTAACGCAGGTGAACCGCCTCTGAAGCAGGTGTGTTACATTTCTACTCATGACAAGGGGAAGAAAAATTCAAGCCACCGCAGAACTCGAAGTCCGGTTACTGCGAGAAGGGATCACAGAGTCGGTTCATCACGCTCAAGCGGTCATTTGCGACGATCGCGGACGGTTGCTGCTGTGTGCAGGTAATCCTGAAACTGCCACATTTGCGCGATCCGTACTCAAGCCATTTCAAGCAATTGCAGTCACCGCATCTGGAACGCTAGAGCGGTTTAATTTGACCGATCGAGATCTGGCGATTATTTGCAGTTCGCACAAAGGAACGATCGAGCAAGTTCGCCAAGTCTTTAACATCTTGTGGCGAGCTGATGTTGATCCGACTGCGCTACAGTGCCCGACTCCCGAAGGCAAACAAAGTCCGCTGCAATACAACTGCTCTGGCAAACACGCTGGAATGCTAGCAGTTTCTCAGCAGCTTGGATATCCGATCAATAACTATCTGCACTACAATCATCCGGTTCAGCAGTTGATTCTAAGTAAGCTCGCAGAGTTTCTGAAAAATCCGGCTGAAGAGTTTATTCCGGCTCGTGATGACTGTGGCGCACCCACGTATTTTATGCAGCTTCGACAGTTGGCTTGGCTTTATGCTCAGCTTGCATCGGGTGCAAATTTGGACATGGAGCGGATTCTCAGAGCCATGACGCATCATCCCACGATGGTGGCGGGCGATGGCGAATTTGATACCGAACTGATGCGACTGACCCAAGGCGAACTCGTGAGCAAATCCGGCGCAGAAGGCGTTCAGTGTATTGGTCGAGTCGGTGAAGGCATGGGGCTTGCGATCAAAGTGATGGACGGGGCAAAACGAGCCAAGTACGCGATCGCGATTCACGTGCTGCGCCAAATGGGTTGGATTACGCCATCGATCGCAGAAAACCTGTCAGAAACCTACATCAACCTCGGACGCTACAAGCGCTTAGAAGTCGCAGGCGATCTCTCAATGCTTTAGTTCTGAATGCTTTAGTGCAGTGGGAACCTTACAGGGTGCGATCGCGTTGCTAAAATTAATCATTCCCCCATCGATCAGCCGAATCCTATGAGCGACACAATCCTGAATGTCCGTAACCTGCAAGTTCAATTCAAAACTGATGAACGATTGGTTAAAGCGGTAGACGGCATTTCGTTTCAAGTGCGACGGGGACGAACGCTCGGAATTGTGGGTGAATCAGGGTCAGGAAAATCGGTGACATCGCTGGCGGTGATGCGGCTGATTCCCAATCCGCCGGGACGAATTACGGACGGTGAGATCTTGTTTCAGGCGGCAGATGCTCCAGAACCGATCGATCTCTTGCGGTTAAGCGAAAAGCAAATGCAGTCTTATCGCGGCGAACAGATTTCGATGATTTTTCAGGAGCCGATGAGTTCGCTGAATCCGGTGTATACTTGCGGGTTTCAGCTTGTGGAAGCGATTCGGCAACACCAAAACATTTCGCAGTCAGAAGCACGTCGTCGAGCGGCTTTATTGCTGCAAGAAGTGCGGGTGCTGCCATCGGATGAAGAGTTAAAACAACGAGTTTTAGAAGAACGCAACCAAAAACCGCTCAGCGAACCGGAACTCGATCAAGAACTGAATCGCCAAAAAACCGCAATGCTCGATCGCTATCCGCATGAGCTATCTGGTGGGCAGTTGCAGCGAATCATGATTGCGATGGCGATCGCCTGTAATCCCACTTTGCTGATTGCTGACGAACCGACCACGGCGCTGGATGTGACAGTACAGGCGACGATTTTAGATCTGCTGCGGGAACTGCGCGATCGACGCGGGATGGCAATGATGTTTATCACCCACGATCTCGGCTTGATTGCAGAGATCGCCGATGATGTGGCGGTGATGTACGAAGGCAAAATCGTAGAATACGGCTCGGTTTTAGAGATTTTCTCGAATCCGAAGCATCCTTACACCAAAGGACTGCTCACTTGTCGTCCACAGCCCGATCGACGCTTGCGATTTTTGCCAACCGTTTCGGACTTTATGGAAGTGTCGCTGTTACCGTCCGGGGAGAAATTAATTCAGGCAAAACAGCGCGATGTGAATACGGCTCTAGCGGAAGCACAAGAAATCAGCGATGTGGAATTTGATCAGCGGCTCAAATCACTTCAGCAAAAACAGCCGCTGGTTTCGGTTCAAAATCTGCAAGTGGCGTTCCCAGTTCGGGGAGTATTTGGGCAGACGAAGCGCTACATGATGGCGGTGAATGATGTGTCGTTCGATGTCTATCCAGGTGAAACGCTGGGACTCGTAGGAGAATCAGGTTGTGGTAAATCGACGTTAGCGCGAACGCTGCTGAGACTGATTGAACCGAAACAAGGAAAAATTTTCTTTGAAACCGAGGACATTCTGAAGCTTTCTAAGCATCGAGTGCGTCAACTGCGGCGCGATGCTCAAATTATTTTTCAGAATCCGTATAGTTCACTCGATCCGCGAATGAATATTGGTGATGCGGTGATGGAGCCGTTGCTAATTTACGGGCGTGGCAACCGGAAGCAATTTAAGGAACGAGTCGAGTATCTATTGCAGCGCGTGGGACTCGATCCGAAGTTCATAAATCGCTATCCGCACGAATTTTCTGGCGGACAACGGCAACGGATTTGTATTGCTCGATCGCTCGCCCTTAATCCGAAATTTATTATCTGCGATGAGTCGGTGTCTGCGCTCGATGTCTCAGTTCAAGCGCAGGTCTTGAATCTGCTGAAAGAATTGCAGTCTGAATTTGGGTTAACTTACATTTTCATTTCGCATGACTTAAGCGTTGTGAAGTTCATGAGTGATCGCATTATCGTAATGAATCGCGGCAAAATTGAAGAGATCGGAACCGCCGAGACGATTTACCGCAAACCGCAAACTTCTTACACTCGTCAGTTGATTTCGGCAATTCCGGTTGGTTCGCTCGATCGCATTCGGGAACGTCAACAGCGATCAGCTTAACTGTTGAGAATACGATCGACCGAAATCGAAATCTCTGGGAATGCGAGGGGTGCGATCGTGCCTGTGGTTAGCGTTGTTTCAGAACGGTAATCCCCATCCTGCGGATCGCGCAACACAATTAGCTGTAACCTTTTCAGATCCACAATCCAATACTCAGAAATTCCAACCTCCGCGTAAATTTTGCGTTTAATTCCAAGATCTTTGCTGGGGCTGGAATTTGAATACTCGATCAGCCAGAAAATATTTTCAGGATAAGGATGATGTTCGCGATATTCCCGTCCCAAATCTTGAACGATCGCAAGATCTGGTTCAGGCTCTGATTGGTTTGGTAATGTAATCGGCTTTGCACCCCGAACATCTGCTAAACCTTCTAGAAGGTTTAGCAGATACTTAAATGCTTGATTGGAATCAAACGCATGGGGCTCTCCTTCTGGCGGCATTTCGACAATTTCTCCTCGCAGCAATTCCACCCGCCGATCGTCTAAAATCCCCGCTTCGATCATGCGGTGATACTCCTCTAGTGTCCATTTCGCGATCGTCACGCTCATCGTTTAATCCTCGTCTAGCGGCAGTCCACGCTTGACCCGACCTTTGCCAAAATAGCGCCCAAACTGAAGCTCATACACTTCATCTTCATCCTGTGTTTCAACTTCGAGATCTGATTTGGCATAGCTCACACACAGCAGCGCATAGCCTTGTCGCTTTAATTCTGGCGACAATCCCACCGCTTCCGGTTGCTCTAAATGACCCGACAACACCCGTACCGCACAGGTTGTACAGGCTCCATTGCGACAAGAAAACGGCAGTTCGATTCCTTGAGTTTCGCCGGATTGGAGAATGTAGCGATCGTCCGGCACTTCAAAAGTGTAAAACTTGTCTTTTTGTCGGTGATAAACCCGGATTGTATGAAATTCAGTCATGATCGTTGTTTTGAATCTGCTCTTTCCACTCTAAGACTTTTTGGCGGCAGCAGTTGAGTGGCGGTAAACCGGAGTTGTACTATTTTGTGCGGCAAACCCAAAGATCATAAAATTTGCTGCTGGATTGGCGATCGTAGTGTGCTGCAAAGATTTTCCTAAATTCATCACTGAATAGTTTCTGAAGTGGCGGATAGTAGCTGTAGACCTGAAACGGTGGATTGCTTTTTGGAATTAACCAAATCTCTGTTTGGCAAGTTCTGATCGCATTGAGTGTACTTTCTGGCGTGTTGTTCATTCCAGATGCCTGCATTTCCATTAGAGACGCAGAATCGAGCCAGTAAGGATTACCCGCAAATACTAATTGAGGGCGATAAGTTGAAAGTTGATAGCTCACTGCACCATAACCCATGCCGATCGTGCGATTCGGATTTGTTGCCATGATGCGATCGAGATCTGCGATCGCCTGATGTCCGGGAGCGGTAGTCATCCGATCAATGAATTTTATTTCAGTTGAGTAAACCGCTAAACAGAGCGATAACGTGAATGCGATCGCAGCACTCAAGTTGATTGGAGTGATAATTTTAGATCGCTTAGAATACGTTGGAATTTGGAATAGCTCGATCGCAAGATAAACGAGTAGCGGCACGAATGGCAGCATATTATTTTCTAAAGCACCGCGAGTTGCACTAATCACTGCATTGGCAACGATGCCAGCAATTAAAGTGATGCAATATAGGGAATGCTTAGATAGCCATCGTTTCAGTGAATCAAAATTAGTAAAAAGCGACTGTATGAAAGCGAGCGCTACAGGTAATGCTACAAATCCTGCCCATAAAAGATTCTTTGGAATCTGATCGGAATTAATCCCCTTGAGTCGAACTTGCTGTAGCCACGCCCAATAATTTGTGAATGAGATTTGGGAAAAAATAAAGTATGGTAATGCTGAAACAAACGCAGCAATACCAGATGAAATTAGTACAGAAATGAATCCGAATCGATATAGTAACAGAACATAAATTGGGATGAAATGCAGAAAGGCAGTGATTTTTAGATTCGTGCTAATGCCAAGTGCGATAGTGCTTCCAATTATCGCAATCGATTGCGATCCTCGTACAACCAGAAACAGTCCAAGCACGGTAAAAAATAACAGCAACGAATCAGGTCTGACCCAAAACGAAGACGTTAGCAACCCAGAAGCAGAAGTTTGCGCCAGAAAACAAAGTGAAACGATCGCGCTTCCAAAGATTCCAGCTTTCCAGCCCAAACGATCGCGAATCAACCAAAAGATCAGCCCCAAACTCGAAAGCCCTGCCAAACAACCTGCAATTTTTGTCGAAAAAATGCTCGGTTTTAGAACACTTAGAAATCCACTCTGAATCACATAAGAAAGAGCACCATAATTATTAATGTATCTTTCTGCTGCATCTAATTTTGGGTAAAGCGCTTGTCCTCGATGAAACAGCCATGAAACGATCGCAACATTCGCTTCAGCCGGATCAGCAAAATCCGCCCAAGTTGGATAAAGAACCACCAAGCCAACATAATTTAAGACAATCAAACTTGCGAGTAGGAGCAGAATCGAACGAGTGAATCGATCGACCTGATTTCGCAGTTGAAATATTACGAATGCTGGAATCAACCCAATTAAGAACAGTGCAAAAAAACCTTGAAAGATCAGTTCAATTTCTAATCTTTTGCTGCTCGAAATTGCTTGAATTATCGTCTCTAACGCTTGCATTGCTCGGCAAATTCTAGCAAAGGGATCACAGCGATCAAAGCATAAATTGTGTTCGATCGCATGGAAAATCGAAGGTTACTCTTCGGCATCTGGCACATATTGAATCAAATCCGCAGGCGTACAGTTCAGCGCATCGCAAAGTTTCGCCAGTGTTTCGCCACCGATCGCAGGCATATCATCTGCATTCTTCAGCTTCGAGATGCTAACCGGGTGCATTCCAACAACTTGGGAAAGCGCTTGATTTGTTATTTTGCGGTCTGCCATGACCACCCGTAATCGCCAACGAATCTTTCCCACTTGCACTTAGACTAAATAGAGCTTGACCTAGAAAATTTGAAATTGTGTAAGCGATGGGCTATTTAGTCTTAGCGTTTTACGCTATAGTTAAAGCCTAAGAATCTAAGATGCAGTTGCAAGCCCCGCTAAGAGTCTGCAACTGCATTGCCCCAAATGAGGTAAATAAATCATGCCATACAACGCTGAGTTTGATGATTCTGCGGCACACGATCGTGTGTGTTCCTATAGAGAGCGATTTTTGACAAATTGGGCGGTGCCTTTGGCTCACGCGAACGTGTCCGTCTGCCTTTTGCCGAATATGCAGTGCGTGATTGTTGAACGATTCCGCACTCGCACCGATGCAGATGGACATTTACGAGTGTTGCGTCAGATGATGCCAAGGTGAGAATTCATTGTGGTGTTCGATCGTGAAGAAAGCGGAAGTTTTTCAAGCGTAGATTGCACGTAATTCGTAGTTTTGAGACATTAGCTCGTCTGTTTCTAATGCCTAGCTCTAGTCGCCTATTCTCGAAATATACTGTTACATTTGGCACGGTTAAACGGTAGAATAACCGGGCTACACATTGTTTCGTGAAAAGAATTACGTGCAAGTTTATCCGAATCCGTCTACCCCGGTGACAGACGCTTTTGTTCGTCAAGATCTACCCTTTACTCTCAAAGATGTGCGATCGGCAATTCCCGATCGTTGCTTTCAACCTTCGACCGCTCGATCGCTAGCTTATTTCTTCCTCGATATCGGCATTATTGCAGGACTGATTGCGATCGCAGCTTACCTCGATTCTTGGCTATTTTTCCCGGTTTTTTGGTTTGCTCAAGGCACAATGTTTTGGGCGTTATTTGTGGTTGGGCATGACTGCGGACATGGCTCATTTTCTCAACACAAATGGCTGAATAATCTGATCGGGCATTTGTCACACTCTCCAATTTTGGTTCCGTTTCATGGTTGGAGAATTAGCCATCGCACTCACCATGCAAATACTGGCAACATTGATACTGACGAAAGCTGGTATCCGGTGACAGAAACGAAGTATGCAGAAATGGGATTTCCAGAAAAGCTAATGCGGTTTTATTTGCCGTTGTTGGCTTATCCCCTGTATTTGTTTCGCCGATCGCCCGGTAAACAAGGCTCTCACTTCATGCCAAGTAGCCCTTTGTTTAAGCCCTCTGAGCGCAATGATGTTCTTGTTAGTAGTGTTTGCTGGCTGTTGATGGTTGCATTTCTCGCAGCGTTAACCATTCAGTTTGGGTTTCTATTTCTGCTGAAATACTATCTTGGCGGTTACGTTGTATTTGTAATTTGGTTGGATCTAGTGACCTTCCTCCATCACACCGAAGATGATATTCCCTGGTATCGGGGTGAAGATTGGTACTTCCTTAAAGGTGCGTTGTCTACGATCGATCGTGATTACGGTATTTTTAATCCGATTCATCACGACATTGGCACGCATGTTGCTCACCATATCTTCTCAAATATGCCGCATTACCGCTTAAAAGAGGCAACAGAAGCCATTAAGCCTGTCCTCGGTGGATATTACCGCAAGTCAAATGAGCCGATTTGGAAAAGCTTTTTCAAATCCTACTTTGCTTGTCATTTTGTGGCTGACACCGGATCGAAAATCTACTACCAATCGCCACATAACCGATAAGTCAAGCCCTGCTTGAGAACTCCAGTTTTTCATAAAATTGGAGTTCTCAATCTTTTGTAGATTCATCCTCTTCGTTCATGTCGATTAAGCCTTCCTCAACGGCTGTTTCGAGCAAAAATCGTTTCGCAAGGCGATCGTACACTCCTGCCCCCACAAACTGCGGAAATTTGTGCGATCGACTGTAGACCCAAACTAAATTCCCTTTTTCAAAAATCCGAACGTCCTGAAACCACTTACACTCTGGCATCTTCAACTTTGCAAATTCGAGAGCATCAATCCAGCGATCAAACTCACGATCGACATTGCGTGTAACAACTCTAAACACCGTTCTATCCTTGTGAACCCTAACTCTAGAATAAAGGAAGCGTTCAGAAGTTTGTATGTCCGATTGGATTCCGCAGTTAACTCAAGATGGCTCTTATACCTTTTTCTCTGAGGAGTTTGGGGAAGCGTTTCACAGCTATCAAGGCGCAAAAACCGAAGCCTTTCAAAAATTCTCAGACGCGATCGACCTGCAACAGAGAGCACAGCAATCCCAAATCAAACTCTTAGATGTTTGCTATGGATTAGGCTATAACACCGCAGCCGCGATCGAAGTCATCAGAAAAGTTAATCCAACTTGCAACATTGAAATTTACGCTTTAGAACTCGATCCAACAGTACCTCTTGGATCAGTTACACCACAATTATTGCAATACTGGTCAAAATCCGTTCAAGAAATTCTAGAAACACTTGCAAAACAGCATTACTATCAGCACGAGCATCTCAAAGCACAATTGCTCATTGGTGATGCAAGACAAACAATTCAGCACTTAATCGCATCGAAATTTCAAGCAGATGCCATCTTTTTTGACCCATTCTCACCGCGTCGCTGTCCCCAACTTTGGACGATCGAATTCTTTCAGCTTGTCGCCCAATGCCTCGCCCCCACCGGAAAACTCGCAACCTACTCGCGCTCGGCATCTGTCCGCACTGCCCTAATCGAAGCCGGATTACAAATCGGAACCATTCCCCTCGGAGCGCTTCACCTGCCGCACGACTGGGCACAAGGCACGATCGCAGCCTGGAACCCTGAAACCCTGCATCCTTTGTCACAAATGGAGCAAGAACACCTCAAGACTCGCGCCGCCATTCCTTACCGCGATCGCACCCTCAGCGATTCAGCCGCAGAAATTTTGACCCGGCACGAACAAGAACAGCGATCGTCCACGGTAGAATCAACCTCAAGTTGGCGAAGACGTTGGAACATCAAATGAGCGATCACGTTGGATTTTTGCAGAACTGGCAAGATGCAGTCGTCTTTTGGAGCTTTGTGGCAATTACCGTATTTGTCACCTGGCGCATCTTAGTCAGTAAGCCCAGAGATTAATTCGCGGTGCGATCGGAGCGTAAGAAATTATTCCTATTTCTAGAAGATACGTAGAATCTGCTAAAGAAATTGAGGGGATCGTGCCTACAATCTAGAGTGCTAGTCAGCGCATGAGTAAAATCTTATGAACCTCAATACCATCGCATCGGGAACATCTACGACTCCATTAACCACGGTTCGCAACAGCCAAAGCTTAACCAGAGAACTACAGCAACGCCTAATCGCCTTAGGCTTTCAACCTGGCCCTGTGGATGGCATTTGGGGCAATATGACTCAGAGCGCTTTTAGTGCATTCGCCACTCGCAATCAGCTTAAAAACAACGAAATCAGCCCCCGTGCGGCGCAACTGCTTCTAGGTCTCCAGCCTCGACCCGCACAACCAACTCCACCTGCACAAGCGAAGCCACCTGCACAATCGACTCCGCCCACACAAGCGAAGCCACCCGCACAACCCACCTCACCTACACAACCCACCGCACCTACACAACCAACTCCCCCACAAACCGTTGTGCAACCTCCTGCAACACCAGCGCCTACAACACCGGCTCCCTCTGGGACTCGCCTTGCTCCCCCAAATCAAGCCATCCCGACCGGACTCCGCCTCATTGCAACAGGTGGATTCACCTGGCAGATGTCTCGCATTACTGCCGATCAGCGCCTTACCCGCCAAATTCAGCAGGGACTCGATGCAATGGGACATGCTCCAGGTCCTGTCGATGGACTTTGGGGCGGTAGAACTCAGTCGGCCTATGTTGCTTTCTCTAGAGCTTACGAATTCAACTCCAATGAGCTTTCGCCCACTGCCGCACTGATGTTACTCGAACCTGCAATTCCTCGAATTCCTGTGGTGCGTCCAACTCGATCGCTCAATTCTCAAGATTTTCGCGATGTGGCTCGATCGATTGGTTGTGAGGTTGCCGCAGTTCGAGCCGTTGTTGATGTAGAAGCTGCCGGATCAGGATTTTTGCGCGACGGCAGACCCAAAATCTTGTTTGAGGCGCATTGGTTTTCGGATTTTACCAATGGGCGATTTGACTACAGCGACGATAATATTTCCAGCCCGGTCTGGAATCGTAGTTTGTACATTGGTGGAGCCGGAGAATGGGATCGCATTTATCGAGCAGCGAATCTGAATCGGGAAGCGGCATTGAAATCTGCTTCTTGGGGTTTGGGTCAGGTGATGGGCTTCAATCACGCTCAGGCGGGCTACCGGGATGTGGAATCTTTTGTGCGCGATATGCACGAAAGCGAAGGCAAGCAGTTAGCAGCAATGTTCAATTTTATTAAAAGCAATCGGCTCGATCGCTTCTTGATTAGCCGCGATTGGGCAGGATTTGCGCTGCGGTATAACGGTGAAAGCTACCGGGTGAATCGCTACGATGAAAAGCTAGCAGATGCCTATAGCTACTGGCTAAAAGCGGCTTAGGCGTTGATTAATCTACTCTCGTATCGATACAAGAGATATCGATACGAGACGCTCGTTTAAAGCACGATCGCACAACCATCCGCTCTCGATTCTGAACCCGCAATTAAGACATGATTAGACTTTAGAATCATCTGTCCTCGACCAAATGCACTCGGTTCCGCAGCCAGTTGAATCTGATGATTGCGATCGGACAGTGCGATCGCAACATCTGAGGCTACAGTTTGCTCTAACAACACTTGATTGTTTGCTATCCATCGCCAGCGAGGAGCATCCAGCGCAACTTGGGGATTCATGCCATAGTCCACTAAGTTCACGACCATCTGTAAATGTCCTTGAGGCTGCATAAATCCGCCCATCACACCAAACGCGCCGAGCGGCTGATCTCCCACGCTGAGAAATCCTGGAATAATCGTGTGATAGGGACGCTTACTCGGTGCAACTTGATTCGGATGCCCCGCTTCGGTTGAAAAGGCGTTGCCGCGATTGTGAAGTGCAATTCCAGTATCGGGAATGAGGATACCGCTACCAAATCCCTCGTAGTTAGACTGAATGAATGACACCATTAAGTCTTCGTCTGCTGCGGCTAGATAAACCGTTCCACCTTTGGGAAATCCTGAGCGAATTGATGTTAATGCAGTTTGACTAATCAAGTGTCGTCGCTCAGATGCGTAAGCTTTATCCAGTAAGTCGGCTACAGCAACTTGCATTGTTCGGGGATCGCTGACATGACGATCGACCTCAACATACGCTAACTTCATCGCTTCGATTTGCAAATGGAAGCTTTCGACCGAATCCCGCGGATATTGCGATAAATCAAAGCCTTCTAGAATGTTCAATGCAATCAATGTCGCAATGCCGTGAGTGTTAGGCGGAATTTCCCAGACTGTCACACCCCGATAGCTAATTGAGATCGGATCAACCCAAGCCGCTTGATGGGTTGCAAAATCCTGATGATCGAGAAATCCTCCGGTCTGTTCTGCAAATTGAGCAATCGCGTCTGCAAGTTCACCTTGATAGAATGCTTCACCTTGGGAGCTAGCAATCGATCGCAAGGTTTTTGCATGAGCAGGACTGCGCCAAATCTCGCCCACACGCGGAGCGCGACCACCGGGAAAAAACACAGCTTTAAAGGGTTGGAATTCTGCACCTGTGAGCGGTAGAAAGGTTTGTTCGGCTCGCTTCCAAGCGCGGGCAACTTCCGGCGAGACGGGAAATCCTTGTTCTGCATAGTGGATCGCAGGCTCAAACAATCGCTCAAACGGCAGCTTTCCCCAACGTTGGGAGAGCGATCGCCAAGCCGAAACAGCACCTGGAACTGTGACTGTTGCCCAACCTAACTGCGGCATCTTCGGAGCTTCGAGTAAGGTTTGAACAGGTAAATTCTGCGGGCTTCTACCCGATGCGTTTAATCCATGTAGCTTGCCATCCCAAACTAGCGCGAATGCATCAGAGCCAATTCCGTTTGAAGTCGGTTCCACCACAGTCAGCGCGATCGCAACTGCGATCGCAGCATCAGCAGCATTCCCGCCCGCGAGTAGCATTTGTATTCCAGCTAACGTTGCTAAAGGTTGACTGGTCGCCACTGCTCCTCTACTTCCCAACATTGCCCGACGCTTCGCTGCGTAAGGATAGCGGTCAATCTGCTGATTGGCAGAGAATCCCTCCCAAGAATTAGTCTTCAAGACGTACTCCTTTCTACTCCTTTAGACACTGTTAGGCGCAAAGTACATTATTTACTCTACTGATAGTTTACGGTGCGACTGATACATGATTCAAATTATGAGGCACTCCATGTTTTGGGAGTCCGCCAAATCGATTCGATTGATCTTATTCAGTCGGTTGCGATTTCTGACGCAAACTTAAACAGTTTTTCATCCCCTGAATTGCAGTTTTTAGCTCGAAATTCGAGCAAGTTTGTGTTGGCAACTTAGACAATCACGGAAGTAAGCTATGAGTTCTGTTCACGCAAAAGTTGAAGCAACGGATCAGTCATTTCATTTGGAAGGATACGAGAAGATCGAGTTTAATTTGGATCTCATCGAGGGTTTGTTTGAAGTTGGAAATCCCGCTTTGGCAGATAACTACCGCACTTTAGGACGCTGTCTAGCAGTGGTGGATCACAATGTCGATCGTCTCTATGGCGAACAGTTGCGATCGTATTTCGAGTATTACGAAATCGATTTAACGGTATTTGCGATCGAGATTACTGAACCAGAGAAAACGATCGACACTTTCTTAAAGATCACGGATGCTTTCTGCGATTTTAATCTCAAGCGTAAAGAGCCAGTTCTAGTCATTGGTGGCGGATTGGTTTTAGATGTTGCAGGGTTTGCTTGTTCTTCTTATCGCAGAAGCACAAACTATATCCGAGTTCCTTCAACTTTAATTGGGTTGATTGATGCGGGTGTTGCAATCAAAGTTGCTGTGAATCATGGCAAGTTAAAGAATCGTCTCGGTGCTTATCATCCGCCTAAGCAAGTCATTCTTGATTTCTCGTTCTTGAAGACCTTGCCTGTGGATCAGATCCGAAATGGTATGGCAGAGTTAGTTAAAATTGCCGTTGTTTCTAACGCTGAAGTGTTTGAGTTGTTAGAGCAATATGGTGAAGAATTGCTGTATAACCACTTCGGTTTTGTGGGTGATGCTGCGGATCTCAAACAAATCGGACATCGCGTGAACTATGAGTCAATCAAAACAATGCTGGAGCTAGAGGCTCCGAATCTGCATGAATTGATGCTCGATCGCGTGATTGCTTATGGTCACACTTGGAGTCCAACGCTGGAATTAGCTCCACAAATTCCACTGTTACATGGTCATGCCGTGAACATTGATATGGCGCTTTCGGCGACTATTGCTGAAAAACGTGGTTATATCTCTGCGGTGGATCGCGATCGTATTCTCGGTTTGATGAGTCGGTTGGGCTTGGCACTCGATCATCCCATGATGGAGATTGACTTGATGTGGAAAGCAACTCAATCGATTATGCTGACTCGTGATGGATTGCTCAGAGCCGCAATGCCGCGCCCGATCGGAACTTGCTACTTTGTGAATGATTTGACCCGGGATGAGCTAGAAAGCGCGATCGCAGATCACAAGCGGTTGTGTGCGGACTATCCTCGTGCTGGAGCAGGCATTGATGCGTATGTAGCGAACAGTGAGCTGGTGGGGAGTGCAAACTAGATGACCACAGCCACTCCGACTGCGGCACGTCCCGTTACGCCGCTTGGAATTTTGACGGCTCATCTGCAAACTGCACTTAAGCAACTCCAACACGCTGAAGATGCCACAGAATCCGTGCAGAAAGCATTGGAATTGGCGATCGGGCTTGAAGAGTATGTCAATGCTTGTACAACACCTGAATCGAAAGATTTGAGCGCAATTGCTAGGAAAACCCAGGGGGAGCCTTGGGATCAGCGCTTTTCGGATGGTGAAACAGTGCGCCATCTAGAGCAGGAAATGCTATCGGGTCATGTTGAAGGACAGTTTCTTAAAATGTTGGTTCACATGGCTCACGCTCGTCGCATTTTGGATATCGGAATGTTTACCGGATATTCTGCATTAGCAATGGCGGAAGCATTACCCATTGATGGTGTTCTCGTTGCTTGCGAAGTCGATGAGTATGTTGCAAGTTTTGCTCAGGAGCTATTTGATCAGTCGTTGCATGGTGCAAAGATTCAGATTAAGTTAGCCCCAGCGATCGACACCCTCAAAGAACTTGTAAGTCAAGGCGAGGTGTTTGACTTCGTGTTTATCGATGCCGATAAGCGGGAATATGTGCAGTATTTTCAATTGCTGCTCGATTCCGGATTGTTAGCACCGAATGGCTTTATTTGCGTGGACAATACTTTGCTTCAAGGACAGCCTTATTTGACTGAACGATCGGCGAATGGAGCGGCGATCGCTGAGTTTAATCAGGTCGTTGCAGAGGATGCGCGAGTTGAACAAGTGTTAGTTCCCTTGCGCGATGGTGTGACGCTGATTCGACGGGTTTAGAAAGTTCCTGTTTTCTCTTTCCCCCTCTTCTAAGGTATTGCTGTGTAAAGATGGTTTTCGCTGCGTTGCAGTCGAATAGCTGCCCCCTAAATCCCCCACAAGTGGGGGACTTTGAGTGGAGTAAAGCTCTTGATTGCTACAGCACTTTTGTCCTAATCAAATTTGAGTCTGTTTTTGAGCAAGGATTCATGCAGGAGCAGGCTTGTTTGATCACTTCAAAGTCCCCCACAAGTGGGGGATTTAGGGGGCAATTAGCCGCTTAGAACAAAGCGACAATTTGCATCTACATCGTAGTTTCTGGCTTTAGAAGAGGGGAAACTTTAATTTATGGCTATTGCTTATGCTAAGTTCGCAATCGTTTCAGTCTAAGTTCAAAGCAGCACTACAGAACATCCTAACGCTGACATTGCTGCTGATTGCTCTACCAATTAACCTCACGATCGTTCTATGCGCCTGGATCGTTGGTAAGTTTCAGCAGTCGTCTACTCCGCAATCTGATTCACCAAAACGCATCTTGATTACAGGCGGCAAAATGACCAAAGCCTTGCAGCTTGCGCGATCGTTTCATGCGGCAGGTCATTGGGTTGTTTTAATTGAAACTCAGAAATACTGGCTCACCGGACATCAGTTTTCTAATTCGGTCGATCGCTTCTACACTGTTCCTGCACCGAAGCAAGACCCAGAAGCCTTTGTTCAAGCGTTGCTAAACATTGTACAGCGAGAAAACATTGATGTTGTTGTTCCAGTGACTAGCCCTGTTGAAAGCTATTACTGTTCACTTGCAAAACCTGCATTATCAAAACATTGTGAAGTATTGCACTTTGATGTAGGAATCACTCAGCTATTGGATGACAAGTTTGAACTGAGTCAGAAGGCTCGATCGCTCGGTCTCACGGCTCCGAAAACATACCGCATCACCGATCCGCAGCAAGTTTTAGATTTTGACTTTGACTCCAGCCAGTACATTCTCAAAAGCATTGCTTACGATTCGGTACATCGCTTGGATATGACCAAGTATCCATTGGAATCGAAAGAAGCAATGGCAGCACATCTCGCAACATTGCCCATCAGTGAAGAGAGTCCTTGGATTCTGCAAGAGTTCATCACTGGGCAGGAGTATTGTACGCATAGCACTGTGCGCGATGGTGAAGTGCGCTTACATTGTTGTGCGAAGTCTTCTGCATTTCAGGTGAACTATGAGCAGATTGATCATCCTGCAATTCAGGCTTGGGTGACTACATTTGTAAAAGCGTTGAATCTCACCGGACAAATTTCGTTTGATTTCATTGAACGATCGACCGGAGAAGTGTATGCGATCGAATGTAATCCTAGAACACATTCTGCAATTACAATGTTCTACAATCATCCCGATGTAGCAAAAGCCTATTTGGGAGAATCGATCGCCGTAGAACCGATTCAGCCGCTTCCGAGCAGTAAACCCACCTACTGGACATATCACGAGGTCTGGAGACTGATCACCGCCGGATCTTGGAGGCGCTTCCAGGAGCGCCTCAGTGTGATTTTGAGTGGAAAAGATGCCATGCTTCAAGCCTCTGATCCAATTCCCTTTTTGATGGTGCATCACTGGCAGATTCCATTATTGCTATTGAATAACTTACGTAAGCTCAAAGGCTGGATACGAATTGACTTCAACATTGGTAAATTAGTTGAACCTGGTGGAGATTAATGAACTTAAATCGGATTCATCACGGGATTGTCAGTCTGATTGAACCGATTCCAACGGGAGCATCTGAGCTACAAACGATTAGCATTCTTGAGCGCGGCGCAATCCGGATTGGCAATGCGATCGCTGGAATGCTGCGATCGTCGCTCCGAGGCGCACCGATGAACTGGGACCCCTGGATTCTCAAGGACGGCGATCGCTATCTCATGTTCTATCTACAAGGAGTCGAAGGTCAAACGCCTTGGTGGTCAGTGAGCAACCTTTGTGGTGCAATTTCCAAAGACTTGTATGAGTGGGACGATTTAGGCATTCTACTTGCACCTGATCCAAATCATGCTTGGGAGTCGGGCAGAATCTCCGCGGGTCATACCCTAAAAGAAAATGGAACTTACTATCTGTTCTATTCAGCAGGCGGCAAAGAAGGGCGAGAACTCAAAAGTGAAGGCATTGGACTTGCAACTTCAACTGATGGCATTCACTGGGAACGCCAGTACAAGCATTTTCCCTTAATTCCCAGCGAGGATGATCCTGATTATGGTCGCTGCAATTGGTCAAACCATTTTCACTGGCGTGATCCTTACATCTTCAAAGATCCTGACTCTGGTAAATATTTTATGTTTACCTGTGCAAGCTCCAAAACGCCCGGAAACTTTCAAGGCTGTGTGGGCGTAGCCGTTTCCGATACTATTGACGGCAAATATCAACTGCTTCCTCCCGTACTTGTTGCACCTCCCAATGCAAAAAATTGGGGCTTCTATCACCTTGAACGTCCCCAAGTGATTTACCGAAATAATCAATATCACTTATTTTTCTCTTGTTTTCGGATGTTTCAAAATCAGAAATGGCTGCACAAGCATCCACGCGGGCGCATTACGAATTCTTCGTTGCATTGGTATGTGAGCGATCGCATCACAGGTCAATTTCTTCCAGTTGCGCAAAATCAGTCGATCGTTCCCGGCAGCGAAACCAGCGGACTCTACGGAACTAACCTGCTCGAAACCGAGACCCCTGATGAATATATCGGCTACGGCTGGTATCACCGTCTTCATGTCCTCGAAGTTTCGCCCCGCTATCGAATTTGCTGGACGGGAAACGGCTACGAAATGCGACGCGCTAATCCCTCCGGTCTTCAGTTCCCGCGCTCGATCTCGTCCGGAACACTCACCGCAGCCAGTGAATCATAAAGTAAGAGGACATTGCCTAAATCGTTTCAGTCCAGGCAATGACGCGCTATGAGAACCAATGCTTTGATTGTGTCTGGAGTCGTGGTTTTGACTGCTGCTGTGAGTTCGGCGATCGCGGCTGTCACTTATCTGCGCCCCCAACCCCAACCGACCCCCCTCCAAATCGAACAGCCCGCCCCTTCGACTCCACCTGCAACCAGCGAGAAACTCAATCCTCCGGTTGCGGCTTCTCCTTCTCCTGTGGCGAGTCCTGATCCGGATCTCCTGTCGATCACGCTCGTAGACGAATCCACGCGATCCCAAGACTTTGCGAAGTTTCTCGATCGCACCCGTCAAGCGGTGCGAGATCGCGATGCCAAGTACATTCGCAGTATTGTCACACCAGAAACCAAATTCAGCTTTGGAGAACATCGATCGATTGATTATCTCAATCCAGAAAACCCCAATTCATCATTCTGGACATCGCTCGAAAAAGCTCTCTCGCTGGGTTGCTCTGAAGCAAGTTACGGCTACTCTTGCCCGACCGTGTTTCAGCAATTTGACAACGCAATTAAAAAGAATCCCTCAGCAAACCTCGATGCGTTTTCTGCGATCGTCGTTGTGGGTAAAAACGTGAATGTTCGATCGCAGCCCAATACAAATTCATCTGCGATCGCAACGCTAACAAACGAGATTGTGAAATACGACACAACCGCTTTTCAAAACGCCTCTGACACGGAGAAATCAACAACTTTAAGACTCGATAATCCCAACGGCTGGACACCGATCGTTTTATCTAATAATCGACGTGGATTTGTTTCGAGCCGATATGCTTACAGCCCGATTGGATATCGAGTTTTGTTTAACAAAGACAGTGGTGAATGGAAGATGCAAGCTTTTGTCACCGGAGATTAGTTGCCTTGGCGATGTCCGTCAGGATAAATCGTAAACGCATCGACGATCGCGCCTGTGAGGTCGAGATCCGTCGATCGCGATAAGTTCGCCCCGCTCAAATTTGCACCATTCAGATTCGCTTGCTTCAGGTTTGCTCGACTTAGATCTGCTTGTCTCAAATTGGCGTTGCTGAGGTCAGCGTTTACCAAATTTGCCCCACTTAAGTTTGCTCTGCTCAAATTTGCGTCATTCAAACTCGCCAAACTCAAATCCGCTCTCAGAAGTGCCGCATCCTCCAAATCTGCATCATCCAAATTCACTTGGTGTAATTGAGCATCACTAAGTTCGGCGCTTTTAAGCTGCGTTGCACTCAAGTTTGCCTGATGTAAATTGGCATAAGGTAAGTACGCACGATTTAAGCGACTGCCAGCTAGATTAATTCTGACTAACCTTGCTTCAAAAAAGTTAGCTTGCTCTAAGTTACAGTTCTCAAATTCTCGTTCTCCCTGGTTGTATCTTGCAATCAATACCTCAGCCGCGATCGTCTCCATTGTTGTTCTAGACTCTGCTTGTCGCATACGCCTCCTATAGAAACGTAAAGAGTATTTCTGACAAGTTAAGAATATTTAACATTTTCTTTAGAGATCACTCAGTGATTTTAGGGGGGAATGGAGTGTCTCGTTTCCTTTTCAGCCCTCTCCTTCCTACCCACTCTCTACTCCTTTCAGCGTTCACCAATCAAACAAGATCGCTACATACGAATTTGTTTTCCGGATATCTAGCTCCCCACCCTGATCTCATGTCAATATCAGAAACAGTACGCAGTCTAAAAATTAGCTATGCCGGACTTGCAAGTGTCGATCGCTGAACACTATCACGAACGCACCAAATACGACCCGCAAACGATTCACACCAAAAGTCAAGCGCTGAACTGGGAAGAGCAGCCAATCCCGTTCAAGTCCTACAAGTTTGGAGCCTCGATCGACCTGAAGCCTTATCTCAGTGAAGAATCGAAAGACGATTGGTGGCAGCGACTTTCTAAACTGCTTGTCTGTAGCTACGGTTTGACGGGCGCGATTCCCACCAATGGAGAGCCGCATTATCTGCGATCGTCTCCTTCTGCGGGGGGACTGTATCCGGCTGAAGTCTACCTAATTTCTCGCGGAACTCCGGACTTGCCTGCTGGGCTTTACAACTATCAAGCAAAAACCCATACCTTACTGCATTTTTGGGAGGCGGAGGTCTGGAACTCGCTTCAGTCGGCGTGTTTTTGGAATCCAGCTTTAGAGCAGACCCAATTTGCGATCGTGTTGTCTGCGGTGTTTTTTCGCTCAGCTTGGCGCTATCAAGATCGGGCGTATCGGCGAATTTTTCTCGACACTGGACACTTAATTGGGAACATTGAGCTTGCTTGCGCCATGACGGATTTTCGTCCGCATTTGATTGGCGGATTTGCGGATGAAGCGATCAATCAATTGTTATACTTCGATGCAGAACAAGAAGGTGCGATCGCAGTGTTACCGATCGCTGACTTATCCAAAGTTCGAGAACACTTGCCGCTGGCTCGAACCGCACTTCCGACTGCACCGCAGCTAGACTATCCCAAGATTCCCGATGGTGGATTGCTGAGTTATTTTCACCAGGCGACTCAAATTCCCTACCATGCCAATGCAAAAGTAAACTGGACTGTTCCCGAATCTGAGGAACATTCGGATAAATACAATTTTCCGTTTTGTTTGAAAGTTTCGACCGTTTGCAATCCGATTCGCTGGGATACAAACTTACGCGGACTTGAGCAAACCATGATTCACCGTCGATCGACCCGTGCGTTTAGCGGTGAACCTCTGCTGCTTGAAGAACTCAACGCGATTCTAGATTTTGCTTATCAACCCCAGCATTACATTGATCAACATCTCGATCGTTCTCCCGATTATTTCGATTTGAACTTAGTTGAAACCTTTGTTGCCGTTTCGGGTGTCACTAACCTCGAAGATGGTTGTTATTACTATGCTCCTAGAGCGCAAGAGCTTCGTCAGATTCGATTTAAGAACTTCCGACGTGAACTGCATTTTCTGTGTTTAGGTCAAGATTTGGGGCGGGATGCAAGCGCGATCGTGTTTCACACCGCAGATTTAAAGAAAGCGATCGAGCAGTATGGCGATCGGGTTTACCGTTATTTGCACATGGATGCGGGACATTTGGGACAGCGCATGAACTTAGCTGCGATTCATTTAGGACTCGGTGCAAGTGGCATTGGTGGATTCTTTGATGATCAAGTGAATGAAGTCTTGGGAATTCCGCCAGATGAAGCAGTTTTGTACATTACGGCGTTGGGTCGTTGCTTGCAGCGCGCTTCGCTTTCGGGACAGCGATAGACATACCAAACAAAAATTTGGTTCTTTATTGGAGAATAATGCTAGATTTAGCAATCTAAGCAATTGCTTTGTGCATTACTGCTCAGACTGCATAATAAATTTTTGCCGCACCGCATCCTGAATCAAATTTTCCACAAACTCACCCAACACCGGAGAACCGATCGCAACTGGAGCCATGCGCTTCCTGACCTTCTCCACCGTTACGCCTGCCTTTCTCCAAGTGCCGCCCTCAGTGTAGTAATTGTGCAATAGCGGCTGAAGTCGATCGAGCGCCGCCGCAAACTGAGCATCTAGAGTTTCTTTCGCCTCAAACTCTTCCCAGAGCGATCTCAGTTCCTCACCTAAATTCTCCGGCAACATTCCAAACAAGCGATCGGCGGCTTTCTCTTCACGTTCGGCTTGGTCTTGCAGCGCGATCGTGTCATAGCAAAACGTATCTCCGGCATCGATTTCAACTAAATCGTGAATCAGCACCATTTTGAGAACGCGCAGTAAATCGACTTGCGGATCAGCATATTCGGCAAGCACGATCGCCATCATCGCCAGGTGCCAGGAATGCTCTGCATCATTCTCGCGCCTCGATTTGTCCATTAAGAGCGTCTGCCGTAAAACATGCTTGAGCTTGTCAATTTCAACGATGAATTGGATTTGCGCTTGCAGTCTTGTAGTAGTCAGTTGCATGAAAAATTTCTCAGTGCTAAACTTGCGGTCAAACGCTACAGGTAGCGTAGAATAAACAAATCAAATCCTACTCACGGCGTATCTAGAAATTCATTCTGTCGCTAGAATAGGTGTATCAGTAGAGAGTGATCATGAACGTTCCTCGCCTGCATCCAGACACGATCGAACAAGTCAAACAACGCGCTGATATTGTTGATGTCGTTTCGGAACACGTTGTCCTGAAGAAGCAGGGCAAGGATTTTGTCGGCTTGTGTCCGTTTCATGATGACAAATCTCCGAGCTTTACAGTAAGTCCGAGCAAACAGTTTTATTACTGCTTTAGCTGTGGAGCGGGGGGCAATACGATCAAGTTTCTCATGGAGTTGGGCAAACGCAATTTTAGCGAAGTTGTCTTAGAACTGGCGAATAAGTACCAAGTTCCAGTACAAACGCTGCAAGCTGAGGATCGTCAGGAATTCCAGCGTCAACAGTCGGTGAGAGAACAGCTATACGAGATTTTGGCGATCGCAGCTAAATTCTACGAACACGCCTTACAACAGTCCCACGGCGCAGAAGCGCTCTCCTATCTGAAGCGCGATCGCAAACTTTCCCCGGAAACAATCCAGCAATTCCAACTCGGTTTTGCTCCTGCTGGATGGGAAACGTTGTCTAAGTATTTAGTCGAGCAAAAGCGCTATCCGGTTGTGATGGTGGAAAAAGCCGGATTGTTGATTCCGCGCAAAAATGGTGAGGGATATTACGATCGCTTCCGTAACCGTTTAATGGTTCCAATTCATGATTCTCAAGGTCGCGTGATTGGATTCGGTGGACGAACTTTAAGCGACGAACAGCCGAAGTATCTGAACTCTCCTGAAACGGATCTATTTGATAAAGGGAAGACGCTTTTTGGATTGGATAAAGCGAAGAGCGCGATCGCGAAACAAGACCAAGCCGTTGTGGTTGAAGGCTATTTCGATGTGATTGCGCTTCATACGGCTGGAATTACGAATGCAGTGGCTTCACTTGGAACAGCCTTAAGTGTGGCTCAAGTGAAACAACTTTTGCGCTTTACTGAATCCAAGCGAATTGTGTTTAACTTTGATGCCGATCGTGCAGGAGTCCAAGCAGCAGAACGAGCGATCGGAGAAATTGCAAATCTCGCCTATCAAGGAGAAGTTCAGCTTCGGATCTTGAACACTCCCGATGGTAAAGATCCGGATGACTATCTCAAGCATCATTCAGCACAAGACTATCAAGCCTTGCTCGATCGCGCCCCACTTTGGCTAGATTGGCAGATTGAACAAGAAATACTGCATCAAGACCTGAAACAATCCGATCAGTTCCAGAAGGCAGTGATGGCGATCGTGTCTCTGCTTGGAAATCTTCCCAATCCCTCGCTGCGAACACACTACATTCATTACTGTGCAGAACTCTTGAGTCAGGGCAACAGTCGGTTAGCTCGGCAAATTGAAGAAAACTTACGGCTGCAAGTGCGGGGGCAACGGTGGCATGGTCGATCTCAAAAATGGCAAACTCCGGGCGATCGCAACCTACTCGAAGAATGTGAATCTCAGCTATTGCGCCTCTACCTTCATGCACCGGAATGTCGCGTTCAAATTAGAGCCGCGATCGATGCCCAAGATCTCGAATTTAGCCTGTCACACCATCGCTTTCTCTGGCGGCAAATTTGCGAGATCGAGCAAGACAATCTCGATTGTGATTTGTTTGAGCAACTGCGCGATCGCACTCACGACTTCCCGCGCGAAATGTCTCAGGTCTATTCGCTGTTTGAACTCGACGAGAAGACCAAGCGCGACATTCTCAGAGCGCCACTTGTGATTCGTTCTGCTACGGCTGGAATTGAGCGCGTCATGTGCGAAAAACGCTATCGGCACTTCCTTGATCTTTGGGAAAAAACAGATCTCAGCACCACACCCGATCTGGGACAGTTCTATCAGCAAAAAGCCTATGTTGAGAAACAGCGAATTACAGAACTCGATCGTCTGCGTCAAGTCAGTTTTGTTGACCTAGTACAAGCACCGATCGCGGTCGATTAAGCTTGATCGAGTCGAATTGCTTGTTCTAACGCAGCCTTCTCTCTGGCTCGATCGACAAACGGCTGTAACTCGGATAGCTCTCGTCGCGTCAGGACTTGTAAGTTTGCGATCGACATTCCTCGCATGAGTAGCTCAACACACCAAGTTTGAAACGCTTGCTCGATCGTGGGTGGTTTCAAAATGCCCTCTGTGAGACTACTCCAGCGCTGCAACAAATCTGCTTCGGTGATCGGCTGACCGCTTGAATTGAGAAACATCGCTGGCGAAACATCTTTGCGGCTTTTAAGCCATTGAGTCAGCGGATTTTTTGTATATGAACCGTAACGCTTTCCTAAAATCCACTGATTGAGCGGACGAACAAACTCTTGAGCAAGCTGTAACTGTTGTTGGTGTCGAGTCGAGGAATAGTCCGATCGTCTGAGTTGCACCAATTCACCCGCACTCAGTCCCGCCCCAAATAAAACATACGCGATCGCATAGTCTTGCAATCCTCGCTTTTTAGCACGTTGAAAAATCGAATGCACCATATCAGCGCTCAAATCCCGAACTCCTGAAGGAACCGACTGGGAAGGCTGGAGCGCCCCTTGTAAAAACAACGTGACAAGGTTCGACACGAATTCTTCTCGGCTCTGCCAAAGTTCGTGAAATTCGCTAGTGAACTCAATCACGGCATACCCTAGCAGCATTCCATTCAGCAAGCTTGCAAGCGTCTCCGCAGGCAGATTTGGCTGCATTTGACGACGCTGAATCATCTGATCAAAATACTCCGCCACATAGCGATTCGCCTGAGTCAGACCCCGCCCCAACGCTTTGCGATTCTCAGCCGGATATTGCCCTGCTTCTCCGACCACCGATCGCACCATTTCGGGAACTCGCTCCAAGGCTTCTAGACAAGTTGTGGCATATTCTTTCAGCGCTTGATCAATGTAATCCGCTTGATCCGCTTGTTGTACCAGCGTTTGACCCAGTTCTGTAAACACCGCCGCTTCCTCGATTGCGGCTAACAGCAATCCATGTTTATTACCAAAATGCCGAAACAGCGTGACTTCGTTGACCTCTGCTAATTCAGCGATCTGTTTGGTCGTCGTCTCGGTGACACCGTGAGCCGTAAATAGCTCCAGTGCCGCTTGAATCAGCCTTTGGCGAGTGGTCGTTCTAGGAGTAGGCATAAATAATGCAAGTGCTACTTGCAGAAAAGCTCATCCGTTGTTAGGCTACAGATGCAAGCGGCACTTGCAAATGCGTTTCTCAACTGTAACGGATTTCGTCAAAAGTTGAAAATGCAACTTGAGATCGGACTGAATCAAGACCGATCGTTGTCAACTTAGTAAAGGATTTTCATGACTTCTAATTCTATTCAAGCCGACTCCGAACAAGCTCTGAAACTGGAGTGGACGAACGTTGCGTTTTTCGGAGCCTTTCACGCTCTGGCACTCACTGCCCCTTGGTTTTTCTCCTGGAAGGCCCTCGGCGTGATGATTTTTTTACATTGGCTATTTGGTAGTATTGGCATCTGTTTAGGTTTTCACCGCCTGCTGACACATCGAAGCTTACAGGTTCCCAAACCTTTGGAATATGCGTTGGCGGTGATTGGAACACTGGCACTACAGGGTGGTGTAATTTTCTGGGTGGCGGGTCATCGGATGCACCACTTGCATACAGAAGATGTAGACAATGATCCCTATTCAGCCAGTCGTGGCTTCTGGTGGAGCCATATGGGATGGGTGCTGTATCCCCGCGATAAGTTTTTTAACTATGAGTCTTATCGACAATTTGCGCCGGATCTGGCTCGTGATCCGTTCTATCGTTGGCTCGATCGCACTGAAGTTTATCTTGCGCTGCAAATTCCGATGGCGATCGTGCTTTATCTATTAGGCGGTTGGTCATTTATTATTTATGGCTTAGTGTTGCGGGCGGTGTTGTTGTGGCATAGCACCTGGTTTATTAACTCGGTCACGCATCTGTTTGGCTATACAAACTATGAAGCAGAGGATAATTCACGCAATCTTTGGTGGGCAGCGTTGATTACCTACGGTGAAGGTTGGCACAACAATCACCATGCTCAGCCGAATGTGGCAAAAGCGGGTCGGAAATGGTGGGAAATTGATGTGACGTGGTGGGCAATTCAGGTGTTGCGATCGCTTGGTTTAGCTCGTCGTGTGGTGATGCCGCCGAATTGAGTTAATTTAATCAGCAGAAGGCCAAAACGCGATCGAGTGCGATCGCGTTTTGATGTTTTTATAGCGGTCGCCAATAGTGTTGCGGTATCGAACGAGACTTAGTGGGCACTCTAACCTTGTTGAGTCGTTGGGTCGAGATCGGGCCAAAAGCATACAGTCAGGATTGACGAGAAAAAGCCATTGCAGCCCTAGACCGAGGTGTGCCAAAGAGCGAAGTGATTCAGATGTTCAACATCAGTCGGGATAGTCTTGAGCGTTGGTTGAAACGGCGCTCAGAGACAGGAAGCTTCCAGGCGACTCAAGGCTATCCGCAGGGCTCCAGCCATCGAATTGTCGATCGGGAAGCATTTCGCGCTTTTGTGAAACGGCAGGGTGACAAGACTCAGGTAGAACTCGCCGAACTGTGGCACGACCGCGTGAGTTCGCGCACCATCTCACGGGCTTTAGCGAAGATTAGATTCACTCGTAAAAAAGACCTGCGGCTATCGCGAACGGGATGAAGTGAAACGAGCGAAATTTCTGCAACAGCTTGCTTTGATTGAACCGTCCCGTCAAGTTTACGTCGGTGAAGCAGGTCAAGTCACAAAGCCGTCTATATCAGCGTTTTCAGAGTATGGAGCTAAGGGGAGTCGAACCCCTGACCTTCTCAATGCCATTGAGACGCGCTACCAACTGCGCTATAGCCCCGGTCTTTAACTTATTCTACCTTAGTCTAGACAAACAGCAACAATGCGGTTTTTTCGACTTTGTTAGAAGGCGCAAGGGTATGCATTAGAGACTGTTTTAATAGCGATCTCCAACTGCAAGACCCAAAGCCAAAAGATACGATCGTACCTAAGCAACTCGCAACTTCGCCTGAAGTTGATCCGGTGCAAATGCGCCGAATTCCGTAACGATAGCAGTAATGAACTCAGCCGGAGTCACATCAAACGCAGGATTGTAAAACTCAATGCCAGGCGGACAGATAACCGTTTCACCGATTTGGTAAATCTCAGACGAATCGCGCTCTTCAATGGGAATTTGAGTACCATCCGCAATGCTGAAATCGATCGTTGAAACCGGAGCCGCAACGAAGAACGGAATGTTGTGTGCTTTTGCAATCAGCGCCACGCTGTAAGTCCCAATCTTATTGGCTGCATCTCCATTTGCCGCAATGCGATCGGCTCCCACAACAACCGCATCAATCATGCCGCGCTGCATACAGTGAGCCGCCATATTATCGGTAATTAGCGTCACCGGAATTCCTTCGTGAGCGCATTCCCAAGCTGTAAGTTTGGCTCCTTGCAAGCGAGGGCGCGTCTCATCGGCATACACTCGCGCTAAACGGTTCGCTGTCCATGCCGATCGCACCACACCTAAAGCCGTTCCATACCCTGCGGTTGCCAATGCGCCTGCATTGCAGTGTGTGAGAAGCCGCAGTCTTTCAGGGGTTGCGGGCAAAGCCGCTAGACCGTGATCGCCAATCGATCGACAAGTGGCTAAATCGTCTTCCTGAATCTGCTTGGCTGCGTACAATAGCGCCTCTTTCAAAGACTCAATCGATCCGAGTGTTTGCCGCGCCGTTTTCAGCATCTGATCGATCGCCCAGAATAAATTCACCGCCGTTGGACGAGTCGCACGGAGTTGGGCAGCGATAGTTTCGAGTTGGGCTAAAAATTGTTCTCGATTCGGGGTTTCGATGTCTCGCGCACCCAGATACATTCCATAAGCGGCAGCAACCCCAATCGCAGGCGCACCCCGCACAATCATCGTTTTGATCGCTTGAGCCATTTCGTCACAGCGACAAATTTCTACTGTGGTGTATTCACTGGGCAAACGAGTTTGATCGATCAGCAAGACGCGATCGTGGTTCCAAACTACGGGATAAACCTGGGGATAAACCTGACTCGGAGACATATTTAGCTTTACGGTTGAGTATTGTTGATCTTAGCGGAAACGGGATTTGGAATTGAATTTATGCTGTCAGTTGTAGAAGCAGAAACGCTGATTTTAGAGTCAGTTCAGGCGATCGGAGAAATCGAAAGGGTTGGGTTAGCAGCGTGTCGTAATCGCATTCTCGCGGCTCCGATCGCGAGTAACCTCGACTTTCCCCACTGGGATAATTCTGCGATGGATGGCTATGCAGTGCGATTTGAGGATGTGAAACAGCCCGCTATTCTAGAGATCGTTGAAGAGATCCCGGCAGGCTATCTACCTCAGAAATCGATACAGCCTGGACAAGCGGCAAGAATTCTCACGGGATCGATGATGCCTGCGGGCGCAGATACCGTTGTGATGCAGGAGAACACTCAGCGGCAGGGCGATCGCGTTTCGATTCTCACGCCTCCTCCCACTCAGGGATCGTTCGTCCGATATCGCGGTTCATATTATCAGGCTGGAAATCCTCTACTCTCTCCGGGTGCTGTTCTGAAAGCGCCTGAAATCGCGATTTTGGCAGCAGCGCAATGTGTAGAAGTTCCAGTTTTTCGCCGTTTGCGGGTGGCGATTCTTTCAACGGGGAGCGAATTAGTTACTCCCGATCGACCACTCCAACCCGGACAAATTGTCGATTCTAATCAATATGCGCTCGAAGCTCTCGTTGCAGAAATGGGAGCAGAGGTGATTTCGCTGGGAATTATTTGTGATGAGCCAGCGGAATTGAAGAACGCGATCGCTACGGCGGTTGAGTCTGCGGATGTCGTCATTTCTTCGGGTGGGGTTTCTGTGGGCGATTACGATTACGTCGATCGCATTTTAGAAGAATTAGGTGCAGCGATTCAGATTCGCTCCGTCGCTGTTAAGCCCGGTAAACCTCTGACCTTTGCAACATTTCCGAATTCGACGCTGTATTTTGGACTCCCCGGAAATCCGGCTTCAGTGTTAGTGACGTTTTGGCGGTTTGCTCAGCCTGCAATTCGGAAATTATCAGGACTGGGGCAGGGCTGGAAGCCCGAATTCTTGAGCGCGATCGCCACTCAAGAACTCAAATCCGACGGCAAACGGGAGTTTTACCTATGGGGATCGGTGTCGATCTCAGACGGTGTATTGCATTTCACTCCTGCGGGTGGCAGTCGCTTATCGGGAAACTTGATCAATCTTGCAGGAACGAATGCACTGGGGAAAATGTCGATCGGACAAACTCACATTTCCCCAGGCGAAACTATCCAAATTCTCAAAGTGAGCTAAAAACTACTGTGAATTCGATGGACTCCTTCGCTCCGGTTCGACCGCGCCCGGAATAGAATTTGGGGCGGGTAAAAAACAGAGCGAAGAAGTTCATCGAACTTACTTGAACAACTAGAAGTCTCCCACTGTGCCAAGGCTGAGAGTGCGATCGCTATTCCAGTGATCCGGAGGGCTGTTTTAGTCCTCGCGATCGCTATTTCAGTGATCCGGAGAGCTATTTCAGTGGTCGCGATCGTTGATCCTGATAAAAGCTCCTTGCCACTCGCGGGGGATTTAGCCACTCCGAACGCAGCCAACTTCCACCTACTTCTGCGGTTTGCGTCTCGTCCGCAGAAACTCAGGAATATCCAGACCTCCTGGTTTTTGCTGTGTCGGCTCCGGTGCAGGCGGTTGACCCATCGGTGGAGGCGTAATTGGTCGAGGTTTTGGTTGCGGCACAGAAACGCTCTTCGTCGTCGTCGCTTGCGGCTGCACGTCTTGCGTAAACCCAGTCGCAATCACTGTAATCCGAATTTCACCCTGCAAGGCTTCATCAATCACTGCACCAAAAATAATGTTGGCATTCGGATCAACCGCTTCGTAGATCGTATCGGCAGCTTGGCTCACTTCATGCAGCGTGAGATCAGAGCCGCCCGTAATGTTAAACACCACGCCTCGCGCTCCATCGATCGAAGCTTCCAACAACGGCGAAGAAATCGCTGCGACTGCCGCTTCTCGCGCTCTCGACTTACCAGAACCGATGCCGATTCCCATCAGCGCCGATCCCGCGTCTGCCATCACCGCCCGGACATCCGCAAAGTCCACGTTCACTAACCCCGGAATCGTGATGATATCCGAAATGCCTTGCACCCCTTGACGCAAGATATCATCCGCCGTCCGGAACGCTTCCTGCACCGGAGTTTGCTCGGAAATCACCGACAGCAGCTTATCGTTGGGAATAATAATCAGCGTATCCACTCGGCTTTGCAGCGCTGCCACGCCTTCTTCGGCTTGTCCCGTCCGCCGCCGACCCTCAAACGTAAACGGACGCGTCACCACGCCAACCGTCAGCGCCCCTAATTCTTTCGCGACCTCCGCCACGATCGGCGCGGCTCCGGTGCCTGTACCGCCTCCCATGCCTGCGGTAATAAACACCAAATCCGCGCCTTCGAGCGCTGCCGCAATCTCATCTCGCGATTCTTCCGCCGCCTTTTGCCCGATTGCTGGGTTGCCGCCTGCACCCAGTCCGCGCGTTAACTTCTGACCCACCTGCAACCGCTTCGAGCCAGACGATTGAGTCAGCGCCTGAGCATCGGTATTGATCGACCAGAACTCGACTCCCCGAACATCACTGGCGATCATGCGGTTGACTGCATTACTGCCACCGCCACCCACGCCAATTACTTTAATTTTGGCAATGCTCCCAGGCACAATATCACCACTCCTTGCATCAGGGACTGTCTTTAGCCCAGCGTTCTGTCCCATCGTTTGACTATGATACAAACCAGAATTAAATGGATTTGAGTTATCTGAGGTCGAAAAATTATTCATTTGCCCTTCCGCGTTCGAGCTTAGGTAGCCTGATTCTGGCTGATGATTCAGCGTTGTTGGGTTGGCATTCGACTCATTATGATTAAGCGTCATTGGGATTTCAAGCGGTGGAGATGAACAGCAGAGCAGTCGAAAAGGGCGACTGAACTCGATTAGCACATTAGCTTATCAGGACTCGCGACAGTTCGCTGGAGATTTTCTCACAACTTTTATTCTATGGAGTACCTAATTTTACAGGAGTTTGGGGTGCATTCATTTGCAGAACCGGAGAATTCGGATTTCTTAAGTCGATCGACAGAATTTGACCCGCATTCACCCGACTCGGCAACCGGCGCATCTCGTCTAATACTTTGAGCTGCGTCGGAAAATTCGAGCCGTAGCCCCCAAACTGTACCGCACCTAGTTCGGTTTTGAGAATTAAGTTTGTCGGATCTTCCCAATTCGCTT
The DNA here is from genome assembly GCF_039962505.1 of Leptolyngbya sp. DQ-M1. Classification (NCBI taxonomy): domain Bacteria; kingdom Bacillati; phylum Cyanobacteriota; class Cyanophyceae; order Leptolyngbyales; family Leptolyngbyaceae; genus Leptolyngbya; species Leptolyngbya sp. DQ-M1. The sequence goes on from NZ_JAMPLJ010000001.1 coordinate 300,630, forward strand.
CCAAAACCCGAACGGGACTCTGGCGAATGGTGCGGTAGAACGTTGCCCAGTGAGAACGATATTGCTCCGGGTTGCCGATAATTTTGAGGTCGGGTGGTCTGAAGTTAGGGTTCAATTTCGTGTAGCCTTCTTGCGGCATCCAGGTTCCGGTTTCGTCGAGCAGTCCGGGCGGAGCCGCTTTTGAAGTAGTCTGCGCGATCGGAACGCGCTCTTGAATCCGCACGGTTAAGCCCGGTGGAAACAATTGGCGATCGACGGTTGCGTTGGCGATCGGCGCTTTGGCTATGAGCGCATCGGCAATCCAGTGCGGCTGCACTTTCAGCAGCGACTGGGGATAATCGATCGGCAACAGCGTGCGAATCGTTTGTTCTGAAAGCAAGCGATTGCCTTTGATGGTGATTTGATCGGGCTTGCGAATCACCCAAGCGGGGAGCGTGGCGACCCAGACCGTGCCCACGGCTAAACTTGCGATCGCAGCGCTGCGCCAACTGGTCTGAAACAACCGGGTTCGACGCTGGCGACGGAGTTGTTGGCGGCGCTGGGAGAGTTCGTTGCGGGACACGGGGGCGATGCTTGTCATTAGAAAGGCGCGATTCGGGTCAATAGAGAAGCGATTGAGGTTGAAGCCCTTCTGCCAGGAGGTTTAACTGATCTCAACCGACTGCATGAGTCTTGAAATTAGTTAAACTTCAGTTAGTAGGGTTCAGACGTTAACTCTAATCGATCTGCTTCAGGTTGGAAGCTTTTTTCGGCAATCTTTTTCAGGCTCTATGGCGATCTTAAATCGGGGGGAGTGGGGAGTGGGGCACAACTTAAGCACGATCGCTCTAAGCCCTGTTCAGAGACCATCGAAACCTCCCCTAGCTGGGTGTTTCTTGTAGCAGCGTCGCCACCCGTTCACCAAACTCCGGATCGACATTTGCAAGGCTCAAAAGCTGTAAATATTCTTGGCGCGTTAGCCCATTTCTTTCGATGATCGCGATCGCTTCAGCTTCAATATCTCGCTGAATTCGTGCCGATTCAGACTCTGTTTCTGCGGCTTGTAGTTCCCCTTCTCGCCGCTCAATTAGCGTCACCACTTCTAAGCAGGACTGCACAAATTGATTCAGCTTCTCGGATGGGATCGTGTTGGCATCAATGCTTGAGCTTACGGGGGGCGGAATTGGGCTTTCTGCGATCGCCCAACTTGCGCTAGGGTGAGCTAGAACGCAAATCAACAGAAGTGCGATCATTAAAATAAGCTTAGAAATTCGAGTCATGTCAGATTTAAAAGCAGAACTGAGAGAATCCTTAGACGAAGCAGAGTGGGAATGGTTAATTCCTCACGCCGATCGCGATGCCGTAATTATGGTCGCTGATTCCCTTGATCTTGTAGAGGTTGGATACGCGATCGCCAACGATCAAATTAGTTCAGTGCAGCAGTGGATTCAAGATTGCTTGATCTACAAGCCGTCGATCGAGCAGAAAACCGTTTGGAACGAAGACCAAACCAAGCGCTTTCAGGCGTTGATTCTCCAGCCTTATGTGTTGATTCAAGAATTAGCTGCCGCTTAATTCCCTTTGCTAGCGGGTGCAAGACTCGCGCCCGTCCGTCCCGTTGTCACCCAAAGCAAAGCTCGTCCCCCATCTCGAACTGCCTTAGAGAGCGATTCTTCCGACTGATTCGACGGGATTGCAATCGGTCGAATATTGATCCCACGACTCCCTAAGACGATTTCGCCGATAATCTGAGCGCGGCGCATATGATAGTCCGAGGTAATGAGATAAACGCTGCGAATATTTTGCTGACGCAAGCGATCGGCGATCGAGGTGAAGTTCGTCACCGTATCGACCGCTTCATAATCTAAGTGCAGCCGTTGCAGGCTCACACCTGTTTTAGTAAAGACGCGCTCTGCATACTCACGTGGCGCACCCGATGAAATCCAGACCGGAAGATTCGGATGCTGTTTGGCAAATTTGGCGCTGAAAATCTCGCGCTCTTCTGCTCCACCGAGTACCAAGATGGCATCCGGTTGCTCAAAATATAGCCTTGCCGATCGTACTCCCATCCACAGCACGATCGGCGTGAGTAGAAGCAGCCAGGGAAACGATCGTCTGCGGCTTTTACGGTGATATTGATTTGGCGAAACGGCTCTTAAGCGCACGATGCCACCCCTGCGAAAACAGATAAATTCACGCCCAACTCTTGAGATACTACTGCTTGCGGCGTTCTTGTTCAGATTGCGCCTGAGCAATAACCGCTTGAATCCGCGGTAAGGCAAAAAATCTTTGAGTATCTGCCATGAGTTTATCGCCCCAAAGATTCTCTTTGAGGAATTTCGGCTCGCTATAGCGGACATCTTGCTTCAATGCACTTTCTCCGAGCGTGAGCGCTTCGGTTTGGTTCCCCTTCCGAAAGAGCGCAACCGCGATCGCCAACTGCGGTTCTGCGGTTTGCTTTGGATCGACCGCCACCGATCGCCGCCAGAGCCTGATTGCTTCGTCGATCTTGCCTTCTTCGTAGCGGATTAGTCCGATGTTATTAATGGCAGGCCAAAACTTTTGGTCAAGTGAGGTCGCTTTTTCATAGCTGCCGATCGCGTCTCGATTCTTTTTCAACATTAGATAAGCATTACCCATATCGAAATAAGCCCCCGCGACGTCGGGCTTGATCTTGAGTCCTGCCTGAATTTGTTTGATCGACTCTTCGTACTGTGCCTTCTGGAAGTGTGCGGTTCCCAAGGCAAAGAGGATGGCAGAATTTTTGGGATCAAGTGAATTCGCTTTTCTGAGCGCGGGGATCGCATCGTCAGTTCGATTCGTCTCAAGATACAAGCCGCCTAAAATTGCCCAAGTTTCGGGACGCTTAGGTGCAAGTTGAACTGCTAGTCTCGCTCGCGCTAACGCTAACTGATTCTGGTTGAACTGCGCGAGCTGGGACGCTTCTTGCACTAGCCCCAACCCTTGCTGCTCTAGTTTGTCAAAATCAACTTGGGGTGCGTGGGGGATCAGTGCTTGAGCGGACGCAGGTCGAGTCGTCAGGAGTCCGAGTATCAGGCACATTGAGAAGAGAGAGAGACGTTTGGGCACGACAAAGCCTTTAAAAAACGACGGCAAGATATGCAGTAAGCTTAATCGATCTTGTTAATTTTGGGGATATCGATGGAGAATCGCAAAGCATTCAGGCTGCAGAATTATGATTAGATAGACATTTTGCAAAAGCTAAAGTCAGCCCTATATCTTGAATTTTTCTCAAACTAGCGGTACAGTAAACGCTACCAATAGCGTTTTGCTCAAGTCCACCGTTTGAGGAATCGTCCATGATTTCATCTATTGCTGTTCCCAATTTCACAAATATGTCTGACTTGCCCGACCCTACAGCACAATCGCCCTGGATCGATCCGCTCAACGATGGCAAAAGTCGAATCGCGCTGCTGTCGCATATGGGCAGTGATTTAGACATTGTGAATGATGCCAGGGCTAGCTTTGATAAGGTGTCGATCGATCTCGATGACAAAGACATCAAGCTGATTCGCTATCTAATTCAGCATCACCACACCTCACCGTTTCGAGGTGTGGTGTTTAAATTCAAAGTGAAAGCGCCGCTCTTTGTCGCACGCCAATGGTGGAAGCACGTTATCGCCTCAAGCCACAACGATGAGCAAGTCGGTTGGAACGAAAAGAGTTTTCGCTATGTGGCGATCGAAGATTCCGAAGACTTTTACATTCCTGCTTCATTCCGTCAGCAGTCCAAGAGTAATCGACAAGCAACATTCGGCGAGATTCCCGAAGCGCAAAACCAAAAAGCGCTCGAAATCTACCGCGCTCAATGTGAAGCCAGCTACAAGGCTTATAAAGACTTGCTTGAACTTGGAGTCGGTCGAGAGCAAGCGCGAGGCGTTTTGGTTCCAAGCGTCTACACTTCTTGGGTTTGGACAGTTTCATTGCAAGCGGTACTCCACTTCATCGGACTGCGAAAAGGCGAAGGCGCGCAGCAAGAAATTCACTTCTACGCCGATGCCATTTCTCAATTGATTCAGCCGATCGTGCCGCAAACGATCGGCGCTTGGGAAGAATTGAACCGATCGTTCTAGTTTCTTCTCAAAGCATCGAGAGAACTTTGCGCCAAATTAGGTGGCAGAGTTCTCTTTTCTTTTAGAGATTCCACAGAAATGAATCGCTCACGCAGTAAGATTTTATGGAATCTTCAAACAGCCGATTCACTCATTGGGATGCGACGAGGGACACGTAGAAAGGAAGAGCAATCATGAATATCATTGAACTATTTGAAAAAGGCGGCATAACGATGCTGCCGTTGTTTGTTCTCTCAATCTTGTCGCTTGGAGCCATTATTGAGCGATCGTGGTTTTGGTTCAACGTCCTCAATAAAGAGAAAGAAGTCGCCGGACGAATTCTCGAAACTTCGCGGCGCGATTGGGATGGGGCAGTTGAAATTGCGCGGCAGTCTTATGATCAGCCGATCGGACGCTTCCTTTATGCTCCGATGCGCTTGCAAAATCCCGATCCGGAGCTGTTTCGTCTGGCGCTGGAATCTTCTGCCGATGAGGAGATCGCTTCAATGCGGCGCGGCGACAAAATTCTCGAAGCTGTGATCGCGCTGGCTCCACTGCTCGGACTGTTGGGAACTGTGATCGGTCTAATTCTGTCGTTGCGATCGATCCGAATCGGCGATATTGGAACCGCTTCCACCGCCGGGGTAACAACCGGGATCGGGGAAGCGTTGATTAGTACCGCAGCGGGGCTAGTTGTAGCAATCTTCAGCCTTGTGTTTTACCGCATCTTTCAAGGATTGATTTTCAATCAGGCGAAGATCTTTCGTCGCACAGGCAACGATCTAGAATTGCTGTACCGCCAGAAATGGCAACTAACTCACAATAAGTTCGATCGCAAAGACGGTTAGCCCCTCACTCGATTCAGCGTTATGAAAATTAATCTCGACTCTCCCACCGATGAAGCTCAGATCCAGATCATTCCGCTAATCGATGTGATCTTTTGTATTCTGACTTTCTTTATCCTGGCTGCACTTCAACTGACTCGTCAGCAGGGCATCGGATTAGACCTGCCACAGTCGCAAACGAGTAGCGTTCTGATGAGTGAAATGCTTGTCATTGGTCTAGATTCCAATGGACAAACTTACTTGTCGAATCAAGGACAGCGACAACTGATCGATCGCTCTCAACTCTTACAGCTCGTTCAGGCGTACCACCGAGAGCAACCCGAAGGATTATTAGTCCTCGAAGCGGCTCAAACTGCGTTTTATAACGATGTGATTCAGGTGCTGGATGTGATGAGATCGGTCGCCGCTGATAAAGTTGCGCTTTCGACTGCACCGGGCAATCAGCCGGGACAGCCACAACCTGGACAACCACAAGCGCCCGGAACGATCCCGCAAATTACTCCGGCTCCAAACCTCATTCCCAGTCCGACTGCTCCAACGAACGTCGCGCCGATTAATCCGAATCTCACGCCGACCGCTCCGGCTCAGCCTACTGCTCCACAGGCTCCGGCTCCTTCAAAGACCGTTCCAACCGCTCCCGGTGAAGCAGTTCCTCAATCTCCGTAGTGAACTCACTTTGTCCAAACATCTGAATATCGCCAAAAGAGATGTCTTCTGATTTGCACGTTTTTCAAGAATCGGGAGTACATCTTTTTTGCTTGAGAGATTGTCAAATATTCATCAGTCCGAAGATGTTCGCGCATTGCTGCGATCGCTTCTATCGACGGCTGTTTTCCCACTGCTCAAGAAGGGCAAGGCGATCGAAATCATTCCGAATCTTCAATTGCTTATCCACGCTCAAGCTGGAACTGATTTTGCGATCTTAGCCAGCAGTCTCAATGCCTCATTAACTGAAGCTGAATCTCGAAAAACCTCTGCCACATCTGGATCGAGAACAACGACATTGCTAGATTTCTTGAACGCTTCGTAATACTTCCCTCTCACTCCGCCTGAAAAATCATATTCAGGAAGCATTTCATCGTCTTCGTGTAAATTATTCTCCTGATTCATAAACCCTCCTTTCTTTTTGAGTGGCTAGACGAGCGCTAATCAGCCGAATTTCACCGTCTCTTTCAGTATGCGACACAATCAACAATCGAAATCGCGTCGAGTTGCCGATCGTGACCAGTCAAATTTCTCCGATGGAATGTCTCGGATCATCGATCGTAATCGCTAACGGATCAGCAAAAACAGTCACTGCTTCTTCAAACGTTACTTCATGTTTTTGTTCATTAGAGCTTGCCTTGTGTCGATCCCATTGAAACTTCATTTCAGGTTTTTGACTTCCAAACGCCTACTTGCGAGTAGCTCGGCTCCATTCGACATATAAGTTTCAGGCTAAACAACCTGTGAAATATTTTACGGGTAGGCAATCCACCTACCCACCTGAATAAGTTTCGGAAGTAAAACTACCGACTCCGGATCGGAGTACCGCAAGGATAAGTTGCAACAGATTGACGTTCCGCACCTGAGATTGACTCCGTAGCCAGATGAGCAGGCTGGAGTTTTGCCGCTTGATAATCTGCTTTCAGCTTCGCCAGCATTGCTTCACGCTGATCGTACAATCGCTTCAACGGACGTGGGGCACATTGATTGATCACATACGCCGTCATGATTGGAAGCGCGATCGTGCTGTCGGTATAGCAGACGATCGTATTTGGCAACTCATCGGGATCAACTTTGCCCCAGCTTACCGCTTCATTCGGCGTTGCCCCCGACAATCCACCGGTATCCGGTCGAGCATCGGTAATCTGCACAAAGAAATCATGTCCGCGCTCTTCCAAACCCAACACCTCATGCAATTGAGGCTGAGTTTGCAGCAGGAAATTCTTCGGACTGCCGCCCCCAATAATCAGTGCAGCACTCTTGCCCTCAATGTTGGAATTACCAGACTCACGCGCAGAATACACGATCGCCGCTGTCTCATTCACATCCAGTAGCGGATCAATTTGCAGCTTCGAGCCTTCCAGCGCCATCGCCGCCAAATTCATCCCGATCGAACTATCTCCCGGCGACGAAGTGTAGACCGGAACACCGCACTCGTAAGCCGTTGCCAGCAAAGAAGGATGTTTTACCCCCAGCTTGCGTTCCACCTCATGCACATATTTACCCAGGAGGTAATGAAACTCAGCCGTTCCCATCCGTTTCTGAAACGGTTCCGCCTGAATAATTTGGCGGATAAACGCATCCGTTCCGAGCAGCACATCGTAATCAAAAATGATGTCGTAAATGCGAATGCGCCCCTCGTCACGCAGTTTCACATCATCGACAAACGGATTGCTGGCGTAGAGATCTAGCCCCAAACCGTAATGCAGATCGTGATACAGATTTGCACCCGTGCTGATGATCCAATCAATAAAGCCATTCTGCATCAAGGGCGCTAACACCGAAGTTCCAAAACCCGCCGGAGTCATCGCTCCTGACAAACTCACACCAACCGTCACCCCTGCTTGCATCACTTCGCGGCTCAGCAGATGGCACACCTCGCGCAATCGCGCAGAATTGTAAGCGGTAAAATATCCGTCGATTAAATCCACCACGCTAATATCATTTGGAATGGGGGCGGGTGTAATCTTGCGGCTAAGAAGCTTGGACATTGTGATACTCCAGAAAAGGTCAAACGCATAGAGTGAAGACAGACAAAATGAACCCAGGCTGAAATTTGCAACGCAGCTATGACCACTGAAAACTTCAGAAGTTATCCAGCACAAACTAGACCGCTTTGAGCCGATCGCACTATTTAAGTTTAAGAATTCCCGTTCATAGAGAATCCGACCGATCCAGTCCGTGCGGTAATTAGCTTCTCAAGAGAGAAGAACGATCGACGAACCTAAAGTTACAGATCGGTCAGTTCATACTGGGAGCTTCGCAGCGATCAACCCAAGATAGCGTCGGATCGCACTGCCCTATGCGCTTCAATTTCAGCTCCAGATACCACAGCGGTCGCCAAGGATATCCAGTTAAAGAAAAACGTTTCAATTCTGTTCTCTTAACCTGCAACTGCTACAGATAGCCTCATCCTAGCACTGTTAAAAAAAATGGCACGTTTTTATTAATAGCTTCCGCTACAGAGTGAACACAAATACGCTACAATCTATCGCCCTATCATTCTACTGAAATCATGTCTGACGCTTTAAACGCGGAACAGCACCGCCTGAAAATGCAGCGCCGCAAACAAGTCCAGGATCAACGCATTGCCGATCGCACCCGTGAAAAAGGCTTGATTATCGTGAACACCGGAAACGGAAAAGGAAAAACTACTGCAGCTTTAGGAATGGTGTTACGCTCCTTGGGTCACGGCTACAAAGTCGCGATCGTGCAATTCATCAAAGGCGCATGGGAACCTGCGGAGAAAGCTGCATTCGAGCACTGGGGCGATCAGCTTGAGTTTCATGCAATGGGAGAAGGCTTTACCTGGGAAACCCAAGATCGCGATCGCGATATTCTCAAAGCCACAGAAGCCTGGGAAAGAGCACTCTCTTATATTCAGAATCCCAACTTTCGATTAATCTTGCTCGATGAAGTCAATGTCGCTCTGAAGCTGGGCTACCTCGAAGTAGAAACCGTTTTAGCAGGACTCGACCAAAAACCAGAAGACTCTCATGTCATTCTCACCGGAAGAGGGGCACCCGCAGCTCTCGTTGATCGAGCAGATCTCGTCACCGAAATGACGATCGTGAAGCATCCCTTCCGCGAACAAGGGATCAAAGCTCAGCCGGGAATTGAGTTTTAATTGCATCTTCCAGGTGAAACAATGCAATCCGGAGCTTCACGGAGGGGCGATCGTTCAGTCTCTCAAGGGGAATTATTTTCAGTATTCACTCTGAAGCAATATCGGATAACTCTGTATAAATTCTTCTAAGTGTTGCTTGCTCTGTTGGTTCGGCTGAATTGAGAATTTCCTAGAAAAGCGCTTTTTGACCTCTGACATCAGGGAATACTACGTCAAAAGTCGGTAGCAATTCAGCCTAAATCAGCACACTATGACTTCACCCACTCTTATTCAAAATCCACTGATTCCATCGACCCAGAGCGGCTCCCTCAATACCAACACTCCTACCACTAGCTTTCAAATCGATCTCAGAAATTTTCGGAGCAGTGCAGGAAATTTTTCATTGACGGATCTGTCTGGTGATGCAGATCTCCGAGTGTTCCGAGAACCGGCAATGACTGACGGCACCAGGGTCTTAGTCGGAGAATCTAGAAATCAAGGCAAGCTTTCTGAGTCGCTTTTACTGGGGACAGGCGCTCTGACCCCCGGAGTTTACACCATAGAGGTGTCGCTTGCCCAAGACGCTCCAACTGCAAATTACAAGCTGAATGTTGCAGTTAACACTGACGCTAGCCTGAGCAATATCTTTTGGCGTAATGCTCCTGGCGCTCAATCTGCTGTCTGGAGAATGGATGGCACAACTGTTGCAGGGGCAACATCGCAGGAAGATGTCGCCTCAGATTGGCAAGTTCAGGGCATTGCAGACTTAGACGGGGACGGAGAAGAAGATCTCCTCTGGCGCAATGGTCAGGGGCAGGTTGCTTTCTGGACATTTAAAGGAGGAGAGGTTGCGAATGCAGGATTTTCGGCAAATCTCTCAATTGGTCCAGAATGGCAGATTACCGCTGTAAAGGATCTCAGTGGCGATGGGCAAGCAGACCTTGTTTGGCAAAATACTAGTCAAGGACAAGTTGCGGTTTGGCAACTTAAGGGTGGAGTATCGGTCAACGGAAACTTAGTTAATGTTGGTCCGGGTTGGAGAACTGTTGCAGCCGTTGATCTTGACGCAGATACTAGATCAGATATTATCCTCCAGAACCTGTCAACTGGCGACTTCGCATTCTGGCTGATGAACGGTGCTGAGATCAGACGTGGAGCTTTAATTAAAATTGCACCTTCATGGCAACCGCAGCTCTACGGTGATTTCAATAGCGACGGCAAGACAGACATTGTACTGCGCGATCGCTCCACAGGTACTGCGGCAATTTGGTTGATGGATGGAACCAGTATCAGTCATGGTTGGATGACGGCGGCAATTTCACTAGACTGGCAAATTGAGGCGTTAGGCAACTTTGACGGCAGAACAAACAGTGGCAACGGCAACAAAGACTTGCTGTGGCGCAACCGCAGAACAGGTGAAATGGCAATTTGGCTGATGAATCCGGATGGCAAGAGCTTCTCAAGCCAGCAATTTGTCCAATTCAACGGCAGCAACTACAACAACGGCGCAGGCTGGACGATCGCCGGAATTGGCGATTTTAACTATGACAGCAAGGAAGATATCATCTACCGAAACGACCAGCAGGGGGGAATTGAAATCTTGCTGATGAACGGAACAAATATTAGCACCAGGAATGCCCCGGCAAGTACGATCGGCAGCCCCTGGAGAGTTCAAGGCATCATGCAGCGCAAAATTCAAGCCCAGCCGTTTGAAATTAGCGGACGTTCCCAATCGGGGGGCTATGTGGCAGCGACGGCTTTCAACCTGGGCTTGTTAGATGGAAGCGCAACTTACCGGGATAGAGTACAGTTCAATGCGGCTGACTACTTCAGATTCAACGTTTCTACTCAGTCGAATGTGACGCTCAATGCGACAGGCACTGGAGTGACCCTGGAACTCTTCCCGATTCTGCAAAATGGCACCCTTGGAAGCGCGATCGCGGCTACGCCTGATATGCTGCTGAATGGGGGGGCTTACGCTGTGAAAGTGTCCACAACCCGGACAGACTTAGCCCCCGACTACACGCTAAGCGTAACGGGCAAACCCAAGACCACTGATGTTGCGGGAGTCTCCTTCTCGTTGCTGGACGCTGCACTTGCGCTCAATCCCACACCTGAGCCAGGCAGCGGTCAAGTCTTCGAGAAGAACCGCCTCACCGCGAGATTCAAAGTTAGAAACAACAGTTCGCTTGCGATCAATAATCTTGAAGTTGGTTTCCGAATTTCGCGTGATGGTCGGATTGACACGACGACAACAGCAGATGCACAACTTGAGATCGGAGGGACTACAGGCTCAACGCTGCCCGTTTACACCATCGCATCTCTGGCAGCGGGTGCAACAAGTGCTGAGATTGAAGTTCAACTGGTCTTACCCGATACCGCCGCAGACTTCTGGTTTGTGGATGGACAGTACACGATCGGGATGGTCGTCGATCCCAACAACAAGTTGACTGAAGACAACGAGAGCAACAACTTCAACGTAGCGCTCAACACCGACAAGGGACAGCTTGCTGTAACTCGGACAGAAACGATCGAGCTGGTTGGCTCGGATATGCGGGTAACGAGCGGAACCTTTGCACCAGATCAAACACTGAGAGTGTCATTCACGCTGCAAAACCTTGGAAATCGAGCGTTCCCTAGCGACACTGCTCTTCCACTCCAGTTCTATCTCTCTTCAGATACAACTCTAGATCAAACCACAGACATCCCCTTAGAGGTTTGGGCAGCAGGCACTACCTCTGGCAATTTCAACCAGTTCTTCGTCGATGCTCCAGCAAGTGGCACGATTCTGGGGGCAAAAGGTAGCGGATCGGATACGAGGATGCTAGACCTTAACCTCAAGCTTCCTCCCGAAACTTCGCTGGCGCGCGGACAAACCTATTACCTCTCAGTCTGGATTGATCCGGCAGAAAATACGGCCAAAGAGGCGGACTTCACTAACAACAGGATCGACCCATCAAAGGCTGATACTCCCGAAGACACGATCGGCAAGAACTACATCAAGTTCACTTACAACTAACTCAATTGTGTCTGATAGACAGGGACGCTGGTGAAGCGTCCCTGTTTTTTATTCTTCTTGAGCGATCGCAGGCAATGTGCACTGCATTGAAATGTCGCTCGTCTTCGGGAAAGCATCCAGAAGTTGGGCGAAGAGCTGGGTATTGAAGCTGCGGGGATCACGTCGCGACCTTGATCGATCAACAAGCTGATGGGTACTAATGCGATCGTTGGAAATGCCTGTTTTGGCGACTAGCCAAGCCAAGGACTGATATTGAGCGCGAGTGTAGCCGCTATGTCTAGCTCCATCGTCTCGTCCATCAGGCGGTGTCACTAGCGAGATATGGTAAGCAAAATTGTTGACAGAAGGCGGAAAGGTGGGATTTGTTTTGACCGCTTCTTCCCCTTTATTGCCATTAAACACAGAGTTTCCGGCTCCAAAAGCACGACGATCGGGCGGAACGAGATAAACCACATTACCGTTTTCCCGAATGAGAGCGTGATAGCTCACTTGATCATTATCATTCGGGTGGGGCGTTCTAAAGTAGTTAATCGCAGAGCTGCCCGACCCCACGGTTTCATGCAGAACGACGATCGGCTCATTGCTGACCGGACGACCGTACAGATCTTGAGCAAATCGTCGTCCGAAGTTTGAAGGATGTGCTAGAGCAACTTCTTCTCTCGGTTGATAAGTCGAGCTAGGGGGCGAGTCTTGGCGGAATCGACTCAGAGAAGGAGTGCCTTGAATGGCGGGAAGATTTCGGGGTCTACCGCCTCTTGAGACGGGTTTAATGGCACAAGCGCTCGATAGCAGATCGCTTGCCTCGGCAATATTTTGCTGAAAACTAATCAACCGGGGTTGGGAGGTCTTGATCCGAAGCCCATCGAGCCATTCGGCTTGTCCCGATTGAACAGCAATCAAAAATGTAGCAAACCCGACTAGGACGATCGCAAGAACCTGAAAAAGCCTCTTCATGTGTTGTGGAAGTTATCCTGCTAGAGATCAAAGATCAACTTGTGCTAATCGTGGAACAAGATAGAGTTTTCTCGAGTTTAGTTCCAGAGCGGAGTCAATTCAGAGAAGCGTGATTTATTACACGCAGCATAAAAATGGGATACGTAGGCTCTTACCGCCCCTGCAATTTAGCGACTTTTTCTTCTAAAGTTTTGATTCGTTCACGTAATTCAATCACCAGGGTTGCGAGTCGATCGAACTGGGCATCCGTGAACTTTGTTGATCGTGGAAGCGTTGGAGAGCTTGAAGGAGAGGGAACTGAGACTCCAGCGCGGGGACGGCTTGCAGACAGTTGATTTAACTCCGAGCGAATCCCCACAAGTTCAGTTTCGATCCGCGAAAGCCGCGATTCTACTAATCCGATCTGTGCGTCGGCAGGTGAAAATAGCTGAGTTACAAGCGAGATCAAAACGCTGAGACTGAAGAAAACAAGAACATTTTTCATCATTAGATTTCTGGTGCTTGTTTGATCAAAATGGTTCATTACAAGATTATTTCTGTACCCGGATAGACTAGACATAAGCCAACTTCAGCGAAAAAGCTTGAAGTGTTGAATGATTCCCAGCGATTTCTTCGCTTTTGGCTTAGGGTCGATCGTGCATCCAGGAAACAACTTTTGCGGGACTGCTTATGTCTGTCATAGCACCTGCAAATCTGATTCAACTCGCGATTCGTGCTTTGATTAAGCATAATGGCTCTAAGAAGCCAGCGTTATGGCTCAAGCAAACGATTCAAGTTTCTGAAGCTTTGCATTACCTCCGTTGATATCCCATTTGTTGCCAGTCTTAACATTCTGTTACATAATGAATGGAGCAAGGTTCTAAAAATGCTTATGTTTGGCGGATTTACTGGCTTCAAGCCCCCCACCAATAACACGGACTTCGGCGAACAGATGCTGAACTCTGTGTTGAGTCAATCGATTCGCCATCTGTTTACGCAGAGTGAGTCTGTGGATGTTTCACTCAAATGTTTTCCATCAAGCAAGCTGTTGCAGGGCAGCATTGACAGCTTCAAAATGAGCGGACGTGGGTTGCTGATCCGCCGTGAATTCTGGGTTGAGGAGATGTGGTTTGAAACCGATGCGGTGTCGATCGATTTCGGCTCTGTCCTATCGGGTAAGATTCGCCTCAAGCAAGCGGCTCAAGCTGTTGCAAAGGTCATCCTTACAGAAGCGGGTCTAAATAAGGCATTTCAGTCTGAACTAGTTAAGCCTCGAATGGAAAACATTACGGAAGCGTCATTGATGAATCTCTCCGGGGGTGAACCTGTTGCCTTCTCGGAAGTTGTTCTGAAGCTTCTGCCCGAAAATCAAATCCAGATTTCTGCAAAAGCAGCATTACCGAATGGACTCATTCCAATTTGCTTAACTGCAACGATCGCGATCGAACGTCGTCGTCGCATTCTGTTTCAAAATCCACAATTTATTGTTGATGACATTCCTGAAGCTCAACGTGGAGTGTCAGAGCTTTTGAGCAATACCTTTGCTGAGATTTTAAATAATATGGTGGATCTCGATCGATTTAATCTTGATGGTGTGACGATGCGCCTAAATCGCTTAGAAACTGAAGACGATAAGCTGATTTTTAGCGGTTATGCAGAAGTCACGCATTTTCCGAAACAGGGTTAATTATCTTAGCCTGACTTGTTCCAACTATTCTGCAAAGTTATGGAACAAGAAATTTACGAGTCTTGGAATCAGAAGGCTCAAGATTGGAATATTCAGGTTGGTGAGCCGGGAGATCGCATTCTCAATTCTGATCCGGTAGTGTGGCAGTTTTTGGGAGCGGTAGACGGGCGCGCTGTTTTAGATGCAGGTTGTGGAACCGGATATTTATCACATCAAGTTTGTCGAAAGGGTGCAATCGTCACCGGAGTTGATCTTGCGCCAGAGATGTTGGTGATCGCGCAACAAAAAGCACGATAAGGATTATCGATCGACTTTCACGAAGATTCCTGCTCAGAACTCAAAACGCTTCCAGATGAACACTTTGATTTGCTTGTGTCCAATTATGTTTTGATGGATTTACCTGATTTAGAAGAGACAATTCTCGCTTTCCAACGAGTGTTAAAGCTGGGTGGGATTGCGGTTTTGGTGTTTTCACATCCTTGTTTTGATCAAGGAGCCGCCGTTGTGAATGATGCCTCTGTTGCGTATCACTGGAAAGAATCATACTTTGGACGGCAAAAGCGCCAAGATCCGCCTTGGAAACACTTCACGACTTCGTTTATCTGGTTCCACCGACCTCTATCAGACTATTGGAAAGCGTTTAAGTTGGCTGGTTTTGATGTAGTTGATTTTGAGGAACCGAGATTAGGAAGCGATCGGACGCATCTCGCCAAAAATGAGCAAGAATTCTTCAAATATCAAAATCTTCCTTATTCTGTTGCCTTCAAGTTGTCAAAACCAATCGATCAAGCGTGATGCAAGCCATTAACAGAGTTTTCGCCGCATTCAATTCAAGATAAAGCGCTGTTACGAGCGACGCAAGAGCAAATTAATCAAGTCCTGAGCCGTCCCTCAAATGACGATGTTCACGGTTATTTGAGGGTTTTGGTGATGTTGATTTATGAGTATGAAGAACAAACAGAAGCTTTTCCTGGATTAACAGACGAAGAACGGATTCAGGCGCTTGAGGAAGATTCAGCTAATTAAATCGCCACGATCGTTCCCCGCTTCATTCATAATGGGTGGTTGTTCTAAAGTCGCGATTTCTCATGCCTAACTGGTTCATTGCTGGCGGAGTTGTGATGATTCCGTTGCTGCTGTTTTCAATTTTGGCAGTGGCACTGATTCTAGAACGATCGCTGTTTTGGGTAAAAATTTCTCAGCGTCAGCAGCGAGTCGCTAGAGA
Source organism: Leptolyngbya sp. DQ-M1 (assembly GCF_039962505.1). Taxonomy (NCBI): domain Bacteria; kingdom Bacillati; phylum Cyanobacteriota; class Cyanophyceae; order Leptolyngbyales; family Leptolyngbyaceae; genus Leptolyngbya; species Leptolyngbya sp. DQ-M1. Next base: position 316,202 of record NZ_JAMPLJ010000001.1, read on the forward strand.
AGTGATGAATGTTTACAAGCGCAATCCGATCGCTGCCTTTCAGATGTTAGAGAAAAATTCAGATTTACCGATCGCTCGAATCTTTCTTGCAGCTTTAGAGCTGGAGCAAGCCACGCCTGAAGAATTCCGGCTGGCACTCGAAAGTGCGGGTATGGCAGAGATTCCACTGTTAAAACGGTTTAACACGGTGTTTGATACGATCGTCGGTCTCGCCCCGCTCCTTGGCTTACTGGGAACCGTAACCGGACTAATTACTTCATTTGCTTCATTGCGCTTGGGGGATGTGGGAGGAGCCAATACACTAGGGGTAACGGGTGGAATTAGTGAAGCGTTGATTTCAACCGCAGCAGGCTTGGTCGTTGCCATTTTTACGCTATTTTTTGCGAATCTCTTTCGCGGTTTGTACACCAAACAACTCGCACTGATTCAAGAATACGGTGGACAATTAGAATTGCTTTACCGTCGTCGCCACGCTATCTGAAAAACTGTCGAGGAGTTCCCGATGCGTCTTCCTGAAGAGCCAGACCTACCCCCGCAAATTTATCTTGCGCCTCTGATCGATGTGGTGTTTGCGCTGTTGACATTCTTTATTATGTCTACGCTGTTTTTAACGCGATCGCAAGGTCTCCCCGTTTCGCTTCCGAAAGCTGTCACGGCTGAAGCCCAAAAAACAGCTCAAATTGTGGTGACGATTAATCCAAAGGGAGAAATCGCAGTTGATAAAAAGCCGATTGTGATTGATACGCTTCCAGCGACAGTGCGTGAAATCTTGAGCCGCAATCGCCAAGCGGTTGTCGTAATCAATGCCGACGAAAGAGTTTCGCATGGTCAAGTGATTACCGTAATGGATCGATTGCGATCGATTCCTGGGATTCGGCTAGGAATCGCAACTCGTCAGTCGTAACGAAAGTTAAAGAAAGTAAAAAATTTGCTGCAGCGATCCCCTTGACTTCGATCGCGCTTAATGCAGAAACGGGCGTTTTAACTGTTTCTTAAGTTTTCATATGCCAAACGTTACATCCAGGTAAATCTCATAACATTTTTTTATTAATCAACACAGATTCTCTAAACTAAGGCTTATTGAAATCCTGATATGATTCAGATCAGTTCGCGCCTATGCACGGGAGAGCAGCGAGATTCACAAACTGTCTCCAAACATGGGATCATGTATGGCAAGCTGATCCCCAGTGTCAAGGTGTAATGCCAGCCACATCGGTCAGGAATTTCCTGGTCACTGTTGGTGATGTCTGAATCAAGGTTTTCAATCGTTTTCATTACAGGAAGGGAGATATGTCCTACGCTCAAACCAAAACCCAGTCCAAAGCTGGGTATAAGGCTGGGGTACAAGATTACCGTTTAACGTACTACACCCCAGACTACACGCCTAAAGACACTGATATTTTGGCAGCGTTCCGGGTGACTCCTCAACCTGGCGTTCCTCCGGAAGAAGCTGCTGCTGCGGTTGCTGCTGAGTCTTCCACGGGTACCTGGACGACTGTGTGGACGGACTTGTTGACCGACCTCGATCGCTACAAAGGACGCTGCTACGATATCGAGCCTGTCCGGGGTGAAGATAGCCAATTCATCGCTTATATTGCATATCCTCTCGACCTGTTTGAAGAAGGATCTGTAACCAACCTGCTGACCTCGTTGGTGGGTAACGTCTTCGGGTTCAAAGCGTTGAAAGCGCTGCGTCTCGAAGACCTCCGCATCCCGGTTGCTTACTTGAAGACCTTCCAAGGACCGCCTCACGGCATCCAGGTTGAGCGCGACAAAATTAACAAGTACGGTCGTCCGCTACTTGGATGTACGATTAAGCCGAAACTCGGTCTGTCTGCGAAGAACTACGGTCGTGCAGTGTACGAATGTCTGCGCGGTGGTTTGGACTTCACCAAAGACGACGAAAACATCAACTCGCAGCCGTTCCAACGCTGGCGCGATCGCTTCTTGTTCGTTGCTGATGCAATTCACAAGTCGCAAGCTGAAACGGGCGAAATCAAAGGTCACTACCTCAACGTGACCGCTGCAACTTGCGAAGATATGTTAGAGCGTGCGGCATTCGCGAAAGAACTCGAAATGCCGATCATCATGCACGACTTCTTGACCGCAGGTTTCACAGCAAACACGACTCTGGCGAAATACTGCCGTGCGAATGGTCTGCTGTTGCACATTCACCGTGCAATGCACGCGGTGATCGATCGTCAGAAGAACCACGGTATCCACTTCCGCGTGTTGTCGAAGTGCTTACGGATGTCTGGTGGTGACCACATTCACACCGGAACCGTTGTCGGTAAGCTCGAAGGTGACAAGGCAATCACACTTGGTTTCATCGACTTGCTGCGTGAAAACTACATCGAGCGCGATCCGTCTCGTGGTGTTTACTTCACCCAGGACTGGGCTTCGATGCCGGGTGTGATGGCGGTGGCTTCGGGTGGTATCCACGTATGGCACATGCCTGCACTGGTTGAAATCTTCGGTGATGACTCGGTGCTTCAGTTCGGTGGTGGAACCTTGGGTCACCCCTGGGGTAACGCGCCGGGTGCAACGGCAAACCGTGTTGCATTGGAAGCTTGTGTGCAAGCTCGGAACGAAGGTCGTGACCTCATGCGTGAAGGCGGCGACATCATTCGTGAAGCTTGCCGCTGGTCGCCAGAATTGGCTGCGGCTTGTGAACTGTGGAAAGAAATCAAGTTCGAGTTTGAAGCTGTTGATACCGTCTGATGACCGTTTGATCGCAGATTTTAGATTTTGGATGGGGCGATCTCTGTCCAGAATCTAAAATCCAAAACTCACAATCCAACGTATGGATCTGAAGCGAATTGCGAAAGATACGACAAAGACACTGATTAGTTATTTGACGTATCAAGCAGTCCGGGTTGTTTATGCTCAGCTAGACGAAACTGATCCAAAAAAGGCTTACTGGCTGCACAAGTTTTCCTCACGAGAAAGCATTACAGACGGTGAAGCGTTTATGGAAGCGATGTTTCGAGAACGGCAAGATTTGGCGTTTCGGATTTTAACGGTGAGAGAACATCTTGCCGAGGAAATCGCTGATGTGCTGCCGGAAATGTTGCGATCGTCGATGCAACAAGCAAACATGGAGCAACGCCGCAAACAGCTAGAGCGCATGACGCAACTCGACTTAACGACCGAATCGCAAGATTCTGACTCTGAAAGTAATTGACGACCTAATCATTGAGGATTTCATGAAAACTCTACCCAAAGAGCAGCGTTTTGAGACGTTTTCCTATCTGCCTGCTTTGACTGATGCTCAAATTGCGCGTCAGATTCAGTACACGCTTGATCAAGGGTATTTCCCTTGTATCGAGTTCAACGAGTCGTCTGACCCGACCGTTTACTACTGGACGATGTGGAAGTTGCCTTTGTTTAACGCAACTTCTCCCCAAGAAGTGCTGAACGAAGTGCAACAGTGCCGTTCTGAGTATGGCAATTGCTACATCCGCGTGGTGGCGTTTGACAACATCAAACAGTGCCAGGTGATGAGCTTTATCGTTCACAAACCGGGTTCAAACAATAGCGGCTACCGCTACTAATTTTGATTCGCAGTTGGTTCTGCGATCGTTTTTAAAGGAGATGGACAATCCATCTCCTTTTTTATTGTTCAGATTGTCCAGGGTAAATGGGGTACTGCCATGCGTAACAGGGAAACCTAACAGCGAAGTTACGTAGATAAAAGAATCAATGGACTTACAACGCCTTTATTGGACGAAAAACGTAAAAAGCGTAGAGCCTAACAAAGAATGGGCTTATCCCAACCCTCAAACTCCGTTTAAGTTGGAATGGAAGAACTGCGAGAACAACGCCAACAAACCGCAACGTAATGACCTAATTCTCCTGCGGCAGCGTGGCTACGTTACGCCCTAGTCAAAGTTCTCGATGACAAGGCTGACCGTAAAGACTTGAAAGTGGAAGGCGACTTTAACTTTTATCGCGAAGTTAAAGTGATATGGACAATTAATAATCCACCTGATGAATTCAGGGCAGAGGTAATTTTTGAATACCCAGCCGTTCTTAGTTATCAAGGCGGCAATGTGATGAGGCTAGAAGAACTACCAACCTTTAGAGAAGCTTGGGACTCTAAAGGCGGGATTTCTGCTTTCCAGAAATCTGTCCAGGCAAAACTTGACGATGTAAAAGCTGGTTAATTGTTGAGCGTATCTGGACGATAATTCAGCTTCTCTGTCTCTATTGCGCTCTACCTTGAATTCAATTTATAGAGGTTAGAGCGCTTTAATCTGCGATTCTCCCAGCAATAATTGAAGGAATGATGCAAGGGAAAACACTATGCCAGCGATCGTTAAACTCAACGTCGAAGCACTCGCAGAAGCGATCGATTCCCATCCCGCGCTACAGTAAACGGAGATTTGCAAGGAAAGATCAATGCGTTGCTGGACTTCTTGGATTGCTCTGTTTCTCTGTTTCGTCGGCTTGACTGGATGCAGCTTGCCGCGCGTGAGCGCAGAAGACCGATTGTTTTTGCCACTGTCGATCGAGTTTCTCGGTAGCTACACTTTGACCGATAAAGCGTTCAAAGAAACGACGATCGGCGGACTTTCGGGGATTACTTACGATCGTAAACGAGATCTCTATTACGCCATTTCGGACGATCGCAGCGATCGCAATCCCGCCCGTTTTTACACGCTGAAATTGCAGATTGCTCAGAACACACTCAAATCGGTCGAAGTTCAGAACGTCACGACATTAACTGATGAGACAGGGCAACCGTTTGCGAAAGGAACGATCGACCCGGAAGGCATTGCATTATCGCCGCTCAACTCTGTGTTTGTTTCCAGCGAGGGAGTGACGAAAGACGGGATTGCACCCTTTATTGGGGAGTTCGATTTGCAAACCGGGAAACTGAAGCGGAAGTTGCAGATGCCGGAGTCGTATTTGCCGGATGCAAAAGGAATGACGCAAACTCGCGGAGTTCGGGATAATCTCGGATTTGAAGCGTTGACGCTGAATGCAGGCGCTTCCACGGCTCCCTCTGCTGAACCGTTCCGATTGTTTGCCGCGATCGAGTCCCCGTTAGCCCAAGATCTTGAACTGCCAACGACAAAAGAAAGTCTGTTGAATCGATTGCTGCATTATCAACTGATTCCCACGCGATCGACATTGATTTCAGAACACGCTTATCCGTTAGATCCGAAACCCACAGGCGCATCTGATTCTGGACTGACTGAACTATTGTCGATCGATCAAGGTGGGCATTTCTTGAGCTTAGAGCGATCGTTCGGAGTGGGTGGATTTCAGGTCAAACTGTTTCAAGTTGCAACTGGAACGGCAAGTGATACGTCTTCGATCGAATCCCTGCGTGGAGCGAAGGTGAGACCCGTAAGAAAGGAGCTATTGCAAGATCTCAATCAGTTAGGTGTTCGGATTGATAACTTGGAAGCAATGACGATCGGCGCAAGATTACCAGATGGATCGCATAGCTTAGTGCTGGTCAGCGATGACAATTTCAGCTTAGGGCAAGTGACACAATTCTTGCTGTTTCGGCTCAAGGGACTAAAAGGATGATTTGTCGGCTGCAACCCCTTACAATAAAATCCAAGTCTCGATGAAATGGCTATGACACACTCTACTGATATTGCAACTTTGGCACGTTGGATGGCTGCGGATTTCAGCAATCAGTTACAAGCCTTTGAAAATCCGCCGATGTATGCTCACATTCGCGTGTGTATGCGTCCGTTGCCGTTGGATGTGCTTGGTGGAGTCGGATTTTTTGTTGAGCAAGCCTACGACTATATGCTGAATGATCCGTATCGGTTGCGAGTATTGAAATTGATCGATCGCAACGGTTACATCGAAATCGAAAATTACCAAGTGCGCGATGAACAAAAGCTGTATGGAGCATCCCGTGATTTGAACCGCCTGAAGGAATTGAAAGCAGATCAGCTAGAAAAGCTTCCAGGCTGCAACATGATTGTGGAATGGACGGGCAGCAGCTTCAAAGGACGAGTCGAGCCTGGAAAAGCCTGTATGGTGACTCGCAAAGGCAAAGAAACTTACTTAGATAGTGAATTTGAGATTGATGGAGAGCGATTTACCAGTCTCGATCGTGGACGCGACCCGGAAACCGATGAGCACGTTTGGGGATCGGTCGCAGGTGCATTTGAATTTGTGCGATGGGCAAGCTTTGCCGATGAGGTACAGATTTAGTAATTTTGAATACACCGTAGGACAATCACACTTCCGCCATTAGATAGATATTGGGGTGAATCGGAAGATTACAGTTAAGAATTCAGGCGAACTCGCTGCGAATTGCGATCTTCTGAGTGCCGAAACCTGGTAGATTTGGCAAAGTATCCGCAGGAAAGATTGAGCAAGCATGAAAGTCCTAGTTATTGGTGGTGATGGATATTGTGGTTGGGCAACTGCGCTCTACTTGTCGAATCGAGGGCATGAGGTTGGTATTTTAGATAGCTTAGTGCGGCGGCATTGGGATAATGAATTGTGTATTGATACGCTGACCCCGATCGCGCCGATTAAGCAGCGTCTGCAACGCTGGAAAGACCTCACAGGCAAAACGATCGATCTTTTTATCGGCGATATCACGAACTACGAGTTTCTCAACAAATCAATGGAGCAGTTCCAACCCGATGCGATCGTGCATTTTGGGGAACAGCGATCGGCTCCGTTTTCGATGATCGATCGCGAACACGCCGTTCTCACTCAGGTCAATAATGTCGTCGGAACGCTCAATCTGCTCTACATCATGAAAGAGAAGTTCCCCGATTGTCATTTGGTCAAACTTGGAACGATGGGCGAATATGGAACGCCAAACATCGATATCGAAGAAGGCTACATTACGATCGAACACAACGGACGCAAAGATACGCTTCCGTACCCGAAACAGCCGGGGAGTATGTATCACCTCAGCAAAGTTCACGACTCGCACAATATTCACTTTGCCTGTCGGATTTGGGGTTTACGCGCAACGGATCTTAACCAGGGCATTGTGTACGGCGTTCTGACCGAAGAAACCGGAATGGACGAACTGCTGATCAACCGCCTTGATTATGATGGTGTGTTTGGAACGGCGTTGAATCGATTCTGCATTCAAGCAGCGATCGGGCATCCGCTCACGGTCTACGGAAAAGGTGGACAAACGCGGGGATTTCTCGATATTCGGGATACGGTGCGCTGTGTGGAATTGGCGCTGGAAACGCCTGCGGCTCCGGGTGAGTTTCGCGTGTTTAACCAATTTACTGAACTGTTCGGGGTGGCAGAAATCGCCAACTTGGTTCAGAAAGCGGGAAGCGCAATGGGCTTGAAAATTGAGGTGCAGAACTTCGATAATCCCCGCATCGAGAAAGAAGAACATTATTTCAATGCGAAAAACACCAATCTCTTGGATTTGGGACTGCAACCGCACTATCTTTCGGATTCATTGCTCGATTCGTTGCTGAATTTTGCTGTGAAGTACAAGCATCGCGTGGATAACAGCGAGATCCTACCAAAAGTAACTTGGAAGCGATAATTCAATTCAAAAAGCGATGGTTTTCGGATCATCGCTTTTTTACGATCGACCCTTCTCATAACGGTTATGCGTATTGCTTTATTTACAGAAACGTTTCTGCCAAAAGTTGATGGAATTGTTACTCGGTTAAAACACACCGTTGACCACCTGCAAAGACAGGGCAACGAAGTGTTGATCTTCTCGCCCGATGGGGGTTTAACCGAGTACAAAGGCGCAAAAATTTATGGTGTTTCAGGATTTCCGTTACCGTTGTATCCAGAGTTGAAGTTAGCATTGCCGCGACCTGCGATCGGTGATCAACTTTCACACTTCAAACCCGATCTGATTCATATTGTGAATCCTGCGGTTTTAGGATTGGCAGGACTGTTTTACAGCAAGGTTCTCAACATCCCATTGATCGCGTCTTATCACACGCACTTACCGGAATATCTTCATCACTACGGTTTGGGGGCATTAGAGGGCGTTCTGTGGGAATTGCTCAAAGCTGGACATAATCAAGCTGAAATCAATCTCTGCACTTCAACCGCAATGATGCAGGCCTTGACAGATCACGGAATTGAACGGGTCAATCTTTGGCAGCGTGGCGTGGATACGGAGACGTTTCAGCCGCATTTTGCGAACCTGGAAATGCGATCGCGCCTCTCACAAGGTCATCCTGAAGCGCCATTGTTGCTCTATGTCGGGCGGTTATCTGCGGAGAAAGAGGTCGATCGCATCAAAGCCGTTCTCGAATCGATTCCGAATGCACGATTAGCCTTAGTCGGTGATGGCCCAAATCGCCAACCGTTAGAGCAACACTTTGCAGGCACCAATACAAATTTTGTCGGATATCTTGCAGGTCAAGAACTGGCATCTGCATTTGCCTCTGCAGATGCGTTTGTGTTTCCGTCTCGAACTGAAACGCTTGGACTTGTTTTACTTGAAGCAATGGCGGCAGGCTGTCCAGTGGTGGCAGCTCGATCGGGCGGCATTCCCGATATTGTCGAAGATGGCGTGAATGGCTATCTCTTCGATCCGACTGATGAGAAGGGCGCGATCGTCGCCACGCAGCATCTGTTATCGCGCACCGAAGAACGCGAGAAGCTGAGACAGAATGCTCGCGCTGAAGCAGAGCGCTGGAGTTGGTCAGCCGCAACGAAACAATTGCAGAACTACTATGAAGATGTGTTATCAAAAGCTGCGATCGCGGCTGTGCGATAATCGACTTTGCCAAAAAACGCCACAATGGAACAGACCTTATTGGTAAATTGTTGTGCCCTCAGAGTTAGAAACCGCCCCGATTGATAGCCCTTGGAAACAAGGTGATCTGATCGAAGTGACGATCACAGATTTAAGCGATCGGGGCGATGGTGTTGGACGATCCGGATCGCGAGTGGTGTTTGTGCCGGACACGGTGACGGGCGATCGGGCGATCGTCCGATTGATGCACGTCAAGCCGAATTACGCTCATGCAAAGATACATGAACTGCTCGAAGAGTCTCCGTATGGAGTGCGTCCGAGTTGCATTGTGGCGGATAAGTGTGGCGGATGTCAGTGGCAGCACGTCGAGTATGAATATCAGCGCACGGCGAAACGCAATCAGGTTGTGCAAGCGTTAGAGCGGATCGGGGGATTCGAGGGAGTTGCAATTGATGAAGTTCTTAACGTCAGCGAGCCTCTGCACTATCGCAATAAAGCAACTTATCCGCTAGGGATATCGCAGCATCGACAAGTACAAGCCGGGTATTACCAGAAAGGAACGCATCAAATTGTGAATCTGAATCAATGCCCGATTCAGGATGAACGATTGAATCCGTTCTTGGCTGAGGTGAAACACGATATTCAGCAGCAAGGTTGGCGGGTTTATGATGAGAAGTATCATCGGGGACAAGTGCGGCATTTAGCCTTGAGAATCGGACAGCGTACAGGTGAAGTGCTGTTAACGATGGTGACGGCTGATCCAGAATTACCAAATCTAGAAGCTCAAGCGCAGGAATGGCTACAACGGTACCCAGATCTTGTAGGAGTGTCGATCAATGTGCAGCCCGATCGCACAAACGCCATCTTTGGGGCAGAAACCCATTGCATTGCGGGGCAACCGTTTCTCAGTGAGCAATTTGCTGGATTAACCTTTCACATTCGACCGGATACATTTTTCCAAGTTCATACCGAGCAAGCAGAAGCATTGTTAACGACAATCTTGGATGAGTTGAACTTACAAGGGGATGAAACCTTTATTGATCTGTACTGCGGAATTGGCACGATGACTTTACCGATCGCACAGCGCGTCAAAACTGCGATCGGAATCGAAATTCAGCCCGAAGCGATCGAGCAAGCGCAGCAGAACGCAGCATTAAATGGAATTGGAAATGTCAGCTTTGAGGTCGGCTCGGTTGAAAAAGCTTTGCGCACCCTCTCCCTTCACCCTGATTTAGTCATGCTCGATCCGCCCCGAAAAGGCTGTGATGCTAGCGTTTTAGAAACGTTACGCCTTCAGAAACCAAAGCAAATCGTTTACGTCAGTTGTAACCCTGCAACTCTTGCACGCGATCTAAAGGTGCTGTGTGCAGGTAATATGTATCAACTGAAGCGGGTGCAGCCTGCGGACTTTTTTCCGCAGACCGCTCACGTCGAATGTGCAGCTTTCTTGAAACGGGTGGATGAGTAAATGCAATTCAAGGATCTAGTCGAAAAGTTAGGTAAATCGGTCATCAGCTACAGTGCCACACCAAGTTTAGACATTACAGGTGTAAGCCCGATCGCCGATGCCACTCCCAACACTTTGACTTATGCAGAAAGCACAAAATATACGGCGCAGCTTCAATCGACAAAAGCGACTGCCGTAATTTTGCCTGCTAACAAAACCTTACAGGCGATCGCCACCGAGCGCGATTTAGCCTGGATTGTTGTCTCTCAGCCGCGTTTTGCGTTTGCCCAAGCGATCGCGCTGTTTTACCAACCCTTCAAACCTTCGCCTAAGATTCATCCAACTGCTGTGATCGATCCATCGGCTCAGATTGGCGAAGGTGTTGCGATCGGTGCTCATGTGGTGATTGAATCCGGCGTTAAAGTTGGTAATCATGCCTGCATTCACCCCAATGTTGTCATTTATCCGGGGGCAAGTATTGGCGATCGTACGGTACTTCATGCCAACTGCACGATTCACGAACGGAGTCAAATCGGTGCAGATTGCGTGATTCATGCTGGGGCAGTGATTGGATCAGAAGGGTTTGGGTTTGTGCCGACTCGTGAAGGCTGGCTGAAAATGGAGCAATCCGGCTACACGGTGCTAGAAGATGGAGTCGAGGTTGGGTGTAATTCCGCGATCGATCGTCCTGCCGTCGGTGTAACCCGGATTGGGCGCAACACCAAGCTTGACAACTTTGTTCAAGTTGGGCATGGTGTGAAAGTCGGTGAAGCTTGTGCGTTTGCGGCTCAAGTTGGCATTGCCGGCGGATCGACGATCGGTAATCGGGTGATTCTGGGTGGACAGTCTGGAGTTGCGAACGAAGCCAAGATGGGCGACGGCTCGATCGCGTCGGCAAAAGCAGGCGTTCATGCGAACGTGAAACCTGGTGCAATCATGTCAGGCTATCCTGCGGTGGAGCATAAAATCTATCTCAAATCTTCAGCGATTTACAGCCGTTTATATGAGATGTATCAAGCCATCAAACAGATTCAGAAACGCTTAGATGATCAGTAGTGTGAACAGCTAAGATAATACATTTTGCAATTCTGCAAGTCACTCTTGCACAATGCGGTAGTAATCAGGAATGAAACGGAATGACGAATAGCGGCAATAATACGATCGACAACCCAATCCAAACCGTATAACTCTTTTCTGGTAAAGGTTCCGATTCATCTAATAACGCATCAATTCGCTCATTCAGTCGAGTTTGAGGCTTCGAATCGTTTAGCGCCGCCATCCAGGGTTCGGATTCAACTTGCGAGGCAGAAACGATCGATAACAACGCTTCCGCAAGTAGCAATCCATCGGTTCGCTGTGCAGCCCAGCGATCGGCGCGGAGTTCCCTCAGCAAAATTAACTCTTGCCAAAGGGCTTCGGTGTTTGGCAACCAGGCAGTTAAACGGCGCAACCCACCCAGCCAGAAAAACCAGAACGTATCGCGATAATGACGATGTGCTTCTTCATGCGTTAGCGCCACTTGTAAATGCGCTTCGTCTAGCGTGTCTAGAAGTCCATCACTGATCACTAACTCAGGATTCCAGAAACCGATTTGAGCAATGAATGGAGTTGAGCTTTTTAGTAATCGCGCGGGTGTTGACAAGATAATTTCTTGCGGCAACTGGTCGATTTCTTTCAGCGATCGCCCTGCCTGCCTTGCCAACTGCATCATCAAAACAACGCCAAGACCCAAAAATCCGATCGCAATTCCATAACTCCCCCAGCCTTCCCAAGTTTGTACCATTTGACCGCGAGGCCCCATGCACAAAATCGCGATCGCGCTTGTGATTAACAGAAGCGGCGAAAATAAAAATACACCTAACGCCATTTGCCAACGGGTATTCCAGTCTGAAGCACTCGTTTTCCAGGCAAGCCGAAACGCGATCGCCACGCTAACGGAAATGAGCAATAAAGTGAAGTGCATAATTATTTCTCCCGTGCTTGACGAACTGCCTTGAGGCGTTGCGCGATCGCGTCAAGCTGATCACAACTCGCTTGATCCAAACTATCTGCAAATGCCGCAACCACATCCGGATTAGTCACCGCTAAAAATTGATTCAGTTGCTCCATTGCCTGAATTGCTCTTGCCTCAGATTGCGAGACGATCGCCGACCAAGTAAACGATCGATTCTGCTTGTTACAGGTTAACCAGCCTTTTTTCACCAATCGATTCAGAACCGTCGTGACTGAAGTGTAAGCCAGTTCTCGATCGGGGTCAGCCAGAATGAGATCGTGAACGTCCTTTACCGTAACCATTTCGAGTTCCCAAACGATGCGAAGAATCTCAGCTTCTAAGGGGCCTAGCGAGAGTTGTTTTGGGCGGTATTCTGGAAGCGGAGCCATGGGTTAAGCAGGTGTGGATCGCATTTGATTGTACTGTCTGCGATCGCTCAGATTCAACTATCCTAAAAGTCGCAGTGATTTCTTCAAAGTTATGGCAATTCGCATCGGCAACGGTTACGACATTCATCGCCTTGTCAGTGGACGAGATTTGATCCTTGGCGGCATCAAGATCGAACATGAAACCGGGTTGCTGGGTCACAGTGATGCGGACGTTTTGACTCACGCGATCATGGATGCAATGCTTGGGGCACTGAGTCTAGGCGACATCGGGCATTATTTCCCACCGACTGACCCAAAATGGGCAGGAGCCGACAGCATTGTTTTACTTGAACAAGTGCATCAATTAATTCAAGACAAAGGCTGGAAAATCGGCAACATCGATTCGGTGATTGTGGCAGAACGCCCGAAACTGAAGCCGCACATTGAAGCAATGCGATCGCGTCTCGCCACCGCTCTGAATCTCCCTCCAGATTGCGTCGGAGTCAAAGCCACCACGAACGAAAAAATGGATGCCGTCGGGCAGGAAGATGCGATCGTCGCTCACGCCGTAGTGCTGCTGGAACAAGCCTGAGTTAAGAAACGAAACGTGAACCTGCGATCGACCCCATCCACCCTTTACAATGACTGAGGGAATTACTTTGATTCTCATAAACAAAAGTTCTACTACGGTCTAGGTCATTTTCGACCCTAGCTTCTCGACCCACTGGGAATTCAACAGTTGGCGGGTTACTTACTATAACAATGATCATTCCTGACTCAGTCCTGGAGACGCTGCTGAAGGCGCTTCCCCAGGTGCGACCTCAAATCTACTTCAAGTCTTCCCTCACTGCCTTGTCGCACGCGATGGAAGACCAGGTTTTAGCAGGCAATGATCATCCGCTTGTAATCGCGAGTTTTCAGCGGGAGCGTTTTTATCGGCAAGAAGCCCATCGGTATCTGAGAATCTCTGATCGTACCGATCAAGTCTATGTGCTTGCGGCTCCAGAAACCGATTTTGCCAATCGCTCCGAGCATTACGAAACGATCGCCTTTGAGCCGGAAGATGCGCTGAGTCAGGAGTGGCATCTCATTGTTGTCAGCGAACAGTACGCCGCTTGTTTGATTTGCCGAGAGCGCGATCTCAGTGCAGAAAATCAGTCCATTGCGCCACTGCACGTCGATCAAGCCCGACGATTTGAAGGAATTTGGACATTCGATCGCGCTGTGGTTCACAAATCGGCTGAGATTCTGCTGAATCGAATTCTGCAATATCGCCCAGAGCTACAAAGCAAAATTGCTCCAGTGCTGGTGCGAATTGCCGCGAGTTCAACCTCCAATATTAACCAAGTTGATCCGGCTCCGTTTGCCGATCGCTTAGTCACCTACTTGCAAGCGGGACAGTATAAACTCGCAAAAGCTTACCGCTCGATTGCAGAAAAAGAGCGCAAAGAACGCTTGGTGAATTCAATTACGGCAGCAGTGCGACGATCGCTTGATCCGCATGAAATTCTCAATGTTGCAGCAGAAGAACTCGGAAAAGTGTTAGGTGCCGGACGCTGTTTAATTTATCGCTGCAAATCAACCGATGCTTCTGCGATTTTGCAGCACGAATATTTACTCGATTCGGTTCCTTCGCTTGCAGGTCGGACTTGGACACTGCATGGCAATCCGTTGTTTGAAGAAGTTGTGCAGCGCCAAGAAGCAGTCTTTATCGAAGACACTCAAACCGATGCAAGATTGGCGATGATCAAAGATGGCGATCGCACGCTGCAAGCCTTAACTCAGGAATGGGATGTTCGATCGTGGCTGATGGTTCCGGTGCTGCATCAGAATCAGCTTTTGGGCATGGTCGAACTGCACTATTGCGGCACGACTCCGCACGTTCTAGAGCGCGATGAAGTCGCCATGATCGAAGCGATCGCCACTCAAGTCGGAGTGGCTTTGATTCAAGCCGAATCGTTTGCCAATCTAGAAGATCTCAATCAGCAGCTAGAAGCGCTCGATCGCACCCGCAGCAATTTGATTGCCATTACCGGGCACGAACTTCGTACCCCGCTTTCGACCATTCAAGTGTGTCTCGAAAGCCTTGCCAGCGAACCCGATATGTCTCCCGACCTGCGGCAAGTGATGCTCAATTCCGCCCTAGCCGACGGAGAACGAATGCGGAAGCTGATTCAAGACTTTCTCACGTTGTCGCGGCTTGAAAGCGGACGAGTGGAGTGGAGAATGGAACCGTTGCCGCTTTGGGAATGTGTTGATCTCGCTCTCAGCAGTCTGCAAGCCCGCAGAATGGCAACTCCACTGCCGCAAATTGTTACCCAGATTTCCACCGAACTGCCGCTGGTTCAAGTCGATGGTGAATGGCTAGTCGAAGTTCTCACCAAACTACTCGATAATGCCTGCAAGTTTACGGATGCTGGGGGCAGAGTCACCATTCGAGCGAAGCGTAGCAGCGACACCATGCTTGAAGTGATGGTCGCAGATACTGGACGCGGCATCGAAGAAAATCGGCTAGAAACGGTGTTCGATCGCTTCTACCAAGAAGAAGGCGCACTGAGGCGTACCACAGGCGGAACCGGTCTCGGACTTGCCATCTGTCGCCAAATTATCGCCAACTGGGGCGGACGCATCTGGGCAGAATCGAGCGGCAAAGATCGCGGCAGTGAGTTTCACTTTACGATTCCGATCGTGCCCGTGGGAGAGTCTAAGCGATCCGCTCAGAGAAAAAGAACGCGATCGAGAGATTAAATGCCCGAAATGCAAAATGCCGCATGATAATTGGCACGGTTTTGCTGTGCCTCCTACCCAAAAGTTTAGAATTTTCTACGCTTAAACCTGGAAAAATTCGTACCTATTAACAACTGTTACGGAATCGTTAAAGCTGTAAACGTGCGGTGATACGATGCCTAAAACGTTTAGAGCGAGACCCTATGTCAGAAACTCTTACTGGACAAGCACCTTTGTTCGGTGGCAGTACAGGTGGACTGCTAACCAAAGCCCTAATAGAAGAGAAATACGCCATCACCTGGAGCAGTCCCAAAGAGCAAGTCTTTGAAATGCCCATGAGTGGTGCAGCAACGATGCGTCAAGGCGACAATCTACTGTATTTAGCCCGCAAGGAACACTGCCTAGCTTTGGGTGGACAACTTCGCACGAAGTTCAAGATCACCAACTACAAGGTCTATCGCATTTTCCCGAACGGCGAAATTCAGTACCTGCACCCGAATGATGGCGTTTTCCCTGAAAGGGTAAATCCTGGTCGTGTTGCAGTCAATAGCGTTCCGCGCAACATCGGAGCGAACTATGAGCCTGCCAAGTTGAAGTTTAGCGGTCGTAAACCCTACGATCCTTAAGCCTCGATCGTCTCGAATTGTGCTTTTAGGAGCCGAATTTTAGCCTTCTTGGTTAAAGTTTGGCTCCTCTTGTTTCGAGTAAGAAATTCAGTCTGTATAGTCATCAGTAAAAGAAAGCTTGTATCCTAACTGTACGATCGTTCTAAGTTGCTATGATTTCTCCCGATTTTTCTCAATTCAAGGAACTCGCACAGCAAGGTAATTTTGTCCCCGTTTATCAAGAATGGGTCGCTGATTTGGATACGCCCGTTTCTGCATGGTATCGCGTGTGCGATGGGCAGCCTTATAGCTTTTTGCTGGAGTCGGTCGAAGGCGGAGAAACGATCGGGCGCTACAGTTTCTTAGGGTGTGATCCGCTGTGGGTTTTGGAAGCGAGGGGCGATCGCACCACCCAAACTCACCGAGACGGAACTCAGAGAGTGTTTGAAGGCGATCCGTTTGCGACACTATCTGAATGTTTAGCGCCTTATCAGCCGGTAAAACTACCTGAATTGCCGTCAGGAATTGGCGGACTGTTCGGATTTTGGGGATATGAACTGATCAACTGGATTGAACCGCGTGTTCCAATCTATCAGGCAACCGAAGAGGATTTGCCCGATGGATTGTGGATGCAGATTGATCAGGTGTTGATTTTTGATCAGGTGAAGCGGAAGATTTGGGCGATCGCGTATGCAGATTTGCGCGATCCAAACACTGATTTAGAAGCAGCGTATCAGCAAGCCTGCGATCGCGTCACGCAATTAGTCAATAAGCTCAAATCGCCGCTTCCTGAGAAAACTCGATTGCTTTCCTGGAAGCCACCTGCAAATAATGATTCATCAATCACGTGGACAAGCAACACCACAAAAGAACAATTCTGCGCCAACGTCGAAACTGCCAAAGCGCACATCAAAGCGGGTGATATTTTTCAGGTTGTGATTTCACAACGGCTGAATTCGGAATTTGTCGGAGAGCCGTTTGCACTGTATCGATCGCTGCGATTAATCAATCCCTCGCCCTATATGGCGTATTTCCACTTCAACAATTGGCAGATTATTGGATCGAGTCCAGAAGTCTTGGTTAAAGCCGAGCGATCGAGCGATCCGACTCAGCCGAAAATTGCCACAGTGCGACCGATCGCGGGAACTCGTAAACGCGGCAAAACTCACGCAGAAGATCTCGCTCTAGAACAAGATTTACTGGCTGATCCCAAAGAAGTGGCAGAGCATGTGATGTTAGTCGATTTAGGACGCAATGATTTAGGGCGCGTCTGCATCAACGGAACGGTGAAAGTCGATGAATTGATGGTGATCGAGCGTTATTCTCATGTGATGCACATTGTCAGTAACGTCGTCGGAGAGTTATCACCCGATAAAACCGCGTGGGATTTGCTCAAAGCAGGATTTCCAGCCGGAACAGTGAGCGGTGCGCCGAAGATTCGAGCAATGGAGATTATTCACAATTTAGAACCTTGTCGGCGCGGGGTGTATTCGGGCGCGTATGGGTACTACGACTTTGAGGGGCAACTGAATAGCGCGATCGCTATTCGGACGATGGTGGTGCGCGATCGAGGTGATGGTAAACACACAGTTCAGGTACAAGCAGGAGCCGGACTGGTGGCGGATTCTGTACCCGAAAGTGAGTATCAAGAAACGCTAAATAAAGCGCGGGGGCTTTTAGAGGCAATTCGCTGCTTACAAGAGTGAGTCCCTTAGATGCAGTAAATGCAATTTATATTCTATGCTGAGGCGTTTCGGCGAAACGCCCTAATCGAGTCATGGAAAGGCACCATTTGCAACATTCATTGCTTGAGTTGCTATAACGAAGCAAAGAGTTGATGCCATTTCAGCCCTAGAGACGAGGATGAAGAAGATCCTACGTAAGGTTTATGCCACAGGTAGTACAACAGGGAGGAGGATTTACGACTATTTTTAAAGCACAATAAAATTGACTATCTCTATGTGGATTTGTAATTAAGCACCGCTCCAACACTGGTGCGGCGCATTGATGTATTTCTATGCAATTTTGATATTCTCTAAATACTGTGGGGGTTTTTTCATATGAATGACATTCGGATTACGCTGATTGAGGATCATGACTTAACCAGGGTGGGAATGAAGACCGCGTTACAGCAACGCCCAGGGTTTGAAGTCGTGGGAGAAGCAGCGAATGGAACCGATGGATTGAAAATGCTGACGAATTTGAAGCCGGATGTTGCGATCGTAGATATTGGCTTGCCCGATATCGATGGCGTAGAACTGACGCGCCGTTTCCGTCAAGCGCAAGCTGAGATGGAAGATCACCCCAATACAAAAGTTCTTATTTTAACGCTACAAGATCACGAAGATACAGTTCTAGCAGCGTTTGCGGCGGGTGCAGACTCGTACTGCATGAAAGATGTCAGTTTAGATCAGTTGGTCGAGGCGTTGCGCGTCACCCAAGAAGGAAACTCCTGGATCGATCCGGCGATCGCTCGTGTGGTGCTGCGTCAAACTCAGTCAACCGCGCCTCAAACTGCGGCTCAATCTGAAGCTCAACAGGTCGCCATTACCGCAACCGAGCCAGAATATAACCAAATTATTGAGGCGTATCCATTAACAGAGCGGGAATTAGAAGTATTGCAGTTGATTGTGGATGGTTGTAGCAATGCTGCGATCGCTGAAAAGCTTTATATCACGGTGGGAACAGTGAAGACGCACGTTCGGAACATTCTGAATAAGCTGTGTGCGGATGATCGAACCCAGGCGGCGGTGAGGGCGTTGCGATCGGGATTAGTCGGCTAGACGATCGCGCAACTGCTGCACAAATGTTTGATGTTCTTGAGAATTCAATCCCTGCTGCAAAACTGCCATGACTTGCAGCATTTCACCGTTGAGCAGGGAGTCGATCGCCAGCCACAATCCCGGAAACGTTTGACTCCGAATGATTCCGGTTTCGTCTGGTAATAGCGGAACATATTCATCGTCTTGCAGCGCAAACCAATCGAGCTTGTTTTCAAACATTTGCCAGACGAGATATTCTCGGACTCCGTTGCGCCGATACGCCTTTTTCTTATCGCCTAAATCGTAAGCGGCACTACTGGCGGCGATTTCTGCGATCAGTTCGGGTGCGCCTTCGAGATAGTCATCGCTTGAAATTCGCACTTGTCCACCGAATTCAGGTTCGATAAATAAGGCGATATCAGGTTGCGGCTCATTGTCTAAATCGAGCCGGACAGTGGTGTTATCCGCCAAAGCAGTCCCGATCGTGGCAATCTGATAGTTGCCCAGCCAGACCATTAACCGGGCATGGGGTTGACCATGACTTCTAAAGCGGAGTGCGGCTGGCATATAGACAATTCCTTCGATCAGTTCGGCTTTTTTGATGTGGGGTGCAGCCGTATAACGCCGCTCAAATTCGGCGCGAGACAAACGATCGCCATTCTCCAAGGGCGGGACAGAGCGGTTTGATTTCGAGGATTGAATCACCATAGTTTGAGATTAATCGATCGCAGTTAAGGCGCGATCGCCGATCGGGAGAATCTTGCGCTTCATTCCGGTCAAGTTATCGAATCGAATCGCCAAAGTCGCTTTATTACCACTACCGAAGATATTAGTAATTTCTCCGATTCCGAATTGACTGTGCATGACGCGATCACCGATGCTCCAATCGGTTTCGGTACTCTGAATCACAGGGGCGGGTTTGGCGGCAGGCTTGGTGGTGTATTTGGCTGGGATCGCGGCTTTGGTGTTGCTATCCATCAATTCGCGAGGCATTTCTCCCAGGAATAGCGAGGGACTGGCGGGTTCGCGATTTCCGTATAACCGACGTTCGCGGGCGTGAGAAAGGAATAGGCGTTCTTGAGCGCGGGTGATGCCGACGTAACAGAGGCGGCGTTCTTCTTCGATCGCGGCGGGATCATCGAGTGATCGATAACTCGGAAATAAGCCTTGTTCTAAACCGACTAGAAAGACGATCGGAAATTCTAACCCTTTCGAGGAGTGCAGCGTCATCAAAGAAACTTTGGTTGTTTCTTCTTGTACGTCGTCTAAATCCGAAGCGAGAGACGCGCTGGCGAGGAAACCGATCAGGCTCTTATCGTCTTCGTTTTCTTCCTCAAATTGCAGCACAGCGTTATACAACTCTTGAACGTTCTGCAAGCGGTCTTCGGCTTCGTCTGTGCCTTGAGATTTTAGATCGGCGATGTACCCAGAGTCTTCGAGCACACCTTGTACCAGTTCTGAAGCGCTCACTGCGTCGAGCTGCGATCGCCATTTCTGAATGATCTGAGCAAACTGAATCACGCCTCTCGAAGACCGACCCGCTAGAGTTTTGATCGAGTTTTCATCGCTGAGAATTTCCCACAAAGGAACACCGAGTCCGATCGAAGCTTTCTGTAGAGATTCGATCGTGGTTTTTCCGACTCCGCGACGAGGTGTATTAATCACGCGCAAGAGGCTAACGGTATCAGAAGGATTGGCGATCGCTCTCAAATACGCAAGCACATCCTTGATTTCTTTCCGGTCATAGAATCGCAGACCACCCACGACCTTATAAGGTACACCCCAACGCACCAAAATTTCTTCAAACGCCCGTGATTGAGCATTGGTTCGATAGAGAATCGCAAATTTACCCCAATGCAAATCGGAGTTCATCGCTTCGAGTCGCCGCATTTGTTGAACGACAAATTCTGCTTCGTCGATTTCATCCTGAGCGCGGTAGCAGAAATTCGGTTCACCTTGTCCGCGAGTCGGTTTAAGGATTTTATCAATGCGTTCGGTGTTGTTTTCGATCAGTTCGTTCGCGAGTTGCAGGATATTTTCGGTCGATCGATAGTTCTCTTCGAGCTTCACCATTGTCCGGGTGTCATCATCGGGCAAGCTATCCCCAAAGTCTTGCTGAAAGCCCATCAGAATTGTGAAGTCTGCCATGCGGAACGAGTAGATCGACTGATCGGCATCGCCCACCACAAAGACCGATCGATGTTCCCACTCGTTAAATCGATTCGGGGGTTCTCCATTCGTCACTAATAACTGAATCAGATCGTACTGAGTGCGATTGGTATCTTGATATTCATCTACCAAGATATGTCTGAAGCGTTTATGCCAGTATGCGCGGATCTGTTCATTCTGACGAAAGAGTTGTACTGGAATCCAGATTAAATCATCGAAATCAACAGCATTGTTTTCAGCGAGTTTATCCTGATAAACGCTATAGACGTTTGCAATCACTTTGCCTTTGAAGTTCGATTGCTCTTTTTCATAATCTCGCGGCGATAAACCTTTATTTTTGGCGTTGCTGATTGCATATCGAACCGATCGCGGATCGAATTTCTTTTCATCAATATTCAATTGATTAATGATGATATCTTTCACCAAGCTTTGAGCATCGGACTCATCAAAAATCGAAAACGATCGCGTCCACTTCCGTCCTTTTTCATCCTGGAACTTTTCGATATCAAAGCGAAGAATTCGACAGCAAAGCGCGTGAAATGTGCCAATCCAGAGATCTTTGGTGATGGTTTTGTAGACGTGCGATCGCAATTTCGTCTGAACATGACCGGGCAGCGATTCGAGCGGCTTGCCATGTTCGCTTAATGCCTCCTGCTCGGCAAACAACCGTTCGATCCGGTCTTTCATTTCCCGCGCCGCTTTATTCGTAAATGTCACCGCCAGAATATTTTCTGGATCGACGCGATGTTTCAGCACCAGATTGGCGATGCGATACGTCAATGCTCTTGTCTTGCCTGAACCCGCGCCAGCAATCACCAGCAAAGGGCCACAAAAATGCTGAACGGCTTGCCTTTGGGACGGATTAAGATGGCTGAGAAAATCAACAGTCATAGGTTAGACGATCGCACAAATCTACTCCATAGATAGGGTATCGTATCTCAGCTTGGAACGTGGCAAAAGAAATAGTACGTATCACCGCCCAAGTCCGAATTGTGTATCCATCATAGAAAAAATTGGACAACGCACTGCACACACTGTAGTAGTGAAGATGTAAGTAGTGCTCAAGATGTAATGATGGAGAAGTAAAGTTTCTGGCTATTGCCAAGACTGTGAACGACAGTTTGCGGAACAGCCATTTCAATCACTGCCTCGATCGGGAAGTCGATCGCTGCCGCATAAGCACGTAGCCCTAACTGGACTTTTCTGGCAAAGTGTTCAAGATAATTTCTGTCGCTTCCGGTGTTAGATGTTCTACTTGCATTGGCTTCTAAACAGAGTTTCTAATGCGATCGCTTGAGCCGCTTGCATTTGCCCGTAGCTGAATACATAAGGGACATCCGGCGGCAAACTGGGAAGAAAGCGATCGAGAACATAAGGACTGCCGTAAACTGCGATCGCACAAAGTTGATTTGTATTTAATAGAAACGTAAACCAATCTTCTGCCGCTTGAGTTAATCCAGCGATTCCACGAAAGGGATTACCCCGGATAAATAATTGCAATACAGTTGGAACTTGAGCGCGATTATTTGGAGCAATGTAAGGGGTATGCTGATCGATAATCTGAGTCTCTGTCAATCCAAATTGAGCGGGAAATGCGATCGCAGGAGCGGTTCGACCCAGGAAATCACAATCCAGAATGCTATCGACAATGACTAGATTGCGACCCACACCGGAAAGCGAATCTAAGCGAGAAGAATTTGGATGATGCGATGCCTTTGGCACAGGCGAACGTGACCGCATCGAATGACGCAGCAATTTAGCATTGATTGAAAGTGCATCTGGCTGAGCAATTTTCGAGGTTAATTCAATCGTTTCTAAAATGGGTTCGGGCGGATTTTCCCAAGCGTGACCTTCTTCAGATGGAATTGTGACTGCACAAGCTTTTTGTTTAGCTCTCCAGAGTCTTTCAACCGAAGATTGGATGCGATCGTGACTAATCCGCCCGCTTTCTACGGCTTCACAAACGGCTGTAATTGCCTTTTCTGGCTCTAATGGCATCAATAAAATATCTGCGCCTGCTTCGACTGCCAGAACACAAGCTTCCTCGGTTCCATATCGATTGGCGATCGCGCCCATCACTAAAGCATCGGTGACAATCAAGCCTTCAAATTCAAGATTCCGTCTCAACTCATTTGTAAGAACCTTTGGAGAAAGCGTTGCAGGATAGTTCGGATCAAGCGCGGGAATTTGAAGGTGAGCGCTCATTACAACATCGACACCTGCTGAGATTGCGGCTCTAAAAGGCGGAAGTTCAATTTGTTCTAGGCGATCGCGATTATGCGGAATTACAGGTAATTCGAGGTGAGAATCGGTCTCCGTATCACCATGCCCCGGAAAATGTTTTGCAGTGGTTAAAATCGGGTGCTGGTGTGCGCCTCGGATAAAAGCTTTTGCCAGTTCGCCAACAATCTCTGGAGTTTCGCCAAAAGCCCGGACATTGATCACGGGATTGTCAGGATTGTTGTTGACATCCACCGTGGGAGAAAGCAGCCAATTCAAGCCGATCGCTAAACTTTCTGCTGCCGTAATTCGCCCCATTTGTTCAGCATAGTGACACGCAAGAGTGAGATCCCGTTTGGCAATTTCTGCGATCGCCATTGGCGGTGGAAACCAAGTTGCCCCCGAAAACCGCTGCCCAACTCCTTCCTCAACATCCGCACAAATCAAGAGCGGAATCGATGCCCAAGCTTGCAACTGCTGCGTTCTGAGCGCAATTTCTCCCACACTCGCACCCAGGAGAATCACACCCCCCACGCCCCACTCCCTAATCCAACCCTCTAACGTCGCCGCAGGTGGCTCCCAGACCGGATACTGAATCTCATGGTCAAACAGAAAGCCCGAAGCCCTCACGACCACCATTTGAGCCACTTGCTGACGCAGCGTTAACTCATCAAGATTCGGGAGAAACGTCTTCATCGGGGAACTCTTTGCGCTCTTGGCTGAGGCGATTGATTAACCCTAGAACTTTATCACCCCGCTCTAGCGATCGATCCTCAATAAAGATAACTTCAGGCGTTCTCCGTAAGCGAATTCGCTGTCCTAATTCGCTGCGAACATAGCCTGTCGCGGACTTTAAGCCTGCCATCGTTTCGGCTTTGGCTTCTTCGTCACCATAGATGCTGACAAAGATTTTGGCGTGCTGCAAATCCCCGGATACATCAACATCGGTGACGCTCACCATTCCGGTTCCTACGCGATCGTCTTTGATGCCATTCAACAGCATTTGACTCACTTCGCGCCGGATAGATTCTGCGACACGAGCCATTCTTCGATCTGTCGCCATACAATTCCTTCCTACCTACAAAATTCCATTCTATTAAAGCGGATCTAAACCGAGCATTGCTTTGAGGGTGAAAGAAACAAAGGCAAGTCCACCGACAAGAACACCAACCAGCGCGATCGCGGTTACAGGGCGTTTGAACAGCGGCACGAGCGGCGCAGCAGCATTCAGGAATATGCCAAGAATGACACCGATTACAAACTTGGGGTATTTAGAAACGGTGTTCCAAAGGTCTTGAATCATAAGGGTTATTTTCTAAACTCCATTCCATCATATCGAGATCAGAGATCAATTACGAAACCTGATCAGAGTGTCATTTTTATAATACGAATACTGATCAGATCAAATGTATTTTAGGTGTTAAATAAAAACATGATTACTCAAGTACAGTCCCCAGGGTTACCACGCCCATTTATTAAGTGGGCAGGCGGAAAAAACCAGCTAATTTCGCAGTACGTTTCCTATTTCCCGAAACGTTACCAGAATTACTATGAGCCGTTTGTCGGAGGTGGAGCAATTTTCTTTCATCTCCAGCCCGCAACATCATTATTGATTGATATTAATCTTGAGCTAGTCAATGTCTATCGGTGTGTGCGCGATCAGGTGGAAGAGTTGATCGATCGCTTAGAGCAACATCATCAGCAACATTGCCCAGAGCATTACTACCAAGTCCGCGCTCAAATCACCGCCTCAGACGATTGGTTTTATGCCGGTAATAATGTCGATCGCGCTGCAAGACTGATTTATCTGAATAAAACTTGCTTTAACGGACTGTACCGTGAGAACTCCAAAGGGCATTTTAATGTGCCGATCGGCAGTTACAAAAAGCCTGGGATTTATGATCCAGAGGTGCTTCGAGCGGACTCGATCGCGCTATCGAACGCGCAAATTGAACCTGGATCATTTGATCAAGTGCTGCAATATGCTTGTAGTTCAGAAGACTTTGTTTACTTTGATCCACCTTACTATCCGATTAGCCCAACCAGTAACTTCACTGCTTACAATCGCTATTCGTTCAGCGAAGATCAGCAGGTGCAATTGCGCGATGTGATGACAGAGTTAAGCGATCGAGGCGTACAAGTCATGTTGTCGAACTCAGATTGTCCATTCGTTCGTGAACTGTACAAAGGATTCAACATTTATACGATTTATGCCACGCGCAACATTAACTGCAATGCAGAGAAGCGCGGAAAAATCACAGAAGTGCTCGTGACAAATTACTGTCTTGACTTGGACTGATTAGAGAAACGTATTCACTCTAAGGGAATTTGAGCTTTACTGGTATGGAAATTCGCTACTTAGTTCCATGCGTTATTCTGCTCGCGTCCTGTTCTCAGACTCGGTGGTTTGATCGAGCAGAGCAGATGCAGCAATACTTTGTGAAACGAATTCCAGTAGGAACATCAGTAGAGCAGGCGCGTCAAGCTCTTAAATCTGAGGGATTTAATGTCATCACAAGTATTAATCAACCGTTTCAAGAAGAAGGGAAAAAATTTAACTATTTAGATGGGCAGAGAATTGACGGCTTTATATTTGTGCGAATGTGGAACGTTTTCGTTTTTTTTGAGGAAAATACAGTAGTCAAGATAGTTGTTGAGACAAGAGAGGTAGGTCCGTAAACACTTTACCTATTCAGGCTGACAAAAGTTACAATCCCTCATAAGAAAGACGGAATCCGATCGCAATCTCTCTAGCATTCACGTAGTTGATCGCACCGAAGAACCGCTATGCGAATTCATCATCTAAACTGTGGCTGTATGTGTCCGGTGGGTGGAGCCTTGTTCGATGGCTTCAGTCGAGGCTTGACTTCCCATCTTGTCTGTCACTGTTTGCTGATTGAAACAAATCAAGGACTTGTTCTAATCGATACGGGCTTTGGGTTGCGCGATATTCAAGCTCCCTCACATCGGCTGAGTCCGTTTTTTATTGCACTTAATAACATTCAATTCGATCGTAAATACAGTGCGATCGACCAAATCGAAAAGCTGGGATTCTCGCCCCAAGATGTCCGTCACATTGTCCTGACTCATCTCGACTTTGATCATGCGGGAGGTCTAGAAGACTTTCCTAACGCAACAGTTCATGTCATGCAGAGTGAGATTGATGCGGTACGGAATCGGGAAGGCTTTATTGCGCGTCGCCGCTATCGTCCGGAACAATGGGATGAGGTTAAGTCCTGGAAATTCTACACAGCAAATGGTGAACCCTGGTTTGGATTTGAAGCCGTTCGAGAGTTAGAAGGACTACCCCCAGAGATCTTGTTTATTCCGTTAGTCGGACATACACCTGGTCATGCAGGAATTGCTATCGAAACCTCCGACGGTTGGCTCCTACATGCGGGAGATGCTTACTTCTATCGCGACGAGATGAAACCGAATCCGAAATGCACACCGGGATTAAAAGCGTATCAATGGATGATGGAAGTCGATCGCAATGCCAGATTGCTCAATCAAGATCGTCTCCGCAAACTATCCCTGAATCATGGCGACGAGGTTCGCCTATTTTGCAGCCATGATGCGAGCGAGTACAAGACCTTTGCAGAACAACGATCGCTAAACCTGAGTGCAAGTTAAGCCCAAGTGAACAAAGCAATGCTACTGCGATTCCTCGCTTGCAAAATTTATTTGCCTTAGATACTGCGATCGACAAGGAGATCCCCAGCAAACGGATTGAGTCGGCATCGACTTCAGCACGGTACTCCGCGCTCCGATCACTGCGTTTGAACCAATCTGCACCCCAGGCGCGATAAAGCAATCTGTCGCAATCCAAACCCCGTGACCGATCTCGATCGGACGGGTCTCTAACTTAAACGCTGAATCGCTGACATTATGACTTCCTGTACATAGATAGCTTTTTTGGGAAATAACACAGTGATTTCCAATTGAGATACGATCGAGACTGTAAAGTACAACATCATCACCAATCCAACTGTAATCGCCGATTTCGACTTTCCAGGGATAAATGAATCGCGCAGTTGGGCGAATTAAAACGCCTTGACCGATCTTGGCTCCAAACCATCGCAGCACCAAACATCGAAGCGAATTGAGCGGATGGGGAGTTATGGGAAAGACGATCGCTTGCACCAGCCACCAGAACAAAACATACCAACCTGGACGACCTCGATCAAACCAGGACTGATCATAATCGCGTAGATCAACCAGTGAGGGAGCGTGAATGTCGATCGGAGACTCTCGAATCGGCATCATGATTCTGGCTGTGCGATCGAAGGTTTAACTGGCTGTGGGGTGTTCAGCGTCCCGCCAAACTGCTGCAACTCAAACAACTTCACGCCAATTTGAAACTCATACTGGCTGAGTAACCGTGCATAGATATACCCCGCTTTTCCATCTAGAAATCCCAGCCGAAACACATAAGCCAACAAAAACCGCAATGTCGGCTTAAACGGTAATCTCACCCAAATTCGCTTCAAAAAGCGCTTGCGCTGCACCGAATCTCCAAGCAAATTTGCCCCGATCGTGCCATCTTCCCCCTGACCTGTGAGCAAGTTGAGATACACTTTCGCTTCCCAGTTCGAGTAGCGATTATGCCGTTCTAGCCAGTGATACAGATCTTTGAAGTCGATGTGCAGCATATCGTTTTTCAGATACCCGACTTTGCCGGATAGCACAACGTGTTCATGAACTTCGTTATCTCCGGTGTTCCGAATGGCTTCGGTACTGAGATTTTCATAACGTCCTTTTTTATGTTGAAACAATCTCAGGTTCCAGTCTGGATACTTGCCACCATGCCGAATCCATTGCCCCAAAAAGAACACTTTGCGATTGAGATAATATCCCTCAAACTCCGGGTTCTGAATTGCTGCTGCGATCTCATCCCACAATTCCGGCGTAATTCGCTCATCACAATCAACAATTAACACCCATTCGTTGCGAAACGGTAAGTTGTCCAGTGACCAATTCTTCTTCTTGGGCCAGCGTCCATTAAAGTGAAACTGAACAACTGTTGCCCCATAGCTTTCTGCAATTGCAATGGAGCGATCGCTACTTTGTGAATCAACAACGAAGACTTCATCTGCTCTGGCGACACTTTCGAGACAAGCAGGCAAATTTGCTTCTTCATTACGAGCAGGAATCAGAACTGAAACGGGAAGTTTTGAAAGGGTCATAATCGGCATCTAGGGAAGAAATGCTATAGCTACAATTTGCTATGACTGCTTCAGTATTCCCATTCTGTTGAAGACCATACCGAAGGATTTAGCTTCTAGTAGACGATCGCACCGATCAAACAACACAAAAGATCGGAGTCAGCTAAACCCCGATCTTTCATCAAAAAATAGATAGAGTGAGATAAAACTCTAGCTGCTCGACTTATCCACACTCAAACGGTAATCAGTCTTGGGGAAGGGCAACTTCACAACCTGCTCAAACAAAGCTTCATACTGAGTTAAAGCTTGCTCGAATGAATAGCGCTCGATCGCGTGCTGTCGCCCTTGTCTTCCCAGCCGCGCCGCAAGCTCCGGATCGTGATACAGCGCTAAAATTTGCTCTGCTAAAGCTTCTGGATTTTCTGGCTCTACAACAACTCCACCGCGGCTTTTCTCGATTGCGCTTGCCGCACTCCCTGTACTGGGAACTGCAGCAACGATCGCCCGTCCACTGGCAAGAAGTACCTGAGTTTTCGAGGGCATATTAAACGAAACTACATTGCGCTTCTGCACAATCAACCCCACATCTGCAGCTGCCAGCATTTCAGGCAGTTTCTCTCGCGGTTGAAACGGCAAGAGCTTCACATTATCGACACCCTGTAGCTCACAATGCTGCTTGAGTTGTTCGATCGCTTTTGGCTCTCCCACAATTGCAAAAGCAATGTCTGAAACATGGCGCAATTGGGCAGCGGCATCAATCACAGTCTCTAAACCCTGTGTCAATGCAATATTTCCGGCATACAAAACTACAAACTTTCCATCCAGTCCATGTTCGCTCCGAAAGGCATTATTGCTCTTAGGCAGGGGACGAATAAAGCTAGTATCAACCCAATTTGGAATGCAGGTAAGCTTACTGGATGGGACTCCTTTGTTTTCTAGATTTTCAACAAATCCATCCGCAATCACACTGATGGTGTGGGCGGTGCGATAAGCAAACTTCTCTAAAGCTTCAAATACCCGAATCATCGTTTTATTTTTCAACAGCCCGACCTGTACCGCCGCTTCTGGCAGAATATCCTGCACATTGAGAACGATCGGGCAGTTGTGAAGCCAGCTCAAAAGCGCTGCCGGAACACAGACCGGAAGTGGCGGAACCGTGAGAAGAATCACATCCGGTCGCCAGCCTCGCAGCGCTTGCAGGAAGCTAGTCAAGACAAAGCTACTATCAAGCAGCAGTCGATCGAGCAGGTTTGGCTTGGGTTTAACCCACATATAGCTGCGCTGAATGACCACTCCGTTGCATTCTTCTGTCATGTAGAGCTTGCCTCGATAGCCCTCATAAATCTGGCGTTGCGGATAGTTCGGCATCCCAGTGATCACTCGGACTTGATGCCCCCGTCTGACCAATCCCTCAGCCAGTTCGGTCATCAGAGGTGCAATTCCAATCGGTTCAGGATGATAGTTATAGGAATAGATCAAAACACGCATAGCTTAGTGAACCCAAACGGCAATGGTCGCGATGAAGAACTCAGCCGTCAAGCGTTCAGAAGCCACAGATGACTTGAACCTGTTCGATATTTAGAATGTGCTAGGGGTCACATGCAGAAAATCCTGCGATCGAGGTCAGGAAACGGAGTCCTGTGAGTTCTGGGCTGAACGTTTGTAGCAAATCAGGGACGCTAGGTCTAGGTTGCCCAGAAAACACTCGTCTTTACATTGCTTTGCTGGAAAATGCTAAATTTCGTTTTTCTGCTCGATGTGATTGAAATAACAAGCTTTTATCCCAGATCTTCCACAGACTGATCATTCTGGGGCTCTGGTGGACAAACAATCGAAAATAAAGCAGCATAATCGAGATCAGATAAATTTTGAGCGATCGCACTTTGCAAAATCTCTCGAACTCCCTCAACGGAAGCAACATTCAGGTTCGCCGATTGTGCCGCTTCAACAAACAGATTGATGTCTTTTTGCAAATGCTTTGTCGGGAAATTGGGGTTTTCAAAGTCTCGATCGAGCATTCGTTGTAATTTCTTATCAAAAGTCGGCGCGTACAAAGCACTCTGCCGCAGAATTTGCATAAACGCTTCGACCTCGACATTCTGCCGCAAGACTAAACCTAAACTCACGGCAAAAGCACTGGTTAATGATCCAATGAGTTGATTTAAGGCAAGCTTCACCGTCGAAGCCGAACCCACTGTCCCTAGTAAAACCGGATTTTCACCAAGCGTTTGCAGCAGCGATCGCCATTGTTCAAACTGCTCGACTTCCGCACCCACCATCACGATCAATTTGCCGGATCGCGCCTCTGGAATACTTCCAAGCACCGGCGCCTCTAGGTAACTTCCACCCGCAACGACAACTCGATCGCGAATGGATTGACTCTCATCGGGCGCGATCGTACTCATTTGAATCACGGTGCGCCCTTGCAGAACCGCTTGATCCGATAGCAAGGTTTGTTCGATCGCTTCAGCATTCGTGAGCATCAAAATTACACAGTCAGAAGCCGCGATTGCCTGCGAGCTAGAAGTGGCGATCGTCGCTCCCACCAAGGATTCTAACTTTGCAGCAGTGCGATTGTAGGCAGTGACAGAATGACCGGCGGTTATTAGCCGCTGTGCCATCGGTAAACCCATTAACCCTGTGCCAATAAATCCGATCTTCGCCATTGCTCCGCTCCAGACAATTCTTTTCACAGTCTAGAGGGAAACGATCTATTGAATTGTTTTCATGATGAACTCAGCGATTTCAAGCAGTTCTGCTTTGTTGAACGACTCTACTAACGATCGGGCAGCGGCTCTCGGCTCTAATGAAATTGTGATTTGGGGCTTTGCCGCGGGCGTAACCGACGCGGGAGGCTTTGCAGGTTGAGTAGGCGGACTGACTAAATTCTTCAGGTTCGGACTGATTGCAATGCGGTTAGCGCCGCCTGTGAGCAGAAAATCACTCGCTTGCTTTAGATCCTTAATCACCACTGGGGCAAGCGTGGCATAGCTATTTTTGGAATTTGCGATCGCCCGTTGCGCCGTCTGCAACAACAGTACCCAGGCTGGAGTCGTGCTGCTCACTTGGATTAGGCGATTGCATAAAGCGATCAACTGCTGCCGACTCTTCTGAGAATCGCCCTGCTTAAACAGTTGCAGCATCGCCTTAAGGACTGCGGTAATCTGGGCTGCAACGCCTTGCGGTAAAGTTGAGGCTTTCGGCGCAGCGCTTCTCCCGGCAATTAGAGTGCTGAGATAGGCTTGGAGTTCTCGAAACGTGGGTTCTGCGGCGGAAACGGCTTGCTGTGCCTCTTCTTCTCGCAGTCCAAACGGGCTTTGAAGCGCTTCGATCAGTTCTTTGAGCGTGTCAAATCCTTTGAGAAACAAATCTTCAAGGCGCTGATCGATTCTAACGGGATGCTCTTTGAGAATTTTGAAGCAATCCTCGAAATGGTGAGCGGTTCTCTGGATACCATCAAAGCCCAGCATTGCAGCCCCGCCTTTCACCGAGTGAGCTGCCCGAAATAGCTCATTCACTCGCTCTGAATCTGCCATCGTTGCAGCAAGATCGACCAAGCCCTGTTCGATCGTGTCTAAATGTTCTTTTGCTTCTTCAATGAAATAGCCAAGAATCTGCTGTTGCTTAACCGTTTGCACCGCCCTGCTCCTGAAGTGACAAATTCACAAGACCGGGAAAGTTTGCCCTGTGTTCTGAGTGTTCCCAAAGGCGGTAAGAATTCACGGCAAAAATAGGCTAAATTGCTTTTAACGCAAATCTTTGCTGCAATTTCGTCAAAAGCTGTTTTAATATCAACTTTCCGCTTGCAGTATTGAAATGTTTTAACCGACGTGACTTTAATCCGGCACAACGCTGAGAATAACCTGAGAGTTGAGGGGACAGTTAGACAAAACTGAGTTTTCGACGGTAAAGTAAAGCAACTTCAGCGGTCTAGAATTGAGAGTCAAGCAAGTGTTTCTATGCAACAGCCGAATCTATTAGAACTCGCAAAGCAAGGTGAACCGGCTGCGATCGCAGCGTTGATGAATGCGGTATTGTCCCCAAAAGGCATCACAGCGCAGGCGGGTTTGGATGAGGACTGTTTGTGGGTGTGTTTGGAGTCGCAGAAGCCACTCAATCAAGAAACACTCGTCACCTTTATTCAAAAGGGGCTATTAGAGTTAGGGAATGATTCAATCCGATCGGTACGGGCACAAGCGAAAAAGATCGGAGAAGATCACTTCGCTTGGACACGGGAGTTTTCGCTGCGATCGCCTGAATTATCTGCTCCGGTCGTAACGGCTCCGGTTGCAATCTCAACTCTGCCGGATGCTGAACTAGAGGCTTCTGTTGCGACGCTGGATGCTCCAACTGAATCGCAACCTCTAGTTGAAGAAGCAACTCCTGAAGTCGAATCTCCGGTTGCAGCGGCGATCGCTGAAGTCCAACCTCCGGTTGTAGAGGCTACCCCTGAAGCTCAACCGATAATTGCAGAAGCGATCGGAGAAGAGGAAGAACTCGAAGAGCCGCTCTCGTTGCGGGGCTGGCTAAAAACGCGGTGGCGAGTGTACGCGATTCCGGTTGCGCTCGTCGTGGTTGCGGGATTTGTCGCAGGCGGGACGACAGCATTTTGGTCAACCGCAAAAAGTCAGTCTCAAGGATCACAGGGAACCGCCAGCAAGCCGCCTAACGATGCTGCGCTGGAGCGGCAAAAGGAAGCGGAAAGCTATCTCAAAGCGATGATCGCTGCACAGGAGAAATTTTATCAGCGGAATAACCGATTCGCTCGCAGCTTAGAGGAGCTAGAGCGATCGGCAAATGTGATTTCTCAGAGCTACAGCTACGCGTATCGCCTGCGCGTCGGCACTGATTCTGTGATTACGGCTGTACCCCGTGAGGCTGGTTTACATAGCTATATTGGAGTTGTCAGGGTAGCTGCATCGGGAGCTGAGAGTTTAATCTGTCAATCACTCAAGCCGTCGGTGCAAGCTCCTGAAAAGCCAGCCGCGACCAAAGGCAAAAAAACCGCCTGTGCTGCACGATCGCAGAAACTCTAATTCATCAGCGCTTGGGCTTGCGGAAACGTGGTGAAAATAAACACTGCAACGGTTAATACTGCCAAAACGCCTTGAGCTAAGTTACCCACCACAGAACCTACGACAATGCCGAGTCCCGCTTTGATTGCGATCATGGCATCTTTGCAGTAGAGAAATTCACCGACGATCGCCCCGACAAGCGGGCCAAAAAACAGACCCACAATTAATCCCGGAAGTCCACCGATCGGCAAAGCGGGCAGAAATCCAAGAATTCCGAGAATAAATCCGACGACTGAGCCGATTTGCCCCCAGTTGCTAGCTCCCGCTTTCTTGGCTCCCCAGTACGTCGCCAGAAAATCAATTCCAAAGCTCAGTAAAAAGACGACACTCCCAATAATGAGAGCGACTGTCACATCTGAAAATCCTCGAACTGCGCCCCAAATCACGATCGCGACGAGAATTAAGCTGGTTCCCGGAATACCCGGCACGACTGCGCCAACGATTCCAACCAGCATGGCGATCACCAAGACACAATACAGAGCAAACATGTACAGAGCAGGCATTCCAGCGTCCTTTAAGTTAAGTGAAGGGTTGTCATTAACGTAGCGTATCGTGAGGGCTGAATTATCGCCAGTAGGGTTTTCCTTTCCAAAATAGACCGATGATCATCCCCATTGCCGAATTAAAGTTCACACCAGGCGTAAGCAGTTGCGGGAAAACCGCATCGGGTAACAACGATCGCAGCCACAACCCGAACAGCAAACAAGGAACCAATGCCCACAAAATCGCATTGGTAATCACAATTCGGCGGAACCACCGTTCTGTAATCGCGACTGCCAGCGCTCCGACTCCCACAGCCGCCCCTAAAAAGACGATCACGGCAAACGGGGACTCTAGCAGTTGAACAATCATTGAGCGCAGCGCTGGAATTGCAGCCACTTGGAACAATAACCAATCCAATAGAATCGTAAAGCCGATCGTAATCAGCGCCACTTGCATCAATTCAGTCCAGGGTAAGTATTTCAGGGGACGCAAAGGATTGAACATCGGGGTTTAATTTAGAGAGTTAAACTACAACAGCCAGTAGGCACTTTTGACTCAAGTTAGCGTCATTCGATTAGAGTTGCTCGAACCCACTATGCCATATCCCTTTGTGATTCCAAACTCGGTTCTATCTGTGATAAGTCATGTCGTTCGGGCAAGCGTTATTGTCGGGGTGATTACTCAGAGCGCCTTGGCAAAACCAGAGCTTGCACCTTCGACGACTCCGTTT
This sequence comes from Leptolyngbya sp. DQ-M1, assembly GCF_039962505.1. Classification (NCBI taxonomy): domain Bacteria; kingdom Bacillati; phylum Cyanobacteriota; class Cyanophyceae; order Leptolyngbyales; family Leptolyngbyaceae; genus Leptolyngbya; species Leptolyngbya sp. DQ-M1. The sequence goes on from NZ_JAMPLJ010000001.1 coordinate 350,629, forward strand.
AAGCCAGAAATGATTCAACAGGGAATGTGTACCCCAGAGATCGCGGGCATCACCGATACAACGATTCAACAGTCTGGTTTGACCAAGCCAAGTTTGTGGTGGATTCGCGATCAGATTGCGGCACAGAATAAGTACGGGCGGCGATTGATTGATAGTTGGTTGGCGTGTGAGGGAACGGGTGAAACCAATCGAGTCGATGTGATGGTGAATGCTCAGATTTGGAGTTTGTTAGATTTGCTTGATCGCTATGAGTTCATCAAACGGTTTGGCACCGCATCGAGTGACTACGGCTACAATTTGCGAGTGTTTGATCCGCAAGGGGAGATCTTAGGTGCTTATACGTGTAACTTTAATTCAGAGGTCGCAGCCCAAATAAAGCAGAACTCGACCGTGGATGAAGCGATCGAGTGTTCGACGTTTGATAGGTTAGCGCGAACGAATTTCTGGTCGCCGTCTAGACAGCCCTTCGGACTTTAGCCCAAAGGGTGCGATATTGCTCGATCGTGGCATCGCTAAGGGGTGCGAGGAATTCGCTGCGATCGAGCGATTCCGGGGGTGGCACTAACAGGGAGTTTTGCCGTAGTGCTGCGGGAAACTCAGCAGGATTTAAGGTCGATAAGATCGGAGATGCGGCTTGACTCAGAAGGGAGAGTTGCGGCGCGATCGTCGGTTGCCAACAAAAGCTAATCCACTGCGCGAGTAAAGATTGCACAGCTTTATCTGAGTTGGGAACGGTCGCCGGACGCACCCAAAGATCGCTAAAGAGTGCAGTACCCGAACTGGGGAAAACAGCGGCGATCGTCGGATTACGTTTCATCGCTTGCAAGATATCAGTAGACCAAGCAACCGCCATCCAGACATCATCGATTAACAGCGATTGCAGCACGGAATCAGAGCTATAGAACCGAGTTTGGCGATTGAGCGCCGCGAGTTCTGCTTCGAGCGTTGGGACTTTGGTGAGGTCGGGTGTGTTGTAGGATTGACCGAGCTTTTTCAACGTAAGACCGATCGTTTCACGGGATTGATCCAGTAGCGCAATGCGTCCGCGTAAGTCTTCACGCCAAAGATCTGCCCAGTCTTGCGGCGGTTTGAGATTGCGATCGCGAAAGATATCGGTGCGATAGACGATCGCGGTTGCACCCCAGCGATAGGGTGCGCCCCAGACTTGAGCCGAATTGCGCGTTAGATTGCCTTGATTGTCGCGCGTGACAATTTGCTTGAAGCGATCGGGGAGTTGCTGCCAAAGTTGCCAGGTGTTCGGGTCGAGCGGTTGGATTAGTTGTTGGCGAATGGCAACTGAAAGCCAATAATCGCCCATTGTGATCAGATCCGGAATTGCGTCTTGCTTCGGCAGAAACGGCAGACCGAGAGAGCGATCCGGTGCTTTACCCGTTTGTTGTTTCCAGGCTTGCAGGGCGGTAAATAGCGTTTGTAGCTGATTTTCTGGTTTGAAATCGATCGGCGTATCTTTGAACTCGGTTAGCTGTCTACGAAATTGGCTCGGCAGTTGAACCGGGATCGAGTTTTTTAGCAAGCGAATTCGGAACGCTGCCTGATTGGGACTACTACATCCGCTAAGCGTTGTGCTGAGTGCTGCGATTCCGAGTAAGAAACTGCGTCGATCCATGTTGATATCCTGTTACCTCTTTCGTTCTACCCCAAAACGGATCAAAGTGGTGACGATCGAGACAAGAGCATCTCAGCGAAACGCCTTTACATTATGCGCGCAATGGCTGATGTTTTCTGAGATTCAAAATTTAGGATGAAACTAACTAGATCCCAAAGCGATCGTGCCATTCCAAAGTGAATGAATCTTCTAGTTTTGTTGCAAAAAAATTGACGCATTTTTGCTTTAGATTCGAGTCGATCTTTTTCCTTATTTTAGATTTTGTTTACCTTTCGAGACTTACATTGAGCTAATGCTCATTCGTTTATTTCAGAAAATTTTGATTCACCATAGAACGTTAAATGATTCAGGAATAAGCCACGAAATACACTTTCGTGAACTACCATAAGACCTTAGAAAATTAGGGGTAAAGGTTAACTAATGGATACCATCCAGACCCAGATCAACGCTCTCAACAGCAAGGTAGATTCGCTGCACCAGACCATTGAACATTTAGGAGCAAATCTGGTGCAAGCCTTGACCGAAATTCAGACTGGCTCTCAGTCTGGAATTAGTCGATCGACCTTCGGAACTACGAACGGACGCTATGCCTATTCGCGATCGTTCGATACTTCGATGGAACACAAAGACGTTTTATCGGATAGCCATACAGTTGATTCGTCTGCTCACAGCGGCGAAAAAACGCTGTCTCCAGAAATCCAAATTCAACGCCTCACCGCCCAATTGACTGCTGCTTACAATCGAATTGCAGCGCTAGAAGAACAACTTTTGGCGCAGCGCGTTCACTAATTAAATAGATCGGGATGAGCGATCAAGTAACTGTTCGATCGCGCCTAATAATTCAATCTGCCCCCAGTTCTGAAAGACCGAAGCCGCGATCGCGCATCCTCCCGCTCCTACGCCTTCTTTGACGAATCCTTGTTCATAGGCTCGAAGCTGATTCCAGCGCGAGTCAGCAAAGCTCAATCGAGTTGCCATTAGGGTTGCATCACTCAACATTGTCGCAAGTCCAACTGTGTCTCCGGTCGAATCTTCTGCCACCCAGCGCGTTGTACCAATGATGATTTGATCAGAGTTCCAGACCAAAGTTTGCACACGCGCAATCGCTCGAATCAGTGCGTATACCGCCAGCATTTGTGTTCCACCTGCCAGTAAAACGCCGCTTGATCGACTTGCCGCGATCGCCATTCCCGCTACGGTAATTTGCATCGGATCGCCAACAGCAGCAACGATCGAGAACGGATCTTCAGGATGATTGGCTAATCCTTGCTGCACAAGCTCCCATTTCTGAGCGTGATTGCAGATTGCATGGCTACTATTCACTTTTCCAGCAGCATCGATTCCAAGCCCAGTCAGAACCGAGAGCGCGGTTGTTGTTCCGCCAACCACACATTCTCCCAAAATCAGATAATCTGCGTCTTGAGCGAGCTTTTCACCCCATTTCAAGCCTTGATTAAACAGGTGATGCACGATCGCCCAATCTAACGCTGCGCCTGTACTCACACATCGAGCCGGACTGCCGTGTAAATCAATTGCGCTAATTGCAGGCGATCGAGGTAATCCCGCATTAAAAACTGTTACCGGAATTTGCAGCGCTTCAGTCACGGCGCGAGAAATGTAAACCGGAGACGCACCGACATGAAGTGGCGGTAGCGGAAATCTTGGATTGGGTTGAACCCCGTTGACGAGAAATTCTGCATCGGCGATCGCGGTAAATTGTCGATCGTTGGGTGTGGCTCCTGCCGCAGAAATTTCTGGAATTAATCCGGTTTCTGTAAATCCTAAAACACAAGCAAAATGAGGCTTTTTTCCTCGGTATTGATCGAGCCAGAGACGCGCTTGTTTTTCCCTGGTGTAGATGGCGATCGCGCTACTCATTGTCAAAGATTACTTGCACCCATTGCGGCGGACGGGGAATCGGATTGTTTAAGCGATCGAACAGAAACCAAGCCACTAAATGCACCACAAACAGATACATTGTATTTGCCGCAATAATAGATAAAAATATAAACAATTGCACCAATGCAAGCGAGGGCTGAATTAATAATCCTAACAGCGAGAAAATCCAATCCAGAAAGTTTGTCACCTGAATGGTGCCATACTGCCACAAATCATCACCGAGTAATAGCGAAACCAACCACACTCGGAAAAACGCACCCAACACACCCAAGAGCGTACCGATCGGAATGGAGACAAACCATTTCACGCGTCGATACCACAATGCTCCTAGCAATACGCCCATCAACCCGTAAGGAATGACATATTGAATGCTACGAACTGGAGCCATCAACACCGAAAGCAGCAATCCCGTGATCGCACAGCCCATCCACGCCGCTCGACTTCCCCAACGCAGATAAATTAATGCGATCGGAATCGGAAAAAAGATTTGCAGAAACGGCCCCATCGGAAAATAAGTATTCACTAGCCAAACTAAGCTGGCAGCACTGGCTAAAAATGCCGTTTCAACCATGACGATCGGGCTATCTGGATCAACGCGACGACGAACGGGCGGCTGATCCGCAAAATTCGGCTCCGGATCGACATCGGGAATCCACTCTTCGTCGAGGTCGATCGAATTTGCAGATTGGTTAGAGCGATCGTCATTCGGCAATTCAGTCATTGAAGTTGATTCTGATTAGCACATCTACTCTAGTGCAAATTCTCCTCAAACGTTGCACCAAAAAGCTGTACGAGTGCGCGTAACAGTCCTCTGATTTGTTCTGGTCGGAAAAATGCAACTAGGTTTGTCGCTAAACACAAACTGCCCAAACCCAGCAAAATGAAAGTCGGCGGCATCACAACCCCGATCAAAAACCAGGTGAGCACGTGCAGTACCATGATGCCGGAAAACAGCGATGCCACTCCTGCTGCGACAAAAACTTGAGCACGCGATCGTCCTAACCCTGTCAGAGCTAAGGTCAGAGAAGTCGTCAGCAGATTCGTAGGAACAAGAAACGCGCAAATTCCCACACAATTTGTTCGCGAAAATTCAAACAGTGAATCCAGCATTGTTAACGCTCACCACGATCGACAGCTTCCTCATATGGTCGCACTGTGTTTTTGATCGGGCTGCAATTGTCAATCAAACTTCACGAAGCTCTGTAATCAGAAGCTCTGTAATCAAAGGTAATCTTGCAGAAAATTTAGGTCGAGGTCTTCTTCCCAGGGTGGCTCTGGGTGCAGGAGCGACAATTGATGATTAATTTCCTGCTCGATTTCAAGCATATCTAGACGATCGAACCATCGCGCCATACTCTCTAGATCACGATGGCGGAGCGGGGACAGGGGTGCTGCGTGATCAAACGGCTCAGCGAGATCGAGGCGACGGACAATCTTGAGATGTCGCCACGGATTAATGAGCGGTGGATCTAGGGTGAGACGATCGAGCGATCGGACTTTTGGCATTTCTTCAGGAGTCGGATTGCTAGGAGAATCATGCAGCATACGATCATCCAGCGGCGAATAAGCGATCCTTGAGGCACACTCTAGAATCAATTTCAGTTTCCCCACACCATGAATAAAAATCGGGTGACTCATATCAGAATCACCCGAATCAAGCTCTTAAGTCCAGTACAAAACCTTACCCTGCGGGAACCGCTGCGCTAGCTCCCGCTCAAAGAAGCAGCGCAACTCGCGCATCGTCTTGGCATCGTACACATACTTCATGCCCCCAAACTTATTGCGCTTGACGACCCGCGCAGACTCCTCCATGTCTAGCTTGGTATTCGGATACCAATTTAGCAAGACCTCCTTCGAGCCAGGAGTAAAGCGGTGTGAAATCAACTCAAAAGTCAAGTCACAATCAAAGTCGATCAACTCAGACATCCGATCGAGCAACTGCGTGTAATGCTCCTGCCAATTGTCGATCGGCATAATCGGTGCAATCACAATACCCAACGGATAGCCGCCCTCTAAACCGAGTCGGCGCAATGCCTGAAGCCGCTCCTCGACCGAGGAAGTACCGCCCTCTAAACGCTGACTCACTGGAGCCGCATTCACGCTAACGCGACAGCGAGTATGTCCATTGTGCGGCAAATCTAACAAGCCCTCGACATTGCTAAACTTCGACACCCAGCGTAGATAACCATCCTCGCGTGTGCCAAAGTAGCGAATACACTCGGCAAGGCTACCTGTGAGATGCTCGATGCCAAGCGGATCAGTGTAACAACTCACCTCGTAACTGGTCTCGCTGCCGGGACGCTCATATCGCCCTAAGTTATCCAAGATCTGCGGCAGATTAGCGTAAACGCGAATCACAGGCGGCCCCGATAAGCTGCCTGCAAGATAACAATACTGACAGTGGCCCGGACAGCCCTCTGCAATGTGAAACTGCCAATCCGCAGACGGGGGAATCGGGCTGAGCTTAAACTGACTCTGAGGAGCAGTGACGATCGCTAAAGTCCGCTTTGCAATGCTATATGTCTCGCGCTCATCCTCGCCTCGTAACCCACTGAGGCGATTGCGCGGTAATTCTTCGACGGGTAAACCTAACTGCTGAACCCGCTCGACGATCTGCTGTCCCCAAGGCTCATCTAATGCAGCGGGAGTGACAATCACACGATCGGGCATCCATAACTTCGAGCCACGAGCTTCACGAACTGGTGCAGTAACTACCATGCGCCTCAATCATTGCCTTACTTCTCCATTATGGCAACGATCGAGGCGGCGCAATCAGTCTAGAGGAGCGGGTTTCACGCCATTTTGATGAGGCGATTCCACACTTGTTTGAGGGCACGATTGACGGCAATTTTTTCAGCGATCGAGGTGTCTTTCTTGTCGAATAGGGGTGCAATTTCTTTGGCTTCTGTTAGCTCAACACCAAAACAGATTAATTGCTGTGTATAAGATTGTTCCTGAAGTGGATTGCGTCCTTGCGCTAACAATTCAAGATATTCGATATCGGACATTTCTAAATCCACGACGATCGACTGAGAATTCCGCACAGTGCTGTCTCTCCTAAGGTTTCAGGACAGCATAACAGGTTGCAAGATAATTGAGCGAAAAAATCATCCTCCTTACGGAAGATTTACCAGTTCTTGAGTAGAGTTTGCACTTCTGCGAGATCGAGATAGTCGTGAGTAAACGCTTTTTCGAGCAGTTCGATCGGAATGTAAGCATCGTATTTATTGAAGATTAATGTTTCATCCGGCTTGATCAGATCCGTTACGCTAGTTGCTCGATCGCTTAAGGACTGAATCTCTGTATATAAATTCTCAAGCTGGCATTTTCCCAGCCGCACGATTAGGAAATACGGCGATCGAGCTTTGATGCTTTTCAATCCCAAAGCATCTTTGGCATAAAAGCGCAGAAATCGTTCTAGCGTGCGAAACGCGATCGTTCCCATCCACGGAAAAATACAGCAAACTTCCTCATCGATTAACTGAATTGGCTTGTGTAAGAGTCCGGTTGATTTTGCCAATTCTCGCGCATCTTGTAGGCGTTGTTTTGCTCCGGGTTGCAAATAAGAATAAAGCGTTGTTTCTTGCAATACCTGTTTCATTCGCTGTAGCACTTTGGAATGAATCTCACCCGTATTACCCCGCCATGAACTTGATGTGACTGATTTTTTGCTTGGCTCAACAGCGATCGTCTTTTTCTTTGCATTCACTTCGATCACTTCCCAAGTTTTTCCAGCGAGCGAAAAACGATCGCCTTCCATGGGTGGAACGATAATACTGCCGATCGCTTTCCCGGCGTATTTGACTAAATATTCCTCGGTGTCCGGGAAGATTGCGTAAAACTTGAAATTGTTGATTAACTTTTCTGCGGCAATTCCCACAATCAAACCGCCTTCTGGAGTGCGCTCCAAGTGATCAATGTCTAACAAGTGACGCAGGAACAGTCGGAAGTCATCTTGAGAAATCGATCGGAATGGCGGTAACTTCAGAACATTTTGAGCGATCTCACTCGGTGACAATTCTCCCAACGATGCCAGCGTACTCATCGTTTGGTGATACAGCAAACTAAAGGGATAGTGCAGGATTCGAGCAGGTTCGATCCACTGTTCTTCTAGATAAAGTTGAATAATGGCGATCGATTGCAGCAACTGCCACGGAATTTGTTCAGGTAGGATCTCTTCGCCTGTTGGCTTATCTTCCGCACAGATGAACCGCATTTCTGCAGTATCCCCTCTGCGTCCCGATCGTCCCAACCGTTGCAGAAAACTCGCGACCGATGCAGGCGCTTCTAATTGCAACACCCGATCGAGATGTCCCAAATCAATCCCCATTTCAAATGTCACAGTCGCCGCCGTCACCGCCATTTTTTCGGGATCGCGCATGGCTTCTTCTGCGGTTTCTCGCAGCGCTGCCGAAATGCTACCGTGATGGACGTGATAAATATCCGGTGCGCCTTTTGCTTGGGCAATTTCTCGCAGTGCCGCGATCGCTTCTTCGGTTGCCGTTCGCCCGTTGGCAAAAATCAGACTCTTGCGCCCTTCAGTTTGCCGAAACAAATATAGATGATAAGGATTAAAAACCTTGTCGCGGGTGTCTCCTTTAGCGCGAACCACCAAGCCCGGATCATAGAAATGCTCGATCGATAGTTGGAGTTTTCTTGCGGCTCCAGAAATTTTAGGGGTAATGACAGTTTGAGAAGTGTCCGCCTGTAGCCAAGATTCTGCTAGAGAATAATCCCCTAGCGTTGCAGACAGTCCAATCCTCCGAGGTTGGTTGCTAGTAAGCTTTGCAAGCCGCGAGAGCTGACACAAAATCTGACAACCTCGATCGCTGCCAATAAAGGCATGAACTTCATCGATAATCACAAAGCGCAAGTCGCCAAAGATACGATCAATTTCTGTGCTTTTGTTAATAAGTAAACTTTCCAGAGATTCCGGTGTAATTTGCAGAATGCCGCGTGGATGAGTGAGCAACTTTTTCTTGCGACTTTGCGCCACATCCCCATGCCACGCCCAAACGGGAAGATCCGCATACTGTAACAGTTCTGTTAATCGATCGAATTGATCATTAATCAACGCTTTAATCGGGCTGATATAAATTGCGCCAACGCTACGGGAAGGCTTTTCATGCAATAACGTCAACGCAGGGAGAAACGCCGCCTCAGTTTTCCCAGATGCCGTACCTGCGGCGATTAGCAAATGATTATCCGTCTCAAATACAATGCGACAAGCTTCGGCTTGAATTGGGCGTAAACTCGCCCAGCCCTGTTGGTAAATATACTCCTGAATAAAAGGCGCTAATCGGTGATACGCACTCTGCATTCTTTTCCCTCAGCCCTTGATCGAATCCCTTGCATCGCCCTACTTTAAATCGGATTTTTGCTGTTCAAACGCTAATTTTTCCAGTAATCCACTCTGACTTGTGCCACTTAATAATCTGTCTCTTGCTTAGTTGAGCCGAGCGCGATCGCTTCGGTACGGTTTGGCTGTCGAGCGCTGACCTATTACTTTCCAAATACCTACTACTTTCCAAATACACAGACGTTCGACAAATGATCACGGTGCGTTCTCAACGTGCGAAACCCATTGACCTTTAGCAAATTTGGAGATGAACGTGAGCAAACTGAAACAGATTGCCGCTATTGGCGTAGCCGCAGTGCTTGCAGGATACACCGTTCCTACGATCGCTCAGTCGGACAAAAAGCCTGTGAAAACCGCGCCGACTGAACCCACGATGAGTACCCCCGCAACTCCGGGACTTTCTCCGATCTCCAAACCCGAAACCACTCCTCTGAGTTATCCAACCAATTCAACCCCTAGCGCTCCAGAAGCCAGTCCATCCGGTTTAACTCAAACGCCTTCACTTGCCCCGGCTTCGAGTCCAACCACTCCTGATAGTTCGACGACTTCTGATCCGGCAAAACCCACCCCAACAGACTCCACTCCACCCGGAACGGCTCCGATCGCGCCTTCATCCGATTCACCCACACAGGCGGCTCCGGACACGATCACTCCAAACCCTGGCCTCAGTCCCGCCGCTCCTTTGAACACCACTCCGGGAACGCCGACGGCTCCGCCTGATGCAACCACTCCCTCAAACCCGACTCCGGCAGCGCCGAGCGACGCAACCACACCGACAACGCCGTCGGCTCCCACAACTGCACCAGCTCCAACCACTCCGGCTGAACAGTCTTCTGCCCCCAATACTCAGGTGACTGCAAAAACGATGGTGCTTGAAGGTGAATCCATCACAGGAATCAAGGAAACAAGCTTGCCCTCGATCGGGAATGCTCCTGCCAGATTCACGCTGCCCATTCAAGTGACGGTGGCGCAAGAGGCATCCGTGACCAGCGATACGCCGATCACCGATAAGCTGTCGAAAGATTTAACAGCTTGGGGTGCAGCAGTGGGTGCTTGTTTGCAAGATAAACCCGCGTTTGTGCGCGTGGTTGAAGACCAGAAAGTTCCATTTATGATTAACGGAACAGAAGGTAAAATCCGCCTGAATGCTACTGGTAAGCCTGTCTGTGCAGGATAAATTAGCTGTTTGAATCGTCTTAAAGAATCGTCTTAAAGATGTTGTGGGTCAGGAGTTTTCCTGACCTATATTTTTATTAGGGTTGCGCGATCGTCGATCGTGAAGGCTCTGCCCCTTGAGATTCAGGGGCTGGACTCGGTGATGCGGTTGGACTTGGCGGCGCGATATTCAATTGATTGAAGTATTGGTACGTCAGCTTTGACATCTGCCGAATCAAATCACCCGCTCGATCGTCATTGTGCGGACGCTTAACCAGGGCTGCCATAAAGTAGCGCTTGCCATTCGGTAAATCGATCATGCCGACATCCCCCAGCACGGTGCCGATGTCTCCAGTTTTATGGGCGATCATTGCATCTTGTCCCAAGCCTTGCGGAATTAAGGAATTATTTCTCACTTTCCGCATAATGTTGAGCATTCGATCTTGCGATCGGGGCGATACCATTTTCCCGCGATGCAGGGCATCCAGCAGCGCCACCATATCATGCGGCGTAGTCAGGTTGGTTCCCTGCAAATCAGGGAGCAGATTTTGAATTTTGGTATGGGTCAGACCCCATGCTTGAAAGCGCTGATTCACTGCATCCTTACCGCCTAAACGATCGAGGATCATATTGGTGGCGGTATTGTCGCTGATCTCGATCATTTTGGCGGCAACTTCGATCGCGGGGATCTGAGAGCCAGCGGGTAAATCTTGCAGATCCCCGGATTCTGTGGCGACCAGTTCTTTTCGCATCGTCAGCGGTTCATCAAGCCGGACTTTACCTTCGTCTACCGCTTGGAAAAACGCAACGAGAAGCGGGAATTTGATCGTACTCGCGGCCGCGATCGGCGTAGAGCCGTTAATGTCAATTTGAGCGCGGGTATCCGCATCAACCAGCATGATCCCTGGAGTGAGTTGAGTTTGGGGTGCGATCGCGCTTTGAAGTTGGGGTTTGAGCGCGGTGATTTCCTGACCAAGTTCGAGTTGAACAACAGGCGGAGGAGGCGAGGGTGAAACTTGTTCGGGTTTTTCAGGTTGAGATGAGGCGCTGAATCGGTTGGCCGGGTCAAGGATGGATAAGCTTGTGCCTACAATCACGCCGATTCCTATACCCAGGATTAACAGTCGAGCGCCATAAAGAACGGCTAATGCCGATCGGCTTTTGGGAACTTGGACGATCGGTTTTCGGGGCGGCTGTGGGCGACGCGGTTCTGGAGGCGGCACTACTTCCAGCCGACGGCGTTCGGCTCTAGCGGGTGGGCGTTCTGGGGGGGTGCGAAACGATCGCACCGTTGTTGAAAATTCGCGGGATTGAGCAATCGGGCGTTCTGGGGCGGTTTTACGCAGCGACTTCGTTTCCTGTCGGGTTCGCTCCCGACGACGATCGCCACTCCGACGCGAGGACAGCGAAGTCGGAGGTTGCGGAGGGCGTAATGCCTCTGCGGGGCGGCGACGTGAACGAGAGGCTGATCGTTCGCTGCGGTTAGGATTTGATGCGGCTGGCTCGTCAGTTTCATCCCACATTTACGCTTTTCTCCGTTGGTCAAACAAGGTTAGATTTCAGCGACATTTTACCGAGATTCGGGCAAACGATCGGTTTGAAGTTGAGGACGCTTGATTTACTCTATGTTTTAGGGATTTTACATTGACTTCGGAAAAGTGATCCGTCCGGATCGATCAATCTTTAGCCTTCTGATCGCGGCTTGCCCATTCGACCTGTCGCAGAACGCCCCGCAGCAGAGCAAGTTCAGCGTCTGATAAATTGGCGCGATCGAACACATAGCGAAATTTTTCCATCCGGCTGGCTGCTGTGTGCGGTTGCAGATATCCAATCTCAAGCAGCACGGATTCGAGATGTTGATAAGCGCGCTCGAGCGCGTCGAGCGAACAGGGAATCGTTTGGGGTTGGGGGGGTAGCGGTGCTTGGAACAGTTCGTAACAGCAGATTGCGACGGCTTGAGCGAGATTGAGCGATCGGTACTGATCGCTCGTCGGGATATAAACAAATCGCTGCGCGTATTTCAATTCGTCGTTACTCAGTCCCCGATCTTCTGAGCCAAATAACAAAGCCGTATTCAGCCCAGGTTCTAATAACCAAGGTAGTGCCTCGCGGGGATGCTCTAGCGGTGCATTAATGCGCGATCGAACGGCGGTGGCGATCGCGCGATGACAGCCGACTAAGGCTGCTGGAATCGAATCCACAATCTGTGCCGCTTCTAAAACGTCGATCGCCCGCATTGCCATTTTTCGCGCATCATCGGATTGCAGATCGCACTGGGGATTCACCAGCACTAACTGACTCAACCCCATATTTTTCATCACCCGAGCGATCGACCCGACATTCAGCGCTCCCGCAGGCTCGACGAGAACAATTCGGACTTGAGCAGGCATCTCTGACATAGACTTCTAAAATAAACTATCTTACGTCTCGAATCTGTTATGCCGCGCCATCGTGCCAAATCTGATTTACCGACCAAAGTGTGTCCTGTTTGTGGCTTACCGTTCACCTGGCGCAAGAAATGGGCGGACTGCTGGGACGATGTGAAATATTGCTCCGATCGCTGCCGCAAGCGCAAGTCGCAAGCTAAACCTGAATCCCTGTGATTGCGATGTGATTGAGACATGATAAGCTTTTGTGCTATCTGTCTTGTGCGAGGTCTCTTTCATGTCTGTCGATCGCGTTCAGCCCAAACTGATCATTCACGGGGGAGCCGGGAGTTCGCTCAAGGGAAAAGGCGGCGCAGAAGCGGTTCGGCGATCGCTCTACAAGGTTGTGGAAGAAGTCTACGCACTCCTCCTGGCAGGGGCAACGGCAACCGAAGCGGTTGTCACCGGATGCCAACTACTCGAAGACGATCCGCGATTTAATGCAGGAACCGGATCAGTGCTGCAATCCGATGGACAAATCCGCATGAGTGCGGCGTTGATGGATGGAGCGCGGCAGCGATTCAGCGGCGTGATTAATACGTCGCGAGTCAAAAACCCGATCGAGCTTGCCTTATTTCTACAAACTTCAGACGATCGCGTGCTGTCTGATATTGGCTCTGCGGAACTCTTGCGAGAACTGCAACTGCCGCTTTACGATCCGATGACCGAGCTGCGCTTACAGGAATGGATTCAAGAGCGCGAGGGCAACTTTAATCGAGCAATGGCAGGCGTGGTCGCGGAAAAAGAACTGATTTCCGAATCAGCGGGACGAGGCACGATCGGGGTTGTCGCGCTGGATCATCAAGGGCGGATTGCCGTTGGGACATCAACTGGAGGTAAAGGCTTTGAGCGAATCGGACGGGTGAGTGATTCTGCGATGCCTGCGGGAAATTACGCAAACGCAGATGCTGCGATTAGCTGTACTGGGATCGGAGAAGACATTATCGATGAATGTTTAGCCGCTCGGATTGTGATTCGGGTTACAGATGGGCAGTCGCTAGCAAATTCGCTAGAGAAGTCCTTTGGTGAAGCCTATCGAAATCGCCGCGACTTAGGCGCGATCGGTCTTTCCGCAGATGGTTCGATCGGTTGGGGAAAAACTAGCGAAGTGCTGTTAGCGGCGTATCATACCGGCGATCGTATCGGTGACACTTTAGATCTACCGACTGATCTGCAAACTGGAACGGTGTAATTTCGCAGAACACTGAGTCAAAAATCACTAAACTTGTGCAGATCTACGGATGCGTTGAGGAAAATGCGTAAGTATGCTCTTACGTAGTTTGGCAGTCTACCCAGTAGGGTCGCTTTTTTGGTCTTGCAGTTCCCCCTAGAGGCAAGACAGACACATCACAGTTGCAAGCTCTCAAGCCCCTGAGAGTCTTGCTCAGGCTTTTCAAAATCTATTGAACGAATTGCAGCAAAAATTAATGCACGATCGCGCCCATTGATCGGTAGCATCAAGATTGCTCTAAATTTTACGGTTTGTGATGAATCCTGCGCTGAGTCAACTTGGAACCGAAATGTCTCGCCTGTCTGGTGTACGGGCGATTATGAAAGACATTATTGAGACGCTTCGCGCAGGAGCCGGACAGAGCTTTATCAATCTCAGTGCAGGAAATCCGGTGATTTTGCCGGAAGTTGAGCAGCTTTGGCGCGACTGTACCGCAGAATTACTGGCTAGTCCTGAATATGGCGAGGTCGTCTGCCGCTATGGAGCAAGCCAGGGATATCAGCCTTTAATCGATGCGATCGTTCAAGACTTTAATCAGCGCTACGGGTTGAATTTGAGCAATCGTAACGTCCTGATTACGCCCGGAAGTCAAAGCCTCTATTTCTACGCAGCGAATGCGTTCGGCGGATATACCGCAAGCGGAGAACTCCGAAAAATCGTACTGCCGTTGAGTCCTGATTACACTGGATATGGCGGCGTTACACTCACTCCAGAAGCGCTAATCGCGTACAAGCCGGAATTAGAAATTGATCAGGGAAATCATCGATTTAAGTATCGTCCGAACTTCAATCAGCTACAAATTGATGAACAGACTGGATGTGTAATCTTCTCACGCCCCTGCAATCCAACTGGAAACGTTTTAAGCAACGACGAAGTGAATAAGATCACTTCACTTGCAGCAATTCATGATGTCCCAGTTCTGATTGATTCTGCCTACGCACCACCCTTTCCGGCGCTGAACTTTACAGAAATGACACCCTTGTTCGGCGGCAATGTGGTTCACTGCATGAGCTTATCGAAAGCAGGACTTCCCGGAGAGCGCATTGGCATCGCGATCGGAGAACCCGCCATTATTCAAGCGCTCGAATGTTTCCAAACCAACCTCTGCATTCACTCGCCGCGATATGGACAAGCGATCGCAGCCCGCGCCATTCAATCCGGTCAACTCGCAGACATTGCCGTGAATGTGATTCGTCCGTTTTATCAACGCAAAATTGCCATCGTCGAAGCAACGCTCGATCGCACCCTGCCGCGATCGCTGCCGTGGTTTCTGCATCGAGGTGAGGGAGCAATCTTTGCATGGCTTTGGCTGGATGAATTGCCCATAACCGATTGGGAATTTTACCAAGAACTCAAAAAAGTCGGCGTGATCGTCGTTCCCGGCAGTACATTCTTCCCAGGTTTACGAGAAGAGTGGCAGCACAAGCAGCAATGTCTCAGAATTAGCCTTACCGGAACAGATGCCGAATTACAAACGGCAATGGAGCGACTTGCACAAGTCGCACAGCAAGTTTATGGATCATAGAACGCATGGGTTACTTAGAAATCGGTAAAATTGTCGCGGCTCAAGGACTCAAAGGTGAATTGCGCGTTTATCCCAATACGGACTTTCCGGAGCGCTTCGAGGAACCCGGACGGCGCTGGCTTTTGCGCCCTAACCAGACCGAACCCGAGCCGATCGAACTTGTCTCTGGGCGTTACCTGGATGGCAAAGGGCTCTACGTGATTCAACTGAAAGGAATTCACGATCGCAACGCGGCTGAAGCGCTGCGAGATTGCAAACTGCTCGTTCCAGATACCGATCGACTCGAACTCGAAGAGGGTGAATTTCACGTTGCGGATCTGATCGGCTTATCCGTTTATGAGCAAGCGACTCAAGAATTGATTGGAACAGTGAGCGATGTAATTCCAGCAGGACATGACTTACTGCAAGTCACTAAGACAATAGAAGACGGAAAAAATCGGCAAATTTTGATTCCCTTTGTCGAAGCGATCGTCCCGATTGTTGACCTCGATCGACATCGCATCGAAATCACACCTCCGCCCGGATTACTTGATTTATAAGCAGTCTCTAAAACCACAGAGCAGGTGAACTCCTACGATCGGTGGACTAAAACCCCTAACCGCCTACCGTATGATGGATATAATCTCGCCTTTGCCTGACATTTATTTATTCCGGCTCTTCATGACTTCGCAACCTTTTCGATCCCTCAGCGAACACCAGCGACTACCGCAACCCAAAACGGACACCCAATACTATAAGCAGTATTTAGAAACGGTCTGTAATAATGCAACTCTGGCGCTGTTTGTCATGGATGAGCGTCAACAGTGTGTTTATATGAATCCGGCGGCTGAGAAGTTAACGGGGTATGCGCTCTCAGAACTTCAAGGACGGGCGCTACACGATGTGATTCACCACACCCGCCCAGATGGTCGTCCTTATCCGCTCTGCGAATGCCCGATCGATCAGGTGTTTCCCCAAAACAATCAAGAGCAAGGCGAAGAAGTGTTCGTGCATCGAGACGGACACTTTTATCCGGTCGCCTACACCGCTAGCCCAATTCGAGAAGCAGGGCAAACGATCGGCACAGTGATCGAAGTACGCGATATCACTCAGGAAAAACTCAGCGAAAAAGCTCAGCAAGAAGCCAACGAGCGGGAACGGCTTTTACGCCAAGAAGCCGAAGCCGCAAAAGCGCAAACCGAAGCGGTTTTACAAAGTATTACCGATGCGTTTGCCGTTTTCGATCACGATTGGCGCTATACCTATGTCAATTCAGCAGCAACCGAGTTGTTGCAGCGATCCGAAGCGCAACTCATCGGGAATCGGCTTTGGGACGTGTTCCCGGATTTGCTTGGAAGCTCGATCGAGATTGAGTATCACCGAGCCATCCAAGAACAGCGCACGATCGAGTTTGAGTTTTTTTATCCATCCCGAAATCGCTGGTATCTGAATCGGGTTTATCCCTCCGCCACGGGAGCTTCGATCTTTGTCACCGATATCACCGATCGCAAGCAAACCGAACAAGCTCTCCGTGACAGTGAGACGCGATTCCGCAGCATCTTTGAGTGCAATATGATTCCGATCGCGATTTGGGAAGAAGAGCGCCTCAGCGATGCGAATGATGCCTTCCTCAATCTAGTGGGATATACGCGCTCAGAACTGGAATCCGGGCAACTCAGTTGGAGAAACTTAACGCCTCCAGAGTGGGCAGAGCGGGACAGTCGCGCCTTTACAGAAAGCGTCACTCAAGGATATTGCACCCCTTTCGAGAAGGAATATCTTCACAAAGACGGGCGGCGCATCCCAATTTTGCTCGGTGGCGGCGCGTTTAGTATTGGCTTACCTAGTGGGATTTGCTTTGCGATCGATCTGAGCCAACTCAAACAAACCGAAGCCAATCTAAGAGAAGCTGACGTGCTTTTGTCTTCCGCGTTAGCGGCGGGATCGATTTACACGTGGCGCTGGCGAATTCAAGAAGATCTCACTTTCACAAATGCAGCACTTGCCAATTTATTTGGAGTTGACCCGGAAGCCGCTGCGCGAGGACTGCCGATCAAGTTTTTCCTGGAGGGAGTGCATCCGGACGATCGTGAACCCGTAAGCGCAGCGATTCAAACCGCGATCGCAACGGGTGAGGATTATTTTGCAGAATACCGAGTGCGATCGGCAAGCGGAGAGGAACGCTGGGTCGCAGCGCGGGGACGAGTGGAATACGATGCAGACGGCACTCCCATCTCTTTTCTAGGCGCACTCTCCGATATTACCGAGCGCAAACAGACCGAAGCGGCACTGCGAGAAGCCGAAGAACGCTTACGACTGGCGATCGAATGTGCAAATTTGGGCACTTGGGATTTTAATCTTGTCACCCAACAACTCACTTGGGATAACGGCTGTAAGGCAACGTTTGGATTGCCGAACGACGCAGAAGTCAGCTATGAACGCTTTGAAACTTTGCTGCATCCCGACGATCGCGATCGGAGTAATCAAGCAGTCGAGGCCGCAATCGCACCGCACAGCGCCGGAGATCTCAAGCTTGAATATCGCGTCATTCGATTCTCAGATGGCATTCAGCGCTGGATTTCAGCGATTGGAAAAGCACTCTTTGATCCGTCTGGACGTGCGATTCGATTGATCGGGACAGTCATTGATATTACGGAAGCGAAACAGCGTGAAGCGGAACGGCAGAAGTTACTCGATCGCGAGAAACTTCTACGCGAACAAGCCGAACAAGCCAATCGCATCAAGGATGAATTCCTCGCGGTGCTGTCGCATGAGTTGAGAACGCCGCTGAATCCAATTTTAGGCTGGGTGAGGATGCTAAAAGCAGGAAAATGCCCACCTGCAAAAGTGCCGCAGGCCTTAGACACGATCGAGCGCAATGCCCATCTGCAAACTCAACTGATCGAGGATCTCCTGGATGTCTCTCGCGTTCTCCAGGGCAAAATTATGTCAAATAATGACTGGGTCAATCTTGCAGAGGCGATCGCAGCGGCATCAGAAACCGTTCAGCTAGCGGCAGAATCAAAAGCGATCGACCTCGTGTTCAATCTTGGTGCAACGGTTGGCAGGGTACGAGGCGACGCAAATCGATTGCAGCAGGTGATTTGGAACTTACTCTCGAATGCAGTGAAATTCACACCGAGCGGGGGGCGAATTGAGGTAATACTCTGCCAGATTGGCAGCGAGGCGGAAATTCAAGTGCGCGACACTGGAAAAGGAATTCAAGCGGAGGTCTTGCCGCACATTTTCGAGCGATTTTGGCAGGCGGATTCTTCCACGACGCGGCAGTTTGGCGGATTAGGATTAGGACTCGCGATCGCTCGTCACTTGGTTGAGCTACACGGGGGAACCATCTCTGCTGAGAGCTTAGGCGAAGATCAAGGCGCGATCTTTACCGTGAGGTTGCCGATCGCCCACACTTTAGAGCAACCTAGCTCAGCCTTAGAGCCGGTAGAATCACAGGGAGATCTGGCTGGACTCAAAATTCTTGCCGTAGACGACGAAGCGGATAACCTTGATTTTCTGGTGTTCTTATTGGAAACAGCAGGCGCGATCGTTCGGGGAGTTCAATCTGCGTCATCAGCCCTTGAAATCCTGTCTGAATTTGCCCCGGATATCTTGGTCAGCGATATCGCAATGCCCGACCTCGATGGCTATGAACTGATACAGCAGGTTCGGCAAAAGAGCGAAATTCCTGCGATCGCACTCACGGCTTATGCCGGAGAAACGAATCAGCGGCAAATTCTGAAAGCGGGATTTCAGCGGCACTTGGCGAAGCCTGTGGATGTGGATGAGTTAGTGAACGCGATCGTCTCGCTGCTGAAGCGGTAATTGGGGGCGCGATCGCCCCGATCCACTCTATTCCCGATCCACTCTATTTCAGT
Source organism: Leptolyngbya sp. DQ-M1 (assembly GCF_039962505.1). Taxonomy (NCBI): domain Bacteria; kingdom Bacillati; phylum Cyanobacteriota; class Cyanophyceae; order Leptolyngbyales; family Leptolyngbyaceae; genus Leptolyngbya; species Leptolyngbya sp. DQ-M1. The sequence goes on from NZ_JAMPLJ010000001.1 coordinate 369,714, forward strand.
GCGGTATTCGCAAATCCGAGCGTGAGCAAGAAGCCGAGAATATGCCCAAAGCTCATGCAAGCTAAGAATCCGCCAACGCTGATGCTGTTGAACAGGGATTTAGAAAAAGGTAGCGGCATTCTTGCGCCTGTGTGCGGATATTTAATGGTGCGCGATCCGATGAGTAACACTAACAGGCAAGCTCCAACAATAAAGGGGGTTCCTTGCCAGTTCCAGAGGTTGCCAGAGGGCGGTTGTTGAAAGGCAGCAGCAACGAGATTCAACATAAAGCGTAACTCCATAATGGTACTGGGACTATCATTTGACGATCGCTGCACTCTTCGCGTCTTTCTCAGTGGGGGATTTCGGCTCTATCCAAAGATAGGGGTGCAGTGATAGGGGTGCAGTTTTTGATGCGATGATTCAAGAAGCAGAATCTTTAATTCGCCATGCAAGCTTGGGAACTATCGCGCACGACGTTGAGTTGGGGACAGAAAACCTACATTATGGGTGTTTTGAATGTGACACCCGATAGCTTTAGCGACGGCGGACAGTTTAATTCGCTCCAGAGCGCGATCGCTCAAGCTGAACAAATGGTCAAAGACGGTGCAGACATTCTCGATATTGGTGGACAATCTACTCGTCCAAACGCTGATGAAGTTTCATTGCAAGAAGAACTTGATCGCGTACTGCCCATTATCGAGGCAATTCGGCAGCGATTTGAGATTCCAATTTCAGTCGATACCACGCGATCGCGGGTGGCAAAAGCCGCGATCGCAGTGGGAGCAGATATGATCAACGATATTTCCGGTGCAGTCTTCGATGCAGAAATGCTTACAGTCGTTGGCAAATTAGGAGTTCCGATCATTTTGATGCACATGCGAGGAACACCGAAAACCATGCAGTCGTTAACCGAGTATGACAATCTCATTCAAGAGATTTGTGATTTCTTACAGGAACGCATCCAAAGCGCGATCGCACAGGGAATTACCCAGATCATGATTGATCCAGGAATTGGATTTGCGAAAAAATATGATCAAAATTTGGAAATTCTGCGGCGATTACAAGACTTTAAATCTTTGAATTGTCCGATTTTAGTCGGAGCCTCGCGCAAAAGCTTTATCGGACAGATTCTCGATCAGCCTGATCCGAAACAGCGAGCTTGGGGAACGGCTGCCGCCTGTGTCAGCGCGATCGCCAATGGAGCCGATGTTGTTCGCGTTCACGATGTTGCAGAAATGCGCGATGCTTGTCGCGTTGCTGATGCGATTTGGCGAAATTCCTAAGCCTCACCGTCGAGATTGCCACGATTGCGAGGTTCTTCAACTTGTCCCATTAGCTCCGTCACCGCTTCACTCAATGCGCGTGGATCCATAAACACAATTTTAGAGTTATCGCTCTTACCGATTTCCATACTTGCTGAGACATAATCCTTTGCTACCAGATAGCGGAGTACATCTTCTGCATTCATTTGTCCCTGGAGCGCCTGAGCGAGCTGCTGAATCGATTCGACCGTTCCTTGAGTACGAGTCAGTTCGGCTGCCTTTTCTGCCTTTGCTGCCCGCTCTTTCTCTAACGACTCCCGCAGTGCTTGCGAAATCTGAAACTCTTGCACCTCAACGCGAATTACCTTCACGCCCCAGTTTGCAGTGGACTGATCTAACTCGCGCAATAGTGCTTTATTAATCGCGGCTGAAGAAGAAAAGAGTTGTTCTAGTGTCAGCAGCCCAATCTCGTTCCGCAAAGTTGAGATCACAATCTGCTTCAGCGACTCTTGCAGATCTTCGACCGCATAATAAGCCTTCTGCAAATCGAGAATCTGCCACGATACGATCGCGTCGACTTCAATCGGCACATTGTCTTTGGTAAATGCCCGCTGGGGATCGATGTCTAAAAGTTGCTCCCGCACCGTTTCCACTAATACCGTATCTAGAAACGGAATGACCACATTCGGCCCTGGATTGAGGGTACGTTCATATCTTCCAAGTCGCTGCACGATCGCTTGATCACCTTGCTCAATGACGCGGATTGAGCCAATCACACCGCCTAACAGAATCAGACAGAATGCACCAATAATTTCAAGCATAGATCGCGCTCCCGCCAAACCAGAGTTTTAATGATTTCAAAAATAGAGATTGCAAATTTAGTCTAATCGCTCTCCTTGAAAATGTTGCAGATTCAAGCGCGAAATTCAAGATCGATCAACGTTTCTCCTGATATTGTTTTGCCGTTCTTGGCGAGTTCGTGCTATCCGCGAACTGATTTTCCAATTCCTTTGAGAATTCCCCGTCCAATCAGTCCGATCCCCCGTCCGATCACTTCAGTCAACAGATAGACAATTCCACTGCCAAGAAATGCGATCGTACTTCTTAATCGTGGAGAAATTGCATCGCGAGTTTCTAGCGCCAGCGTGACTGCTAATTGTACTCCGGAAAGCGTTTCGAGTTCTTCAGTTCTGGGGGAATAGATGGTAATGCGATCGATGCCATATTCACTCAAGACAAAGAGGCGATAACGGCTTTCAAACATCGCTTTTGGCTCATTAAAAAATCGCTCGACCCGAAATCGCCAGGATAAATCATTGCGGAATCGCTCAATTTCGCGCGTTGATAATCGACGACGATCGTAGAAGTTTTGCTTGATTGATTCTAGGTTAGAAAATTGATTCAGCAGGGGTTGAATTACGGCATTTGCAAGCTGAATCATTAGGTTTTCCAGCAAATCGATCGCGCGATCGCGGGCTTCAAGGGTGCCCACTTCGTAGAGCGTTTGATCAACAATCAGCGGTGATTCAAACAGCAAATGTTCAAAAATTGCCTGTGTCAGTGGGATTTGATCTAGAATCTGCGATCGCACCATGTCTCTTTGGGCAAGCAGCACGGTTACGATTTCAAGATCGCGCCTTTTCACCCGCACCATCGAATAGCGTCCGAAAAATTGGATGACGATCGCTTGCCATAAATCACATAAAACCTCAGATTGCTTCGCTGCAAGTTGATCTGATTGAATCTGAGAAAATCTTAATTCATCCAGTAACTCTTCTAACTGTCGCAGAATCGTAAAGAACAATTCCCGTTTTTTTTCTAATCTCAAGATGTCAATTTCTAAAGGAATATTCGTTAGATTATCGAGATTAGATTGAAGTTTTACAGCGATGCGATCGAGCAGCTCTCCTTGCCATGCTTTCGGTTGCGGCACTTCTGGAATAATTTCTGAGATTTGAGGATCTGGAGTCACAGCTTCAAGAGGAACGATCGCGCCTCTTTTGGGTTGGATCTGTTCAGGCGGTAAGGCTTTTTGCACCAACCATCGCGCTGCTCTCAGTTCTCGTCGTCGTCCGGTCAGAAAAATCCGATCCAGGGTTGAAAGAGTCACCGATCGTAGTTGTGCGTCAATGTCATTCAATGCCGCCTCGATTTGAGCGAGTCCCGACGATCGCCAATTTTGCCGAATCACCCTAGCAACACTAATTGATTGCGATCGCGTCCCCTGGAGCGTCAACTGCTGCAACACCTCCGAGCGCCAATAGTTCTGCCGCGCTGTAATCTGCCGAATTGCCGTGACAAACTCAGCGATCGAACTCCCTTTAGGACAGTAGCCTTCGATCCCCGCCTGAAATGCCACGGCTAATTCTGGCTCAGACAGGGGCTCGATCAGCAAAATTGGCACGGTTGGATACTGCGCTTTTATCTGCTGGGCAAATTCGCTGTCAATTCCGAGCAAAATGCCATCTAAGCGATCGCGCCCCAATTCCGCCAAATTGCGAGTCGCGATCGCGATCGATTCTGCTTCCGCAACGACGCGAAACTCTGGAAACCGGCTCAAACAATTGAGCAAGCCCGATCGAAACACCGGATCTCGCTCCACAATCATCAATCGCGCCACCCCAGCTAAACTATTCATCCATTCGTTAGCAAGTTTGTTTTGATTAAACAGTTTAGCGACCCGTTGCACAAGCTACGGAGATTGCTTAGGGCGTTGGCTCCGGAGAAGCAGGCGGCGTTGGCTCTGACTCGGTAGAATCCGGAGCAGGAGACGGCTCAACCGGAGCGCTATAACTCGGAGCCATATCTCGCTGCCGCCATATCTCTGCCCGCTCTGCTGCCCATTGCCCGATCGCACTCCTTGCTTCCCCATATAAAGGTCGTCCGGGCGTAATTCCCGATGCCGCATCGATCGCCCGCGTCAGGTAGCCCTGATTTGCCAAACTCGTTGCCTGAGCCAGCAGCGATCGATCTTCCGCAAGCTGAATCTGATATACCCACTCTCCGATCAAGCCTTGCGCCTCGTTGTATAGCGCTCGTCCCGGTCGAATACCTCCTGCCACCGTGATTGCCTGTCCGAGTTGTCCAGTTTGTGCGATCGCTTTGGCGTTGTTAATAATCGGACGATCTTCGATAATTTCGATCTGATTTGTCCAATCCGCGATATAGGTTTGCGCCTCGATTCGCAGCGAACGCTTAGGTTTGACCAGCGTGGCCATGGCGACCGCCGATCGCAAATTGCCAATCTTGCCCGATTTCGCGACCTGTTGAGCGCGAGCGAGTACGGGTCGGTCTTGCATCGACTGTAGCTCTTTCCGCCACTGTGCGATCAAGGTTTGCGCGTGCAGTCGTCCCGGACGCTTTGCCTGGATTGATGCCGCTTGAGCGATCGCGGCTTCTAACAGTGGGATCTGCTGAAGATTCGCGATCGTGCTTGCTACATTCAACTGCATCAAATCCTGGGTCTGCTGCTCCAAGCGCGGGATCAACACTTTTGCTCGTGAAGCAAATGGACTTTGGGGATCAATTTGCTTCACGAGATGAGTCGCCATCATCAGGGGGGCGATCCGCTCTAGCCCAGGAGTGTTGTATTGATTGCTCGTCTCAATTTCTCGCGCCCGCACTAACCGCACCAAATCCTGGTTGGCGCTCGTTAGCTTGATGCTTTCGGGAATCGAGTTAATCAACCGACTCGCTTCAGGAATGTTCTGCTGATCGAATTGCGCGATCGCCAGTTGAAAGATCGTATTACGCCAGCGCACGACCTCTTGATTTGCCTGCAACGTCCAGACAAAAGTTTTACGATCGATCGGATTTGTCAGCGCGATCGCTTGTCCTAGCTGACTCGGTGAATTCGATTTAGCAAAATTCCGCGCATCGGTAAGCGCTTTCCAGGCTTTACGCTCATTGTTTGACTGTTCGCGAATCTCCCCTAAACGGTCTTGCCAACCGGGATCGTTCACTAGCGCCAGTTGCGCCATTTCTTCTGAGGCTTTGTTCCAATCTTGCTTCTTCAGCGCATCGACAATCTTGACGTAGATTACTTCTCCGCGCCGATATTCCTCTGTCCAGCGCTCGATCGCCGCCTGAGCCTCTTTGTAAATCGGACTCGTCTTCGGAATTTGATTGGCTAAGGACACTGCCCCCTTAATATCTCGCTGTCCAACTCGATCCCGCGCCAGAATCAGCAGTGCATTCGACCAGTCTTGCAGCAGCGATCGCGATTGGGCATACAGGGGATGCTCGGTTGTCCAATCCTTGACCAGATTAATCGATGCCAGAATTTGCTCGGCTTTACCGGATTGCGCTGCTTGCTGAGCGCAAGACAATTGCTCTGACTCAAGCGATTGTGCCGTCACTTGCTTACAGTCCACCGCAGGGGGAACCTTCGACAGCCACCAGAACGCGATCGCTCCAGTCCCCCCAAAAACACCTAAAATTCCCAGCCAAATCAACTGCCATTTCCAAGCACTCGCGATCGCTGCCGTTCGCCGCGCGATCGCCCGTGTGGCTGAAGACGCAGTTCTCGTCGCCCGCTGACCAATCTTGGCGACCTTACGCTGATTGGGGGGCGATTTGCGGCGTTTTGGCTGCGTGGGCGGATGGCTCTCAAGGAGGGCGGTAGAATTCTCAGGCGGACGATCGGTCGAAGTAGGCGGATGCGATTTTGTAGACTTCGGCTTCTGGAATGCTTGAAGCCCTTGAAGCCATTGAGGAGTGGTTTTTCTAGCCATTGTCGCTGCGAACCTTTATCAGGCGGCGGGTCAGAGTCTCGGATATTCTACAGGCGATTTTGCCAATGGAACCCTTGATGCGGATTGCTTTTACAAGTTCCGCACGAAAAACTAGCGTTTCCGGGAGTTACGACAAAAACGCTACTTACAATTCTTTACAATTTGCAAGCAGCGTAATGGCTAAATTGACAAAATGAAATTCACAGACTCGCTAATGAATTTCTGGCTTTCAGTTCTGAAGAAAGGACGATCGCTGTAAAAAATAACTCTAACTCGTTGATTTCTACTGCGCTCGATAGCCATAAAAATCAATGTGATATTCTGTGATCCGCACACCCGTCTTTGCTTCTACCTGTCGAATGATTTCTTCAGGAAGCTCGATGTGAACATCCAAAATCTGCTGCGTGTCCAGACAATTCACATGGCTATGAGCATCGCTAACATTGCCATACAGTCGCCCATCCGATCGCTCAATACACTCGATGATCCCCTGCTCGGACAGCGCTTCTAGATTCTGATAGACCGAGGTATGCCCAATCTCTTTGCCCTGGCGATTCAGGCGATCGTAGATCTCTCGCGCCGATAAATGTTCCTGATCTTGCCAAAGCAATTCGAGAATAAATCGACGCTGGCGGCTGAGACGCATCCCAAGGCGTTGACAGCGTTCGATCGCATCGTCGAGGCAGCGAATCGGTTTAAGGTCTGATGTCAGTTCGGTGTTCATCGTTAAGTGGCAATGCTAAGGAATTTGTTGTTAACGAACCATCTCGATCGTGAAACTGTTAGAAAGTACAACTGTAAATGAAAGTTTTATTCGTTTTCTGAAGGCTTCGATACCCTATCAAATGATAGAGGTTAGCTCATCTGATCTATCTCTAGTTCTATCACAAGCTAAAGTAAACTCGCTACAACTTTGCTTTGGAGAGTTCGAGTTGTTAAACTAAATGTTCTAATTTTGTTCGAGGACACCGTGACGCATTCTTCCGCAAAGCCATCGAAAAAATCAGCAGGCATTCCCTCGGCAAGCTGGGAGATCGACCTACTTCCGGGTCTTGCTGCCGATGATGCAGCTCGACTGAACGATCGTCACATTCACACAACGCTAGACTTGTTTAGACTGGGTAAAACGCAAGATCAGAGAAACCTTTTAGCAACTGAACTGCAAGTGCCAATTCGCCAACTGAATAAATGGGTTGCCCTTGCCGACCTCGCCCGTATCCCTAATGTGGGCTGTGAGTACGCTGGACTGCTCCTTCACGCAGGCATTGCCTCGCCCCCACAACTGGCGCAAACTTCGATCGGTCAACTCCACCGCCAACTGCTGCGGCTTTACGTTTCCACGATGCAACGGCGCGATCTCTGTCCTACGACAGATTACATCGGCTTGTGGATTCATCAAGCACGAAGCCTACGGTAATTCAAGAATTTCATCTACGCGATCGTATCCCTGCTTCACAGTCTGGGGAACTCTGAAAATGCAGATGCCCGGATTGCACTTTAATCCGGGTACCAAAACATTCCTTTGATTCCCTCTGGATCTTGCATGAATCCCAAATTTCGATAGAAATTGACCACATGCGGATCAGCGAACAAAGTGATATTACTGATATCCTCGCTCCGAAGCTTCTTAATCATGAACTTCATCAACGCTTTCCCTAGCCCCTTGCCCTGGAAATCCGGATGCACTACGACATCCCAGATCGTTGCGTTAAACGCATGGTCAGAAGTCGCCCGCGCGAATCCGACCAGTCGCCGCGACGCACCCCGCTGCTCCCACATTGTTGCCACTAGAAAGCTATGCTGAATCGCTTTCTTCACCTTTCTCAAGGGGCGACGCGACCAGCCCACCGCATCGCACAGCTCCTCTAGCTCGTAAAGATCAATCTCTCGCTCTGTTGAGAAAAAGACCCGCGAGTTGGCGCGATCGCCTGTCGTTGTTCCCTCTGTTGATCCGGGGACAACATAACTCTCCGTCGAGGCTGGTTTCTCGATCGAAGCATCCGTGCTACTAAATAAGCTTTTCCAAAAACCCATGCCAAGGTCATCACAGTGAAGCAGTAATAGCTAGTATATCTCTCGGATTTGAGTTGCATTCTCCTGATTTTGGGGAAATGTTAGCAATTGTCAGTCTCCATATCGATATTTTTTAGTTTTGACTTATTTATCTGCGTGTCGTTGAGCAGCGGTCTCCTCCACTATGGCTTTGGGTCTAAAATCCTCTACGTTAGAACTGTTAAAGCGCTTTAATCGGGCGTTCCCGCAGTTTTATGAGCAGTTCGTCAGCAGCGAAATTCAACTGCAAAATCTCAGATTGGCTTATCAACTGTATAAGTCAAAACAAGCCGTGATCGAGCTAAAAACCGAGGGAACAAAAAGTGCGCTGCATTTTGCCTACCGCAACCAGTCCTTTTTGCTCAGCGATATTTTCGGGGTTTTGGCAGCTTATGGCTTGACAATTCACAGTCTCAGCCTGTATGGACAAATCTACCCACCAATGCTGGTGTTTATTAAGCTGATTGTGTCGCGCAGCGGCAAAGCCCTGACCGACAAGACGGCTGAAAATGTCTGTCGGGCGATTCGAGAAGCCTTGGCGGGACGGTTTGAAGTCGAAGAAATGCTGGCTGTTGAGTTTAACCTGGATGCAGGACTAGAACAGGTTGAGACTGAGTTCTATGTCGATCCAGTCTTCCACCTGCCCGCGCTGCTAATTGAAGCAGATAATCAGCCTGGATTGTTCTACAAAGTGATGTACGCAATCTGGCAGGAAGATTTGCTGGTCGTGAATGCGAATTTGCTCGTTTGGCGTGGACGAACGCGGCTAATTTTGTATTTATTAGGCCCGAATGAAAGTTTAATTCCTGAGTATCTCGGTCAAAAGATTGCTGAAGGTGTGAAGCAGCGATTACTGGGGCGGCGGTTTTAGTTTGATTCTCCAAGATTCGCGATCGCTCACGCAACGATCGACCCGCAGCCTTTGGGAACTTTTCTTGGAGGCATTCGTCTACTCGCTACTCCAGCTTGGACATTTTTAGTCAGCGGTCTAAAAATAATCCTCCTAATCGCTTCGCCCCCTAAGATTAATGAGAATTCTAGCGATTTCTCTAAAAAACTTCTGCCAATTTAAACCCGACAGGCTAAAATTTTGGGTTTTGACGGTCACAAGGAGACTAAAATTTTTCGTTGAAATTCAGCAAGTTTGTAGATTGGCAAAAGTTGATCGAACTGATAAGAGGTCAAACTAAGCAGAGATTAGATTGCGTTATCAATTTGGGCGACTGTCGATCGTAAATCTGCCAAGATTGCGAATAATCTAAATATTTCTTCAAATATCGCCAAATTCTTGAATTCCGTATGATACAGCGATTGTAAATTTACTTCCTAACCCACAAATTAGAATTTCAAGTTTAGAATCGAGAGGTACAATTTGCAGAAGCTAAGCAACTTAATGAAATGGCTGTTTTAAGAAAAGCGCATAGGCTGCTGGGTGCTATTTACACAGTGCAGTCAAGATGAAGACTGAATATTGCCCTATGTTCTTAAGCACCGATTTCTTAAAATTGTTTAACTCAAAGCGATGCCGATTCGCTCAGTCTGCGATCGAATTGTGAAGCTCATTCAGGCTGACAGCTTAAATATCAATTCAAATGTTAGTTGTCATTTGAGTTGTGGAGTTGTTCAGTGTGTTTGTGCCAAGTTGCAATTCGAGCCAGTTTAATATTTCACGCTGAAGGATTAACCCTTTAGAGGGACGGCAACCTCCGATATGTGATTGTTAATCTAGGAAGCAAAGCTGAGTTTTCGATCTTCGTGTCGCTTTCTCAAGCAAGTGATTTGTCGCATACCTGGAATCAGACAGATGAAATTTGAGGATATTTACCAATTTTTCAAAGATCCGCCACCTTTCTATCTCAATAAAGAACTGGCGGTCTGTTACGTTCTCGCCGTCCTCTTACGGGGAGATTCTTACGGAACTGAATTAATTCAACTGCTTGAAACAGAATATCCGCTGTATCGACTATCGGACACAGTTCTCTACAGTGCCTTAAAGTTTCTTGAAGATGAAGAAATGGTCACGGGCTACTGGAAAAAAGTCGAAGGTCGGGGTCGTCCCCGCCGCATGTATCAGATTAAATCTGAAGCCATGCCGCAGGCACAGGATCTTGCTCGACTCTGGCGCGAATATGCCGTTAAACGCGAAACCGCGCACGAGAATTCAGGAATTCCCCAGGTTAGTGGGGCTGAGAAATAAGCAGCGGAGTTCTATCGATGTCCCGTTGTTGTCTAAACTGATGGTGTAATTGGGATTGCTCTTTAGTTGCGCCATGACTCAGCCTGTAATTGCCTCAACGCTTCTTCTCACCGTTCTATTAATGATTGGGCTGTTTTTCTTCATTCGCGCCTCAGTCAAAGATCGAACTCAGGAGGTGCGCTTGCTGTCTGACCAATCCGAAGATTCTCTGCTGTCTCAGTTGCGCTCCTACTTCGGGCAGCGCTCTTATCGAGTGGCGGCGATCGACGCAGCGAATAATCAGGTTACATTTGAAGGCGTAGTTCGCCCTAGCGTGTTCCTAGCAGTCTTTCTGTCCTTGCTTGCCTCGATCGGTGTACTGTGCTTTGTGCTCATCCTCTCGATGGCGCTGCCCGACTGGTCAAATTTTTGGTTTGGATTATTGCTCCTGTCGCCCTTGGCAGGAGTCTTTTACTGGAAAGGGGCAGGGCGAGTTGAGCAGGTATCGCTTAGAGTAGAGCCGAGTCTAGATGCCGCATCGCAGAGCGTGATTACTGTAAAGGCACACCGGGATGAGTTAGCGGAGTTGCAGCGATTTTTAGAACTGAAATCAGAATAGCTCTGCTTCGGATCTAGCACCGTCAGACCGATCAAATGTAAAAGCTCCCTTCGTTGCGTTGAAGGGAGCTTTTGTCAGATGAATGCTTTATATTAACTTGCTCAACTGAACCTGTAACAAAATTTAGCTACAGTTGCACTTCGCATTCAGAGCAAGCAAAGACCGATAAGCCGAGCCATTTAAAGGTTCTGCCAATGGCAAAAACGTCTATCGGCTCCGGGACGGAACAACGACAGCATCCACTTCATCTTCAGAGGTTCGCAAGCTGGGGAATAAGAAATGATTTTCTTCCACATATTGTGCGCCAAATAATCCCTTCTCTGCCCAGAAGTATCGATCTGTGGTATGCTCGTTTCTCTTGACCAGCAACAGCGCGGGCGGCACGATGCCTTCAGAGTGAATGAATTTGCGAGCAGCAGTAACGGGTTTATCTTCGCCACACTCAATGCTAAATTGAGGAACGCTTTCTAAAATCCGTCTTCCTTCCTGCCGCCGCCGACTCTTGCGTTTACGTCTCCTTGCCAAACCCTTTACCTCCTTAGGTTCCAAACTGCCGAAACTTGTAATGATCGTTACAAAACCCGTCGCAACTATATCAGCTCCTGCCCTAGACTTCAACTTCTCTTAACGCATCTATACAAAGTCTTAATTTTCTTTTTCCGAATTCCTGCTAGGTCATCAAAAGGAGTGGAGTTACACTCACAAAAGTTAAGACAAACGGATGCAAAAGGTTGGGGATCAGAGCTATCTACTAAATTAATAAGAAAAATTACTTATCGTCAATCCTTATTTTTCTAAAATCTGCCGAAGAAGAGATGCTAATGCCCACAAGTAGCGAATTCATTGAGTTGTGTCGATCGCAAATTGCGTTATTGACTCAGGCACTGGGGGCATCGCTCAGCGTAATCTATCTGACGGAAGAATTAGTTGAGAGTTCTCAAGCGCGTTTGATGCCGATTGCAGCTTACCCAGAAGCGGCTGGGACGCTGGAGCGATCAAATCGGCTGGCGCTTCCGGCAGCCGTTGAGTCGTATCCAGAGGTGACGACATCGAGCGGACTAACTCAGCCAAAGCAATTAGTTTTGCCGCTGATTCATGAAGAATTAGTGTTCGGGTTGCTCGTGACCGAGCGTGAGGATCGTCCTTGGACAACCTGGGAGCGATCGCAGGTAGAGCGCATTGCTAATACATTATCGCTGGCTTGTGTAATGGATCAGCGGGCGCAGTGGCTCGATCAGGCTCAGCGCCAACATCGATCAAGGCAATCTCAGCAGCATGATGTGTTGGATAATTTGCTGCACCAGTTAAAGAGTCCACTGACGGCACTCCGCACGTTTGGAAAGCTGTTGGTCAAGCGGATGCAGGCGACCGATGCAAATCGTGAGATTGCAGGCAGTATTCTGCGGGAAAGCGATCGTTTACAGGAGCTTTTACAGCAGTTTGACGAGGCGATCGACCTCGATTCCGTGGATGTGTTGGCGGAGGATGCCTCGCTGGTGAGTCGTCCGATTCCTTTGCTGCCCGCAGGGGTGCTGACCACTTCTAGTCTGGAGTTGATGCCCTGCTTGGTGAATGAGATTTTGCTGCAACTGCTTGAAACGGCAGGCGCGATCGCGCAAGAAAAAGGGCTGGCGCTTAGAACCGAAGTTCCAAACCCCCTCCCCCTTGTTTCTGCCAATCCTGGGGCGCTGCGTGAGGTATTAAGTAATCTAATCGATAACGCTTTGAAATATACACCGTTAGGCGGAGAGGTGCATATCCGGGCAAATCATAGGGACGATTATGTGAATGTTTGGGTTAGCGATACGGGATATGGAATTCCGCCGCAGGATTTAGAGCGGTTATTTGAGCGGCATTATCGGGGAGTGCAGGCGGATGGTGATATTCCAGGGACAGGGTTGGGGCTGGCGATCGCTCGCCGATTGATTGAACAAATGCACGGGTCGATTCAGGTGTTTAGCCCATTAAAAAGCGAGGGCTGGATCGCTCAAGACGACCACCCCCCGCAGCGAGGAACAAGTTTTGTTGTGAAGTTGCTGAAGAACGAAGTTGAGGAACCCCCCGCAGGTAAGGGTTAGGAGCGCGGTAAGGTCAAGGCGCTGGTGAGGCGGAGATTTAGATCCGAGTTAGGACGGATGGAAATTAAATCAACGCGATCGCCCCCAAAGATCAGCCCTGCCAAAGCACCGACTCCAGTTCCAATCAAGACTTCTTCGGCGCGAATATTACGATCGCCGGTGACGGCAGAAATTCCCGCAGCAGCAGCGCTACCCAACACCGCATCCTTAAGAATTGTGCCTGTACTTGCACCACGACGCACCGTTTCTGTCGTTGTAATCGGATCAGAAGTTGCCGCGATCGCGACTCGCTGACCATTCGCCAGAATGAGTTCCGAGGCGGTGAACTGGGCTGCACCTTGAGAAACCGTGAGCTGACCAGCAATTTGGCTACCCGATGGAATCAAAACTGTTCCGTCAGAGGTCACAATGTTTTGAGCCACGGTGAGCGTAACCGGGGTGGGTTGCGGTTCGTTTTTCGCAAGCAGGATCTTGTCGGCGCGATCGTAGCGAACCGGGATTGCAGTTCCAGCAGGAATATTGATCGCTTGAGGCTGCGTTGGCGCTTGACCGACAATGTAAGGCGATTGAATTGCGGCGACCTGTCCAGAACTGACTAATGCCTGATAAACGAAGGCAGCAACATCCGCACGGGTTGCGACTTGGTTCGGGTTGAGGAAGCGGACATCCGGGTAGTTGACGACAATGCGGCGTTCGGTGGCGGCGGCGATGCTGTTGCGAGCATAGCCAGGAATGTTGGACGCATCGGTGTAAACCTGAAGCACAGAGTCAGCAGGTTGAGTGCTGGCGTATCTCAGACCGTTTGACAGAGACACCAAAGCTTGAGCACGAGGGATATTGTCATTCGGTCGAAATGTTCCGCCTGGAAATCCTGCAAGAAATCCTGTTGCATAGGCGTTCCGAATCGCTTGAAGTCCCCAATAATTGCTGGGAACATCAGAGAAATTGATCGGTGTATTTACTCGTGGCGCATTCGGAAATGCTTTGAGCAAAATTGCAGCGAATTGAGCGCGAGTCACCGGATCATTCGGGCGAAATGTGCCATCAGGAAATCCAGCAATAATGTTACGAGAAGCCAATTCTTGAATAAATGGAGAAGCCCAGTTATCCGAAGCAACATCAGAGAAGGCTGCTTGAGCCGAAGCAGGTGCTACCATAATCATTGGAGCTGCTGCACCTGCGATCGTACCGAGTGCCAAAGTCAAAGCTAAGCCAGATTTTACAGTGCTATACATAGGTAGCCGTTCCCAAGCGTGAGAGAGTTTTTTCTTGTTAGTTACGTAGATGTTTGAATGAGCTAAAAAGTTCCTGCATCCGGCTAAAGAACTATCTTTAACTTTGTTTGAAGTGCAGCATTTTGGCTCAGTTCTCTACGCTTTATATTCAACAATGACCGTTAGGTTTCCGCAGAAGTTTCTGAACTTAGGACAGTTTTCAAAGTGGTTGAAGAAGCTAGAAGTTTGAGGGATTCAACGCCTGATTTTTTAGGTACGATCGAGAGCAATTTTTGAGGAATCAATGGTGTCTGAACTGCCGCGCTATGCGTCCAAATCTGTCCGAGAAGCAGGCAAACAGTTTTATGTCGATGCGAATGGCGATCGCATTCCCAGTGTGACCACGATTCTGAATGCGACAAAGCCGCGTGAAGACCGAGAGCGCTTATTTAACTGGCAGCAGCGAGTTGGAGTCGAGCAGGCAGCAGAAATTACCAAAACCGCGAGTCGGCGCGGCACCGGAACGCATCGCTACATTCAGAAATTCCTGCAAGGGCAGGAAGTCGATTGTCCAGAGACGATTCGCCCGTATTGGGAGAGTGTTGAACCTGTGTTAAGAGCGATCGAGCAAGTGCGATTGATTGAAGGGGTGGTGATTCACGATCAATTGGGATATGCCGGAGTGGTCGATTGCGTTGCCAGTTATGAGGGCGTGCCCTGCATTTGTGAATGGAAAACAAGCGATCGACCCAAGAAAACGGTCGATCGCTTGTATGATTATCCACTTCAGTTAGTAGCGTATTGTGGAGCCGTGAACCAGCTATATCGCGAGTATAACCTCAACCTCTGTCATGCCTTGCTGGTCGTTGCGATTCCGGAAACGCCTGCGGAGATCTTTTGGTTTGAGCCAAGTGCGATCGATGAGTATTGGCAGCAATGGGAATCACGAGTGCAACAATACTGGCGACGACTAGGATATTTTCGGTATTAGATTTAATTACACAAGTGCGTCCTAAGTGGGATATCTCCGCAGCCTAAATGCGCTGCAATGCTTAAACGAAGTGACCGATCAGGCTCAGGGATTGCGATCGCTGAGTCGGACGAACTCGCTGAAAAATACCAGGCATTAGAAGTCAACCCAGCGGAGCATTAATTCATGTACAAAGCAAAAGCTTACTCGGCTGCGAGTGCAACCTCACCGCTCACAGCCGATACGATCGAGCGGCGCGATCTGACCGAAAATGATGTCCAAATCGAAATCCTCTTTTGCGGCATCTGCCATTCTGACCTACATACAGTCCGGGATGAGTGGAGTAGCTTCATGTCTACGGTTTATCCAGTCGTTCCCGGACATGAAATCGTTGGGCGAGTGACTGAAGTCGGCTCAGCAGTGACCAAATTTAAGCCCGATGACATTGTGGGAGTGGGCTGCATGGTTGACTCAGATGGAACCTGCCCCCAGTGCAAAGCAGGATTCGAGCAGTTCTGTCCCAATGTCACGCTCACCTATAACTCTCCAGACAAGCATCTTGGCAGGGTCACTTATGGCGGCTATTCCGAAAGTGTTGTGGTCGATCAGCGCTTTGTGCTGCGCGTTCCCCCAAATCTCGATCTTGCAGGAGTCGCGCCACTCCTCTGTGCAGGTATCACGACTTACTCGCCCCTGCGCTACCACGGCGTGACCAAAGGTAAGAAGGTTGGTGTGGTCGGTCTTGGCGGATTGGGACACATGGGCGTGAAATTTGCTCATGCGCTCGGTGCTCACGTGGTGGTGTTCACGACTTCACCGGACAAGAAGGAAGATGCACTTCGTCTGGGTGCAGATGAAGTGGTCGTTTCTCGCAATGCCGACGAGATGCAGAAACACGCGGGTAGCTTTGACTTCATTCTCGATACGGTCGCTGCCGTTCACGATATTAACGCCTATCTTAATTTGCTCAGTCGCGATGGCAATATTACCTTGGTTGGCGCACCGCCGAAGCCGCTAGAGGTTGCGGCATTCAGTCTGATTATGGGACGGCGCAATCTCTCTGGCTCGAATATCGGTGGGATTGCCGAAACTCAGGAAATGCTCGATTTCTGCGGGGAACACAATATTACCGCCGATGTGGAAGTGATTCCGATTCAGAAGGTGAATGAAGCTTACGATCGACTCCTCAAGTCCGATGTGAAGTACCGCTTCTCGATCGATATGTCATCGATGAAATCTGAATCACCCAGATAGAGGCTCGAATCAGTCCCAATGACAACCGCATCGAATTCTCGTTTCAGGCGATGCGGCTGTCATTGGCTCTTGGTAGTGCTGTTCTAGCTCAACATTTCCGACAGATAATCGGCGGTGGCTTCGACGAGCGCGATCGTATCTTCGTATAGCATCCGAGTCGGACCTAAAACGCCAATACTTCCGACGGGAACCGTTCCGCGATTGTAGGTCGATGAGATTAATGAGCAAGCCCGAATCGGCTCTAGTGGATTTTCTGAACCAATCCGAATCGAAACGCGCCGACCGTCTGAATCGGGCTGATCAAAAATGAGTGGTACAAGCTGATCTTGTTCTTCTTCAAGCAGTTGCAGAATCATTTGCACTTGATTCAGTTCTGAAAATTCTGGGTGTCTTAGCACTTCCGAAACGCCGCTAATCATCAACTGCGACGGTAAAGCCGATTGTGCTAGGCGGTGTAATAGATCCGCAAGCACAGAAGTCAAGAGCGAACTATAGCGATCGAACTCTCGCCCCAGTTCGCCCCAGTCTAACCGCTGGATTTCTGAGAGCGATCGACCGCGCAACTGTTCGGATAAGAAGTTTGAAAGAATTTTCAACTCTCGATCGACGCTTTCGGCATCAAGATCCGAGGGCGGTATCTCCATTAAGACCGATTGGGTTTCGTAAGTATCCGTTACCAGAATCAGCATGACGTGAGCCGAATCAACCTGGATTAGTTGAAGATGCCGGATTTGCGTTGTGTTCGTCATTGGCAGGGTGACGATCGCAATATAGCCGCTTAGAGTTGAAAGAATTTGTGCGGCTCCTTTGAGGACGGCTTCAAAGCTCCATTTGTCCCAGTTGAGGCGATCGCTCAGGATTTGCTCTAGTTGAACAGCGATTCCTGGCGAGGGTTGAATCAACTGATCGACATAGATCCGATAGCCCGAATCTGAGGGCACTCGACCTGCTGAAGTGTGCGGCTGAAACAGAAGTCCGACTTTTTCCAGGTGTCCCATTGCATTGCGAATCGTGGCAGAACTGACGCTGAGATTGTACTCTCTGACCAATGCGCCTGATCCCACAGGTTCTGCCGTGGCAATGTAATGCCTCACGGTTGCCCAGAGAACTCGTTGTTGACGGTTATTAAGCGGAGGATTTAAGGACATTTTCAAGAACGATCGCGTTTTATCGGATTGAGACTAAGATAGCATTTCCCTTATTTTTACTTTAGATTTGGGTCACGCATCGTAGCAAAACCAACGGAATCGTCCTAATACCGGGGAATTGAGCGATCGACCGCCGCGGAATAGGCATCGATTCCACCGGAAATGTTTTTTACATTGGTAAATCCTTGCTGAGTTAGCCAGTGGCACATCTGCGCCGATCGTACTCCATGATGACAAAGCACTAAGGTTTCCGTTTCTGGATCGAGCTTGCTGTGAATTTGCTCTGACCATTCGGAGAATTGGCTGAGCGGCAAGTTTTGAAACGGCTGGAGCGAGGCGGTTTCTACTTCCCAGGGTTCGCGCACATCGACGAATTGAATATTGGGATTATCGAGGCATTGGGCGAGGTCTTGAACAGTGATTTGAGAAAAGGGCATAGGACGGAAATTGGCTTGGGTATATGTCCCGTATTTTCTCAAAAGATGCAGGGAAAAGGTGAGTAGAACTATGGATGTCGCAAGTTGGGCGATCGACAAAATAGTTTTATTCCCCTAGCTAGGTGTTAAACGATGAATTCTATTGTGAGGAGTACGATCGTCGCTCAAATCGGAGCGACGATCGC
This sequence comes from Leptolyngbya sp. DQ-M1, assembly GCF_039962505.1. Classification (NCBI taxonomy): domain Bacteria; kingdom Bacillati; phylum Cyanobacteriota; class Cyanophyceae; order Leptolyngbyales; family Leptolyngbyaceae; genus Leptolyngbya; species Leptolyngbya sp. DQ-M1. The sequence continues at coordinate 387,824 of NZ_JAMPLJ010000001.1, forward strand.
GATCGCAGCCTCGAGTGTTGATGTTGCCCCGGCTCATGCGTTAGCGATTAATGGAGCGTCATCTGGAATTTCAAATCCGGCTCAAACGATCGACTTCAACGATCTTACTGTTGGTGATAGAACTGTCATTACCAACCGATACCCAGGAGTGACATTTTCCAACCTTTTCGCTTCGACCTATAGCAACGGTAGTAATATCACTGGTCGAAACTTGACAAATTTCTCAAGCGGTCTTGGTTCTGGTGCACGAAATCCTTTTTCTATTCGATTCAGTACCCCTCGGAGCGGTGCAGCGTTCGCAATGGTAACTGTGACAGGAACAGCAACCTTTACTGCTTTACTGAATGGCGTAGCGGTAGAAACGTTCAATGCTAATACTGGCTTCTTTGGGTCTAACAACTTCTATGGATTTACAGGAAGCAGCGGATTTGACGAAATCCAAGTTTCCATCGCTAGCAGCGATAATGGAGGGGTCATTGACACTCTCCAAATCGGGGCTGCCGCAACGCCTGTACCTTTTGGATTTACGCCACTTCCAGGGTTAGCCGTTTCTGGTCTGCTGAGTGGAATTCACCGTCTGCGTAAGCAATTTGCTAAGGAGCGTGCTGAAGCTTAAACCAGTGAAGAAGCGATCGTGCTAAGAAAGCGAGTTGAAGGCTCAGTATTTTTAGCGCGATCGTTCTCAAGAAAAGCGCAACGTTGATCGGTAAACACGGGTTTGATGAGCAAAAATAGCTCAACGATGTACTAAAACAGTTCATCGGATCACTGAAACAGTGCTCGCGATCGCTATTTCAGTTCACGCGATCGCTAAAATAGCTCAACGATGCACTAAAACAGCGCTCCGGATCACTAAAACAGTTCACGCGATCGCTAAAATAGCTCAACGATGCATTAAAACAGTGCTCGCGATCGCTGAAACAGTGCAACAATGGGCAAAAATTGCTCAACGGAGAGAGATCGCAACTCAGACGATCTCTCTCCGAGCGAGTAAAACTATGCTGACTACCTTCTGAACACTAAAAAACAGCAAGGTAAAATCGAAAGAGCTAACTTTTGTTGAGCAAGCAGATATGAGATTTAACGTAACGCTCGATCGAGACGAAGATGGAGTTTGGGTCGTTGAGTGCCCCAGTATTCCAGGATGTGTGAGTCAAGGTCAGACGAAACAAGAAGCCCTTGAAAATATTAAAGATGCAATTGCAGCTTGTTTACAAGTTCGGGCAGAGCGTGGAATGCCGCTGACGATAGAAACTCATCAGGTTGAGGTTGTCGCCTAATGGGTTCTGCTTTACCTGTGATGAGTGGGCGCGAAGTGGTGCGCGTCTTTGAGTCGTTAGGTTGGGAGGCTGTGCGTCAGACGGGAAGCCACATCATCATGACAAAGGACGAAGAGCTTGTCACGCTTTCGATTCCTGATCACCGCGAAGTGGCGAAAGGAACCTTGCGAAGTTTGATTCGCAATGCTGGATTAACCGTAGAGGAATTTGTTGCTGCTAAATAGTCTGTAGAGAGCAGATTAGCAACACAGTGGAGCGGACGGGATAAGGCTCGTGCCGTTTCAGGGTTATTTACCGCCGCCCACTTTAGCTCGATCGCTTGTTAGACCATCTGATTCAGCGCAATAACGATCACTAATCCCCGCCGCCATCTCCGGTTGCTGCCTTCTGCGCGGCAAATCGCTCCTTAAATATTCGCTGCTGAACGTTGTGATTAATGATCGGTCTTGGATATCCGGCTAGATCGCGCCTCAAGTCGTAGGAAACCTTGATAGGGTTAAGTTCAGCTTGATCTAGAATCGAGGTCTACCAGTCGTCTGAAATCTACAGATTGAGAGCATTGGAAACAGGAGGACGTATCGCAATGACGATCGCTGCCAAACAAGAGCTTTCCTTTGATCAGTTTCTTGAGCAATATCCCGAAGATGGGCGCTATGAACTCGTTGATGGGGAAATCGTGAGAATTTTAGCCACAAGACAACACGAGGACATCGCCGATTTTATTGCTGATGCAATGAAAGATGAAGTAAAACTCCGTCAGTTAAACTACAAAGTTTCAGATCGGATTGTTTTAGCCACACAAACGCAAGCAGGCAAAGAGCATGGGCGCAATCCAGATGTAAGCGTTGTTGATTTAGCGTTGTGGCGATCGAATCGGCTTGCCTATGCCGCTTTACAAGAACCGATTCAATTAGCCTTAGAAGTGGTTTCAACCAATTGGGAAGACGATTACATCGATAAACTCGATGAATATCAACGAATGGGAATTTCTGAGTATTGGATCGTTGATTATCTAGCGATCGGCAGCAGAACTTACTTAGGCAACCCCAAAACGCCGACGGTTTTTGTTTATTTATTAGATGAGTCAGGCGTTTACCAATCCACGGCGTTTAAAGAGGACGATCGTATTCTCTCTCGTACCTTTCCCGAATTAACCTTGACTCTCAATCAAATTCTGAATGCTTGATTCTGCTGAACACTCGCAAGATCTCTTGCATGAATCCAGACAGCCCTCATCCCCAACCCTTCTCCCTGGGGGAGAAGGGAGCTAGAATTCTTGTTCCCTCTCCCTGGGGAGAGGGTTAGGGTGAGGGCATCGACAATTCATGTAAGAGGTCTACTAATCCCCGCCGCCATCTCCGGTCGCTGCCTTCTGCGCGGCAAACCGCTCCTTAAATTTGCGCTGTTGAACATTGTGGTCAATGATCGGTCTGGGATATCCGGCTCGATCGCGCTCCTCCGGCGAAATCTTGCCCGAAATCAAATTCTCAGTGTCAACGCTCCGCAACTCTGGCAACCATTCGCGAATATACTCCGCCTCCGCATCAAACTTTTTCGCTTGACTCGCCGGATTAAAGATTCTCAACGGTTTTGGATCCATGCCGCTCGATGTACTCCACTGCCACCCGCCGTTATTCGACGACAAATCGCCATCATACAACCGCTGCATAAAATACTTCTCACCCAAGCGATAATCGACAAACAAATCCTTTGTCAGAAAGCTTGCCGTAATCATTCGACAACGATTGTGCATCCAAGCGGTTTCATTCATCTGCCGCATCGCCGCATCAATAATCGGGTATCCCGTCCGCCCTTCACACCAAGCCTGAAAATACTTTTCGTTATTGTCCCAAGGAAACGTCTTCAGCACTGGACGATAAGCCCCATCTGCCAATTCTGGAAAATGATACATCGCGTGTTGATAAAACTCACGCCAAGCAATCTCCTGTCGCCAGACCCGAATATCATCGGTTTCCCCCCGATGCTCTGCCGCCTCTACGGTCGCCGCCCAAACCGTCCGGACTCCGATCACCCCAAACTTGAGCGCTGCACTTAAAAGCGAAGTTCCGGGCTGAGACGGGAAATTGCGCTGTTGCTGATACTCGTAAATCGCACTCGCACAAAACTCTTCTAATCGTTCCTGTGCTGCCTGTTCACCCGGATCAAGCATCAAAGCATTGTCCCAGACATAGCCTAAGTCTTTTGCCGAGGGAAGCGGAATGATCCCTGCTGCTTGTTCCCGCTCGGCATCGGTCAATCCTTCTGCCCCTGCCAAATCTGCAACGGGAGACGCTTTCGATCGACTGCTCCAATTCTTCCAAAACGGCGAATAAACCGTATAAGGCGAACCTGTGCCTGATTTGATGTCTTCCGGTGAATGGAGCAGTTGATCCCAAAATCGCTGCACTTCGATGCCGCTTTCATTCAGCGCATCGATCACCGCTTGATCGCGATCGCGTCCATACGGCTCCACATCCTGATTCAAAAACACCGCTTTAGCATTGATTGATCGTGCCAGTTTCGGAATCCCTTCCTTCGGATCAGCCTGAATAATCAGTAACTCACTCCCCGCCGCCGCATATTTCTCCTGCAACGATTCCAGACTGCCGATCAGATACTTCACCCGCGCAGGCGCAACATCATCGCGATCGAGAATCAACGGATCAAGGCAAAACACGCCCACGACTTTTGGCGATCGTTCTCTTGCCTTGGATAGCCCCAAATTATCTGAAGCCCGAAGATCCCGACGATGCCAAAACAAAATCAAATCAGACATAACCTACGAACCGAGTAACAACGATCGCGCTAATAAGAAGCTAGAAATCGACTTAGAATCCGCGATATCTCCAGCGTAGATCGCACTCTCGACTTCCTGCGGGGTCATTAACACTGTTTCCATGTCTTCATCCTCATCTTGTGCAGGCGGATTCTCGACCACAGTGGCTTCTGTCGCCAAAAACGCATAGATAATCTCATCCGAATAGCCCGGAGCTAAAAAGAATTGTCCAAGCTTCTTCCAATTTTCCGAGGTGTAGCCTGTTTCTTCCTGAACCTCGCGCTGCACCGTTTCGAGCGGATCTTCTCCCGGTTCAACAGTGCCTGCCGGAAACTCATACAATCGTCCCTTTGCCGCAAATCGATACTGCCGCACCAGCACAAGCTTGCCGTCAGTCGTCACTGGGATTACCAATGCACCGCCCGGATGACGAATACATTCCCAATCGCCCTCTGATTTATTCGGCAATCGTAAACTGTTGACTTCAAAGTTAAACTTGCGTCCTTTGTACAAAAGGCGCTGCTTTAGGAGTTGAGGAGGTTCTGATCCGAAGGACATAAACTTAACGAGGTGAAGGATTTAGAGCTTTCGCACATCAGACGCATCAATCGATCGCGCTAGTTCCAAGATCGATCGATTCAACACTGGATGCTGCCAATCCGGAGCAATTTCAGCCAAAGGCACCAGCACAAAGGCCCGATCGCTCATACGCGGATGCGGAATATTTAGCATTTGCGTTTGAAAGATTCCATCTTCAAATAGAAGGATATCTAAGTCAAGGGTACGAGCATCCCATTTCTGCTGCCGAATCCGCCCAAATTCGCTTTCAATGTGCTGAAGCTTTGCGAGCAGTTCTAGGGGTTCTAAGTCAGTTTCAAGAATCGCACAGCCATTGAGATAATCGGGCTGGGACGGACTGTTGGGAAGCGTCACTGCTTTGGTTTGATACCAAGACGATCGCGCAATCACACCCTCTAATCGACTTAATGCAGATTCTAGAATCGAGCGTGAATCTCCCAAATTGCTACCGAGCGCGATCGCATATTTCATCAGACGATAATCCAAAACTTCCCTGTTATAGTCAAGAGTATCGCTGCATTCTGGACAAGCTAATGGTACATCCTGCCTTTACTGAGATTACCGATGAAGAACTAATGCAAATGAGTTCCAAAAATCCCGAACTGCGATTTGAACGTAATGCCGATGGGAGTTTAGTCACGATGCCACCGGTTGGGGGAATTTCAGGAGATCGAGAAGCGTCTGCGATTAGCTTTCTCTACGTTCACGTTCATGGACAAGAATTAGGAAACGTTTTCAGTTCTAGCACTGGATTTCGATTGGCAAATACAGCAATCCGCTCTCCAGATGCGGCATTTGTCGCGAAGGGTCGATTACCTCAAAACTGGAAACAGCAAGAAGACAAATTTATCGCGATCGCACCTGATTTTGTGATTGAAATTCGATCGAAATCCGACTCCCTCGAAGCGTTAAAAGCCAAAATGCAGGAGTACATCGAGAATGGGGTGCGCTTAGGATGGCTAATTGATTGTAAAAACAAAACCGCTTTTGTCTATCGCGCCGATGGTTCAATCACGCAATATCCTGAATCTGCAACTTTAAGCGGTGAAGATGTCGTTCCAGGATTTTCTTTAGCGCTGAAAATTCTGTTGTAACTGCGTCAATAAATCGAGGGCACAAAGAATTGTTCATTGATCGGGGGACGAACATAATCATCGGGAGCAGCCTGACGCGGCGTTAGCTCGATCGGTTCAGGAGTCATATCGGTATACGGAACTTTGCTCAAAATATGACTGATACAGTTGAGACGAGCACGTTTTTTATCATCCGCTTCGACCGTGAACCAGGGCGCTTCAGGAATATTTGTGTGAGCAAGCATTGTATCTTTTGCTTTGGAAAATTCCACCCAGCGATCGCGAGACTCCAAATCCATCGGACTCAATTTCCATCGCCGCATCGGATCAATTGCCCGCGATTGAAATCGCCGCTCTTGCTCCTCATCGCTCACCGAAAACCAGTATTTCAGCAGCATAATCCCCGATCGCACCAGCATCCGCTCAAACTCTGGGCAGGAGTGCATAAACTCTTGATACTGCACTTCGGTACAAAAACCCATGATGTGCTCGACCCCAGCGCGGTTGTACCAACTGCGATCAAATAGCACAATCTCACCTGCTGACGGTAAATGCTCTACATAGCGCTGGAAATACCATTGGGTTTTTTCGCGATCGGACGGCGTTCCTAACGCCACCACTCGACACCCACGCGGATTCATCGGATCGGAAATGCGCTTGATCGTGCCCCCTTTACCCGCCGCATCTCGCCCTTCAAAGATAATCACCAGCCGATATCCGGTGTGCTTGATCCAATACTGCATCTTCACCAGTTCGGCTTGTAACTTGCTAAGTTCGGTTTCATAAACTTTTGAACTGAGCTTTTTTGCTTTATGAGCCTCAGTTGTGTGTTGTTTTTTATTCGATCGATCCATTAGCACACCGAGAACAAACACTTAAACTCAACTTACAACACCGCATCCTGAGCAATACTGAAAAGAATCTGCATGTTTAAACCGATGCTTCAGTCTCTATTGTTTTTCGTCTTAGCTGGACTATGTGAAATTGGGGGCGGCTATCTATTTTGGCTCTGGTTGCGTGAAGGAAAAAGCGTTTGGTTTGCAGCGGTTGGAATGCTTATCTTAGCGATCTACGGAGTTGTACCAACCTTGCAGCCCGTCAATTTTGGCAGAGCTTATGCAGCTTATGGGGGCGTGTTTATTGTGTTGTCGATCGCTTGGGGCTGGATCGTCGATCGCGTTCGTCCTGATTATTACGATTGGCTCGGAGGCGCGATCGCGCTCATGGGTGTGTTGGTGATGATGTACGCACCCCGACACTAGAAGCGCGATCGCGCCTTGGAACTATCGCTGCAAACTCCGGGGATCGAGCGCGTCGCGCAATCCATCTCCAAGCAGGTTAAACGCCAGCACCGTCAAGACAATCAAAACAGCAGGTGGCCACACCAACCAGGGTTGCAGCACTAAAATTGAGGCGTTGCTTGCCAACGACAACATATTTCCCCAGGACGGATCAGGCTGCTGAATCCCAAGACCAATCAGACTCAGAACCGATTCCGCAATGATAAAACTCGGAATTTGCAGCGTTGCCGAAATGATCACATAGGTTGCGGTTTGCGGTAGAACGTGCCGAACAATAATGTAGAGCGATTTTCCACCCATTGCCCGCGATGCCTGCACAAACTCACGCTCTTTAATCGAAAGCACTTGCCCCCGAATCACCCGCGCCAATCCTGCCCAGCTAATAAACGACGTAATGAAGATAATCAGCAAAAACCGTTGAGCGCTTGACAATCCCGGTGGCAACACCGCAGCCAGCGCCACCAAAAGATAAATGCTGGGAATCGTCATCAACACTTCGACAATTCGCATCAACACCCCATCAATCCAGCCGCCAAAGTAGCCAGAAATTCCGCCGATTAACATTCCGATCGGAAACGACAGCGCAATCCCCACCAATCCGATACTGAGACTAATTCGACCGCCATACACCAAGCGGCTAAACAAATCCCGCGCCTGCTCATCTGTCCCTAATAAATTAAATTTCCCTTCGCCAGTCGTGCCGAACAAATGCAGATTGCCAGGAATCCCTGGAAACAGTTCAATTTCTTCAAACTTCGGATCGCTGAGTGAAACCTGGGTCGGTAACGGTAATCGAATTTGAAAAAAGCGGTAAGGCTCACCCTGCACAAACAATCTCAGCGGTGAAGGCTTCGATCGATCGACCCGCAATTCGCGATCGCCCGTATTCACATCTACCGGGCCTTGCGTGGTCGGATAGACGTGCGGGCCAATGAAGCGATTATTTTGATCCGTCCAATAAATCTGCGTCGGGGGTAACAATGCACCATCCGTTTGAGGCTTACAAGCCCCGCTGGTAATCGACACCGTATCACACGGGCTATAGGGCGCAACAAACTCGGCAGCGATCGCCGAGAAATAGAACAGCAGCAGCAGCAGCGCTCCAAGCTTGGCTAACGGATTTCTTTTGAGTTTCAGCCACCAGTCCATAGGTCAGAGAAGAATAGGGGTTAACGCGAATCGTTGACGATGATTGTGACTTTCGGTTCGTCGTCAGGCTCAACCGAGAGCATGGGCTCCAGAATGCTATTTTCCACCGTTTCCGAGAAGATCGATCCCCGCTGCGGCGGCAAGTCAGGATTGAGGAGAATTTCGACGGTCGTTTTAACGACGCTGGTTAAAGGAATCGCCAAAATCACACCCAATAATCCCGCTACTCTAGCACCTACCAGCAGCGACATGAGGATGATGACGGGACTGAACCCCGTTAACTCTCCTAAAATCCGAGGCGCGATCGCATTATCTTTTACCTGCTGAATTCCAATTGCAACCCCGACCACTTCGATCGCTAACCACCAATCAATAAACGCTACCAAAATCCCAACGATCGCAATTCCCAAACTCGCCCCAATAAACGGAATCACTTCCATCGCCCCGATAAACACGGCAAACACTAGGAAGAACGGCACTCGCAGCCACCAAAACGCGATCGACAGCATCACTGCCATAAACAGCCCTAACAGCAATTGACCGGATGCAAATCGCTGTAAACTATCGCGCATGGAGTTCGTTAGACTTTCCCGAATCGGCTGCGAAAAAATGCCCGTGATCCCGTTCCAAAGCTTCTTCCCATCTAGCACCAAGTAAAACGAGATCACCAAGATCAAAATAAAATCCAGCACCCAGTTAAACGTGCCCAGCACCAAGCCAATTCCGGTTGAAGCGAGCGATCGCGCCTGTCCTTGCAGTTGAGCGGAGAACTGCTGCTCAAGAAACGACAAATCAAAGCCTAAATGCCGCGCTTGGCTCCACGCTTGAAATTCCGAAATTTGATCTTGTCCTGATGCAATCAGATTTGGCAAATTTGCTGCGAGTTGTTGCGCTTGCTGAAGAATTGGCGGCGCGATCGTCACCGCCACCACCCCAAAAATTACGCCAGCGAATAGGTAAACGATCGCAGCCGAAATCGTTCTCGGTAGCACTTGGCTCAGCCGCGAAACCGGATAGTTCAGCATAAAAGCAATCAAGCTCGCTGTGACTAGAACGCTAATCAGTTCACCAAAATAAGTGAGGGCGTTGAGCGTCAGCCATCCAGAGACTAGAATCAGCAACCAAGTAATGAGAAATTGCTGAATAGGGGAGAAAAAACGATCCATGAGCAGGCGCGATCGAGTACCTTTTAATTCTGCCGCCTGATTTGGCGAATGGGTGGGATGCGATCGCGGCTTTCTACCTGAAGTTACATCCAATAATCATCCGCAGGTTCGTGCTCAACCACAAACACATTCGAGTAGAGATTCGCAATGATTTGCTTTCCTTGTTGCGTCAGCGACAGATAGTACAGCGCGTGTTTGATGTAAGGATAAACGCCTTGCCAGTAGAATTTAGGGTAATTCTTGCGTAAATCTCCAGGATGACGGTATCCCAAGGCTTTGTTAACCCCTGTTTCCTCGAATTCGTAGTAGAGGGCGCTAATTTTCTTCAGATAGCGGGGATCGCTTAATTGCCCGATCAAGTCTGAGGCGCGAATCAAGCCGGGATAGTTCATCGTGTCCTGGTGATCTTCGGCAGCGGGAACCGGAAAGCGCGTTAACTCGATATTCTGCTTAACGATTTCGGCGTTGATCAGTTTGTGTCCACCGAATCGCTCATCAATGAAGAGTTTGGCGCGATCGACATGATAGGGAGTCATCGCCGCATCCGACGATCCGGGCTGCACTGCCACCATTGCACCATCGCGTCCAGTTGCATACAGATTGTGTCTATCCTGCCGACAAACTCCCCGAACGTAGCCAATATCGTGGCAAACTAGCGAAATAATGAAGTGGAGCCAGTCCTCACACGACACGCCACCATCGCGAATATGCCGACCTCGCAAAATCTCTTGACCCACCAGAGTCACCAAGATCGAGTGTTCAACATTGTGATAAAGCGCATCGCTATTTGCGATATTTTCCATTGCCATCGACCCAACCCAGCCGATGATATCTTCATAATCAGACTTCCAGCCGCCATACGTGCGATGGTAGCCTTCCTTCAGCTTCTGAACAAAATCATCAATTAAGAGTTCTGTGGCGTTAAACATTTGGGGCGGTATGGCTAATTAACGCTTTTAGTTTTCCCGCCCCGCTTCACAAATTAAATATCGTGCTGAATCTCGTTTTTACTTTTTCATTACCTCAGCGACGCAGGCTTGAACGATCGAGTTTAATTCTTCTGGTGCAGCCTTGCCTTGTCCAATGCTGTTGCCGATTTGGGTGAATTGCTCAAACGAATAGGTTTTCTGAAGTTCTTCGATGCTACAGGTACAAATCTGACGCATCGCCTCGGAAGAAATGGTTTTGCTGTCCCCTTGCTCAACGCAAGTTTTCGTAAACACTTCAACTGCTTCTGCTGGATAGGGTGTCGTGTTTTGGGCGATCGCCTTTTGGGGCAGCACGGTTAGACTGCTGGTCGCAACCAAACCCAGCAAAGTCGAGAGCAGGTTGGATGAAAGGTTCATAAATACTGAATCTCAATGAATGGCTGATCGATATTATGGTTTTGCTCCGTTGAGGATCTATCTGCTCGGACAAAACTTTCAATAAACTTTAAGATTAATCGTTGGGGTAGAAGAATCTCTATTGAAATCAATCGGGCACTGGACAGTCTGCTCGCTTCGGATGTGACAAGATGGGGATGGTGTTTACCAGATGTTGCCGGATGTCTTTGACTGAGTTTGATTCAACGCTGCAACGATTGGGACAGGTGCGGTTTGCCCTGTTGCGTCTGCATAAAGCGCTGCTCGATGGAGAGCGGGTAAGGTATGAGCAGGAGTATGGACGGATTCGATCGAATACGGAGTTTTTTCAGTTGGTGCTGGAAAGTGAATGGTTTGCCTGGTTGCGACCAATTTCGCAGTTTATTGTGCAGATTGATGAAGCTTTGAGCGCGAAGGAGCCGATTACACTGGCTCAAGCGGATGAGCTACTCGTTCAAACTCGTCAACTGATGCAACCGTCGCAAACCGGATCGACGTTAGAGCAGAATTATTATCACGCAATTCAGCGCGATCCAGATATTGCGTTTATTCATGCAGAGTTAGCGAATATGTTGACGGTGAAATAGTTCGACGGTGCGATTTCTTGCGTGGGTCTGTCTACGTTAAGTGGGTACGATCGCGAGAATTTACCAAATGAAGAAATTGAATGATCCACGGGTGCAGGGGTTGTATTTTGGTCTGAGCTTCGTGGATCATTGGTTTTTTGGCGGTGTGTAGGATGATGCCACTCTTACACGATCGCCTAAAGCAAATTTGGGGCTATTCAGAGTTTCGGTTTCCTCAATTTGAGATCGTTCAAGCGATTTTAGCTCGGCAGGATGCGTTGATTGTTTTACCCACAGGTGGCGGTAAATCATTGTGCTTTCAGCTTCCTGCCATTATGCAGCAAGGATTAACGATCGTTGTTTCTCCCTTGGTTGCACTGATGGAAAACCAAGTCCAAGAGCTACAGCAAAAACGCATTCCAGCAGCACTGCTCCACAGTGAACTTTCAAGCTGGCAACGCAAACAAGTTCTAAATGCTATTGCAACTCATCGCTTACTGTATCTTTCCCCCGAAACACTGCTAAGTCCACCCGTTTGGCAGCGCTTGATCAATCCCGAACTTAAGATTAATTCACTAATCATTGATGAGGCGCATTGTTTAGCTCAGTGGGGTGAGACATTTCGACCTGTTTACTATCGATTGGGGGCTGCTCGATCGACCTTATCGAACCATCGAAACCGCATTACGATCGCGGCTTTTACGGCAACTGCAAACCCAGCAACTCAAGCAACCATCCAACGCCTTTTACAACTTGAAGCACCGCAATGTTTTCGAGTGAGTCCGTATCGAGCGAATCTAACCTTGAAGGTTCAACCTGTTTCAACGCCGAGACAGCGCAGACAAAAGTTATTAGAGGTGATTCGCGCTCAAACTGGCTCAGGCTTAGTGTATGTACGATCGCGTCGAGATGCTGAAGAACTCGTAGAATGGTTAACTCAACAAGGACATCGAACTGCAGCTTATCATGCAGGCTTAAAATCAACCGATCGACGACAGATTGAACAGGCTTGGCTGAACGATCAGTTACGGTTTGTGGTTGCAACTTGCGCTTTTGGTCTAGGAGTTAACAAAGCTGCAACTCGATGGGTTGTACATTATCATGCTCCGTTGCTGATGAGTGAGTATGTCCAAGAAATTGGGCGAGCAGGACGAGATGGAAAAGCTGCGATCGCGGTTCTACTCAAAAGCAGTTGGCTTGATTTAGAAGATCGTCAGCGCTGGCAGTTCTTTGAGACTCAGGAACGCAATCAAGCTATCAAAGCACAGCAATTAATTCCGAAGCTACCGCAGCAAGGCAATATTGATGTGGTAGCGCGAGAGTTTAAGGGAGCAGCGATCGCGCTTTCTCTTCTGCACAATGCAAATCAACTGACTTGGACTGATCCTTTTCACTATGAAATTCAGTCTAAACAAAAGCGATTGAAGACTTCGCACAATTCGACCCAATCCATGAAAGACTATCTCAGCACTAAAGGCTGTCGGTGGAGGTTTGTGTTGCGATCGTTTGGCTTTGAGCAGGATGCTGAGAACTTTGCTTGTGGTCACTGTGATCACTGTCGTTAACACCAGAAGCTCAACAAGCCAGTAATTATGACTGTCGTGGAGACCCAACTTCTACAAGTTACACATTGCTCTGATGAAACCTTTTAGAGATCATCAATCTCCACAAGCATTCTATCAACCGTATCCTTCAAACTAGGTAAGTTGTTCTGCACGATCACCCAAACTAAGTTCAGCGACACCCGGAAATACTCATGCACCACAATGTTCCTGAACGCAATAATTTGCACCCACGGCACTTCGGAGTATTGATTCATCAATTCGACTGATAATGAATTTGTTGCCTCTCCAATAACCTGAAGATGATGAACAATCCAAACTTGAATCAGTTCTTGTGCATCAAACGCCTGCTTTCCTTGATTCGCGTACCGTTCAATCGCTGCGATCGCACCAAAATATCCCGCAACCGTTCATCATCTCGCCTCATAACCGCACTGCCTCTGAAAGAACAGACTCTCGAATCCGTTCTTTCAACATATCCACCGTTGCAACATCAACCTTGCGCTGCAAAAGCCTTTCTAAATCAAGCTTTAGCCCTCCAGGAAACCAAGGCGAAATCCTTTCCAAATCGTAGTTAACCAGAAAATCGATGTCGCTGGTTGCTGTCGCTTCTCCCCGCGCAACTGAACCAAATACTCGGATGTCGAATGCTCCATGCCGTGCCGCGACTTCTAGGATCTGCGATCGTTTCTCCGATAAAAGCTCCGCAATTCCTAATCCCGTTTGCATTGTTTATACTTCAGCAATCAAGATTTTCAGATAGTTACTTCTAGTTTAAGATCTTCCTTTCAAAATCCTAAAGCCATCGGTAAATTCTGCAAACTTTATGACGATCGCAGTTGTGCCTGAATAAACTGATATCCGTGATCAAATCGGGAAAGCATTCGGCAATTCAATTGATTGAGTTCACCAATAATATTGGGATCATCAAAGTCTCTTGCATTGCGATTGAGAAAGCACGATCGCTGGGGTTGATTCTGCTGCAAATGATCCACCACAGAAGCATAGACGATCGCATCTTGAGGTCTTAGCTGATAAGTTAGCTCACAGGATGCGGCTTCAAGCAAGATGTCGGAAGTCAGTGGAATAATTTCAGCAAGGCTGATTAAGCGCGATCGAATTTGATTGAATCGTTGTCGCTCTTCTTGATTGCTTAGAGTAATGAGATCAGAGACATCTTGAATATTCCTAATCCGATCGCCATAAGAGACTGTCCGTGAAAGTTGAGCTAATTCAGCATTCAGTTGTTGCTGCAAATTCGTGCGACGAATGGCTTGACGGCTCAACTTTTCATGGGGTTCAGCCAAACTATAAGCCGGAATGATTAGCCCTGCCTGACCAGTTTGGCACAGACTTAAAACTGATTCATAACTTGTACACTGTTCCTGCTCAAAAGCCAATTCCAGAATAAAGTTCGTTTCGACGTAAATATTCACGCCAATTCCTCATACTGAAGTTGTCCTCCAGAGATGGCTGAATAGAGACCAGAATCAATCAGCCAGGATTGTGATTGATAGGATGTTTCAGCAAGATTTTTTGAAAGCGTCAGTTCGCTTAACCACGCACCAACCATCAGCGTAAAACTGTCGCCATAGATTTGCTCAGGCTGGATTCCTGTTCGTTCAAAATAAGGTTGAAAAATTGGAACAGCATCAATGATGTAGTCTGGTTCTCGATCTAATTGACCATCAGATTCAACCCACAGGAAGAGACGATCGGGAAAAGCCATCAGGAAATATGGAGCCTTTGGAGCTTCTTCATGAGCGAGAAGATTACTTCTAAATTTCGCAGCCCAATCTGGTGCAGCATTCAGTTTGGTTTTCACTTCAACCGCTACGACAAGTTGACCAGAGCGATTTCTAACTTCTATATCCCATTGAAAACCTAGATAAATCGACATCATTCGCCCTCTTCAAAGACGATTTACTCTATCATTCTGTCGCAAAACTTGAATCACCCACGATCGCCCGTCAAAATCAGTCAAAATCCTAAAGCCTTCTGCATCTGCTCTAAATCCATCTGATAATAAACAACCGAGAATTTTCCGAGGGTTGCCTTATGAGCTATCGCATGAATCGCCGCGCCTATGCCGAAACTTTTGGCCCGACTGTCGGTGATCGCGTCCGGCTTGCGGATACTGAACTGATCATCGAAGTCGAACAAGACCTGACCACTTACGGGGATGAAGTGAAATTCGGCGGCGGGAAAGTGATTCGCGATGGCATGGGACAATCGCCGATTACCAATGAAGAGGGTGCGGTTGATGCAGTGATTACCAATGCACTGATCCTTGACTGGTGGGGCATTGTGAAAGCAGATGTGGGAATTAAGGATGGGAAGATTCATGCGATCGGTAAAGCTGGAAATCCCTATATTCAAGACGATGTCACGATCATTATTGGCCCTGGCACTGAAGCGATCGCCGGAGAAGGCCTGATCCTCACCGCAGGCGGAATTGATACTCACATTCACTTTATCTGTCCGCAACAGATCGAAGTTGCGATCGCATCGGGTGTTACAACGATGATCGGTGGCGGAACAGGACCTGCTGCGGGAACGAATGCCACGACTTGCACTCCCGGACCTTGGTACATTCATCGAATGCTGCAAGCGGCAGAAGCCTTCCCGATGAACTTAGGATTCTTAGGCAAGGGAAATTCGAGCCAACCGGATGCACTCGAAGAACAGATCAAAGCGGGCGCAATGGGACTGAAGCTGCACGAAGACTGGGGAACCACACCTGCGGCGATCGATACCTGTTTAAGCGTGGCTGATGACTATGATGTACAAGTTGCCATTCACACCGATACCTTAAACGAAGCAGGCTTTGTTGAAGATACGATCGCAGCCTTCAAAAATCGCGTCATTCACACTTATCACACCGAAGGTGCAGGCGGCGGGCACGCTCCAGACATCATTAAAGTTTGTGGTGAGGCGAACGTATTGCCCTCTTCGACCAATCCGACTCGCCCTTACACCCAGAACACTTTAGATGAGCACTTAGATATGTTGATGGTGTGTCACCATCTTGATCCGAGCATTCCCGAAGATGTTGCCTTTGCAGAATCGCGGATTCGCCGAGAAACGATCGCGGCCGAAGACATTCTGCATGATATTGGTGCATTTAGTATGTTGTCTTCCGACTCGCAAGCAATGGGACGCATCGGAGAAGTGATCATTCGCACCTGGCAAACCGGACACAAGATGAAAGTACAACGGGGAGCATTATCAGAGGATAGCGATCGGAATGATAATTTCCGAGCCAAACGCTATGTTGCCAAGTACACGATCAATCCTGCAATCACTCATGGCATTGCGGATCACGTTGGATCGGTTGAAGTTGGTAAGTTAGCCGATTTGTGTTTGTGGCGACCTGCAATGTTTGGAGTCAAGCCAGAAATGGTAATCAAAGGAGGAATGATCGCTTGGTCACAGATGGGTGATGCAAATGCGAGTATTCCGACTCCGCAACCTGTACATATGCGTCCGATGTTTGGCAGTTTTGGTCAAGCGATCGCGCCCATCTCTCTCACCTTTGTTTCTCAGGCTTCGTTGAAGAAAGGTAATTTAGATTCGCTGCATTTGAAACGTCGATTAGTCCCCGTTTCTGGAATTCGCAGTCTGACCAAACGCGATATGAAACTGAATGATGCACTCCCTCACATGGAAGTAGATGCAGAGACGTATCAAGTTCGGGCAGATGGCGAACTATTAACTTGCGAACCTGCAACGGTTTTACCCATGGCGCAACGTTATTTTTTGTTCTGAGTCATTGTTAAGATCAAGATATTGCAACCAGTGAGGTAGAGCATGAATCAACCCATTACTGATCGGATGCGGTGGACGATCGCAGATCTAGAGCTACCTCCGGAGGATGACCGACGATATGAAATTATTGATCGCGAACTCAAACTCCGCTTTTATTCAGCGCGAGGAGTGCGAGAGTATTGGATCATTGATTGGCAAGCTCAACAAATGGAAGTTTACCGCCGAGAATCCGCTACCCTCGCGCTAGCCGCAACATTGTTTCCGGGTGATGAGATCACAAGTGCAATGTTGCCTGGATTTAGAATGCCGATCGTAGTTCTATTTACCTAGACTGATCCTGAATGCAAGTTTCTATCTTGTCGATTGGTTTAATTGCCATCGATACAGGTTCTTCCGCACCCAGAATAATGGTTTCGCCCTGATGCTCGATCGTTAATTTCGTTCCTTCTCGTAGCAAGTAAGTTGCTTTGTCGTGCGTAATCTCAACTTCTAACCGCTGCCCTTGTAAAATCAGCGCAAACTTCATCCGCTTTAAGGTCTTTGGTAGCCGAGGATGGAACGAAAACCCTCCATCAGAATCGCGTAAGCCTGCGAATCCATACACTAACACCATCCAGGTTCCGCCCATTGAGGCAATGTGGCATCCATTTTCTACATTTCCTGCCACATCGCCTAAATCCATCAAGGTGGCATAGCGGGCATAGTCGATCGCTTGATCCATTTTGCCGATTTCTGCTGCAACAATGCTTTGAATACACACAGATAGCGAAGAATCACCTGTTGTTAGCGGATCATAATACTCAAAGTTCTGGCGCTTTTGCTCTCGCGAAAACTCATGCCCCAATAAAAACATTGCTAACACAATGTCAGCTTGCTTGATCACTTGATGTCGATAGATTACCAAAGGATGGAAGTGAAGCAGCAGAGGATACTTCTCAGCAGGTGTGTTCTCAAAATCCCAAACCTCTTGCTCTAAAAATCCATCGTGCTGTAAGTGAATGCCTAGCTTCTCGTCAAAAGCAAGATACATTGAGTCGGCTGCTCTTTGCCAGTCATCCGCTTCTGAAAGTTCAACTTGAATTTTTGCAGCTAGCGCAGCAAAGCGATCGGGATACTCATTGTGCAGTTGTCGCACCACTTTGGCAGCATACCAAAGGTTCTCTCTTGCCATCAAATTGGTGTAAGTGTTGTTATCAACCACAGTGTTGTATTCATCCGGCCCTGTCACTGCATGAATGCAGAATTGGTTGTTCGATCGCGGTGAGAAAAATCCTAAGCTAAACCACATTCGCGCTGTTTCCACGAGCATCTCTGCTCCAACCTGACAAAGAAACTCATCGTCCTGCGTGACTTTTACATACTTTTTTAGGGCATACATAATGTCAGCATCAATGTGATACTGAGCCGTTCCTGCTGCATAATAAGCCGAAGCTTCTTCCCCGTTGATGGTTCTCCAGGGGAACAATGCCCCTGCCTGACTTACTTCCTTTGCCCGCTGTCTTGCTTGATCCAACATTTGATAGCGGAACATTAATAGATTCTTTGCGATCGAGGGTGCCGTATAAGTTAGAAATGGCATCACATAGATTTCTGCATCCCAGAAGTAATGTCCATCATAGGCTTGGCTGGTCAATCCTTTTGATGGAATTCCCGCTCCCTCTGATCGCGCCGAAGCTTGCAAAATGTGGAACAGATTAAATCTCAGAACTTGCTGTAACCGCTCTGGTGTTTCATCGGGGTGATCGGGTGCGCCATCAATCTCAATATCACTGCGATACCAAAAATCATCGAGATAGTCACATTGGCTTTTCAGGAGTGCATTAAAGCCTTGTTTCATCGTTCGATCGAGCGTCCGTTCTGCGCGATCGTGCAATTCCTGACTCGAACAGCGCCCCGAATGATGGTAAGTAATAAACTTGATCAATCGAATCGTTACATTGGGCTTTCCATCAATGCTAAAGACCACTTTGCCATCATCTTCAGAACAATCGCTGGTGTACTCATAAGCACAGTCTGCCTCAAACTGATGATCGACACCACAGGCAACTGTCATGTGACTATTTCGAGTTTGGTGACTGAGAATCAATCGGCGATCGCACTTGGTCTGTTGTTGCGGAAGGAGAACCCGCTCTTTAAACTTCTTCGCCAATCTTGGATCGTTGCTGTTGCTACCGCCTTCTGGCTCGTAGCGGACTTCCGAAGAAATGACGATCGGCGCTTCTGCATTGAGCAAAGTGACTTCATAGGAAATCGCCGCCACATGACGCTGCACAAGCGATATCAATCGCTGCGATCGGATCAAAACCTGCTTTCCCGACGGCGTTTCCCAGAGAATTTCTCGATCGAGCGTCCCCGCCTGCATATTCAGAGCGCGTTCAAACTGCAACAAAGTTGCAGTCGGCAAATAAAATAGTTCATCATCAACATAAAGCTTAATCGGCTTACTGTCAGTCACGCTGACGATCGTCTGTCCGGTTTTCGCATAGCCATATGCCGCTTCCGCATACTCAATCTCATACGACTCATAGAAGCCATTAATGAATGTCCCGTTTTGCGCCACCGGATTGCCTTCCTCACACCCCCCACGCATTCCGACATAGCCATTAGCAGTAGAAAATAAAGTTTCCATCTGGGCAAGGCGTTGCGGGTAGAACTCAGTTTCAACCCACCGCCAAGGATCATGTGGATAAATGTGCTTTGGCGGATGGATCAGTTTACGATGTAGCATTGGGTCTAAGCGTATGAGAACAATGAACGCGAGTAATCGAATTTGCTCTCATCCTGTAATTTCGGGGGAATCGCTGCATCTGACTTTCTACATAATTTTGGCGATCGTGCTGATTTGCGTATTTCTTGTTTGAATAGGTATCTATGACTGCATCTGACTCGTTTTCAACTTGTATTCAAACCTTGGGACTCGATCGCATCGATCGGCATATCTTCATTTGCGCTGATCAAACAAAGCCCTTATGTTGCAGCAAAGAAGCGGGGATCGAAGCTTGGAACTATTTGAAAAAACGCTTACGAGAACTAGAGTTAGACAAGCCCACTGCTGAGCGTCCAAGCTGTGTGTTTCGCACCAAAGCAAACTGCTTAAGGGTTTGCGATCGCGGCTCGATTCTAGTCGTCTATCCCGATGGCGTTTGGTACCACTCCGTTACACCAGAAGTGATTGAACGGATTATCCAAGAACACCTGATTGGCAATCGGATTGTTGAAGAGTTTGTTCTTTTGAGACATCCGCTTCCGCAACCAGAAAACCCTTCTAAAAAGAACGAAGATCCGGTAGCTTCTGACTAAGAAAAACTAAACCTTTAAGAGAGTGAAAATTAATAAATGTTGAGAGAGTTCGTGCTTTACGATCGTCAAAATCAATCACTCTCACTTCATTTCCGAGATTGTTTAAACACTACTAGATTGATTTTGTAGCAAATAGTCCATGCGCTTGGATCGCGATCGTTGCCCCCTGCCCCGGCTGCATCCGAAAAAAGTTTAACTTCTTGACGAGTCGGATATAATGGCGCATGACATATAGATTAGATAAAAATCTGGATGGTTTCAGTTCTTGAATCAACTTCGAGTCCGATCAGCCAGAATAATCCGTACTGTTGAGCCGAAATACACGACTCTGAACGCTCAGAATCGGTAAGATAGCTCAGTCATGAAGTCGATTTGTGTAAATGTTGATTTAGATTCAGGCAGAGCGAGTAGCACAGCATGAAGGAAACCAGTTCAGGGAATCACAGACGCTTGCTGTTGATTGATGATGACCCTAACCTAATTCTGTTGGTTAAAGATTATCTGGAGTTCCGGGGATACGAAGTCGTCACCGCAGAAAACGGGCGGGAAGCGCTGGAAGTCCTAGAGCAAGATATCCCAGATATGATTATTTGCGATGTGATGATGCCAGAAATGGACGGCTATCAACTCGTAAGCAACATCCGCCAAGACCCCAAAACAAGCTGGATTCCAGTGTTGTTTCTCTCTGCTAAAGGTCAGAGCCAAGACCGAGTAAAAGGTCTGAATATCGGCGCGGATGTGTATATGGTGAAGCCGTTTGAGCCAGAAGAACTGGTGGCACAGGTGGAATCCTCGCTCAAGCAGGCTTCGCGTCTGATTCAGCATAAGGATGCCAAAGGCGGCGAAACGGCTCCTAAGATTCAGGTGCCGTTTGATGTGGAATTAACGCCGACTGAATTAAGGGTGGTTCAGTTTGTGGCGCGAGGCATGGCGAATCGTGAGATTGCCGAAGAATTAAACGTGAGTCAACGCACGATCGAAAGCCACGTCAGCAATATGCTCGGTAAAACCGGATTGCACAACCGCACCGAGTTGGCGCGGTGGGCGATCGAAAATAGCATGGCGTAGGTTAAATCTCATAAGTTAAATCTCATCAAGAGTTTAGGGGCGGCACGATCGTGCCGCCCTTTTTGTTAACGTGCCGCCTGAATCTTCTGGAGTTGTTCGGTAAAGTAATCCACTCTGTAGTTGATTTGTTGAGCCACTTCTAACCCTTGACGAAAGGCATTTGCCGCCTCTGTTCGTGCATTGCGCTGAAGCTGAATTTGTCCAATTTGATCGTAGGCATCCATCACGCCGAACGTATCGTAAGCCTGCTGCTGGACGCCTGCGAGATATTGATAAACTTGCAGCGCCGCATCAAGGCGATTGTTTGATCGATATAGCGCTCCCAATTTTCGGAGCGCATCGCTCGCGTAGGCAAACTGTAACAGCGGTGCTGCAAGTTCAAACGTTTCTTGGTAAACCTTTTCTGCTGCCTCTAATTGATTTGTTGCCGCATAATTATCCGCCTGTCGCAGTTTGAGTGCGGGAATCAATCTGGCTTGCTGAGGATCACGCTGATAGATGTCAATTAACTGCTGTTGGTAGGCGATCGCCTGAGCGGGCTGTTTGGCTTGCTCAGAAATATAGGCAAGCTGAGCTAAATTCGCCGTCACGTTCTGAGCATCGTTACGCGCCTTTGCAATATTTAAGAGTTCTGTATAAGTTGCGATCGCATCCGGATAATTAAACCAACTGAGGTGCAATTGCCCGATCGTGTTGAGTAAATTGAGTTCGGCGGCAGCATCTTGACGCGCTCTCGCTTCCGTTAACATCTGCTGATAAACCTTCAGCGCCAGTCCGGGCGATCGCACTTGCTGAAATGCAAGTCCTAAAGCGGGGAGGATCTGTGCGCGATCAGGCGGTACGGGCTGATTGTTCTGCGGTTGCTGAATCTGGGTTTGAATAGCCGAAAGTCGATTTGTGATAACCCTCACCTGATTCGGCTGGTTCTGCACCCAAGCGATATTTCCGACTCGTCCTAACGCCTGCACTTCTTCGAGCAATCCCAGCGCTCGTCTTAACCGTAATTCACGATTCCAAATATCAAACGCACCCAAAGAATCGCCCGATCGCAGTTTTGCGCCGGCTTCCGTGTCGAGTCGATCAAGTGCCGTTCTCAGCGCTTGCTTCTCAGCTTCGGGCAGCGGGCGGTTTAAGCCACCGGGAAGCAAGGGGTCAGGCGTGCTTAGCTCTAAAGGATTGTAGAATCGGTCTGGAAGTTGCGGTTTTGCCGGGGGATCAGCCGCATTGATGCTGAGTGTCATGCTCAAGCTACAGACGATCGTGCCTGCGATTCCGCTCCAGTAGCGCAGTAGGGTCATGATGATGTCTTAGGTCTTTCTTTACCAGAATCTCAGGTTATCGAAAAGTTTCAGCACAATACAGCAAACCTTCTACAACTTCATCGAATTAGAAGTTAAAACCTAAAAATTATCATTTCTGTGTATCGAAGATTTTACACTTAGGCTTAAGATTTGTACTGGACTGGGTGTGATTAAATCGATCGCGCTGTTCGTTAGATTCATTCAAAAAGAGCCTGAGCGAGGAAACTGTGAGAATTTTGGTCGTTGGCAATGGTGGGCGCGAACACGCTCTAACTTGGAAGTTCTTGCAGTCTCCGCAGGTACAGCAAGTGGTGTGTATTCCGGGCAATGGCGGCACGGCTTCTCTGAAAAATTGCCGTAATTTGCCGCTATCGATCGACGACTTTGCGGGCATGGCGCGATATGCGCTGGTGAACAATATTGGCATGGTGGTCGTGGGGCCTGAGTTGCCGCTCTCGCTTGGAATTACAGACTTTCTAAGACAGCAAGGCTTAACAGTGTTTGGGCCGACTCAAGCGGGAGCACAAATCGAGTCGAGTAAGGCTTGGGCAAAAGCGTTGATGCAAGAAGCAGGAATTCCAACCGCAAAGGCTGAGGTGTTCACCGATGCAGAGTCGGCAAAGAATTATGTCCGCGCTCAGGGTGCGCCGATCGTGATTAAAGCCGATGGACTTGCTGCCGGAAAAGGGGTGACTGTAGCCGAATCTGTGGAGCAGGCAGAGGGCGCGATCGCTGCCTGTTTCTCCGGTCAGTTTGGTGCAGCCGGAAGCCAAGTTGTGATCGAAGAATGCCTGATGGGTCAAGAAGTCTCAATTTTGGCTGTCACCGATGGCTTAACGATTCGCCCACTATTGCCTGCTCAAGACCATAAGCGGATTGGCGAAGGCGATACCGGAGAGAACACAGGCGGCATGGGGGCTTACGCTCCGGCTCCGATCGCAACTCCAGAGTTGATGAATCGAATTCAGCAAGAAATTCTCGAACCTGCAATTCGGGTACTGCGCGATCGCAAGATCGATTATCGCGGCGTTTTGTATGCAGGATTGATGATTACGCCTGAAGGCGATCCAAAAGTGATCGAATTTAACTGTCGATTCGGTGATCCAGAAACGCAAGCGATTTTGCCGCTGCTTGAAACGCCGTTAGAAAAGCTTTTGTACGCTTGCGCCCAGCAGAAACTTGCAGATTTTCCTGAGATTGAGTGGAAATCGGGTGCAGCAACTTGCGTGGTGGTGGCTGCCGGTGGCTATCCGGGGAGCCATCCAAAGGGACTACCCGTCAGCGGCATCCAAGCGGCAGAAGAAACCGGAGCGGCTGTGTTTCATGCGGGAACGCAATTAAAGCAAGCGCAATTAATCACAGACGGTGGACGAGTGTTTGGAGTCACGGCGATCGGTGAAACGTTCGATCAGTCGATCGAGGCGGCTTATCGAGCGGTCGATCGCATTCAGTTTGAGGGAATGTACTACCGCCGTGACATTGGTAGCCGCGTAAAGACGAAGTAAGATGAAGAAAAACGCGAAGACAGAAACAAGTTGTTATGATGCTTCGCAGTTTGTTCTTTATTCATAATCTTCACCGTGTCATCCCTCGTTGCCCAAATTCCGGATGTTCTACGTCGCTGGTGGTCTGGTTTTAGCCTCCAGACAAAACTCATGGCGGCAGCTACTTTGGTCGTGTCGATCGTGATGAGTGGCTTAACCTTCTGGGCGGTCAATACAATCCAGATGGATGCGCGGTTGAACGATACGCGCTTCGGCAGCGATTTGGGTTTACTGATGGCGGCGAACGTTGCGCCCCTGATAAACGAGGAGAATCGAACGGAACTGGCTCGCTTTTCGCATCGCTTTTATAGCAGCACTGCCAGCATTCGCTATATGCTCTACGCCGATGCGGACGGCAACATCTTTTTTGGGATTCCTTTTTCCGATGCTCAGGTGCAGAACTCGCTAACGATTCAGCGCAAAATTCAACTGCCCGAAGATTTTACAGAACGCACGGATCATCCGCTGGTACGCCAGCATCTCACTCCGGATGGTGAGGTGACGGATGTATTTGTGCCGCTGGTGTCCGAGGGCAAATATCTCGGCGTTTTGGCGATCGGCACGAATCCGAATCCAACCGTGGTCACTTCTTCGCACTTGACGCGAGATGTGACGATCGCGGTATTCGTCTCAATCTGGGTGATGGTGATTTTGGGGGCGGTGTTTAATGCGCTGCAAATTACCAAGCCGATTCGTGAATTAGTCATCGGGGTGCGCAATATTGCCAAAGGCAACTTTAAGCAGCGCGTGGATCTGCCTGTTGGCGCGGGTGTTGAACTGAGTGGACTCATTGACAGCTTTAACGACATGGCAGAGCGGCTAGAGCGCTACGAAGAACAAAACATCGAAGAATTGACCGCAGAAAAAGCCAAATTAGAAACCCTAATTTCGACGATCGCAGATGGAGCAGTGCTGCTCGATGCCAATATGCAAATCGTGTTAGCCAATCCGACAGCACGAAAGATTTTCGGATGGGAGAACAAAGCGATCGAAGGCGAAAACGCGCTTTATGCCTTTCCGGTCGCGGTTCAAGTTGAACTGACAAGACCGCTGTTTCAGATGGCGCGGGGCGAAGTGCGGGAGGAGGCAGAATTTCGGATTACCGCGATCGAACCGAATAATCGTACTTTGCGCGTTCTGTTAAATGCTGTGGTTGATCCGGTGCGTGAGAACGTGAAAGGCATTGCGGTCACAGTGCAGGATATTACTCGCGAAGTCGAACTCAACGAAGCAAAAAGCCAATTTATCAGCAACGTTTCTCACGAACTCAGAACGCCATTATTTAATATCAAATCGTTTATCGAAACGCTTTACGAATACGGTGAAGAACTCACCGAAACTCAGAAACTCGAATTTCTTGAAACTGCCAATCGAGAAACCGATCGTCTTACCCGCTTAGTCAACGATGTTCTGGATCTCTCGCGTTTGGAATCGTGCAAGATTTATCACTTTGAAGCGATCGATCTGGTGCAGCCGATCGAACAAATTCTCAGAACTTACCAACTCAACGCCAAAGATAAAGGCATCGAACTGATTCAAGAAATCGAGCCAAACTTACCACCTGTGTTTGGACACTACGATTTGCTGCTTCAAGTCTTTGCGAATTTGGTGGGTAATGCTTTGAAATTCACCGAAGCGGGTGGAAAAGTGGCAATCCGCGCTTACTCGCTACCAGCGCATGAATCTCAATCCCAGCGATTTGTGCGCGTTGAAATCGGTGATACCGGAATTGGAATCGATGGAGTCGATCAAGAAGCCATTTTCGATCGCTTCTTCCGCGTGGAAAACCGAGTTCATACGCTCGAAGGAACGGGATTGGGACTGTCGATCGTCAAAAACATTATCGAGCGCCATCGCAGTCATGTTCGACTGGTGAGCGAAGTTGGCTGTGGGACAACGTTCTGGTTTGATTTAGTTGTGTTTCAAGAGAACTCACACTTGATCGAAACCACAACCGAGCCTGTAAGACTTGCTGAAGCGGTGAATGCACCCTGAACTTACGGTTTCTCAAAGCTATAGATCGTTTGGGTTGAGAGCGATTCACAGACCTTTGAGGGCAAATGATCGATCGGAAACGTTTGGCGATCGAGTTGGATTTGCAATCCGATCAGCGGATCGGTTCCGGGTGAAACTAGAAACTCTAATTTCTCCATTTCAAAGCTGGTTGAAACCTGATCCAGAATTTGGGCAATTGCGCTCGTCAGGGGGTGCTGTGGAGCCTTGTACCAGTCTGCATCATGGATGATTTCCTGCTCAAACCCCAAATTCACGATCAACGAAGCACGATCGAACAACGCTAACGCCACAGGTCGCGCTTCTTCTTGCAGCATCAGATCTTGAGATTTAGCAAGATGCCGCAGTTTTTCTAACAGCGCATATCGTTCTGTCACCGAATTAAAGTCATCACTTAGATGCAGCGCGATCGTCACCAAATAAGTCCGCAGAAACAAGTGTCCAAGCTTTTCCGCTTTCGTCGTCAAGTAGCTCGAATTATAAGTCGTCGCTTCGGTGAGTAACGGAACGCGATCGACCATTTCGATGCCGTAGCCTTTTAAGCCTGCGATTTTGCGCGGATTATTAGTAATCAAGCGAATCTGCTTCACGCCCAGATCATTCAGAATCTGAGCGCCGACTCCGTAATCGCGCAAATCCGGCGGAAAGCCTAATCGCTCATTCGCTTCGACTGTGTCCAGCCCGATATCTTGCAGCGAATACGCCTTCAGTTTATTGACCAGCCCAATGCCGCGCCCTTCTTGCCGCAGATACACCACCACGCCAGAGCCATTATGCTCAATCATCTTCAGCGCCGCTTCAAGCTGTACCCGACAATCACACCGCAATGAGCCGAGCGAATCCCCGGTCAAGCACTCTGAATGTACCCGCACCATCACAGGCTGATCGTTAAATTCCGCCGGATCCCCTTTAACGATCGCCACATGCTCGGTATGGTCTAATAAGTTCCGGTAGCCGTAAATTTTGAAGTGCCCGAATTGCGAGGGCAGATCTGCGATCGTTTCACGATGCACAAAGCGCTCATGGCGCAATCGATAGCTAATCAGATCCGCAATGCTAATAATCTTGAGATTGTGCGCTTTGGAATATTCGATTAACTCCGGTAGCCGCGCCATCGAACCGTCCGGATTCTGAATTTCGCAAATTACGCCCGCCGGATACAGTCCTGCAAGCCGCGCTAAATCGACTGCGGCTTCGGTATGTCCAGCGCGTTTAAGCACTCCCCCTTCTCTGGCTCGAATCGGGAAGATATGACCCGGACGACGCAAATCCGCAGGGCGCGTAGTCGGATCGAGCACCACTTGAATCGTTCTCGCCCGATCGTCTGCCGAAATTCCCGTTGTCACTCCCACTCGCGGAGACGCATCAATGCTGACGGTAAATGCAGTTTGATTACTATCGGTATTCTCCCGCACCATTAGTGGAATATCGAGTTCATCTAATCGCTCTCCGGTCATAGCAAGACAGATCAGACCCCGCGCATATACTGCCATGAAATTGATCATGTCAGCCGTGGCAGACTGCGCCGCGCAGATCACATCTCCCTCGTTTTCCCGATTTTCATCATCGACCACCACGATTGCCCGACCCGCTTTCAGGTCAGTTAACGCATCCTCGATCGTATCGAAGGTAGACGGCTGAGTATAAGTTGATTGAGACGAATTAACAGAGAAGTTCAAGGCGACTACACCGTAAAGATTCTTGAAGCGGACTGTTCTTTGATTGTAATTCTTCGGACTACAGAACTGGGTGTTCAAGCGTAGTTTCGTACAATTGTAGTTCTTTTTGGGGGAATGCCTAGATAGCTATAGTATCGGAGTGAGCAGTTCTGAAACAGGTCAACCTCTAGATTGAGAGGCAACAACTCAATTTCTTGAGAATCTGCTTTGAGAATGGCGCGATCGGCATTACAATGCAGCAAACATAAAGGTCATTCACGGGAAAGTCGAGGCAATATGGGTGATTCAGAACGAGTCTCCGTGGGAATAGTCGGAGCTTCAGGCTATGGAGGAGTTCAACTGGTTCGCCTGTTGCTCGAACATCCGCGTCTAGAATTGACGTATTTAGGCGGGGATAGTACCGTCGGGCAGGATTTCGCAACTCAGTATCCACATCTGTTTCACGCCGTCCATCAGCAAATTGAAGCGATCAACCTTGATGAGATTGCTGCTCGGTGCGACGTGGTATTTTTATCGCTGCCGAATGGTTTAGCGTTAAAAATGGCTCCGGTGCTGATCGAGAAGGGCTGTAAGGTGTTGGATCTTTCAGCAGATTATCGCTTCTCAGATTTGGCGGTGTATAAGCAGTGGTACGGTGGCGATCGTAGCGATCAAGCGATCGCTGAAACGGCAGTGTATGGATTACCCGAACTGTATCGCGATCGAATTGCTCAAGCGCAACTGGTCGGTTGTCCAGGCTGTTACCCGACTGCAAGTTTATTAGCGCTGTCTCCGTTGTTAAAGCAGGGATTAATCGTTCCAGAAACCGCAATTATCGATGCAAAATCCGGTACTTCTGGCGGGGGTCGGGTTGCAAAAACGAATTTCCTTTTAGCTGAGGCAGATAATTCTCTCGGTGCTTACGGCGTAGCGCGACACCGACACACACCAGAAATCGAGCAGGTGTGTAGCGACTTAGCCGGACATGAAGTGCTGATTCAGTTCACGCCGCACTTAATTCCGATGGTGCGAGGAATTTTAGCCACAGTTTACGCGACGTTACGCGATCCGGGATTGGTACGCGATGATTTGCTGACGATTTATAGCGCGTTCTATCGATCGTCCCCCTGGGTGAAGCTGTTGCCGAGTGGCACATATCCGCAGACAAAATGGGCGTGTGGTACAAACCTTTGCTACATCGGCATCGAAGTCGATGCTCGAACAGGTCGAGTGATTGTGATGTCGGCGATCGATAACCTGCTCAAAGGTCAAGCGGGGCAAGCGATCCAATGCCTCAACATTATGATGGGCTGGGATGAAACGCTCGGATTGCCGAAATTTAGCTTCTATCCTTGACGAAATAAACGATCGTGGTTTGGGTTGTAAAGCTGCGATCGCCTACCTGTCACTTGATCGGTTCCTGCAAATTCATAAGGTACGGTTGCAGCGCTCAGCGCCGGACTAATCACATAGAGCGTCGTTCGCACTAAGTTCTCTTGCTGCGTCACTTCTGCCATTTGACTCAGTGGAACGAGCCGGATTTTTTCATCTGACCAACCGAGCCGAAAACAGATTGCAACTGGAGTTTCTGCGGGGTAATGCTGCATTAATTTTTGCTGTGCAGACTCAATATGTCTTGCACTGAGATAAAGGCAGAGGGTCGATCGGTGTGCCGCTAACGAGGAGAGTTCTTCTGATTCCGGCACTTGAGTCCGTCCGCTGCTGCGCGTCAGAATAATCGATTGCACCAATCCAGGAACAGTAAATTCAACCCGCAATCGCGCAGAAGCCAACTGAAACGCGCTGATTCCAGGAACAATCTCAAATGGAATCTCAGCTTCAAACAGTGCCTGCATTTGCTCTTGAATGGCGCTATACAGGCATGGATCGCCTGAGTGAAGCCGCACAACGGATTTCTGCGATCGTACTCGCTCAATCAAAATCGGCAAAATCTCCTCTAGCGTCTTATCTGCGGTCGGAATCACTTCCGCATCCGATCGAGCGCCTTCAAGGATTTCCGGCGGCACAAGCGAATCGGCAAAGACGATCGTATCTGCCTGCGCGATCAGTTTTTGCGCTTTAACGGTGAGTAAATCTGGATCTCCCGGCCCTGCACCCACAATGTAGACGGCAGGCGGAAGCGCATGATGCAACATATTTTTCTAAGAAGGTTGGGAATCCGGGGTGTTTGGGTCAGGCACAACATCAGGCAGCGATCTCCGCAGCACGTACAGCCACACTAAACCGAGAGCTCCGATCGCAATTCCGGTTAAACTCACCACCTGCGCCATCCTCAAAAAGCCCAGCATCAAGCTATCGGTTCGCAATCCCTCAATCCAAACGCGACCTGCACTGTATCCAACTAAATAGGTAAGAAATAGTGTTCCAACTTTCAGCCGAGGACGTTTGAAGAATAGGAACATCAACAGCGCAAATACGCCTAAATTCCACAACGATTCATACAAAAATGTCGGATGATAATATGCAACATTTTCTAGACCCAGCGGACGACGATCGAGCGGAATGAATAACTTCCAGGGTAAATCGGTCGGACTCCCGAATGCTTCTGAATTGAAGAAATTTCCCCATCGCCCGATCGCCTGTCCCAAAATCAGCGAGGGTGCGACCAAATCTGCCAACTGCCAGAACGATACCCGCTTCAACCGGGCAAAAATCAGTGCTGCAATCACACCGCCTAAAATCGCCCCATGAATCGCAATTCCACCCTGCCAAATTGCAAAAATCGAGGCGGGATTGGCAGCATAATCGCGCCACTGAAAAATCACGTAATACAGCCTTGCACTCGGAATCGCAGCCAGCACCAACCAAATTGCCAGATCGCTAATCAAATCTGGATTTACCTGCCGTCGGGATGCCAGATACTGAGACAAATTCACCCCAATCAGCACCGCCGACGCAATCAAAACGCCATACCACCGGATCGACAACGGGCCTAACTCAATGCCGCGTCCGGGAGAGGTAAACTGAAACGCCAAAACAACATCAGACAGCATAAATCCAAACCGAGAAATGGCACTGATCACCATAACATCTCTCACCGGTGGATTTACCTGCGATTTGGCTCGATCGCGATCGTTCCCACGGTTGCCGGATGCTGCAAATCCATCGGCAACAGAATCGTGAACTGACTGCCTTCACCCTCTCTCGAATGCATCACGACGGTACCTGAATGCAGTTCTGCCAATTTCTTCGTCAGCGCCAGTCCTAGTCCTGTCCCCTCATGCTTGCGCGACAATGAACCATCGACCTGCTGGAAGGGATGAAACAGAAGGTGCTGCTTGTCTTCGGGAATGCCAATGCCGTGATCCCAAACGGTGAGATCGAGCATTTCACCACACATTTTCACCGTGAGACCAATTTCGCCACCTTCGGTTGAAAACTTGATCGCATTCGACAGCAAGTTCAGCAACATTTGCCGCACCCGCAATTCATCCGCCATTAACGGCTCTAAACCAGGCTCGATCGATGAATGCAACGTCAAGTCCTTTAATCGCGCTTGCTCAGTGACAAACGATAAAGTCTTCTCACACAATTCATCCACAACGATCGGTGCAAGCTCCAGCCGCAATTGCCCTGCTTCCACTTTCGACAAGTCCAGCACATCGTTGATTAGACCTAACAAATGCTGTCCACTCTGATAAATCTGATGAATGTAAATCTGCTGTTTTGGGTTGAGAACGCCGAAAATCTGCTTTTGCAGAATCGACGAGAATCCCAAAATCGAAGTCAGCGGAGTTCGCAACTCATGCGACATATTCGCCAAGAAATCGGACTTCATCCGGCTAGCGCGTTCCAGTTCATCATTTTTTGCTGCGAGTTCTGCCTCAGTTTGCTTTTGCTGAGTAATATCGCGAGTAATGATCGAAACAGCAGTTGGCTGATTGTTTTCATCAAAAACCGGACTGACCGACACCAAAGCCGGGAATAAATCACCATTGCGCCGCAAGCAAGTGACTTCTCCACTCCAACCCCCTGCGATCGCTTGAGCAATCAGTAATTCTGTCTGCTTGCGCTCCGGATAAAACACAGCAGCATGTGTCCCCACCAGCATTTCTGTCTGCCAATCAAAAATTCTGCTGCAAGCTGGATTAGCATAGAGAATCTTGCCGTCTAAGTCAGTAATCACCGTACTGTCATACGCAGATTCTACAGCGCGAGAAAAAATTTGCAGCTTCTTTTCGATTCGCTTCCGTTCTGTGACATCTCGCCCAATTCCCATCCCGCCAATTAATTCATCGTGACGAAATAGAAGCTTTCCGTTCACTTCAAGATGAATTTCTGTGCCGCGTGAAGTCATTAGCACAAATTCAAAATCCCGGAGTTCGCCTGTTTCTACCAAATTGGCGAAGGCTTGCGTTGTTCTATCCCGGTGCGGTGGAGAGACAAATTCTAAATACGATCGCCCGATAATTTCTTCTTGCGAACATCCCAGCAGTTTTTGACCATATGAATTTACATAGGTCAATCGTCCTTCTAAGTCCACGGTGTAAACCATGTCGTTAGCAGTTTCAACATATGCTCGGAACAGTTCTTCCGATTGGCTCAGGCTAATCTCCACAGAACCAATACGGAGAAGTTTGTCGGGAAGTGTGTGATTTGTCATTTCCACAAAATTACCAGGCTGAGGTGAGGAGCAAGAATCAGAACTGATTTGAATCGCGAACGAAAATTAACAATAACTTGCAAAGGAATCAAAGGATGCTAGACAAAGGTCATTCATCTTATCGCCTGTGCAGGCAAACGACGAAACAATATTGAATCCACTTAAACAGAGGCTGACCTTCTAGATCGGGTATTCTAAACGGCTTTGAAAGACAATTCAATTTCTGAAATCCTCATAGAAGTTTGTACCATGACCGCAAAACATAAAGCAGAGTTTATACGGATCATTCTTTGGGTAGATTTTCTAATTTGTTAAAAACAAGTAAGTAGTTTTACAAGAAATCACGAAAAATACGCAAATCGGCTGGAGCAATTCCCAGAGTGCGAATGATGCAGTCTAGAATAGAAGCCTGACGGAACGAATGCCCGGAGTCGCCTGATAATGCAGTGCCGCTCAGCGAGTAAAATTTGCCTGCGTTTTGTTGATGTTACCGCCAGATTTTCGACAGTTTTTTATTCAGTTTCTATGAAAGCCTTAATAGGGGCATCCCTTCCAGAATTAACCGAGTGGGTCAGAGAGCAGCAGCAGCCTGCCTATCGAGGACAGCAGCTCCATCAATGGATTTATCAGCGAGGAGCACGATCGCTGTCTGAGATTTCTGTATTCCCGAAACAATGGCGCTCCGATATGGCAGATTGGGCGATCGGGCGATCGGAAATTTATCATCAGGCGAAATCGATCGATGGCACCGTAAAATTCCTATTGCGCTTGAGTGACGGTCAGATTGTCGAAACAGTCGGCATTCCTAGCGATAAGCGCCTGACCGTGTGTGTCTCGTCTCAAGTGGGCTGTCCGATGGCGTGTGATTTTTGCGCGACTGGGAAAGGCGGCTTTGAGCGCAACCTGGAACGCCATGAAATTGTGGATCAGGTTCTCACGGTGCAGGAAGTGTTTCAACAGCGCGTCAGCAACATTGTCTTCATGGGCATGGGTGAGCCCCTGTTGAATGTCGAGAATGTACTGAGCGCGGTGCGATCGATGAATGAAGATATTGGCATTGGTCGGCGCTTTATCACGATTTCCACAGTAGGCATTCCCGGTAGGATTCGTAAACTTGCGGATCACCACCTTCAAGCAACACTAGCAGTGAGCTTGCACGCCTCGAATCAAGCGGTCAGAGAACGCCTGATTCCGAGTGCGCGTCAGTATCCCTTAGAAGCACTCTTAGATGAGTGCCGCGAGTACGTGAAGCTGACCGGGCGGCGGGTGACGTTTGAATATATCTTGCTGGCGGGTGTGAACGATTGTCGTGATCATGCGATCGAGCTTGCGGATCATCTGCGTGGATTTCAGAGTCACGTCAATCTGATTCCGTACAATCCGATCAGTGAAGCCGATTATCAAAGACCGGATCAGCGCCGGATTACTCAGTTTGTGAATGCGTTGAAAGACCGGAATATTGCGGTGAGCGTTCGTAAAACACGCGGTTTAGAAGCGGATGCAGCCTGTGGTCAACTCCGAGCTTCCTTTGCAGGAGTTTAAAGGTTGAAAGTCCTCAATTGAAAGTCCTCACATTTTGAGGACTTTCAAAAGAATTTATCGACGCGCGTAGATGCCCGGTGCATAAGCTTCGATTACTCTGCCTGTTCTAGAGCAAGTAATCATCAAATAATCGCACTGGGCACACTGCGTCCGCGTCAATTGATCAGGTTCAATTTGAATTCGCTCGGCATGATCACCACAGTTCGGGCACCGAACAGCTTGAATGACTTGCATTTTAAATTCCTCGATACGATCGCTAAATCAAAACATTAATAATTTGAGCTTTGAGCGGCTGATGTTCGCTTAACAGTTGTAGTGATTGCTACTAAATTTGCGACGACTTCGCAGACTGTTGTGACGAATTACTTCATATTATTAGCGGTAAAAAGCTCAGCCGCTTCAAATCTCATACTTATTTTAGAGTCGGCAAATCGAGGGATCACCTATCTACAGGGTGATCCCCGGCTTGATGAGCGTTTCAATTTAGCTAAAAAGGGCTGCTTAAATATCTTACTTTCTTTAAAGAAAGTAGCGTAATAACTCTATAATCTTGAGCAATTTCCATTAACAGGAATCAGTATTTTTGCTGTAGAATTTCTCAGTTCTGTATTCTTTTTATGGTGCTGAACATTCCTGTGTTGCGACAGACTGTGGCTCAACAATCACTTGTTTAATCCCAGAAATCCGAATGATCTGGCTTACGGCTAATTTTGCTCGATCGTTAGCTTTGCTTAAAATTCCATCAGCACAAGCCGCGAGCTGAATCTTTTTAAGCGCTTCTTCTTGAGCTAATTTCTGTAAGCTGGGGGCAACATCTGGCCCTAATCCGAGAAGCCCACGATTGTAGTCGTACACGCTCGATCGCGTCACATCGATCTTTTTGTCTAGAATCTTGGGTGCAGGTAGCTGCAATCGAACCGTATCACCCGTAATTTTCACATCTTGAGCGGTTAGCCCACTTAGATCAACGCCTGCTCGAACCTCCCCTCGCGCGATGTACAACAGCTTTGTCGTCCCAATCACCATGCCTGCGATCGTTGCATCCTGCTGCGTCGGCACCACTGCCTCCATTGTGAATACAGCCGTTGTCAGTTCGCTCACTTGCCGAACCTGCTGAATCACCACCGATCGAGTTTCGACTTTGGGTTCTGGCGGCTTGGCATTCATTAACGATTTAAGCTGAGCGAAAAACTGATCGCCCGATCGCAAGAATCCAGTAACGAGAACAGCACTCAACATGAGTCCGCTTCCCGCTAACATCCAGCTAATATTTTTGAACACGCTGCCCGCTCCTGACTTGTGGCGATCTCTTTTTCGCATCGTCTAATTCAAATATCTCTAGCTTAGAACAAGCTTACTATTTCAAAATTGAGCGACTTAGTGAAGACTGAATTAGAATTTGGTAATAAATTTAGTGAATTAAGCCCTTACTGAGAGTTATGACGAGCGTTTTTGTCAATTCAGCTTCAATGACGGCGGGGGGCACGACTCTTGAGAAAACCAGTCAAACGACTCGCCAAACCTATCCGAACTACAAGGTAATCGTTCTGGACGACGATTTCAACACATTTGAGCACGTCGCCAAATGCCTGATGCAGTATATTCCAAAAATGACCAGCGATCGCGCCTGGAAGCTGACCAATCAAGTGCATTTTGAAGGACAAGCGATCGTCTGGACAGGCCCACTAGAACAAGCGGAACTCTATCATATGCAGTTAACTGTCGAGGGCTTAACGATGGCTCCCTTGGAGCAAGCATGAAAAATAAACCGGGGCGGCTGGTGCTGACGCATTCGACCTACATTCCGGGGTTGATTGCAATGCTTGAGAAGCTAATCCAGGTGGAGGGAATCCAGACCGTTACGCCAGCGGTAATCGGGTCGGTGCGCTCTCATTCTCCCCAGTTTAAGCTCAAAATTTCTGTGCCCATCAGGGGCGGGTTCAAGGCGATTGCGCGTCAAGGTAAATCAGTTCAAGAGGTTTTCATTCTCACGACGCTGAACCAAGATCAGCTTGAAAGCGCGATCGCCTTGCTGAACGGGAAGTAACCGCTCGCTCAAGTCACTATTCCGCTTGCTGTTGAGTCGAGGCGATTCGATGTAGCGGTAGGCTCAGCGCGCAGGAGAAGGTGAGGAGGTAGGAAATTACGCCTGTCCACTTGAGGCTCAGCATACAAACCTCCCAATCTGGGCAAATCCATTTCTGTGCCCCAATCGCGACGCAATGTACAATCCAATAGGCAAACGCCATCGAAAATAGAACCTGATCGGCAATATCAGCGTCTTCTGTCTCTGCTTGCTTTTTATTGCACAAAACATAGAGTCCGAGGACGCTGGCAAAGAACGAAGCAAGGTTCAAATAGTCGTGCCAATTTGAATGAGCCATAGTGCGGGTATAAGACGGGTTTAAGTCATGAATCAGTCTAAAGGATGAAACGTCTACTACTCTAGAAAGTCTTACAAATAGCAATAATGAAAGCAATTTTTTAACAAAACTACAGATAGAAATCGATCGTTTTTTTGCATGAATTTGCCCCTAATTTACCATCCTAATTACGTTGCACCGTTGCCGCGGGATCATCGCTTTCCAATGGAGAAATTTAAGAAACTTTACGAGATGCTTCTAAATGATCGAGTCGCTGATCCCGCACAATTTCACCGTCCTGAATGTCCACCACAAACTTGGCTCGAACTCGTTCATGCGTCCGAATATGTCAGCGCTTACTGCTCTGGAACCCTTGATGCGAAGGCGCAGCGGCGCATCGGTTTACCCTGGAGTCCTGAATTGGTGAATCGGACTTGTACCGCAGTCGGAGGAACAATTCTCACTGCCAAACTTGCTCTGCAATATGGTTTAGCTTGTAATACTGCGGGTGGAACTCATCATGCTTTTCCCGATTATGGGTCGGGATTTTGTATTTTTAACGATTTAGCGATCGCCTCTCGTGTCTTACAGAAATTAGGCCTAGTTAGAAGAATTTTAATTGTCGATTTAGATGTGCATCAAGGCGATGGTACGGCATTTATCTTTCAATCTGATCCAAGTGTTTTTACATTCTCTATGCACTGCGAAATTAACTTTCCTGGAACAAAACAGCAAAGTGATTTAGATGTTCCGTTAGCAGAAGGCATGGAAGACGATGAATACTTACAAACCTTGGCAGAATATTTACCCGATTTACTATCTGAAATCAACCCAGATTTAGTGCTGTATGACGCAGGCGTTGATCCGCATTGGGGCGATCGTTTAGGCAAACTCGCACTTACAGATTCAGGCTTATATCGTCGGGAGATGCAAGTTTTAACCACCTGCGTTTCGCAAGGCTATCCGGTTGCTTGTGTGATTGGAGGCGGATATGCCGAAGACATGGATGCGCTCGTTTATCGGCATTCGATCGTGCATCGGGCGGCGAGCGATGTCTTTCGACAATACCGTTTGTAGGGTGTTGAGGAATGGGTCGATCGCAGATTGAAGCATTCCTCAACACCCTATACGCCAATGATGATGCCTTCAAATTACAGAGCGCTTCTTCCAGTTGTTGTGCTTACCATTGCTACCATCGCGGCTCCGCCAACGAGCGCATTTTCCGCGCCTGTTCCCACCTCCCCAGTGCAAGAATTTTCCTTCTCCCGAATGGGTATTGGCGGAATCCAACTGGGAATGAAAGCCTCTGAAGTGCAGCGTAGGCTGGGTAAGCCATTGAACATGAAAGCAGAGAAGTCTCCTTGTTGTGGGGTACTGCTGCGCTGGCAGTATGCAGAGTTTGAAGTCCGGTTGGAAGTACCAGAAGGAGCCAATCAAGCGCGCAACGCATCGGTCTATTCCATCTCAACCCGGAGCGCCAAAGTTGCCACACTAGAAGATGTTCGAGTGGGCGATCGTCGCAGTAAAGTCACGCAAGTGTATGGAACACCCAGCACGACGATTCAGGACAGAATCTTTTACAGCAATGATGCGAACGCTTCGCTATTGATGCTTCGATTGAAGAACGATCGTGTTGTAGAGATCATTGCAAACACTCAGCTAAATTAATGCAAGTAGGTAGACAGAATGGGTTACCGCGTTTCGGCTACGCTCAACGCTCAAAAGCCAGATCACTGTAGGCTGAGCGCAGCCGAAGCCCAAACCCAATGCGGAACTTAATTTTGTTCATCTACCTATTAAATCTGTAAACAATAAAACCGGGGTTTGCAAAAGCTTTCCCCGGTTTTATATTGGGTTGAGTTTTTTGCCCTAGCTAACTGCCGCAGGCGACTCAAACTTGTAACCGACACCCCGAACCGTTTGAATCAAAGCAGGCTGGCTCGTATCAATCTCGATCTTTTTGCGTATCTGTCCGATATGGACATCCACTACTCGCTGATCGCCGACGTACTCGTAATCCCAAACTTCCTGAATCAATTCCGCCCGTCGCCAAACTCGTCCGGGATGCGCCGCTAAAAAGTGCAGCAAATCGAACTCTAGCGCGGTTAGGGGCACAATTTCATCATTCAGCTTCACTTCGCGCCGTACCGGATCAATGACCAATCCCCCAAAAGCGAGACATTGCTGCTCGGCAGTGGTCACAATCCGTTGACGTTTGAGAATTGCGCCAACTCGACCACCTAGCTCCACCAAGCTAAACGGTTTCGTGATGTAATCATCTGCTCCCTGAGCGAACCCACGTACCTTATCTGCCTCATCTGTCCGGCTGGTCAGCATCAAGACAAAAACATTGGTGCGGCTTTGCATCTCCTGGCAGAGCGAGTAGCCGTTCGCATCCGGTAGATTTACGTCTAGGATGACGAGATCCGGATTGAACTGCTCAAAAATTTGCATCGCGGATTTGCCATCTTCGGCAGATTCCATTTGATAACTTTGCTTGGTAAGGAAGCGATGAACGAGATTCCGAATTGCCGGATCATCATCCACGACGAGTATCTTGGCTGGAGCCATGACCATAACCTTGCGTTAAAAGTAAATTGAGAAGGGAGCGATCGGGCGTTTAAGAAAAAATTCCTATTTCTGTTTTACACAGAAGAAATTTGTCATCAGCATTAGTATGCCTTAGCTTTTGATTAGAATATCCTGGTTTGATAAAGTTTCCGCAATTTTACGGTCGAATCTAAACTAGAAGTAGGGAATACGCACATTGATTACAGCGCGGCGATCGCGCTTTACTAGAGAAAGCGGTGATCCAGTTGGATCAGAAAACTTATCTCCAAGTCGGGAACACATCGTCTACACTCTAGTTGTAATCCCCAATGCAGCTAGGTTACTTTGGTAGAGAAGGTGGAGTAACAAGCCCATGAGTGCCCAAAGCCCGTATGAAAAGTTAGGCGTTTCTGAAGGTGCGACGTTTGAAGAGATTCAGACGGCTCGTGCCCGTTTGGTTGAAGAATTATCAGGTGATCAGCGAAAAATCGCAGAAGTGGAAGCAGCATATGATTCTGTGCTGATGGAGCGACTTCGATTGCGCCAAGAAGGCAAGATCAAAGTGCCCGACCGCATTCGATTTCCAGAGAAATTAGTGCAAGCGACTCCGACTGAAACTCCCGCTCCAGCCTCAAAATCGAACCAGTGGTTGATGAGCTTGATTGATCAGCCGAGCACTCAGGATATCGCGTTTCCTGGGGTGGCAATGGTGGGACTAGGCGCGCTTGTATATCTTTATCCCACTGATCAGGTGCTGCAAGTTTCGATGGCGCTGGCGACGGGAACAGCGTTGTATTTTCTCTTCCGCAAAGAGCGGAAGTTAGGGCGAGCGGTGCTGCTAGGGGTAGCGGGCTTGTTGCTGGGGTTTGCGATCGGTGGAGTTGCCTATACGCTGTTGCAGCCCTCTGTACCGATGCTGCCCCCGAACGAAATTTTTATCAGTTTGGTAACTTTTCTGGTTTTATGGGTGGTCAGTAGCTTTACCAAGTAATTTCTGATGGCGGCTGAGCAATTCCAGAGAAGCGATTTTAATTGGCAAATCCAACAGTTTTTTCGGCGGGTGGGCGAGTGGATTGAATTACGATTTCCACAGGTTCAGCCTCCAAATTTGCCCAATGCGCCAAATTGGTGGTTCCCGTCTTGGTGGCTAGAGGCAGGTTTTTGGGTGCTTGTCAGTTTGGCTGTCGCTTGGTTGGGATTTCAAATCTATCTCTGGGTTCGCGCTTATCTAAATCGAAATCAAGCTGAGATTGCGAAGTTTTTCGATCGCACCGCTTCCCAGCCTGAAAAAGAGCGGACGATCGCAGGCTGGGTAAAGTCTGCTCAGGAATTTCAACAGCAGGGAAATTACCGAGAAGCATCTAGGGCGCTTTATATGGCGATGCTGCAACGGTTGAATGAGACGAAGCTGATTGCAATCGACAAAAGCCGTACCGATCGCGAATATTCCCGGCTGGTGCAACTACTGCCTCAAGCTGAGTCGTATCAAATGTTACTTGAAACTCACGAGTTGCTTTGTTTTAGCGATACGCCAATTTCAGCGGAAATGTTCGATCGAGTCCAACGCGCCTATGGCAACATTGAACGCGCAACGGTTGATATGGCAAAAATGGCGTGATGAAAAAACTCGATCGACGTTTGGTTTTCGGGCTGCTTGCGCTTGCTGTGATCATCAGCTTAACCCTGTTTATCGCACCCAGAAGCAACCGAATTACCAGCGGCTCTACGTTCAGCCGTTCCCCGGATGGCTACGGGGCTTGGTATGCCTATATGCAGCGTCAGGGAACTCCGGTTGAGCGGTGGCGGAAAACAATCCGTGAGATTGAGCAAATTTCGGGCACGGGAAACACAATGATCCAGGTTGATCCCTCTGGGCTTGGAATGGCGAATCCCGATTTGAACTGGATCGATCGCGGCAATACTTGGATTGTTCTAGGCGGACGCGATCTAGCAGCAACTGAGGCGGGATTTTCCACGCAGCACGAGAGCGATCGAGGCTTGGTAAAAATTGAGACTTCTAGACGACTGACGAGCGATAAAGGAATTAAACGATTGTTGGGCGATCGCTTTGGATCGCTCGTTTGGGAAGAACCCAAGGGAAAAGGTCGAATTATTTATGCCGTAACGCCTTTTTTAGCGGCTAATGCGTATCAAGATGAGCCAGGAAATTTTCCGTTTCTGGCGCAATTAGTAACTGGAAAAAAGATTTGGATTGATGAATACCTGCACGGCTACCGCGACGAAACTGCCAAAACTGAAAGTCGGCAAAGTTGGTTAGGGTACTTGCTCGGAACGCCTCTATCGGTTGTACTTTTGCAGGCGATCGGGCTCTCGATCGTGCTGGTTTGGGCAAAGAATCGCAGGTTTGGACAGGCACAGCCGATTGAAGCCTCTCGTGTGAATGATAGCGAGGCGTATACGCAAGCTCTAGCAAGTGTGTTGTACAAAGCGGGACGGAGTGAGTTTGTTGTGGATGTGGTTGGGCGTGAAGAGCAATTGCAGATCCAGCGATCGTTAGGACTTGGAGGGGTGTTGGTCGATCGAGAAGTGTTGATCAAGGCGTGGGTGGAGCAAACCGGAAGACCTGCCGCAGAACTGGCGCAACTTTTTCCAGAGAAACAGCGATTGAGTGAGCAAGAGTTAATCAAATGGCTAGCTCACCTAAAAGAGATCAGGCAGAGCTTCCCCTGGAGTTGAGAAGTTTTAACAAAACCCTGCAAGATTGTTACGAAATACGAAGTCTGAGAAGTCAACAGAAAGATCAAGATAAGCTTGCGACAGCTTTTGATCCGTTCTTGAAAGAATTGCCAGAGCTTCAATATGCGTGTTTTACTGCTGTATCCAGTGTTTCCTCAAAGTTTTTGGTCATTTGAAAAAGCGTTAGAGCTTGTGGGCAGGAAAGCGATGCTGCCGCCGCTTGGACTGATTACAGTGGCAGCAATTCTGCCGCAAGACTGGGAATTTAGGCTGGTCGATCGCAATGTTCGCGAGGTGACTGAGGCAGACTGGGACTGGGCAGAGCTGGTGATTCTGTCGGCAATGATTGTGCAGAAA
The DNA here is from genome assembly GCF_039962505.1 of Leptolyngbya sp. DQ-M1. NCBI lineage: Bacteria > Bacillati > Cyanobacteriota > Cyanophyceae > Leptolyngbyales > Leptolyngbyaceae > Leptolyngbya > Leptolyngbya sp. DQ-M1. The sequence continues at coordinate 429,425 of NZ_JAMPLJ010000001.1, forward strand.
GGAGATCTGTTGGCGCAGATTCAAGAAGCGAAACGGCGTGGAAAGCGTGTCGCAGTTGGAGGCCCTTATGCAACGGCACTGCCACAAGAAGTCGCAGAAGCGGATTATTTGATTTTGGATGAAGGCGAGATTACTTTACCGAAGTTTATCGCAGCGATTCAGCGCGGAGAAACACAAGGGACTTATCGATCTGAGGGCGATCGACCGGATGTGACCATTACTCCGATTCCTCGATTCGATCTGCTGGATTTTGAGGCTTACGATAATATGTCGGTGCAGTTCTCGCGGGGCTGTCCGTTTCAGTGTGAATTCTGCGACATCATTGTTCTCTATGGGCGTAAGCCTCGCACAAAAAGCCCAGAGCAGCTTCTAGCCGAACTCGATCGTTTATATGAATTGGGCTGGAGACGATCGATTTTCATGGTGGACGATAACTTCATCGGCAATAAGCGCAATGTCAAACTCTTGTTGAGAGCGCTGAAAGACTGGATGGCAGAGCATGAGTATCCGTTCCATCTCAGCACCGAGGCTTCGGTCGATTTAGCACAAGATCCTGAACTGATGGATCTGATGGTCGAGTGTAATTTTAATGGCGTATTTTTGGGAATTGAAACGCCAGATGAATCGAGCTTGACGCTGACCAGTAAGCATCAAAATACACGCAATTCCCTGTCTGATGCAGTTGATGCGATCACCCGAACAGGACTGCGAGTGATGGCAGGCTTCATCATCGGGTTTGATAACGAAACATCGGGAGCGGGCGATCGCATTGTGCGATTTGTTGAGCAAACAACAATCCCGATCGCGATTTTCTCGATGCTGCAAGCCCTTCCCGATACCGCACTCTGGCATCGCTTAAAACGAGAAGGTCGCTTAGTTGAAGACAACGCCAACCTGAATCAAACCACGCTGATGAACTTTGTGCCGACTCGTCCGCTAGAGGAAGTGACGCGAGAATATATCGATGGATTTTGGCGGCTGTATGATCCGGTGAACTATCTCGATCGCACCTATCGCCACTTCCTGAAACTGGGAGCGCCAAGACATTCTGCAAAATTAAGAAAAGTGACCTGGAAGGTTATCCGAGCATTTCTCACTGTTTGTTGGCGACAAGGGGTCGTGAGAGAAACGCGCTGGAAATTCTGGCACCACTTGTTCAGCATTCTGAAACACAATCCAACCGTTGTAGAACATTACTTCTCGGTTTGTGCGCTGAATGAGCATTTCCTGGAATATCGTCAAGCAGTCCGTACTAAAATCGAGGCGCAATTAGCGGATTATTTGGCGCGTCAGGAGTTGAACAATGCTCTGGAATCAGCGCCTTCTGAAGCGCAAGCCGTTTAGTCGATCGCACCAGTGCTTTTCCTCCAGTCTAGAATTGAAGGAACGCCGTTTTGTTTGTCGATCGACTGACCTATGCTAGTTCCTTTAAGCCGTAAGAAATTTGAAGATCTGATTCCGTTCGTGGGGACTGGCGCTCAGTATAAATATTGCTGGGGTAAGTTTCCTGATTTCCTGCGTCGAGTGCTGATCTCGATCTCGGCACTGGCAACTGTGCTGCTAATTCGAGCGTTTTTTGCGTCAGGCGAATTGCAGGACGTGCTTCAGGGTGTAACGTTCTTCATGTCGCTGTTTGCGCTGGTGTATTGGCTGTGGAGTCCCGCAGTTCTGGCAGCAGCGCGAAATGCCTCGTGTCGGCGCTATAAGTACGCGGGATTTTTGCGCGGCGAGGTGTTCGATGTCTTCGTTAGTGATGAAGTCGTTAGCACTCAAGAAAGTGTGAATAACCGGGGCGATTTAGTTGTCACCGAGAATCGAGAGCGGCGGATTAATGTAGAAGTCGGGGATGAGTCAGGATTTGCCACGCGGATTCAAGTGCCGCTTAAGCGCGAACATCAAGCGATTCGGATTGGAGATACGGCGGAAATGCTAGTGATGTCCGATCGACCGGATTTGAGTCGGATTGCTAAAGTAAGCGATGTGTTTGTCAGTCGCGTTGGCGTTTGGGTGAGCGATTATCCTTACTTGCGTCGCGATGAGTTTGAAGCGGTGAGTCGGCGGTTGAACACGATCGATATTGAACCCGACGAGTACGACGATCGTCGGGATGAACCCGAGGAGTACGACGATCGCTACGAGCAGTTTGAAGCACCGCAGCCGAGAAAACGGATTCCACGATCGAGACGGCGACGTTAACTTGCTTGATTGCCGCCGTAGGCTTGCCACGCAAGATCCACGAGGGCATTGACGATCGCAGCCGCGACGACTGCGCTTCCTTTTCTGCCTTCGGTGCGAATATGCGGAACTAGAGAATCACTCAATCGCGCCTTGGCAGCATCGACATCGAGAAACCCGGACGGCGTGGCAATAACTAAAGCAGGTTTAATTTCTTCCGCTTGAATGAGGGCGGCAAGCGTCATCAGTGCGGTTTGAGATTGTCCGACGACAAAGATTCCTTCTGGATAGCGTTTAGCTAATGTTTCAATCCCCCAAGCTGCACGGGTTTTCTCTTTCTGGGGACGAGTGATCGTCTCCATGCTGCAATAGATTGGATTGGCAAAGGTGTTTTGAATGTTGGTATTAATTCCAACCTGCACCATTGGCACATCGACAATAATGGTTGTCCGAGCCGCAAGCGCTGCTGCACCGGATTGCAGCGCCAAATCCGAGAAATAAATCAGGGTTTTATAGTCAAAATCCGCAGTTGCATAAATCGCTCGTCGGACGATTTCATATTCGGCCGGAGATAGAGTGTGATCACCCACTTCTCGATCGATGATGGCTAAGCTTTGTGCGTCGGTCGGGTGCCACTCCATAATGGTTGTTACTTTTTTTACATTGGTTTCCAAGCTCTCTTAGTTTACTCGGATTTATTCGAGTTGCATGGCAAAATCAGAGGAATGCAATGGCTCAAACCTTATGATTTTTGCTGCAAATCACTATTGGATTAGAAATGCCCATGTGCCTGCTTGTTTGCTGGTGGGTGAGGAGCTGTGGACGACGCAGAAGGCATCAGATCAGTTGCTAAACGTCGATTTAGAGATTGTTGAGGGTGTGATTGCTGCGATCGTTCCTACGGGAACTCAGAGCAATGCTGGGGTTGCGTCGATCGATTTGCAGGGTGGAATGGTTTGGGCGTGTTTTGTAGATTTGCATACGCATTTAGACAAGGGACATATTTGGAATCGGGCAGCAAATCCAGATGGAACCTTTGAGAGCGCACTCGCGACAGTCCGCGCAGATTCGGAGAAGAATTGGGATGCGGAAGATGTGTATCGTCGCATGGAGTTTGGTCTGAAGTGTAGCTATGCTCATGGGACGAAAGCGATTCGGACACATTTAGATTCAGCAGGTAAACAAGGCACGATCAGTTTTGAAGTGTTTCGAGAGTTGCGGCAGAAATGGGCAGATCGAATTATTTTACAAGGCGTTTGTCTGGTTTCATTAGATTATTTTCTAACACCTGAAGGAGAAAAACTTGCAGATTTAGTCGCAGAATCTGCTGGAGTTTTAGGCGGAGTGACGTTCATTAATCCTGAGATTGATCAACAGATCGATGGCGTCTTTTCACTCGCGAAAGAACGGAACTTGAATTTAGATTTTCACGCGGATGAGAACGATGATCCAAACTCAGATACCTTACGTCGAGTCGCAGAAGCCGCAATTCGACATGAATATCAGGGCAAAGTTGTTTGCGGTCATTGTTGTAGTTTGGCAGTTCAAGAAGATACCGAGGCAGATAGAACGATCGCACTCGTAAAAGAAGCTGGAATCGGGATTGTTAGTCTCCCGATGTGCAATCTTTACCTACAAGGAAGACGACCCGGAAAAACTCCAAGATGGCGCGGAGTCACATTATTACATGAGTTGAAACAAGCAGAAGTTCCGGTGGCGATTGCTTCAGATAATTGCCGCGATCCGTTTCATGCGTATGGTGATCACGATGCGTTAGAAGTGTTTAGCCAATCGGTGAAAATTGCTCAGTTAGATCATCCCTTTGGGAATTGGGCAAAGGCAATAACTTCTACGCCTGCGGATTTAATGAATTTGCCGAAAGTGGGACGAATTGGAGTGGGTTTGCCTACGGATTTGGTGTTATTTAAGGGGCGGAATTATCGGGAGTTATTGTCGCGATCGCAGCACGATCGGATTGTGTTGAGAAACGGAAAAGCGATCGACACGACCTTACCCAGCTATACCGAGTTGGATAATTTACTTGAAAACAGAATTTCGTCTACATAGCTGCCCATTTCGGAGTGATATACAGACAAAATTCTACATATCATCCCGATTCAGAGTTTTATCCAGACGAAAAGCCGTATGAAACCCTGAATTAGAGGAGTTAGACAGAATAAGGCGGATCAAATCTGTCTAAAAAAGAGTTGAGCTGCTTAGGTTATCGGTGAGGGCAGCAACCTGAGTGTTCTCGGTTGGCACGCAGTACCCATCTAGCGCAAACCATCTATTCTACGCAAAGCAAGATACCCTACAATCCTTGCTGATTCTCTGGTTTAGACTTAAAATGTAAAAAACGTAAGACACTATTGACAGTTTCAAAATGATTTGCCATTATGAGGTGTAGGGAAGGGCAAGTAAACATGAACAAAAGTTTTAAGCAAATCCCGATGTCCGAATTAAGAGTCAAGCTGCCAAAACTTAGGCGGCAAGTTCAGTCGGGTAACTTACGGATTGTATGTACTCACTATGGTGAAGTTGCAGCCTTTTTGCTTCCACTTCAAGATATTGATGCTCTCAATTCAGAAGAGGGAGAACCTAGTATTCAGAACAGTGAAGAGATTCCTCTCACTGAGTTTCGTGATCAGCTAACCGAATCCTGGGAGAGGCTTTTGGGTGGAATAGATTGTATCTATCTGACGTTTCATAAAAGGCGGGTTGTGGCATTTGTATCGCCTCGCTTCACGCATTACCTTTCATTACCACTGATTGGTGACGCAGATAAAGTTTTGTTTGTTCCTTCTGAGATTCAGGTCTAGTTATTGCAGCATGAGGAGTTAATTGAAGTGTTCAAGTTTACGTATTTTGATTCTCAAACTAAGACGATACTTTCTGACAGAAGTACATTCTGTGATCTGGCAGTAGAGCAGGAACTTGCGCCTGTCCTAGAAATTCTCAAGCAGACTGGTGAAGTTGAAGGGGCTTGTTGTGGTATCAAGCCTGGTGTTTCGGGATTAGTTTATGAACTCAAGGGAAGAACTTTCCAGCTTACCTATGCTGTTGATGTTCCGAGAAAAGAAATCAGGTTTTATGAGTTCCAGCAGATTTCTCACTTAATTGATTGGAAAACTGCTCTAGATCAGGATCTGCGTGGAGGCGAGCAACAGCCCATTTACATCCCTCAAATCGGTGATCCACAGAAGTACATTAAGACTGTTGCGCTAATTCATTCTGGAACCAACACATCTAAATCTTTAGGTGTTGCTTTTGGTAGTGGTGCCAAAAAAGAAAAAGATTTGGCTAGGAGAGGAGATTACCTTGGACGACCCGTGATGGAGATTGGTCTTGCCAGTCGAGGTTCGACCGAGAATAAGTCTTCAAGCATTTACGTCTTAACAGATCGAGGGAAAAGGATTGCCCAGAGCGATGATCAGGAAACTCGTGAACGCCTTCTTGCAGAAGCATTGCTAGGGTTCTACCCAATTCAAATGATTATTGAGAAAACAACTCGTGACGATCAAGAACTCACTAAAGAATTAATTCAAGAGGTGATTTCTCTGGTAAGTTTCGGTGATTGTGGAGGAACCACCAATCCTCGCAGAGCCAGTTCCTTGCGGGCATTGGTGAATTGGGTGTCACGGTGGGCTGGCATTCCAATTCGACGAGAAGGTAGCGATGGTATCCAACTCTACATCCCTCAAATCGATGCAAACTAAACCATACGATTTTGAAACTCAGCGCAAAGTTGGACAAGAGGGAGAAACCTTCTTAGACCAGTGGTTACATCCTATCTACAAAGTGCTTGATGTCTCTAACGAGATGAAGTACCAGCAAGCAGGGATAGACAGAATTATCACTCGGTCAGATGGATCAGTTATCACGATCGAGTATAAGTTTGACCTTGTGGCTAAACGGACAGGCAATCTCTTTTTTGAAACTATCTCGAACGACAAAGAGATGATTCCAGGATGGGGGTGGAGTTCTCAGGCGGATTACTGGATCGTCCTGATACCAGAGCAAGAAATTCTTGTCTTTAAGCCAGGAAAACTGAGAGTGCTAGTTTGGGAATTACAGAAAACTCTTCAAAAGAGAAGTGTTCCCAATAGAGGGTACAACACAGTTGGCTATCCCATTCCACTAACCCAAGCTAGAAAAGTTGCCTTTCAGATCAAAACTCTTTACCTAGAGAGCCTTTGAACTCTTTGATGTTTTGGAGATTTGTTTGTCCATCAAATTTACACCGAGGTAGGCTGATGCTGAATGTAACTATTGATGAAATTCAACGTGATCCCTTGAAGTACCTTCACCAGGTAGAGGCAGGCGAAACTCTTGTCATTGTTAGATCTGACAAGCCTATTGCCGAACTTAGACCGATTACCAGTAGCAAACAATTGAGACCATTTGGTTTATGTGCAGGTGAGTTTATCGTTCCAGATGATTTCGATGCTCCTTTGCCGGAAGATCTTCTCAGCGCATTCGAGGGCAAATGAAGATTCTGCTAGATACTCACATCTTTCTATGGTTCATTAGTGGCGATACCCAGTTGTTAACAGATGTTCGGGATGCAATTCGTGATCCAGACAATGAGGTTTATCTGAGTGCAATCTCAGTCTGGGAAGCAATTGTCAAGTACCAGTTGGGCAAGCTGCCTCTGCCGGAGCATCCCGAAACGTATTTACCCAAACAGCGCGATCTACATCAAATTGCCAGTCTTGCCCTTGATGAAATTAGTGTGGTTCAACTGGCTAAACTGCCACTATTACATCGTGATCCATTTGACAGAATGCTTATCTGTCAAGCCTTACAAAATGATTTAACAATTGCGACAGTGGACACAGCAATTTGTGCCTACTCAGTCAATGTCCTGTAGCAGTGCAGCCCAATAATGCGTTGGTGGGGGCGGAACAGAGGTTGGTGGTGGGAGTCCGAGATTATCTGCCGCCGCACAACTTCACCGTTAGCTGGCTTAGCCTGAGATTGAATTGGGATAAACGTTCAATCTCGTGATTTGGCAATATGGCGATCGTTTTTACGATGTTGTTCGTGACAATGACGTTTTCATCTTGCAAGTAATGCACGATCGAGAACCTAGCCCTTATTAGCGGAATTTGTCAGGGGTCGTAACCATAATGCTTAACTTTGTCGGTAGACTGAGTAAGCGAATTTGATTTTGTGGGACATGGGTATTCAAGCGACTCGCGGAACGCGGGATATTTTGCCGGAAGAAATCGGCAACTGGCAACGAATTGAAGCGATCGCTCGTGAAACGCTGGCGCGTGCGGCTTATCAAGAAATTCGCACTCCAATTTTTGAGCAGACCGATTTGTTTGAGCGCGGCATCGGAGAGGCAACTGATGTGGTCGGCAAAGAGATGTATACGTTCAAAGACCGGGGCGATCGCTCGATTACGCTGCGACCGGAAGGAACGGCGGGAGTGGTGCGATCGTACATCGAACACGGAATGCAGGCTCAAGGCGGCGTGCAGCGCTTGTGGTATACCGGAGCGATGTTCCGATACGAGCGTCCCCAAGCAGGACGGCAACGGCAGTTTCATCAACTGGGTGTTGAGGTTTTAGGAAGCGGGGATGTGAGAGCCGATGCGGAAGTGATTGCGATCGCCACGGACATTCTGCAATCGATCGGGTTAAAGAATCTCACGCTGCAATTGAACTCGATCGGAAATGCGGACGATCGCCAAAATTACCGCGCTGCATTGATTGAGTTTCTTACGCCATTCAAAGACAAACTCGATCCCGATTCTCAAACTCGCTTGACCAAAAATCCGCTGAGAATTCTTGATTCCAAAGATGCACAAACGCAAGCAATTTTAGAAAATGCACCGAGCATTTTAGATTACTTAAGTGCAGAGTCGAAACAGAGATTCGATCGTGTTCAAGCCTTGCTTCAAGATCTCGGAATTCCTTGCAATATCAATGCCCGATTAGTTCGCGGCTTGGACTATTACACACACACCGTTTTTGAGATTCAGTCGGATGATTTGGGAGCACAAGCAACCGTTTGTGCAGGCGGACGATATGACGGATTAGTGGCGCAATTGGGCGGCGCGGATACACCTGCGGTCGGTTGGGCAATGGGATTAGAACGGCTTGTGATTTTATTGCAGAAAATGCAGCAAACTCAGGCAAGTCCGATCGACTTCTATATTGTGTCGCGGGGTGAAAAAGCAGAAGCACAGGCATTAAAACTGGCTCAATCGCTTCGGCGCATTGGATTTGCAACCGAGTTGGATATGAGCGGCAGTGCGTTCGGAAAACAATTTAAACGTGCCGATCGTTCCGGGGCGGCGGCTTGTTTGATTCTCGGTGATGCTGAAGCAGAGAATGGAACTGTACAGCTTAAATGGTTGAAAACTGGGGAGCAAAGTGCGATCGCACAGGCTGCTTTATTAAGCAATGCAGATCAACTGCGGCAGCAACTTGCAGAACGATCGGGAGCTTAATTTTGCATTTTTTCTGAGCAGGTGTGCATAAAGGTTTCTTCTCCGCCCTACTTGTGAAGTGTAGAACGCAACAACGTTTTACACTTCACAACTCAAACCTTAGGAGATATCAAATGAACGCTCGCAACACCTTGATCGCACTGTTTACCGCAACCACTCTAACCACTGGAATCGCCCTACGACCGACACAGGCGCAAACAGTACAGCAAGGACAGTTCCCAGTTCAGCCTCTCAACAGCTTTACAATGCCTGCATCCGCGATCGGAGTTTGGCAAGGCGGAATCCACAGCAAAGGTGATGATGCGGTCACATCTTTGCGGTTGCAAATCAAAAGCAGTGCATTGGGCTATCAAGGCACATGGCAAGTTTTGGGCGAAAATGGAGTGTTGCAACAAGGTAAGCTGAGCGGTACGCAAACAGGCGGCAAAGTGACTCTGAAGCTTGAAAAATTCAGCGGCAATACTTCGCTGATGTTGAACGGCACAATCAAGGGAGCCTTAATGTCAGGACAAGTCGCCAACAGCAATTTTGTCTTTTCGCTGAACAAAAACTAGCGTGATCACACCTCTCGAAGTGGATCGGATCGACTTTTGAGAATGCGATTCACTTCAGAGCAGGATATTGCTGGGTTGCTGAGTCCGAAAAAGCTTTGCGGAACTTACGATTTGATCGCTGAATCTATGTACTGGAGGTTGATGCAGAACTCAATTCACATCAAAGCAGTTGAGAGTTCTACGCATGGCGTTGATGAATGTACAGCCAGTTGCAAAATTCACACACTAACGCTATTTCCTCTTCCTGAAGTCATCACTATAGATTCACAAAAATGATTAATCTTAAGCTTTTCGCTGGAGTCGGGACTGCTTTAGTGTTGGGCAGTTGTGGGCTTTTAAGTACTGAATCGCGCTCTGTTGCGATCGCTCAATCTCCAACGCCGCGTCAAGACAATCTGATTGGGCTATTCATTGTTAAGCGCAACAATCTAAATCAACAGTATCGTGGCGAAATCTATCCGATCGTTCAGTACAAGAATGGTCGCTACAGTGATGCTAGTCTCGATGTCACACTTCAAATGCGGCAGGATGCCAAAGAAGCCGATATTGTCAAACGCAATGCTGCAAAGAGTGTCCTCAACAGCAATCCAACCTTTACGGCTGTGAATGCTCAGGGCAATTCACTAGGTAAATTTAGTATCGATCGCTTAGGCGTGAGTCAGTTTGCTTGTTCGTCGCTGTTAATCGGACGAGGAAAACTGCTTGGGCAATCTAATGTACAAACAATGTTCAATCAGCTTCCTCGCGATCGTGAAAGACAGTTAAGCGGCTTCTTCAACGGTCAGGAGTTTGACGAGACTTGGCGCTCTACCCTTGCCGCACAATCTGTTCCATCTACCGTCACTCCGGTTCGTTCAACGCCTGTTCAGAGACAACAATACCGTAAAGACCTGATTCAGATCGGCACTCGCGAAATTGCTAAAAATCCGCAGGCAAAATCGGTGCAAGGTTCAGTTGCGCTGATGGATATGCAAGTGTTTGATCTCGATCGTGATGGCAAACCCGAAGTCTACGGCAAACTGCGAAAAGCACCCGTTAGACCTGTAACGCCTTCAAATCGTGCTACTGTACAATCGATTTATGCCAATGTTTGGTTAGGCTACACTGCACCACAACCAAAAATATTAGCAAGTCAAGTTGTTCCTTACTTTGTTCCTACGAGTGAAGTGTCTCGTGCTTATGAAGTGTTGGGCGCGATCGATGCAAATGGCGACGGCAAACAGGAAGTGTTGATTCAGAACAATGGCTATGAAGCAATTAACTTCAGCGTGTATGAATTGCAGGGCAATCAGCTTAAACCTGTGTTTACGGGTGCAGGCTACGGGTGTTAAAGCCTTGATGTAACTTTGCAAAGATTGTTCTAGCGATCAAAGAGTAAATCTCCGATCGCTAGAACACCTAACTAGCGAATTAATTCTGCTTTCCTACCGCCTTCTTTTGCAATCTGCTGCAACTGAGCGAGTAAATCTGCCCAATGTACCTCTGCTAAGCTTGGGAGAGCGATATGGGCTTCACCCACGCGCTCAACCGGGCCTAATCCCACTGCCCACATATTTCCAGCTAAAGCGGCTTCCACTCCGGCTTCGGCATCTTCAAACACAACGCATTGTTCTGGAGGGAGTCCGAGTTCTTTTGCGGCAAAGAGGAACAGATCCGGAGCGGGTTTTGCTCGATCGACACTATATCCATCTGCGATCGCGTCAAACTGGTCAGCAATGCCAAGTTTTTCCAGCACCGGACGCGCATTTTTACTGCCTGATCCCAGTGCAATTCTAATTCCTGCTTGTTTCAATTCTTTCAGTAATTTCAGCGCTCCCGGTAGCAGATCATTGGGTGAAAAGGCTTGGATAGAGTCAACATAGTATTGATTTTTGCGCTCCATCATTTGCTGAATTTGTTCTTCGCTGAAAGAGCGACCACTGATGATTTTCATTAAAGATTCACGCCGAGATACACCGCGCAGGGCTTCGTTCGCCTGACGATCGAAGGGAATCCCCTCTTCGTCGGCAAGCCGTTGCCAAGAGCGGTAATGATATTCTGCCGTGTCGGTAATGACACCATCGAGATCGAAGATTGCGCCTTGAATGTTGGAAGAAGGAATCGAAGAAGTCATGATCGGTTTAGAAGGTTTGGGTTCTGCTTTGAGATCGAATTCGTGCCATTTGCCCCGCCAGTGTAGGCGGAATTTGAGCCGCGTCCAACCAGGGGGGAGATGCGGATGGGCAAAGGGTTCATCGCCAAATTGGATACCGCCGAATCCGAGAACAACGGCTTGCCAGATGCCGCCTGCGGATGCACCGTGAATGCCGTCATGTGCATTGCCGCGTGTGTCTTCGAGGTCAACTAATACGGCTTGCATGAAGCGATCGTAGGCTTCGATCGTTTTGTTGAGATCCGATGCCAGAATTGCATGAATGGCAGGGCCTAAGGATGATCCATAAGTGATATCAGTGCGAGGCGCGTAGTAGTTCCAGTTTGCTTCTAAAGATTCCTGTGAGTAAGGAAACTCTTGTGATTGCCGCATCAGATACAGCAGCATCAATACATCCGGCTGCTTGAGAACTTGCGCTTTGTCTGCACCTGCAATTCCTAGAATCTCCTGCATTGATTTGCTGCGCGGTTCATAGTCTTGCAGATTGATATCTTTGAGCTTGAAGAAGCCTTCGCATTGTTCGATCAATCCCGATGAATGATAAGGAATCCACATATTGTTAGCAATGTCTTGCCAACGCGATCGACGTTCTGGCGTGATTTTTAAGCGATCGCACAAGTCTTCCAAGCGATCGGGATAACATTTATTCAACCAATCATAGATATAAATTGCTTTTTCTAGATGCCACTGCGCCATGCGATTGGTGAACGCATTATTATCAACGTGTTCGTGATATTCGTCTGCACCAATCACCTCACGGATCTCGAAGCGTTCATGCTGCGTACTCCATTCGGTTCGACTCATCCAAAATACAGCCGTATCTAAGATGATCTCACAGCCATAATCGCGCATCCATTCATCATCATTAGTAGCTTGCCAGTAGTACCATGCAGCGTAGGCAATATCGGCGCTAATGTGAATTTCACGATCGCGACACCAAATCCGAATGTCTTCACCGTAAGGATCTTTCGGTAATGCCCAGCGTGGCGTAACTTCATCTCCGGTATCTGCACTTTCCCAAGCGTACATCGCACCTTTGTAGCCATAGTAAGCAGCTTTGCGACGTGCGCCCTCGATCGTGTGGTATCGATAGCTGAGTAGATTTCGCGCTAGGTGCGGCTGCGTGAAGGTAAAGAACGGCAGAATAAAGATCTCAGTGTCCCAGAAGACGTGACCGCGATAGCCAAATCCAGAAAGCGTTTTTGCTGGGATGCTGACACGATCGTTGTGTCGTGCCGCCGCAATCAGTAATTGGAACAAGTTGTAGCGCACAGCGAACTGAGCGCGAAGATCGCCTTCGATGACAATGTCGCTTTGTTGCCAAGCTTCTGCCCAACTTTGGGCATGAGCATCAAATAAGGTTTGATAGTTAGTTAATGTGGCAAGCCTTGTTTGTGCAGCTTTCACCGGAGCTTCAGCGTCGCGGGAAGTGTAGATGGTGATCAGGTTTTCGATCGTAATGGTTTTTCCACCCAGAGCCACAAAGGTTGTGGTTAAGGTTGGATAGCCCGGAACATTAGTTGTCTGTACTGTCCCTTCTGCACCATCTAACGACAAACTCGAAGCCATCGCAAGTTCAATATGCGAAGTGCGGGTGCGGACTTGTAGCCAGACTCCATGCTCTGTTTTACCTTGTCCTAGTTGTTCCCAATGGTTAAAGCCCTGGTTCTCTGGATAACCATTGATGCTGGCTTGAACTTCAATGTTGGTGTCTTGCTCCGTGGTAATCTGACAGCGCAATCCGACAATATGCTCATCTGCCAAACTTGCGAACCGCTCAAAGTGTAGTGAAATCGTTTTCCCGCTTGGACTGCGCCACTTGATCGATCGACTCAACACCGCTCGCTTGACATCAAGCTGACGCTCATAGCTCAGAATCTCACCTTGATCGAGCCGAAAGCGCTCTCCATCCACAATCATCAACAATGGCAACCAGTCGGGACAGTTTACAAGCTCGGTGTAAACCACCGGAACATCGTCATACACCCCATGAATCAGCGTCGCCGGTTGGGAGCGAGAAAATCCTTCCTCAAAGCTGCCGCGAGTGCCAAGATAACCATTGCCGATCGTAAAAATCGTTTCACGGGTGTTAGTCAGCTTTGGATCGAATTGAGTTTCGATGACTGTCCAGTCGGTATAAATCAAAGGGGAGCGATCGGTCTGAGTCATGGGGCAAAACTCCGCGAGAATGTTCAGGGGTTATTGTTTTTGGTGTTGTTCCAGAATCAGTTCGGCTCTAGGTTTGTAGATCAGGTGGAACAAAGCGTCGAGATAGTGTAACAGCGATTCTCGACTTTCGCGATGGACATAATTCCAGAAACTATAAAGTTTAGTTAGAAGTAAAAGTTGCTGCGTGTGATGTTGCCAATTGTACTCATCATGAATCCGCTGGATACTTCGATCTGACATAGACTGCCAATAATTTGGATCAGCGTCTGCACGATCGAGAAACTCTAAGATCTTACGCGCTGAACCTTGGAGATCAGTCGGGTTAATCAAAACTCCATACTTGTCGTTTTCAATGATCTCAGTCGTTCCCCCAAACTCGGTTACAAATGCAGGTAATCCAGAAATCATCGCTTCGAGCAATACGCGACCAAATGCTTCAAATCGAGCAAAGTGAACGAAAATTCCCTGACGATCGGCAATGCAGCGATACATTTCTCCGAGATCAGGATTGGAAAGGCGTTTACCAATCCAGCGAATGTGTTCGTGCAATTGGTAATGATCGATTAATCGATGCAACTTCTCGATCTCTTCGGCTTCATGATCATTAATGGCATCTCTAATATGAAGATTATTAGTAACGAGAATTAAATTACAACGCTGGTGTAAATCACTGCGCCCAAAGCATTCCACTAGCCCACATAAATTTTTCACCGCCGTTAGGGGTGCAACCGCGAGAAGTGGACGACGCTGTGGATCGGCGAGTTTGCCAAAGATGTATGCGTCTTCTTGCTCGTCGAATAATAGGTGATTAACCCGATCGATGGAGAAGCGCGATCGCGTTTCGGTGTACGGGAAAAACACCCGCTCATCGACTCCCGGCGGAACTCGATTAAATTTCGGATTAAACAGTTCAATGCCGTTGATCACATGATAAAGCTGCGGCATTGTGAAACATTTGTAGGATTCGTACTGCCCAAACGTATCGGGAGAACCGACAATTTCTTGATACGAGGAAGTCACAATAAAATCTGCCGCATTCATACTGATCAAATCTGCGGTGAATTGTGCCGAAAAATGATATTGCGGCTCTAATTCTTGCCAGTAAAGATTACTAAATAAATGCTTCGGCTTCTCGAGCGAGTGAGCAATATTGCAATGCGTTACCTTAAGCTGCCGCGCCATGAGTGAAGCAACTAAATTTCCATCACTATAGTTACCAATGATTAAATCTGGTTTATCCCCAAGTTGCTTGAGTAACTGAGCTTGAGCGTCGATCGCATAGCTCTCCAAATAGCCCCAAATCTGAAACTTAGAAATCCAATTATCAGTAATTTTCGGGTTAAATGTCCGAAACGGAACCCGCAGAATCCAGGCATTTTCAGTGCCATCAATCTTCTCTAAAGGCAATGCACAGTGAGTTCCTTCACAGTTTGGAATCAATCGCGTTAAGACAATGACCTGCGGCTGGATGTTTAGCATCTTCAACCCAGTGAGTTCAATGTTCTCTTGCAATTGGCGATCGAGCGATCGGGCTTGATCCAACACATAAGCGACTTGCCCCAATGTTTCCGGTCGCCCTAAGTCTTCTTGTCCCACCCAACCATGAATCGACACGGAGACGACTCGAAACACTGAGGGGAATCGATCCACAAATGCCTCTAAAATCGCGCTCTGTGGCATGATGATCAACTGATCCAATAGTTCCAACGTTTGGCGCGCTCGTTCTGCGGTGTTGCCCCATCCTGGCTCAAATCCAAGCGGCTGTAACTCTGGGTGAATATTTTGATAGGGTTCATCAGCAGGACGCGATCGCAGAATTTGAATTGCTTGTCGAACCTGCTGCGCTAAATGTTCACCGGACTGAATGCGATCATTGATCAATAGCTGAATGCCTTCGTACTCATGCCGATGCAACACATCGAATAACAGATTAAACCAATACTCTCGATCGTCTAAAACTTGACTGGATAAGTAGCGATTGAGAAAAGCAAGTCCTTGCCCAATGTTGCGCGGATCATCGATCGTCGGACTGCCTTCATAAAACGGCGTAACGTCGATTTCAAACAAATTTGGTTGAGCATGACCGACAAATCGATCGCGAGCTTCCAGCATCTCTTTCGGAGGCATCTCGGTGCATTCTGTCAGGGCTGAATTGATCGCCCAAATCTGTTGACTGGCAACCCACGGACGCAGGACTAACCAAATACGATCGCTTTCTAATAACAGTTCGTGGCTGTATTGAATCAAGTGGGCAATGTGCGAAGAATGTAAGAAATGAGCAGGCTTTTGCGTTTCGTGACAATATTCAAAAAAGGCTTGGAGAATCTCGTTTTTGAGGAAATAGCGCTGCTCCGATCGGCTCAAACGATCCACAAGCTGCTGAAGCGCTGCTTTTTCTTCGGGATTTTGTAAAATTGCTGTAATCAGTTGATTCATAGGAACGTTCCACCAAGCGTCTAGAGTTTGACTCATTCCATTTGCAACTCGATGGACGAAAAAGTGCGACTCCCATTACTGCATTGCCATCAAGCCACAACTCACCTAGCCTACTTATAGAATCTTGATCAAGAAAACTCACCTAGCTATTGATAGAGATGCTTTAACTCAAACGAATGCTAGCTTTACCATCGATCGCACTTCGACATCAATCTTTTCGATAGAGAAACGAACTGTACAAATTAAGAATTTTTGTCGTCAACCTGATACGATAAGCAATCAAGCTAGGGGTGCCCACTTGGGCTGAGAACAAACTCTTAGAACCTGAGACTGGGTAATGCCAGCGAAGGGAAGCTAACTATCAGAGGAAAAATTTATGCGGACAGATTGGATTGCCAAGCGTCGCGGGCAGAGCAACGTCTCTCAGATGCACTATGCCCGAAAAGGTGTAATCACCGAGGAAATGCACTATGTCGCCCAGCGCGAAAACCTCCCGATCGAACTGATTCGCGATGAAGTGGCGCGGGGTCGGATGATCATTCCAGCGAATATCAATCACCCAAATCTAGAACCGATGGCGATCGGGATTGCTTCCAAGTGCAAAGTGAATGCCAATCTCGGCGCATCACCGAATTCTTCTGATATGAGCGAAGAAATTGCCAAGCTCAATCTGGCAGTGAAATACGGCGCGGATACCGTAATGGACTTGTCCACGGGTGGCGGCAACCTGGATGAAATTCGGACGGCGATTATTAACGCTTCTCCAGTACCGATCGGCACTGTGCCAATCTATCAAGTTCTCGAAAGCGTACATGGCAATTTGGAAAGTCTAACCCCCGATGATTTCCTCCATGTGATCGAGAAACACGCCCAGCAAGGGGTCGATTACATGACGATTCACGCTGGATTGCTGATCGAATACCTGCCACTTGTGCGCTCTCGGATTACTGGAATTGTTTCGCGGGGTGGCGGGATCATTGCCCGTTGGATGCTGCACCATCACAAGCAAAATCCGCTCTATACCCACTTCGACGACATCATCGAAATCTTCAAGAAGTACGATGTATCTTTCAGCTTAGGCGATTCTCTCCGTCCGGGTTGTACTCACGATGCCTCCGACGAAGCGCAACTTTCAGAACTCAAAACCCTGGGTCAACTGACTCGTAGAGCTTGGGAACATGATGTCCAAGTGATGGTCGAAGGCCCCGGACACGTTCCGATGGATCAAATCGAATTTAATGTTCGCAAACAAATGGAAGAGTGTTCCGAAGCACCGTTCTATGTGTTAGGCCCGCTCGTAACTGACATTGCACCAGGATATGACCACATCACTTCAGCGATCGGGGCTGCGATGGCTGGCTGGTACGGCACCGCAATGCTGTGCTACGTCACCCCAAAAGAGCATTTAGGCTTACCGAACGCAGAAGATGTTCGCAACGGTTTGATTGCTTACAAAATTGCAGCCCACGCCGCCGACATCGCACGACACCGACCAGGGGCCCGCGATCGCGACGACGAACTCTCGGCAGCGCGGTACAACTTTGACTGGAACCGACAGTTTGAACTCTCGCTCGATCCAGAACGCGCCAAAGAATACCACGACGAAACGCTACCAGCCGATATCTACAAGACCGCAGAATTCTGCTCGATGTGTGGTCCTAAATTCTGCCCGATGCAAACCAAAGTCGATGCCGATGCGCTAACCGAGCTTGAGAAGTTCCTGACTAGAGAAAAGCAGTCTGTTTAACCCGATCGTCTGACACTTCATTTGTCATCCCGCTTTCTTGAACCGAAGCGGGATTTTTTGTTCTTACAGAATAGTTCAATAGTTCTACGGTAGATTAAGCGAAACGGTTGCAATCAGGAGGTTCAGCATGACACCGCAGCAACAAGCGCTAATTTCTTCTGAAGTGTTTTATCCGGCGAGCGATGGCAAGCCAGTGGCAGATAATACCAAGCAATTCCGCTGGATTGTTGTCATCGAACAGAATCTAGAATGGTTGTTCGCAGACGAGCCGAATGTGTTTGTTGCAGGTGATTTGTTGTGGTATCCGATCAAAGGCAACAACACCGTTTGCACCGCTCGCAAACTGCTGTTTTACGATCGCTACGGCGTTGAAGAGTATTACATTTACGACCCCGACCGCATTGAACTGAGTGGATGGCACCGGTCGGATACTGGACTCGACAGCATCGAAGAAATGAACGGCTGGATTAGTCCTCGCCTGGGCATTCGCTTCAACTTAGCAGAAGAATTAGAGTTGTAGCATCCAGACGGAAATCGCTTTCTTTCGTTCGCTGAAATCAGTCAGCAGTTGGCCAACGAGCAGCAACGAGCAGAACAGGAGCGACAACGGGCAGAACAAGCTGAACAGCAAAAAGCAGAGATCGAACGACTCCTTCAGCAGTATCGCGCCCGCTTCGGTGAACTAGATTGATTCTAGATACTGATCGTCTAGCAAGAATGCGCCCTTGCCAAACCGAACCCCCCAATATCCGCCGGGTCGTCGATCGAGAACGGTTCCTTCGTCCCCAACCTGCAAAAGATCCGCCGGACGCAGCATCGGCATCGGCTCAGCCGTTTTTAGATAGGGCGGTAAAGAGACAAGGCGGACTTTTTCACCGATCGTAAATTCTTTCATCATCACAGCATCGCAGACTTTGAACTCATTCTACTTGGTTGAGATTTCTGATTGATCCGCTCGGTCTCGTGCAAATTCCTGTGGCAGTATGAAGGTAGTGTATTGAGTTCAGGTGGGTTAGCTTTGCAGATCACATTTTTGGGAACAAGTTCTGGGGTTCCCACTCGATCGCGCAATGTTTCTGCGATCGCGCTTCGATTGCCGCAACGCGCTGAAGTGTGGCTGTTTGACTGTGGCGAAGGAACGCAACATCAATTCTTGCGAAGCGATTTACGAGTGAGTCAAATTCGCCGAATTTTTGTGACTCACGTTCACGGCGATCACATCTTCGGGTTGATGGGGCTGCTAGCAAGCTGCGGACTCGCGGGAAATCCAGAGCAAATCGATATTTACGGCCCACCTGAATTAGACCAATATCTCAAAGCCTGTAAGCGCTACTCACAGACGCATTTCTCGTATCCGGTAAAGTTTCATCCGGTGAGTCCCGGTTTGGTGTTTGAGGATGAAGAATTTACGGTCACTTGCAGCTTGCTCAAGCATCGCGTTCCCGCATTTGGGTATCGTGTGGCTGAGAAAGACCGTCCAGGACACTTTAAGGCAGAACTGGCGAAAGAATTAGGGATTCCGTCTGGCCCTCTCTATGGAAAATTGAAGCGGGGAGAAAGCGTCATATTACCCGATGGACGCACGATCGACGGCAAAACCCTCTGTGGTGAAACCGAGATCGGTCGCAAAATAGCTTACTGTACCGATACCGTCTTTTGTGAAAACGCGATCGACTTGGCGCGAGATGCCGATGTACTGATTCACGAAGCCACCTTTGCCCATCAGGACGCAGAAATGGCGTTTCAAAGGCTGCATTCCACCTCGACAATGGCGGCGCAAACTGCCTTACTTGCACAAGTTAAAACGCTGATCATGACGCACTTCAGCCCCAGATACGCACCCGGAAATCCAGTTCAGCTTCAAGATCTTCTAGCTGAAGCCCGCGCTATCTTTCCGAATACTGAACTCGCTTCAGATTTTTGGACGTATGAAGTGCCGAGACGGATTGAGCAAGCTGAAGCGATCGCACGTTGAGCGGGAGTGCTTGAAATCTCCACCTTATTTGGCTTGAGACAAGACCATCAAAAATCGCCCGTGAATAAGACCCACGATCGCTCCTGCGGCGAGCAGTGTGCTGCCAATGACGCGGACTAGCTGATGGCTCTCAGGCTGGCATTAACGGGCATTGCGACAGCTCCAACGCAAAGCCCAGCAACTTGGAGCCACTCTTGTGGTTGAGTCGAGTGCAACTCCGATCCATTCCTTAGCTAAAGCGACTTCTGGGGGTTAGTTTCTTAGCAGAATGCCCATTTTTGGCTTTGAGACAAAAATGAGCAGTGATGCAGAATGTCTTTAGCCCAAACTGCCAAAATCGGGAAGTAGACGGAAAGCGATCGATCGCATCCTCTGAAAGAGCATTACACCGAATGTTTCTACCTACTTCCCGAATAAAGCTTGGACTTCATCGACCAATACAATCTCTTAGCTTGCATCCTGCAATTCCGCAGGCTTCACCGCTAACTGTTGCACCTGTCCATTCCGTTGGATCTGCATCTTTAACGTCTGACCCAGCTTGGTATTTTCCACCAGTTCTTGAAGCTGTTCTGCCTTAGTAATCGATCGATCACCGATCGAAGTAATCACATCTCCCCGACGGATACCCGCGATCGCAGCAGGCGAGTTCGGCAACACTCGCACCACAATCACACCATTCACTTCTGGTACTTCAAACGCAGAATTCGGATCGGTGTTGTTTTGCCGCGCAATTTCAGGAGTTAAAGTCGTCATCTGAACGCCCAGATACGGATGTGGAATCTTTTCACCCCGCGCTAACGCATCTTTAATCAACTTCGCTTTATTGATCGGAATCGCAAATCCAATTCCCATTGCATCTGCCCGAATTGCGGTGTTAATTCCGATCACTTCACCGCGATCGTTTAACAACGGCCCACCCGAATTCCCCGGATTGATCGCCGCATCCGTCTGCAAAAAGTCCAAGCGCTTATCGCTTAAACCCACTTGAGCGCTCGATCGATGCAGCGTACTTACAATTCCTAGCGTCACCGTGTTATCCAGCCCGAGCGGGTTGCCAACCGCGATCGCCCAATCGCCCACCTGTACCTGATCGGAATCTGCCAGCGATGCAATCGGCAGATCTTTGCCGTCAACTTTGACAACCGCCAAATCTGTCACTTCATCAAAACCGCGCACCTTGCCTTCAAACACGCGCCCATCTTTTAGCGTCACCGTCACTTTATCCGCACCATTGACCACATGAGAATTCGTCAAGATGATGCCGCTTTTGTCGATCACAAATCCTGATCCCTGACCGCGCAAGGTTTCCGATCGCGGTACGGTCGAAAAATCCTCCCCAAAAAATCGCCGGAACATTGGATCATCGAACATTGGGTCTGCCCGTCGCGTCACCGTTTTTTCCGTATCGATTCTCACCACTGCCGCGCCCACCTTCTGAACCGCTTCTGCCACAAAACTCCCGCGCTCGATCGCTTTTGGAGCTTGCGCGATCGTCGGTTCTGCTGAAGCCAACTGCGGAAAGGAGATCAAGCCAAATAACATCGCAATCGTGACGATCGCAAACTGAAGTCGGCGGAACTGATTTGAGACCTGAAAGCGTTGCATAAGTCATCATCCGTAAAACTGTCTCTAGCCACTTGTGTAGCCATTATTCCTATCCTACGGGTGAAAACAAAACTCGGCTTGGTAGAGATTTCACACCATTCTCCACACCTCAGCTGATAAAGCACTAAAATCAGTAGCACCCCTTCGCACGATCGCACACGATGGCTACTTCTGATTTACCCCGCGACCTTGAACCACTCCCGAATCACGAGCATCATGAGCATGATCCAACTCATCCGCACGTTCACAGTGAAGAATCTGTGCGGCGTGTGATCAATCGCCTCTCCCGCATCGAAGGACATATTCGTGGGATCAAAACGATGGTACAAGACGACCGACCCTGCCCAGATGTGTTGATCCAAGTTGCTGCGGTGCGTGGTGCACTCGATCGAGTTGCCCGGATGATTTTGGATGAGCATTTGTCGCAGTGTGTTGCGCGTGCTGCTCAAGAAGGCAATATCGATGCTGAAATCGAAGAACTCAAAGCCGCGCTCGATCGCTTCTTGCCTTAAGTCTGAGAACAAGGCAACTGCACCACAAACTTAGTCCCAGATTCAAGCTGCAAACACTCAATCTTGCCGCCGTGATTTTTGGTGACAATCTGATAGCTGATGGCTAATCCCATTCCCGTTCCCTCACCCACGGGTTTGGTCGTGAAAAACGGATTGAAGATTTGCGATCGCACCGCTTCGCTCATTCCTGTCCCTGTGTCTGAAATCTCAATTTGTACCCAATCTGCATCAATGTTCGTCGTCTGAATCTGAATGAATTGTGGTGCGGAAGCGTTTGAGTTTAGAGCATCGCTCGCATTCGATAACAGATTCAAAAAGACCTGATTCAGTTGACCTGCATAACACTCGATTAGAGGTAACTCCCCATAATTGCGAATCACCTTGATCTGCGGATGACTCTTCAAACGGTGCTGCAAAATCATCAAGGTATTTTCTAACCCGTCATGCAAATCCACCGCAGACTTTAGCTCAGCCTCGTCTAACCTTGCAAAATTTCGAAGCGATACCACAATCTGTCGGATACGCTCGGTACCCTCTTGCATCGACTGCACAATTTGTAGAAAGTCAAGTTTGAGAAACTTCAAGTCAATCTCTTTCGCAACATGAAGCACGTGATGGGGATTTGTGCAGGGTTGCTCGTAAACCGACAGCAGCCTGAGTAAATCTTCTGCATACGTTTCGACAAATGTGAGATTGCCATGAATAAAGCTCACTGGGTTATTGATTTCATGAGCAATGCCCGCCACCATTTGCCCCAAACTCGACATCTTTTCCGCTTGAATCAGTTCTGCTTGGGTTTGTCTCAGTTCTTTCAGCAAAGCTTGCAGTTGAGTTGATTCTGAGCGTAAGCGATCGTTTGCCTCACTGAGCTGCTGCGTTCGTTGTTCGACCTGCTGCTCTAACGTTTGATTAACTTGGTGCAAGTTTCGCTCTGCTTGTACCTGCCTAGTGACGTTTCGCAACACTAAAACGGCATTCGACTCTGTTTCGATCTCCCCGAGATGCACATACGACCAGGTAATTTCCAGAATGAGAGTTTCATGCTCACGCTTGAAGTCATAACACTGTTTCCCCTTCGTTCGAGTGGAAAGCGCGATCGTTGCTGGATGCTTCTCAATGGGAATCACTTGTCCATCCAAGATTAAGGGCAAATGATCCCACAGCGTCAGTCCGACAACCAAAACATGCGGGCGGTTCAGGAAGCGATCAAAGGCAGCATTGCACCATTTGACCCGCCCCTGAGCATCGATCTAAATAATGCAGTCCTCAACTGCGCCCAAAGCCACTTCCATTGTGCTGAGCGTTGCCCTCAGTTGATTCACCAACGGATTTATATCGAGCATTAGCGCGGCTCAAGTGGACGTAGAGTTGCTGCAAATAGCCATTCCTCACCCCGCCGTTCTGCGATGATGAAGTGTTCGGATTCGATTTCGCGATCGTCTTTGGTAACAGCTTTAAGATTAAGCGGATGATTTAGAACCGTTGAATTTCCAGTCGCAGA
Source organism: Leptolyngbya sp. DQ-M1 (assembly GCF_039962505.1). Classification (NCBI taxonomy): domain Bacteria; kingdom Bacillati; phylum Cyanobacteriota; class Cyanophyceae; order Leptolyngbyales; family Leptolyngbyaceae; genus Leptolyngbya; species Leptolyngbya sp. DQ-M1. Next base: position 452,711 of record NZ_JAMPLJ010000001.1, read on the forward strand.
AAATCGGGCAAACCCTAGATGGTGAGCATCACGAAAAAAAGCGGGGAGCAGTACGCTTAAAGGCTGGCCAATAATCTCCGCCGGAGTCCAACCGAACACTGTTTCAAAATGAGCATTGATCTCGACAATGATTCCAGACTGGTTCGCGGCAACAAACGGTATGTCGCCGTGCTTAAGTTGCTCAATGGATGGAGCTGACATAAAGGCTGGGGATAGAATAATTAACCCCAGTCTTCCCAACTGCACTGCTAGATGCTCAAGCTACTCCAGTGAAGAGCGTCTCGAAAGGTTGCTGAGGGGCTTCTGGTTTCGCGACGATTTCAACGATTTTATTGCGGGCGCTGGGTTGAAAGACGGACTCAACGCAAACTTGAGCAACCTTAGTGCGCGGAATACTACCTTCAGAAAGCGTATCGGCAGAAGACATGACGATCGCGTTCTCGTTTTCTTCGTTTTTTAATCCACCGGGACGAACGATCGTATAAGTTAATCCGCTCTTTTGCAGATATTCCTCTGCCTGCTTTTTCCACACCAGAATCAGCCAGAACAAATTCAATGGATGAAAGAGTTGCGAGGTGCAAAGCGAAGTTACTAAAACAAACTGCTCGATTCCTTTTGCTTTTGCGGCATCGACTAAATTTTTTGTCCCTTCATAATCGACCTTGTAGGGCTGCGTGGGGTCAAAGCTCGGTTTTGCCCCAGTTGCACAGAAAACGACCGTAGAATCGCCCATTGCGCCGATCAACTGTGATCCCTGTAAAACATCTCCTTGAACCAGTTCTACTTCAGTCGGCAAAATCGATCGCGCCGTTTCCAGATTTCGCACCAACGCTCGCACCGCAATCCCACGATCGACTAACTGCTGCACAATTCGTCGTCCAGTTTCGCCCGTTGCACCTGCTACAAATGCTTTCATACGTCATCCCTAATCAGAATCTCTACAGTTTTCATTGGTTCTTTTTTGCTTTACATCGGGCGCAAGAAAGAAATGCTGACGATCGACTTGTCCTAAATCTTTGGCGATCCTTTGCAGATTCTTGGCGCTCGCAGTAAGATACAAGACGAAAGCACTTTTAACTTTTGTAAATAGAAATACAAAGTTTTGATCTGACTACTTCCGCGACATTTGAGAGACATATCGATTCAATGAACTTTCAGTAATCCTCATGCTGAAGTTGAAGCCTATCTGTATCCTTTAGGGAACCTTGACCTTGACCAACGGCAACCGGAAGAGAGTGAATGCAATCGCAACCAACCGATTCTTCGGACTTCGCTAATCCTAACTTCACCCGTTCCACCGATGCCGCAGGCGCAAGTGGAGCGCCGTCGCATCCTGCCCACGGAACTGAAATGCTGCTGCATGAGCCGATGATTTTTTCCAGCCGCTTTATCGACTCAATGGAGATGAATGCCGATGCCCGAACGGTGGCGCGGTATCTTGATGTGCATCAGGAGTGGTTTCATCGCTGTGCTCATCCAATGCACGTCGAGCCGATCGGACGAAACAGCTATGCGCTGATTATCGGGCATTTCGGGGCATTCGGGTATGATGTTGAACCGAAGATCGGGTTGGATTTACTGCCGCAGCAGGAAGGCATTTACCGGATTGAAACCGTTCCCGTTCCAAATGAAGCCCCGCTTGGCTACGAGGTTGATTTTCAAGCGGCGATGAATTTAATTGAGCATCCAAGCCAGAGCAACCCTACGCTAAGAATGACTCAAATTCAATGGCAGCTTGATTTGCAGGTGGCAATTCAGTTTCCGCGATTTATTCATGCGCTTCCCGATTCGCTGGTTCGCAATACGGGAGATCGCATTCTCCGCCAAGTGGTACGCCAGGTTTCTCGCCGTTTGACGCACAAGGTTCAGGAAGATTTTCATGCGTCGCGCAATCTCTCCATGCCGAAGCGTACACGCCGCAAGCGCTTGTAATTAATCAATTTTCCGCCAAGCCTCGACATCTTCGCAGGTTTGGGTTTTGGTCGGAGTTTCGATCGCGCAAATTCGATCGAAGCAAATCCCTCGATCGTCCAGTTGGATTTGCTCAACGAGCGATCGCTTCTCCGCTTCAGATAAAGGAGCGTAAATCAAACTTAAGTGGGGATCAAGGGAATACGACCCGCCAAAAAATCGCTGAATCTCATCGCTGAGTTGATTCAGTTCGGGCGTTGAAACAAGCTGAATGAATAGCGTTTTGGTGAATTGTTCAGAATATTGGATGCGATCGATTTCTAACCTGATCTCGAAGCTGGACTGGCTTTTGAGAAATTCGGAGACTCGATCGTGCTCACACTCACCACTGTAGAGGGTGACGTGCGGTTGAAAAATTGGTGCGTTGTAGCGGTGCGCGAGATTGGTGATTAGGGATTGGTAGAGGCTGTGATCGCGCTCGATCGGCATTAACCAGAATGAAGCCTTCATGATCATAGAAAACGGGCTGAGCAAAATCGCCCAGCCCCCCTCTTTAACCGTTCAACTTCTTCGCCAGCAATTGATTGGTGAGTTTGGGGTCTGCCCGTCCTCCAGTTTCCTTCATCACCTTGCCTACAAAGAAGCCAAGCAGCTTCGTTTTACCGCCGCGATACTGCTCTAATTCATTCGGATTCGCCGCAAGAACGGCATCAATCGCTGCCTCGATCTCACCCACATCCGAGATCTGAATCAAGCCTTTCTTCTCGATCAGTTCTTTTGCCGATCCGCCCGTCTCCAGCAGTTCTGGCAGCACATCTTTGCCGATTTTGTTGCTGATCGTGCCATCTTCGATCAGTCCAATCAGTTCGGCGAGCGTTTCGGGCTTGAGTGCAAGATCGGTAATGCTCTTGCGCGAATTGTTCAGATAAGCGCTGATATCACCCATGATCCAGTTCGCTGCCAGTTTCGGGTTGGCTTTCGCAACGATCGTCGCTTCAAAGTATTCAGCAATGGCGCGATCGTCTGTGAGAACTCGCGCATCGTAAGCCGAAAGCCCCAACTCTTCCTCGTAGCGGTGACGCTTTTGGTACGGCAATTCGGGCAACTGCGATCGCCATTCTTCTAATTGCTCAGAAGACACTTCGATCGGCCCTAAATCCGGTTCAGGGAAGTAGCGATAATCGCTCGATCCTTCTTTCACCCGCATACTAATCGTGCGTTGTGACCCTTCTTCCCAAAGACGCGTTTCCTGCACGATTTTCTCGCCGTTCTTGATCGCCGCAATTTGCCGCTCGATTTCGTGGTCGATCGCTTTTTGAATTGCGCTAAACGAGTTCATATTTTTGATTTCGACTTTTACGCCGAATTCTTCTTGTCCCACCGGGCGCACCGAAACGTTGACATCGCAGCGCAACGATCCTTCCTGCATATTGCCGTCGCTCACACCCAAATACAACATGATCCGGCGCAATTCTTGAGCATATTCGGCGGCTTCTTGTCCGGTTCGCATATCCGGTTCGGACACAATCTCACACAGAGGAACCCCGGCGCGGTTGTAATCTACCAGCGAGTAAGTTGATCCGGCTAAACGATCGCTGCCTCCATGCACCAGTTTTCCGGCATCTTCTTCCATATGCAGGCGCGTGATGCCGATGCGCTTCGTTCTCGCTTTGCCGTTTTCATCGAGCAACGGCTTCCCTTTATCGTCGGTAATTTCGATTTCCAGCCAGCCATGTTCTGCGATCGGCAAATCATACTGAGAAATTTGATAATTCTTCGGCAAGTCTGGATAGAAATACTGTTTGCGATCGAACTTGCTGTAGGGCGCAATTTGGCAATTAAGCGCAAGTCCCGCCTTCACCGCATATTCCAATACTTTCTGATTCAGAACAGGCAAGACCCCCGGCATTCCCATGCAAACCGGATCGATATGAACGTTCGGATCGCTCGTGAACTGAGTTGAGCTATCCGAAAAAATCTTCGTCTCAGTGTTCAACTGACAGTGAGTTTCCAGTCCGATAATCGCTTCGTACTGAGTTTTAGCAGGAGCAGCAGTAGTCATGAAAACAATACGCCTGTGAAAAAGCTAGATATATTTTAGAGGAGTAAGGTAGAAGTTAGGAATTCAAAGGATGGAGAGATAACCTACCATTTCTTATTGATCAAACAGAATTCAAAGGATCGGCTAAAATTGCGAAGCATCAGAGAAGCGTCATTGCGAAATCTGCGTCAGATTGAAAAAACCTTCCCGATCGGGAACTGAGGAATTGTGAATGCTGGTCTGCCCTCAATGCCAATTTGAGAATCCAGAACACCATAAGTTTTGTCAGGTGTGCGGCACTTCGCTCGTGGATAAGCCTTGTCCAAATCCAAATTGTGGTAAGCAAGTTGATTGGAGCGCCTATCAATGTGCAAACTGCAAGACCTTCACAGGCACAATCCGATCGGTGTGGATGTCCCAACCCTTCCAGCCAAGTGCCGATTATCTCGATGCTGAACAGCGCTATCAAATTCTGCAATCGCCTACTCCCCTGCTGCAAGTCCTCGATCGCAACCCCCTCAAACCTGCAATCATCGATACGCCGCCAGCAAGCGCCTTGCCTTATCTGGAGTTAGAGCCTTACCTCAATCAGATCTTGCCGTTGCTCTTCAATGCGTGGCAGGACGGAGCGCAAGACATCCTGGTTCTTGAAGAACGATCGCACTACACCATGCTGAGCAACTTTTTCAAAACCAGCCGCAGCGTTCCCACACTCCAAATTCTCCACTGGTTCTACGAAATGCTCGACCTATGGGAAGCCTTGGAACCCTATTACCTGTGCCAGAGTCTATTAGAACCTTACAATCTGCGACTCGATGAAGACCAACTGCTGTGTTTAGAACACCTGATCCCTGAGTCCGTAACTGCGCCCACCCTCAAACATTTGGGTACACTTTGGCAAACCCTGCTCTCTCAACTGCGTCAAACTCAGTCGGCATCCTTACATGAGTTGATCGCCGATCTCCAGACCGAATCGATTTTGACTCTTGATCACCTCCGATCGCGGCTCAAAGCGATCGCGCACAATACCCAAGCCGACTTTACTGACTCTGAGATCATGTCTGACCCCCACTCCCCCGTAGATTTTCTCCAGGATTCTTCTACCGCAGAACCTTCAGAAATGCCCGTGACGCTCATCGGTGAATCGAGCGCTGATCAGGACGATATGCCAACCATCGTTCTGCCGATGCAGCTATTTAGCTTAGAAGATGCGGGACGGACTGACATTGGACGACAGCGCGACCACAATGAAGATTGTTTCGGGATTGATACGCAGATCGACAAGGTGCAGACCCCGGTTAGCAGAATCGTGCAGGCGCGGGGGCTATACATTCTCTGCGACGGCATGGGCGGACATGCGAGCGGAGAAGTCGCAAGTCAAATGGCAGTAGACGCGCTGCGGACATTCTTTCGACAGTATTGGCGCGACATCGATCAAGGTAAGCATCCAGCACAATTACCGTCTGCGGAAGTGATTCGCAACGCCATTCAGCAGGCAAACAAAGCGATTTACACGGTCAACCAAGAAGGGCTGCGATCGGGCAGTGGCAGAATGGGGACGACGCTGGTGATGTTATTGCTGCACGATACAGAAGTGGCAGTAGCACACGTTGGCGATAGTCGCCTGTATCGCTACACTCGCAAATTGGGACTGGAGCAAATCACGCTGGATCATGAAGTCGGGCAGCGCGAGATTTTGCGCGGAGTCGATCCTGAGATTGCGTATGGTCGCCCGGATGCTTATCAACTGACGCAAGCGTTAGGTCCGCGTGATGAGTATTTTGTTAATCCTGATGTGCAGTTTTTTGAAATTAATGAAGATGCCGTGCTGCTGCTTGCGTCCGATGGCTTAACCGATAACAGCTTGCTAGAAGCCTATTCGCAGAGTCACATTGAACCTATGCTCAGTTCGCAAAGCAATCTGGATCAAAGCGTCAGCCGCTTGATTGATTTGGCAAATCAACACAACGGACACGATAATGTGAGCGCGATCGCAATTCGTGCTAAGGTCCGTCCTAATCTCGATCCGTTGAGATAGTAACAAGCAATATCAGGCAGGCTCGATCGAGTTTGACCTGAAATTGATCATGCAGGCTAGGAGGATCGCCCGTGGAAGCGAATCTTTTTACTGCCGTTTTGTTACCCCTAGCGCTGGGTGTTGTCATGTTAGGGATGGGGCTAAGTCTAGTTCCAGAAGATTTTCGGCGGATTACTCGCGACCCGAAAGCCGTTGCCTACTGCGATCGGCATGGGAATTCGCCACCGGTTTCCCCGCACTGCAAACCGTTTGGAAAAGCAAATGAGCCGCCTTGCGGTCAGTCTATTAGCATTGATTATCGTGCTGCTGCTCGTGCGCGAAGGCAGCAAGCTGCCGGGATTTATTGCGCAGGTGGGAATCGGGGTTGTGCTGCTGAATCTGTTCGCCACGCTGGGCGGATTTTTTGCGGGAAAGCTATTTCGACTGCCATTGGCGCAACAGATTTGCATCGCGATCGAAGTCGGCATTCAGAACGGAACGCTTGCGATCGCCATTACTGCCGGACTGCTGAACAATCCTGATATGGCAGTGCCTGCTGCCGTTTATAGTCTTTTAATGTACTTGACTGGTTTTGGAGCAATCTTCCTTGGTAGAAGGTTGAAAGAACAGGTCTAGCTTGAAGTAGACAGTGTTTCCCGTGGTTCTTCCGCCAGGAAGATTGCCCTTTGAATCAGTCTCCTATCTGAGTGCCCCATGAATTGAACTCGTTGGATGCTCAGGAAGTCCCAATCACAGATCGCATAGAACAGCGATCGAGGCTTAATCTTCTTCCCAACTGTCAACGGCTAACAGCTCGCTGACGGGATCTTTCATTGAAAACTCAAAGGCTTCGAGTTCTTGCTTCCAGTAGCTCCAATCGTCACCGTAGAGCAGCGCAATCTTCCAAAGACTATCTGTGGGCTTGAGCAGCTTCGAGTCTACTAATTTTTGAACTTGACGCTGCAATTTTTCCATTGGATGGGCGACCTGTAGGTTCATACCATTCATCTACCAAAGCTAAGTTGTAAATTGAGTAAATTGAATTGTGCAAATGTTTCGCGGGGGCAACCAGAAGACATTTCCCTGTGTAGAGTTCACCTTGGGAGTGTCTGTTTCCGAGAGTGCATCGCTGTTCCAGCTTCTAATGTTAGCGTATTTCTTTCAATTCATGACAAGACGATCGCAACATTTACTATATCCAAAATCATAATGCAGAATCAGGACAATGTGCAGCGTCGGTTTTCCGTATGTTTGAGTGCTGCACAGTGGGTTGACGGTATCGCAGCAGTAGCCCATATTCTAGGCTTTCGACGACTGCTTGGTAGGATGCCTCTAAGATATTACCGGAGACTCCAACCGTTGCCCAGCGATCAATGCCATTACTGGATTCGACTAACACACGGGTTTTGGCTGAAGTTCCAGCTGTTCCATCTAAAATTCTCACCTTATAGTCTGTCAGATAAAAGCTATCGATCTCAGGATAGAGATTAACTAACGCTTTACGTAGGGCAGCATCTAACGCTGACACTGGGCCATTGCCTTCTGCGGCTTCGAGAATTTCTTGTCCTCGGATTGCTACTTTCACGGTGGCCAGCGATCGCGCTCGTCCGCAGTAGCTGCGAGAGGGAGCGGATTCAGGCATCATGTCGTAATGCACCTGAAAACCTCGCACTTCAAAGGGAGCCATTCTCTCTCCCAAGGCTTCTCGAATTAGTAGTTCAAAGCTCGCTTCTGCGGCTTCAAACTGATAGCCATCTTGCTCAAGATGTTTGAGCGATTCGAGAATTTGGCGACAGGTTGGATCGTGTTTGTCGAGGTTGAAGCCGAGCGATCGGGCTTTTGCCAGAATGTTACTGATTCCTGATTGTTCGGAAATTACAATCCGCCGACTGTTGCCCACTAGCTCAGGCGACATATGTTCATAGGTGATCGGATTGCGCTGCACGGCTGAAACGTGGAGTCCTCCTTTGTGGGCAAATGCAGACAATCCGACGAACGGTGCGTGGTCATCGGGTGCGAGGTTAGCAACTTCGCTGACAATGCGGCTGACCTGCGTCAGGGTCGCTAATTTCTCGGACGGTAAGCATTGATAACCGAGTTTCAGTTGCAGATTTGGAATCACAGAGCAAAGATTCGCATTGCCACAGCGCTCCCCATAGCCGTTGATTGTGCCTTGGATCAGGGTTGCGCCTGCACTAACTGCGGCGATCGTGTTTGCGACTGCAAGTTCACAGTCATTGTGGGTATGAATGCCAATCTGGATCGGTGAGAGTGCAGCTTTGACTTCACGTACAATCTGATCAATTTCGTGCGGTAGGGTGCCGCCGTTGGTGTCACACAGGGTAATCCATTCTGCGCCTGCTGCGATCGCGCTTTGCAAGGTCTTCAGCGCGTATGCTGGATTATGTTTGTAGCCATCAAACCAGTGTTCGGCATCGTAGATAATGCGGCGATCGTGCTGTCGAAGATAAGCGATCGTGTCTTCGATCATCGCCAAATTCTCATCGAGCGTGGTTTGCAGTCCTTCAGTCACGTGCAAATCCCAGGATTTTCCAACGATCGTGATCCACTTGGTTCCGGCAGCGAGAATCGGTTGCAACATCGGATCGGTTGCGGCAGTTTTGCCCGGACGACGAGTGAAGCAAAAGGCAACGATTTCGGCTTGGCTGAGGGGTTGCTCTTTCAGATGCCAGAAGAACTGCACGTCTTTGGGATTTGCTCCGGGCCAACCGCCTTCGATGAACGGAATCCCTAAGCGATCCAATTCACGAGCGATGCGAATCTTATCTTCGACAGAAAACGAAATCCCTTCACGCTGAGCGCCATCTCGTAGCGTTGTATCATAGATCGACAAAAAAATAGGAGCCATGATGCGAGTGACTCTGTGGTAAAGCTTTATTGTAGGAAATGAAGACAATCTCTTAATTGTGAAAGAGATCAGCGAATAGCGGCGATCGTTGTTTGTAAATCGTAATGATAGAGAGTTGAGGAATGCCAGAGATTACAGCTCAGGGAAAAACGATCGAATGTGAATTCGGTGAAAATTTACGTCGAGTTTTGATTAGAAATGGGATTAATTTGCATAACGGTAACGCAACCGTGATTAACTGTCGCGGGATTGGCACTTGTGGCACTTGTGCGATCGAAATTGAGGGAGCCGTCTCAGAGATGGAGTGGCGCGAGAACGCGAGACTTTCCCTCCCACCGCACAATCCAGAAAAATCTCGCCGTCTCGCCTGCCAAGTGCGCGTTTTAGGAGATGTTCACGTCACGAAATATGGGGGATTTTGGGGACAGACCGATGCGATCGAGTGGAAACCCGAAGCGTAAAAAGCTACACTTTACGGGAGGCTATTTTCCGGGCACGATCGGGATTTTTAACATGAGAACTTTATGAGATAGCGATTATGAATCAGAATGGAAGACTCACCGGTGCTGTACTCATCGGGCTTGCTCTGTTGTTGATTGCTAGAGCAGCCGCGACTTTCTCATCTGGCAATCAATCTAATAATCAATTGAATCCAAATTCCAACAATCAACTCAATCAAAATCAGGCTCAGGATCAAGCCTTTGCCCAAACTCCGCCCGATCGTTTGCCGATTAACGATTTCAACGCATCGCGGGTTGGTGTTGCAGAGTTGAATCCAAGCACGGGAACAGGAGATCTGAATACTCCAGGTTCAGGGTCAGATAATGTTGCCGACAATTCTGGTAACGGTACGGGTTCTGGTTTACCTGCGGGAGCTTCAACTCGACCCGTACCTCCGGTAGTTCAAGGCGCTTGGTAACGTCCATGAATTGTCGTGAGATTATAGTGATTGGGGGAGGAATTATCGGAGTTGCGATCGCGATCGAGCTAAAGTCACGCGGCGCGGCAGTTACGGTTTTGTGTCGCGATTTTGCAGAAGCGGCAACTCACGCCGCCGCCGGAATGCTTGCACCCCAAGCTGAAGAAATTCCACCGAGTCCAATGCTGGATCTGTGTTTGGAGAGCCGCGCTCTTTATCCGGATTGGATTCACAAATTAGAATCGCTCACGGGTTTAAATGCGGGCTATTGGGCCTGCGGGATTTTAGCGCCGCGATATGAGTATTCTGAAGCGAGCAATTGGCTCGATCGCAGCACTCTACTCACCCATCAGCCAGATCTAAGTGATGAAGTCCTCGGCGGCTACTGGTTTCCCGAAGATGCTCAAGTGGATAATCGGGCGTTAGCAAAAGTGCTGTGGATGGCGGCACAAGAATTAGGAATTGAAGTCAGAACGGGGATTCACGTTGAGCGGTTTGCGGGGGACTCAAACATTACGCATCTCGAAACCAATCAAGGCAGTTGGAAAGCCGATCGCTACATTCTGGCAACCGGAGCCTGGTCACAGGAGCTATTACCGATTCCGGTGTTTCCCCGAAAAGGACAAATGCTATCGGTGCGGGTTCCCCATCCCGAAAATTTACCGCTCCAAAAAGTTCTATTCGGCGAAGAATCTTACATTGTGCCGCGCCAGGATGGACGAATTGTGATCGGTGCAACCAGCGAGAATGTGGGATTTCAGCCAGGAAATACGGCGATCGGTGTTCACCAATTACTCTCCAATGCCATTTGTCTTTATCCTCCGATTCAGCACTTTACACTAGAAGAAACTTGGTATGGTTTTCGTCCGGCGACACCGGATGAACTGCCAATACTAGGTTCAAGTCCGTATGCAAATTTAACGCTTGCAACCGGACATTATCGCAACGGAATCTTACTGGCTCCGGTGACAGCAAGCGCGATCGCGCAATTCGTTCTTACTGGAAATGATTCTCGACTCCAAGCGTTTCATTGGTCACGATTCAACTAGAGATGCAAAACATAAAGGATATTCAAATCGAGATCGACCAGGAGAAAATCATTCAGTTTTGCCAACGCTGGAAAATTACAGAATTCGCTTTATTTGGTTCTGTGCTGCGAGACGATTTTCGACCAAATGACAGCGATATTGATGTGTTGGTGTCCTTTGATCAAGAGGCGCGCTGGACACTATTTGATCTCGTCGAGATGGAAGAAGAAATTCAGAAGATCTTCGATCGCAAGGTCGATTTGGTGAGTCGGCGCGGCATTGAGCGTAGCCATAACTACTTGCGCCGTAAAGCAATCCTTGGCTCTGCCAAAGTAATTTATGCAGCCCCGTGAACTATCTATTGGATATGCTAAATGCCGCAAAATTAGCTCAAGATTTTGTTTCCGGCATCGATTGGGAAACGTTTGAGCTTGAATTGATGCGTCAGGCGGCGGTAACTCGTCAGATCGAGATCATTGGGGAAGCGGCTCGTAGAATCTCGACAGAGACTAGAACGACGCTTTCAGGGATTCCCTGGTCTAAAATCATTGGAATGCGGAATCGCCTAATTCACGAATACGATGACTTAGATCTTGAAGCAATTTGGAATACAACGCAGATTGCTCTACCTGAACTTGTCGCGGTCTTAGAGAAAATCATTCCCACGACAGAATGATTCTTTAGCTTGGTCATCATCACGAGAATTCGCAATTTCTCAAGGTTGGGGAGGTGCGATTTTCGGCATAATGAAAATCCGCAACCAGTACGCGATCGAGGCGACAAGATATGCAAACTTTAGACAAGCCCCTAGGAAAATCCTTAGACGATGATTTGATCATTGCGGGGCGTAAATTCCAATCTCGCCTGATGACGGGCACTGGAAAATATCGCAATTTTGATGAAATGCGTCAGAGTATTGCAGCAAGTAGCTGTGAAATCGTCACGGTTGCAGTCCGACGAGTGCAGACGAATGCACCGGGACATGAGGGACTCGCAGAAGCGATCGACTGGAGCAAAATTTGGATGTTGCCAAATACCGCAGGCTGTCAGACCGCAGAAGACGCAATCCGCGTGGCAAGATTGGGGCGAGAAATGGCGAAACTGTTGGGACAAGAAGACAATAATTTCGTCAAACTCGAAGTGATTCCCGACACGAAGTATCTTTTGCCTGATCCGATCGGCACTCTCGAAGCGGCTGAACAGTTGGTAAAAGAAGGCTTTGCGGTTCTCCCTTACATCAATGCTGATCCACTCTTGGCAAAGCGACTCGAGGAAGCCGGATGTGCCACTGTGATGCCGTTAGGATCGCCGATCGGCTCTGGTCAAGGCATTCGCAACACCGCTAATATTCAAATCATTATCGAGAATGCGAAAATTCCGGTGGTCGTCGATGCCGGAATCGGGACACCAAGCGAAGCGGCGCAAGCGATGGAAATGGGAGCCGATGCGCTATTGATTAATACCGCGATCGCACAAGCCGCAAATCCCGCAGCAATGGCACAGGCGATGAATCTTGCCACGGTTGCCGGACGGTTGGCATATCAAGCGGGCAGAATTCCGGTGAAAGCCTACGCGAGCGCCAGTTCTCCCATGACGGGCAGAATAAACGCTTAATTTCTTTTTGATTTAGATGAACCTGAGTCGAAGACATAGTGCTTTGGCTCAGGTTTTGTGTTTGATGGGTGCGATCGCATCGGCAATAAATATCAAACCACCCAAGAGATCGCAGCATTTAATCAAGAGTTATCCGAAATCGTAAACGAAATTTCAGACGAAATCGATCGACAATTTCCAGATACAGAAATTGAATCGATCGACTTCTCAAAAAAATCCCGCAGGAAGTCAAATCAGAAAACCTATAAAACTCTCAAATCCTAGTGAGAAATGCTGTGGAAGATCAAAATCTAGAAGCATTATTCAAGCAAGCAGACAAAATTGGTAAAAAGCGATATCACAAGCTCACTGCACAGGATTTTGAAAATTACGGCAAATTCGACTACTGGCGGTACATCAATGGCGACTACGAATGCGGCACGACTCAAGCAAGCCGTGACTGGGTACACGAACACTCGGATCTGTACTGTCCCATTTGTGATCGCAAATTCAATACCAGAGGCGGCAAAACGATCGATCACAAACTGCCACGCGCTCAATATCCCTGGTTATCGATGAATTTCCGTAATTTGTGGGTGATTTGTCAACTGTGCAACCAAGAAAAGAGTGATATGCACTGGTACGAATACGAGCACTATATTTTTGTGCATTACCCACACCTGTACACCAATGTGCAAGCGGCTCGTCCAACCGCTCTGCTAAAAACGCTGAAGGAATGAGCCGCTCAAAATATTAAATTTTCATACCTAAGATTGAGAGCAGTTACCCTCAGCTTGTTAAAGTTAACAAAACACTACGGGAAAATTTGCTCATGCGATACGTCAAGGAAGAGGGTGGCTTGCTGAATAATTTTGCGATCGAGCCGAAGATGTACGAGGCAGAACCGCCGACCCAAAACCAAAAGCGCAACTACATCTTTCTGGCGATTGGCGGCGCGATTTTGATTGGTGGTTTGATGGCTGTCGCGATCGCCGTTTCCTAAGACAGTCGAAAAAGCTTGCGTTACAGTAATCTGAATGAGCCAGGTCGCTTGATCGAATGAGTTACCTGGTTTTTTCGTGAAGATTTGAGGAATTCTATCTTTGCATCCGCCTCAGTTTTATCCTGAGCATCACCCAAACTCGACGAAGAAATCAGTATCTCGTTTATACTGCGCTTGACAGGCGCTCTTTGATAATGCTGATGTCGGCTGTCGATCGTCACTCCGCCCAAGAAATTCCTGTGACTGAGATCATCTCTCCAGGTTCATCAACCCTGAACCAACAGATCTATGTCCGCTTACGGCTGGCGTTGAGTCTGAATCTGCGTCGGCAGGTTTTGATTGCCGTTTGTGATGATAGCGCGCTGCGGAATCAGTTTGCGGCTCAGCTTGAAGCGGACATTACAACCGACCCGCTCCAGAACGGTAGCACGACCTGCTTTACCAGTTTTGGGCTGAATTTAGACAATCCTGATGTTCTCGAACAGATTCAGCAGCAGCCTGCAGCCAGAATCGGCACGCTGAGTGTTCAAGTGACGGGCATCGATCGCTTAACCCGTCAATCTGTTTATATTCAGCGCATCTTCTTGAACTCGCTCTCGACGATCGCTCAGCAAATCCCAACGCTAGACTTCAATCTGGTTTTGTGGGTCACGCGCCCTTGGTGTCGAGCCATTCAACAATCTGCACCTGAATTCTGGCAGTGGCACACGGGTTTATTTGAGTTTGAAGGTGATCCATTCGGGCAAAATCTCACGCCGCCAAGCACCAGCGGAACATCGAACGGCTACCGCAAATTTAAGCTCGATTCTGATCTGACAGACTTTGTGCTGGCAGCGGTGATGCAGACGATCGATCTCGACGATCAAACGGCACTGGCTCAGGTTCTAGAATCCAATCATCCTGATACAGAACCCCTGCGAATTCTGCACCAGATCGAAGAGTTGCATCAAGCGCGATCGTCTGCGGACGCGATCGCAGCCCTGTATCGCCAACTCGGAGACTGGTATCGCGATCGTCTCGATCCGAGTCGTCCTGCGGCTCAATCTTTAACGATCGTGATTCGCGCTTATGAGCAAGCGCTGAAGCTGGTCGATATGAAATCGGACGAAGTGCCCGACCTGCTCAACGACATTGCCAATTTGTACTGGATCAAAGCGCGAAGCGGCAGTGGTTCAGCGGTTACGAATTTGGAGAAAGCGCTGAAAGCGTATCAGTTTGCCCTCGATCGCACGAGTCCGGAGATTCAGCCGCAAACCTACGCAATGATTCAGAATAATCTGGGTTCTGTGTACAGCGATCTAGCGAGTCAGCAATCACCGGAAGAGAATTTGCGAGCCGCAGTCATGGCGTATCAAGCTTCGATTCAGTATCGATCGTTTGAAACTGACCCCGCTCGCTACGCTGCCACCCAGAATAACTTAGGCACCGCATTTTGGAACTTAGCGCAGCATCAATCCCCAATGCTCAATCTGCAATCTGCAGTTGATGCCTACAACGAAGCGCTCCGTTACTACACACCAGAGCAGGAACCGCTTCATTATGCGATGCTGCAAAACAATCTCGGCACTGCGTATTGGAACCTATCGCGCTGTGAACAAGCGGTAGAAGCACTCGCAAAAGCAGAAGAGTTTTTACAGTTAGCGATCGGTGCCTATCGGGTTGCTTTGATTTATCGCACCCTTGAAGCTGCCCCGCTTGCTTATGCTGCTACGCAAAATAACCTCGGCACGGCTTACTGGCATCTTGCGAGTCAAGAATCGACGCAGAGCGAAGAGCGATCAATCTACCTGCTGTGCGCGATCGATGCCTATCAAGAAGCTCTCAGTGCAGTGCAATATCTTGCTGCTGCCAGTACCGATCACGCGCCGCCTTTGAGCTTTGACATTTCTGCCACCCATCACCATATCGGGCTTGCCTATTATCAAACCGCGATCGATACCCAATGTGAATTAGAGCTTGCAGAGCGCACGAAGTTTTTACACCACGCACTCCGGCATCAAGTTTATGCCGCTCAAGGCTGGGGAACTCATCCCGACTTTCAATCGAGTGCGATCGCGCAATTTAGTCAAATCGTTAAAGCTATCTATGAGCGAGAAGGAATTCAGGGACAAACCCAAGCCCTATCGCAACTTCCGCCCGCCTTCTTGCCTCAAGTCATGCGGCAGCTTTAAGCAAAAAAAGATTAAGTTGTACCAAAAGGTAATCTAGATCACGATCTGCGGGTGTTAAAGTACGCGATCGTAAATCAGAATAGTTGCACTTTAAGATTGGTTCCATGCTCAACCCCAGCGAATCTCACGACAACTCGGCAGAAACTCGTGTCCGTATTCTCAGCGAAGCCCTCCCCTACATTCAGCAGTTCAGTGGCCGCACGATCGTGGTGAAATACGGCGGTGCAGCAATGAAGGACAGCACCCTCAAAGAAAAAGTGATTCGCGATGTAGTGTTTATGGCGTGTGTGGGGCTGCGTCCGATTCTGGTACATGGCGGTGGGCCTGAGATCAACTCATGGCTGGATAAATTAGGCATCGAAGCTCAGTTCAAGAATGGCTTGCGTGTCACCGATGCCCCCACAATGGATGTCGTGGAAATGGTGTTAGTTGGTCGCGTTAACAAAGAAATTGTCGCGCTGATCAATCAAGCGGGGGGTTCTGCTGTAGGATTGTGCGGCAAAGATGGCGGACTGTTTGAAGCGCGTCCGAGTGACGAAGAAGGGATTGGCTTTGTCGGAGAAGTGACACGGGTGAATCCTCAGATTCTCGAAACGCTAGTGAAAGATGGTCATATTCCCGTCGTTTCGAGTGTGTCAGCCGATGAATTCGGACAAGCATATAACATTAATGCTGATACGGTTGCGGGTGAGATTGCAGCAGCATTGGGCGCTGAGAAATTAATTTTGCTCACCGATACCGCAGGCATTCTGCGCGACTACAAAGACCCGTCTACGCTGATTCCGCGTCTCGACATCCAGAAGGCACGAAAACTAATCGATGAAGGGGTCGTTTCGGGGGGAATGATTCCGAAGGTGAATTGTTGTGTACGATCGCTAGCACAAGGGGTGAAAGCGGCACACATTGTCGATGGACGGATGCCGCATTCGCTATTGCTCGAAATCTTCACCGATGAAGGCACTGGATCGATGATTGTGGGTTCAGAATTCATGATGTAGAGACGCGCACTCTTGAATCGATCGTTTGCCTGTCTGTTGCCATGCCTAATTTTTTCACCCAAATCGGCTATTCTGTTTCCGCTAATTCGCTGCCTTTACAGACGAGACTGCAAGAAAATCGGCTTCCAGTACGGAATGAGGGATGTCGATCGCAGTTTTTGCTGCATTCTGCACCGACTCCGAAAGTGTGTTTATTCTTTCACGGGTTTACAGCGGCTCCTTATCAGTTTCTGCCGATGGGCAGGGCGTTTTATCAGGCAGGCTATAACGTGATCATTCCACGCTTGCCGGGGCATGGTCGGGCAGGCGATTGGAACGGGAAAAATCCGCCCCCGTTGCCAGAAGATGCAGAGGTTTACAAGCAATTTGCGCTCTCGTGGTTGCGCCATGCTCAGAGCTTCGGAAATGAAGTTGTGGTCGGTGGACTTTCGGGCGGCGGAACGTTGGCGGCATGGTTGGCACTGGAAAAAGCCAGCCAAATCGATCGTGCTCTACTCTTCGCGGCGTATCTCAGCAGCAGTAATAAAGTCATCGATTTGTTTGTCAAAGTGCTGAACACTTATTTTGAGTGGCAGACCGATGAACCCGGAGAGCCGATCGGCTACAAAGGCTTCACGTTTCCGGATCTGCGAGTGTTTCTCGACATCGGCAGCGAGGTGTTGAAGCGATCGAGAACTGCCGCTTCTCCGCCGATGTTTGTGATTTCCACCGAAACCGATCGCGCCGTGAGCAATCCGGATCACGAAACCCTGGTTGAAAACCTTTTACCGCGCCAACCGAAGACTTGGTACTACTGCTTCGATCGTGCCCTCAACATTCCACATACGATGATGACCAAGGCTGAGGGCAACCGTTGGGAAAGTTTACTGAACGTGATAGCTAAAGCGTTTGTGCAAAGTGACTTAACCTGGGCAGAGATTGAAGAAATCGCCTACCGCATGACGGAGGGTAAAACTTGTAATCAAGCGGTTGCAGAATTAGGGCTGACCCGTAAAGCATCGCCAGATCTGCCTGCGTTGATCACGATGCTTGATAAGCGCGAAATCATGATCAAGCGCAATCCAAGCTGGGATAGTGAGATTAGCTAATCAGGAGAAGAAAGATGTCGATCGCCGCTGCTTCCTCAATTTCGCTCGAAGTGTTCTTAGAGAACCCGATCGACCATGCCGAATGGATCGACGGACAGATATTCGAGAAGAAAGAGATGAGCGCAAAGACAGGACGAATTCAAGCTAGGCTCGCTCGGTATTGGGGGAACTATCAGGAATCTAGCCAGCAAGGAGGAGAAGTCTACACGGAAACGCCTTGTCGAACGGTTGGTAGAGTCCGATGCCCGGATGTTGCTTACCTTTCACCTGCGCTCGTGGCTCAACATGGAAATTTCAAGGTTCTGCCTCACAGCTTTCTACTGATCGCTGAAATTATTTCTCCGACTGATGAGGCGGAAGAAGTTTTTACCAAAGTTCGTGAATACTTAGCGTCTCAGTGTCAGGAAGTCTGGCTTGTGTTTCCAGAAAGTCAGTATGTTTTAGTGATTACAGCAGACCGTCAAGTTCTAAAAACGTTGGGCGAAACTGTAACCACTCAGAAAGTATTGCAGGGATTTAGCGTTTCTGTGGATGAGTTATTAGCATGATTGAGGCTGCTGAATGAATCAGGATGAAACGATGAGCGATCGAGCTGAAACGATTCGAGAGCTTTGGGCGAACAAAAGAGCCGCAACCTATAAGGCTGAAGAAGCAGGCGTTCAGTCGCTTCAAGCCAGTTCTATGATGCCAATAGATTTAAGCGATGAAACGGTACGATCGTCGCTGCCACGATCGGTTTTAGAAGCCTACGATTACTATTTCGACCAAGTTGAATCAGCAGATTGGGGTTCGGTCTCCGTTTCAAAAGAGAAGATTCAGAATCAAGACATTTTTGCGGTGAATGTGAGCACCGATGGCGACGATGGTTGGGCAGAACTGTTCGATGCTCAAGGGCAGAACTTAGGAGCCGCACGAACCCTATTAGAGCAAGTTGCTTGGGGAGAGCCGCAAGCGATTCGAGCTTCGGTCGAGAATGCAGACCTTCCCGCCGAACTGCAACCCGGCCCGGAAACTGGGTCGAACACCTAGACTGATTTTCGATACCCTAAAAAGTAGGCGTATTGATCTTTTCAGCATGACGACAGAACAGCGTGACCTTGCAGTACGAGAATATCAAGCCGGAAAAACGGCGTTTGAGCGGGGCGATTATCGGCAGGCGGTAATGTATTTAGAGCGATCGAATGCTCTAGTCGAACCGGGTTCAAAACTGGGCGGTGAAATGCAAATTTGGCTCGTTACCGCTTACGAAGCGGCAGGTCAAAGAACTGAAGCGCTAACTTTGTGCCGCAAAGCCTGTCAGCATCCGGACTTAACTACGCGCAGGCAGGGAAAACGATTACTGTATATTCTCGAAGCGCCGCGACTGAAAACGCGCCCCGAATGGTTAACGCAGATTCCAGATTTGGCGGCGATCGAGGAAAACGAGTCGGATCGAGATTTTGGTCGATCGAAGTTTGCACCAACAGCACCTCGTAAGCGGGTGGAGAAAAAGCCCTCGATCGTGCCGGAAGAGGTGGATCTGAGCCAGGTGAATACCAAAGACAACGGGTTTATTTGGGTGGCGTTGGTGGCGGGGGTTGCGATCGTGGCTGGATTAATTTGGTTTAGTTGATGCAGTTTGATTCGCTGCATTGTCAATGGCTTAAAGCCCACTAAACTCTGCAGGATAGAGAACTTAGCGGGCTGTCCGAATTAATGAACGAAGCTAACGACTAATTATGATTTCCTAGCAACTTATCGCGCAAATGCTTGATCTTGTCGCGATATTTCGCTGCTTCCTCGAATTCCATCTTCTTCGCGGCATCTTTCATCTGCGCTTCAAGCTGCGTAATCAGCGTGGGAATGTTCTCTAACGGAATCTCATCGGCTTGCTCATAGGCTTGATCAAGCTCTTGCGAATTTAGCCGCCGTGACACTTCGAGAAACGCCAAAATCGCATTGTTCGACTTTTTGACGATCGGCGTTGGCACAATGCCATGTTTCTCGTTGTATTCGATTTGAATCACCCGTCGTCGCTCGGTTTCGCTGATTGCTGCTTCCATACTATCGGTGAGATTATCCGCGTAAAGAATCGCTTTGCCTTCGACGTGCCGCGCTGCTCGTCCGATCGTTTGAATTAGCGATCGCTTCGCTCTCAAGAATCCTTCTTTGTCTGCATCCAGAATCGCCACCAGCGACACTTCCGGTAAGTCCAAACCTTCCCGCAGGAGGTTCACACCGATCAGAACATCGAATGTGCCTTCTCGGAGTTCTTGAAGGATTTCGATTCGCTCGATCGAGTTAATTTCCGAATGCAAATACCGCACCCGAACGCCACGTTCTTGGAAGTATTCGGTCAAGTCTTCCGCCATGCGTTTTGTGAGCGTTGTCACCAGCGTTCGTTCTCGCTTCTCAACCCGTGTCTGAATCTCATGCAGCAAGTCGTCTACTTGTCCCTGAGTCGGACGCACAAACACTTCCGGATCGAGAACGCCTGTCGGTCGAATCACTTGTTCAACCACGCGATCTTCTGAGATTTCTAGCTCCCAATCGCCCGGAGTCGCAGAAATAAACACACATTGGTTGACTCTTTCCCAGAATTCCTCGGCTTTGAGTGGGCGGTTGTCGGCTGCGCTCGGTAAACGGAAACCATGCTCGATTAGCACTTTTTTACGGGCTTGGTCACCGTTGTACATTCCCCGAATTTGCGGAATCGTGACGTGAGATTCGTCGATCGCGAGTAACCAATCTTTTGGAAAGTAATTAATCAAGCATTCTGGTGGATCGCCTGCTTTACGTCCAGCTAAATGTCTCGAATAGTTTTCAACCCCATTGCAAAAACCCACTTCTCGCAAGACTTCCAAATCATAGCGAGTCCGTTGCTCTAATCGCTGCGCTTCGAGCAGCTTTCCTTGAGATTCAAGCTCGATCAAGCGCTGTTTTAGCTCTAGCTCGATGTCATCGCAAGCTTGCTGTAATCGATCTTCGGGTGTGACAAAGTGACGTGCTGGATAGATATTAATCGCTTCCATACTTTGCAGCGTTGCACCCGTCACCGGATCAACATAGCGAATGGCATCAATCTCATCGCCAAAAAACTCGACGCGAATAATTCGATCTTCGTAAGCAGGCCCAATTTCTAACACATCGCCTTTGACCCGAAACTTACCACGACCGAGATCAAGATCGTTCCGCGAATACTGCACCGAAGCGAGATCGCGTAACACCTGTCGCTGATTAATTTCTTCCCCGACTCGGAGCGGAATCGACGCATTCAGATATTCCGATGCAATCCCCAATCCGTAAATGCAGCTAATTGAAGCGACCACAATTACATCCCGACGCTCGAACAACGATCGCGTCGCCGAGTGCCGCAACATATCAATTTCATCGTTGATCGAAGCCGTTTTCTCGATGTAGGTATCGCTCACTGGAATGTAAGCTTCCGGCTGATAATAGTCGTAATAGCTGATGAAATACTCAACAGCATTGCGGGGGAAAAATTCGCGCAACTCATTACAAAGCTGGGCTGCCAGCGTTTTGTTGTGTGCCAGTAATAGAGTCGGCTTTCCTACTTTTTCGATCACGCGAGCGATCGTATGCGTCTTTCCAGTTCCGGTCGCACCTTGCAGCGTTTGAAATTGATTGCCAGCATTAATACTTTTAACCAGACCTGCGATCGCGCTCGGCTGATCGCCCTTCGGCTCAAACGGGGCTTGAATGTTAAATTCTGCCATTTCTGATTTAGAAAGAGTTACCTCGATTTTAACGTTTTTGCCTTGGGGAGTGGTGTAGCGGGGAATGCGGTCGAGATTCGGATCTCTCCATCTGTGGGCGTAAAGCTGCCTTTTGTGCTTCAACCTTCAGTTAGAGTACAACGACCTGACAAAACGGTTAAATTCGACACAGTTGGTAGCAATACCACAAAATAACTATCTAAAACGCTAGGTGAAAATTATGAGTTTAGAAGATAAAGCTAAAGCTACTGCTAAGAACGTTGAAGGAAAAGCTCAAGAAGCTATGGGCAACGTGACCGGAGATCCGGGTGACAAGATGGAAGGTAAAGCAAAGCAAGCTGAAGCAGGCGTTCGCCACGCGGCTGAAGATGCGAAAGATTCCGTTAAAGATGCGGTTGATCGCGCATAGTTTATCTCTACCCCAATAACCTCCAAGACGCTCGATCGAGCGTCTTTTTTTGCAACAAAAAACTGGGACGAATGATTCATCCCAGTTGATTCAATTTGAAGCGTGTGAAGTTAGAAATTCATTTCGGCAGCTTGAACGCGCTCGACTTGTTTCTTCTTCAGCACCAGCATGATTTGGGTCAGCGTGACGATCGCAAAAAACGCCAACAGTCCCTTCACGCGATCGGGGCTTTGCAGCACGATTTCTTTATCCACTTGACCAAATCCACCCACATTCGGGTTATTGGTCAACGGATCGCCTGCTTTCACCGTGTCACCCTGAGCGACAAGCAAGTCAGGACCTGCGGGAATCTCGTCGGTAACAACGGTTCCATTCTCTTCAGTGATTTGGACGTTGTAGCCGCCTTCTTCGGTCTTGTCGATCGCGCTAATTTGACCGGAAACCGAAGCGTTATAAACCGCGTTGTTACTCTTTTGTCCGGTCGGATAGACTTGTCCGCGTCCCCGGTTGCCACCCACCTGAACTGGATATTTTCCGAAGCGCAGGGATTTATCAGCATTCGGATCAGGAGACAGCACCGGAAACTCGATTTCTTGATACTGTTCACCCGGAATCGGGCCGACGACCAACCAGTTCGGATGAGCATCGCTGTACGGCTGGATATAGAGTTCTTCCGCTTTTGCTTTCTGCTCTTCGGTCATGCGGTCTTCGGGAGCTAGCTTAAAGCCGTCCGGCAGCATCAACACTGCACCCACATTCAACGGCCCTTTAGTGCCGTCGCCTTGAACCTGCTGGACACTGGTGTCGTAAGGGATTTTTACGACCGCTTCAAATACGGTATCGGGCAGCACTGATTGAGGAAGTTCTAATTCCGTCGGTTTTGCGCCTAAGTGACAGTTCGCACACACGATCCGACCCGTGGCTTCACGCGGATTTTCGTATTGTTGTTGAGCGAAGATCGGGTACGCAGAAGCGGCTTGGGGCAGGGCAAAACTTCCGGCGAGTAGGGTTGCGATCGCAGCTAAAGTGACGATCGCTTTTCTTAAAGTATTTCTCATCTGTAGTCCACTCTGTTGTGCAAGGTTCAAATTAAGTCCACCAGGGAGCGTCGCCTGTACGGAAGTCAGTTTCCGTCCAGGGCGTAAACGAAATCTTGTCGTTTTCGACGTTTGCGTGAACCAGTGCCAGAGATAGCGGAGCAGGCCCGCGCACAACTTTTCCGGTGTTGTCGTACTGCGAGCCGTGGCAGGGACACATAAATTTGTTTTCGTTGGCGTTCCAGGGTACAACGCAGCCGAGGTGAGTACAAACGGCGTTGATGCCATAGTTCTCGATCGAGCTGTCGTTCGTC
Source organism: Leptolyngbya sp. DQ-M1 (assembly GCF_039962505.1). Lineage (NCBI taxonomy): Bacteria > Bacillati > Cyanobacteriota > Cyanophyceae > Leptolyngbyales > Leptolyngbyaceae > Leptolyngbya > Leptolyngbya sp. DQ-M1. Next base: position 475,825 of record NZ_JAMPLJ010000001.1, read on the forward strand.
ACCACGACATAGGTTGGATCGCCTTTTAGCCCTTGAGCGAGATTGCGATCGCCGGCGGGATGCGATTTCAGGTATTCGCTGACAACGATATCGTTACCGAGCGCGTCTTTTGCCGTGACACCCCCGGATGCGCCGCCCGATGAAGGCGGAATAAAATACTTCACGACTGGATATAAAGCACCGAGCGCCACCAACGCTTCAGAGCCAAACATCAAGGCGTTCATAAATTGGCGACGACCCATGCTTGGGACATCAGAAGATTCAGATAATTGAGCCATGACTTCTTCTCTAGGGATTGCGAATGGGAGATGACAAAAGATTTCGCGCAGAACTGATTGGAAAGCCCTGTGTTTAAATCAATTTACATGGAGAGTGCTACGTTTCGACGCTCCAAGTTGATTCGGGCGAATGTCCGGAGATCCCTTAGAGTCGGCAGTGTGTAGCGTTTCTAAGGTGTATTATACATTTCTTGACATTCACATTAGCGATACGAGACTGTGGGATTAATTAACGAAATGTTACAACCTATGTTTTCGCCATCATGACGGGACAAGAACTTCGGCAAATTCTTTTAGATAAGTGGGGGCGATCGTATGACATTCAGGTCAGGCGGACGCGGGGGAAGTTTTTTGTTCAAGTGATGTGGAAGTATCTGGAGCAGTTGTCGTTTCCGTTGTCTGAGGCGGAATATTTAGAGCATTTGGATCAGGTAGCGGAGTATTTGGCGGGTTGGGGCGCGACGGAGCAGTTTCGCGCTTATGTCGAGAAGACTCGCGAACGTCCGCGTCAGGGAAAAGCGGTGAGTGTACCGATTGAGCTTGGCGATCGAGCTTCGGAATGGTTACTGGAAGATTTTTAGGATGTATCAGCACGACAACTTTAGAGTCTTGTCGTTACCCTGGAAGAAAGACAACTCTTCTAGCTATGCCTTGTCAGCTTTGCGATCGTGATGTTCCTATCCTCACCGAACATCATTTAGTTCCGAGACAACACACCAAACGCAAAAAACTCGATCCGGGTGAAACGATCGACATTTGCCCCGCTTGCCATCGCCAAATTCATGTCTTATTCGACAATCGCCGACTGGCAGAAGAATTGAACACGGTTGATCGATTGAAGTCAAATCCCGAAATGGCGAAATTTCTCGCTTGGGTACGCAAACAAAATCCCGATCGTAAAGTGAGCGTAAAACGATGACTCATTTCATGCTGAAAGAAATTCACGAGCAACCCGATGTAATGCGGCAATTGCTCGATCGCTCAATGTCAATTTCGTTTGAGCAGGTCGATCGCATTAATATTCTTGCGTGTGGAACTAGCTTACACGCGGGCTTAATCGGACAATTTCTATTCGAGCAAGTGGCGAAAATTCCAACACAAGTGCGATCGTCATCTGAAGCGCTGTTTGCTCCACTGATTGAAACACCGGATACCGTTACGATCGCACTCACGCAATCCGGCGAAACCGCAGATACGATCGCAGCATTACAAACGGTTCAATCTAGACGAATCGCAATTACGAATGGAATTGATAGCACGATTACAAAGCAAGTTGACCACACGATTTATACCAGCGCAGGTGAAGAAAAGAGCGTTGCAGCAACCAAAACATTTACAGCACAGTTAACGATTCTATATCAGCTTGCATTTGAAGCTGCGCAACAGAAAGATCAGCTTGAACGGCTTCGGCAAATTCCACAACAGATGGAAGTAATTTTGAAACAAAATACGATCGCTCAAATTGCCCAAAGGCTGAAAGACGCTCGTAGCTTGATCTTGATTGGAAGCGGGATTAACACCGCGATCGCGCTCGAAGGCGCATTAAAACTCAAAGAAGCTACCTACACTCATGCAGAAGGATACGCAGCCGGAGAATTTTTGCACGGCCCGATCGCGCTTTTAGATCCGCAAATTCCCACGATCGCGCTGCATCCAGAAACCGCAAGAAAAACCATCGATCGCATTCGTGCGAATCAGAATCCTGTGATTGAAATCCCAACTGCTTCAATTCCCGAACTCTTTACGCCTTTTCTAACCATTGTGCCGTTGCAACTTTTGGCGTATGAGTTAGCAATCCTGCGTGGGATAGATGTTGATCGACCCCGAAACATCACAAAATCGCTCACAACTTAATTTCTCTGGGTCTGATAGCGCGATCGTCGAAATTGCTTTAGGATTTGGAGAAATAAACTCTGATCAAAGCATACGCTTTAATAAAATGACTTCACCTCCAGATCCGCGCCGTCGCCTAACTTCCGATGAACTCATTGCCATGTTTGTTGCTTTCGTCAGCATTGGAAGCATCTTTTTCTGGGCAACTCGACAACCGGGAACAGGCTTTGATATCGGTTCGCTGCTTTCAAATTCTCCACAGCCTGCACCTTCTCCGCTCCTTGCTTCACCCGCACCCGACCCTGATGGCGCGATCGTCACCACGCCCCCCAACCCCCAAGCGCCCCCTGTTCCACAACCTGAAGCCGCCAGCACTCCTCAGCCAAACACCCAAACCTTTGTTCCAGTCGCTCCGATCGGCGCTGCTCCGTCTCCGAGTCCTAGCAGCCTGCCGAACCTCGTTCCCTCTCCCACAACACCGCCCGAAGCTGCAAAGCCAATCACAGGATTTAAGGATGTACCGAGTGATTTTTGGGCAGGTGCTTATATCGGAGAACTCACGCGCCGCAATATTTTGAGTGGATTTCAGGATGGAACGTTCAAGCCGAATGAGCCGATTAGCCGCGCTCAGTTTGCGGCACTGTTAGGTAAGGCATTTGGTAAGCCGAAAGAGCGGGGAGGTATTGCGTTTCGAGATGTCCCCGCGAATTTTTGGGCGAGATCCGCGATCGATGATGCCATTCAAACAGGCTTTATGAGCGGTTATTCTGAGGGCGTGTTTCGACCGAATCAGCAAATCCCACTCTATCAACTGCAAGTGGCCTTAGCATCTGGTCTGAAGCTGCAACCGCCAACCGCTCCAGCGCAGACCTTAGCGAAGTTCAAGGACGTGAACAAGTTGCCGAAATGGGCACAAGGCAGCGTTGCAGCAGCCGTTGAATCGGGTCTAGTGACCGGATTTCCCAGCGCTCAGCAGTTAACACCGAATCGAGTGGCAACACGGGCAGATGCAGCCGCTTTGCTCTATCAAGCACTGGTCAGAGAAGGAAGAATCACACCGACAAAATAAGCTACACCTCTACATCTCCTCATCTAGAATGGGTAAGCAGATAATTTTGCCCCATATTCGTATTCAGGAGTTGATTCGTGGAGTTCCGTTACACCCCCACAGAGATCGAAGCAAAATGGCAGCAAGCTTGGACAGATGCCGAGTTGTCCCAAACGCCTGAAACGAGCGATAAGCCGAAGTTTTACGCGCTGTCTATGTTTCCGTATCCCTCTGGCAATCTCCACATGGGGCATGTGCGGGTGTATACGATCGTCGATGTGATCGCTCGACTCAAACGGATGCAAGGATATCGCGTCCTGAATCCGATGGGTTGGGATGCGTTCGGGTTGCCTGCGGAAAATGCAGCGATCGAGCGCGGCGTTCATCCCGCGAAATGGACGTATCAAAATATCGATCAGATGCGCGACCAGTTAAAGCAGTTGGGCATCTCGTTTGATTGGACAAAAGAAGTAGCAACCTGTTCGCCAGACTACTATCGCTGGACACAGTGGATTTTCTTGGAGTTCTTTAAGGCAGGTTTGGCGTATCAGAAAGAAGCCACGGTGAATTGGGATCCGATCGATCAAACTGTATTAGCCAATGAGCAGGTGGATGCCGATGGACGGTCTTGGCGATCGGGGGCGAAAGTCGAACGGAAGTTGCTGCGTCAGTGGTTTTTGAAGATCACAGATTATGCAGAGCAATTGTTAACGGATTTAGACAAGCTGAAGGGATGGCCCGATCGCGTTAAGTTAATGCAGGCAAATTGGATTGGCAAGTCCACGGGCGCACAAGTGACTTTCACCACAGAAGCAGGTGACGAAATTGTTGTGTTTACGACTCGTCCTGATACGCTGTGGGGTGCATCATTCATGGTGTTGTCGCCGGAGCATCCTTTAGTCGAGAAGTTGACGACCCCGGAACAAGCAGAAGCAATTCAGCAGTATCAAGAAGCGGCGGCAGCGAAAAGTGATATCGATCGTACTGCTGAAGGTCAAGAAAAGACGGGTGTTTGGACGGGTAGCTATGCAATCAATCCCGTTAACGATCAGAAGATTCCGATTTGGATTGCAGATTATGTGCTGATGGACTATGGAACAGGTGCAATTATGGCAGTTCCAGCCCACGATCAGCGAGATTTTGAGTTCGCGAAGAAGTTCGATTTACCGATCAAAGTCGTCGTTCAGCCCCCGGATCAAACTTTAGATGCTGCAACTATGACCGAAGCCTTTCCGGGCGAAGGGGTGATGGTGAATTCCGGTGTGTTGGATGGTGTTCCGGCAGGGAAAGGAAAAGGTCAGAGTGTTGAAGCAGCGATCGCATTCCTTGAATCGAAGCAAAAAGGGAAAGGTACCTCGAACTATCGCTTAAGGGATTGGTTAATTTCACGACAAAGATACTGGGGCGCACCGATTCCGATCATTCACTGTCCGAAGTGTGGTGCGGTTCCGGTTCCCGACTCTGACTTACCTGTTGCACTGCCTGAGAATGTTGAGTTCTCCGGTAAAGGTGGCTCACCGTTAACCCAGTTAGAATCGTGGCTGAATGTTTCTTGTCCGAGTTGTGGAACGCCTGCAAAACGCGAGACCGACACGATGGATACGTTTATCGATTCGTCGTGGTATTTCTTGCGCTATCCCGATGCCAACAATGATCAAGCAGTATTCGATCGCACAATCACAAACGATTGGATGCCTGTGGATCAATACGTGGGCGGAATTGAACACGCGATTTTACATTTACTGTATTCGCGATTTTTTACGAAGGTATTGCGCGATCGGGGTCTGTTGAACTTCGATGAACCCTTCGAGCGTTTACTTACTCAAGGTATGGTTCAGGGCAGAACTTACAAAAATCCAACCACTGGAAAGTATGTGCTTCCTGCTGAGATTAAAGATGCAACCAATCCGATCGATCCAGCAACCGGAGAAAAGCTAGAAGTTGTATTCGAGAAAATGTCGAAATCGAAGTACAACGGTGTAGCTCCGGGTGATGTTGTCGATAAATACGGGGCGGATACGGCGCGGATGTTTATCTTATTCAAAGCACCGCCTGAGAAAGATTTGGAGTGGGAAGATGCCGACGTTGAAGGGCAATTCCGATTCCTCAATCGGGTATGGCGATTGGTGACGGAATCCGGTGTGGGTAGAGCGATTAATCGCGTCTCTACCCACGGCAATTTATCCAAACCTGAGAAAGATTTGCGGCGATCGATTCACACGGCAATCAAAGAAGTCACCGAAGATTTGCAGGGTGACTATCAATTCAACACGGCAGTCTCTGAACTGATGAAATTGAGCAATGCCTTAAGCGATGCTCAAAAAGATTCCCCGGTTTATGCCGAAGGCATTGATACATTGCTGCGATTGTTAGCGCCGTTTGCTCCACACATTGCTGAGGAACTGTGGCACACGATCGGACATTCCGACTCAATTCATACGCAGTCTTTCCCGATCGTTGATCCAAGTGCATTAATCGCCGATGAGAAAACGATCGTGATTCAAATCTTAGGCAAAACACGCGGAACGATCGAGGCAGCAACTGCGATCGCAGACGACAAAGCCGCATTAGAACAATTTGCGCGAGAGTCAGAGATTGCAAAACGCTACATCGAAGGCAAAGAGATTAAGAAGGTAATTGTTGTGCCTGGGAAACTCGTCAACTTCGTCGTGGTCTAGCTTGAATGTCGAAAAAGCGAAAATTACTCAAAAAAATTTTGGAGGGTTCAAACAACGTCTCATTTGATGAACTTGTAACACTGGTTGAAGGCTTCGGCTCTACCCTTTCTCGGATTAATGGCAGTCATCATATTTTTCATCACCCTGACATTCCTGATCTTGTCAATCTCCAAAATAGAAAGGGGAGTCGTACCTTATCAAATTCGTCACAGGAAGTATTGGAACTGTTAGTTGAATCAGCATTCCCTTCGGGGGGCGAAGCCAGCGCAGAAGGCGAACCTTTACCGGAACCACAAACCTTTGGAAAAACGCTTCAAACTGTATAGGAACTTAAAAAATGACAGATTTACAGAACTATGATCCTAGTGGCATAGGTGTCATGGGTCGATTGTTTGGCTTGCCGTTTGACTATGACTCGGCAAAATTAATTGTGTTGGGTGTGCCCTGGGAAGTGACGGTTTCTTACAATGCCGGAACTGCGCGAGGTGTAGCAGCAATGCTGAACGCTTCGTCGCAGCTTGATTTGTATGACTTTGACAATCCAGACGGGTGGAAACAAGGAATCTTTATGCCTGAGATTCCACAAACCATTCTCGATCGCTCCGATCGACTCCGAGCGGATGCCGCGAAGATTATCGATCGCTTATCTATTGGAGAACAGCTAGATTCAGAACTATCTCAGTTACTCGAAACAATCAATCAAGCGGGTGAAACACTGAACCAATGGTTATTTGAACAGAGCGATCGCGCCCTTCAGCAAGGAAAACGAGTCGCAGTCGTGGGTGGGGATCATAGTGTGCCGCTGGGGTACTTGAGAGCGATCGCCCAACATCACGAGAATTTTGGCATTCTGCACATTGATGCTCATGCGGATTTGCGCCAGGCTTACGAAGGCTTCGAGTATTCGCACGCCTCGATCATGTACAACGTGCTGACACTGCCACAGATGACCAAGCTTGTGCAAGTTGGAATTCGCGATGTTTGTTTAGACGAAGTAAACCTAATTCGCGACTCTAACGGTCGAATCTCAACCTACTATGATTCGATGCTGAAACAGAAACAGTATGCGGGTGTGCCTTGGCTTCAAATTTGCCAGCAAATCGTGGCAGAACTGCCGCAAGAAGTTTATATCAGCGTCGATGTCGATGGCTTTGATCCGAAGCTTTGCCCGATGACTGGAACACCTGTGCCCGGTGGATTAGAGCTAGAGCAAGCTTTCTGTTTGTTCCGCGAAGTCGTTAACAGTGGACGTAAGGTGATTGGCTTTGATGTCGTTGAAATTGGGAATGCTGAATGGGATGGAAATGTTGCTGCCAGAACTCTCTACAAACTGTGCAATCTAATGGATTCATCCTTGCAATAGAGGAAAAGGTTATCTTTAAGTCTTAGTCTGATTCAGTACAGTGTCATTCCACTTGTATGTCTTGGAAAACGGTCTTTTCGTTTGCGCTGTTTGCCACACTGCTGACGATCGCGCTTGGTTGGCTCATCAGCATACGAGCGGTGCCGATCGCTCAAACCATTCACTTTAACGATGCAGAACGTTGTTTTATGGGAATTTGGATCTGGCTGGCAATCACGCTGGGGGTGATTCTTCCCGGCATTGCCTGGATAGTCTGGTTCAAACATCCCCAAATCCGCAAAATTCTGGGGCTTTATCTGTCTGCATTGATCATTCAAATTCTGACCGAGCAGATTTTTAGCAGCCTTGGATTTCCGAGTTTAGTTGTCGCGATTGGAACGGTTTACACTATCTTTCGCTTGTGGCAACTTTGGCGATCGCAACAACTCATCAGTCAAGCCTCTGGGAATGTTGTAAATCGCAAAGGAATGACTGTACTGCTATGGATTTTAGGCTTGTTTTGGTGCAGCAATCTGATTATGCTGTCAACGCTCGGATGGTCTAGCGTGTTGAGTTAACTCTAGAAAGCGATCGCCCCAACTTTAGCGTTTAGAGCGATCACGATTTTCTCAGCCTCTACTGCCGTCGAGCGACTGAGCCGCGATAAATGCGATCGGCTTGTTCCGGCGACAGCCAAGGCATCGACTCAATGGGCACTTCAGCACAGACGGGCTCTGGCAAACGTCCGTTTCCATTGGAAACCGCAGGCACATCCGGGACTAACTCACACGCAACAGGCGGAGCGCTCGTTTTTGTGTACTGTTTGGGAGCCACTTCACCGCGCTCTCGGAGCGATAGCTGACTTTGCGGCGGAACATACGCATGAGTCTCCGGATCAAACGCGAGAACTTCCCCAGTTTCAATGTGATAAACCCAGGCAAAGATTTCGAGTTTGCGCTGGTACAAGCGCGAATGCACAACTGGATAGGTTTTGAGATTCTCGATTTGGGTGAGAACGTTTTCGGCGATCGTAATCTCTAACAGTTGTTCGCCGCTGTACTGGCTGTAATTTTCTCTCACCAATCGCCGCGTCGCTTCTGAATGCTTCAGCCAGTCGTACACCAGCGGCATTTCTTCTTCAAGCTTGCCAAGCTGTAACAAGCCCTTCATCGCGCCGCAGTGAGAGTGACCACAGACAATAATTTGCTGAATATCCAGGGCATTAATCGCATATTCAACCGCCGCCCCTTCTCCACCGTTCGCCGCGCCATACGGTGGAATAATATTTCCAGCATTGCGAATGATAAACAGATCACCGATATCCGCTTGAGTAATCAAATTTGGATCAATGCGGGAGTCAGAGCAGGTAATAAATAGAACACGCGGCTTTTGACCGTGCGACAGTTCTTCTAGCTGATCCAGGTGTCGCGGAACGTAACTCTCTCGAAATTGTCGGTGTCCTTGAATTAACTTTTTCATCGCTCCCTTCCAGTTATGATTGCCATTCGTCAATGGCTTCGTCTTTGGTGTTGGTGTTTCGGCTTGGTGTCTCGCGGGTGAACTTCAGATGAATCGATCGCGTTTGCTCTCCATCTTTTGCCACTGCCAAGATCGGATAATCGATTAAACCATCTTGGAACGGCATTTGGAATCGGAAGGTTCCGTCTGGATTGAGCGGAATCGTTTCGCCTGCGATCGTTACGATCGCATCCGGTTCCGTTGCACCATATACAATCAGTTCCGCGTCGGCAACCAGCCAGAATCGGCGGGGGCGAATCGGAATAGCACTGCCCGAGAATAATCCGGCTCCAGACATGCCAATCCCAGACATTCCAGAAATCCCGGAAGCAGTGGGGGGCAATAGTCCTGCACCAGACGGAAACGCGATCGAACGATCGACGGGAACTTGCTGCATAGAGCCAAAGATCGACCCTGCAATTCGCTGAAGTTCTGCACCTTGAGATAAATCGAATATCCGATCATACATCGCATTTGGGGCGACCACCAAATCGCGCTCTTCCAGAGGTGAGGGCAGCGTCAAGGGAGTTTGACCCCGCAAATTGTTGTCCCAAGGAACGGTTGCGAATTGCTCGTACTCCCAAGTAGACGGATACACGGGCGGAATTCGGACAGGCAGCGATCGCGCCAGCATCAGCCAGCGTCCGTCTCCGGCAACGTAACCGATTTCGACTAGGTAATCGCGATCGCTCACCGGAATGGGGAGATACCAATCGCGGGCGAGTTCATCACATTCAAATTGCTGTAAGTTATGCGGGCTTTGATGGGTTAGATCGAGATCGGTAACATCAGCCAAACGTAAAACGAGCGTTTGTCCACCTTGGCTACACAGTTCTGATTTGTGTTCGTTGGGAATGTCCCAGTACGTATACGCCCATCGCGGATCACGGGGCATCAGCACGATTCGGCTTTCTCCATAGCCATCGGGTAATTCCGGTAAGCCTTCATCGACTGAGGCTAACGTTTCGCTAGACAAATCCGTTTGTCCAAGATCAAATCGCGCTGCCTCGACATCGGTTTGACCCGCATCGCTCCGAGTCGCCAATCCTGCCGCAAGTCCCATTCCGCCTGCCGCAAGGGTAGTTGCGCCAACCCTCGTAGACGGTTCTTCAGCGATCGTATCGGTCTCATCGGCGCTCGTATCCATTGTCTCGAATTCATCGGTTTCGAGATCCGCGCCCGCATCGATTTCAGAAAGTTCGGACGGAGGAATTCCCGGTTCAGGAGTCGTTGCTTCAATGAATGTTGGTTCCACGATCGCAGCCTCATTCCCTACAGTCGATTCAGTGGCTCCGAGTCCTGAGAGTGCTGCTGCTCCACCGAATGCTGCAAGCCCCGGAATTACACTTTCAGAATCAAGCGTTCCAAGCGGATCGACGATCGTCGCTTCAGGGACAGCCGCATCTAAATCGAGTTGCACATAATCTACATCAGGGGCTGAAATTAGCGGAAGTTCGTCTACCGTGGGTGCGTCATCGAGATCCAGGTTGATCGAAGGCAGGTCGAGCGGTGCATCTTCGACCTCATCGAGCGGTTCGATCGTATCTAGAGACGTGGGGGATTCATCGAATGCGACTGGTGCTAGTTCATCGACGCTACTGGGTGCATCATCAAGGTTCAGTTCGATCGCAGGCTGATCGAGCGGAGCGACTTCGGCTCCTTCGAGCGGCTCGATCGCGTCTAAAGATGTGAGCGGTTCGGGTTCAGGCAGGTTATCCGATTCCTCACGCATCAAGGCGACGGCTCCAAGTCCAGCCATTCCCCCAAGCATTGCTCCCGTTGGCAAGTTAATTTCCGGGGGCGCTTCCGGTGGCTCAATCGTAGCGGAGTGCAAAGTTGGGGTGTCGACCGCTGGCATCTCACGGATTTCAATCAAGGGGCGATCGGGAACCGGAGTCGATTCTGCAATCACGGGTGGCTCGATCGATTCAAGAGATTCAGCGACGATCGCAGGTGGTTCTGCGGGAATTGCTGAGGCTTCAGGCGGTTCTGTCGGCTCTGCTTGATCGGACACCGAAGCGGCTCCCGCTCCTACCAGTGCCGCTCCTCCAACCGCAGCAGGAGAAACTGTGGGCGGTTGAACTTCTGCGATCGCGGCGCGATCAGAATTAATCACCGAACCCGCACGCGATGCCAGACTGCCATCTGAAGTTGAAGGATTCATCAGAGGCGGGGGGGGCGGTGGAGTGACAGGTCGAGGCCGGGGCGGTAGTTCTGTCGCCGCAGGGGTCGTTGCTTGCACCGCGCCTCGCGTTCGACGACGCAGCAGCCAGCCGATCAAAAGTGCGGCAAGCCCCAACGGCAACAGCCACCAGAGCCAGCCCGGAACACCGCTATCACTATTTTGGGAGTTGGTTGGATTTGTGGCGAGGGGCGCTGCATTCGATGCGCCAGATGTCGATGTGTCAGATGCTGATATACCGGGAGTTGAACTGAGAGCCGTTGCGCCTGATGTGCCAGAAGCGCCCGGTGCTACCGTAGACGGTGCGCCAACGGGTGAGCCTGCGGGGGCAGGAGACGATCCAGCACTGGCTCCCGCATTTAATGCGCCTGCGGCGGCGCTTCCTGCCGTCAGCACTGCATCTGAGTTGATGGCTAACGAAGCCGGATCGGTTTCAGCAGCACGAGCGGCTTCTACCCCTGAGTTAGAAGTCGTGTAGCCCAAGAACGCGGCTGCACCCGGAGAGGGATTCGCTTTATGAACGTAGTAAAAGGGCTGTGAAAAGGGATAGCGCGGATCAGTAGGCAAGGTGTTGTGCATCGGCACAATCCGCAGATTTGCCTGATTTAAGACTTGATTTGCAGGTGCAAAGCTGAGTCCATCTTTATCAAGCTGCTGAGCCACGGCTTGAGTGCTATCTTCACCCGTCCGGGTTGCGGTAGAGCCAACTTGATAGGGTGTGTCGATGAAGATGGCGTAGTTGCGAAAGGCAGTACGGGTATCGCTCAGGTCGGGTCGATCGATAAAGCGAATCCGTCCCGGTGTGCCGCCTAATTCCGACCAGTCCGTAATTTCACCCCGGACAATTTTCACAAACTGCGGTACCGTGATACTGCCTCTAAAGGGATTGTCTGGACTAATGATCAGCGCAATCTTGCCGCGTCCGACCGCAACGGGAATCAGCCCCTGATCACGCTCTGATTGCGTCAACGATCGCCCGATCGCGGCCAAGTCAACCCTGCCATCGCGGAGGGCTTGCAGTCCAACCGCACTCCCGGAATAGTTGAGATTGATTTTGCTGCCCGAAAATTGACTTTCAAATCGCTGTTTCAGCGCTTGATTAGTTGTCGCCATGCTGCTTGATCCCTCAATCTGCACGGTGGTTCCAGAGGGGACAGAAGACGGAAGGGGAAAGGTCGGCGGTGCGGTCTGAGCCAACGTTGGAGGGGCAATGATCGATTCGAGGGGTTTTGCTGCTGCAACCGTGGTCAGCAGTAGGGCAAAACCGAGCGCAGACGATTTCTGATTTGGCAACATTAATTCAAATGCCTCTTACACCAGTGCAGATTAAAATAGAATTTGCAACGTATTATATAGCGATCGTTCAAAGTCCGCTTCTGTCGATGTATGGGCGCACGTTAGCAAACCATACTGAATGTGATTTGCAGCACTCCTGGTCACGGTAGGACAGATGCAAAAATCGGGAACTTTGTAAAAAATCCTGTTAAAGATTTGGTGATGCGTATTAACGACCGGGATTACCTCGTTTCTAGTCAAGACGATCGCAGCTATCAACTCTTGCTAGAAGCGATTCCAGATATCATGCTGCGCTTGAATCGAGCAGGAGTTTGTTTAGATTTTCACGTTCCGCAATCGGTAGCGTTTCGGCTATTTAGCGCAGGAGTAGACTGGCGAGGAAAGTTTCTATGGGAAATTTTGCCGCCTCATCTGGCAGCCCAGCGTATGGTTTACGTAGAGCGAGCGATCGTCACGAATGAAGTGCAAGTCTATGAACAAGAACTCGAAGTCGATGGACAGTGGCAGTATGAAGAAGTGCGCGTGACGCGCTGCAATGAGCAGGAAGCTTTAGTGATTGTTCGCGATATTAGCGCTCGTAAGTATGCACAAATCGCACTACAGCGCAGTGAGGCCCGGTTTCAAAGACTTGCCGCGAATGTTCCAGGGGTGCTGTATCAGTTTCGACTATCACTGGAGGGTAAAGTCAGTTTTCCCTACATCAGCGCATACTCACAGGAGTTGTTTGAGCTAGAACCGGAGCAAGTTTATCGCAATTCCGATCTGCTCATGAATCAGGTTCATCCTGATGATCAAGTAGAGCTTTGGAGATCGATTTGGCACTCAGCCGCCACACTTCAGCCTTGTACTTGGTTAGGACGGCTTACTACTCCATCTGGTCGGCTAATTTGGATTCAGAAGCAGTCTAGACCAGAGCGACAGGCGGATGGATCAGTGCTATGGGATGGGGTCATTCTGAATATAACCGAAGGCAAGCTCAACGAAGAAGCACTACGTCGATCGGAAGCACAGCTAAGACAGCAAGCGATCGACCTCGAAAACACACTGCAAGACCTCAAACGCACTCAAACGCAACTTATTCACAGTGAGAAGATGTCTTCGCTGGGTCAGCTTGTGGCAGGCATTGCTCACGAAATTAACAATCCCATTAGCTTTATCTATGGCAATCTGTGTCACGCCAATGATTATTTCGCTGATATTTTTGACTTAATTCATCTCTATCAAAAACATTATCCGCAGCCGCATCCAGAAGTTGAGGAACAGATTGCAGCGATCGACCTTGAGTTTATTTCCAGTGATTTAGATAAGCTGCTGAATTCGATGCAGACGGGTGCAGAACGCATTCAAGACATTGTTTTATCGTTGCGGACGTTTTCCCGGCTTGACGAAGCGGCATTGAAGCGAGTGAATATTCACGATGGCATCGAAAGTACACTGACGATCTTGCAGAGTCGTTTAAATCAGGACTATCAGGGATACAAACTTAAAGTTACAAGAAATTACGCTGAGCTACCCAGAATCGAATGCTTTGCAGGTTCGTTGAACCAGGTGTTTCTGCAAATTATTACGAATGCGATCGATGCGCTAGAAGTGGCAATTCAAAACCCGCAATGGCTAGTGCATCATCCACAGCCAACGATCGAAATTTACACCGAGCAAGTCGATGCCGAGCAAGTCCAGATTCGGATTATTGATAACGGCATGGGGATTGCCGAATCAGAGCAGGCTCGAATGTTCGACCCATTCTTTACCACTAAGCCGATTGGTCAAGGCACAGGAATGGGGTTAGCCATGAGCTATCAGATTGTGACTCAGCAGCATCATGGCAGTTTGAAATGTCGATCAATTCCATTGCAGGGTGCAGAACTTGTGGTCACGCTGCCAATTCGACAGGTTGAGGTGCAATCTCAATTATGATCGCACCTCTTGTAATGATGCGTAACGATGCGTAACTATGCCGCGACTCGTGATTCGCTACTAGAAACACGATCGCCTGTGGTGGCATCAAACCAGTGAATATGCTCAACTGGGAACGCCAATCGCACAGTGCTACCATTGCTGAACCCAGAATGCACCGGCAGAATTGCCCGAACCTTCATTGGTTCACCAGACGCACTCTGAAGGTGGCAACTCACTAAGTCGTGCATTCCTAGGTTCTCAGTCAGAAAGACTTCGCCGTTAAGAACGGGTTCATTTTGACCTTGAGCCAGGTGTACATGCTCCGGACGAATGCCCAGCACCACTTCTCGCGCTGCATATCCACGGGGTGTAGGAATCCGAGTATTGCCAACGAGTGCGCTGCCATTGTCGCAAGGAACTCGCAAGAAGTTCATTTGCGGACTACCAATAAAGCCTGCCACAAATTCGTTGGCAGGATGACTGTAAATTACATCGGGTCGATCGAACTGTTGCAGATAGCCATTGTTCAGCACGGCAACTTTAGTCGAAAGCGTCATCGCTTCGGTTTGGTCGTGCGTCACATAAACGATCGGCGCATTTTGCGATCCGAAGAGTTGTTTCAGTTCTGCCCGGACATGTTCCCGCAACAGTGCATCTAAGTTACTGAGGGGTTCATCCAGCAAGAACAAATCAGGACGACGAACTAAGGTTCGCGCCACTGCTACCCGTTGCCGTTGACCTCCAGATAACTGTCCGGGTTTACGATCCATTAATTCATGCAAGCCTAGAAAATCTGCAACTTCCCGAATGCGCTCTTTGACTTCAGCGTGGGGCGTTTTTCGCAGTTTTAGCCCAGATGCAATGTTCTCGTAAACCGACATATGGGGATACAGCGCATAGCTTTGAAACACCATTGCAATGTTGCGATCGCCCGGACTCAAGCGGCTGACATCGTGACCATTGATCATCACTCGTCCGCTGGTGGGCTGTTCGAGTCCTGCAATCAGCCGCAAAATTGTAGATTTCCCGCAGCCTGATGGGCCTAACAGCGTGAGAAATTCACCTTGATTCACTTCTAAACTGATGTTTTTGACCGGAACAACCTTGGGAGTGTAAGCCTTTCTCAAATCAATGAGTTGTAGATTTTTAGTCATGATGTTTGATGTGATAAGAGTTATCCTTTAACGGCTCCAGCAGTCAGACCTTGAACAATGCGGCGCTGGAAGAACAGCACCAATAGCACGAGCGGAATCGTACCGAGAACCGTAGCCGCTGCGATCGGGCCAAACGGAATTTCAAACGGGGAAGCACCACCGAGTTGAGCACCTGCAACCGGAACGGTTTTCATGTCTTCGCGAGTGATAAACGTCAACGCAAAGATGAATTCGTTCCACGCAGAAATGAAGGTGAGAATTCCAGTTGTAACCAATGCTGGAATTGTCATCGGTAAGACCACTTCGAGCAGCATTCGAGGAGTGCTATAGCCATCAACTCTGGCCGCATCTTCGAGATCTTTCGGTAATTGCTGAAAGAAACTCCGCATCACCAAGATGGTTAACGGTAAATTGATCGCAGTGTAAGGAATGATCAGCGCGAGATAGTTATTACCGAGGTTGAGATAGCGAACGATTTCTAACAATCCAAAGAACAATAGAATTGGTGGAAACAATGTCACAATCAAAATGGTTGCGAGAATCCAACGTTCTCCCTGGAGCTTCAATCGTGCCAACGCATAAGCCGCAGGCGCACCCACGCCCAATG
The DNA here is from genome assembly GCF_039962505.1 of Leptolyngbya sp. DQ-M1. Classification (NCBI taxonomy): domain Bacteria; kingdom Bacillati; phylum Cyanobacteriota; class Cyanophyceae; order Leptolyngbyales; family Leptolyngbyaceae; genus Leptolyngbya; species Leptolyngbya sp. DQ-M1. The sequence goes on from NZ_JAMPLJ010000001.1 coordinate 491,660, forward strand.
CCAAAATCGTTGAAGCAAAAGAAACGATCGCGCTATTGAAGATATAGTTCAAAAACGGGCGACGCTGGAACAGTTCGCGATAGTGATCCAGGGTGTAGCGTGTGGGAAAGTAGACGTTCGGAATTGCCGCAATATCAGCGTTGACCTTCACTGAAGTCAACAACTGCCACAAAATTGGGGCGAGGCAGAAGATAACGGTGAACGCGACCGCGATCGGCAAGATAATTTTGCGACCAATCTTCGCTCCACCGCTTGGCGCTCTACGATCAACGGATTCTGGAAATACAGTGGTCATAGTTAGATTTCTCCTGCGGCTTTGGCTCTAGATCGAGTGAGGAAGTACGACGCGATCGCGACGGCTAACACCAACAGTAAGAACGTCACAACCACCAGCGCTGCACCGTAACCGAAATCCAAATACCGCATTACAGTTGAGTAAATGTAAAGCGACACAGTTTCGGTTGCACCTCCCGGGCCACCACCAGTCATCACGCTGATCAAGTCGAAGATGCCAAACGATTGTGCAAGTCGGAATAACAACGCGATTACAACTTGCGGCATCAATAGCGGCAGAGTGATCTGCCGGAAGCTTTGCCAGGGGCTGGCTCCATCGATCGCTTGCGCTTCGTACAAATCATTTGAAATCGACTGTAATCCAGCTAATAATAAGATGCTGATAAACGGAGTCGTTTTCCACACATCTGCCAGAATCACGGCAATCATGGCTAAGGTTGGATCGCCGAGCCAGTTCACACCCGTTTTCACAAGTCCCAAGCGCAGCAGAATATCATTCACAATGCCGTACTGGTCGTTAAAAATCCAAGTCCAGCCCAGTGCAATCAGCGCAGTCGGCAATGCCCAAGGGAGAATCGCGATCGTTCTAACTGTCCCCCGTCCCCGAAACTTCTGGTTCAGCACCAAGGCAATTCCCATCCCCAAAATCAATTCGAGGAATACAGAGGCAAGCGTAAAGACGGTTGAATTCAGCATCGTGCGCCAAAACCGCCCATCTTGCGCCATGCGGCCAAAGTTAGAAAGTCCTGCGAACTGTGGATTAAGTTGAGTTCCCAAGTTAATTGCGAACAAACTTTGCCAGAACGCTCTCAAAATTGGGTAAGCAAACACCAGCGCCAGGATGACCAATGCGGGAATTGTGAGGAACCACCCTGCGCGGCGTTCTCGTTCTCGAATGATGTCTTTCATCGGCTAAGCTCCTAACAGCGATCGCGTTTCTCGTGCTGCCGATTGCATCGCTTCTTCGGGTGAAATTTGCCGAGACAGCGCTGCATTCAAGTAGCGTTGCAAAATGTCTGAGGTTTGGGCATATTGCGCGATCGGGGGACGCAATGCCGGGTTTTCCAGAACTTTCAGAATCATTGGAAAGTATTCGTAGCGCTGAAGCAGTTCTCGATCGTTGTACAGTTCACGCCGCGTCGGTAAGTAGGCACCTGCGATCGCTAATTGCTTCTGAGCTTCTGTGCTGGTGAAGAATTGCACTGCTTTCCGGGCTTCTTGAGGGTGTCGGGTGGTGCTGGAAATTCCCAGTCCCCAGCCGCCTTGGCACGCTCCACTGCGTGCATCTGGCGCGTGAATCATTGGCTTAATACCAACTTTGCCGCGTACCGGAGAATCTTTGCCGTTCAGCAAATCCCAAGCGTAGGGCCAATTGCGCATAAATAGCGTGTTGCCATTTTGGAATAACCGTCGTGCATCTTCTTCGATGTAAGTGTTGACTCCTGGCGGTGAAACCCCTTGTTGGATTGTGCTGACCAGGAATTTCACCGTGTCGATCGCTTCAGGTCGATCGAGTCCCACTTCATTGGTCTGAGGATTGATCCAAAAACCCCCATTTCCTTGCAGAACTTCGATGAACATCGCCGATAGTCCTTCATACTGCCGACCCTGCCACACATAGCCCCACTGCGCTGCATCTTTCGATTGAACCGCCTTCGAGGCTTGCATCAAATCTTGGAACGTTTCCGGCGGCTTTAATCCGGCTTGCTGGAGTAAGTCCGATCGGTAGTAAAGCATTCCCACATCTGTCCGGTAGGGCAAGCGATAAAGCTTACCTTTATACCGTCCACCTTCGATGTCCCCCTTGAGGAACTTTCCTAGCTCTGGTTCCGGCAAGATGTCGGACATATCTTGCAGCCATCCTGCTGCGGCGAACTTGGGAACCCAAGTGATATCCATGTTGAGGAGATCATAAGGCGAGTCACCAAGCAAGAATGCAGAGGAATAGAGATCTTCAACTAAATTAGAAGAGTTCGGGCCTTCAACAATATTGATCTTAATGCCTGGGTTTTGCCGCTCAAACTCTGCAATTAGAGGTGGAAACGGCTTCACATCTGGAGCGGGAATCAAGATTGACAATATAACAGGCTGCTGAGCTCTTAGAGGAAGAACAACCAGCAGCGCAGTTAAGGCGAATGCAACAAAGGAGCTAACGATGCGAAATGTGAGCGATCGTCGCCAATATTGCACGAATTTATAGCGATATTCTTGTAGGAGTTGCATAGGCGAATTACCCTGCGATCGCGGTTTGAATTCGCGATCGTATTGCGTTGAGTAAATGGTGAATTGGGCAAAATTTGAACAGAAATCAAACGCTAAAACTAAGCATTTCTGTAGAAGTTCCAGCGTTCTAAATCATATGAATATGGCGATCTCGCCCTCATCTTCTTTAAGATGGATGAGTTTAAAAAGAATGTTAAGTTAGTTGAATAAGCCTATTAGTTTCTGATAATAACGAGAAGCTTCTGTCTTAATAGAAATTAGGCTTTAGCCATGTTGAGGAAGGCTCAAACAGTCCGAAGCACGCTTTACAGCTCGGTCTAATAATCACTATCAGCGACACAGATTCCCTGGCACTTAATTCCATTTGTCGCCGTGCGTTTACAGTGCGGACAGAGCAGCGTATCGCTTTCGGATACTTGCTCAGTTTCTGCTTCAGTCGTGATTTGTGGCTCGTTCTTTTCGGGTTGAAGTTCGCTCGTCATAGAAGCAATTTTGCGATCGATCTAAACATAGCTTAACAAATAGCGCTTTTCAACGCTCAACACTTCAACGTCTTCGACTTTGCTATTGAATCTAGAACGATCACTAAACACCCGCACATCTAACCCCGAACACCGCGCCTGCGCCAAGTCCGCCACCTGCCCATACAATCCCGCATTAAGCAACTCAAACCCCACAATCAAAACAATCCGCTTCATAGTTGATGAGAAAGAGAACGCCCCTTTATTGTACGGATTGTTTTCAAGCAGTATGGTGATTCATGCTTAGATAATGACTTACTGACCGCGCCCCGGCTTGCAATCTGCAAAACCTAACGCCTCCAAGTCTAAAAAACTTGCGATCGCCATCTCAAGCACTGCTTTGATCGGAAACCTAATTTCTTCCGATGGCGCGATCAGAGCCGATCGGATTCGCTCTGGTAGACGCTTTAAAATTGCTTCGGCATCAGTGCGAGAAAGTTGTTCTGTTTTGCTTCCATAAAGCTGTATTTTGGTAATCGTGCCACAATTATTCTCTAGTAGGCTTACGAGTGTAATGTTACTTGTGCATATCGTGAATATGATGTACCACACACTTTGAAGTTTTCAACTTTAACAATACAACCATACAAGTTTCTCTCATGGTGTTTTCCAGTAGAATCAAGAATTTCAAAACGGATAATCGGTCTAATTTCCTGCCGCCTCGAATCCTGATCTAGAACAAATGAAAAAAGACTTTCTGGGCACACAAATTTATAGGTTTCTGGCTGAATGTCTGAAGGCTTCAAGAGCATCGGTTTACGTTCATTTTCTTGCTCTGGAAGTAGTACACGGTTCTTCCTGCTACCTTCAAAGGCTAATCCAACATTTAACGAAACACTGGGCTGATTGCCCAAGTTTGCAAAAGCTAAATGTAGAACCAAGACTGTTTCGCTACTTGAATTACTTTCTGAAAACCAATTAAGTAAAGTAAGCTTTACTACTCGCGTCTTCGTAGAAACTGGAAATACAGGGTAAGCACAGATACAGTTAAAGAAAAATAGTAGAGCTAGAGCAGCTATTGTGTCACTCGTAGACATAAGCCATTGCGGGTATACATTTCTGCTTTGATCTTCCAATTAATGTAGAAAATGACCTTATGATCAACCAACAAAAAAGGAGGTCTAAAACCTCCCGCTAATGCTCAGAGTTAGCAAACATTCAGAACTCGCTTACGCCAGACCTGTATTCATGCCCTGTTTACCCGTAGCCAGTTCCACCTTCACAATCTTTCCACCCATTTTTTGGATGCGTTGCTGCTCTTTGAACCAGTTCTCGTAAGGGACAAGCTTGGTAAAGAACGTATTTTGCAGTTCGCGCTGTGTGCGAATCCGAGTTTGGCTCGGAACACAAGCGGTAATCTTGAACATTCTCATGGGATCTCTCCTAAAGATGAAGAAAGGCGCAGCAAAAAAAGTGCCTTGCAAGAGTTGAGTTTAGAAAAATCTCAAAAAGAGTCGATCGCCAATTCAGCTAAAAATAGCGGCTTAACACATTGGAACGATCGCCGGTTTCACAAAACCTCTGTTTAAAAGGTTGGAAGCCAAGAGTCAACATTAAATCGTAAAAGCTTAAATACGCCTCAACAACTTAATACTCACTCCAGACTTCCAAACCAGTCCGAAAGCTAAAGAACGAAGATCACTCCATTCTCAACCTTTCGCGAGTTAGCTCAAACCAGAGCTGATGTAGTCGAAGTAAACGCCCATTTCTTTACCAGCGTCAGAACCAACCAATCCAGCCGTGACTTCTTTCATAGCTTGGATCGATTGAACGGTAGCAGCAATGGGTACACCCAAGCTGTTGTAGGTTTCTTTCAATCCGTTGAGCACGCGCTCATCGAGGATCGAAGGATCTCCAGCCAACATTGCGTAGGTTGCATAGCGGAGGTAGTAGTCGAGGTCGCGGATGCAAGCAGCATAACGACGGGTGGTGTACATGTTTCCACCGGGGCGGGTGATGTCCGAGTACAACAAGGACTTAGCGACAGCTTCTTTGACGATCGCTGCTGCGTTAGCCGAGATGGTGGTCGCTGCACGAACGCGCAGTTCACCCGTTTGGAAGTAGCCTTTGAGCTTTTCGAGGGATGAAGAGTCAAGGTACTTACCTTGAACGTCAGAAGTATTGATTACCGAGGTAATTGCGTCTTGCATGGTTAAAGTTCCGTAAGTCGCGTGGTCTAGTTAAACAAGGAGGAAATCGATCAAGGCAGCAATTACTGCATTGCACCGATTACATAGTCGAAGTAAGCGCCAGCTTCAGACGCATCATCAGACGAGAGCAGCGAGGAAGCAACGCTCTTCATAGCGCGAATGCCTTCTGCAACCGCAGGAATCGGAGTTCCCAACGAGTTGTACATTTCTCTCACGCCGACGATACCGATTTCTTCGATCGGGGTTACATCACCTGCAACGATTCCGTAGGTTACGAGACGCAGGTAGTAGTCCAAGTCACGCAGACAGGTAGCGGTCATTTCTTCGCCGTATGCGTTTCCACCAGGAGAAACAACATCAGGACGCTTTTGGAACAGTTGATCACCTGCTTGCTTGACGATGCGCTCACGCGAATCGGTCAAGGTTTGTGCGATCCGCAGGCGGCGCTCACCCGTGGTGACGAAGCCTTTGATCCGATCCAATTCACCGGGGCTGAGGTAACGTGCCTCAGCGTCAGCGTTCACGATTGACTTCGTGACAATACTCATTGATGGATTCCTCCAAGGAAATGTAACCGAGTGTGTTTAAAACGGGAGTTCCCCAAATGGCTTTGCAAGTTTACGCGCTTGGAGCCGTGGCTTTCAGCTTCTCAGGATGTCTGAGGGCTGTCAAGCTTGAGATTCGTCAGAACTGCAATGAAGCAGTTCGGGCAACCTCTGTGACGCAAGCGTTTTGACTTAGCGACCTTCCGAAATTATTGTGCGGCATTGTGTTCACTATCCTGGTGAGTCTGAAACATTTTGTAATATCTTTACTCAGGATAGAGAACACATATGGGAATCCGTCTTGTAGTAGACCCAGAGGGAGTACAGGCGATGTAAAATCTGCCTCACGGTTGATTTGGAGCGCTACATGAAGCGGTCTTTTTCATGCAATACCTCGATCGGCGCTTGGTGTTCACTTGCAGCCCTGGTCGGGATTGGAACGCTGTCCTACTCCACGTTGGCGGGATATCGCGAGGCGAAGCAGTGGGAAAATCACACGCAACAGGTTTTGCTGGCAACTCAATCTTTACTCTCACAGCTAAAGAATGCTGAGTTAGGGCAACGGGGATATCTGCTCACGCAGGATCGCCAATATTTACAACCGTATGAAGATTCGATTCAAACTGTCGATCAAACGATGGTTCAGTTGCGAAGTTTGACCAAGGATAATCTCAGCCAGCAGCAACGACTATCACGCATTAATCAATTGCTGCTCGATCGTTTTGCTCTAATCAGGAGAACGATTAAGTTAGCAGATGCAAATCAATTTGAGCCGGCGCGATCAATTGTGAAGAGCAATCAAGGTCTATCTTTGATGACTGAGATTCGCGGGTTGATTAGCGAAATGCAGAATGAAGAAAACCAATTGTTAGAAGAGCGAGCGAATGCTGAGCGAAATCGGCTGAATACGATCGTGAGTCTGACGATTCCAAGCTGCTTGGCGATCGCGTTATTTCTTGAAGTTTTGGTCTTGCAGTTGCGGCGAAATTTAATTCAGCGTGAGTTAGCAGAGCAAGCTTTGCGTAAGCAGAATGGCAAGCTGAATTTGCTATACGATACAACGCGAGAGTTATTGTTAGCGGAAGATCCAATCTCGCTACTAGATAACTTATATGAAAGACTTTCAGCGCAGTTAGGCTTAGGGTTTTATATCAATTATTTAGTAACCCCTAGAGGGAATGGCGCTTCTCTAAAACTAGCTTCATCATATGGATTAACGGCTGAACAAAAGATGGATCTTCTAGAGCTAGAGCTCGGCCAGGCTGTATGTGGTCAGGTTGTACAGGATGGAATACAAATTTCTATTAGTGATGTTCAAAGTTCAGTTCTAGAAAAAACTAGTTTGATACGATCGCTGGGTATTACCGCTTACTCTAGTCAACCCTTGATTACTCAAGGAAAAGTGCTAGGGGTGTTGTCGTTTGGTAGTCGATCGCGGACTTCTTTTACACTTGAAGAACAAGAGTTAATGCAGGCAGCAACAGATCAAGTTGCGATCGCAATCGATCGAGCGAATTTGATGAAATCGCTGCAAGATCGAAGCGAACAGTTAGCCAAGTCAAATCAAATTAAAGATGAGTTTTTAGCAGTTCTGTCTCATGAGTTACGAACACCATTGAATCCAATCTTGGGCTGGGTACAGTTGCTGCGTCAACGCAAGTTTGATTCGTCAGTTGCCGATCGCGCTTTAGATATTATTGAACGGAATGCAAAGATTCAGATTAACTTGATTGACGATTTATTAGATATATCGCGAATTTTGAAGGGTAAGCTGGTACTAAAAAGTGAGCCTGTAGATTTACGGAATTCAATTCTATCGGCGATCGACACCTTCAACTTTCCGCAGAAGCGAAAAAAATCTCAATTCAATTTATTAGTCCTGATGTGCCATACAGGGTTTCGGGAGACTCCAATCGACTTCAACAAATTGTCTGGAATCTACTTTCTAATGCCATCAAATTTACAGCAGAAAACGGACGAGTTGAAGTTGCACTATCCCAGAACGAAAGTGCTCAATCACGGACAGCCGAAATTACAGTTCGGGATAATGGGGTAGGCATCGCCCCTGAGTTTCTGCCGTATGTGTTTGATCACTTTAAACAGGCAGATGGAAGCAGTACCCGGCAGTTCGGGGGACTCGGATTGGGACTCGCGATCGCGCGCCACCTCGCTGAGTTGCAGGGTGGAACGGTGCGCGCCGAAAGCGAGGGAGAAAGGCAAGGGGCAACCTTTGTAGTCGCATTACCCTTGGTAGAATCTGCCATTTCAGAACAGTTTAGCGGGCTTGAGAAACAGCCAGCCAACAAAGAAGAATGAAGCGGTAAAGAGTTGGGCGATATCTAATGCAGAGAGATAGCCGTCCATTAACGCGGCGATCGAGCGATCGGTAATGCCAAACAGCCAGGAGGAAATGCCGAAGATCCAAATTCCCGATCGCAGCCTTGAAAGGAACGTAGCCAGTTCAGGAGAGGGTTGACGAATCATAATGCGCTCTAAGGGGTGGGAGTGGGTTCATGATGCTGTCTATGTTAAAAAATATTATAAACTCTTGCCATTATTCCCCAGATATACATTACGATTCTCTGACTTTAAGAGAGCGTGAAGTTCAGGATTGAAAACATCGGCAAAATCTTGCTTTAGAGACATCTCTTATGGTTTGGTGAATTGGTATACCTGATTCACGTCAATCTACCTAGCGCCAGAATGCCTTACGCGATCGACTTCGGAACCAGTAACACTGTGATTACCCGATGGAATGCAGCGACCCAACAGCCAGAAACCCTTTCTCTTCCTGGAATTTCGCAGCGCCTTGCCCAAAATCCACCTTTGATCCCAAGTTTGATGTACGTGGAGAATGCAGCGCAGGGAAAAGTTGTGATCGGTCAGCAGGTGCGCGATCGGGCGTTAGATATCAGCAGCGATGCTCGATTTTTCCGCAACTTTAAGCGTGGAATTGGGACAGATGTACAGGGATTTTTACCGGAATTAGACGGAAAAACCGTTCGATTTGAGCAGGTTGGCGAGTGGTTTCTGACGCAAATGATCAACCAACTCAAAACGACTGATCCAGAGATTGCAGAGTCGATCGTGTTTACGGTTCCGGTTGATAGTTTCGAGGCGTATCGATTGTGGTTGGGGCAGATTTGCGAATCGCTAGATATCAATCAGGTGAGAATGATTGATGAACCGACTGCGGCGGCATTGGGATATGGATTAAGCGATCGACAAACGTTATTAGTGGTTGATTTTGGTGGCGGCACACTAGATTTATCGATCGTTCAAATCAACGTGAACGAGATCTCTCAATCGAAACCGTTGGGATTCATTCTGAAATGGGGGCAGAAATCATTTAAGGAACAGTCAGGACAAAAAGCAAGGATTGCTAGAGTGATTGCTAAAGCGGGACAGAATTTAGGCGGCTCAGATTTAGATAATTGGGTCGTGGATCATTTTGTCAAAACTCAGGGGCTCACGGCAACACCCTTAATTGCAAGACTTGCAGAACGCCTGAAGATTCAGCTTTCTCTTTCCACTCAAGCGCAAGAAGTGTTCTTCAACGACGAAACGTTTGAAAGCTATGACTTATCGCTCACTCGATCGCAGTTTGAGCAGATTTTGAGCGATCGCGGATTTTTCACTCAGCTTGATGAGTCAATGGAACAAGTGCTGCAACAAGCTCGCCGTCAAGGGTTGGCAACAAGTGATATTGATGCCGTTTTATTAGTGGGTGGAACGGTTCAAATTCCAGCCGTTCACAACTGGGTGCGGCAGTATTTTGACGAAAGCTTGATTCGATGTGAAAAGCCGTTTGAAGCGATCGCTCAAGGCGCACTTCAACTGAGTCAAGGCGTACAGCTTAAAGACTTTCTCTACCACGGTTACGGCATTCGCTATTGGGATCGCAGGCAAAATTGCCACAACTGGCATCCCTTAGTTAAAGCGGGACAGCCTTATCCGATGGAGAAGCCCGTTGAGTTAGTGTTGGGTGCGTCGATCGACAGTCAACCCAGCATCGAACTCGTCATCGGTGAAATGGGCGCAGAAACAGTTCAGACCGAGGTGTATTTTGATGGCGATCGCTTAGTCACTCGAAATCTCACCCGTTCCCAGGCTCCGGTGCAGGCATTAAACGATCGAGACGGATCGCGCAGCATTGCAGAGCTTGATCCGCCGGGAGTGCCGGGAAGCGATCGCATTAAAGTGCAATTTCAGGTGGATAGCGATCGCTTCCTCAAAATCACGGTTGAGGATTTGTTAACAGCGCGAACGTTAGTCGAGGATCAACCCGTGGTGCAGTTGAGTTAAGAATCGCGCTTTCGTTGGCTCCAAGTTGCGCCGACTGCCGCACCCGCACCCGCTACCATTCCTGCCATCATGCCTTCGCCCGTCTTTCTCACAGGATCTTGGGTCAAGCATTGATTAGTCACGACCTTATCTTGCAGACACTGATTGCTTTCTGCCCAGCTTGCCGAACCGCCTAACACAACGCCAGCCGCACTGCAAACCAATACGACAATCCAAGCCGGAGGATGATTTTTTCTACCCATACTTAACTCTTCGGGTTTAATCTAGTGGAGGAGTACACATTACTTTACTTGTAGATCGAACCCTTGCTCACAAATTTTGTGAAGTTCTGGTGTGAATTTTTAAACAAATTTCATCTGTCGAAAGACAGAAGTACAGAAAGCCTTAATTGATGCGACTTTGCTCAGTTTTGAGGAAATCTGACTAGAATTGAGAGTAGCTTAACATTCAGTCATACATAAGCTCGATCGACCTGGAGGAATGCTCAACATGGACGCGGAAACGATTAAAGAACGGATTAAGCTGATCGAAAGCAAGCGCGAATCTCTATTGAAGCTGATGGAACAGCCGAATCTGGGCGCGTTGCGGATTGACGTGAATCAGGCGCTTGAGGAGATGGATATTCTGATCGAGGAGTTTCAGCAAACCTTCCCGGATGCTTAATCATCGCTCGATCGCTCCGCTTCACGCAGTGTTTGGACTTGCCAATACACCAATAGCAACGCGATTAGTAACAGCAATGTTGCCGCCGCCGCTGCATAACCAAAATCAAATTGAGCAAAGGCTTGATCGTAGATGAAGTAAACGAGCAAGTTGGTGGAGTTCATTGGGCCGCCGCCCGTGATTACATAGACTTGCTCGAAGCTTCGTAAGGTAAAAATTGCAGTAGTGACGGTAACGAAGACGATCGTCGGTCTCAATCCCGGCAGTGTCACATATCGAAACTTCTGCCAAGCGTTTGCCCCATCTAGTTCTGCGGCTTCATACCGATTGATTGGAATCGTTTGCAATCCCGCCAGAAACACGACTATATTAAATCCGATCTGCTTCCAGATGCTGAGCAGGATCAACACAGGCATCGCCCAAACCGTACTTTGAAGCCAGGGAATTGCGGGAATATTAATCGCGTTTAACCACTGATTGATCACGCCATCGGTTTGAAAGAGCCAGCGAAACCCCAATCCAACCGCAACTAACGACGTAATCGACGGAATAAAGTAAGCGGCTCTCAGCAATCCACGAAACAGAATTGATTGATTCAGCAAGACCGCTAAGCCCAAGGGAAGGATCAAACTGGGAATCACGGTTGCGATCGTAAAGTAAGCCGTATTCCCCAATACTTGCCAAAAATCAGGACTCAGCAGCAATCGCCAATAATTCCGTAATCCGACCCAGCGCACCCCCAATCGGGTGAAGCTGCCCGTAGTGAAGCTGAGATAGCACAGATACGCGATCGGATACAACACAAACACACCAAGCAGAATCAACGCAGGCGCGAGAAAAACCCAAGCAGCAATCACTTCTCGATCAAGTAAGCGCGAGAATCCGGAATCTGATCGGGGTTTGGTGCGAAGGGAATCAAAGAGCATGAGGGCGATCGTTCAAATTAGGGTTATTTTATCGGTCTGGCTATCAATTAACATGAACAATCAACTTTTAAGAAATTGTTTCTACCAGCGATCGCAGCCCCTACGCTAAACTGAGAAGCTGTTTTCTCATCATCGTTCTCATGGTTGCGCTGATTTCTCCTGAACACGCTGAATTTCCGTCTCATCCGCGCCTCAAGCTTGGCGTGATGGCATCGGGAAGCGGAAGTAACTTTGAAGCGATCGCGCAATCGATTCAAGACGGGCACCTCAATGCAGATATTCAGGTGGTGATTTATAACAATCCGGGGGCAAAAGTCGTCGATCGAGCGAACCGATTTAACGTTCCCGCCGTCTTACTGAATCACCGGGAGTTTGCTAGTCGGGAGGACTTAGATCAAGCGATCGTCAAAGCCTTGAAGCAGCATTCAGTGGAATGGGTGATCATGGCGGGTTGGATGCGGATTGTGACTCCGGTTCTGATTGAGGCATTTCGCGATCGTATTCTCAACATTCATCCAAGTTTGTTGCCGAGCTTTAAGGGCAATCGCGCCGTTGAGCAAGCCTTAGAAGCAGGTGTGAAGATTGCAGGGTGTAGCGTTCATTTAGTCGTTCCAGAAGTCGATAGCGGCGACATTATCATTCAAGCGGCGGTTCCGGTACTTGCAGAAGATACGATCGAAACTTTGCAAGCTCGAATTCATGCAGAAGAACATCGGATCTATCCCGCAGCGATCGCAATTGCAGCGGCAAACTCCTTGTAAATGCTGATTTACATCATCCTTTAGGCTGATGTGTAGTTCGCCCAGAGGCGGCATGATATATACAGATTGAGAAGCTCATCGTCTAACACAAGGGCAGTCCAAACCGGGTAGGGACTGCTTTTTTATTGGCAAAATTTCGGATCTCTTCCCAAACTTCCCCACTTCAGGCACAATCAAGCGATATCGTGATCAAGTGCCGCGCATGGATGCCTTTTTTGCTCAGTTCGTGCAGTTAGTTGTCAATGGAATTTCTGTCGGGAGCATAATCGCGCTCTCAGCAGTGGGATTAACCCTAACTTACGGAATTCTGCGACTCTCAAATTTCGCGCACGGTGATTTCATGACGCTGGGCGCTTATTTTACGCTGCTGTTTAATGCGATCGGTATCAATATTTGGATATCGATGTTTCTCTCTGCGATCGTCACGGTTGGAGTGACTCTACTGAGCGAAAAACTGCTCTGGTCGCCGATGCGAAAAAAACGAGCAACCCCAACCACGCTGATTATTATTTCGATCGGGCTTGCCTTGTTTATTCGCAATGGCATTATCTTGATTTGGGGCGGCGGCAATCAACGGTATAACCTTCCTGTGCTTCGCGCCTTATCTATTTTTGGAATCAATATTCCGTTTAATAAAATACTGGTGATCCTATTAGCGATCGCGGCGATCGCTGGATTACATTACCTGTTGCAAAACACCAAAATTGGTAAAGCGATGCGGGCAGTGGCAGACGATTTAGATCTAGCCCGCACAACAGGAATTAATGTCGATCGCGTCGTGATTTGGACTTGGGTAATTGCCGGAAGTTTGACAGCATTAGGCGGCAGTATGTTGGGATTAGTGGAAGCCGTGCGCCCGAATATGGGCTGGTTCCTAATTCTGCCGCTATTTGCGTCGGTGATTCTAGGGGGAATTGGTAATCCCTACGGCGCGATCGCGGGTGGATTAATTATCGGCATTGCACAAGAGGTCGGAGGCGGATTGACTGATTTGTTATCGCCATTTGCTTCAAATCCGATCGCTGGATTTATTATCGCAACTCGCTTATTTACAGCCCAATACAAACTTGGATTTGCATTGTTAATTATGGTGATTGTGCTGTTAGTGCGTCCGCAGGGATTGTTCAAAGGAACCACCTAAAACATGATCTCGCAAATAATCTTGAACCTCAAAGAAATCACTCCAGGGAATAAAGGCTTTATTGCGTTCTTCTAAATACCGAGTGAGCGGCGGACGCGCAAACACAACTTCGGCAGCTAAAGCGAGATTTAAGTCGGTAATCGAATCCCCGATCGCAATCGATTGATCCGCGTTATATTTCGCCATAATTTGTGCTTTTGCCACAATTTCTGTCTCACTTTCGTAAGCAGAATGAACCTGTAAAAACTGTTCTCTCGTATCGACTTCCATTGCATGAATCGCATAAATTCGATGGCGGAGCGGATTAAGCACAGATTCAACCATTCCCATTAAACCGCCAGAAATCACGACAAAAGGAATCTCCCTCGACTCAAGAAAATCAAGCAGTTCTAATAAACCAGGGCGAATCGGCTGCGATCGCGTGAACTCGATGATGTCTCCATATCGCGCTGATGGAATCGATTGAATAAACTTTCGGACTCCATCCCGTAAAGTCAGACGTTTCGCATAAATTTCTGGAAGTAAACGCTCTGATAATACAGGTGTAAATTCTCTCAGCATTGCGACAAAGGTTTCTGCCTGGGTAATCGTGCCGTCAAAGTCGCAAAATACAATGCGTTTCATTTTCTTTCCAGGTGATTTCTACTTTTATAGTTTGAGCAAGTCAGTATTTTTTATACTTTTTTTGCGCTAATTTTTGCATTCTGCCTGCAAATCATAAACTAAAGCTAGAGGTTTCTAGATTTGAGCTAATACAAAATTCAAGATGACTGGTAAACCTGTTATGAGAACTCGTTATGAATTTTCAAATAAGATTACCCCAAGAAGCTCTAAGCTATTATGGTCATCGCGCGATCGAAAAGCATTTCCGTAAAGCGATCAAGCACGAAGAGGACGTTTTAGCCGATCGAGACCCAGAAGCACTCCATCAAATGCGAGTGGGGTTAAGACGACTGAGAACTGCAATTCAGGTGTTTGGGTTCGCCGCAGACTTGCCCGAAGCCGCCAGCGAAGCGAGAATTCGCAAATTTGCTCAAGTGCTGGGAGCGGTACGCGATCTAGATGTGCTTCAGCTTGAACTCACTTCGCATACCAGCCTTCCTGCGCGTGAGCAGGACACTTTAAAGGGATCGCTCAAAAAATTGCAGCAGCAGCGATCGCGAGATTTTGATCAACTGCAAAAAACCTTGGAGTCCAAAAAATACGAGGCATTCAAGCAAAGCATGGAGGATTGGTTAGCATGGCCGCAGTTCAGCGCGATCGCCCAGTTGCCCATTCGAGAAGTTTTGCCTGATATTCTCTTGCCCTTGATTAGCGGCATTTTGCTACATCCCGCTTGGCTGATCGGCGTTGAATTCGAGTCCGAGCCTGATCGAAAAGTCTTTGCACCCATTACGCCTGAATCTATTCGAGAGCAGCTAAAGCAAGACGAACTTCTGCACGATTTACGCAAGCAGATGAAGCGATTGCGCTATCAAACTGAGCTATTCACCGATTTCTATGGCAAAGGATACGAGTTTCAGGTGGATGAATTTAAGCAAATTCAAGAAGTTTTAGGACAGATTCAAGACAGCGTTATATTGCAATCTTTTCTAAACAAACATTTGAATGATTCGATCGAGAAACTTTGCCCCACTTTCTCAGGTCGGCTCGATCAAAGAATGGCAATCGCTTGGAAAGAATGGCGATCGTTGCAAGAAAAATATTTAGATGTCGATTTTCGGATTCAACTGCGTCAGCTCGTTTTGCAACCCAAATCTTAACCAGCCAAAATCCTAACAAGCAGCGTGGGAATTCTTAGCATATCGTCTCTCACGCTGCTGGTATGCGTACTTTCTTGCGGCTATTCGGTTTAGGTCTAATTATTCTTGGAATCTACTTCTTAGGACAAAAAATTATTTTCACCACTGGCGGTTATGGCTATTGGTGGCAGGGAATCGCAGCAAACGCTTCTATCGCATCCTTAGTTGCCGGAATCTTGATGCTGATCTTTCTTCCAAGACGTGATCGAAGACTAGGCTGGGTACCGATAATCCTCGGAATTACCTTCGTTTTCTTCAATAGTCGAGCCATTCTGAATCCCACGAGTCTTTGGCAGTTTCTGGTTTCGTTCGTTTCGATCGCGATTGGCTATCGAATGCTAATTACAGGACAATCGCCCCTTTAAAGTCTAGATCGCAGCAGATCGTCGATCTGCTGCACTTTTTTATTCGCCTTCTAACACCGACGGAATCCCCAACACAGGACAGGGGAACGACTTGCCCAGTTGCTTCACCAAGGGATGATCCGGGGCATCACAGCCCAGAATCAGCAGCGATGCGCTTTCCGCCGCCACAACCTCTTTTAGCTCTTTCGCAACCACACCAAACCGCAGATGCGTTTTGAGCGACCCGCGCCACTCTTCCGCCATACATCGAGCATTCCACAGAATACGATCGGCTTGTTCAAACAATTCCGCCGCACCGAACTGCGCTTTTGTCGCGGTTTCTAGCTCCGCGATCGCCGTTCGACTGGTGCGCCATTCGCCTTCGGCTTTTGCTGCGGCTTTACGCTTTGCACCCGATTCAAACACTGGAATCCGCTTCATCATACCGTCTTCAACCACGTACACCACTTGAACCGTGACTTGTTTTCCGGTTGCTAAGCGAGTTTGATGAGCGATCCAGAGCGTCAAATCCAATGCGGTCTGGCTCCTAGGTGAATTTGAGTAACCAACGACGAGATTAATTCCCGAATCTGCTGCACCGCTTGGGGCTTTTGCAGGAATTAAAACCATTTTCTGGACAAGATCAGTACGTCCGAGCGTTCCTTGGAGCCGTACCAGCATCGAATGAATGTTCATGAGTGCAACCTCTCTTAACTACAAAAGCGAGAGGTGGGTGAGGGAGTTGTCCCGATCGCAAACGATCGAGTTAGTTTAGGAAACTCAGAGTTAAACACTGAGTCATCCTCCCAATGCCGACGGAGTTAGCTGACGGGCTAAGACTGGAAGGTGTCTTTCTCAGACGGGTGTTTGAGATTCGCCCCAAAAATTGGTTCCTCCGCTTTGAATTTGGTCAGATTACTGTTCTACCAAACTCAGATTAGGCGACCCACAGATTAGCTTCCCTAGATGTTGACGAAATGTAGGCATAACAACCTTGGCTGTTTCACAAATAATTGGGAACCCAAAAGAATCAGGAACACTGGCTCAAGTCGTTGTTAGTTAATTTATTACAGGTGAAAGCGATAGAACTGCTACTTGCAAAACAAAAGTGAGGCATTAACTAATCCAGCCCCCGTAGCAAGCCCCCCTTCCAATTGTATCAGTCGCTCCTAAAAATCCTGTGCTTCTTTAAAGTCTGTATTCTCATTGACTGAAAAAATCTAATTTCAATTATTAGTTTCTGCTATCGAAACCTCAATCTCCATCCATCTCCAGGATTAAATTGTCGCGATCGCTACACTTTAATAATTGGGTTAACTGTGGAGAAGTTCTATACATTACTAGCGATGGAATAATAAAGCCACTCCCAAAAGAGAAATGAGAACGCCGAAAAACGATCGCAGACTGATCCGATCGCCCATTGCCCAACTAATAGGAAGAACAAACAGGGGACTGGTACTGCTGAGTGCTTGAGCAATCCCCGTGGTGGCAAATTTCAGCGAGGTTTGCTGGAGCCAGATACCGAGATAGGTGCTGATAAAAGCAGTTCCGGCGATTACCACAAGCAAACGACGATCTTTTAGGGGTTTGATCATTTCGCTAATTTGGTGCTGTAGAAGTATCCAGATCAACAGCGCGATCGTGCCCCCGATTAACCGAATTAAGGTACTCCACAAAGAATCAATATCGGTATGAATCAGCGCAGATCTCGATAACACTGCCCCCGCCGCTTGCCCGATCGCCGCAAGCAGTCCGTACAAACTTCCTTGTAGGGGGCGAAAGTTCTCATGCCTGTCCGAAACCCGTTCCAAAATCACCCAAACGACCCCAGCGATCGTCAGTCCGATTCCGAGCCAGGCGGCGACAGATAAGCGTTCCTGAAGAAAGATCAAGGCAAGAATCGCAGAGAGTGGCGGGGCGAGGGTTTCAAACAATAAAGTGTGTCGTGCCCCGATACAGTTGAGCGCTTTGAAATAGGCGGTATCTCCGAATCCGATGCCGATTACGCCACTGAGAAACAAGAGAAAAAATGAGGCAGGATCGATCGCCGGAAAGGATTGTCCTGTGAACAAAAAGGTGAGACCGAGCAGCACGATCGCGATCCAGCCTTTTGTAAAATTCAACGCTAAAGGAGTAATCTGCCGTCCGACTCCGGTGTAGACGATCGAGCCGCACGCCCAAATCAATGCAGCAGCGAGCGCGGCAAGTTCACCCCGAAACTGTAGAAAAAAAGACATCAAAGCAAGTCAACCAATTCGAGAGTTTGAGCCGGATCGACCAGAGTATTGGCACAGAGAATCCCAGAAGCCGCCACCGCAGGCACTCCAATTCCCGGCATGGTGCTGTCTCCAACGCGGTAGAGGTTTTCGATCGGCGTGTGACAACTCGGAAATAATCCCTGTCCTGCTGGAATTCCCGCTCCATAGGTTCCTTGATATCGTCGCAAATATCGCGCATGAGTCAGCGGCGTTCCAACCAGTTCTAGAACAATTCGGTCTTTGAGATCCGGGATGACTCGCTCAACCGCTCGGTAAAGTGGCTGCGATCGTGCCCATTTTTTCTGTTCGTATTCGGCATTGCGTGTCCAATCTGCGAAGGGTTCTAAGGTATACGTATGAACCACATGATGACCGGATGGCGCTAGATTTTCATCCCAAACCGAGGGAATGGAAATCATGCAGGTATTCCCAGGAGTCGTGATGTCGCGATCGTCATGCACAACCACATGATGTCCAGTGAGATGCTGTAATCCGTCTGCTCGAATGCCCAGATGCAAGTGCATAAAGCTATCGATCGCAGGCGTAGCCAGCGCATTTTTACGGTAGGAAGTAGGAAGATCTGTCGGCTCTAAAAGCTGAGCATAAGTATCCCAAACACTCGCATTAGAAATGACGATCGCGGCTGATAATGTCTCACCGTTTCGCAGCCGCACTCCCCGAACTTTGCCTGATTCCACCAGAATTTTTTCGACGTGAGTTCCAAGCCGCAATGTCCCGCCCCATTTTTTCAGTCCACGAACCAGTGCATCAACGATCGCTCCACTGCCCCCGATCGGGTAATCAATCACGGAGTTTGTTCGCTCGCCAAACATAAACGCCACTTCAGGCGCGATCGTTCCATGTGCCTTCAGTCCCGACAGCAAAAAACACTCTAAATCGATCAACCGCCGCACCCACGGATCACGAACGGTTTGATCCATCAAATCCCCAACTGAAGCTTGGATCATTGGTAGATTTGGCAACATCTTCAGCAGCGATGGAAGATAGCGACTCAGCAAGATCGGAGCTAATTTCCAATCGCTCCGGAGTGCCAGCGTGGGAATTTCTCGCAACCCTGCGTACAGTTTGAGAAATCGCTTTTCGAGTTCGATCAGTTCGATCGCACCCTGCGGAGAAATTTGGGACACCGTCGATCGATATTTCTCTAGATTGCCGTAAACCGGGAGTGTCGCGTCCGGGAAGTGATAATGCCCGAACGGATCATAAGGAACCGCTTCCACCGATTCCCCTAAGACAGCCAAGACTTGGCGCAAGGGATTCACAGAGCTTGAATCGCTTAATCCACAGTAAAACGATGCGCCGGAATCAAAGTGAAACCCCTGCCGCGAAAAGCTATGCACCGCGCCTCCTGGAATGGTATGGCTTTCACACACCAGCACCGACTTGCCGTAACGCGCCAAAAGTGCACCTGCAACCAATCCCCCGATTCCGCTTCCAACTACAATCACATCTTGCATCGTTTCTTGACTCTACCTTAAGAGTTCTGTCATCTCTAACCATTATTGCTAGAGTGAATTGACGCTACAAAAATTTCACTATGACACAAGCAAAATTAGGGGACACCGTCCGCGTTCACTATACAGGCAAACTCGATGATGGCACGGTATTCGATTCCTCAGCCAACGGCGAACCGTTGGAGTTTACGATCGGAGACGGCAACATTATCCCCGGCTTTGAAAAAGCGGTCGTGGGCATGAGTCCGGGAGATGCGAAAACCGAAGTCATTCCCGCTGAGCAAGCGTATGGCGAACATCGCGAAGAAATGGTCGTTGTGGTCGATCGTGCTCAGATGCCGCCAGAAATGCAGCCTGAAATCGGGCAGCAGCTAGAAATTCGGCAACCCTCCGGAGAAACCATCCCAGTCGTGGTGACAGATGTTTCGGAAGCAGATATTACGCTAGATGCAAACCATCCTTTAGCAGGAGAAGACTTAGTTTTTGATATTCAATTAGTCGAAATAGATTAATAAAACTGATTAATCGAGAAATAATGGGCTTTGTGGCGAAAAATGTTGTTCACAAAGCCTTTTTATTTGTCAAAATTCCGTAATCTGTGTGAATTCAGATGAAGCTCGATCTTGAGCTAGATTTCTCTATCTAAAAAGAGAAGTCTGTGTTCAGTCCGCTCTGTTGTTAAGCAGTGCTGCTTATCTCTTAAATCTTGAAAGGGATAAATAGCGCGGGTTTAAGCCAATAAGTGGTCAAATTCACACAGAGATGAGTTTGACAACTTCTGTAACACGTGGTTTCTATCTATGAAGAAGCTCTTCTGGTCTTTAATCAACTACTATGCGTAAGGGACTGCTGCACAAGCCCGTTGTCTTCTTCGGACCTATCCTCGACAAAATTCTTCTGACTCATTTTGTCGTGATTGGTCTACCGACAGCGCTGTACTACTACATTTTGGAGAATGGATGGGATCTTTCCTTTCTTCACGTTCTGATTCCGATATTGTACCTAGTGACTTCGATCGTGGTAGTTGGGGAAGCGCTGTCCACAGCAATCACGTATCGTCGCGGACATATCGCCAAGGTACCAAAGTTCGGGATTGTGCAGAGATTCATGCGCTCTCCTCGCACTCAGCCCCTTTACCCGTTGCTCGGAGCTACAGTTGATGTCCCCAAATGCTCGCTAATTGTGGCGGCGTATTTGCCGAACGAACAGCAGATTATTCTAGAAACGCTGGAGTATATCTTAAAGACGATCGAGCGTCCCGAAGCAGGCTTAGAGGTGATTCTGGCATACAATCGACCAGAACGTTTACCGATTGAAGACCGCTTAGAGCAACTGGCTGAGCAGCATCCAGAGCTTCAACTACTTTGTGTCGAAGGCAGTCGATCAAAAGCGCAGAATATTAACGCAGCCTTAGAAATCGTGACCGGAGAAGTGACTGGGATCTTAGATGCAGATCACCATCCAAATCCAGATTGTTTTACTCGCGCTTGGCGCTGGCTCTCGAACTATCGCTATAGCGCTGTGCAGGGGCGCAACGTAATTCGCAATCGGGGTTTTAACTTCATGACGCGGATGATTGCGGTCGAGTTTGAGTGTATCTATGGAGTCAGCCATCCGGCAAAATCGCTGCTAGTCGATACGGGTGTGTTTTGTGGCGCAAATGGATACTGGAGAACTTCGGTGCTGAAGCACATCGGATTTAGCTCGCGAATGTTGACTGAAGATATCGATGCAAGTTTTAGAACCTTGCTGAGCGGACACAACATCGTGCATGATCCGACGATCGTTGTGACGGAACTCGCGCCTGTAGATGTAAGAGCTTTCTGGTTCCAGCGCAAGCGGTGGGCACAAGGTTGGTTAGAAGTCACTTTGAAATATCAAGCCGTGATTGTACGATCGCTGCGTTTAGACAGTTGGCAGAAAGCCTATTGGACGCTGCTGCTGGTATATAGTGCAGGCTTTCACTTCATTGCACTGCAAGCGTTTCCAATGGCGTTTAGCTTAACGCTCACAGGCTCACAGGCGCCGGATATTGCTCCAGAATATATTTGGGCAATGACCCTATTGACCTTGGCGAGTGGCCCACTACAAACGCTGGCGGCTTGGCTCGTGAGAACTGATGTAATCAAACACTCTGCCAAAGATTTCTGGATTTACTGCTTGTTTATCCCGTTCTACTGTGTGTTTAAAAGCGTGATCGCAATTACGGCAATTTATGATCACATTGTTGGCAATACGGAATGGATTGTGACTCGTCGATCAACCGATGCCCTGCCGGAAGCCAAATAAAGAAGGGAACCGCAATTGCGGTTCCCTTAAATTCATAACGAGACAGCCAGACTATGCTTGAGGCGCTTCAGTTCCAGCTTCAAGCGCTCCACCAGTGTCAGCGAGATTAAGCTTCACGACTTTTGCCTGCTCTACCTTGGGCAAGGTCAAACTGAGGATGCCTTCCTTGAATTCAGCTTTCACTTGATCATTTTGAACTTCAACAGGAAGCGGGATCACACGCTGGAATTTGCCGTAGCGAAACTCAGTTCTAAACAATCCATGCTCTTCGGTGCGTTGCTCCTGACGGTGTTCACCTGCTAAAGAAATCGCATTCCTCATGACCTGAACATCGAGATTTTTCGCGTCGATGCCAGGAAGCTGAGCGCGGACAACCAACTCATTGCCTGTATCCTTAAGTTCGATTGCAGGTGTCCAGTCAAAGGAATCGCTCGAAGCAACAGAATCAAACAGTTGGTCAAATTGACGACGGAGTGTATCGATTTCGCGCCAGGGTTGCCAGTATCTAACTAACATATTGTGACCTCTTGGATAGCGATTAAGGACTTGAACCTTCATGTCCTTATCGTGCCGTACCCAGCGCTACCTAGTGATCAGGAGAACTGTACTAATTCAGTAGAGTTAACCGATCTAGGCCAGTACAAATTCAACCAGTGAGTTCACACCCAAAGCATATTCAACTTCATCAATTTGATCGCGATCGCGCCATTCATCAATCACACCTAATAGGCAGCGTACTGCTAAATCCCGTTGAATTAATTCTGTTACAGCTTGCCAGGCATCTGGTGCATTCGAGAAAAAGCCAAGCTGAATCATGCCACCTTCATGCCACCAAATGCTAATCCAACCTGCATCTTGTTCGGTGATTTCGATATGTTGTCCAAGGTAAGTCATCACTACTTTCGCCCCTCGATCCGCGTCTTGATGAATCCTAGAATACGAGCAGTAATGGGGGTTTGACCTCTACTAAAAAGAAGGGATTATCTAGCAGCACTCTCTCTTCCGACAGTAACCGCGAGATAATCCTCAGCACAGATTGAAGCAGTCAATTTCGTAGCGGTCGAGCACTGATACTATGCAGCGCTACGGGTGACGAGTCCCCAAAGAAAGATTGCAATCATGGCTCCGAGGACTGCTACAAGTAAGCCCGGTAAGCTAAATCCGGTCGCAGTGAGGCTGATTGTTCCTTTCGTTAGAAGCGTATACAGGCTTCCGCCTAAGAACGAACCAATGATGCCTAAAATCATGGTGCTGAAAATTCCGCCGCCCTGCCGCCCAGGGTAAAGGAGTTTGGCGATCGCACCTGCAACGATTCCAAGTACAGCCCAAGCAATAATATTCATGCTAATTTCTCCTAAAGCTTCAAATTTTTAGGTGTGGAGAGTTGATCAATCGATCTAGGGTTTCTATCTAGAGAGGCAGTATATCCCTGTTTTTGTCTTCACTAGAAGAAAAACATTTTTATTTAATGATTTGATCCAAAAAAGACGCGATCGATTGATCGCGTCTTTCCTGCGTTCATTGCTATCAGACTTCAGCTTATGGAGTCGGAATCGCTTCTCGCGACGGGGAAACAAACTGCGATCGTAAGTGATTCTCTTGGGCATTCGCAGGATTCACAGGGGTCATCACCTGTACAGCATTTCGCGCTTCGATCAGCTCAATTGCTCTCGTCACACTTTCTGGCAGAATCACCACTAAACTACCGGGAGTCGCAGTATCTAATGCAGCTTGAATTGCAGTGGTTTCATCTAGAATCGTTTCAAAGTGGGCATCGGGCTTGGTTTCCCTCAAACCTTGAGCAATCAGCGCTGCGGTATTGCCGCGATCGCGTCCACGATTGTCGTCGTCTTCTTTGATGATGATACGGTTGAACAAGTCGGCTGAGAGTTTGCCGAGTTGCACAAAATCTTCGTCGCGACGATCGCCAGGTGCGCCAACCACACCGATGCGCTCTCCTTCTTTCCAGTTCTGCACAAATCCACCCAACGCTTGATAGCTATGCGGATTGTGGGCGTAATCGATCAGCACATGGAACTCTCCGAGGCTGAATAGATTCATGCGTCCCGGTGTTTGTTTGGTGGAAGCTTGGAAGGTCATCAGTGCAGCGCGAATGTCCTCGATACGAACACCCTGAGCAAACGCTGCCAAACTTGCAGCGAGAGCATTCGCAATCATAAACGGTGCGCGTCCACCTAATGTTAAGGGCACATTAATCGCTTGCTCGATGCGTAATGTCCAATCGCCTTTGAGAATTGACAGATAGCCATTCTCGTAAACGGCAGCGAGTCCGCTGCGCTGAGTGTGCGATCGAATTAATTCATTCTGCGGATTCATCGAGAAATAAGCGATTTGAGCTGTGACTCGACTCGCCATCGCAGCTACTAGCGGATCATCAGCGTTCAGAACCACATAGCCTTTAGGAAGTGCTGCTTCTGCAACAACGCTTTTCACCCGCGCCATTTCTTCGATCGAGTTGATATCCCCCAATCCCAGGTGATCCGCCGCAACGTTAAGCACAACACCTACATCACAAGCATTGAAGGCTAAGCCCGATCGCAGAATTCCACCCCTGGCACTTTCGAGCACTGCAACTTCAACGGTTGGATCTTGCAAAATCAGTTGGGCGCTTTGAGGCCCCGTATTATCTCCGGGTTCAACCAGGTAATCGCCAATGTAGGTTCCGTCTGTCGTTGTGTAGCCAACCACTTGATTAGTTTGCTTGAAGAGGTGAGCAATTAGCCGAGTGGTTGTGGTTTTTCCATTCGTTCCGGTGATCGCAATAATGGGGACGCGTCCGTTCGTATGTTGAGGGAACAACATATCGATCACAGGTTCGGCAACATTGCGGGGAATGCCTTCGCTCGGTGAAACGTGCATCCGGAATCCAGGAGCCGCATTCACTTCGACAATCACACCATCCATTTCGCGCAGCGGCTTCGAGATATCCTCGGTCACGACATCAATTCCGGCAATGTCTAAGCCGATTATCTTGACGACGCGCTGCGCTAACCAGATATTTTCTGGGTGAATATCATCGGTACGATCGATCGCTACACCGCCCGTACTCAAGTTCGCTGTTGCTCTGAGATAGCAGATCTCACCTTCGGGTAGAACAGTTTCCAGGGTGTAGCCTTTTTGCTCTAGCAGCTCCCAAGAGGTGCGATCGAGTTCAATCTTCGTCAACACATTATCGTGTCCGGTGCCCCGACGCGGATCGCGATTGGTTTCATCAATTAATTCTTGAATCGTCGATCGACCATTGCCAACAACGTGTGCTGGAACCCGTTCAGCCACCGCGACCACTTTTCCATTCACGACTAACACTCGATGATCGCGCCCCTGATAAAAGCGCTCCACAATCACCGAGCGCGATACTGCTTTTGCCGCATCGTAAGCCGCTTCTGCTTGCTCCCAGTTGGTGATGTTAATCGTAATTCCCCGCCCATGATTGCCATTCAGCGGTTTAATCACGATCGGATATCCACCCACATCCTTGATCGCATCTTCTAGTTCATCGAGATAGTTCACGACTGTTCCACGCGGGACAGGCACCCCCGCCGATCGCAGCATTTGTTTCGTGCCTTCTTTATCCGACGCAAGTTCGACTCCTAAAATTCCCGTCTGATTGCTCAGCGTTGCTTGGATGCGTTTCTGATGTACCCCGAAGCCGAGTTGAATCATTGATCGCGCTCCTAGCTCCATCCAGGGAATATTGCGCGATTCGGCTTCTTTGACCAGCGTTTCCGTGCTGGGTCCTAATGCACATTCGGCAGCAACATTGCGTAAATCCTGGAGATCTTGTTCAAGCTCGTCTTTGGGATAGCGACCCGTTTCGACCAGCGTTTGGCAAATCCGAACCGCCG
The DNA here is from genome assembly GCF_039962505.1 of Leptolyngbya sp. DQ-M1. NCBI lineage: Bacteria > Bacillati > Cyanobacteriota > Cyanophyceae > Leptolyngbyales > Leptolyngbyaceae > Leptolyngbya > Leptolyngbya sp. DQ-M1. Next base: position 517,223 of record NZ_JAMPLJ010000001.1, read on the forward strand.
CTCTCGCGGCATAGCGCCCAGCACGTTCGTGGATGTATTCGATCGCAACTTGATACACCCCAGGTTCAGCCGTTTCACGAGTCCGCCCAAATCCCACAGGCATTCCTGTCAGCTCTTGAAGTTCAAGCGCAACATGCTCGATGATGTGTCCCATCATGGTGCCTTCTCGAACCCGCGCCAGAAATCCACCCCGGCAACCTGGAGAGCAATAGTGTTCCACCAAAGACGGAAGCAACTCGACCAATCCTTCATAAAATCCGGGAATTAGATGAGAAGGCGTTTCGGCGAGGTCTTCTAAATCTAGACGCATTAGAATGACCTTGTGGCGGCGAATGCTCCAGTAGTTAGGACCACGCAACGTCTGAACTTTCAATATCTTCATATCGCTTCAATTCTGGGATACAAGCTGGGGGTAGATGAGGGTCTTGAAATTAAAAGGAAATCAACCGTGAACACAAGTTTCAAGTTTCCGGCGTAAGCTGAATCAGTAGTTTGTAAAGAACTGGTTTCCTCGATCGTCGGAACTGAGAGCGGAGTTTCGTAACACAACGTAACTGTTCTACTGGGCACGATAGCAGAATTGCCGATCGATCAAGGTTAAATCAATCTGCGGCTGCGTGATCCCAAGATGACTGTTTGCGATAGTTTCGGATCAGCATCGTGCGCTGGCGCAAGTCAAATCGACAACCCGCGCTCAAAACGTGCAGCCGTAAATTTCCCATACAGAGCGGGTCGGTTTTTCCAATGTCCGCTTGATTGGTGTAGGTCATTTCGCTAGGGTCGATAATCGTCACGGCACCTTTACCAAGTACCTGAAGAATGCCATCGCCTTCAAACAGGGCACAGGTGTCTTCATCAATTCCAATGCCCAGCAGCGTCGGATGTGCCACGATCGCGCTCATCAGCCGTGCCATGCGATTGCGATTATGAAAATGCTGATCAACTAGAACTTCTGGGATAATGCCCAATCCCAGCGTCATATCGACCAGAGAATGATTCGGAGATTCACCACTACCGCCGCCCGCAATCATGTGATCACCCATGACGGCGGCACCCGCACTGGTTCCGGCAAGCGTAATTTGTCCCGCCTGCGCCCGCGATCGTACAATGTCCATCACAGGGGTATCAGCAAGCAATCCACAAAGCCGAAGCTGGTCGCCTCCAGTCAGAAACACTCCGGTACATTCGCTCACGTACTCTTGCAGTTCCGGCAAATCACCCTGAGCGCGATCGTCAATATTCAGCACCTTCGCTTCTTGTGCCCCCATGCCGATAAAAATAGTGTGGTAGCGATCGCCAATGACAAGGGGTTCACGCGAGGCAGACGGAATAATGGCGATGCGGGCATCACTCCCTCCTGAGCGCCAAAAGAAGTCACGGAGAATATCTCGACCGTGGAGTTTATCTTCTGCACCGCCGATCACCATAATTGCGGTATTGAGGGACTGAGGCATCTGCGGTTTAATCGATTGCAAGACTGACTCTAGCATGAAGGATAAGGAATATAGGGATGAACGATGAATGAGTGGCGAGAATTCGGTTTAGGATCAAACGGGTAGGATTGGCATGAGGGATTGAAGGTTGGCGATCAAATTTCGTATGACTTTCAATCATGCCAAATTATCAATTCCTTGTAACGCAATTTCGCTCTTTAAAATATGCGCTTCGATATTGTGACGTTATTTCCCGATTTCTTTGAGTCGCCGCTCAGTTCTGGGTTGTTGGGGAAAGCGTTGGCTAAAAATATTGCTGAAGTTCATTTGATCAATCCGCGTGATTTTGCGATTGATAAGCATCGGCGGGTTGACGATGAGCCTTATGGCGGTGGAGTGGGGATGCTAATTAAGCCGGAGCCAATTTTCGCGGCGGTGGAATCCCTCCCAATTTTACCGAGGCGCGAGGTGATATTTGTGACGCCCCAAGGGGAGCCAATGCAGCAATCCATGCTGAAAGAATTTGCCACAAACTTGGAGCAAATTGTCATCATTTGCGGACATTATGAAGGAGTAGATGAGCGAGTGATGAGTTTAGTCACTCGTGAGGTGTCGCTCGGAGATTTTGTGTTGACTTGTGGAGAAATTCCAGCGTTGGCATTACTAAATGGCACAATTCGACTGTTACCCGGTGCGATCGGTAAAGAAGATTCACTCAAATATGAAAGTTTTGAAGCCGGACTGCTCGATTATCCGCAATATACTCGTCCGCCTGTGTTTAGAGGATTAGAGGTGCCTGCTGTTCTGCGATCGGGCAATCATGCCGCCATCGATCGCTGGCGCACCGAACAACAAATCGAACGCACTCGGATTCGCCGTCCAGATTTATATGCTGATTGGCTGAAAGAATCTGAGCAAATCAAAAAAAAGGTCAATCTCGAATAATGTTTATCCAACCATTCCGCCTGCTGTGTGCCACGATCGCGAGTTCTGTCGTTCTGAACTCAGTTCAAATCCCGTTGCTGTTGCGCTCTGAACTGTTGATTGATTCTGCTGCCTATGCAGCACGCAGTGGTGGGCGGAGTGGAGGTGGCTCGTTTAGCCGTCCTTCGGGAAGTTCTAGTAACCGTTCTTCGGGAAGTTCTAATCGCAGTAGCGGCTCTGATTCCGGTGGCTCTGTGGCTCCTCGATCGGGTGGGTACTATGGTGGCGGGTATTATGGCGGAGGTTACGGTGGTAGCCACTCCAGCGGCAGTGCTGTTCTGTGGCTGATTGTGGGATTGATGCTCATCGGAGGAACAGCGCTAGCCATTTGGGTTTGGTTTATTCTCAAGGCAGGCAAGCAGGGAGGCGGCGAGCTTGAAAACGATGTCGTGACGGTGACAGAGGTTCAAGTTGGCTTACTTGCAGAAGGTCGCGCGATTCAATCGCAGTTAGCGGAGATTGTTCAACAAGCCGATACGGAGACGATCGAGGGACTTCACGCCGAATTACAAGAAGCGGTGTTGGCGCTATTGAGAATGCCGGAAAACTGGAGCCATGTCCGTGCAAGTTCGCAGACGGTGAAGACCCGCGAAGAAGCGGAGAAATTGTTTAATCAACAATCGATCGTAGAACGCAGCAAGTACACTACAGAAACGCTGACTAATGCGAGCGGTAAACTGGTGCAAAAAGACTTTGAGCTTGATCCAGATAAAGATCCTGCTTCTTACATTGTGGTGACGTTATTAGTCGGAACCGCAGACGATAAGCCTTTGTTTTCTGAACTCCGAACTACTGAAGCACTCACAGAAGTTCTGACTCAGCTTTCAAGCCTTAACATGGATTATCTGCTCAGGTTTGAACTGCAATGGACACCGCAGGTTGAAGGCGATAGTCTCACTTACGACGAGATGCTGATGGAATACCCCGAAATGCTGCAAATCTAAAGCGATGAAGCAATCCACAAATGTCTGGGATTACAAGCCCTGGTGGTGTCAGCCTTGGTCAATCTTGTTGACTGGGGTGGGATTGATTAGCGGCAGTTGGTTGCTGTTGCGATCGATTTGGGTAACAGCTTTAGTTGCAATTCCAGTCCTAACCTGGATGGTTTTCTTTCTCTTGATTTATCCAAAAGCCGTGGCAAAAAGTCTGGAGCAGGAAACTACAACCGATTAAATTCTGATAGTAGCCAGGCACCAACCTGGCTTTGATTTTGCTGACGACTGCGCTGGAGTGCTTCTTGAAGTAGTGCGATCGGTAATGTTGGTAGAACTAAAGACTCTGTAATCCGACGACTACCTTGATTTTCGATCGCAAATGCCAGAACGCGAACGTTTCTGACATCAAAAATCCAATACTCTTTTACCTGCAAATCCTCGTATAAGAGCCGTTTTTCACCCTGATCATCCGATAAGGAAGTGTTGGCAATTTCGATGACTAAATCTGGCGGAGGAAAGCGATCGAGATCGATGATGGCTGTTCCCCAAGGCACAATTTCTGCGTTTTCATTCAGGTAGTACGCTAAATCTGGCTGTGCTTCTCGAACACCTGCTTTGCGAAATGTACAGTTAGTCAGTCCTTTCGCGGGAATTTCCTTCAACGTACAAAACAATGTTACTGCAAAGTTTGCGATCGTGTTGTCCGCCGCATGATCGTGTCCAAGTGGGGGCATTTCAATCCTAAATCTGTGATCGTGATAATAACTTTTCGCCTTCTCAAAAGCTGGATTCTCGATCGTTTCTAAATATTCCTGCCAGCTTGCAGCAACCCAAGTCTCTGTTGGAATTTGAATGATGTTCATGATCAATCCAGGAGAACATAAGCATATGTTAGCGTTGATGAACCTGATTCAATGAGAAGAGGTGCAATGCCAAACTATCCCGGAATTTCGAGTGAAGCCTTTCGTCATCCGCTCGATCGACAAGCAGAACAAGCACTGCGGAGCGTACCCGGATTTGATCTGGTGGCTCGAAAGTTTGTGGAGTTTGTCTACGAACGTCCTCGCTACATCTACTTGATGGGTAACTCAGTTCAGGTGGGAGTTCGACAGTTCTCAACGGTTTATCAAATCTTTCGCGAATGCTTGCAGAGCTTAGATATTACACCTGAACCTGCCTTGTTTGTGTCACAAGCGCCATCAGTGAATGCGTTTGCACTTGGACAAGAAAAACCTTGCGTCGTGTTAAATAGTGCATTGTTAGATTTGCTCTCTGAAACCGAGCTCCGATCGGTAATCGCTCATGAACTCGGACATCTTAAATGTGGACATACGACGCTGACACAGATGGCAATGTGGATGAATTTTGCGATCGCAGGCTTAGCAGATCTCACCTTTGGTCTGAGTAACTTCATCAGTACGGGCTTAATGTTGGCGTTTTATGAATGGTTGAGAAAAGCAGAACTCTCCGCCGATCGCGCTTCACTCTTAGTAATGGATGAACTCAATCCAACCCTCAACGGCATGATGCGACTCGCCGGAGGTTCACTAAAATATGCTCACGAAATGAGCTTGGAGGAACTGATCAAGCAAAGCGATCGCTATCAAGCATTGGATGATGATCAATTAAATCAGCTCTACAAATTCTCGCTCTATAACGATGTATCAAATGGTGTATTTCTATCGCATCCATTTACGATCGAACGCATTCGATATTTGCAGGAGTGGGCAGCTTCTCCTGAGTTCCAAAACATCCGCCAGGGGAACTATGTACGAGTCGGAGCAGAAGGAGCCGTGAACGTTGAGCCGCACAACGAGGAAGCCGATCGGCTAAAGCGACAGATCGAAGAATTGCAGCGAGAAATCGATCGCATTCGACGATCGCAATAACTCAGCACTGGTAAAATCACTGCTTACAACCGTCAGTCTAATAAGTTACATACGATCGAGTGAATGTCTGCTACCATACAGCATTGGCTTATTTCTACGGTGTGAGGAAAAATGTTGAATCCTGTTCGCAACTGGAAGCTGTGGTTAGCAGCTCCAGCGGTTTTGTTTTGGGTGCAGTCGGCGCAAGCGTCCGAAAAACTGCAAGCTCCGGTCTTAGAAGCAACCCCGGCACAGGCGACTCCCGCCGAACCTGTTGCAGCCCACAAGCTCAAGCCTGACGCGAAAGACGTAACGCCTAACTTCGACTCAGTGAATAGCATTGCTGCACTGGAAGCAGATGCACCTGCAGCCGGAATGGAGCAAGTGACCTCAGTTTCTCAATTCACCGATGTTCGACCGACAGATTGGGCATTTCAAGCCTTGCAGTCTTTAGTCGAGCGTTATGGCTGTATCGCTGGATATCCCGATCGTACCTTCCGAGGCAATCGGGCAACCACACGCTATGAATTTGCCGCAGGTTTGAATGCCTGCCTCAATCGCATCAACGAACTGATCGCCGCTTCTACGGCGGATTTGGTTAAAAAAGAAGACCTTGCGACTCTGCAAAAACTGCAAGAGCAGTTTGCCGCAGAATTAGCAACGATTCGGGGTCGTGTGGATGCGCTCGAAGCTCGCACCACAACGCTAGAAAAACAGCAATTCTCAACCACAACGAAGCTCTCTGGTGGTCTATGGATTAACCCGACCATTGCGCGGAGTACCGGAGATGTGCGCTTTGAGGGGGTTCCCGGTTCAGCAGCAGATACACGATTTGCAGGAGCAAGAACGGCAGGTGGCGCACCGATTTCGGCGATCGCGCCCGATCCAGAGCCAACGCTCAGCTTCCTCACCTGGCTCACGCTCAACACCTCGTTCACCGGAAGAGATAGCCTAGTAACGCAGCTAGCAGCAGGCAATGGCATCTCTCCGTACAATCAGTACGCCTCGGCTGGATTCTTTAATGCGACGGGGGTTCCGTTCTTTGACCAAACCGCCGGAACGGTCAACGGACGCAGCGATATTGTGATTCGGGACTTTTTCTACACCTTCCCCGTTAACGAGGGGATCAAAGTTACGGTTGGGCCTCGGATTAACTGGTATCGCCATTTCGATGGCAACCGCTTCCTGAATGTCTTTGCGTCAGGTGCGAGCTTCGACACCTCAAACAGCACTCAGACCAACACCATCGATCGTGGCTCTGGACTGGTCGTAGAAGCACAACTCAGCCGTCAGTTCCGCTTGGCTTTGGGCTACTTAGGCGAGAACACCGAGTTTCTACCGTCTCAATTCGGCTTCAACACCTCAAGCAATCCGGCGTTTGGACTGTTCGGCGGCACTAACACGGCTTCAGCAGAACTGACCTTCTCACCCAGCGATACGTTTAATCTGCGCTTGCAGTATAACTACTCGCGGATTCAGGCATACGGTGGACAAGTCGGAGGCGCGATCGGTGAACCGATTCCTTATGGATATTTGGATGCAGGCCCAGGTTTCTCGGTGCTGCAACCCGATGGCAGCGTCACGGGCGGCGGACTGAAATATGCTTACGCCAGTATGTTTGGTGTGAACTTCGATTGGCTGGTTACTCCTGGAATTGGTCTGTTTGGTCGCTATAGTTTTGCCAATACGCGACTCAATCCGGTAAATGGTTTAGTGCGGACACAATCCTTTCAAGTCGGTGCTGCCTTCCCAGATTTAGGCAAGAAGGGCGCACAAGCGACAGTCGCATTCTTGATGCCGATGGATATTACACGGGGTCGTCAATTCTTCGCTTCTGGCGCTGGGGATGGTGGAACGCAGTATCAGCTTGAGGCTTCGTACTTCTATCCGCTCAGCAACAACATTGCGATCGTGCCAACGTTCTACGCGATTTTCAATGCCAACAACTTCAACAGCAACCCAACCGTCTATGTCGGTAACATTCGCACCCAGTTTAGTTTTTAGATTGGGTTGACGATTGTAATTCAATCGTTAATAAACGCGAAAACCCGTAGAGACGCGATCGATCGCGTCTCTACGGGTTTGTGGGATAAACGCAAAACTAAGATTGCGGCACCCAAACCGAAACCGATCCACCGTTACACCCGAACTCGCCCCAGCCTTCTGCATTGGTCGTCACAGGTTCTTGAACGTGTTCGGTGATATCGATATAGGTACGATCGGGCTGTCCCACCTCCATCCACTTACTGCCGCCGTCTCCGTTGCTCATCACCACTGCCATTCCGCCCGGATGCGCTTCATTTCCTAAGCGCGTCCAGCCGACCAAATTAGAATGATCAAAGTAGTTGTATTGATCGCCGTAAGCATACTCACGCCGCGCATACAGAAACTTATCGATCAGCCAGCGATGACAATCTAGCCACACTTCATGCTCGTTGCCATCGTTGCCATTATCGCGATAGTGCGCTCCATAATAATCAGGGTAAAACAGACAAGGATAGCCTTCGCAGCGCAGCAGAATCAGCGCATAAGCTAACGGCTTAAACCAAGGTTCGACGGGAGACTCTAGCGCCTGTAGCGGCTGAGAATCATGGTTCTCGACCATCGTCACTGCCAAAGCAGGCTGCTGCTGTACCAAGGTGTTATCAAAGATCTGGCGCATATCATAACTATCGCCCGATTGGCTTGCCACATGGAAGTTGAAGTGCAACGGCGCATCAAACAGTGCAACAGTTCCCTGAGTCGCCTCAATGAAGTAATGCAGCGCTTCCACTTCATACGACCAGTATTCACCCACCGCGAACAGGTTGCGCTGAGCGTACTGCCGCATGTGTTCCAGCCATTCCTGAAAGAACGGCGCTTTTACGTGCTTAGCAGCATCAAATCGAAAACCATCGACTCCGGTTGTGTCGAGATACCACTCACCCCAGCGCTTCAATTCTTCGCGCACTTCCGGGTGATTCATGTCGATATCGCAGCCCATGAGATAGTCAAAATTGCCTTTCTCTAGGTCTACATTGTCATCGAATTCTTTGCCCTTGAGCAGATACACCGCTTGTCTGTGTTTCTCATACTCGTCGTAGTCGATCGCGTCAAAGTGCCACCAGTGCCATTCCATCTCGGAGTATTTGCCGCCGCGACCCGCGAAGGTGAAATGCGTCCAAGCTTTGACGGGCTTGTATTCGCCGATCGCTTCACTGCGGTTGTCGGGACTCAATGGGGTTGCTTCAATTTCCTCTTGCTGATCGGCACCCATGCGGTGATTAAAAACAATATCCGCATAGACCCGAATGCCTGCTGCCTGAGCCGCTTTGATTGCGTTTAGGTATTCGTCTTTGGTACCGTACTTTGTCCGTACCGAGCCATGCTGCTCGAATTCGCCCAAGTCGTAGAGGTCATAAACCCCATACCCGACTTCATACTCGCCTCCGACTCCTTTATAAGCCGGAGGCAACCAGAGCGACGTGACCCCAACTTCTGCAAGTTCTTTAGACTTTTCTGCTAGTTCATTCCAGAATGTTCCATCACTCGGCAAGTACCAATGAAAGTACTGCATCATCACGCCATTCGGTTCAGACATATCCCGATTCCTTTTATCAAACTTAGAGTAATAACCTTAGAGTCCTAATGCGATCGCAAGCCTTTATGATCACGGCTTAATCTTTCGACATCCAGATTTTAAGGAAGGCTCCAGTTGATTTCTATCCACCGCAAGAGAAATCTTGACGAGGATTTTTTAAGTCTGAGTGTAGATTGGGCAGCAGATACGATCGTGCGTCAATCTTCGACAGCGGCTGCATTACTGCACGTCGCAACGATCCCCAGTACCGGAACTCGCGCAGTTTGTAATGTGTCTAACATTTGTCTCAGGTCGGCTTGATCCGTTTTACCCATTCCGGCAACGACGAGCATTCCGTTGGTGCAGGTAGCAAGCAAGCTACTATCGGCATAGCTCAGAAGCGGGGGTGCATCAAAAATCACCAGATCATACATCGCTTTGAAATAGTCATTCAAACGCTGCATCTTTTGGGACGATAGTAACCGAGTCGGATCGAGGGGCATTTTCCCACTGGTGAGAATCGAAAAATTGGTGCGTCCCAGCATGGGTTCATCGCCTCCGCTCACCGTGACTAGCGCTTCAAGCCGCTGAATGACATCTTGAGGATTCAAGCTCTGAGCAACCAGTTCGGTCAAGCCTTTACTGTTTGTAATCTCTAATCGTTCGGCAATCTCTGGGTGACGCAGATCCGCATCGACCAGTAACACTCGCTGTCCCATGGCGGCTGCCGCTTGCGCTAAATGCAGGGCAACCGTGGTTTTACCATCTCCGGGTGTCGCAGAACTAACGACCAGCGATCGCACTGGATGATCGGTATTCAGTAAGCGGAGGTTGGTGTAGAGCGATCGGAAGGCTTCAGTAAAGGCATTCCCCTCAGCGAGTTCGGTGGAGGCCTGCGCGATTTGTAGATCTTTCAGCACTTCGGGCGTTTTGACTTCATACGGAATTACGCCCAAGACCGGCAGCTTGGAGAGCCGTTTGATATCCGAAATGCGGCGAACTCGACGATCGAGTCGATCGGACAGCAGCGCTGCCCCCGATCCCAACAGCAACCCTGCCAGTGCCCCTAGAATAATGTTGCGCTGCGGCGAGTCCGTAGCTTGGCTAGGACGACTCGGTGGAGTAATCAGTTGCCAGGGAATGTCCTTTTGGGCGGCTTGCACTTGGAGATTCTCACGAGTGCCAAGCAAGCGAGTTAAACTTTCGGTCGCAACAGTGCGTTCACGATCGAGATCGGTAAAGATGCGCGTTAGAACAGGCAAGCGCTGCACTTCTCCGTTCCAGTAAGCGTCAGCGCGGTCTAACACCTGCCGCCGCGTTTCCAGTACCGAGAGATCCGAGGCGACTTTGGATAATTGATTGCCCAACACGCGCTGCGCTTCTTGCCGCAGGACTGGCACAAGACTAGCCCGCTGCTGCTGCAAGGCTCTCATTTCCACGGTGTCACCCTGAAAGCGCGTCGATTCGGTGGCGATCTTTGCTTCAAGGTCGCGCAGCTTGTTTAGAACGCCTTGATAAGCCCCATCAGCAGCAAGCGCTGCCCTCGCACCATCGCTCCCTTGGAGGTTGCCATACTGCCGCCGCATCTCTGCAATTTCCCTGTCGGTCTGGAATTTTTGCTGCGCGATCGATTGAACTTGTCCAGTGACTTGTCCTGCAAGCGATTCCGGCGCAATGAAGTTATTCTGCTGCCGAAAGGCTTGAAGCTGACGTTGCAGATTGTCTACCCGTTTGCGGGTTTCACCAATTTGACGATCGACAAAGGCAATGCCATAGCTGAGATTACTTTCACGCTCTTTCTGGCTGTATCTCAGATAGCCTTCTGCTAGTTTGTCGAGGACAAATTTGATGCGATCGGGATCAGAGTCGCGGTAGCTGACTTGAATTAGCTTGGTGTCGGCTGGGCGCTCGATCGTCAGCTTTTCCGCAAAGTTTTCCCTGGCGATTTCTGGGTAGCGCTGGGCGATTTGCTCGGCGATCGGTTGCAGCAGCTTCGCGCTTTTCAGCACCGCAATCTGGGTCTCGTAACTGACGTTGTCTTGATTGGAGGACGGAGCCGATCCCAAGGGATCGCGGTCTTGCTGGTTTTGAAGGCTGACCGGTTCAATCAGAAGCTGGAACCCGCTTTCATAAGTGGGTCGCTGATTCCATGAGATTGCCCAAGCTGCAGCAGTCGTTGCAGCAGTCACGCCTGCGATCAGCGGAATTTTGCGGCGCAGTGCTTCTAGCAGTTTCCCCGAATCTTCGTCAGCTTGTGTGGAGTCAGGCACCAGCAAGTATTCTGGAGCGTGGGGAACTTTGCCGTTTTTTTCGGAGGGAGAGAGCGGTGTTTTAATCTGGTTTTCCATGAAAGCACCTAAAGAAAAATCGAGGGCGAACAGCACCGAAAATAAGCAAGAAGACCAGCGCCTTCACAGGTGACAGAAGCGTTGAGTAACAACCTTTACAATCCAAATAAGAATCGGAACGGCAAGACTTGAAGCACAGGCCCGAGAACGTTGTTGAGCGTATCGCCTGTTTTTGCAAGCCCATTACGATCGATCACCAGCACGTCACCGTCTTTTAACAGCGGATTGCCTTTTTCATCGATTCCGCGTGACAGGTCGATCGAGACATTTTGACGACTCACAGAGCCATTTGGATTGAGCCGTACCAATTCCACCCGACGACGATTCGCTTGGCGCGTAAATCCACCTGCTGCAAGCAAGGCTTGATTCAGTGGCGTATTCATCGGCACTTCGACTTGACCGGGCTTCTCAACTTCGCCAACTACGGTAATCTTGACCGATCTCGGGGCAAAGCTGGCATCACCGAGCTGTCTCGCTTCTTCTGAGTTAAGCGCGAGTGCGGTTGGAATCTCGATCGTGTCGCCCTGCTGCAACACTAGATCCTGCTTGAGATCACCGGATCTAAGCAATTGCCAGAGATCGACGCTGATCGTTTGAGGAGCGCCGCTGCGGGTGTTGCGACGAACTTTGACTTCCTTTAAATTGGCAAGCTGTTTGATGCCGCCTGCTTCTCGAATTGCGCTAGAGAGCGTGGGAGTTTGGTCTTTAATGATGTAAGGACCTGGACGCGCTACTTCGCCAACCACAGCAACATTAACGGGTTGAGTCGCGCTGATGCTAAAGTTGGCATCTGCCATTTGTGCAACTTCAGCTAGATTGACCGAATTTGCCGCCGGAATGAAAATCGAATCTCCATCGCGCAGAGACAAATCTTGGCGGATATTACCCGTGGTAAACAGTTCCCACATATTGAGGCGAATTTCCTGACTGCCGTTGCGCCGCACGACCACCTGGCGCGCATCTGCAGAGCGATTCATGCCACCTGCCTCGCGAATCAGTTTCGTCACGGTGGGAAATTTTCCACCCTCGCCAAACGACAGCGCATAGGTTCCGGGCTTGCCGACTTCACCGGCGATCGCCACGTTGACAGGACGGGCGCTGGTCAGGCTGACATCCACGGTGGGGGCTTTGAGCAGGCGGGAGTAACGAGCGGCGATCGCGCTTTGAGCCTGACGGATCGTTAATCCGGCGACTGAAACGTTGCCGACCCGGTGCAGATTCAGTGTTCCATTCACAAGGACTTGATATTCCTTGCTGTACTCTGGCACGTTGAAAATCTCGACGCGGATGCGATCGCCCGCACCCAAGGTGTAGGAGTCAGTATCCGCTGTATCTACATCAGATGAAACGGCGATGGGTGGAGTTGCAGGGGGTAGAGGACGGCTTGCAGGCGTGCTGTTGACCAGTTGAGCCGAGTCGCTAGCGTTCAGGATCGGTAATGGAGCCGAGGTGGGAGCCTGAGCGACCAATTGAGATTTCTCGATCGTGCTGGCTCTGAGCAATTGCCGATGAATATAGGTGGCAGCATCGGCGCGGGTCACGATGTCTTTCGGACGTTTTAGCGATGCGATCGCGCTCGATTTTGTGGCTGCCTGTTTGGTGATGCTTTTGAACTGAGCATCGGTGATGGGGGCATCCGGTCGGAATGTCCCATCGCTGTAGCCTTTCATGATGCCTTGCTGCATTATTGCCGTGATGCTGGGCTGGGCGCGATGACCCTGCACATCCTTCGGAGCGCCTGTTGGGGCTTTCGGAGCAGATTGATCCGGGCTGACGGCAACTTTAGGCGGCGGCGGGGGAAGCTTCAGGGTTTGCTCGATAATGGTATCGATCGGCAGTTGGTTCACATCGGTCACGCCCAGATTGGGCAAGGATGCAGTAACGGTTGGGGGCGGCGGCGGAACGATCGGTTGATTCGCTGGGACTGCGGGCTTTGCGATCGCGGTTGGATTTGAGATCGTGGGGAGCGCAGAAAACAGGCTTTCTGGCTGAGAAAGCGCGACTCGATCGGGAAGGGGTGCGGCTGGGGGAGCGGAGTTTTGCTTAGCGTTAGATTTATTAGGCGGTGTGGCGCTCGGAGTCTTTGCATCGGAGCGGGCTAGCTCTTGAGCCACGACTGCTGCAAAAGCACCCAAAGCGAGGAGTGATACGCGAGTCGGCGATAACTTCAACTTCATAAGCTCACAGGAGGATATAAACTCGGCTATTGAGAGTGCGCGGTCAAAGAGAAGCGCAGGGAATTTCTAGGCAATTTCGATGCACACGACTACTGATACGGTAATCTTCCGGAGGAATCAGGACAAAATCATGAATGTTGCTAAAACAACATCAGAAATTTTGCGGGTTGTTAGCGGGATCAGGGCAAGAGAGGGGTGTTGTTTTTGCTGGCGAGATTGTGGATTGTGAGCTAGAAGTTTGATCTCTATGGCGACGGGTGCTGCCTGCGAAAAATGGCGAAATTCTAGCCTTGAAGAGTAAATCAAGGAATTACGGGTAGATTTGACAGAGCTTAGTGCAGCAATTGAAGGAACGCACCTGAGTTATCCGTATAATCACTGCAAAGATTTCGTTTTACCAGGCTCTACTGCAATTTTTATTTCGTCTCGCTGAATTCACGCTCTAATAAAGAGACTGTGAAGCATGGGTGGCTTGTATGCTTCAAGCAGTTGTGGAGTTTTCATCATCAGGAGTTCGATCGTGAAAAGATTGTGGATCGCAAGTTTAGCCTTGTTTGGATGTGGCGGCTTGGGGTTGTGGTTTGTTTATTCATTGATTCCGTCCGCTCCGGTTTCATCACAATCCACGCCAGAGGCAACGACCTCTCCTGCTTCTACGCCGATCGTTGAGTTGCCGAAGTACCAGCGCTATTCTCTACCCAATAGCGATATTCATACGGTAACGATTTCGCCTCGGAGTCGGTTTAAAGTGTCGATCGCGGTTTCTCCAACGCTTGAAACGGTGGAAGAATTTGCCCAACTCCAAAAGGCGATTGCGGTTCTCAATGGCGGTTTCTTCGATCCTAAAAACGCGAAAACGACTTCGTATGTCACTAAAAATGGAAAGGTTGTAAGCAATCCAGAGCAAAACGATCGGTTAATGCAGAATCTGGATCTTCAGCCTTATTTGCCGCAGATTTTGGAGCGATCGGAGTTTCGCAGTTACCAGTGTGGTGAGCAGGTGCAGTATGCGATCGCGTCTCGATTAGAGAAGGTTCCGTCGGGTTGTAAGTTGATCGATGCGATCGGGGGAGGCCCTCAGCTTCTACCAGAATTTACTGCGACTGAAGAGGGGTTTGTTGATCCAAACGTGGGACGAGACTCGATCGGTGTGAATCAACGGAATTCAAGAAGCGCGATCGGAATTACGCAAGACGGATCGGTCGTGTTAGTCATGGCAGCCCAGAGAGCGGATGCACCGCAGAATTCTGGAATGTCGGTGCAAGCGATGGTGGGATTTATGCAGCGATTGGGAGTGAAGCAGGCGTTGAATCTCGATGGCGGCTCTTCTTCTGCGCTGGTTTACCAAGATCAAACGTTCTATGGCAAAGTGGATAAAGCGGGAAAGCCCGTTCCAAGAGCCATTAAATCTGCCATTGTTGTGCATGAATAAGCTGGATTATGCGATCGCCACGCAAGCCCTAAAATCCGCAGACCCAAAACTGGGTGCGATCATTGATCAAGTTGGAGTCTGTACGCTTGATCAAGCTCAGCATTTAGGTGGATTGCTGGATTCGCTGGCACGATCGATTATCTATCAACAGCTTTCGACCAAATCTGCAACTGCAATCTATCATCGCTTTCTGCAACTTTATCCAAGCGGGATGAATGCAGAAGCGATTTTGGACACACCCGATGAAATACTGCGACAAGTCGGATTATCACGCCAGAAGATCATTTACGTGAAAGACTTAGCACAGAATGTTTTAACAGGTTTACCAACGCTGGAGGAATTGCAGCCGCTAGATGATGAAACCATTATTCAAACGCTAACGAAAATTAAAGGCATCGGGCGCTGGACAGTTCAGATGTTATTGATTTTTCGGCTGCATCGTTGGGATGTGTTACCCGTCGATGATTTAGGTGTTCGATCGGGCATTCGTCGCATTTATGAATTAGATGAATTACCCGATCGCAAAACCGTAATGAAAATTGGACAAGCTTGGAAGCCATATTCGACGATCGCCAGTTGGTACTTATGGCGAAGTTTGGAGATTAGCTAAATCCCGATCGTTAACTTCCAACCGTTGATCATCCCGGTATCGTTTGGAATGGCATCTACTACTTTTAATAACCAACGTCCCTGCGTCGATTGTCCTAGCATTCTTCTTAGTGTTGGCGTTGTTTGTAGAGAGTACGATCGATTCAATACCGTTTGCCGTCCCAGCGTTCGACCTTGCAATAATACAGTCTGTCCCGAAGGTGCGATTAAACTGACTTCGATATCACCGAGATAATCGTGCGTGATATTAACGCTAACTTGAATATCTTTGACTGTTGTAGCGTCATTCATCTGAATTGCACTGACGACTCCTGAAGAATTATTATCAGGAATCATTACCATATTGTTATTTTCACCAGAGATTGATCGAGCTACCATTAGCGGAACTCTTCTTGCACTTGCAGCTTGAACCGCCTTTGCAGCATTCACTTTCCCGTAGCCAAACCAATCACATCGCCCATTTGCATCATAGGTTCCTTTACGCAACCCAAACTGCGGATCAGGATCAGGATCAACAATTTTATCTGCGGTTTGCTGCAAGATTTGCCGAACTTCTTGCGCGGTTAAGTCTGGGTTTGCCGACAACACTAACGCTGCCACACCTGCGGCTAATGGACAAGCGCTCGATGTACCACCAAAACCGTACGTAAAATCGCCCTGATCATAGCCATCATTGCCGCGTCGATCGGCGGTCACAACTCCCAATCCCCGCAGTGCAACTCGAACCTCTGGTGGTGTCGCCACATAGCCAACTCCTGCAAGTCCCATTCCTGGGGGCGCATTATTGCTGGGCGCACAGATTGAAACCTCAGCACCCCAATTGCTATAAGCCGATTTTTTGTTCAAGCTGGTCGAGGCAGAAACGGTGATCACGTCTGGATGCACAGTGAAACCGCCGAACCACCGAGTATTGCCACTGAGCGCATTGTTGCGCCATCCGGCTTCGTTAATGGTGCCGTTTGTCGGGCGATTGGCATTTCCAGCAGCAAATAAAATGACACAGCCTTTGCCGTCGCGCCCTTCGGTAGCAGCGCGAGTAATCGCGGCGCGTTGTCTCAAAGACAGGGGGTAATTGACCGCACTCGGACCCCAACTGCAAGAAATCACCGATGCCCCACGATCGACCGCCCAAGCGAATAAATCTTCGATCGTTTGATCATCCAAAAATCCAGTCGTCCGAATCGGCATCAATGCACAGCCCGGAGCGGCTCCCACAATCCCGAAGCCGTTTTCTTCTGCAACGGCAACCCCCGCACAAGACGTTCCATGATCTTCGCCTGGTTCATCTGGGTCAGGGTCGAAGTCTTTGCCTCTAAAGTCTCGCGGTGCAACAACCTTGCCCAATCCTTGAAAGTCGGGATGATTCAAATCGACGGCATCATCCATGACTGCAACCACGATCGATCGGCTGCCTTTGGTAATGTCCCAAGCTTGCTCTGCAAAAACGTGCGATCCAGGTGCTAAATCTGATCCGCCTGAATGATTCAGGTGCCATTGCTTCGAGTAGAGCGGATCTTTGGGGCGATAGTATCCCTGCTGACGCACAATGATGTTCGGTTCTGCGGTCAGAATCTCCGATCGCGTAATCAATCGGTTGGTAATTTTGAGCGGGTTTTCGGTTGAATTTGCGGTGAGTTGAAAAACGAAAGTATTGGGAATTCCGACAATTTGTTTCACCTGTTCTAGAGCGAATTCTTCAGCGATCGAGCGAATCACATCAGGACTCACCGCCGGATCAAATTGAACCGTAATTTGGTTCGTGACGTAGAGCTTTGAGCCAGGATTGTCTTTGATTTGATAGACATGGCTCGCGTAGTTTACTTGCTCTTCTGAGCGCACCTGGTTTAGTACCTGAACTTTCTGATTCGGAGCAACGATAAATTCTGTGAGTTGAGGCGGGGCGGCACCGGGATTAATTTGGATCGGGGCTTTATTGACCAAATCCCAGGCTTGCTCTTTAGAAGTTGCGTTTACAGCGAAGCGATCGTCGAGTTTTTCAACCAGTAACTCTTCACCGCCACGTTGAAGAATTCTGTCGCGATTTTCTTCTGGAATGCTGGCATTTCCTTGGGATTGTGAGGGGTTCGTCATCGCACTTCTCCAACGCTTTCTAACTCATATTTCACCTGCAATCTGTCCGACTCCTAGATTGCTTTATTGTTTTTAACATCCAGTCTGCGGGAACCCTGAAATCGTGCTGTATCTCTTAAGTATGTGCCCGTCAAGCCTGAACGATAATTATGAAATCGAATCGTTTGCAGTTGTTTTTTAGTCTGGCAGTGTCCACTGTGATCCTCATGCCACTCACAGGCTGCACGTCTTCCTCAACCACCGAATGCCAACCGGATGCTCAGGGTCGAGTGCCGCAAAATTGTGCGTCTCGTGGAGGTTCAAGCAGTTATGGCGGGTCATCTTATCGATCGGGCGGTGGCTCATCTGGTGGTTCAGAGGGAACCGGAGTTTCGGGTCGATCGTCGGGTCGGAGCGGTTTCGGCAGTTTTGGTGGAGGGCGTGCGGGAGGATGAGTAATCCATTTCACGGGATGGAGCGCGATCGCTTCTTCCAACAAATCCGAATGCCTTGGTACAACCTGGCAATGATGAATGCGACTTCTGATATTCCAAGTCCTTATGCGCTATATCACTGTCATCCAGTGACAGAAGACCAGGTGATCAGAATGAAGCGATCGGCGGAACGAGTCGGAGCCGTGCTTGCCCATCTTTGGACAGTAGTGCGCGAATTCGACGAGGAAACCTTGCTTGAATATGGATTTCCCGAAGAAACTCTTCGAGTAATTCAGTTCGATCAATTAGCTCCATTTTGTATGCGGCTCGATTGGTGCTGGAATGAGAAAACGCAGGTGTATAAAGTCATCGAAGCGAATGTGCAAACGCCAAGTTTTTGGTTTGAATGTCTCGAAGGCAATGCCAAAGTTGCAGAGCATTTTGGATTTAAGCCACCAGAACTCGGATTGCAATCTGTGCTGAGCTATGCCATGAGCCAACAGCTTCAACGCGCCGCAGATTGGCTTAAAAAACCACTCGAACACTGTCAAATTGCCTTAACCACGCTGAACAACACCGAAGATATGGGAACGATGCGCTGGTTAAGACCATTCACGGCTGAAAATTGTCGAGTGTTTCCGATCGAGGAACTAAAAATTAAAAATCATCAATACTTATTTCACGAAACAACCGGAGAACCGATCAATATCTTATTCATGTGGTATCCGGTCGAGTGGGTGATTCACGATCGCGATGCCGAAGGGAGAGAACTTTGGTCGGCATTGGAAGAATTGATTCTGAAACGAAAGGTTGCGATCGTTAATTTCGCGTCAGCTTTCGCACTCCAGCCCAAGAGTATCTTTGCTTTAATTAGCGATTTAGGCTTAGATTTCTTCCCATCAGAACTCGCTGAAACGGTTTACGATCTCTTTCCAAAAACCGCTCAAACTTCAGATGAAATGGGCGATACTTACTTTGCAAAACCCGTTTTAGGACGACAAGGAGAAGGCTGTTTTTCAATGATTCGGGGTGAAGTTGGCGTAGAAAGTTCCAATCAAGATCCTTGGTACACGAATCAAGATTACGTCTATCAAGAATTACTCGATTTCCCCACGGTTGGAATTGCTGAGAAATCACTCACCGCTTTGTGGAGTACCTGGCTATTTAACAATGGAGACGATCGCTTCATTGCGGGCGGGGTTGGATTGCGCGTCTCCGAAGGCAAAATTACCGATGATTACTCGTATTGGTGCCCGATCGGCGTTCCTGTTTAACCTCTAAGGAACAAAACGAGCCACTGGGCTTCATTTGAAGAAAATGGATCTTGCAGTGATAAGATCCGAGAGTTCCGAGTTGTCCTATTAGCATTCTGCAATTATTCATGGCTCATCTGAGAACGATTCAACCCCTTTCCATCTCTGGCATTCTTTCGCTCTCAATGCTTGCAGGTGTAATGTTCCAAGTGCCGTCTGTTCAGGCTCAATCGACCAAGCCTGCATCTGGACAAGCTCGCCCGATCGATCCCAATAGCCCGAATGTGGTGCGTCCAACGGCGGCTCAGAGTGATGGTTTACTGAGTATGCAGGGTGGACAACGGCTGATGAATGAAGCGGATCAAGCCGTCAAATCGCAGAATCTACCCTTGGCAATGAAGAAGCTGCAAGAAGCGCGGCAAGTTTACAATCAGTTATCTAACTTCTATCAAGAGTTGACAGCGAGTTTCTCTGGCATTGATACCCGTGTGGCAGACAGTCAGCGCAAAAAGGCTTTAGAAGCAGCAGAATTGCGGGATCAATCAACCTATCGTTTGGCATTAGTGCATCGGGCAATGAACCAATCTGAATTAGCAGTTCCGCTTTTGGTGCAAATTATCCGAAGCCAGCAGCCGACTCGCGATTTGGGTAAACAAGCCTATCAGCAATTGCTAGAACTCGGCTTCGTGGACGTGCAATATCCACGAACTGCGGATCAGCCAGCCAATCGATAAGGGATCTGGGCGGTTTCTTAATCGCCCAATTTTTTATTTAAAGGTGTTGAAACGCTAGATCACACGATCGTCTGATCCAGCCTTTGAAATCACTTCTTTTGTCTATCCAAAGGTGGATCATTCTAATCAGTTGCGATTAGCGATTTAGCGGAACAAGCTCAATCTGTCTCCGAATTTATCCATTGTTTGAGCAGCCGAGCGACGATCGCGGGCTGTTCCAAATGTGCTAAAACACCTGACTCTGGCACAACTTCAAATCGCCGAATTGCTTGTGGATTTGCCGCTGCAATGCGTCGCCCTAAATTGACATCGGTAAATAGGGCTTGATTTCCCCAGACGATCGCAGTCGGTGTGTTTAATTGCGGCAAATAGAGCGACAAATCGAAGTACAAATCGCCCCGCAAAAATGACAGCGCAGCGTATTCTGCATTTGATTTTCGAGCCGATTCTAGATAGGCATTAACTATTTCTGGTGTAATCCGATCTCGATTTGCAAACAGGAAGTTCTCTAGAAAATTCCGTACTGCCAGGTCATTTGTTGCACCGATCGTATAAATAATTCGATCCAAAATTGGCGTATTGATAATATCCAAGGGAATTCGTCGCCCTGCATTCTGTCCAAAATCATCAAATCCAGAAGGACAGACGAGAAACAGCGATCGCACCAGTTCCGGTCGTTGTGTCGCTAACCGAATTGCCAATGCTCCTGTAAGTGAAGCAGCAACCAACGTGACAGGCTGATCTGATATTTTTTCTAAGAACTCTGCGACCATCATCACATAATCTTCGGGTCGGTAATCGCGGGCGGGATGGCTCGAATCTCCCCAACCTATTAGATCAGGCGCGATCGTTGACTCAAAGAAGGGATAAACTTTTGACCATTCATACGCTGAAGAGCCACCCCCGAAGCTGTGAAGGAATACGATCGGCGTTTCGGTGATTCCTTGCGCCTGCGTGTAATATGCGATCGTGCCTAAGCTGGTTTGAGTAAACTTTTGCCCGAACCCTGGAGGATGAAATTTCAGCATATGGTGTCGATCGCAGAAAACATCCTCTTCATTACAGCAAATTCTACAGAAGTAGAAGATTCAACTTTTGGTAGAACCTTCACGCAATGCTGCTTCTACTGCACGACCTCACACTTCATTCATTCAAGCATTAATCTTTTCCCCACCTTAAACAAGCTCACAATATCACTCCAAAGAAGGTCAGCACGAATGGGAGTCTCGAAAACGGCTGTAAGGTCTTCGTTTGTTTTCGATTGAGCTTCATACTGATTCTAATGTGATGTCAATTTACGATATCGCTTTCTTACAGTGTCAGATCCAGTGTCCGATCGCTTTTCTTAGAATGAAGAGAGTTCCGCTGATTTGGAGAACGTTATGAATGAACAACGGACTCAATGGGATTTGGGTCGATTTGTGCAAACTTTAGAGTATTTTGAAGCAATTCCCGTTGTCAGTTGGCTGCAAAAAATGTTTCAACCTCGTCCCAATCCTCAGCCTGCGCTCAACAATCAGGTTCTATTCGATTTCAGTGATCCGACGATCGACCTGCACAACACTTGGGGCGCTCTCGATGATGTGGTGATGGGCGGCGTGAGTGATAGCGGTGTTCGTCTGGAAAATGGAGTCGCTGTTTTTTCGGGGAATGTTTCGACGGCGAATTCGGGTGGATTTGCTTCGATTCGGACGCGCAATTTTGATCCGGCGATCGATCTGTCTGCATTTACCGGAATCGAACTGCGAATCAAAGGAGATGGGAATCGCTATAAGTTTTTAGTGCGCGATGATGATGGCTGGGATAGCGTCGGCTATTCTCATTCGTTTGATACGGTCGCAGAGGAATGGATCACCGTGCAAATTCCCTTTGCTCAACTCGTTCCCGTCTTCCGGGCAAAAACGCTATCGAGTGCGAAACCAATCTCTGCAAATGTGATTCGCTCTTTTCAATTGATGCTGAGTAAATTTGAATATGATGGCGCATTGAATCCACGATTTAATTCTGGATCATTTCGCTTAGAAATTGAGTCGATCGTAGCTTATTAGTAGGAGAACCTAATGCGTTTATTACACACCATGCTTCGTGTCGGAAACCTAGAAGAGTCGCTGAAGTTTTATTGCGATTTACTGGGCATGAAGCTTTTAAGAAAAAAAGATTACCCCGGTGGAGAGTTCACTTTGGCATTTGTCGGCTACGGGGCAGAGGCGGATACGGCTGTGCTTGAACTTACTTACAACTGGGGAAAAGACAACTATGAGCTAGGCGATGCTTACGGGCATATCGCGATCGGAGTCGATGATATTTACGCGACTTGTGAGGCGATCGCTCAACGGGGCGGAAAAGTGACGCGCCAACCGGGGGCGATGAAACATGGCTCTACGGTGATTGCCTTTGTTGAAGATCCAGATGGCTACAAAGTTGAACTGATCCAACTTGGCACACAAGGTTCAGCATCGGAAAAAGCAGCAGCCACCGCAAATGCTTGATTGAGGCGACTCTAAGCGGGCTGTTATAACTATGAAGGTTGCAGCCCGTGAGGAGAAAAGTGCGTGAAACAGGTGAAATGGTTCTGCTTCGGCTTGAGTAGTTTACTCATCGTGGCTGCTCCTGCTTGGTCACAACCTACGATCGAGCCAGACGACGTGATGGATCAAGTCACGTCTGTTTCTGAATTATCGGATGTGCGTCCGGGCGATTGGGCATTTGAAGCGGTGCGATCGTTGGTAGAACGCTACGGAGTGTTGAGCGGATATCCGGATGGTACCTTTCGCGGCAATCGCCCTTTGAGCCGTAACGAGTTTGCCGCCGCGATCGCAACCGTCATCGGCAGAATCGAAGAACAACTCCTTGCTGGAAATGAAAACACAACGCTCAGGGAAGATATCCAGACGATTCGGCGCTTGATTGCGGCTTACGGGAATGCGTTCTCTCAATTGCGATCGCGAGTTGACAACATCAACACTCGGATTACGACTCTTGAACGACAGCAATTTTCGACAACCACAAAGCTAGACGGACAAGTTTATTACGTGCTAACTGATGGCACCAGAGCGAATGCAACTGTTTTGGCGCGTGTTCGGCTGAATTTACTCACCAGCTTTCAAGGGAACGATCGCCTCGTCACGCAACTTGAGGCAGGCAACAATGGCGGAGATGCGATCGCTCTGGCACACAACGAACGCCAAAACTTACTTGGAACTACGGGAGTTTTAGCAGATGGTGGTGGACTTGATCCGGTCGAAGCAACTCCTCAACTCAAAATTCGTAAGCTCTATTATGCGTTTCGTCCGGCTGAGAACTTAGAAATTGCCGTTGGCTCGAATCTACCGCCGAGTGATTTTATCGATCGCAATAGCTTCGCCAATCAATCCGGGCAAAATTTCGGCTCTAGTTTCTTTGCCAACAATCCATTGATTGTGCAAAACGAGGTCGATCGCTTTGGCGGAGCGGGTGCCGCGATCGCTTGGTCGCCCGATCGTAATTTCACCTTCAGAGCGCTATACGCCGCAGCAGATTCCTCAAATCCTAGCGCGGGATTGTTCCGCGATCGTTATCAAGCCAGTGTGGAAGCAGAATATGCAATTCCAAATCAGCCGATCAAGGTGCAATTGCAATACACCAACGCAGAGATCAATGGCACTCAGATCAATGCAGCAGGTCTCGGTGCAGAATGGGCAATTCAACAGCGCTTTGGTGTGTTTGGCATCTTTGGACGCTTGGGAATCGGCAGCTATCGCGGATTTAATCCTCTGCTACAGCAAGATCTCGATCTAAATCCGAAAACTTGGACATTAGGCGTTTCGTTTCAAAACTTCCTCATTCCTGGGTCAAAAGCCGGGTTAGCGATCGGACAACCCTTCATCACCGATCGCTTAGGTAACGCGACTCAAACAAACTTTGAAGCCTTTTTCGGACTGCTGCTCAACGATCGCTTAAATGTCAGCCCCTCGGTGATCGTTGTGACGAATCCCAACAATCGCGCTAGTCCAACGCTCGTCGAATGGTCGTTGCGAGTGCTTTACGGGTTCTAAAGTCGCGTGACATAGTACAGTGATCAATTGATAACTTGTACAGGAATAAATGGTATGAATGCAGACCCCGTAACAATGATGAAACAGCAAGTCGGTTATGCGGCGGCTGCCAAAGTGCAATCGAATACGATCGTCGGTCTCGGTACAGGTTCGACCACCGCTTATGCGATTCAAGCGATCGGCGAGCGATTGCAAGCCGGTGATCTGCAAAACGTTAAAGGGGTTCCGACTTCGTTTCAAGCGATCGTTCTAGCCCGTCAGTTCGGCATTCCTTTAACTACGCTCGATGAGATTGAAAAAATTGATATTGCGATCGATGGTGCGGATGAAGTTGATCCACAGAAGAACCTGATTAAAGGCGGTGGTGCGGCTCACACGCAAGAAAAGATTGTTGATAGCTTGGCGGATCAATTCATCGTTGTGGTTGATAGCGGCAAACTGGTGGAGCATCTCGGTTCTACCTTCTTGCTTCCAGTTGAAGTGATTCCGATGGCAGTAACTCCGGTGATGAAAGCGATCGAAAAGCTCGGCGGTAAGCCTCAACTAAGAATGGGTGTGAAAAAGGCGGGGCCTGTTGTGACCGATCAAGGAAACTTAGTTGTGGATGTGAAGTTCGATCGCATCGACAATCCCGCTGACCTAGAGAAAGCACTAAACAATTTGCCCGGAGTTCTTGAGAACGGCTTATTTGTGGGTGTTGCCGATGTGATTATGGTCGGAGAAGTCAAAGACGGACAGCCAAGCGTCAGAGAGTTCTAATCCTGAAGTTGAGTCAAGCGACTAATATTCAATGCTTGACTCAACCCTACCGTTTAATACCGAATTAAACATAGAATGCGACAGATCATACTCAAAGTCCCCCATTCTGGGGGATTTAGGGGGCGAGAATCTGTCGCATCCACAAATCAATCTGGTATAAGACATTGGGACTAAGTAGGCATGAAGATTCGCGATCGAGCGGCTGAGCGTAGCATTTCATTTCTTTCGCTTTGCTGTGTTGATCGTTTTTACCGCAGGTGCTCGACTCACTAACGCCCACTCCTCACTCATGCCCAGAAACTGGATTTGCTTTTGTGGCAACTTCTTCAACGACGCGGGATCGAGCAGCAAATAGGGATGAGCATCCTCGCGCCAGCGTTTTAACAAGGCTTCAGAACTCGCTGGAACAATCGATCGCTCACTATAGAAGTTCAGCGACGGGCGGAAATAAGGATAGGACGTATAAATCGTTTGCCCTTTGGCGGTGGCTTCCTGAATCATTTGTGCCACAGGTTTTGCCGGAAATGCTTCTTGCAGTTCCCAGATCCAATAATTCGACATCATCAACACCAGCAGCGTCAAAAACGTCCCCCAAATCAATACCACGACAAACTGCACATCCTGACGCGCCATCAGAACTGCCGTTACCGTTAGCGTCAGCGCCAGCGTTGCAAATACCAATTGCACATCCGGCTGCGATCGTACCCAAAACGTATAGTAGATCGCACCTGCCCAAGCGACGATCGCCAACACCAAAAACACACTCACCCAAACCCGAACCCGCTTAATCATCGGTGGTTCTGAGGAGACAGGTTGCCAAAATCGCTGCAACTGTGCCCCAACCACCAGCGCAAAGGCTGGATAAAGTGGCATTGCATACCAAGGCAGTTTGGTTTGCATCAGCGAAATCACAGCAAAATAAATTCCGCTCCACACCAGAGCCAATCTTGCCCAGCTTAGAGTGCGATTTTCCCAAGCATGACGAAACGCGATCGGCAAAAACACCACCCACGGAACCCCATTTTTCAGGACTTCCCAAACGTAGTAGGTAATTAATCCTTGATTATCCTCAACCGAATCTGACACGCGCTTCAAAGATTGATCAAAAAAATGCGTCGCTAAAAACGCCTCACCATACCGATAAACCTGCGCTCCATTCCAGAGCGCAACGGGAACACAGCCTAAACCAAAGCCCGCCCATAAATATCCTGATCTCAATAATCGCGGCGTATCCCAAGTGATAAACACCAGCGCGATCGCTGCCAGCAAAATTCCTAAAATCCCTTTCGTCAAACAAAGGCAGCTAAATCCTAAACCAACTCCCAAACCCCAACGCAAATCTCGCCGCGATCGCAGCAAACAAAACATCATCGCCAGAAAAAAGCACAGAATCGCACCGTCAAGCATCGCTAATCGTCCCTGACGCACGACAGGTAGCGAAGTGAGATAAACCAGTGCGGCGAACACAGCCGTACTGCGCTGAAAAAAGACCTCACGCCCAATGCCATACAGCAGCGGAACCGAAGTCGCTGTTAGCAGCGCTCCGGGAAGTCGCGTCGTCCATTCACTCACCCCCCATATTCGATAGCACAAGGCAATCAACCAATGCACCAAAGGCGGCTTGTTCAAATACGGTGCGCCATTGAGATCGCGGGGGTGCAGCCAGGTTAGGGATTCAAACGGAGCATTCGCAATTTCACGGGCAATCTGTGCCACGATGCCCTCATCCCAATCTCTCAAGGGGAGAACACCGAGATTAATCGTAAACAGCACGATCGCAGCACTCCACAGTCCGATCGTCCAACCTGGATCAATCCAAGCTTGATAGCGCGGTGTTCCTGATTGATTCCCGATCGAAATCTTGCGATCCATTTTTCTATCATTAGATACACGGAATCATTGTGCATCATAAACAGTCCTGTGATGGGGTTAACCCCAAAAACAATCTCTTGCCGTTCTTCTAGTTAAATAGGGCAAATGTATTAATTCATAAGAATCTGAGCAGATAATTTTAGCGATCCCTACCGTCTAGATTTACTCATTGAAAAACCGACAAATTACTTGTCTTGTCTGGCTTTGATCGCCCACAATGAGAAGGAGAAATAAAATTTAATCTTATTATTCCCCCCCTGCCGTGCCCTCGACCCTGACGCCCAAAGTTCTGCTGCCCGACTCCTCAAATTCTCCTCCATCTCGCCTCACTGGACTATTCAATCGCCTCCAACCGCACCCCGACACGATCGTTTTGATTCTGGCAGTCGTCATCGGTGGTGGGGCTGGTTTGGGGGTGCTTACGTTTCGCTATTTAATTGAATTCGTGCATCGTCTCGCACTTGAAGACCTGATGGGAACGATCGGTCATTTTGGTGCGTGGACTCTAGCTTGTGTCCCTACTTTGGGGGGTGTCTTAGTCGGATTGATTCGCTGGTTAACGAAAGAATTCAGTCCGGGAATTTCTGCCCTCATTGCAGCCGTGCAAGCAGGCAAGGAAATGTCAGCAACACGCCCGATCGCGAAAACGATCGCCGCCGCCATTTCCCTTGGAACTGGAGCATCACTTGGGCCTGAAGGCCCAAGCGTTGAGGTAGGAGCGAATTTTGGCTTGTTTGTGGGTCAACTGCTGAAAGTGTCCCGCGATCGTCAACGCTTACTCTTAGGAGCAGGAGCCGCAGCCGGACTGGCAGCCGGATTTAATGCGCCGATCGCGGGCGTGTTCTTCGCGCTGGAAGTGGTACTAGGCACGACATTTGAGACCTCAGCCGCCAGCATTGTTCTACTCTCTGCGGTGGTGTCAGCGCTAATTGCTCAGATTGGTCTGGGCGGACAACCTGCCTTTGATCTGCCTGCGTATGAAGTACGAAGTCCTTTAGAATTGCCGCTTTATTTGGGGTTGGGGCTGTTTGCTTGTGTGGTATCGATCGCCTATACAAACTTATTAAAGTGCTCAAGTGACTTCTTTAAGGGAAAGCTTCCGGGTTCAAGCTGGATGGCAAAAGTTCCGCGTGAAGTTCAGCCGATTCTAGGAGGGCTATGTGTTGGGGTGGTGGCGCTGAAACTGCCACAAATTCTCGGAGTGGGGTATGACACTGTAGAAGCGATGCTGCGAGATGTACAGTTCTCGCTGGTGCTGCTGATTACTTTATTGGTGGTTAAGCTGTTGCTGACGGCGATTAGTTTAGGCAGTGGATTAGTGGGTGGTATCTTTGCGCCCGCCATGTTTTTGGGCGCATCGCTCGGAGCCGCTTATGGCAAAGTCTTACCTTCAGTATTGCCGATGTTTGCGACAAGTATTGCTGCACCGCCTGCTTATGCAATGGTCGGAATGGCGGCTGTGCTGGCAGCAAGTGTGAACGCTCCCTTAACGGCGATTCTGCTGCTGTTTGAAATGACCCGCGATTATCGAATTGTTTTACCGCTGATGGCAGCCGTAGGTTTAAGCGTCTGGCTCGTCAATTTGTTTAAATCGAGTCCAGAACAGCCCTCGAACTTACAGCAAATCGAAGCAAAACGCGATCCCGATCAAGTGCCAAATTCCACGCTTTATCAGCAAGAAATTCTCAGAAATCTATTGGTTGCAGAAGCGATGCAGCCTGGGTTTTTGCAGGTTGCGGAATTGACTCCATTGCTAGAAGCAGGACTGCAACTGATTCAACATCAAACGCACAGTGCGCTAGTGGTGAACGACGATCGACACCTGATCGGCATTATCACGCTGCAAGATATCAATCGGGCGATCGCGCGCTGGGAAACTGAACCGCATCACGCAGAACAGGGACTGAGTCAACGCACGATCGCCGAAGTTTGCACAACCGATATTCTCTATGCCTATCAGGATGAACCGCTCACCGATGCGCTCGATCGTATGGCAACTCGCGGCTTGCATCAGCTTCCTGTGATCGATCGCGCCAATCCAGATCATGTGCTGGGACTGTTAGAGCAAGAAGGCATTACCTTAGCGTGCAATCTTGCGTTAACTCGCGTGCGTTTAATGCCATATCTCCCTCATACAGAAGAGGCAAACCCGATCAAAACCGGACTTGCCCCTGAGTTTGGCGTATTGAACTAGACCTAGACAAGCAGGAATTTTCTATTTGTTTCTGCTTGTCCAAATGCCAGTAAACATCATCAGCATTCCACCTAGAAAAATTGCGATCGCAAGACCTGCCGGAATCGCCGTTGTCCAATCGATGTTTTCCATTTGTTTAAGCCGAGAGTTCTTCTCGATCGAGTTGTTTTAAATGGATATGTTTTCGACCTAGAGAAATTTCAAATTCGTCTCCAGGCTTCAACTCCATTTGTTTAGTATACGCTGCCCCAATCAGCAAATTTCCATTAGACTGTACGCTGATTCGATAGCTTGCGCTCCGACCACCTCGACCACTTGTGCCTTGTTTTCCATCTAGCTCAATTCCTTCCGCATCAATTAGTGCATTCAGGAATTTCATCATATTCACGCGCTCTACACCGTTCTTTGTCACCGTGTAATAGCCGCACTCTTTAGCTTTTTCTTCTTTATTGAGATGATCGAGTTCTTTTACTTTTTTGAGCAGGGCTTCACCCATTAATGGCTCAATCTTTTTCTTTTTAGTCATTCATCCGAAATCTAAATCAGGTGGACAGCAATCGTATTTTGTGACACTAACAAGCCCGCCAAACCAAGACAAATTTAGCGCCTTGCCAGTTGCCCCATTCATATTACACTGGCATTGCTGATTTATCACACCGGCATAAGACAGGATTGATTCTTTAATTTGGAATCAATTCTTGATGAATGAAATGAGATTTTTCAAGATTGTCATTCGACTGAATTAAAGCTTGTCAAGTGGCTCAATTTGAGTGGAATTTTGGTTAAAATTAACGATCCGCTATCATAAAAAAAAGAAGCAGATTATCTGCACAGAGCGATAGTGGCGATCTGGACGGGATCATTGCTCGATCGACACCCAATAGATCAAAAACCTTAATTCGCTCTAGCAGCAACCTGCTCTTACCATTCATTCACCTGTGATTAACAAGGTATCAACGCCAGTTGTCAACGCTGTGTGTTCCTCATGAAGTTGAAATGACAAATTTGGAGCCGTA
The DNA here is from genome assembly GCF_039962505.1 of Leptolyngbya sp. DQ-M1. NCBI lineage: Bacteria > Bacillati > Cyanobacteriota > Cyanophyceae > Leptolyngbyales > Leptolyngbyaceae > Leptolyngbya > Leptolyngbya sp. DQ-M1. Next base: position 546,934 of record NZ_JAMPLJ010000001.1, read on the forward strand.
AAACCCTAAAAAGTATGGCAAAGTTGCAACCAAAACGCCGTTTGATCGTCACATGGGCTAATTACATTGGAAGTGTCTATCGCTCAGCGCGTTCTCATCTCGCGTCTTTTTCTTCAGAATAAGAGATAGATGAGCTTTTTAATTGACCGGGGACGCACCATTAATGAGAAGGAGAATATATCACTGATGACGACATCTCGAAATACTTGGAAACAGTCTGCAATTTATTTCATGCTGCCTCTAGTTGGGGCGGGTACGGTGCTTGCAGGAAACCGTTTGCTCTCTGAAAACACCTTCTCGCCGCCTGCCATTGCTCAGACTAATACGGCTCAGACTAATACGATCGTGGCGCAAAATCGTACAGGCGCATTTGCAGCATCGACTGACCCGAATTTTATTGCAGCAGCGGTTGAGCGGGTAGGTCCTGCGGTTGTAAGAATCAATGCGTCTCGTACCGTGCAATCGCGAGTGCCCGAAGTTTTTAACGATCCCTTTTTCCGGCAGTTCTTTGGCGCGGATATTCCATCGACTCAACGCCGGGTAGAACGAGGAACCGGATCAGGGTTCATTATTAGCTCAGACGGGTTGATTTTAACCAATGCTCACGTTGTCAGTGGTGCGGATACCGTGAGTGTGACGATGAAAGACGGACGAGAATTGCGCGGTAAAGTTGTGGGGCAAGATTCGCTCACCGATGTGGCAGTGATTCGAGTGCAGGGGAGTAATCTACCGACCGTGGCGCTAGGCAATTCAGATACGCTGAAACCGGGAGAATGGGCGATCGCGATTGGCAATCCGCTCGGATTGGATAACACCGTGACGGCTGGAATTATTAGTGCGACGGGTCGATCGAGTTCGGAAGTGCGAGTTCCAGATAAGCGAGTCAACTTTATCCAGACCGATGCCGCGATTAATCCGGGGAATTCTGGCGGCCCGTTGTTGAATCAGCGCGGCGAAGTGGTCGGGATGAATACGGCGATTATTGGTGGCGCACAAGGGTTGGGATTTGCAGTTCCAATTAATACAGCGCAACGAATTTCGCAGCAGTTGATCACAAAAGGGCGCGTAGATCACCCCTATTTGGGAATTCAGATGCGGGGATTGACTCCGGAGTTGAGACAGCAAATCAACAGCGATCGGCAGGTTGGTTTCCGGGTGCAGGATGATCAGGGTGTTGTGATCTTCCGAGTTCAGCCGAATTCTCCGGCAGCAAGGAGTGGATTACGTGATGGTGATGTGATTAAGCGCATTAACGGGCAGGCTGTGACAAAGGCAGAGCAAGTGCAGCAAGCGGTCGAGAATGCGTCGATCGGGGGAACGCTGCAAGTCGAAGTTAACCGAAATGGTCGATCGACAACGGTGAGTGTTCAGCCGGGAGCATTTCCAACTCGAACCGCTCAGGGTGGCGGCAGCGACACACCCTAGTGCGTCAGTGAGTACGATAGAACTCCGGATGTTGAATTCGGAGTTCTTTGCATTTTTGGGGGTAAAAATGGGTGAGATTCTCGACATTATTGAGTTAGGGCATCCAGTTCTCAGAGAAAAGGCGCGATCGATTGAACCTATCCAAGACGATCGCATTCAAAGGTTGGTTGAGAATCTGATGGCAACGGTGCAGAAAGCGAACGGAGTGGGAATTGCTGCACCGCAAGTTGCAGAGTCTTATCAATTGATGATTGTGGCATCGCGTCCCAATCTGCGTTACCCGAATGCGCCTTCGATGGAGCCGACCCCGATGATTAATCCAAAGATCTTGGCGCATTCAGATGAAATGGTGAAAGGTTGGGAAGGGTGTCTGAGCATTCCGGGAATTCGGGGAAACGTGCCGAGGTATCAAGCGATCGAAATTGAGTTTTACGATCGCTTCGGCAAGCGGCAAAAACTGAAAATGACCGATTTCGCGGCACGAATCTTTCAGCACGAATACGATCATTTTAATGGGATTGTGTTTCTTGATCGGGTTGCAAGCAATCACGATCTGGTAACAGAAAAGGAGTACCAAAAGAGACTGATATCAACGATAGAGTAGGTAACGCAATCCAATCACTAAGAGAAACACACCATAGAGTTTTTTCATCGTTTCTCCGCTAATAAAGGGTTGATTGGCAAATAGAGCACCAAAAAGGTTGCCAACTACAAGCCCGATCGCGATAATGACGGCGTATTTCCAGTTAAGATTACCGCTGCGCTGATAGACGATCGCGGCAAGAATGCCGATCGGTAAAATTTGGGCTGCAACTGAGGTTCCCGTGGCGAATTTTTGCTCCATCCCCAGCATTAGCACCATTGCTGGAACCATAATCGCTCCGCCTCCGATGCCAAACATCCCACCTGCAATGCCTGCAATTAATCCAATGACTAAAAGCTGAACCAGTACGATCGACATGATTGAAGTCCTTCGTGTAAACCTGTTTGGATAGTACAGGATACGACTGTAAACCCTGGGCAAATCTGTCTTAGGAATTACATTGCTGTGATCTGGAGTTGTGCGATCGTGCGATGTAGAATCTTATGTTCAATCACAATTCATTCACATGAAACGACAGCTTCTTTCCATCACCGCAGCTTTCACCCTGGTGTTTAGCTTGTCTCAATCTGCTCATGCTTTACCAGGGGAAACGGTGCAAACTGTTAAGAATCGGGTCGCGAAACAATCAATGATGTCGCCGCTGAAGCGAGGGATTGCAGAACTCAGTGGCCTACCCTTTTACACGAGTGAAGGCAAGCTGCCGAACGGAACGATCGTGTTTTCGATGAGTCCCGATCGCCAAGATCAACGATCGCAAAAAGAAACGATCGCGCTTGGAACTGCACAATCATTTGCAGGATTTACTCGCGAGAATTTGGGATTGATTCAGCAGATGTTTAACACTGCGGTTTCGGAGGATTTTCGGCGATCGCAGTATGTAGCGCGAGTAGACTATACCGGAATTGAAAAGCGATTCTATCGTGGAAGAACATTTGCCTACAGGACTACAGAGTTTAAGCAGCCAAACCAGGGACGAAAGTTTTATCACTTTACAGTGTTATCGCTGAAGGACTTGAACGGTGAAATTCAATCCGAACGTCAATGTCGCCAGCAAAGTGCCTACGGTTGTGAGTAATGATGGGTGCAAGACCCTTAGAAGATGTTCATAAATGAGTGCCGTTGAATTCTGCCAAGTTTCTTACCAACTCAATCAAAAGCGGCTGATTTCAGATCTGAGCTTTACGATCTTTCCGGGAGAAACGATCGTGCTACTGGGTCGGAGCGGTTGCGGCAAAACGACAACCCTGAGATTGATCAATCATTTGCTTGTTCCGACAGCGGGAGAAGTGCGGGTAAATGGTCGATCGACCCTTGACTGGAATTCGATTCAACTGCGGCGGCAGATTGGCTATGTGATTCAAGAAGTTGGGCTGTTTCCGCATTTCACAGTGGTGCAGAATATTGCAGTGGTGCCCTCGCTTCAGAAATGGGAGCCGGATCGAATTCAGTCGCGTGTGATTGAGTTATTGGAACTGGTTGGATTAGAACCGCAACGGTTTAAGCATCGCTATCCGCATCAGCTATCCGGTGGACAACGACAGCGAGTCGGAGTTGCACGAGCGCTGGCGGCTGATCCACCGATATTATTAATGGATGAACCGTTTGGAGCATTAGATCCAATTACACGAGTAGAACTTCAGCGAGAATTTGCGCGATTGCAGCAGCAATTAGGAAAAACGATCGTCTTTGTGACGCATGATATTCAAGAGGCATTTAAGCTAGGAACGCGGATCGGATTGATGCAGGCAGGGCAATTAGTTGAATTAGGAACGCCCCAGGAATTTGCACGATCGACCCATCCCGAAGCCCAAGCTTTTATGAGCGTAACCGAATGGAATTCTTGACGCGCTACGGTGATGAGATTTTAGAACGGCTTGGACAACATTTGTTTTTGGTCGGGGCGGCACTGTCGATCGCGATTCTGATTGGTATTCCGCTCGGAATTTTAGTCACACGCCGTCCAGCTTTAGGTAAACCGATTTTAGGATTTGCCAATGTGATGCAAACGGTTCCAAGTTTGGCGCTGTTTGGCTTTCTGCTGCCGATTCCGATTATTGGGGGAATTGGGGCGAGAACGGCGATCGTCGCGCTTGTGCTGTACTCATTACTTCCGATTATTCGGAATACAGTTGTCGGAATTAATAGCGTTGATCCGGCAGTCCGAGAAGCGGGGCGCGGAATGGGAATGAGCGATCGACAATTGCTGTTTCAAGTCGAGCTTCCGTTGGCGATGGGCGTGATTTTGTCTGGTGTCCGAGTGGCGACGGTAATCGGAGTCGGATTGGCAACGATCGCATCGGCAATCGGCGCGGGAGGTTTAGGAGAATTTATTTTTCGGGGGGTTGCGATCGTCGATAATCAACTCATTCTCGCGGGTGCAATTCCGGCAGCGGTCGTAGCGCTGGGTGCAGATTGGGGTTTAGGTTGGATTGAGAGACGTTTGACGATTAGAAAATGAAAAGATTTCTAGCTTTAGGACTTTTAGCGATTTGTTTAATGGTGTCGATCGTCGCGTGTCAAGGCGGCGGCGATCGTGTGGTAATTGGCTCAAAGAATTTTACCGAGCAGATTATTTTAGGCGAAATTCTAGCGCAGCAAATCGAGCGCAAAACGAATATTAAGGTCGATCGTAAATTCAATTTAGGTGGAACATTTGTCTGTTTAACTGGAATTCAAAAAGGCGAACTCGATATCTATCCTGAATACACCGGAACTGCTTACACGGCGATTCTAAAACTAGGAGCAGAAAGCGATCCAAAGCAAACATTTGAAACCGTAAAAAGTCGATTTGAACGAGATTTCCAATTAACCTGGTCAAAGCCATTCGGATTTAATAACTCATTTGCAATGGTCATTCGCGGCGAAGATGCGAGAAAGCTGAAGATTCAAACGCTTTCACAAGCATCAGCTTATGCACCGAAATGGAGAGCAGGATTTGGACCTGAATTTCTCAATCGCGAAGATGGATTTCCTGGACTTGCGAAGGCTTATAACCTGAAATTTGACTCTCAACCGAAAGTAATGGATTTGGGATTGTTGTATCGATCGCTGCAAGATAAACAAGTCGATATCGTGGCGGGAAGCACAACTGATGGCTTACTTTCAACACTGGATTTAACCGTTCTGCAAGATGATAAGCGCTATTTTCCACCGTATGAAGCGGCAGCAGTAGTTCGGCGCGATACGTTCCAAAAACATCCAGAACTGAGAGAAGTTTTAGATCAGCTTGGTGGTTTGATTTCTGATAAAACAATGCAGGAATTAAACTATCGAGTGGATGGAAAAAAAGAGGATGTAAAACAGGTTGTTCAGGAGTTTCTAAAATCTAAGTAGAGGCTTGAAAAATCTGTGTAGCGGTTAGTTGCAAATTTGGAAAAGTTGGGGAGATGATGCGATCGTCTCCTCGAAATGGAGTCATTTGATACTCATCTTCGATCAGTTCACAGACCCAAAGCGTTGGCTCTTTCGGATTGCCCAAAAATCTTCGTCCTCCAAGGGCTGCATAATCGACAATCCAATATTCTGGAATGCCCAAAGCTTCATAAGCGGCAAACTTAGTGTGATAGTCATCACGCCAATTCGTACTCACGACTTCGATGATGAGTTTGATCGTTTTGCTGTTTTCGATCGCAGACGATTTTTCCCACTTCGGCTCATTCACGATCTCACGACGATCCAGAACAACTCCATCTGGTTCATAAGCAGATTCGCTCTCATCTTCAATCTCATCAACTTTCACAACACACTCTTTCGGAACGAAAAAAGGTAGGTTTAATTGCCGAATTAAAATACCTGCCTCGATTGCTAGAAATCCTGCAATATCTGAATGTTTTCCTCTTGGCTTTGGCACTTTGACAATTACTCCACGACGCAATTCATAGCGAACCTCTGCACTTTCTGGATACCATTCGAGGAACTGCTCAAAGCTGACAGGTTTCTTCAGGGCTTGAATCATAGTGCTCGACGGATTGCGACAATTTCATTCTAAAAACAAGTAGGCCCGACTCTCGACTCCAATCTGCCTGAAACAGACTGCAATCGAAAATCGAGCCTACAGCTAAACCACGATCGACGAAATTAACGACGACTGCGGTTCGGCACTTTGCTCATGTAGTCTTCAGAAGTTACGACGCTGCCATAGTTCGATTTAGGCGCGATCGCGGCTGCCACACTGAGGAAGCGACGCGGATCACCTTCGGGCAGACGACGTTCTTGAGAGCGCTTGGAGTAGTAGTTCTGCACCACAAACTGCCAATCGTTCTTCACGGTTCCCACCGTGTCGCGGAAATCTTCGCCGTAACGCGGTGTGACCAAGTTAAACGGACGCGCTTCCATACGACGACGCTGATACGGAACGGTGTAGTCACCGAAAGCGTTGGTGTACTCTTCGCTGTCGAGCAGTGCATCAACGAATCCGCTGAATCCTTTGGTTCCGATGACGATCGACCAGGCAACCTCCTCGTTGCGGTCATAGGAATCCCGACCCAAGAACCGCTTCAGGCAGATTTGCACTAAGCGATAGTTGTTGTTCACTTCTACAACGGTGCTGTAGAAGCGCTCGGATTTTGCCAGTTCACGAATGAAATCGCGCACTGTGATTGCGCCGTTTCTCAGACGAGATTCGCAAGTCACTTGGCGGTTAAACTTCAGCGTTTCATGTTCGCTGAACACTTGACGATAGGTAGCCCAGATCAGAGCTTCCATATCCGTTGAAGAGCTTACATCTTCGATTCGATAGATGTAAGGAGTATCTTCGTTTTGGTCAGCAATGCCGAAATTTTTCACCCGATGGTTTTGGGTGGTCGGCTTGTAAGCTAACAATGGCAATGCCATGTCAGAATCTCCCTCGTAATATAAACGGCGGTAAATTTTGGATGGATTTTTATGATTAGAAATCCAAGTCGCGTGAAACTATTATCTCGCGTCTGGTGTCCGAAAGTAGTACCCTTGTGAGCATTTATCCAATCGAACCGTTCACCGCGAAAAACAGTAACAGAAAGAAAATCAAGCCCAACGTCGAAACGGAAACAGCCGTAACCGTTTTCCAATCCGAAGTTCTGACGAATTTCTCCCAGTTAAATCGCTCAAACTGTTCAAATTGCGGTTTGAACGGCTGAACGAATTTCAGTTCGCCTTGTTTGGGGAGTCGATCGCGATAATCGGCTCCATAGCGCGGCGTGAAGCTGTAAGGGCGCTCCGTGACTCGTTTGCGCTGATACGGAACGGTGTTGTCTCCGAATGCTTCGGAATACTCAGCGCTATCAATCAAAGCATCGACGAATTTGCTCCATCCCAATGTTGCCACTTGGATTGACCACGCGATCGTTTCTTCTTTGTTGTAAGGCGATCGACCCAGTAACCGCTTTAAGCAGACTTCGACCAAGCGATAGTTATTGTTCGCTTCGACAACGAGACGGTAGAACCGTTCTGATTTTGCCAAGCCTCGAATAAAATCGCGAACAGTGATCGATCGATTCTTCAGTTGAGTTTCTAGCGTAATCTGCCGATTAAACTGCAACGTTTCCTGCTCGTTAAACACTTGCCGATAGGTTGCCCAGATCAGCGTGTCTATTTCAGTCCGGGTCGAACTGTCTTCGATGCGGTAGAGATACGGGCTATCTTCATTCAAGTCAGCTTTGCCAAAGCTTTGAACGCGCTGATCCTGAGTCGTGGGTTTGTACTCCAACAAGGGCAGTGTTGTTCCCATAAGAACCTCCTTAACTACGTCTAGTGAGACCGTAACCTAGCGCAAGGGGAAACCCGCAGCAGTGCTAATCGAAGCTGGAGTTCCGGTCGGAGCAGTTTTACGGGTGGTGTCAGGGATGCTGATGTTTTCGGTCGAAACGGGCTTGAACTCGACCATTTTGATGCTCAGCGATCGTGCCAAGTCGCGGAAGTTGTTGATGTCACCCCACTTGTAGCGTCCGGCTTCTTCTTGATCGCGCCAGTAATCCGCATAGCTCGGTGTCACCAGGTTGAACGGACGACCTTTGTAGCGCCGCCGCTGATAGGGAACGGTGTTGTCACCAAAAGCAGTGCTGTATTCTTCGCTATCGAGCAAAGCATCAACGAAACCACCCCAGCCTAACGTGGCGATCTTGATCGACCATGCGATCGTTTCTTCGTTGTTGTAGGCTGAGCGACCGAGTAGGCGTTTTAGGGCGACATCAACTAGGCGATAGTTTGAGTTTTTATCGATCACGAGCGATCGGAATGTTTCAGACTTTGCCAATCCGCGTACAAAATCGCGAACGGTAATTGCCCGATTTTTTAGCTGGGATTCCAGATTGGTCTGACGGCTGCTTTTCAGGATGACGTGCTCACTGAACACTTGGCGGTAAGCTGCCCAAATCAGCTCACTGATATCCGTTTGATCGACACAATCTTCGAGCCGATAGATATAGGGAGTATCTTCGCCTGGAACTTCGTACCCATCGACTCGCTGATTCTGCGAGGAGGGCTTGTACTCAAGTAGAGGGATCGACATGGTAAATCAAGGGTAAAGAATTTATACGGGGTTCGCTGCGGTTGTGAATTCGGAGAAGCCCCCTAAATCCCCCACGAGTGGGGGACTTTGAATTGGAGTTTTGGCTCGAAATTCCCCAGAATGGGAGATTTAGGGGGCAGCAATCCGTTCATTCCGAAGCGGAAAGACTCATCGAGTTCAAGCTAGAAACGTTTCGCGATCGCACTTTCCCAAAAACTCTAAACTTTCGGAGTGTTGGGAAGATAGCTATACGGCAAATTAACCTTCGGACGGCTCACGGTCGGCTTCGTTACCGCAGCAGCTTCACGGCTTGAATCGGGTACTTGAACCGCGCTCGATGTTGCTCTTGCCACATGGCGTTGTGTATCGAGATGCGGTGTACTCATGCCTTGTGCCATGTTCAAGAACGTAAACGGAATCGCTTGACGAATCACTGTTCTATCCAAGTCGCCAGCATTGTAGCTGCGAACTTGATAGTAGGAGCGAGTCGCCAACTCACGTTCTAAAAGCCGATTGCGCCAGAAGTCGCTATAGCGGGGATTGCTCAAGTTAAACGGACGACCTTCTAAGCGACGGCGTTGATACGGCACAATGTCATCGCCAAAGTTCTCGCGGTATTCTTCGCTATCAACAATGTCGTCAATGAAACCATGTAAGCCTCTGGTGGCGATGACGATCGATTTTGCGATCTGTTCATCTTGACCATAAGAAGCTCGTCCCAGAAAGCGCTTCAGGGTGATATCAACTAAGCGATAGTTCGAGTTTGTGTCAGCAACCAATTCGCGATAAACGTCGGACTTACCCAACCCGCGCATGAAATCAGCAACGCTGATCCTACGGTTGCGTAATTGCGATTCTAGGTTGACCTGACGATGACTTTTGAGAATTAGTTGTTCCGCAAAAATCTGGCGATAGGCTGCCCAAATCAGACGATCGAGATCTTCCGCCGATCGGGCATCCGCAAGGCGATAAATCACTGGATCATCTTCATCAAGCACGTCGTAACCATTAACGCGCTGATTCTGTGTTTTTGGATTAATGTTTAGAAGTGGGATTGCCATTAGAGAAACCCAATAAGTTTAAGCAAGGTGTTGTTTCGCAAGTGTGGCTCTAGCCCGAACCGCACCATCAGGATCTGTTTGAGCAAGCTGATCGAGTTGATCGAGCGCACTGGATCGATTGACTAAACCCGCAGAAGTAATCCAACTTTGTAGCCCCACGATCGCGGCATAGCGATTTGCCCAATCTGCATCCTGAGCAACCAACAATAGTGTTTTCAAAGCTTGAGACTGAGCTGATTCGCGTTCTGTGGGTTCAAGTTGTTGCCAGCGTAGTTGTCCCAATCCTTTAATAGCTGCTCGCCGGACGCTTGGTGCAAAGTCTGCTTCTGCCGCTTTGATCAATACGTCTAGGGCACGTGGGTCAGCGATCGCCGCTAACGCTCGTAAACTATAAGCCCTCGCCCCATAGTTATAGCCATCAATTTGCGCTAACAAGTCGGGCACTGCTTCTTCACCCAGCGCCACTAAACCAGAAACCGCCGCTAATGCTGCACCCGGATTGTTAAACCCAAGCGCGCGGATCAGCGTCGGTATGGCTGCGGTCGATCGTGTTTGTGCCAAAGCGCGAACGGCTCCGACCAATTTGGCAGGAGAGTCTGCTGCTTCGACCGCTTGAATCAGCGATTGAATTGTGGGATCAGTTGCAATCATAGAGTCCTCGTGAGGGGGCAATTTGGCGATCCAGGTTCGAGAGCTTCGCTCCCGAATCACCGCTTACCGTTCACAATAATTGATCCATGAGGGTCATGAGCTTGATGGCATCTGAAGAAAGCGGATCGCCCGTTTCCCGCAGATGATAATCAAGCAAGCCTTTACAAGACAGCAGCTTAAAGCTGTTTTCTACCGGAGCGGTAGCAATTGCATCCGCCGCCGGAATATAGCCGATCGCGCCTAAGTCCGCCAATGCCGATCGTCTCAGTTGCACATCATTCCCCTGTAGCGCTTGTACCAACTGCTCTCCGTAAGCCGGATCGCGAGTAAGCTGATACATCGATCGCGCCGCAGCATATTGAACTCGTGCCACCGAATGATTGAGAAACGGACGAACCAAATCGATCGCTTCCGTTGCTTCTAACGCCCCCAACGCTTCTAGCACTGCCTCAACGGGCTGCACTAGATGTGGGCGATCTGGAACAAACTGCGCAACCTCAATTCCACCTTCAAGGAGCGTCATCAATTGAGGAACACAAGACGCGTCACCGAGCAATCCCAGGGCTTGAGCCGCTGACTCCCGTACGTAAAAGTCATCACACTCAAGGCAGCGAGTCAGCCCAGGAACCGCTCGACGATCGTCTAATTTCCCCAATGCCCGTGCTGCATTACGCCGCAACGGGTAGCCGCCCATTTCGGTGCGATCGTCTTCGTCTTCCAATGCCCGAATCAACGCATTGATCGCCCTCGAATCTTTGATCTGAAACTTCCCCAGCCACCAAGCCGCGTAGTACCGCAAACTTGTATCGGTATCGGATAAATTTGCGATCGCTTGCTCGACCGTTAACGGTTCGGCTCCAGGTTGCGGTTCAAGTTCAGAGTTCGATTCAAGCACGATGACTACTCAGCCGTAAGCGGTTCAATGTTGACGATGCGACCACCCAAACGAGCGATGCGCTGCATTTCTTCGTTCATCCGGTTGTAAGGCACGGTGATAAACACGCTGCCACTGTTGCGAATTTGATAGTTATTGCGATCGGTTTGATCGTTTTGGCGCAAGCCGACGACTTCATAACGAAACATCCGAGCGCCCGATTGAGTGGTTGCGGCGCTGCCAACGGCGGTTTGACCGAGCATGATTTGAAACTCCTTGTATTACAAGTGAAAAATCGAGGACTAGACCACTAATCCTCGATTCAGCGGAATCTACGCGGGTGTAACGCTCACGATTCTTCCGCCAGTGCGGTGAATCTGTTGCATCTTCGGCAACAGTTGTTCGTAAGGGAGCAGATAAGCGGTGCTGGAGCGACGCACTTTCGGATAGCCAGCACCTAAAATGCCAGCAACTTCGAGCCGATAGATCCGACCACTTTCGCCATACGAACCGCCGAGTGCCTTCTTCGGTGCGATATCGCTGGAAGCGCTGAAGTGTGCCCAACCGCCACTTGATTGAGAGGGTTGCGCGATCGTCGAAGCTTCATTTCTTGCTAGGTTCCGTGCCAAGCGAGTGTTATTGCCACCCGTTTGAGAACGATCGCTGTTCGCATACCCACGATACAGCTTGAACAGGTTCGTAAAGCCGATGCTTCTCGCACCAGTTTCATACTGGAAGCCCCGGTAGTACGGCACAACATTGTCGCCAAAGTTTGCTTCGTATTCTTCCGAGTCAATGTAAGAATCGATCTCAGCATCAAACCCCTGGTTTTGATAAATATCCAAGTGTTCAATGACTGCTGCTTCATCAAACGGAGCACGACCGAGCAAATGCTTGTGATTCAGTTCGATCGTTCTCGTTTGGAAGTTGTTATACAAAAACTTCTCTTTATATAGTTCTGATTTTGCGACGGCGCGGACAAACTCTCTGACCGTGATCTTGCCGTTGCGTAACAGCGACTCTGCACCTGTCAATCGTTCAGACTTCATCAGGTAATCGTTGCCCAACACCTGACGATAAGTCGCACGAACCACTGCTTCTACATCACCTTCTGTCCAAGGGTGGCGAAGTTCCACCTTGGGAGTTTCCTGAAAAGGCGCGGTTCCAAGCCGCCCCGCTGCTGCTGTAATAGCCATTGTATCGAGTTCTCCAAAGTCAACGGCGAACGTAATTCTACAGACTCAAACTGCGTCAGCGTTCAGCCATCAGGCTTATGAGCAATCCCGATCGCCGATCGCTAACCCGAATTTTGATAAAACAATGCCCGGAAGGGTAAACAATAGCCAGCATCTGCCAGCGAACCGCATACCTTTCCGGGCAAGGCGATGTTAGCTCAGAGCGTTGATCGCGTAGTCGATGTAAGCGTTCGCTTCAACTGAAGCTTGACCCGTCAAACCATGGTTCGCTTTGATGTGCTTCAAAGCTTCAACGTACCAGCTCGGAGACAGATCGAAGGTGCTGTTGATTTCAGCCAAGCCAGCAACCAGGTACTCATCCATCGGGCCTGTTCCACCAGCGACCAAGCAGTAGGTCACCATGCGGAGGTAGTAGCCGATGTCACGCGAGCATTTTGCTTTACCACGAGCATCTGCTGCGAAGTTGTTTCCTTGCATTTGGGTGGTGTAAGGAAACTTCTGGTAAACCGCATTTGCAGCACCGTCGGTCAGTTTTTGAGCATTGTTGGTCAAGGAACGTGCAGCTTCCATAGCAGCAGCAGCGCGCTCGAAACGTCCATACACTTGGTGCATTTCAGCGTTGCTTAAGAAACGTCCTTGGGTATCTGCAGCAGCGATCGCTTCAGTAATCGGGGTCTTCATTGTCAGTCTCTCCCTTTGGGTTTATCGTTAAGAAAAAAGTAAAGTTTGAATTTTTGCTACTGTTCCGATCTCAATCGGCAAATAGCAAAGGAGATTGCGCTAGAAATTTACGCAACTGCAGCAGCAGCGCGATCGAAGTAGCTAGCCAATTCAGACATCAGCGAGCTGCAGTCACCCTTGGTGATACCGTTGGGGTCATTCGCAATTGCGATCGCAGCGTCTTTCATCTTGCCAACACCAGCAGCAACGGAGCCACCAGGAACGCCCAATGCTTGGTAGGTCTCACGCAGACCGTTCAAGCAGCGATCGTCGAGAACACTAGCATCACCAGCGATGGCTGCATAGGTTACATAGCGCAAGATAATTTCCATGTCGCGCAGACAAGCAGCCATGCGACGGTTGGTGTAAGCGTTACCGCCAGGTGCGATGAGTTGGGGTTGCTCCTCAAACAATGCGCGAGCTGCGTTAGCAACGATGGTGGAAGCATTGCTGGTGACGCGGTTAACAACGTCCAAGCGCTTGTTGCCGTCACGAACCATTGCGGTCAGGGCATCGAGTTGACCAGCGCTCAGGAATTCGCCTTTAGCGTCAGCCTGAGAGACCACCTTTGCGAATGCATCTAACATTGGAATTCTCCTAAAAACTGGGTATGAGTTCGATTTGGTTCAGAACTGGAAGGTGTTTCTGAAGCCATTTGGAGGGTTGATGGACTTGGGGGAATACAACCCCACGCTCTGAATTAAGAACACTCCTCAAAAACTCGATATGTTGAGTTTTGTTAGAAATCTGAGAGACTGTCACATTTCTATGAGAAAGTGCGAACCCTATTTCAGATGGTGTTTTAAGCGGGTTTGTTTTGTTGTTTTCCCCTTCGATTTCCTTTTATACAATGCTGTAGCGTCTGATTTTGTTACAAGTTATTGATTTGTATCACCTCCAACGAAATATTTAACGAAAGTATTGCTAGATCAGGGATTTCACGGGATCAAGGATAAGATTTGCCCAATTTGCTGAGAAGATTTAGACGCAAAGTGTGTACTTTCTTTAAGTTAATAATTTCTTAAGATTTCCAAACCTGCCTTACTGATTGATTTGTAGAACTTTTCAGACATAGAAGCAAAACTCAAGGTTGTAACAAATGATTGAGATATTTTTCGAGATATTAGTTTCGCTTTGTTAAGACTGACTTAGTGCATAAGGCTACGATCGCACTCCGGCTTCTCCGATTCATCTCTACAATGTCGATGTATCCTGATTGTTGGGCGTTTTTGCCCGGAAAATTATCGTTTTGGAAGTTGTATTGTGCTTGACCTGAAGCTAATTCGTGAAAATCCTGACCTTGTGCAAACCAAGCTGAATCAGCGCGGGGGTAGCTATGACATTTCTGCGATCGTTTCGCTCGATCAGCAGCGTCGCGAGTTAGAGGTTGAGCGATCGCAACTCCAAGCCCGAAGTAATGAGATCGGAAAGCTAGTTGGTCAGATGATGAAAGCTGATCCGAAAAATCCAGAAGTTCAGCCTCTGCGCGAAGAAGGAAATGCACTGAAGGCAAAATTGAGCGAGTTAGAGCCGCAAGAAAAAGAAATTCGCGATCAGATTGAAACGCTATTGTTGACGTTTCCGAATTTGCCGAGTGAGACGACACCGATCGGCAAAGACGAAACCGAGAACGTGGAAGTGAAGCGATGGGGCGATGAGCTTAAGCCCGCGATCGAAGTCCTACCGCATTACGAGATTGCTGAAAAGCTTGGAATCTTCAACACAGAACGGGCAACCAAAATCGCTCAGAGCCGATTTGTGATTTTGATGGGTGCAGGGGCAGCACTAGAGCGGGCATTGATTCAACTTATGTTGGATCAGCACATTGCTGCGGGTTATGTGGAAGTGCTACCTCCGGTGTTGATTAATTCTCGATCGATGACTGCAACCGGACAGTTACCCAAATTTGCCGAAGAAAGCTTCAAATGTTCTGACGATGATTTGTGGTTAGCTCCGACTGCCGAAGTTCCGGTGACAAATCTATACCGGGATGAGATCATGCCTGCCGAACAATTACCAATTCATCACTGTGCTTATACGCCTTGTTTTCGTCGTGAGGCAGGCAGCTATGGCAGAGATACACGCGGCTTAATTCGACTGCATCAGTTCAATAAAGTTGAGTTAGTAAAGCTAGTGCATCCTGAAACTTCCGAGCAGGAACATCAAAGCTTAGTGCGAAATGCGGAAGCGATTCTAGAGGCGTTGAAACTGCCGTATCGCACGATCGAGCTTTGTACCGGAGACTTAGGATTCGGTGCAGCGAAATGTTATGACCTTGAAGTCTGGCTCCCATCAGCGGGAACATACCGCGAAATCTCAAGCTGCTCGAACTTCATGGATTTCCAGGCGCGTCGGGGCAATATTCGATTTAAGGGAGCGGGGCAGAAAGGAACACAATTTGTGCATACGCTGAATGGATCGGGATTGGCAATCGGACGAACGATGGCAGCAATTTTAGAAAACTATCAGCAAGTGGATGGAACAGTGAAAGTTCCGGAGGCATTGCAGCCTTATTTAGGTCGTGAAGTGCTGTAAAAAATGGAGATTGTGCGATCGTTTTGTCCAGCGATCGTGTTTCGACATACAACTATTCTCTAGAAAGTGTGAACGTTCCAGTCTGCAATAGGAACGTTCACACTTTTTGTACGAATTTCCATGCTTTAAGCGAGAACTTTCACGTTGAGAGCAAGAACTTTCATCAATTGAACTAAAACGTTCTCCCTTTTTGCAGGAACGATCGTGCGTTGAGGCGGAATAATGCGATCGAGAGGGGGAAGGATTACGTTTCGAGTTGGAATTGGGATTTTTTGTTGTCTTCAAGGCTGGTATTTTCAGATCATGCAACAACACGATCGCTCCTCCAATAACTCCAAAGCGAAGAGAACGATCGCACTCCAAACTCAACTCATCTCAGACTGAAACTGATTCATCAGCCAAGCACTTACCTTGCCGTGATTCATCTCCCGACTGCGGCGAAAGGCTTCTTCCAAGACCGCAATTTCTAAACCGGGTAGAACGATCGACTGATCAATCCGCCGACTTCCACGATCGGCAACCGCAAACGCCCAAATACTCGCATTCTGCACATCAATAATCCAGTATTCCTTCACGCCTAACGATTCGTAGAGCAAGCGTTTTTCACCGCGATCGTCGGTCAAAGAAGAATACGCCACTTCAATCACTAAGTCAGGTGCAGGATATTGATTCAAATCAATAATCGTCGCTTCCCAGGGTACAACTTCTGCATTCGCGCCTACATAGTAAGAAGCATCGGGCTGCACTTCAGCATAGCCAGCCTTGCGATAAGTGCAATTATCGTGAATGTCGAGATCTAGTCCTTTCAGCGTTGCGAATAGAAACACTGCTCCCATCACAATTCCATGAGCTCGTGAGTGTGGATTACCTAATGCTGCTATCTCCTCTAGCCTCATGCGTCCGTTGTGATAGTAGGCCTTTGTCTTTCCATAAGCCGGGTCGCTTGTGAGCTGGATAAACTCTTCCCAAGACATCAAAATCCAGGTTTCCATCTGCACCTGAGTATTTAGCTGACTCATGAGACTTTTCCTTGTACGAGTTGGCTGTATTGTAGTTCAGAAGCTCGATTCACCCGGACACAGTAGCGATCGTGAACTACTCCTTTCTACCGATTTGTGCCGTGAAGATTCGTAACGGCAAGACGAAACCTCTAGAATAAGAAAAACGTTCCTCATCGAGCCTTAACTTTTACTGCTTATGTCTGTTCTGGCGGTTATTCTTCTTCTGGCAGTTCTGATCTTTGTACATGAACTCGGTCATTTCCTGGCGGCAAGGCTTCAGGGAATTTATGCAAATCGCTTTTCGATCGGCTTTGGCCCGATCTTGCTGAGATATCAGGGTGAACAAACCGAATACGCCCTTCGCGCCCTGCCGCTTGGGGGTTTTGTTGGATTCCCTGACGATGACCCAGAAAGTACGATTCCGCCAGATGACCCGAATTTGTTAAAAAATCGTCCGGTACTCGATCGCGCGATCGTCATCAGCGCTGGCGTAATCGCGAATCTGATCTTTGCTTACTTTATCTTGGTCGGACAAATGGCATTCGTCGGACTGCCCGCAATTGAGTACAATCCCGGTGTGATTGTGCCAGAAGCGATCGCGGAAGGTGTCGCTGCTCAATCAGGCATCCAAAACGGAGATGTTGTCGTTGGGATTAACGGCAAATCGCTCGGTGCATCTGATGCTGCGATGAATACGCTCAGACAAACGATCGAGACAAGTCCCGGAAAACCGTTGCAGTTGTCGATCGAGCGCAAAGGGCAGCCTGTAACGGTCAATGTCACGCCGCAAGACGACAACGGCAAAGGCAAGATCGGAGTCAAATTGCAGCCGCACTTTAAGACTCAACCCAATGGAAAAATCGTTTACTACAAACGCGCCAGTAACCCGATCGCAGTTTTCACAATGGCGGCAAACGAGTTTCAGCGAATTGTAGTGTTAACGGTGCAAGGCTTTGGACAACTGATTAGCAATTTTGGTAATACTGCAAATCAAGTGGCTGGCCCAGTTGCGATCGTGGCAACAGGCGCAAGAATCGCTAAAACTGACTTTGCTAGCTTGTTCAACTTCACAGCATTAATCAGCATCAACTTAGCGATTATCAACATCCTGCCGCTTCCCGCACTTGATGGCGGACAACTTGCATTCCTGTTGGTAGAAGGTCTTCGCGGTAAACCTGTTCCATCTGGCATTCAGGACGGCGTGATGCAGACCGGATTAATGCTATTACTGGGATTAGGCGTTTTTCTGATCATCCGTGACACGGTGAATCTCATTCCACAGTGACGACAACTAGACGACTTTCTGCAACCAAACAACGTGCATTAGAGATCTTGGTGCGACTGAAAAAGCTTTATCCAGAAGCTCCTTGCACGTTGGATTATGACACTCCAGTTCAATTGATGGTGGCAACGATCCTGGCGGCTCAATGCACCGATGAACGAGTTAATACCGTCACGCCTGCCTTGTTTCGCCGCTTTCCCGATGCGGCGGCTTTGGCAGGCGCTGATCTTTCTGAGCTTGAAGAATTAGTTCGATCGACCGGCTTCTACCGCAACAAAGCCAAAAATATTCAGGCGGCTTGTCGCATCATCATGGAAAAGTATGGCGGGGAAGTGCCGCGATCGATGGAAGACCTCACCAGTCTCCCCGGCGTTGCCCGTAAAACTGCAAATGTCGTTTCGGCTCATGCGTTTGGCGTGAACTTGGGAGTTACAGTCGATACGCACGTCAAGCGATTATCGTATCGATTAGGTTTAACCAAGAACACCGAGCCTGTGAAGGTTGAGCGGGATTTGATGAAGCTCTTACCGCAACCGGACTGGGAAAACTGGTCGATTCGGTTGGTATATCACGGTCGGGCTGTATGTAACGCTCGGAATCCGCAGTGCGATCGTTGTGCTCTCGCTGATCTTTGCCCGTCCGCCCCTCTCGCCGCTCTGCCAGCAAAGAAAAGCCTGAAGGAATCTCGCACAACCTCGTAGAAAGCTGCAATTTTTGAGTAGAATCAAAAATAGTGTCTTTTATCAGAAGGTCAAACATCATTCATGGCTAAGAAAAGCATGATTGAGCGTGAGAGAAAGCGCGAACGCACCGTCGAGAAGTACGCAGAAAAGCGTGCGGCTCTGAAGGAACAGTTTGCGGCTGCCACGACTCAAACCGAAAAGCTAGAAATTCATCGCAAAATTCAACAGCTCCCACGCAATAGCGCAAGAGTCCGGGTGAGAAATCGCTGCTGGGCAACCGGTCGTCCGAGAGGTTTCTATCGCGATTTCGGGCTGTCACGGCACTGTATTCGGGAAATGGCACACGCCGGATTACTGCCTGGCGTAGTGAAATCAAGCTGGTAAGAAAATTTTGGATTTTGGATCAGTGCATCTGAAATCCAAAATTTCACTTCTCCAGAATTTCACTGCCCACAACAGCGATCGACCCCTAAGCTGTCCATGAGTAAATCGCTCACAGCATTGGCGATCGCAAATTCTCCATAAAAACTGTCAGAAAAGTCGAACGATTGCATCTCTGCGATAATCGCAATTACTAGCGACCCCAAATCGTTTTCGTCTTCCATGCGGTGGCGCTTGTAGATTTGGGCAGCCCGTTCTGCGATTCTTCGGTTGGCGGGTTCTGGGAGAAATTCCTCATCGAGCCACCGCAGCAATTTTTGTTCAAGCCAAACCGCTTCTTGCTCCGGATGCTTCGCGGGCGGTAACGTAATCGGTGGGATGGGTTCAATCATGCTACTTTCCCCCAAACAAGGCTATTCAAACTATATCGTTTCAGTATCCCTGTTACAACGCCTTTCGGAGCTAGGTTATGCGAATTGATGTGCCTTCGATTCTTGAAGGTTACGCTCAAGGTTATTTCTTGATGTCGAATGAGTCAGGTAAAGATTTAGCCTGGTATACCAGTCGTGAGCGCACGTTGATTCCACTGGATGAACGGTTCCGATATCCTAAATCGCTGCGACGGATGTTGAATCAAGACCGATTTACTGTGGCAATTAATCGAGCGTTTGAGGCGGTAGTCGAGGGTTGTGCCGATCGTGAATCAACCTGGATCTCAGATGACCTCAAGGAAATTTACTGGACGTTGCATCAAGCAGGCTGGGCGCATAGTTTTGAAACTTGGCAAGGCGATCAGCTTGCGGGTGGCATTTTGGGATTGTCGCTACGGGGAGCGTTTATTGGGGAATCGATGTTCTTTCGAATCCCGGACGGCTCGAAAGTGGCGATGGTGAAGCTGGTGGAACATTTACGATCGCGCAATTTCGTTCTATTTGATGCGCAGATGATGAATCCGCACTTAGAGCGGTTTGGCGCTTATGTCATCAACAATCGCGATTATCGAGATTTGTTGCGGCAGGCATTGGAGCGAGATTGCTCGATCATATGATCAGATGATGCACGATCGCTTGAGCTAACACGCCAAAATCTTCTCTCATGTGGTCGTGGTCATGTGAATCGAATTGGTAGACGATCGATGATCAAATCTTCTGTTCCTTGGATCGCTTTAGCTCTAGCAGGTGCGGGGGTTGGACTAATGCAACTGAGATCACTCGCTCAAGCAAAACTACCTCAATCTGATTTATCCGTTGACGCAGTGCAACTCATTCTGCAACGCCGCATTGACCAGGAAAAACAAAGTCTGGGCATCGTCGTCGGACTGATTACACCTGAAGGACGCAAAATTGTTAGTCATGGACGATTGGCGCAATCAGATTCTCGCAAGCCTGATGGGAATACAGTTTTTGAAATTGGCTCGATTAGCAAGGTGTTTACGGCGCTCTTGTTAGCAGACTGCGTAGAGCGGGGAGAACTCAGGCTGAGCGATCCGATCTCAAGGTTTCTGCCCAAATCTGTTCGCGTTCCTCACCGGAACGGAAAGGAAATTACGCTAATCGATCTCGCTACACACACCTCTGGATTGCCTAGACTGCCGGATAATTTCAATCCACAAGACCCCGAAAATCCTTACGCAGATTACACTGTCGAGCAACTGCATGAATTCTTATCCAGGCATCAATTAACCAGAGATATCGGAACGAAGTACGAATACTCGAATCTAGGATTTGGCTTGCTCGGACAGATCCTCAGTTTGAAGTCTGGAATGAATTACGAAACGCTTGTGACAACGCGAATTGCTCAGCCGCTAAAGATGGAAAGCACTCAGATTCAGTTATCTTCAGAGCTGCGATCGCGCCTTGCAACAGGCCATACTTCAACAGGTCAGCCTACTAAAAGCTGGGATTTTCCAACCTTGGCAGGGGCAGGAGCATTACGCTCTACAACTCAGGATCTCTTAGATTTCCTGGCAGCAAATCTGGACTTAATCGAGTCTAATCTCGTGCCTGCGATGCAGCGGACGCAGGTCGCTCAGCGTCCAACTGGAACACCTGATTTAGACATCGGCTTGGGTTGGCATATTTTCCGAAAGTACGGTAGAGAGATTGTTTGGCATAACGGTGGAACAGGGGGCTATCGCAGCTTTATTGGCTTGGATAAAAAGAAGCGATTGGGAGTTGTAGTTTTGTCAAATTCCAGTAACAGTATTGATGATATCGGACTGCATCTTCTGGAGAAGCAGTTTCCGCTAATGAAGCATGAGCCACCAAAAGAGCGAAAAGCGATCGTTGTCAATCCTAAGCTGTATGAACCTTATGTAGGACGCTATGAACTTTCTCCGAACTTTATTCTGACGATTACTAAAGAAGGCGATCGCCTCTTCGCCCAGGCGACGGGTCAGCCTATGATAGAACTTTTCCCTGAGTCAGAAACCCGCTTTTTTACCAAAGAAGTCGATGCTCAGATTACGTTCATCAAAGATCAACAAGGCCAGGTAACGCAATTAATTCTGCATCAAGCTGGACAGGATAGTGCTGCTAAGCGGCTTCGTTGATGAGTCGAGCGTTTAATCGAACTGCGGCGACCAGAGATCTTCGACTTTGGCTTCCCAACCCGGAAGAAGATCGGGGACTGTGATTGTGTCGCCGTTGTGAAGAACGATCGGATCTTCTCCACTACGACGAATTTCGACCCACTCTTGCTCTGGATTGATTAGAATACCGACTCTGGTTCCCAGCTCAAGAAATTCATCAATTTTGGTTCTGAGTTTGGTAATGCTGTCGCTGGGTGATTTAACTTCAACCACCAAATCGGGAGCAAGTTCGGCAAAGCTTCGGGGACTGCGGCGTAATCGTTCTGCTTGCACAAAGGAAACATCAGGCGCACGAGTATCAGAGTTCGGTAAGACGAAACCAGCGCTAGAAGCAGTCACTCTACCCATTTTTCTGGGTCTAACCCAGTTTCCTAACTGTCGAATCATTTCTGCTGTGACTTCATCTGATTCATACCCCGATGGACTCATGACAATAATCTCTCCATTCACTAGCTCCATTCGATAGTCTGGACACTGCGTTTGGAGTATTTCTAAATCCTTAACTGTAAGTGCCATAAAGTGGTTGGATTGTTGGATTATGAGTCAATTTTATGCTCTGTCACTAATGTAAGGCTAACCCATTCACCTTTATCGCTATAGCTGCGGATTAAGCGCTGCCTCAGATTTGGCTGTAGAAGCCAGCCGACTTCAAGCACGAAAGGCTGACGAGGTTGAATTTCTAACGGACAGTTGGATGAAGCTCCATTCGGAAGCAGCAAAATTTGAACACCTCGATCGAATCTCAATCGCGATCCTTCAATTTGAGCACTGGTGACGATTGTGCGTCCGAAGTTCAGTTCTTGATGTAGACGTTCACCTTCGCGCCAAATTTTCAAAGCAGTGGTGTACGAATCGGGCGATCGCCAATCTGGATAAATGGTCGTCGCTTCTCCCTTCCATTCCCCGATCAAATCTTCAACTTGAAGGGGTGGACGTTCTAGTGTTTCTGAACCGGATAATTTTTCTCGAATTAAGGTGAGTCCGGTGAGCTTACCTTGTTTGTCGAATAGTTGAACGAGGCGGAGGCGGCGATCGTCATGAATTAATCCCAACTCCGCACCAAACTCCGAGAACGGCGCAAACTGAATCGTACCTTGAGAAAATGCGCCGTTGTCGAACAGCAGAATATTGCGACCGAGTGAACTGTACTCTAGAACTTTCTCGCTGATGGGCTGATTTGCTGGAGCGAGACGAACAATCTGACGCATGGTTTGATTGTGATTGAGTCCGGTGAAAGACACGATCGAAGGGGTATCTTCTAAAACTTCCCCAGCGGGTGAAAGCCGTGTAAACGAGCCTTCCCATGTGCCTAAATTCTCCAGCAAACAATCCCATTGAGATTTCATAGCGGTGCAAATTCGAGTTGATTGAAGGTTCGATCGTCTCACAAACTGCTTGATTCTGCGACAAATCAGTGCGGACTCTAACTTGAGCAACGGGATCACCTTCGATCTCAATGGCGCTGTTTTGCCATGCGATCTAATATGTGCTGCAAATAGGGTTTATAACTTAGAGTTTTGACTAATCTTCGGAGTGCTACCGATAGCGGAAATTCTGTATTACGCGAGGTATAGACTGAAACAATCTTTTCAGCGTTGAGCGTGTACCGAGATAGCCATTACCGATCGTAAAAACTGTTTCTTGAGCGTGAAGCCTCGCTGGATTAAATTCTGCTTTGAGAATGCTCCATGCAGCCGCATCAGTTGTAACGTGATCGAATTCAAACATCGAAATGTTTAAACAAAATATGCAAACGAAAAAGCGCGATCGTATGAAATGATCGCGCTTTCTAGCCAACGATTCAGGCTGGTTTAATACTCTAAAAATAGGGTATTCAGAGCAGAGTCAGAAGCTGAAATTTTTGTGACAGAAGTTAGCTTAGGAGCCGATTCCCTTTGCATCTCAGAAACCTGGCTTTCGAGAAATGATAACCGCTTTTGAATGCGATGGCGGCGCTGTTCGATCGAGTCAAGTTCGGTTTGAAGACGTTTCTTCTCGATCGCGAGTTTGTACAGATTCAGGTAGGCTGTTGCTTCCGTTTGGGGACGGGGCATCGTGCTAATTTTGGGGCGCGAGTCAGTCAAAGGGTTAGGACGCATGAGAACACCTATAGATTAAGAAGCATACTTACGCCATCGGTTGCAGCAGGCAGCGTTGCGGACTGCCCACCGCAGAGGTCGTAAGTTTGATATCGCTAGAGTGCCTCAATTTTTTTATCTGATAACAGGTAAAGTTTATCTTTTTTTCATATTTGGATTGTCGCGCCTTTACGATCGAATCATGCTAGTTTAGTACACAAATACTATGATTAGTCAAGAGTTATATCTTGGCTGAATGATTTGTGATGCAAACACCGTTGTCTGTTGATACGATTTTGGGCGACCGCTACTGCGTCTTAAAGATTCTGCATCAAAGTGCAGCAGGATGGGTCTATCTAGCGATCGACCAAACGACAAAAGGGGTTTGTGTCTTAGAAGAAATCTCTGCAATTGATCCAAGCACGTTACCGTTTTTGCAAGAACAATATGCTGAGTTACTGCCAGCTTTAAAGCTTCGTCAGGTGGCGCACTATCAAACAACGATCGTGGATTTTGATCGGTTTTATTTAGTTCGTGATTATACAGAGGGTCATTCCTATCGTGAGTTATTCGAGCAAAAACGAATCTTCTCAGAAAAGGAAGTGACGCAGTTTTCCAAGCAAATTCTAGCAATTCTGCGATCGCTGCAACGACGAGAGATTGCACACCAAAATCTTTCTCTCAATTCGATTATTCGGCGTTTAGATGGCTCATTAATGCTAGCCGAGTTCACGCAAGCGAGCTTTGTAGAGCGGGAATTTGATACAGATTTATATCTGTTAGCTGTTTTATCGATCGTGCTGCTGACAGGATGCGAACCGAAAGAACTCTACGACGAAACAACACAATCCTGGAAATGGCGCGATCGCGCTGATGTTCAGTCTCAATTAGCGCAAGTCCTTGATCGAATGCTTTCTCCCAATCCGCAAAGCCGTTATTCCTCGGCTGCAAAAGTCATGCAAGCTTTATCTGCATCATATCAACCGGATTTTGCTGCGATCGTCTTTACATTCGTGCTGATCGGACTGGCTGCAATCTCAGCTTATCGACTGATCAACTATCTACCAAATTTACAGACATCACCTCCGATCGCACTGGATACTACAGCATCACCAACCGCAACCGCTAAAGAAACGGTTCAGCAACGATCGAAACGATTAGGACTTCGAGATAATCTGCTTCAGCAAATTGTTGATGACTCAAAGGGAGTTCAAACACCAGAGAAGCTTCTAGAGCATCTAGAAACATTAAGCCAAGAAGCTCGTAGCGATATTGGAACCTACAAACGTGTTAACTACAATGCTTGGCTATCGAGCAATAAAGAGATCAGCGAACGAGCAATCGAACTGCTCACCGATGCTCAATTTGTCTCGTACTTCCCAGAACAGGAAGGAAAAGTTCTCAATCCCAGAACCTTTGGTCAAATCTGGTATGCGATCGCCCGCGACCAAATCACCAAAAGCAAATTTGAAACACTCCCTGCTCGTGCAAGTGGAACACTTAAGAATGGAATCGGAAAAGTTTACCGATCGCAATTCAAACAAGGTCAAACATTGAGGCTCAATCTAAAAGCAGATTCGGTCAGCGTTTGGATCATTGCTGACAATGCAACGCCGCTGAAAAACTTTGATCAATCAACCTGGACGGGAAAGGTCACTCGATCAGGCATCTATGAGATCGTGATTGTTCCCAATACAGCGAAAACGACTCAATATGAACTATCGATCGACTCTAGCTCGACTTCCAGGTAGGGGAATAGACAATCTCTTGAGTGACTTGGCGCGGTTTTTGAATGGTTCGACGATCGTGAACTGAATAACAAACCGCACCGTAACCACTGAAAGTTTGGTAATCCCGATAAATTGAAACGAGAAACGGAGCGCTAGAAGACTTTCTAGCGTAAGCAATAAAACGATTCATACTGCACACCCACCCAAGGCATTGAACAATATTGAACAATGCTGAAAACAACGTCCGTTCGATGAGTCCTCCACTCAAAACAGAGCCAAGAACCAACATCAAAACTCTACAATCCCAGTGCAAGCTGTAATTCAGGAGTTGCACTAACCGTTGTAGGCAACGGAGCCGGGTTAACATTCACTGCAGAACAATACCGGAAATATGCACAACGATCGCATTGCTTCCCTGGTATTGGCTCCCATGTTTCATCATGGCGCAACCGTACCGCCAAATCTGAAATCACCGCTTGCACTTGCTTTTTATGTCTGCGAGTGGCTCGATACCGAACCTTCTCGCCGGTTCGCAAAAACAGCAAGGTGAGATACTTCAAACTTTGTTGATAAGTCTGCTCCAACGCCAGGTAATACAATCCGATCTGCAAATCCATCTCATCAGACTCTGGAACCTTCAGATCGCGGCTCGACTTGTAATCGATTAGCTCTAACCCATCATTGAGATAGTCGATCCGATCGTATCTTCCCGTAATACAGAATTCGAGGCTTTCGACGCGCAAAAACGCCTGAATTCTTCCTTCAACTGCTAACGGTTGGCGTAACGACGGAGCATTCAAAATGAACTTCTCGTAATAACGCTCAAGAATCGATCGACCATCTTCAACTTGGCTCGGAGTCAAGCCGGTTGAATGCTCTTCCCAGCAGCGATGCACCCAGGCTAAATCGGGGACAGAATCGTGGTAGTGCCAGTCCCGATGAACCATTGCTAACGCTTGATGCAGTGCCGTTCCCAACGCTGCTGAACCGAAGAAATCATTGCTCGTAAGCCGCCGCTCGTACCGCAAATAGTACGCATAGGGACAGCGACTATACGCCTGAAGTTTTGTCGCAGAAATCTGATAAGGCATGATGAGGCAAACAAGGTTATGAGGAACGTACAGTTCGGAAATCGATAATGCTTGAATCGGCTCGACCGAATGCTAGAGCGTCGGACTTCTAATCCACTGCTTCTAGGTTCCAATCGAAACAGTTAAATCTGTTCAACCGGACGCTTAAAGATGGAATCGAGATAAATCCGCGCTGTCTGACGATCGGTTTGACGTTCATTTGCTGGGCGGTTTTGCAGCAGGAACAAAGACAGCGCCGCAGACATCACTCGGTCTTGATCCCAATCGGGACGGGAATCGAGAAACGACTGGAATGATTGATGTAGTGCTTCGGGAATTTCAACAAAAAGACTGATATTGCTATCCATATCCATCAAACCTCAAATAATGAATCGTCAGTAGGTGAGCTAACCCTCGAATTTCTGCGAAAATCTGCAACAGAAATCTACGCCAGTCCGGTCGCTCTTTCCAATCTCCAGGGCTGTGGAAATCTTGTATCGCGGCTCGGCTGAACGCTTTCGGTTAGTCGCTACATTCTGCGCGATCGCTGCCAGAAGATCAACATCAAGAAACGTAACAATCCGTTGCTAGATCAAAATTACTGAACGATAGAATCGGTATTTCAGCCATTTTTTCTTAATGTCGCTTCACAAATTAAGTAATTCTCAAGCAGTGAGCAGGATTGCACTCGACTTTTCCACAGTCTGCCGGAAAATGACGATCCTAGCCCGATCCCCTGTGGAAAACTTTCTATTCGATGTGGAAAAGGTGTGGAAAAGGAATCGATCACCTGTGGAGAGGCTGTGGAGAGTTTGGGGAAAACCCGCTTCTTTGTAAAGTTTTGTTAAGATTCCTGCCGTCTCCAGCCTAAGCTGTAAATCCCGCGGCTGAATTGGGTATTCTCTGTCTCCGAGCCTACGAATTGATCGAGAATATGAGCAAAATAGAGGCTGATACTCCGGTCGGTGGTCGCCAATCTAGACACAAGAAGGGATAATAGAATGTCTGATTACCGATGCTCGTCCCTTTAATATTCTGGAATGATAGATCTGAATCTTCCTGCCCAACTCAATCCGCAATCCTTCCTAGTCCTAATCGTTTTAGTTGCCTTGGAATGCGTGTTGTCGGCAGATAACGCGATCGCCCTTGCTGCAATAACTCAGGGCTTGCAAGACCTAGAACTAGAGCGTCGCGCCCTGAATATTGGGCTAGTGGTTGCCTATATCTTGCGGATATCGCTGATTTTGGCAGCATCTTGGGTCATTGGGTACTGGCAATTTGAGTTAGCGGGAGCGCTCTATCTGCTGTGGCTAGCATTTCAGTATTTCACCTCTGCCGAGAAAGAAGAAGGAGCGCATCACAGCCCCCGATTTTCTTCGCTCTGGCAAGCGATCCCGTTAATTGCTTTTACGGATTTGGCATTTTCGCTGGATAGTGTGACGACCGCGATCGCGGTTTCTCAAGAAACCTGGCTGATCTTGCTCGGTGGCACGATCGGGATCGTAGTGCTGCGGTTTATGGCAGGTTTATTTATCAATTGGCTAGAAGAATTCACGCACCTCGAAGATGCAGGTTACGTTACTGTTTCATTTGTGGGAATTCGATTGCTGTTGCGGGTGCTGAACGATCAGCTTGTGCCGCCAGAATGGTTGATGATTACGCTGGTTGCGATCGTGTTTGCATGGGGATTTTCTAAGCGAAATGATATCGCGGAGATTGAAGCGATCGCCGAATCCCAAAGCGAAGCAATGCCCGAAATTGAACCCATTTCGGAAAAAGATCCGGTTTAATTGCTCAAAACCCGACGGCACGCCGCCGGGTCACGATCGACAATTTGTCGCCAATTCAGGATTGCGATTATTCGTAAATCCAAGACAGCACGGTGGGCTGCCAATTCACTAATTCTTCGTCCTTAAACCAAAGCGCAATCTCGCTCTGAGCAGTTTCCGGCGCATCCGACCCGTGAATCAGATTGCGTCCGATATTGGCACCAAAATCACCCCGGATTGTTCCGGGTTCAGCAGTGAGGGGATTGGTTGCGCCGATCACTTTCCGCGCTGCTGCAATCACACCATCGCCTTCCCAGACCATTGCGACGACTGGGCCAGAAGTGATGAATTCAACCAGACTGCCGAAAAACGGACGTTCCCGGTGAACGCCGTAATGGCTTTCTGCCAGTTCGCGACTGACATTCATAAATTTCAAACCGACAAGGGTAAAGCCCTTCGTTTCAAAGCGGCGAATGATTTCACCGATCAGTTTGCGCTGTACGCCATCGGGCTTGATGGCTAAAAATGTGCGTTCCAAGCTGGACTCCCAAAAATGAAGTGAAATTTACAGAACCTAGATTATCTTAGAACGGTTAATCCGGTGATATGAAAGACTTCTGTTTTCAGATGGACGCGATAGACTGGATGCTTGAAGATTCGTTGCAATGAGGAAAAACCACGATGGGAGAACGCTCCGCTACTGTCAAGCCCGAAAAACAACCACCAGATCCGGGCTTGCAAGAGGAGGATTTGAAAACTAAGAATGGTAAGTCGAACGGCAAGCAAAACGGGAAATCCCCCACTCTGCTGGCTGCGCCGAAAAAGTGGATGATCGAAGATAGCGAAGAACTTTATCGAATTCAGGGCTGGGGCGATCCGTACTTTTCAATTAATGCGGCGGGGCACGTCACCGTCTCACCGAGAGGCAATCGCGGCGGATCGCTGGATTTGTTTGACTTGGTGAATGCACTAAAGCAACGAAATCTTGGTTTGCCGCTGCTGATTCGGTTCTCGGATATTTTAGAGGATCGCGTCGAGCGGATTAATTCCGCATTTGCAAAAGCGATCGCTCGTTACAGCTATCCCGGAGTTTACAAAGGGGTCTTTCCGGTTAAGTGCAACCAACAACGGCATTTGGTCGAAGATTTGGTGCGCTTTGGTCAACCGCATCAGTTCGGGCTGGAAGCGGGATCAAAACCGGAATTGATGATCGCTCTCGCGTCCCTGAAAACTCCTGGAGCCTTGCTGATCTGCAACGGCTACAAAGATCGGGAGTACATTGAAACGGCGATGTTAGCGAGACGATTGGGACAAACGCCGATCATTGTTCTAGAGCAGATCGAAGAAGTTGGACTGGCGATCGAAGCCAGTAAAAAACTCGGCATTCAACCGATTTTAGGGGTTCGAGCAAAACTGAGCGCGAAAGGCATCGGACGCTGGGGAACTTCGGCAGGCGATCGAGCAAAATTCGGCTTAACAGTTCCCGAAATCATTGATACCGTGAACCAACTGAAAGCAGCCGATATGTTGGACTGTCTGCAATTGCTGCATTTCCACATTGGTTCTCAGATTTCAGCAATCAGTGTGCTGAAAGAAGCCATGCGCGAAGCCAGTCGCATCTATATCGAACTATGCAGACTGGGTGCGAATATGCAGTATCTCGATGTCGGTGGCGGTTTGGGTGTGGACTATGACGGATCGCAAACGAACTTTCACGCCTCGAAAAACTACAGCACTCAGAACTATGCGAATGATGTGGTTGCAGCCGTGAGAGATGCTTGTGCGCTTGCCAATCTTCCGGTTCCAACCTTAATTAGCGAAAGTGGACGAGCGATCGCATCGCATCAATCGGTGCTGGTGTTTGACATTCTGGGTACAAGTGATGTCGCGGTTGAAACGCCCGAACCTCCCCAAGAAGATGAACATCTAATCATCCAAAATCTCTATGAAACTTACACCTCGATCAACAGTGAAAACTTTCTAGAGATGTATCACGATGCAGCTCAGTTCAAAGAAGAGGCGGTGAATCTATTTGGATTTGGTTATCTCAGCTTGACCGAACGAGCCAGAGCAGAGCGATTGTATTGGTCTTGCTGCCATAAAATCATTACATTTTCGCGTCAACTTGAGTACATTCCCGATGACATCGAAGACCTTGAGAAAATTATGGCTTCGATGTACTACATGAATCTCTCGGTGTTTCAGTCGGCTCCGGACAGTTGGGCGATCGATCAACTCTTCCCGATCATGCCCATTCACAGACTCAACGAAGAACCGACAAAGCGAGCAACTCTGGCAGATTTGACCTGTGATAGTGATGGCAAGATTGATCAATTCATTGATCTACGCGATGTGAAATCGGTGTTAGAACTTCATTCACTCAAGCCGGGTGAGCCTTACTATCTGGGAATGTTCCTTAGTGGTGCATACCAGGAAATCATGGGCAACCTGCATAACTTGTTTGGGGACACCAATACGGTTCACATTCAACTCACACCTAAAGGCTATCAGATTCAGCACGTGGTTCGGGGTGACACGATCAAGGAAGTGCTGGGCTATGTGCAATACGATGTGGAAGACATGATCGAAAGCGTTCGACTGCAAACTGAACACGCGCTGGAAGACGATCGCATTACCTTACAAGAGTCACAATTGCTGCTTCAGAACTATGAGCGCAGTTTAAGCGGCTACACCTACTTGCTGTCTTAATGATGAAGTGGTTTGTTTGGCTGTTGCCATTGTTATTGATTGAATGCGGGTACGATCGTTCACTATCTCAAGCTTCCGATGAAACTGTGAATGCTCGACCTGCTCCGGTCGATCGATCAATTTGGGGACAATTGCGGCAAGTAGAAACCTTCACGGTGATTCTGATGCGTCACGCGCTGGCTCCCGGAACAGGCGACCCAGGCAACTTTCGCTTAGACGATTGTTCGACTCAGCGCAATTTGTCCCAAGAAGGTAGAAATCAAGCCAAACAAATCGGTCAAGTGTTCAGACAGCGACAAGTTCCCGTGTCGCGAGTGCTATCGAGTCAGTGGTGTCGCTGCTTGGAAACGGCTCAATTGATGAATTTAGGAAAAGTTGAGCCGTTTCCCGCGCTAGATTCTTTTTTTCGCGACAGATCTACCGCACCGCGACAAACTGAACAACTCCGCCAATTCATGAGCAAAAACAAAGCTGCAAAGCAAGTCGTAAGCATGGTGACGCATCAAGTCAACATTACGGCGATCACAGGTGTTGTTCCCGATCAGGGTGAAGCGATCGTCGTGCAACTCGACGAGCAGAATCAGTTTAAGTCGATCGGCGAACTCGATCCGAATTAAGCGCGATCTATACTTGCAGATGGCGTTTCGTCTTGAAGATTATGAAAGTCGCGGTGACTGGGGCAACAGGATTTGTCGGATCACGGTTAGTGGAACGATTGTTAGCAGAAGGGAATTCAGTGGTTGCATTCAGCCGCGCCCGTGCCAGTGCAGAACGAAAACTTCCGCGCTCCTCAAACTTAGAAATCGTTGCATACCATCCGCAACAAGCGGGAGACTGGCAAGCAAAAATCTCAGGCTGCGATGCGGTTGTGAATTTAGCCGGAGAACCGATCGCTGAAAATCGCTGGACTCCTGAAATCAAAAAATCTCTGTTAGAAAGCCGGACTTTGACGACTCAAAATGTGGTGAATGGCATTGCTCAAGCCAATTCAAAACCGTCTGTGCTGGTGAATGCGTCAGCGATCGGCTTTTATGGCACCAGTGAAACGGCGGCATTCGATGAAACCAGTGCCGCAGGACAAGATTTCTTAGCCGAAGTGTGTCAGGCTTGGGAAGCAGAAGCCAGTAAAGTCAAAGAAAGCGGCACCCGATTGGTAATCTTCCGAATCGGAATTGTTCTCGAAAACGGTGGCGCACTGGGTAAAATGTTGACCCCGTTTCGGATGTTTGCGGGAGGGCCGATCGGTTCAGGCAAACAGTGGTTCTCCTGGATTCATCGTGAGGATTTAGTCAATCTGATTCTCAAAGCCCTGACCGATTCCAATCTAGAAGGCACCTATAACGCAACGGCTCCGAATCCGGTGAAAATGGCAGAACTCACCGACGCGCTCGGACAAGTGATGAATCGTCCGTCTTGGTTGCCCGTTCCGGCATTTGCGTTAGAAGCATTATTGGGCGATGGCGCGATCGTCGTTCTCGAAGGACAGCAAGTTTTGCCAAAACGTACCCTGACCACCGGCTTCGAGTACGAGTATCCAACCGTAAACCAAGCCCTTGCCGCAATTCTTAAATAATCCCAGTAAACCCTAGATTTCATAAGGATTTCAGCCTCGATCCCAAAGCTAAATTTGTGCTAAAATTTATCCAATATGAGCCGAAGCAGCTATACTTTCTAGGCATCTTTTTCCGCTCATATTTTTTCGCTTTTCGGTAGTACAAAAGTATCTCGGAGTCTTCTATGACCTTCTCCCAGGAACCGCCCCAAGATCGGATTATTCCAACCGATTTACGCAACGAAATGCAGCGGTCTTACCTGGAATACGCGATGAGCGTCATCGTAGGGCGGGCGCTGCCCGATGCGCGAGACGGGCTGAAACCTGTGCATCGTCGTATTCTTTATGCCATGCACGAATTAGGACTGACGCACGATCGACCCTTTAGAAAGTGTGCCCGTGTGGTCGGGGAAGTGCTGGGGAAATACCATCCGCACGGAGATACCGCCGTGTACGATGCCTTAGTGCGGATGGCGCAGGACTTTTCGATGCGATCGCCCTTGATTGATGGGCATGGAAACTTCGGATCGATCGACAACGATCCCCCTGCAGCAATGCGATATACCGAATGTCGCTTAACTTCACTCACGGCATTTTCACTGCTCCAAGACATCGAATCGGAAACCGTAGATTTTGTCGATAACTTTGATGGCTCAGTTCAGGAACCAACCGTTCTGCCGTCAAGAGTGCCGCAACTGCTCTTAAACGGTTCAGCAGGAATTGCAGTCGGAATGGCAACCAACATTCCGCCGCACAACTTAGGAGAACTCATCGACGGACTGGTGGCATTGATTCAGAATCCAGATTTAACCGATCTGGATTTGATGCAGTACATTCCGGGCCCTGACTTTCCAACCGGTGCCCAAATTTTGGGACGGACTGGAATTCGAGAAGCGTACACAACTGGCCGCGGCTCGATCACGATGCGAGGCGTAGCTTCGATCGAAACGATCGAACATCGTGGACGACCGGATAAAGAAGCAATCATCATCACCGCTCTGCCGTATCAAACGAATAAAGCGGCATTGATCGAACGCATTGCAGATTTAGTGAACGATCGCAAGATCGAAGGCATTTCCGATGTACGCGACGAGAGCGATCGAGATGGGATGCGAGTCGTCATCGAACTGCGACGTGATGCTTACCCACGTGTAGTGCTGAATAATCTCTACAAGCAAACTCCAATTCAAGCGAACTTTGGCGCAAATATGCTGGCGCTTGTAAATGGCGAACCACAGTTGTTGACTCTGAAGCAGTTCTTGACCGTGTTCTTGGACTTCCGGGTCGAAGCAATCACGCGCCGTACCCGATACCAACTCCGCAAAGCTCAAGAACGCGATCATCTCCTGCAAGGATTGTTAATTGCATTGGCGAACCTCGATCGCATTATTGCCCTGATTCGTCATGCGGCTGATACCGCAACGGCGAAACAACAACTGATTGAAACCTATTCGCTTTCAGAACAGCAAGCTGATGCAATTCTGCAAATGCAGCTTCGACGGTTAACAGCACTCGAAGCCGAAAAGATCGAGCAAGAACACCAAGATTTGCAAGCTCAAATTCAAGACTTGTTAGATATCTTGGCAAGACGCGATCGCATCTTAGACATCATCACTCGAGAAGTCACGCAGCTTAGAGCGAGTCATGCCACACCGCGTCGAACTATCATCGAACAATCTGAAGACGACCTCGGTGATATCGATCTGATTGCAAATGAGAAATCGATCGTGCTTGTCACCGAACAAGGCTACATCAAGCGCATGCCGATCAGCACGTTTGAAGCCCAGAATCGCGCCACTCGCGGTAAGTCTGGAGCGCGAATGAAGGAAGACGATGCCGTTGAACACTTCATTAGCTGCTGCGACCATGACAGCGTATTGTTCTTTAGCGATCGTGGAGTCGTCTACGCGCTGAAAGCCTATCAAATTCCAGTCGGGTCAAGAACCTCGCGAGGAACGCCGATCGTTCAGTTGCTCACTGTGCCGCACGGAGAAAAAATCACTTCGGTTATCTCTGTGAGTGAGTTCTCCGATGATGAGTACCTGGTGATGCTGACCAACAAAGGCTACATCAAGAAAACAGCCCTTTCAGCCTTTAGCAACATTCGCACCAACGGCTTGATTGCGATCTCGCTCGAAGAAGGCGACCAACTGCGATGGGTGAGACTATCGCGAGTGGATGACAGCATCATTATTGGATCAAGTCAGGGTCGATCGATTCACTTCCGTGTCAACCATGAGCAATTGCGCCCACTCGGTCGTGCAACTCGTGGTGTAAGAGCAATGTCTCTCAGAGAAGGTGATAGCTTAGTCGGTATGGCAATCCTGCCAGGTCAGATTGTGGCAGATGTTGTCCAAGCGCAAGCCGAAGATCCTGCGGGCGTTGAAGATGAGGCAAGCCTGGACGAGAACACAGAACTGCCGCCGCAGTCCGGCCCGTGGGCGCTTGTCGTCACGACCGGAGGCTATGGTAAGCGAGTTCCGGTCAAACAATTCCGTCTGCAAAACCGAGCAGGAATGGGAATTGTGGTGACGAAGTTCCGCAAACCGGGTGATACTTTGTCTGCGCTGCACATTGTCAACGAAGGCGATGAAATGATGCTAATCACCAATCGCGGCATTATTATTCGGCAGTCGGTGGATGCAATTTCATCGCAGTCACGCGCAGCCACTGGAGTCAGAGTGCAGCGATTAGACGAAGAAGATGCGATCGCAGCCGTTGCGCTTGTTCCTCCCACTGCAGAGGAAACTGAAGTGGTTGATCTCGAAGACGACGCAGAATAATCAAAAGGCGGGAGCAATCCCGCCTTTTTGATTTTTTGCAGATTGAGATCGACTCTCAGAGCCGACTTCTCTCCCTGGGGGGTCATAACCCTGAACTTTGTTTGAAAAAATTGAGCAGGAACCGAAGTCAAAAACTTTGCCTGACCCCTGCCCTAATTCCTGAAAGTAAGGTAAGAAGACACAAGTTCGATAGGGTTCTCTCTTTGGTTTGAGTGGCTACTTGCTCCTAAATTTCCCACATTGGGTAATCAGTGTGGGAAATTGGAATTTCCGGCTTGGAGTCGCCCTAAGGTAAAAGATAATGTAAAAGATTTGGGTAGAGGATTTGGGGACTGCCCGATGACTCAAGCGAAGCGAAAAACCTTGATC
This sequence comes from Leptolyngbya sp. DQ-M1, assembly GCF_039962505.1. Classification (NCBI taxonomy): domain Bacteria; kingdom Bacillati; phylum Cyanobacteriota; class Cyanophyceae; order Leptolyngbyales; family Leptolyngbyaceae; genus Leptolyngbya; species Leptolyngbya sp. DQ-M1. Next base: position 582,484 of record NZ_JAMPLJ010000001.1, read on the forward strand.
GAACTCACATCCAAAATCGTCATTGCACCAGGAGTGAGAACAATTCGTGAGTGTTTTACAGCGATTTCAGTCTAATTCGTCCAATCATCCGTTGGGAGGTCGCTATCAAGTTATTCAGGAATTGAGCGCGGGTGGATTTGGTCAAACTTTTCTTGCTGCGGATTTGCACCTTCCCGGTCAGCCTCACTGCGTCGTGAAACAACTGAAACCCCAGTCTACTCATCCCCAAAGCTTGCAGGTCGCTGCCCGCCTGTTTGATACGGAGGCGCAAGTGCTTTATCGCTTGGGACATCACGATCAAATTCCGCGCCTGCTGGCTCACTTTCAGGAGAATTCAGAATTCTACCTGGTTCAGGAGTGGATCGACGGACACCCCGTGGGTGAAGAACTGATTGCTGGGCAACCCTGGTCAGAAGCGCAAGTCCTCTGGATGCTTCGCAGCTTGCTTGACGGACTGAGCTTTGTGCATCAGCAGAACGTGATTCATCGCGACATCAAGCCCTCAAATCTGATGCATCGTCGCTCAGATGGCAAAATTGTGCTGATCGATTTCGGAGCCGTGAAGCAAGTCAGTACCGGATTCAGTCACACTGCGCCAACTCATACGATCCCGATCGGCACTCCAGGCTATATGGCGATCGAACAAATGGCAGGAATGCCCCGCTTTAGTAGCGATATTTATGCGGTTGGTGTGATTGCGATCGAAGCTCTCACCGGACTTCCGCCTTCCCATCTCACTCAAAATCCGAATACCGGAGAGCTTCAGTGGCGCGATCATCTACCCGATCTTAGCCCCGCGATCGCTGCTGTGCTAGAGAAGATGATCTGTGCTGACTTTCGCGATCGCTATGCCACTGCTGTACAAGCTTTGACCGCCATTCAAGCGATTTCCGCAGATCTCGGCGCTGCACCTATCCCCCTGCCTTCGCATCCACCGATCGCGTCAAACTCTACCGGAACCGCTTCGGTTCCGGTACCCACAGCAGCCTTAGCCGTGAATCCTCCACGCAATTTAGACAATGCAGCGATGCAGGCGCGAAAAATCTTTCCGTTTCTCGCGTCGTTCCGTCCCACCGTCTTAGCGGCGACATCCCTAATGCGAGTCAGCACACTTAAGCAAAGCGTAACGGTCAGATGGCGCGAACCGCTCGCTAAGATTTCTCGCCGTCGGATGCTGCCTCCCGCGATCGGACTCACGATACTAGGCGCTACTTTTTTCGGTTGGAATGCCACTCGTCCCCCTCAAAGAAATCTGAGCATTTCCACGCCTGCTCCTTCCCCGAATCCGGCGACTCAAGCTGCAAAACTCCTCGACGAAGCAAAACAGCAGCGGACAGCAAAGCAGTATCAGCAAGCCGTGAACACCTACGATCGGATGATCACGATCGATGCCAAATCTGCTGAAGCGCATTGGGGACGGTGCTACAGCTTGAATTATTTACAGCGTAGTAAAGATGCGATCACGGCGTGTGAGGCTGCATTAGCGCTGCGCCCGAATTATCCAGAAGCTTTATGGAGTAAAGGGTACGCTCTGGAGCAACAGCAACAGTACGAGCAAGCCTTGCCGCTTTATCAACGCGCTATCACCCTGAAGCCTGATTTTGCTGAGGCGTGGAGCAATCAGGGAACGCTACTGTTCCGGTTTGGTCGTTTCCCTGAAGCGATCGCCGCCCTGGATAAAGCAACCACCCTCAAACCAGATTTAGCAGAGGCTTGGAACAATCGGGGTGCTGTATTGTGGCGCTTGGGGCGGATTGATGAATCGATCGCATCGATCGACAAAGCCATTCAGCTTCGACCCGATTACCAAGACGCGCTCAGTCTGCGGCAGCAGATTGAGCAAAAACTGAACCGAGGCGGCCATCAAAAGCGAAACTAGCCAAATTGGCAAACTCCCACTGCTAGCAGTGGAACTCTCCCACGCTCTGCGTCAGACCAGCCAAAAGCAAGCCGATTGGGATCAGTCTCGAACCGCAGTCTGTCGGATTCGCATTAATCTTTATGCTCACGCCGCTGTCGAAACCATTGCTGCAATTGATCCCGGCAAGGCATTTCTAAAATCCCACCGAATACTGTTAATCGATGATTCGATGCCGCGCTATCCGGCAAATTCAACACTGTCCGAATCGCGCCAGCTTTCGGATCATCAGCTCCATAAACAAGCATTCCTAATCGCGCCAAGACGATCGCACCCGCACACATCGGGCAGGGTTCCAGCGTTACGTACAGCGTACAGTCATTTAAATGCCAGGACTGTAAAGCTTGCCCCGCTTGTCGCAGCGCCAACACTTCTGCATGAGCCGTCGGATCGCGATCGCGTTCTCGGCGGTTCTCAGCCTCCGCAATAATCGTGCTAGATCGAACCACGATCGCACCAACCGGAACTTCTCCCGCATCTCCGGCTTGCTGTGCCAATTCGAGCGCTCGCCGCATCCAATCGCAGTGCGTGGAATAGTCAGCGCTATTGATCCCACTTGGGTACCCAGAAACCATGAACTTTATTGAGGCTTTTGGGAATACTCTACCTGATTGCCTTGGAGATTCTTGCAGCTCTGGGCAGTTCAGGGTCAAACATTCTGTAGCGCGATCGATGTCCTCATGAGCTATTGCTTAAATCCAGTCTGTTCTAATCCCGAAAATCTGGCGAACGTTGAGCGGTGTCAAGCTTGTGGTGTTTCTCTGCTGTTGCGCGATCGGTATCGGGTGTTTCACGCGCTGGGTCAAGGTGGCTTTGGTGCAACATTTCTAGCTAGGGATGAATCGCTTCCCGGTCAGCCTCATTGCGTGATTAAACAACTCCGTCCCACCGCAACGGCTCCTCATGTCATGCAAATGGCGCGAGATCTGTTTGAACGAGAAGCCCAGACGCTGGGACGAATTGGCAATCATCCACAAGTGCCACGTTTGCTGGATTATTTTGAGGCAAGTCAAGAATTTTATCTAGTTCAAGAGTATATTAGCGGATCGACGCTGCAACAGGAAATCAAACGATCGGGCGCGTTTAGTGAAGCTGGAGTCAAACAGTTTCTCAGTGAAATCCTACCGATCATGCAGTACGTGCATAGCCATCAAGTGATTCACCGGGACATCAAGCCTGCCAATCTGATCCGCCGATCGCAAGACTGCAAGCTTGTGCTAATTGACTTTGGAGCCGTGAAAAATCAGGTTAACTCGATTTCTACAAGCTTATCGGATCAAACTGCTTTAACCGCTTACGCCATTGGGACACCAGGGTTTGCCCCACCAGAGCAAATGGCGATGCGTCCAGTGTATGCCAGTGACTTGTATGCACTCGGAGTCACCTGTATTTATCTCTTGTCTGGGAAATCTCCTAAAGATTTAGATTACGATCCCACAACAGGCGAACTCCTCTGGCAAAGGCAAGTTCACGTCAGCGAACACTTTGCAGGTGTCTTGAAGAAAATGCTGGAAGTGTCCGTGCGGCATCGGTTTCAGTCGGCTAATGAGATTCTCCGGGCGCTGGACTTAGAACCGTATCTTGATAGTTTGGCAAACAGCATGAATAGCGTCACCGCCCGATCGACCCTGCCGAAACGCGAACCCGATTCCCAGCCAAGCTCTCCCGCCGCTCGCGCAGCAATGGCAATTCGTGCTAGGAATACGCGATCGGACTCAACTCACACCCAAACCGGAGCCGCCCGAAACCGGATGATGGCAGCCCGTCCTCGTGATTCGGGCGGACGCACTAGCGGCATGACCGAAGGCAGAATCAATCAGGCCACAAAACTGGATGCTATCACTCTCGCTAATTTGTATACCAAAGGAAAACGCGATTTTGCTTCTGTAGAGCTGTGCGCTGTCGTCGCTCCAAAAATTAATCTAGCCGGTGCAGTCTTTCACCAATCGAATCTCAAGCAAATTAACTTACAAGGCGCAAACTTATTTAACGCAGATTTTGGGCGAGCCAACTTAAGCCGCGCAAATTTACGTGATACCAATATGGCGCAGTCTTATCTGAGCAATGCGGATTTACAAGGGGCAGATTTGCGGGGAGCCGATCTCACCCAAGCCTATTTGCTCAATGCCAATCTCCGGGGAGCGAACCTCTGTGGCGCGAATCTCACAGGCGCGAAAATCACTGAAGAACAGTTAACCACCGCAAAAATGAACTGGCTAACCGTCAGACCCAACGGAAAACGCGGAATTTTGTAAAGACATGGCTATTATTAAGATAAATTCTCGATCGCACCATGTTAATCGCCGTTATTGCTCTGAATCTTTCACTGGCACTTTACGGGTTCTACCTGACCTGGCAAATGCGGAACCTGCGCCGGACATTTTCTCAAGCCGCAGATGCCCTGATTCTTGCAGAACAGAATACACACAATCTACTCAGCGGCGCACCTGAAGGAATTGAGCGACGAGAACTCACTGTTCACCAGCTTCGTCAGAACTATCGACAACTCCAGCCAAAACTCCAGCAAGCTCAGAAAGCGATGGCACTTCTTGGTATGGGACGATCGATGTTCTTGAGTCCCAAACTCCCCCAACGCTTAAGAAAATCTGCTACAAAACGAATGAACCGCTAGATCGCTCTCTTCGTCTGGCAAAATGGGGGTACGGTGTTGATCGAAATACTAGCAAGGGGAAAAGCCGAGCATTATGTCTAATCGGTCTGGATCATTTTTAGGCGGCATGATTGTCGGAGCGGCGATGGGAACGATCGCAGGCTTACTGATGGCACCGCGCACTGGGCGAGAAACCCGACAACTGATCAAAAAATCAGCCGATGCCCTACCTGAACTTGCGGAAGATCTTTCCACCAGTGTCCAACTTCAGGCAGATCGATTTTCTGAGACAGCTTTGCGAAACTGGGATGGTACCCTGACTCGATTGAAAGAAGCGATCTCGGCGGGTCTCGAAGCGACTCAGCGTGAGCATCAACTCCTCGATCGTGAAACTGAATCAGGGAATGAACCAAATCCTCCGGTACGCGATCGTTTGCGATAGGCGAGTGAAATGTGGCTGATCCTATTTTTTGGTTAGGTTTATCAATTTTATTGGTGGCGATCAGTTTGACCGCACTGCTTACGGTTGCAATCCCAGCGTTTAATGAGATGGGACGCGCCGCCCGCAGTGCGGAAAAGCTATTTGATACGCTGAATCGCGAACTGCCGCCAACGCTGGAGGCGCTGCGAATTACGGGTCTGGAAGTCACCGATCTCACCGATGACGTGACGCAGGGTGTTCAGAGTGCAACCCAAGTGGTGAAACAGGTCGATCAGAGCATTACCGGAGTAAAACAGCAGGTTCAAAAAGCGCAAACGACAAGTCGAAGCGTGTTTGTGGGTGTGAAAGCGGCATGGCGCACCTTGACCCAGCCGAATAAATCGCGGCGATCGTCCCGGTTGGCATCGGGTTCAGACCCACGATCGTTTTTTCGTCCTACTGCTTATCGCGACCCTTTTGACGACAATCATTACGAAGATTCTTTAAGCGCAGACCCGCACCATGATCGCCACAGTGAGAATTTACCGAATGAGCAATCGGACGTGCAGCCCACTGAACCTCCAAGACAACCGGTGCAGCGTAAGCCAGAGTAGTCCAATTTCTCAGGGATCGCGATCCTATATTAGAATTAGTTAAACAAATGTAAACAAAAATGAACGTTAATCCCTGAACGTCTCATTTTACGATCGCTTCTATGTTCTTTAGTCATACAACTGTGAAACCGCCCATGCACACTCTTCGAGTCCGCCGTCTGTTACAAGGACTGATGGCGCTGATGGTTGTTCTCTCCGTATGGACGATCGCACCTGCGGCTCAGGCTTATAACAATCCTGACCTGCTGCCCGATCATCCGACGAATGTGATTGATCTCGCGAATGAATTGACGACGATCCAGGAAGAGACGCTCTCCGAAGATTTAACCAATTTTGAGGCAAAGACGGGCTGGAAACTGCGCGTTCTCACTCAGAGCGATCGCACTCCCGGAACTGCGGTAAAACAATTTTGGGGTTTGGACGATAAAAGCGTTTTGCTTGTGGCTGATCCCCGTGGTGGGAATTTATTAAATTTCAGCGTTGGTGATGACCTGTATCCGCTACTGTCTCGGACATTCTGGATCGAGCTGCAAACCCGATTTGGCAACCAGTTTTTTGTGAGAGATAACGGCGGGGATCAGGCAATTTTGCAGGCGTTAGAGTCGGTGAAAGGATGCTTGTTGCAGGGTGGCTGTAGCGTGGTTCCGGGATTACCGCGTGAGCAGTGGTTATTGACGTTAATCACATCTACAGTCGGTGGATTGGTGTTTGGCTTTGCGGCACAGCCTCGTAAAGAAGGGCAGATTTTTGCTTGGCAGTGGGCGCTGATTTTCTCGCCGCTGTGGGGCATTTTGTTTTTGGCGTTCGGTGTTGGCCCAGTTGTGACTCGCACTTCGGAATGGCTCCCTCTGTTTCGCAATGTGGCAGGATTTGCGATCGGAGCGCTAGTTGCATTTCTAGCTCCATCTTTTGCGCGATCGTCCACCTCAGAAACCTAAACATTCAGAACACAAGCAATTCTCCATTAGAGGATCGTAGCGACATGACTGATCGCGTCGCTACGATTATGTAACGAACTGGCGATCTCCCACGATTCTTTAAGTTTGAATTAGACCGGGGTTGATGAACCCTCCGATCGCTCTTCCAAGCTTGGGCTAGCCATTTCAGGCAGAATAGCAGTTCCGCTCAAAGTCATCACAGACAGTAAAGTTAGCTCCATTAGCTCGATATATGCCTGAACTTCAACTTGGTCAGTAATCAACATCTCGCGGTATTGCTGCTTGAGATAGCCTAATTTCTGTAGGGCGGCTTGTGGATCGGTTTGCAGCGAGGCTTGCCAGTCATCTAAGACCAGTAGTGTGTTCAGAACAAACTGTTTTCGCTGCTGCTCTAGGATAGTGCGGCATTGAACCGCGAAAGTTTGCGTTTTGTGCTGTACTTGCTCATAGGCATCCGACGTAATCGAACCGTCGATGAACATCAAGCGGTGTTCCTGGCTCAGATCCTCAATGCCCTCTAGAGCTTGCTGAGGGTTGTGCGGAAGAAACTGCTTCAGTTCGTTGGTGCGAGTGATGGTAGCCAGGAGGAACTTTTTGCTGCGATCGCGTCTCCATCGCTGAATAATTAATCCAATCCCGCTCGTACCAAATAGAATCACAAGTCCTGCCTGGAGGTCACTATTGGCTTCGAGATATCGCAGCCACGCATTGCGCGGATCAGCATTTTCAGCATAGACATTCTGAGCGCCGGGATGGACGTAGAGCAAGTTTCTCTGCAACAGCGATCGCGCTTCCCCGGTTTGCAAATCGGGATAAAAGAGCGAAAACCGGCGGGAATTGTATAGAATCGCCCAGGTGAGTAAGCCAACCGTTTCGGTGCTGACATCGGGGCGAGTCACCAGAACAGTTGCAGTGGCGAGAGTAGAAATATCGCGGCTGGGAATCACAGGGCGCGGATTGTACACACCCTGCGGGATCGTTGTGGACTGATACGCACCCGGATCGCGATTGGTGAGGTAGTTGATGCGCTCAGGCTCGATCGACACCAGTTGCAGCGAGGAATTTGCAATTAACTCCTGTCGTAGTCGTTCGCTTGCACCCAGCGTTCCTACATAGAATCCAGCATCAAGCTGACGGATGCTGAGCTTACGAAAGGTTTCATCAAAGCTAGAGCTGTCTTTCTGAAGCTTGAGGTTGAAGGCTCGAATGAGATATTCCGAGGTGTAACGGATGCCGCTGCCTGAAGAGCCAACTCCGACCCGCTTGTTGTTCAAGTCGGAGAACGATCGAATTTTGGCATCTTTGGAGGCGATGATGTGAATCGGCTCATTTGCCAAAATTGCCACGGCTTGAACTTTCCCTTGGCTCATGGCATTGCTGACGACATCAAGCTGCACTAAGGCGAAGTCTACCTGACGATCGAGTAAACGCCTCAGGTTCTCGATCGAGCCTTGAGATTCGCGGTTTTCGACCTTGAGCTGTACGGTGTGATGAGTTACGGAGCGAATTTGCTCTGCCAATCGACTGTAATAGCCCTGACTGGTTCCACTCGAAAGCGCAACTTGTTTAGGCGATCGAGCGCAACCGGAGGTCAGCAATGTGACTCCAACGGCACAACCCATCATTAGCTTCGATAAGAACTGCAGTTTTAGCATTGTTTCGATCGAGAAAGGAACGCTCAGACCTGTCTTTTAATCATGTCTGATTTCATCATCCCTGAAACCGTCACCGCGAATACAGTGATAATTTTTGTTTGAATGAATTCGGCTCAAGCTGTTTCGGTTTTCCTTTCCGTAAAGCAAGACTAACCAACGATAGGGTCTTTAAAAGACTGACATCTTGTCGAACCAAAACGCCATACGAGGGAGATTGTAAGTTAATCCAAATCACAAATCGAGTCGCAGACAGAGTGACTACGATTGGGATTTTTGCTTCAGCGAGTACCCATGCCATTTGGTGCGCCTGAAGACGGTATCTCAGGTCAAATTGGTAAGCTGCGCCATAGAGAGTATTGGCATACCGCATTCCTTCTCGAATTTGATCTTGGAAAAAGAAGGAAAATTTGTCGATCGTAGATTCCCGCAGAATAGGAGGGTACTGGTTAGGTGCAGTGTCCTTGATCTCAAAGCCAAGAGTCTGAAAAATGCGGCGCTTGATCTCTACTTGATCTCTATGAGTGCGGTTGCATTGGCTGGGTTTTGTTCAAGCTGCTGGTAAAGCTTTGTTAGCAGCTCAAGCTCTTGAATTCTCAAGCTGCGGTTCCCAGGAGCGAGTGGCAAATTTTGCACAATGCGATCGAGATTGTCGTCACTCAGATTGAAGCAATTTGAAGTGGAAACAAGCGATCGAGGTATTCAAGATTTTGCCTTAGAAGTTTACGAATGTGATAGTGAGCGATCGGAGAAAGAGACATAACCGTAGACGAGAATGGACTTGCGAATGAGCAACTTCTATTTCAGAGTGCCCCATATAAGTCGCTTAAGAGCGTCAGCGTTTTAACGGAAGTCTCCAACGAAGGTACATTTGTGAGAAGGGCGAAATAAATTTGTTAGATCGCTTCGGGATTGAAATCGATTAGCTCACGGGTCGCATAGGTTCCGATCGGACTCCAGAGCAAATAAGGCACAAGAAACAGGGCGGCAAGCGGGGAAATCGGCAATACCGAGAGAGCTAAGACAAAACCCAAAACCCCACCAAAGCCTCCGATTACCGTTCCGATCGCTAAGCTGCGAAGTCTTAACGTCAGCGGAATATAAGCAACAGTCACGACCTCCACAAGCAGATAGAAGCCCATAATCAACCAGGTTTTGAGGCTGCCTGGATCGGCTCTCCACACAAGCAGCGCCGAGATTGCACCACAGGTAAAAATCACAGTCCAAATCACTGGAATTACAGGTTCAACGATCGCTAACCAGCGTGGAAGATTCAGCCGTTTCACCCAGCGAATGTCCTCTTTGGGGTGAAACAGAAAGCTTCCAAACGATACCAATATCGTTACGATCGCAATGATCATCCAGGGTTTCAATGAACTGCTCCTAACTCTGCATTTCGAACATAGCGAGATTGCTACAAGCGCAACCTGTATCCCCAGGCAGAACTATCCGCCCACGTGGATACGGGGACGGCGCTGCGGAATTCTTTCAGCTTTTCGCAAGACTTCGCGAGTTAAAACTGCGATATCTCCTTCACCCAGTAGAATAAACCGCATCAAATATTGAATCGGATTACCTTCGACCCAGCCAAAGTAAACATGAGGAAGCCGACCCGTTTCATCTCGAATGGCTAAGGCAATGGCTGCGATCGCATTCGGTACAGCAGCACTCCTGGCTCTCAAGATGCGATAGTTTCCAACCTGCACTCCTTGGACTTGAATGGTATGGGCAAATTGCGACGCATCTGAAATCTGGATTTCTAGAAACAGAATGGTTTCATCTGGTGGAATGTGAGTATCTTCGCGTACCTCTTGTTCTTTGAGAAAATACTCTCGTTCATCCCCTATACTGATCCGATTTGCAATCAATCGCACCGCATGATGATTTTCTTGAGCGAGAAATTGACGCGCAACTTCATCAAACTCAAGGTGCTCAGCCCGAAGCTCAGTCGATCGCCAAACTCGCGAAATCATCGACGTGACAATGATCGCTCCGATAAACAGCGAGGCAATCCGAATTCCTTCAGGTCGCTCGATAATATTGACGATCGTAGTGTAGATAAACACTAGAGTAATGATGCCGAACGTGAGCGTTCTGGAAAGTTTGCCTCGATTGCGCGTTGAGAGTGTGACCGCGATCGCGGCTGAACTCATTAGCACTAACACACCTGTAGCATAAGCTCCCCCCTGTGCCTCAACATTCGCCTTGAAAATGATGGTTACGACAAAGGCAACAAAGGTGTAAATCAGCACTAAAGGACGAATCATCAATGTCCAACTGGGAGCCATTCCATAGCGGGGTAGATAGCGCGGCACAATGTTTAACAATCCTGCCATTGCAGAAGCACCCGCAAACCAGAGAATTGCGATCGTGCTTAAGTCGTAAACAGTTCCAAAGGCATTTCCTAGATATAGGTGTGCTAGATATGCCAGTGCGCGTCCGTTTGCTTTTCCGCCTGCTTGGAACTCTGCCGCTGGAATTAATAGTGTTGTAACAAGACTACTGGTCATGAGGAAAAAGCTCATAATTATTGCAGCAGTTCCCAACAACTTATGAGTATTGCGAATTCGCCCTTTGGGGGCTTGTTCGGTATCAGTTTGCCGTCCTCGTACTAGCGGCATCACAGCAACCCCGGTTTCAAATCCAGACAGTCCTAGTGCTAACTTAGGAAACAGTAGTGCGGCAACTCCTACAATTAGCAATGGATTAGATTGTTGTGCAAACAGTGCTTGTTGCCAGTTTGCCACAGCTGATAAGTTATTCAATATTTGATAAGCGCCTACACCAATGGTGATCAAATTCAGAAACAAATAGACACTGACTAAAAAGACAGCAATGCCGATCGCTTCTTGAAAACCCCTAAGAAAAACAGCTCCCAACAGAGCAACTAATATCAACGTAATCGTAACGCTTTGCCCGTGCAGAAATTCTGGAACAAACGGATTTTCAATAATGTGAGCCGTGGCATCCGCAGCAGAAAGGGTAATCGTAATAATAAAATCGGTGGCAACAAAGCCCAGCAAACATAGCACAAACAATTTGCCTTGCCATCCCGGTAGAAGCTTTTCGAGCATTGCGATCGAACCTTCTCCATGTGGACTGATACTGGCAACGCGGCGATAGATAGGAAGTGCGCCGAAAAGCGTTAATAGCACTAGGATCAGCGTTGCGATCGGAGATAAGGCTCCGGCAGCGAGTGCGGCAATTCCTGGCTGATAGCCTAGAGTCGAAAAGTAATCCACCCCAGTCAGACACATCACTTGCCACCAAGGTTTTCTCACATGATGCTTTTCTGCCTCGCTGCGATTAGCGTCCAGCAACCATTCGGCGAACTGTCGTCGATATTGTTTTGGTGGAACAATTGGCCCGACCATGAACATTACTCCTAAAGATTTAGCGAGCCTGATTCAGCTCATGCAGAAGCACGATCGCTGAATAGCAGTTTTAATTTGTCAAAATCCGTCAAGATTAAAGTTCACATGTTATCACTGTGGAAATAACTATCTAAGGTCGAAGACTGTAGTTTTAGAGGCTCTACAGGCTAGCCAAAGGAAAGATAGAGGATTTTAGCTGTAGGGCAAAAAATTCTTTGACCACTTTGACAAATTATAAAGGTGGAAATAAGGGGAGCGATCGAAAGAACTGAAGCGATCGACAGTGCTACAGTGAGTCCTGACGGTTGAAGAGTCAAGACTATGAGCTTATCGACGCTGATTTTGGTGGCAATGGCGGTGGGAATCGGGTTTGGGGCGGTGCTGCATGATTTCTTTCCGACAGTGATCCTGCCGCTCGATCTCTATTTGCTCAGTCCAACTGGAACGGCATTTTTGCGGTTGATTCAGTTTGTGGTCGTGCCGATCGTTTTTTCATCGCTGATTTTAGGCTTGACTCGGATTCAGAATGCGGCACAGGTTGGGCGGTATGCGGTAAAGCTGATTGTGAGCTATTGCTTAACGAGTGGGATTGCTGTGGCGTTGGGATTGATCATAGCGGTTGTTGTTAAGCCTGGAGTTGGAGTGTCGGTTTCAACTGATGTGCAGATTAGTGCGATCGCTCAACAACAATCACTAATCGATTGGTTAGTGAGCTTGATTCCAACGAACCCAATTGAAGCACTTAGCACAGGCAATCTACTACAAGTGATTTTCTCATCTGCGTTGATTGGGGTTGCAATTCAGCTTGTGGGTGAAAAGGCAGCAAGCTTTGTTAGCTTTGTTGAAAGTTGCTATGTCATTAGTGAAAAAATTCTGTCGATCGTGCTTTATGTTGCACCGATTGGTGTCTTTGCCTTAGTTAGCTCAGTTATTGCAACCGAAGGGCTACAGCTCATCGCGAAGTTATTTACCTATGTCTTTTCGCTCTTTGTTTCGACATTGATCATGATTACTTTCTATGTCTTGATTCTTGCGATACTGAAAGCCAAACCGATTAAACTGCTTCAAAGTCTTGTTCCAGCCTTGTCGTTAGCATTTGGCACTGCAAGTTCTAATGCTGCACTGCCTGTCGTCCTGAAGAATGTTCAGGAAGATTATGGGCTGCGTGAGGACATTGCTAGCTTTGCAGTCCCCTTAGGAACAGCATTAAAGCGAGATGGATCAGCGATTTTGCAAGGCTTTAATGCGGTGTTTATTGCTCAAATGTTTGATATTTCTTTGACTCCTTCATTGTTGCTTGCGATCGTACTCAGCACCTTTTTAGTTTCGTTCAGCACTCCGGGTGTTCCTGGTTCTGGAATCATCATGATGACGACTGTTCTGACTGCATCAGGATTACCCGTGGAAGGAGTGGCAATTGTGGCGGGAATCGATCGCTTAACTGATGGCTTCAAAACAGTGCTCAACATTATTGGCAATGTTTCAAATGCAGTCATTCTGAATGCTTGGGAAGATGCGCCGGCTCCTCAGCCTACTGATGTCACGGATGAGGTCAGGGAGCTTACCTAATCGCACTTCAACTTGGTAGGTCAGTCTTTAAACGAAGTGGGCTTTTGACCCACTTTTTCATGATCTCTATCCTGGGTCGGACTGATCTTCTACTCTCTTCTATCTATGTAGGGACGACATAATTTACCTAGAACCTCTACTCTGCTTCAAGACGTAGCAGGTAGAAGGATAGTAGGTAGACAGTGTGAGTGAGGCGATTTCAACAGCAGAAAGAATTGCGATCGTTCGGGCATTACCAGGATTGGGGGATTTCCTGTGTGCAGTGCCAGCCCTACGCGCTCTGAGAGTCGCTTATCCTCAAGCAAAGGTGACGCTGATTGGTTTGTCCGGTTCACAGGGATTAGCGGAGCGATTTGAGCAGTACATTGATGAGTTTGTAGTGCTGCCTGGTTATCCTGGTCTGCCAGAGCAGTCTGTTGATTTATCTGCTTTGCCAGCTTTTTTTGCAGAAATGCGATCGCGCAAGTTTGATCTCGCAATTCAGATGCATGGAAGCGGCGTTGTGACGAATCCGCTAACACTGGAACTCGGTGCAGGGCGAACGATCGGATTCTTCCAATCCAGTCAAGTTTGTCCCGATCTCGCTTCGTTTTTGCCGTTCGTCGAAACGGAGCATGAAATTTTGCGGTATTTGCGCTTGCTTGATTTTGTAGGAATCCCAGCGTCAAACGCGCAGATGGAATTTCCGATCGGAGAGAACGATCGCCAAGAGAGACAAGCTTTATTGCAACTGTACGATCTACAGCGCTATGTCTGTATTCATGCCGGGGCAAGTGTTTCTTCGCGCTGTTGGTCAGGAGATCGGTTCGCAGCGATCGCAGAGCATCTCGCCCAGAAGGGATGGCAGGTGGTATTGACCGGAAGCGATGCGGAACGGGGATTAACTGAGGCGATCGCACAATTGATCAAGGCTCCGACGATCAATCTAGCAGGACGAACCAGCTTGGGGACGTTGGCGGCAGTGCTAGAAAACTGTCGATTGTTGGTGTGCAATGATACGGGAGTTTCACATCTTGCGGCGGCGCTCAAGGTTCCAAGCGTGGTGATCTTTAGTGGGTCTGATCCGCAGCGATGGTCGCCTTTGGATCGCCAGCGCCATCGATCGATTGTGCCTCCTGCTTCGATTAGCACGGTCTTGGAGCAGGTTGAAGCTCTATTACAGCAGGAGGCACTCTATGTTGCCTGAGAAGGTATTGGTGATTCAGACTGGCAATCATGCAGATGGATTGCGATCGGGAATTAAGCAGGTGCGATCGCAGTTGCCAAGTTCGCAGATTGTTGTGCTGTGTGCGGCTCGGCTGAGTCAAGTGGCACTCTCAATTGCTCAAGTGAATCAGGTCTTAGTACATTCTGCTATCTCTGAAACAAGCTTGTCTGATGTTCCAGAGCGATTACTGAATTTGATTGAACTGCTGAAAGTTGAGCAATTTGATGCGGCGATCGTCTTACCCGATGGAAATCGATCGCCGTATCCGGCTGCTTATGCTTGTTATCTTGCCGGAATTCCGGTGCGAGGCGGAGTGTCTTGTGAGTTCGGAGGCGGGGTGTTGTCGGTGTGTAGAGCGAGTATTGAGGAGATGCTGAATACTCTTCGGGAGGCAGCGTGACACGAGAAGGAGCTGCGCTAATTCGGTTTAAGCGAGTTGCTCAAGTGATTGTTCAGCAGATCCAAGAGGTGCTGAATGCACGAGTGTTTGTAGTGGACGATCGAGCGATTGTGGTCGTAAGTACCGAGAATGAGGCAGTTGGACACTGTTTTGATGCACCATCGAATTTGAGACTGCCTTTACAGGTCGGATACCAACGAGGCGAATTGATTCTCGGCCATTTAGAGTCTGATGAGATTTCGCTGCGGCTAATGCAAGTTTTAGTAGAGTTAGTGATTGCCCAGGCAATGTCGATCTCAGATCAGCCTTTTCAGCCAGAACTGAAAAACAAGTTTATTCATGATCTGCTGCGTTCTGCGAGCCGGAACGAATCTGAAGTGCTACGAGAAGCGCAGATTTTGGGCTTAGATTTTACTCGTCCGCGGGCTGTGATTTTGATTGATGCGGCTGAATATTTGCTCTCTTGTCCGACTAAGCCGTTTGAAATGTTGGATGCTCAAACTCAACGCAGAATTCAGGTAATTATTGAAAGCATTGTTAAGTTCTTTCATCTCCCTAACGATACAATTTGTGCTTACATTGGCGGGAGTGAGATTGCAGTATTAAAAGCCAGTAGTACTCAAGATCTTAAGGCTTGGGCAGACCAGAAAGACCCCGCCGGAAATCCATCGTGGGCAAATTTAGCCGCCTTAAAACGAGCCAGTACCGCATTGCTGAATCAATTGCGATCGCAAACCGGAACCAATCTCAGCATCGGAATTGGGCGCTATCATCCAGGCATTCAAGGGTTGGCGCGATCGTATCAAGATGCACAAGCGGCATTGTCTTTAGGACATCACTTTTCTGGTGAAAACCAAGTTTATTGTTTAGACGATTTGGGTGTCGCCGCGTTCGTTGGCATTTCAGACGAAAGCACAAAAATTGATTTAGCAAAACATCTTCTCAGCCCGTTAGATCAAGAGCCAGAACTAATTGATACGCTGGAAGTTTTCTTTACAGAAAATTGCTATCCGTCTTCTACAGCCGGGAAGTTATCTATCCACAGGAATACTTTAAGTTACCGTCTTGATAAAATTACTTCATTAACGGGACTAAATCCCCGCCTATTTGATGATGCAATCCAGATTCGATTAGCGCTACTGTTGCGCTCTTTTGTTGATTCGCATTCGGAAAGTTTAGCGGTTCGCGATCGTAAGTTGGGCATTTGCACAATCCCTGAGCGTACAAACTCATTACATCTTGTGCAAATGCCCAATGTATTCTCTCTTTAAATTTTGCATGATATAAAACAATCATTCAGTATGTTTGTTTTGCGTTGATTGTTCTGCTCCAGGAACGCGCACTTATTCGGAATTTTAGTTATGAAACCTCTTCGGATTCTTACTTGGCACGTCCATGGGAGCTATTTGTATTACCTTGTCCAGTCGCCGCATCAATTCTTTCTGCCGGTGAAACCTGGGTTTCCAGAAGGATACGGCGGTAAGTTAGGTGGATTTGTTTGGGGTGACAATGTGCATAATGTTCCGGCTGAAGAAGTACGGAACTTGGAGTTCGATTGCATCTTGTTCCAATCACGCAAAAACTATCTCGAAGATCAGTACGAGATTCTGTCGGAGCAACAGCGCTCCTTGCCTCGGCTCTATCTGGAACATGATCCACCCCGCGAACATCCAACAGATACACCGCATGTTGTGAATGATCCAAATGTCCTATTAGTTCATGTGACGCACTTCAATAATCTGATGTGGAACAGTGGTGTGACACCGACCTGTGTAATTGAACACGGTGTTATGGTTCCTGAAACTGTGCGCTATCAAGGGCAGATCGATCGCGGCATCGTCGTAGTGAACGGATTACAAGCAAGGGGACGAAGACTCGGAGCTGATATTTTTGAACGAGTGCGATCGCAAGTGCCGTTAGATTTAGTGGGAATGCAGGCGGAAAAGCTCGGTGGACGCGGCGAGATTCCGCACCAACAATTGGCTGAGTTCACGTCACACTATCGATTCTTTTTTAATCCGATTCGCTACACCAGTTTGGGCTTGTCGGTCTGCGAAGCCATGATGATCGGAATGCCAATCATTGGGCTTGCGACCACGGAAATGGCAACGGTGATTGAAAACGGAGTGTCTGGTTATGTGGATACGAATGTCGATCGCTTAATCGAGGTGATGCAGCAGTTGCAGAAATCACCCGAAGAAGCTCAGCGATTGAGTCAGGGGGCGCGGAAAGTTGCCGAAGAGCGATTCAATATCGAGCGGTTTAAGCGCGATTGGAATCGGGCATTTGCACAAGTTGTCGATCGTAAACCTACTATGACCCTCGTATGAAACGGATTGCATTAATTAGTGAACACGCTTCGCCGTTTGGGATTCTGGGCGGTGTGGATAGTGGCGGACAAAATGTGTATGTCGGACAGTTGGCGAAGCATTTAGCCAAGCGCGGTTATCAGGTGGATATTTTCACGAGGCGCGATCGGGCGTTGTTGCCGGAGATTGCCAACTGGAGCGAGGGAGTGCGTTTAATTCATGTTCCCGCAGGTGATCCGGTTGAGATTCGCAAGGAAGATCTATTGCCGCATATGCAGGAATTCACAGCGTACATGCTGCGTTTTTGTCAGCATACGCACTATGATCTCGTTCATGCTAACTTCTGGATGTCTGGGCTGGTTGCCGCAGAGTTGAAGCGAGTGTTGCAGATTCCGTTTGTGATTACGTTTCATGCGTTGGGGCGGGTGCGGCGATTTCATCAAGGCGGAAACGATGAGTTCCCGGATGAGCGGTTTGAAATTGAGGATCGATTGGTGCAGGAAGCCGATCGCATTGTTGCCGAATGTCCTCAAGATGAAACGGATTTGATTGAACTCTATAATGCTGATCCGCGCAAAATTACGATCGTGCCTTGTGGCTTTGATTCGTCTGAGTTTTGGTGTTTAGATAAAGCATTGGCGAGAGTTGCTTTAGGGTGGAATCCTGACGATCGCATTGTTTTGCAACTCGGTCGTATGGTTCCGCGTAAAGGGGTTGATACCGCAATTCGAGGATTTGCAAAGTTCTCTGAGAAGACTCCTGCACAGTTGATCATTGTGGGTGGTGAACTGAATGATAGTGATCCGCGCATTGCGAAAGAGGTCGATCGACTGAATGCAATTGCAACAGAGCTAGGAGTCGTCGATCGTGTGCATTTCGTCGGTCGCAAAGGGCGGGAAGTGTTGCGGTACTACTACAGTGCAGCAGATGTGTTTATTACAACGCCTTGGTACGAACCTTTCGGAATTACACCGCTTGAAGCAATGGCTTGCGGAACTCCAGTAATTGGTTCGAATGTCGGTGGGGTGAAATTCTCGGTTGCAGATGGTGAAACAGGCTATCTTGTGCCACCGAATCAGCCCGATGCGATCGCCGATCGTCTGTCTCATTTGTATGCTCATCCAAGTTTAATGGAAAAGCTCAGCCGCCAAGCAATTCGGCGCGCCAATGATCTGTTTACTTGGCAAAGTGTGGCAGACTCGATGGCGAATTTATATCAGTCTGTGCTGATTGATCAGTCAACTGTGTTAGATTCTGCGGCAGTGATCGATCGGGGATTCAATTCAGTGATTGCAGCCATTCAAGCGGCTCACTCCTGCTTGCAAACTGAAATTACTCAAGCGGCAACCTTGATCACAAATTGCTTTCTTCAAGATGGCAAAGTGTTAATCTGTGGCAATGGCGGTAGTGCTTCAGATGCTCAACATTGTGCAGCAGAATTTGTCGGACGATTCAAGATTCCAAATCGGCGGGCGCTGCCTGCGATCGCGCTCTCTGCAGATACCGCATTGTTGACCGCTTGGGCAAATGATGTGGGATACGATCAGGTGTTTTCTCGTCAGATTGAGGCATTTGCACAACCGAATGATTTAGTCATTGGAATTAGCACGAGCGGTCGATCGAAAAACATTCTTGCCGCGTTTGAAACCGCACAACGTCTGGGAATTCCGAGCATTGGAATTTTAGGCGGCGATGGAGGACATGCTCGATCGCTCTGTGACTTATCGATCGTGGTTCCTGCGGCTGATTCACAGCACATTCAGGAAGTGCAAATCGTCGTGATTCACTTACTTTGCGAATTAGTTGAAGCATGGGTAGTGAATCACGAACAGAAACCGAAGCGACAACGATTAAGACTACAGAATCGTAAACAAGCTTCGGGAGTTCCGTTAACGGTAAATTATTAGGACTGCGATATGCCTAAAATTTCGCCCTCACCCTAAACCCTCTCCCTAGGGGAGAGGAGACAAGAATTCTAGCTCTCTTCTCCCTCAGGGAGAAGGGTTGGGGATGAGGGCAACACCGTTAACGCAAAGAACAAACAATTGATATAGGAGAAAACAATGAGTGATTTAACTGGAAAAGTAGCTCTCGTGACAGGTGGCGCACAAGGATTAGGCGAAGCAATTTGTCGAGTTCTAGCTGCTTCTGGTGTTACTGTCATCGTCGCAGATATTCGAGAAGATCTCGCTGAGAAAGTTGTCTCCGAAATTAGCTCGGAAGGTGGAAAAGCGGCAGCCCTGCGTTTAGATGTCACTGATGAAGCCCAGATTCTCGCTAGCATTGACAAAGTGATTGCAGAATATGATCACTTAGATATTCTGATTAACAACGCGGGAATTGATGTTACGGTGTCGATCGAAGAACTCGATGTCAAAGACTGGGATCGGGTTCTTGCGGTGAACCTCCGCGCCCCCTTCATTCTGTCGAAAGCGGTGATTACGCACATGAAGCAGCGCAAGTCTGGACATATCGTCAACATTGCTTCGACTGCATCAAAGCGCACATGGGCGAATGCAACTGCGTATCATGCCAGTAAGTGGGGCTTAGTTGGGTTTAGTCATGCGCTGCACGTTGAAGCCCGTCCAGAGCGGGTCAAAGTTACGGCTGTGATTGCAGGCGGAATGCAGACTCCATTTATTCTCGATCGCTTCCCCGATACGCCGCTTGACAAGCTCCAAGACCCCAAAAACGTTGCGGATACCATTCGCTACATTCTCACCCAACCACCGGAAACTGTGATTCCAGAAGTGATGGTAATCCCGATGCAAGAATCGTCTTGGCCTTAATCTAATATTAGAAAGGCACTTCTAACTCTGTTGAACCTTATGCAGAAGATTTCGATCGCGCTTCTCACGCTCACAGGAGTTTTAATCTCCGCGTCTGCCCAAGCTCAAAACTCACAGCAGCTTCAACAGTTGCAATCGACTAAAGAGTGTCGTGGGTGCGATTTGACCAACGTGAATTTGGCAAATACCGATCTGAGCAATGCACGCTTGATCAATTCTTCGCTGTTCGGCAGTAATTTCAGCGGTGCTAACCTGACTGGAGCAAACCTTAGTGGAATTCAGGCAGGTGAATTAGTCGTGAATGCACGATCGAGCGATCGGCGAACGAGCAACTTTACTGGAGCAGATTTCACCAACGCTGATGTCAGTCGGGCTTCGCTCAATCGTGCGATTCTCGATCGTGCGAATTTCACCAATGCTTACTTACTAAACACTGATTTCGGTTCGGCGCGGCTCACGGGTGCAAATTTTCAAGGTGCGACGCTTGGGTCTTCATTTTTTGGGGGTGCAGACTTAAATGGCGCAAATCTAAGCAATCAGCAGCTTGTCAGTGTGTACCTGAGAAATGCCAGATTAGACAATGCTCAGCTTGCAGGCGCACAGTTCAGTTTCTCTGATTTGACCAATGCTGTATTGAAAAATGCGGATTTGCGGGGAGCAACTTTCGTTAGCACTTCGATCAGCAATGTCGATTTCACAGGCGCGCAGCTTGATCCGGCGATCGTGCCGCAACTGTGCCAGCTTGCGAATGGAACAAACACGATTACCAATGTCTCAACTCGTCAAAGTCTCGGCTGTCGCTGATAGACTATGAACTCGGAGTGTTATTGGAATGAATCGTGTATTTATTAATTCCTGCGGCGGGTTCCGGACGAAGAATGGGCAGTGAGCGCAATAAACTGCTGCTCGAACTACTGGGAAAGCCTTTAATTGCTTGGACATTGCTTGCCGCAGAAGCCTCACAAACAATCAAATGGATCGGCATCATCGGGCAATCGATCGATTGGGAAGACTTCAAATCGATCGTTGAGTCGCTGAATCTGACGAAGCCTGTTCAGTTTATTCAAGGGGGTGCAACTCGCCAAGAGTCGGTCTACAACGGACTTCAAGCACTCCCGATTGGAGCTGAATCCGTTTTGATTCACGACGGCGCACGCTGTTTAGCCACGCCAGAACTGTTCGATCGTTGCTCTGAAGCATTGCAATCTTGTGATGGATTAATTGCTGCAATTCCGGTCAAAGATACGATTAAAGTTGTGGATGCAACCGGGGCGATTGAAAGTACACCGGATCGATCGCGGCTTTGGGCTGCCCAAACTCCTCAAGGATTCTCAGTTTCACTGCTGAAAAAGTGCCATGAACAAGGGCGGCAGAAGGGCTGGGAAGTGACGGATGATGCGGCACTATTTGAACAATGTGGATTGTTGGTGCGGATTGTGGAAGGTGAAGAAACGAATTTGAAAGTCACAACGCCTGTGGATTTGGCGATCGCAGAATTCATTTTGCGACAGCGTTCTTAAGCCGAAAAAATTTGTGCTGGCGTTAGGTTGAGCATTGGGAAAGTTGAGGAAGAAATGACTTGATCGCCTTGAAACGCTCCGATTTCTTGATAGGCTCCTGCTTCTAATTGCAGCACCGTGACACTCTGAGTTTGAGGATCAACAATCCAATATTCAGGAATCCCTCGATCTTCGTACTGTTCACGCTTGTTGGTGTAGTCCCGCGATCGATTGGTTTCCCCCGGACTGACAATTTCCACCACCAGCAGGGGAGGAGCCATTGATAAAAGGATCGTATTGCGGCGTTTTAACTGCTCGATGTGTTCTTCGCGAAGCACCGTCAGATCAGGAAAGCGGTTCTGGGGTTCACCACGGACTTGTAGCTCTAGTCCATGTCCTCGAATCCTACGGTAGTCAATGAATGGAACAAGCTGTAAGAGTAGAAAGGTGGCTATTTGAAAATTTAGTCCTGATTCCGGTGGCAATGCGACTAGCTCCCCATTCCATAACTCGTAAAGCTGATCTGTCCCGTCATCATAGGACAAATATTCTTCAAAACTCGAAAACTTGACTTTTGCTTGAGTCATGAGATTGTCCTCGATCGCTCTCTTCATTCTGACGTGATTTTCAAACAGTAATTACTAATCACAAAATTTAAGCTTCTCTGTTCTACACTCTAGGGTAAGTGTGATGAAGCATCAGAAAGTATTATGAAATGCAAGATTTTTACACTTTCGTTGGCGATCGCGGTTTCCTTACTACCTGTTCGCGTCTCGGCTCAAGCGATTGAAGGATTTACAGTTTTTGGAGATAGCCTTTCAGATAATGGCAATGCGTTCAGAGCCACAAACGGATTATTTCCGCCAAGTCCACCTTATTTCAACGGTCGGTTGAGTAATGGGCCTGTTTGGATTGAAAGCCTTGCTGAAACACTCAACCTAACAACCACAACCACGAATTTTGCATTCGGTGGAGCTTCGAGCGGAACGATAAACACCACGGTTCCATTTTTACCCGGCGTGACGACTCAGGTGAATGGCTTTTTGCAGAATTCACCGAGTATTAGCCCAGATCGTGTGTTTGTCGTTTGGGCAGGCGCAAATGATTATCTTGGTGGTCGTGTTACTGATCCTGCAATTCCACTGGGAAATATTTCTAACATTCTGCAACGCCTGACGGCAGCAGGCACAAGAACTTTGATCGTGCCAAATCTGCCGGATTTAGGCAGAACTCCGGGAGCGAGGACTCCAGAGCGACGTGCGGGACTCACCCAACTGTCGATCGCGCACAATCAAGGCTTAAGAACCTCATTACAAGCCTTAGCGCAAAGTCAGCCAGATGTGAATATCATTCCGCTTGATATTGGCGCATTACTCAATGAAGTGTTCAATGATCCGGCTCGATTTGGCTTTACCAACGTGACTCAGCCCTGTATTCTATCGGGCGCAAATTGCGATCAGTTTCTATTTTGGGATGATATTCATCCAACAACCGCCGCGCATCGAATTGTTTCAGAGTATGCGCTGGACATCTTGACGGCTCCGCAAACGATCGTGCCTCAAGCCGAGATTGCGCTGGGTGTGGCGCGTCGTCCCACTCGCGATCTGGATGGTCGATTATTGACGCTGCGAAATCCAACTCAAAATCCAACTCAAAGACTGGGTGTATTTGTGAACGGAGATTTTAACTTTGGGAGTCAGGATGCAAACGATCGCAGTACAGGGTTTGATTTTGATACCAAAGGCGTTACAGTCGGAGCAGATTATCGCGTCACAGATGGCCTAGCACTGGGATTAGCATTCAATTATGCAAGCAGCAATAGTGACTTAAACAACAATCGTGGCAGAGTTGAGATTGATAGTTATTCGCTATCTGCCTATGGAAGTTATGAGCGCGATCGCTTCTATGCAGATGCAGTGATTAACTATGGCTGGAATGACTTTGAAATCGATCGGAAAATTAATGCGACAGGTTTCCGCTCTGCAACTGCAAAGACTAACGGTAATCAATTCTCGGTTCGTTTGAACACAGGGTATAACTTTGGAAAAGATCAGCTCTCTGTCGGGCCGATGGTTGGTGTTCGATATACCAGAGTTAACATTGACAGCTACACAGAGCGAAACGGCAGTATTTTGAATTTGAATGTAGCTGATCAAAAAGCGGATTCTGTCATTTTGAATGTTGGAGCGCAGCTTTCGTATGATTTCCGTTCTCCTGCTGCAACGGTAACGCCGTTTATTGCGGCAAACTATGAGCATGAATTTGCCAACGGAAGTCGCGAAATTGTCACCGAGCTTGTCGGTCAACCCGGAATCCCTAATCGCACCAGAACGGGTGAACCCGATCGAGATTTTATTCGCTTGAGCGCAGGAGTCCAAACCCAGTTTGCGAATAATTTGTCGATCGGAGTTGGATACGAAACAATTTTAGGCAAGCGGGATGTCAGCGATCATTTTGTTCAAGCCCGAATTCGCTATCAGTTTTGACATCCGGGATGGGCTGACGTTCTGCGGTGAAGAGTCCACAATTCTTAGCGATTCTTATACCGAATTAAACATAGAATGCGATAGATCATACTCAAAGTCCCCAGAATGGGGGATTTAGGGGGCGAGAGTCTGTCGCATCCACAAATCAATCTGGTATTAGCGATCGCACGTTTCTACTCCAAATTGGGATAGAGCATTGCTGCCAGATTGATATTCAGGTTGATAATCTCCCAGAAATCTCCCAGAAATCGCGCAAAAGGTGTAGAAAGGATAGAATCACTCTCTGAAAGATGCGCGATCGACGTATGAAATTTTCCGCTCCGACAGGTTTCTGGCGATTCTGGACATTCGCAATGGCGGCGTTCTGCCTTGTGTTGACTGTCACGGCTTGCAATCCTCAAGGATATAAGACACAAGCAGCGCGAGTTCCACAAATGGTCGATAGCATTCTGAGCGATCCCAAGTCGTTCAACTATGCGCTGATTAACGAAGATCCAAACGTTGCGGGTCTGATGTATGTCGGATTAGTGACCGAAAATGCTTTAACCGACAAGCTAGAGCCAGAATTAGCCGAGAAATGGGAGCTTTCCCCGGATAAAAAGAAAGTGACCTTTACGCTGCGAGAGGGCTTGAAGTGGTCGGATGGCGCACCTTTAACGGCGGATGATGTCGTGTTTACGTTTCGCGATATTTTCTTGAATCCCAAAGTTCCGACTGATATTCAAGATGTGCTACGGATTGGTAAAGAGCGGCAATTGCCCACCGTGCGGAAGATCGACGATCGCAGAGTCGAATTCACGACCCCAGAACCGTTTGCTCCATTTCTACGGGTGACGGGTGGACTCGGAATTTTGCCAAAACACATCTTAGCGGAAACGATCGCGAAAACGGGCAGAGACGGCAATCCGTTGTTTCTCTCGACTTGGGGAACGGATACCGATCCGAAAAAGATTGTTACGAACGGTCAGTATACGATCGATCAATATGTCGCCACTCAGCGAATCATCTTTAAGCGCAATCCTTACTACTGGCGCAAAGATGCTCAAGGCAATCAACAACCGTATATTGAGCGGATTGTTTGGAGCGTGGTCGAAAACCAGAATACCGAGCTTTTACAGTTTCGATCGGGTGGGTTAGATATCTCTGAACCGATTCGGGCAGAAGATTATCCAATTCTGAAAAAAGAGGAAAAGCGCGGTAGCTTTACAGCTTACATTGGTGGCACTCGACCGATTACCACGTTTATGGCGTTTAACCTGAATCAAGGACGTAGAAACGGTCGTCCTGTGGTTGATCCGGTGAAGTCGAAGTGGTTTAACAATCCGAAGTTTCGGCAGGCAATCGCGTATGGTATCGATCGCGAGCGCATGAACACCAACATCTATCGCGGTTTGGGTGTGTTAATCAATTCTCAAATTCTAGAAACGAGTCCGTACTATCTCAAACCCGAAGAAGGATTAAAATCTTACAACTTTGATCAAACGAAATCGAAGCAACTGCTAAAAGAAGCCGGATTCAAACTCAATTCTCGCGGTCAATTGACTGATGCAGAAGGAAATGCGGTGCGATTTACCTTGATTACGAATGCTGGAAATACGGTTCGAGAAGCAATGGTGGCTCAGATTAAGCAGGATTTGAGTCAGTTAGGAATTCAGGTTGATATCAATCCGATTAACTTTGGAGTGTTAATCGATAAGCTGGATAACACTCAAGACTGGGAAGCGTATTTGCTGGCAATGGGTGGCAGTAAAGAGCCAAACAGTGGGGCGAATGTGTGGTTGCCGGATAGTCGATCGCATAGTTTTAATCAGTCTGCGTCTCCTGGAAAACCCCCGCTCGAAGGTCGGGTTGTGGCAGATTGGGAAGCAGAAATCGGACGGCTCTACATTGAAGGCGCAAGAGAGTTAGATGAAGCGAAGCGTAAACAGATTTACGGTCAGATCCAGAAAATTTCTCAGGAGTATTTGCCTTGGATTCCGTTGGTGAATGCAAGAGTGATGGCAGTGGTTCGCAACAGCATTGAGGGTGTACAGTATCCTGAGAGCGGCGGCGCATTGTGGAATCTCCACGAACTTAGAGTTGAGGATTAATGGATGATGAAAGTGGCAGATAAGATTTACGAATTGGTGAAGACGCTGCCAGAGGAGCAAGCCAGCTAGGTGCTTATGTTTGTTGAGTCTTTGCAGCAAGCTACTAGAGTACAAGTAGAGGGTCAAACAGTGGCGCGACAGTCAGAAACACCTCTTTCTGATTTCGTCGGAATTCTGAAAGACTCACCCAACTTTAATCAAGATCCAGTAGCACTACAAAGAAAGCTGCGCGATGAGTGGGATTAGATTTCTCCTAGATACTAATTACATCATCGGTTTGGTAAAGCAGCAGTGACCCAGGAAATAATCGATCGTGCGATCGGGGTTCAGGCTTGCGCTTATAGTGCAATTACGCGAATTGAACTGCTCGGATTTCCAGATATCACACCGCAAGAGGTGGAAGGGATTGAGCGCCTTTTAGCTCCAATGTACTATGCTGCACTAACTAGAGAGATAGAAGATTGTACGATCGTTGTTCGCCGTCAATATTGCTTAAAAACACCGGATGCTATTATTGCTGCAACCGCCAAATGCCTCAAGCTAGAACTGCTCACGCTCGATCAGCAATTAATTAAACGAATGCAGGAAATCGAAGTGAGTGATCTTGAAGGATGAGAAATATGTCATTTCAATTTATCCGATCGATGCGTTGGAGCGTTGTTTTAATCCTTGCGATCGCTTCCCTCTTTCTATCTGGCTGTAATCCACGGAATTATCGAACTGAAGCTGCGCAAGTTCCACAATTAGTATTAGTTAGTCCAACTGATCCTAAAACGTTTAACTATGCAAATAACCAAACATTTCCAAGTGTCTTTCCGTTTATTTACGAAGGATTAACGAGAGAGAATGGTGTTACTGGAAACTATGAGCCTGCATTAGCAGAATCGTGGAAATTTTCACCTGATAATAAACGAATCGTTTTTACGCTTCGCCCGAATCTGAAATGGTCAGATGGAACCCCTTTAACATCAGATGACGTTGTTTTTACTTATGAGGATATTGTTTTCAATCCGAAAATTCCAACCGACCAAAAGGAAACTATTCAGATTGGAACGCAGAAGGTTTTTCCAAAGGTTCGCAAACTTAACGATCGACAAGTCGAATTCATTTTGCCCGAGCCATTCGCTCCGTTGCTTGCTGCGACTGCCGCTCCAGAGGGCGTGATGATTCTCCCAAAACACGCACTTGCTGAAGCGGTTAAAAATAAGCTACCTGACGGAAATTCAGCCTTTATTTCAACTTGGGGAACGGATACTGAGCCGAAGAAAATTATTACCAATGGTGCCTATGTAATTGATAGCTACAGCGCGGGTCAAAGATTAGTTTTAAAGCGAAACCCGTATTATTGGCGCAAAGATCAGAGCGGAAAACAATTGCCTTATATCGATCGAATCATTTGGCAGTTTATTGAGAATCAAGATACCCAATTGCTGAGATTTCGCTCCGGCGATTTAGATGTGATGGGAGATACTAGACCGCTTCGACCGGAGTATTTCTCGTTGCTGAAGCGAGAAGACAAACGTGGAAACTTCCAAGTTCTAAACGGCGGGCCTTGGTCGGGAGTATTGTATCTAACGTTCAATCTCAGTAAAGCAAAAGATCAAAATGGAAAGCCGTTCGTTGATCCGATTAAATCGAAATGGTTTAATACACTAGAATTTCGGCAAGCGGTGGCATACGCGATCGACAGAGACCGCATCAATACAAACCTATTTCGAGGACTAGGAGTTGTACAAAACTCTCCGATTTCTGTGCAAAGTCCTTTCTCGCTTAAAGAAGGCTTAAGGGTTTATAACTATAATCCACAAAAATCGAGGGAGCTACTGAAAAAGGCGGGATTTAAGTATAACGATCGCGGACAGTTGTTTGACTCCGAAGGGAATCGTGTTCGGTTTACCTTGATGACTAATGCGAACAATCTGACGCGAGTTGCGATCGGCGCTCAAGTTCGACAAGACCTATCAAAAATTGGAATTGAAGTTGATTACAATCCGATTAATTTTAATGTTTTGATTGATCGAATCAATGGATCGAGAGAGTGGGATGCTCACATGATTGGTTTTACGGGTGGCATCGAACCACAGGGACTTGCTAATCTCTGGATGACCAGTGGTGGATCGCATTCGTTTAATTTGACCCAACAGCCAGGGCAACCCAAGATGCAAGGGTATGTGGCAAATGATTGGGAGAAAGAGATCGATCGCTTATTCATCGAAGGAGCGCGAGAACTCGACCCAGAAAAACGTAAAAAAATCTACGGTGAATTCCAAAAATTAGTGCAAGAGCAACTTCCGGTGATTCATCTAGTGAATGATTCTGCATTGATGGCTGTTCGCAATCGAGTGCAAGGATTGAAATACTCTGGTTTACCGAGTTGGGGACTGTGGAATATTCAAGAACTTAGAATTAAAGAGTAAACTATGTCTCCTTAACAATGAGTCAACCCGAAGCGCTCAAAGCCTTACTTGATGAAGTTTCTCAAGGCAAAATTAGTTCCGCCGATGCTCTCAATAAGCTGAAGTATCTGTCGTATGAGCCTGTCGGTGGATTCGCCAATATTGATCATCATCGATCACTTAGAACCGGATTTCCTGAAGTAATTTGGAGTCCCGGCAAAACACCCGAACAGATTGCCCAGATCATGGAATCCCTGCGCGGTAACGCTTCGGTTGTGATGGCAACTCGCATGGAAGCGGAAGTCTATGCTTGGGTCAAAGAAATGGTTCCTGATGCAATTTACTACCCGATGGCTCGAATCTGTGCGTTAAATTCAGTTCAAGCCCCAACGCATCTAGGCACGATCGGCATTCTTTCGGCAGGTACGGCTGACTTACCTGTTGCCGAAGAAGCAGCAATTACGGCTGAACTGTGTGGTTTTCGAGTGCAACGCCTTTGGGATGTGGGAGTTGCGGGTATTCACCGTTTACTCAGCAATGTTCAGGTATTGTCTGAAGCGGATGTGTTGATTGTTGTTGCGGGAATGGAAGGAGCGTTGCCGAGTGTGGTCGCGGGATTGTCGGACTGTGCGATCGTTGCGGTTCCCACAAGCATTGGTTACGGTGCAAGCTTTAACGGATTGTCGGCATTGTTGACGATGCTGAATTCTTGTGCAACCGGAATCGGAGTGGTCAATATTGATAATGGCTTCGGCGCAGCAATGTTAGCAGGTCAGATTTTGAGAACGGCGGCAAAGCTGAAATCAAGATAAATTTGACAAACCCAGACAGTAAAAGACCTATTTGATGATTAAAGTAAATTGTTTTTATGACAGACCCAAGCGCAAAAGACAGTTCCGAACTACTTTCTGTGGCTCAAACGGCAAAACTCCTTGATGTAACTCGTCAACGAGTACACGACCTGATCAAGAATGGTCAAATTGCAGCTCGTAAACTCGGACGTTACTACTATGTAGAAGCTGCTGAGCTGGAGAAGTATAAAAATCTTCCTGCTGGAAAACCTTATCAACCTCGAAGTACAAACTCCGAAAACTCTATTGACAATCGACAATAGAAATTATACTCTTAACTCATTAACAGTGTGAAGGATAAGGCAATGCTCCCGTTTCAAGCAATTGAGCCAGAGACTGCGATTCAACAAGGATTAAGACAGGTTTATCAGAGTGAGCATGGCACTCTGTATCAAGGGGATTGCCTTAAACTGTTAACAGCATTACCTGACGAATCCATAGATTTAGTATTTGCAGATCCACCTTTTAATCTTGGAAAGAAATACGGTAAAGGGGTCAGCGATGAGATGGAAAATGAGGAATACCTCAGATGGTCTCGACAATGGCTTGGACAAAGCATCCGAGTTCTTAAGCCCGGTGGAAGTTTATTTGTATTCAACCTGCCCAGATGGTGCATTGAGTATGGTGCGCATCTGAACCAGCAAGGAATGTGCTTCCGGCACTGGATTGCTTGTAGAATGCCGAAAGCTTTTCCTAGAGGTAGAAAAATGTCTCCTGCTCATTATGGGCTACTCTACTACACGAAAGGAGAGCCAGCAGTTTTTAATAAGATTTATACACCAATTCAAGTCTGTCGGCACTGTGGTGGCGAGATTCGCGACTATGGTGGACACCGCAAAAGCCTCAACGAAAAAGGCATTAATTTGATGGATGTCTGGGATATGCCAGAAGAGGTTTGGGAAGATGCTTCAGAAAGTGTCGCTGATGAAATCTTATGGTCACTTGCCGAGGAAATGTGGACGGATATTCCACCTGTTCGGCATCGTCAGCATAAGAAACGACTCCCTAACGAACTTGCTCCGATCATGTTAGAGCGAATTGTTGCAATGTCGTCTAATCCGGGTCAAATTGTGCTTGATCCGTTTGGGGGTTCCGGCACTACTTTTTACGCAGCGGAAAAATTGCATCGTTACTGGATTGGTTCCGAGCTTGGAGACACGCAACCAGCCGTAGAGCGATTGACCGATTTAGCGAATGGAGTAGTTGAGCAATGGGAATCGGCAAGAGGAAGAAAAAGAAACAAGCAGCGTAAAACGAGTATCTCTCAGTTAACTCTTCCTTACTCTACTTAGCAAACAATTAAATCAAGGCACGACCATCTGTTCCTTTCGCGATCGCGGGAACGTTGCTATCAATTTGATCGTGTTCGATCACAAAGATTGCCAGAAATCCTTCTGTTAGCTGCACTGCTCGCCAAACATCAAAATATGGCTCCAGCTCTTCGTAATTGCCAATTCGATCTGTGAGGTACGGGTAGAGTTTTCTACTCGGAAGTACAAGAACAGCACCTAGAAAAACGCGCCTTAACAGTCCAAGCATTATCTTATTCATGGCTCGATGACTTGAGGAAATATTTCCTGTCTCCCACTCAAGCGCAAAAAGATGACCGTCAAGTGCTTTTGTTGCATCCACTTTTCCTGGTGAGCGAGTCGCGTAGTTGATAGAAGTTTCTAAGCTCCAGTGGAACCGATCTCTTAAAGCGACCATGCAAGCTTGATTGGCTTGACCCCATTACCGTGTTTTATTGGTTTAATGGTGAAGCTTGATGTTTCAGGAGGATGAACGATTAAAGAAATCGCCTGACGAATTTCAGATCGAATAATCGACCAATCATTTGATTCTTCAAAGCTCCCAATGCTAACGAGCGAAACCTCTTGAACAATTTTCATCCTGCTACTCATTGACACTGCTATGTAAGAGTAGTGCAATTCTTCCTAACTGGAAAACTAACTTTTAAGGCAGAGATCGAGCGGCTTAATTTCTGGACTTCTTCTCCATTTTAGAAACACTCACAAGGCTGTTTTTGCGGTTGCAGTCGCGCCAGAATTTGCTTCAGCACGATCGCACTCCAATCAATATCTTCCTCAGTCGTATACCGCCCCAACGTTAAGCGGATTCCCGATTTTGCAGCACGATCGCTATATCCCATTGCTAACAAAATCGGACTTGGCTTCAAAGTGCCACTACTACAAGCAGCCCCCGCACTAATTCCAATGCCTGCTAAATTCATCTGACGGACTAAGACTTTTCCATTCAAGGTTTCGCCATCTGCATCGGGCAAACAAAAACTGACATGATGCGGCAAGCGATGAATGCGATCGCCTGTCGTCACTAATTCAGGAACATCCGCAAGCTGATCGAACAAACGATCGCGCAATCGAATCAATCGCGGCGTTTCGGTTGGCAATTCTTGAGCGCTTAATTCTGCGGCAGTTCCAAAACTGGCGATCGCAGGTAAAGCTTGAGTGCCCGATCGTAACTTTCCTTCCTGCCCACCGCCCCCCAGGATCGGAACCAATTCCACACCCGGACGAACATACAATGCTCCGGTTCCCTGAGAACCATACAGCTTATGGCTTGAAAGGGATAATAAATCGATCGGCAACTGTTGCACATCAAGCGGCAATCTTCCTGCGACTTGAACCGCATCGGTGTGAAAGATTGCGCCATGATTCCGCACGATTTGACCAAGTTGCGCGATCGGCTGAACGGTGCCGACCTCGCTTTGACCATAGATGATCGAGACTAATACCGTATTTGATCGCAATGCTGCCTGCAAATCAGCCGGATTTACCTGTCCCAACACATTCACCGGCAAGCGCGTAATTTCCCAGCCCCACTGCTCTAGAAGTCGAGCAGGTTCGGAGATTGCCGAATGTTCGACGCTCGAAATAATCATGTGTTGGGGGGCGCTGTACTGATGCGCGATTCCCATCACGGCAAGATTATTTGACTCTGTACCGCCAGAGGTGAAGACGATCGATTCCGCAGGTGCATTAATCAGCATCGCAATCTGCATCCGCGATCGCTCCAAAATCGTAGCGGCGCGGTTTCCCCAGGTGTGCAAACTCGACGGATTGCCCCATTGTTCCGCTAAGACTTGCTGCATTTGCGCGATCGCTTCGGGTCGCGTGGGAGTCGTTGCACTGTAATCAAGGTAGATTTGCATGAGCGGTGTTGACAAGAGAAGAATGGGTACGCTACGGATGCTGTAGAACTGCTGCTTTGACAGTAGCAAGCTCATCTTGCGGGGCAATCTAGCTTATGGGTAGACTCAATCACCTTCTTCAGTTTAGTCTCTGTGTGGCACTGTTTACAGGTTGTCAAGTTGCGTCTTCCGTGAGCGATCGCCCAAAGCTGCTCCCACAAGACCCCAATATTCAAGTTTTTACCAATCATGATCCGTCGTCTGAATACACCGAGCCATACCGGAAAATTACGCGATCGGGCAACAATCTAGAACAAGTTTTGATTGACGCGATCGCGACTGCAACCTCAAGTATTGATATTGCGGTGCAAGAATTTCGATTGCCGAATGTAGCGAAAGCCTTGCGCGATCGTGCTGCATCTGGGGTAAAAGTTCGAGTCATTTTGGAGCATGAGTATGCTCGTCCCTACAGCGCGTACACGACTGCGGAAGTTGAGAAGCTACCAGAGCGCGAGAAAGCAAGATATCAAGAATCACGATCGCTGATTGACGAGAACAACGATGGACAATTGAGTGAAGCTGAGATTCAAGAGCGTGATGCTTTAGTTGTTCTAGACACTGCGAAGGTTGCTCGGATGGACGATCGTGCAGATAGCAGTCGCGGGAGTGGCTTAATGCACCATAAATTTATGGTTGTAGATGGTAAGACGACGATCGCGACTTCAGCCAATTGGACAATGTCTGATGTTCACGGCGATCTGTCCCGTCCGAGCAGTCGCGGTAACGCAAACACGCTTCTGAAAATTAACAGTCCTGAACTTGCACAAGCATTTACTCAAGAATTTGAATTGATGTGGCGCGATCGTAAGTTTGGCGTGAAAAAGCCTGTTCGACCTGTGCAACAGTTCAATATTGGTGAAACGCAGATTGATTTACACTTTTCACCGCATTCTAATAAAGTTCCCTGGGAACAGACCTCGAATGGCTTAATTGCAAAGACGCTGGAACAATCAACCCAGTCGATCGATCTCGCCTTATTTGTATTTTCGGATCAGGATTTGGTCAATGCGATCGAACCTCGACACAATCAAGGCGTTGCAATTCGAGCATTGATTGATCCTGGATTTATTTATCGATCCTATAGCGAAGGCTTAGATATGATGGGCGTTGCTTTAAGTGATGATTGCAAATGGGAAGTGAACAATCGTCCTTGGCAAAATCCGCTTAAAACAGTCGGTGTACCACAACTACCGCCCGGTGATCTGTTGCATCATAAGTTTGGTATTGCCGATCGCCACACTGTCATCACAGGTTCACATAATTGGACAATTGCCGCCAATCGAAACAATGATGAAACCCTACTGATCATTCGCAGTCCAATTGTTGCAGCACACTTCCAGCGAGAGTTCGATCGACTTTATGCAAACCCAATTTTAGGAGTTCCGCCTGCAATTCAGCGCAAAGTAGATGCTCAACAAAAACAATGCCCTCCTCCCACGGCTAGAAGCGATGGCAAGGTTAATCTAAACACTGCAACACAAGCTGAACTAGAAACATTACCAGGTGTTGGCTCTGCATTAGCAAAACGAATGATTCAAGCTAGACCATTTAACTCAATCGAAGACCTCGATCGAGTTCCCGGTGTTGGCAAAAAGCTCATGGAACGATTGCGCGATCGTGTGGTGTTTTGAATGCATCGGTACTAGCATAGATAGAATTTTTCCCGATCGAGCAAAGGTCGATCGGGCTTACAAATCTATGTTTGAAATTCAGAAATTGAAATGCGGAATTGAGTAACACAATTCCTGCACTCGATATCGTAAGTGCAAAACTCAATGATCTAATTCGTTTACTCAATAAAGAAATTCTGAAACGAAATGACAATATCTGCTTTCTTAAAATGCAATTCGTTTATCAAATTACGTAATACCAAAATTAAGAAACACAATTCTGAAACTCGATACTGCAATTTTGAAACAAAATGACAGAATTCATTGACTAGATGTTGGATTTTGCTCGTTGGGTCGCCCCGCCTACAAAAAAATTGCCAAAAATCCCCCTCGTCGCATTAGCATGAAAGAGTGATGGATTTTTATTCGCCCCGACGATCGCTACAACAAGGTCACTGGTTCAAACTCATTTGCGGAGCCAGTTTCCAACATCTCCCTGCCATTCGCACCCTTGCACTCGTGTATGCGCTTGCCGGGGCAGATTGTATTGATGTCGCTGCTGATCCGGCGATCGTCTCTACCGCACGGGAAGCATTAGCCGTTGCCAATCAATTTGCCGAGGAAGCCCGCGATCGTGGCTATCGTCCCTCAATTCCTTGGCTGATGGTGAGCCTCAACGATGGCGAAGACCCGCACTTTCGCAAAGCAGAATTTGATCCAGCCGTTTGTCCACCCGATTGCTCAAGACCCTGTGAATCGATTTGTCCCGCTCAAGCGATCGTGCATTCTGGCGTGATCGACGATCGGTGTTACGGTTGCGGTCGCTGCATTCCGATTTGCCCGATTGGACAAATCACCACGCGGTCGTATGTCTACACACCGGAAGCAATTTCGCTGATGTTGCTTGATGCCGGAATTGACGCGATCGAGATTCATACGCAAGTGGGACGATTCGAGGACTTTCAGAGACTTTGGAGCGCGATCGCACCCTGGGTCGATCGGCTCAAACTCATTGCGATTAGCTGTCCGGACGGAGACGGCTTAATCGAATATCTTTGGTCAACTTACAACTTGATCCGTCCGCTTCCTAGCGAATTGCTCTGGCAAACCGACGGCAGACCAATGAGTGGAGATATCGGCGATGGAGCAACCCGTGCTTGTGTGAAATTGGGCGAAAAAGTTCTCACCGCAGGTATACCCGGTCATATACAGCTAGCAGGAGGAACGAACCCGTACACTGTCCCTAAGTTAGAAGCATTGGGAATGTTGCACAATAGAGATAGAACATTCGTTTCGAGGTGCGTTTCTGGAATTGCTTACGGTAGTTACGCTCGGCGCTTACTTTTACCTGTCCTTAATCAGCTAGAAGCAATGGAGATGATACCCTTGAGCCGTCCATCGATCGTGTCGCAGAATGCAAGCCATTGTGCGATTGAAACCGTTCCTGAACTTCTGTGGCAAGCCGTTGATCTTGCCGCCTCGCTAGTGACTCAAATCAAATCTCCCGATCGTATCCGGCAAGTGATTTGACAGACATCAGCAGGAACCAAAACCTCCTACCCTAATCACAAGACAGTTTTTCCTGTCTTTTCCTCCCAGACTCAGAACACATGGCAGAATACAGCTCAGTTCCTTCCGCTCAACCCGATTCTCAGTTTTCCTCTGACCGTGAACTGACCGCTACAGACAAAAACCGGATGCAAATTACTGACGATTTAACGAAACTTCTAGATATCCTGCCGACGCATTTACGCGATCGCTTAATGCAGCACCCCGAACGCGATCTCTTAGTCGAAGTCGTGATGGACTTAGGACGCTTCCCCGAAGCTCGTTTCCCTGGCAGGGCTGAATATTTGTCCGATACGCCAATCACAAAAGCAGATTTGGCAGAAAGCACGAAAAAAGTCGGAGATTTTGGCGGCGATAACCGTGCTGGGATTGAGAAAACGCTGCACCGGATTAGCGCGATTCGTAACCGTCGCGGTGAAGTGATTGGGTTAACTTGCCGCGTGGGTCGAGCGATTTTTGGCACGATCGGGATGATTCGCGATTTGGTCGAAAGTGGTCGATCGATTCTGATGCTCGGTCGTCCGGGTGTAGGTAAGACTACGGCACTGCGGGAAATTGCGCGGGTGCTGGCAGACGAACTCGATAAGCGCGTGGTCATCATCGATACGTCGAACGAAATTGCTGGAGATGGTGATGTTCCACATCCGGCGATCGGTCGCGCTCGTCGAATGCAAGTGGCTCGTCCGGAACTGCAACATCAGGTGATGATCGAAGCGGTGGAAAACCATATGCCCGAAGTCATCGTGATCGATGAAATCGGCACCGAACTCGAAGCACTGGCAGCCCGAACGATCGCAGAGCGCGGCGTGCAACTTGTGGGAACGGCTCACGGTAACAAGCTGGAAAACCTGATTAAGAATCCCACGCTGTCGGATCTCGTTGGGGGGATTCAATCGGTAACGCTGGGTGACGAAGAAGCCCGCAGACGCGGCACACAAAAGAGTGTGCTTGAACGTAAAGCCCCGCCGACTTTTGATATCGCTGTCGAAATGATGGAGCGGCAAAAGTGGGTGGTGCATGAGGAAGTGTCGGATACGATCGATATCCTCCTACGCGGCAGACAGCCGAATCCGCAAACCCGCACGACCGACGAAGACGGCAATGTGACGATTACGCACGAAACGCCGTCTGCACCCGAACCCCGGAGTCGTCCGCAAGCGGTTCCCGAAATCGGTAACTACTTTTCGGGGCAAGCGCGGGGCTGGCGATCGTCGGGACGGATGAAAGCGGTGGCAAGTCCGACGAATGTGCGATCGTTGACTCCAGAGCAGCAATCGTTTGAGCGGATGCTGGATGAGTCCTTGGGACGGAGCTTTGATCCCGTTGAGTCCACATCGTTTCCAGGGCCAAACGGTGAGGAATTGCCGTTGCACATCTATCCCTATGGAGTAAGTCGGCAGCAACTCGACCAAGTGATTCAAACGCTGAATTTACCTGTGCTGTTGACGAAGGACATGGATGGGGCTGATGCGGTGTTGGCGTTGCGATCGCACGTCAAAAACCATGCGAAGCTGCGCCATCTCGCTAAAACGCGCCAGATTCCGATTCACACCGTCAAATCAAACAGTGTGCCGCAGATTGCGATCGCGCTGCGACGATTGCTGAATATGGATGATTCGGGTGTACCCGGCGAAGCAGAGTTAAGCTTGATTGTGCGGGGCGACAACGAGGATGAAATCGAAGCGCTCGAAGAAGCACGGCTCGCCGTCGAGCAGATTGTGATTCCGAAGGGTCAGCCTGTGGAATTGCTGCCGCGATCGGCGACGGTGCGAAAGATGCAGCATGAATTAGTCGAGCATTACCGCTTGAAGTCGCGGAGTTTTGGTGAGGAACCGAATCGCCGCTTGCGGATTTATCCCGCTTAGAACTGGGAGTTTGGTAGACTCAATATCTGCCAAACTTCTAGTTTTCTTGATCATGCTTGAGTTCATTCGCTCGGATCTGGCTCAATTTGCGGCATACAACACGCAGCACACGGACAATTCACATCTTGATCGCCCCGATCGCTTAGACGTGAACGAAAATCCGTATGACCTGCCCGAAGAACTCAAGCAAAAACTTGCCTGGAGTTGGCAAACTGCGATCGAATCAAATCGCTATCCCGATGGCGGATATTTGTCGCTAAAAGACGCGATCGCCCAATATGTCAACGAAACGGCACATTCAGAATTTACAAACACAAATATTTCAGTGGGAAACGGCTCGGATGAATTAATCCGATCGTTGCTGATGGCAACCTGTTTAAATGGAGAAGGCTCGATTCTGGTTGCGAATCCCACGTTCTCGATGTACGGAATTTTGGCGAGAACGTTAGGAATTCCGACTATTAGTGTCGATCGGTCTGAGCAAAGTTTCGAGATCGATTTGACTGCTGCACAAAGCGCGATTGCCACTCATCCGATCCGCGTA
Organism: Leptolyngbya sp. DQ-M1; assembly: GCF_039962505.1. NCBI lineage: Bacteria > Bacillati > Cyanobacteriota > Cyanophyceae > Leptolyngbyales > Leptolyngbyaceae > Leptolyngbya > Leptolyngbya sp. DQ-M1. The sequence continues at coordinate 620,404 of NZ_JAMPLJ010000001.1, forward strand.
GTTTTTGTCGTGCATCCTAATTCACCGACTGGAAACGCTCTCACAGAGGCAGAAATTCAATGGTTACGAAGCTTGCCGCAAAACATCTTGGTGGTGATCGACGAAGCGTATTTCGAGTTTAGTCAAACCACTTTAGCCGGAGAACTACCGCAGCATCCAAACTGGGTCGTCTTGCGAACCTTCTCTAAGGCATTTCGGTTAGCGGCGCATCGAGTTGGATACGCGATCGCGCATCCTGAACTAATCGAAGCGCTAGAAAAAATGCGGCTCCCGTTCAACTTACCAAGTTTTTCGATCGCAGCCGCCCGCTTTGCCGTCTCCGAACGCTATTCCCTTTTAGCAGTCGTCACAGAATTGTTAAATGAACGCTCAAAGCTACAACAGCAATTAAAACAACTTCCAAATCTACAAACCTGGGATAGTGCAGCGAATTTCATTTATGCACGATCGCCCCAAGACCTAGCCGAACTGTGCGATCGTCTCAGACAGCAAGGCACGATTATTCGGCATACAGGCGGCGGCTTGCGAATCACGATCGGGACTCCTGCCGAAAACCAGCGAACGTTCGATCGACTGGCTGCGCTTCTGGGGTAAAGGTACCAAAAAAGAGCCTACAAGCTGTAAGCTCTCTAATCTTTGAGTAAACCAATTTCTCTAACCCAGTAAATACGCAGATTTAAGTGCCCACAAAATCAGCACTCCAATGCTTCCCAAAAGCAAAGTTGCAGAAACGCCAACCACGATCGGACTATCTGCACCGTCAAATTTCATAATGCCGCGATTCAGATCTGACATAGCTCAACACTCCAACATGACAACTCGGTGACTAACACAAGGCTATTCAAGAAATTGCGTTGTTCCTTCTTTCTCAAGCATTATTTTATCTTCTCATTCTCATAAGTCCAAGTAATGAGCAGGATTTCTGCATCAATCTCTCTAAGAGCAGCCAAGATAGTAAGGCAAATTACACAGACCCCGGATGAATTGGATCGTCCTAGCGATCGCCCTGATCACGATCGCGCTCATTCTTCTTGAACTCGCCCTTAAAACTTTGTTTGGCTTCGGTGAGCCACCGCTTTACATTCCAGATGCGGAAATCGGCTATCTGCTTGCTCCCAATCAATCGGTGCGGCGATTTGGCAACCGGATCGAAATCAATTCATATTCAATGCGATCGCGCCCCTTTGCCCCAAAACCCTCCACTGGCACAAAGCGCGTTTTGATGCTGGGCGATTCGATTATTAACGGGGGATGGTGGACAGATCAAAACGACTTGATTTCAGAGTTGATGATGCGATGGTCAGGTCATCCGATCGAAGTCCTCAACGCCTCAGCGAATTCTTGGTCGCCTCGAAATGAACTCGCCTATCTCAACCGCTTTGGAACGTTTAATGCTGATGCAATTGTGTTAGTCATTAATACCGATGACTTATTTGGAACACCGCCGACAGCCCTCGGAGTCGGGCGCGATCGCAATTACCCGGATCGAAAACCAATGAGCGCGATCAGCGAAGTGATCGATCGCTATCTTCTACCCGCACCGAAATTACCGGATGAATTGAAAAAAATTCAGGCGGAACCGGGCGATCGAGTCGGCATTAATCTAGACGCGATTCGACAAATTCGAGATCTTGCGATTCAAAACAAAGCGAAATTTGTTTTAGTCATGACCCCACTATTACGAGAGCTAACGCCACCTGGATCACGCGATTACGAAATCACCGCACGCCAACGATTAACAGAGATGGCGCAATTAGAGCAAATTCAGTACCTTGATTTTCTCACTATTTTTCAAGGCGAATCGACTAGCCCACAAGAACTCTACCGGGATTCTATCCACCTCAGCTTACGTGGGAATCAACTGCTGAGCCATTGGATTTGTAAATCAATTTAATCGCATCTTCAACTAATCTCAGGCAAACTTGGGGAATTAAATCCTTCAATAGTGAATGTACCCAGTAGCAAGGTTTAGAGGTTTGAATTATGGCTTTATTAGGGATAGATGTCTCGACCTACCAGGGCGATATTGATTGGGCAACCGTCGCCAGCCAGGGTGTGTTTTATGGATTTGCCAAAGCCACCGAGGGCGCAACTAGCCGAGACGATAAATTTACGCGCAACTGGGCAGGAATGCGATCGGTCGGCATTGTCCGGGGTGCGTACCATTTTTTCCGCCCCGGTCGAGATCCTGCTACTCAAGCGAATAACTTCCTGCAAACTGTGCAATCGATCGAGGCATTCGATTTGCCTGCCGTGCTTGATTTAGAAATCGACGACGGATTGAGCGCGGCAACAGTGATCGAGCGAGCGCTGCAATGGCTTGACATTATCGAAACCAGAACCGGACGCAAACCAATTCTCTATACATTTCCAAGTTATTGGGAAGAAAAACTTAAAAATCCTAAACAGTTTGCAGCCTACCCGCTTTGGATTGCGAACTTCGGCACCCGATCGCCCTTTGTTCCTGCCACCTGGAGCCGCTGGACATTCCATCAATATTCTGAATCCGGGACACTGCGCGGAATTGTAGGCAATGTCGATTTAAACCAATTCAATGGCAATTTAGATGGACTACAAAAGCTGTTAAAAGGTCGCATTCCCCTTAGACAAGGCTCAGAAGGAGATGTCGTGCAAGAAATGCAGAATTTGTTGGAAGCGCAGGGATTCGATGTCGGAACGCCCGATGGGGATTTTGGACCAAAAACCAAGGCGCAAGTCGCTGCGTTTCAAAGAGCAAAAAATCTAGTGGCAGATGGCATTGTTGGAGTGGCAACCTGGGCAGCGCTACTAGCAGGTAAAACCGCAGTACCGACTCCGACTCCGACTCCGATTCCAACTCCAACTCCCGCCTCTCCACCCCCGATCGACCTCATCAACGTCGCGAAGTCCTACCGGGGTGCAGCCCATCAAGATGCTGCCCTGAGATGGCTGCAAAGTCAGATTCCTCAATCGGTTCTGGATGACTTCGCGAAGCGCTGGAGACAGCCATAAACACAAAAGAAGTCCGATTTCGCAAAAGAACCGGACTTCTAATACAAGTTGAGAACTATAAATTAGGTGTTTTTCTCGTCGGTTTCCTGTCGCCAGCAATGCTCCAGAAGGTAAACTTCCGATCGCTCCCAACAGCGCTCTAGCTTCTGAACGCGATGGGTATGCCAAAACTTCTCTAAGTTCCAAACGAACGGACGCTCACGGTCAAATAGTTCTTGATTGAGATAGTCCCACCACGGGAAACGATCGGAGGAATAATTCATGCAAGGGGTCGAGTAATCTGTGCTAGGAGTAGAACAAGTTCGGATGCACCTATCTAAGGAGTGATTTTTTGCATCACAAAGCTGTCCAATCAGTATGGCATTGAATTATTAAAATCGATCACAAAAAAGCTTGAATCTGTCAGGGTTTTCTAGCTTCTTTAAGAAATATCTAGATTGCGTGAAATTTCTATAAGGCTTGAAACCTTAGTTGTCATCGATCTGGCTGACTCGTCGCATATTCAGCACGTCTGTCATCTTTTTAATCTGAGCAAAGGTGCGTTCTAGCTGAGCGTGGTCGCAAATATCAATGCCCAGGTCAATCACCGCCGTTTGATCCGGAAAGGTTTTGACTTGGGCATTGCGGACGTTGATATTGTTGTCGGTAAGGCGAGAAAGAATGTCTTTGAGCACTCCCACACGATCGATGACTTCGATTTGGATGTCGATCGGATAAGTTTGAGCGCGTCCAGTGGTCTGTTGGGTAGGATTCCAGCTCAGGGGTACTAAGCGATCGCCCGGAACAGAATCGACGTTGGGACAGCCTTGACGATGAATTGAAATGCCGCGATTGCTGCGGGTAATGACTCCAATAATCGATTCTCCGGGCAAGGGATGACAACAGCCTGCCATGTAATGCAACAAGCCTTCGACTCCCGCGATCGGGCATTTCGCCGTTGGTGCAGGTACGGCTCTCGGTGCAGCAGGAAGCAAGGGAATGAGAGCCGCATCGTTTGCCAAACTCGACGGTGAAGGTTGAGGGTGAGACAGCGATTGCTGTGCTTTGACGGCATCTCGAATGCGGTTGAGGGCTAGATTCAAAGTGATTTCGCCGTATCCGACGGCTGCCACGAAATCTTCAACGCTGTGATAGTTGCAGCGTTCAGCCGCCGTTAGCATCGGGGCGGATTTCATCAACGCTTCAAAGCCGTTTTTGCCGAGTTCTTTCTCCAGCATTTCACGACCGCGCAGCACGTTCTCGTCATGGTGCGATCGCTTGTACGCTTGTCGAATCCGATTTCTCGCGCCTGTGGTGACGACGAAATTCAGCCAGTCCAGACTGGGGCGGGCGTTCTTTTGAGTAATGATTTCGACGATATCGCCCATTCTCAATTGCGTATCGAGCTGAACCATGCGACCGTTCACTTTCGCGCCTGCACAGTGGTTGCCAACTTCAGTATGAATCCGGTACGCAAAATCTACCGGAGTCGATCGCGGACTAAGAGCAACAACTTCTCCTTTCGGCGTGAACACATACACATCGCCATCGAAGAGGTTGTCTTTAATGCTCTCAAGGTATTCTTGCGCGTCTTTAAGATCGTTTTGCCAGTCGAGCAGTTGGCGCAGCCAGGTAAATTTCTCGTCGTCGCTGGTGAGCTTCGAGGTTGAGCCGCCGGATTCTTTGTATTTCCAGTGCGCTGCAATTCCGTATTCTGCGACATGGTGCATTCCGAGCGTCCGGATCTGGACTTCTAAGGGACGACCAGAATCTCCAATCACAACCGTATGCAGCGATTGATAACGGTTCGGTTTAGGTAAGCCGATGTAGTCTTTGAAGCGTCCGGGGATCGGACGGAAGGTGTCATGCACGATTGCGAGAGCGCGATAACATTCATCGTTGTTTTCTACAATGATTCGGACAGCGGCGACATCGTAAATTTGCTCATAGTCTTTTTGCTGACGCTGCATCTTTTGGTAAATGCCGTAAAGATGCTTGGGTCTACCGCTGACTTCGACGCAATGGACTCCTACTTGATCAAGACGGCGTTTGAAGGTCGCTGCAACTTCGCTGAGTCTTGCTTCGCGATCGCCCCGTTTTTCCGAAACTAATTTCTGAATTTCTCGATAAGCATCGGTTTCGAGATACTTGAATGCGAGGTCTTCGAGTTCCCACTTGATATTACCGATCCCCAAGCGGTTCGCCAGCGGTGCAAAAATCTCGCGGGTTTCGAGCGAGATTCGCTGCTGCTTCTCGGATGGCAGATGCTCCAGCGTTCGCATATTGTGGAGTCGATCGGCAAGTTTCACCACGATCACGCGAATGTCCTGCGCCATCGCAAGAAACATGCGGCGGAAGTTTTCTGCCTGTCGCTCGGTCTTGCTAGAGAAGTTAAATTTAGAAAGCTTGGTCACGCCATCGACCAGACATCGAACTTCAGACCCAAACCGCTCTTCGATTTCTTCGGGTGTGACATCCGTATCTTCAACGACATCATGCAAAAATCCGGCGGCAATCATTACGCCGCTCCCACCGAGATCTCTTAAAATGCCTGCTACCGCGACAGGATGAGCGATGTACGGTTCGCCGGAGGCACGCTTCTGCCCTGCGTGCAGTTGATAAGCAAATTCAAACGCACGGCAGATCAAATCTTGATCGCGTTGGTTGTCGTCGGAGGGTTTGAGGAAACACTCACGCAACCAATCGGGTAAAGCAAAGTCAATGGTGGGGATGGATGCCGCTACATTCATGCTGATTTGCGTGACTAGAGTGCAGGTTCAGACAATCAGATCTAGACAATAAAGAGATCGTGGAGGAAATTCAAATCCTGGATTAATGTATAGCGCTATACAAAAGAATCAATGAATAGAAAATGAGTCTAGCATAAGGAGCTTTCCTAACGGCTAGACACTAAGATTTGAACTTCAGAATCGACAAACAGCGAGACAAAAAATTCACAGAGATAGCGCCCTTGAAATCGTCTCGCACTCAGGTCGATTCAAGTGAAAATAGAGGGTATATCTTAAGCTTGTTAAAACAATCGTAACGCTCATTCTATCGAATGGTGATCCGTTTCTTGGCGGAAATTTTGGATTGTTGAGAAATTTTGCGATCGTCCTCAACTCAAGCAAAACTCAGGGTCTTGCATACGTACTTCCCACGATGTGGACAATTTCGAGCGAATTTATACCGAGAGCTTCAACCATCTACTGAAACACCGTTCTACATCCAATTATGCTTTTCAGCGATCCCCGCTCTTTCACTAAAGTTCAAGCATGTTAACAGAGAACCAAGTCCGCGTTTTTCAACGATTCCAAAACGCGATCGTTGCACTCGATCAAACTCTCAACACGGTCGAACTGGATCGACCTGCGCTTCATCAAAAGATACGATCGCTCCAGCAGATTTTCCAGGAGGAGATTCAGCCGATTCAATCCGAGCACTATCAAACGCATTCTGTCTTAGTGGAAATCAATAAACAAATGCGGTTGCTTGGGATGGATGGAATGTTTTTACAGACTGCGCGGCAGGCTGGAACCGTCGAAATGCGGCTTGGGCAGGTTCGCGATCGCATTAAATTCTTGACCACCTATTGCAGTGCGATTCTAGGGACTGAGCCTGATTAAATAAGAAACGTCGGATTGAGGATTGCGCCATGCAGTGCCCAAAAGAGAGAAAAATCACGCTAATTGATGGCACATTAACCGAGGCATTAGCGGTGAAACAGTGTCCTGACTGTAAAGGAACCTGGATTCCGTCTGAGAATTACAAGGCATGGCAGGCAGAAAGACCCCATCCTAAAACTGTTGCAGATCTAATTCCCAAAACATTAGATGTAGAGTTCGTACAGTCGCCGCTTGATGCTAAGGCAGCGCTGTGTCCTGAGTGCGGGAGCTATCTTGCGCGAGTCAAAGTCGGCATGAAAACGCCCTTTTATGTGGAACGCTGTTTAAGCTGTGGGGGAATTTGGTGCGATCGTGGTGAATGGGACGCACTCGAAACAATGGGATTGCACCTTGCGATCGAGCAGTTGTTCTCCAGTGAGTGGCAAACTTTATCGAGAGAGCGCGAACATCTCGCCATTGAGAAGCAGGCGACGATCGATCGCTTAGGAGTCGAGTTAGCAACTCAAGTGTTTGAGTTAGCGGAAGTGCTGAAGAACCATCCAAACGGGGATTTTGGTGTAGCCTATTTGATGCGGCGATTTGAGAATTTTGCTCAGGAAGTGAAGCCGCAGAATTCTGAACCGAGGTAACTCCCAAAATTTGAGCAGTGTTTTAACCTTCAAAGTCCCCCATTCTGGGGGATTTAGGGGGCACCCCGGATACAGCATCGCAACTTATCTGTAATGATCGCTCACTTTCTCACAGCGCGGAACATACCGAAGCGACACAATCCCGCCCCAAACGCTAATCGCATCAATAGCAGGGTTGGCACTTCTCGCAGGGACTTGATCAAGCCAGGAACTCCGAAGCGGATTAACCCTTGAGGACGCGCAACTCCTTGCCAAATCGAATCTAGCCAAGACGGTAGCGTTTCCCTTGTCCAATCTGCCGTCTGAACCGTGCCATCCGTCAAATGTGTCGCCTCTAATTGTTCTGCAAATCCTTCAATACTGGCAAACTCTGGATGTGCCCACTGATCCAGCAGTTGGCGCATCACCCAACGCTCCCACAAAACGAGCGGCTGCTTTCTCGCGTCTCGCTGATTCCAGTCCGCAACCACCAGAATTCCACCGGGTTTAAGCACTCGCATGAGTTCCTTTGCAAATACCGCTTTATCTGGCATATGTGGGCCTGCTTCAATGCACCACACCACCTCAAAACTGGCATCCGGGAACGACAGATTCATTGCATCATCTTGCTGGAATTTTGCCGAAAGTTCCGATGGCGTGAGTTCCTGTGCTCGTTTGACTTGTCCAGGACTGATCGTAATTCCCGTCACATCAAAGGCATAGTCCCTTGCCAAAATCCGGCTACTTCCCCCAATTCCACAGCCTACATCTAAAACGGTTGTCCCGGCAGGAAGCTTGTCTAGTCCACCCCAGCACACCATTTCATGCACAAAGTCTGATTTTGCTGTGAGAAAGTTTTTAGACCGAGGCGGAGAGCCGTAATGACCGAGGTGGATATGTTCTCCCCAGTAGAACTCTAGAATGCCGTCTTGAGTCCATTCATCATAAGCGGTTGCAACCGAATCGCCCGATTGATACCGACGCGGATTTAGTAGATAGATCAGTGCCAAGACGATCGACACCATCAACAAAAGCCAGACGATATTCATAAAACCATTGAGCAGAACTCTTTTATGATAAAAGCTTCTCTGCCCAAGATGAAGAAATGCTAATCTAGCAAAATCAGCCGGAAATTCAGTAATGATGCAACCGAACACACCCGGCGAGCGAGATATCAATCGACAATTTAGAGATTTAAACCGCCGAGTTGAGCGCATGGAGTACGCACAAATGCGGAGCAAACTAGATTGATTGAACAATCACTTCTGCGGCTTCGGCTAAGTTAGCAACCTTAAAATGAGGAGTCCGCGATTCATTCAGAATCCACTCCGTCTCATTGCCGTTGTCGATCAAAATCGTCCGACATCCCGCACTTCGACCGGCTTCCACATCATTCAAAATATCGCCAATCATCCACGATCGCGCTAAATCAATCTGATGTTCCTGTGCCGCCTTGAGCAACATTCCAGCACGGGGTTTACGACACTCACACTCAAGGCGATATTCGGCGATCGTGCCCTGTGGATGATGTGGACAGTAATAAAATCCATCTAACTCAATCGGGTTCACTAATTCCTGTAATCGCTGCTCAACGCCGATCAAGGCAGACTCAGGAAAATAACCCCGCGCTACTCCCGATTGATTCGAGACCACAATCAATTTGAATCCACGATCGCGCAAAAGCCTCAACGCCGATCGTGCAAACTCAGCTAACTGAATCTTACTTGGTTCCACATTGTAAGGAATATCCGGAATCAGCGTTCCGTCTTTGTCAAGAAAAATAGCGGGAAACATACGATCGACGACTCCAAAAAAATTCTGCGAAATCTACCGATTTTCGCCTGAAGTTTTTAAACTAAAGGAGGCTGTCCGATTTGCATATCTGACGAGGCTCCGACCCTACTTTACGGGATCATTGAGCTAAACCCTACGCAAGTGCTGCAACATCAGCGGTGTGAGCTAACGTATAAAGCAACGGCAACTTCAACTCTAAGAAACGCCAGAAGGAAAGAACTATGGGATTATTTGACCGCATCAGCCGCGTTGTCCGCTCCAACGTGAATGACATGGTGAGCAAGGCAGAAGATCCAGAGAAGATTCTGGAGCAAGCTGTCCAAGATATGCAGGAAGATTTGGTGCAGCTTCGTCAAGCCGTCGCGCAGGCGATCGCCTCGCAAAAACGCACCCAGCAACAATATAATCAAGCTCAAACGGAATCGAACAATTGGCAACAACGGGCACAACTCGCCCTGCAAAAAGGCGACGAAAATCTTGCCCGCGAAGCCCTCACCCGCAGAAAAACTCATACTGAAACTGCGACCGCGCTCAAAACTCAACTCGATACCCAATCTAGTCAGGTTGATACCCTCAAGCGCAGCCTCATCGCCCTCGAAGGCAAGATCTCAGAAGCCAAGACCAAAAAAGATATGCTCAAAGCCCGCGCCAGCGCAGCCAAGGCTCAAGAGCAACTGCAAGGGATGGTTAACAACATGGGAACCAGCACCGCAATGGCAGCATTCGAGCGGATGGAAGACAAGGTGCTGCAACTCGAAGCACGATCGCAAGCCGCAGGTGAACTGGCTGGAGCCGACCTTGAAGCGCAATTCCGGGCGCTTGAGTCTGGTGATGTTGACCTCGAACTCGAAGCAATGAAGCAGCAAATGCTAGCAGGTTCACAGCCAGCGCAGCAATCGCTACCCGGAACGGCAGCCCCTCAGACCACGCAAGCCCCGAAAGATACAGCGATCGATTCTGAGTTAGAGGATCTCAAAAAGCAGTTAGACAATCTCTAGGTGGGGAGTGGGGAGAGTTCCTCCCCGCTTCATCCCGTTATTAATAAGAAATCGTTACAATCAAAGAAAGTCTCTAGATTGAAACGAAAAGGTTTTTCATGGCTGACCAGTTAATTCGAGCAACTGCCGCAGAGGGTGGAATCCGGGCAGTCGGGGTGATTACCACCCGCCTCAGCGAAGAAGCAAGACAGCGCCACAAATTATCGTATGTTGCGACCGCTGCACTCGGCAGAGCAATGTCGGCAGGATTGTTGCTGGCATCGAGCATGAAGCGATCGGAGTCACGAGTGAATATCCGCATTCGCGGCAATGGCCCCATGGGCGGATTGATGGTCGATGCAGGCACAGATGGAACAGTTCGCGGGTATGTGGACAATCCAGAGGTCGAATTGCCAGCCAACGCGAAGGGAAAATTAGATGTCGGCGGCGCAGTCGGTAACGATGGATATGTGTATGTTGTACGAGATGTCGGCTATGGTTATCCCTACTCCAGCACCGTAGAACTCGTTTCAGGCGAAATTGGCGACGATATTACTCACTATCTGGCATCGTCAGAGCAAACCCCTTCTGCCTTGTTTCTGGGAGTTTTCGTTGATCCGAGTGGTGTACAGGCGGCAGGGGGATTATTAATTCAAATTCTCCCGAAAGCCGCAGAAAATCCTGAACTTGTCGCGCTGCTAGAGTCGAGACTGTCCACGCTGCAAGGATTTACGCCTTTGCTGCAAGCGGGTAAAACTCTGCCGATGATATTCGAGGAATTGCTAGGGGATATGGGCTTGCAGCTCTTTTCCGACACGCAGTTGGTACGATTTCATTGCGGCTGTTCGGTCGATCGCGTCCTGGGAGCGCTCAAACTGCTGGGCGAAGCCGAACTGCGTGACATGATTGAAACCGATCAAGGTGCAGAAGCAACCTGTCATTTCTGCGGCGAAGTCTACAAAGCAAACATCGACCAACTAGAACAGTTGATCGATGAGTTAAAAGAAGCAAACTAAATTCAGCAAAAAAATCAGCTACAAAAGATCAACTACTCTGGGCGGCTCGATACGGGCTGTCCAGTTCTTTGCTCAGCATACATTGCCCGGAGAACAAGCGCGGGATCAACCCATTGGCTTGAGTATTTCAGTCCCCAGTGCAAGTGCGGGCCTGTCGTGCGTCCGGTCATGCCGATTCGTCCAATGCGCTGTCCTGCTGTCACCGTCTGACCTTCATAGATTTGGACATCGCCCGATCGAATAAACTTGCCTTGACCGTTACGCCCTGCTGATCCTTGCATATGGCAGTAAATATGCTCCCAGTCACCCGATCGGATTACAACCGATGTACCACAGGCGCTACCGTCTGAAACTTCAACGACTTTTCCTGTCCACCAGTTACGAATGTAGCTGCCTTCCGGGGCTGCCATGTCTAAACCACGATGAAACTCGCGGTTGTAGGAGCCGTCCGGCGACAGCCGATAGCCGAAAGGTGAGGTGTAGCCTTGAAAGTTTTCTACAGGGAAAGATGCGCCCTGCCAGCTACTTCCAGTTGCGATTAAATTGGTCTCGAATGCTAAGAGTCCTTGTTGACCCCAAGATAAAGCGATCGCTGCTAAAAATCCGAGACTGATGACGATGCAAAACCGTTTCAGCGTGAACCGCGATCGGGTGATTAATGACCTCCATACTTGCCTCATTCATTTCTCCTTGTGTGTGAAGAGCGCGGGCAGATGCAAACCAACAGACATCACACCGCAGAGCGTTGCGCTTTGGCGATGGAGCCAGCCAAGGGTAATTTAATCACAAAAAATCTTCATTACCCCCGTAATTTCCTGTAAACCTGTTTGAATCTTTTCCGTTTTATTACGGTTGCCTTACAAAAACTTCATTTTTCTCTGCATTGCTGCATGGAAAACAACTCAATAGAGTTTGTCTACCGCGAATTTTTTGAATAATTCTATAAGCTGCAAAATTAACCTGCGTTGTTCACGGACTGATTGTCTCGTACCAAATTGATCTTTAATCCCTACAGATCTTTCTTTGCCCCCTAAATCCCCCAAAATGGGGGATTTAGGGGGCAAAGAAAGATTGAATTCTCAAAGTCCCCCATTTTGGGGGATTTAGGGGGCAAAGAATCTGTAGCATTAACAAATTGGTTGGGTATCGGCTGCGATCGCTCCGATTTTGTCCCAAGCAAAAACCTCCAGGCTCTCAAAGAGCCTGGAGGTTTGACCAACGATCGAGGGTTCTACAACGTCAAGGATTGAGCATCGGTTTCAATCAGTTTTGCTAAATCGCGCAGAAATGCTGCGGCATCAGCACCGTAAATAATTCGGTGATCGCAAGTAATGTTGACTTGCATTTGCCGACGAACGCCCAGCATTCCATCATCGGTGGCGACGACATTGGCGCGGGAAGCTCCGATCGCCAGAATTGATCCCTGCCCCGGCGGCAAAATTGCATCGAATGTATCGACTCCAAACATCCCTAAGTTTGAGATGGTGAAGGTTCCAGAGCTATATTCGTCAGGTTGGAGTTGTTTGGCGCGGGCACGATCGACCAAATCTTTCCAACTGCGAGACAGCGAGTAGAGATCCTGCTGATTTGCATTCTTCAATACCGGTGTGATTAATCCGCCATCTTCCATGGCAACAGCAACAGCGATATTAATCGAACCATTAAAGTGAATACCATTTTCAACGTAGCTTGCATATAGCAGCGGATGTTTTTGCAGCGTTACAGCAACCGCTTTCGCCAGTAGAGCAGTCATCGTTACGCCTTTCGATTTCACCTGCTTGTAAAGCTTGTCAAGTGCATCTGTCGTAATGGTGTAACCGGCGCGGAAGACTGGAACTTCCAAACTTGCCATCATATTTCGTACAACGGCACCTTGCAGCGTCGTCATCGGCTGGACTTGCCCGGGCTGTGCAGGTGTTGGAGCGGGTGCGGGACGAGGTGCAGGAGCGACTGCGGCAACCGGAGCAGGAGCAGAAATCGTAGGAGCTGGAGCAGCGGGTTTTGCAACAGTTGCTGCGGGTGTTGGAGTTTTTCCAGCAGCAGATTCGACATCTTCCGCGACAATGCGACCGTGAGGCCCAGAACCCGCGATCGTCGCTAGATCAACTTTGAGATCCTTGGCAAGTTTGCGGGCGCGGGGAGAGGCGATCGTTCTACCGTTTTTGGCGGCGGTGCTGCTGCCGTTGGTCGAAGCGGCAATAGCAACAGGTGCGGGCGCAGGCGCAGGCTCAGCAGCCGGAGCGGAAACTGAGGCGGCTTGCTGTTTGGCAAGTTCGATTTCGGCTTCGGTTTCAGCAAGCAGCGCGATCGCGCTGCCAACGGGCGCGGATTCACCTGCTTGAGTGACGATCGTGGCGAGATAGCCTTCGTAAAACGACTCGACATCCATGTCGGCTTTGTCCGATTCCACCACCACGACGGTTTCGCCTTTTTCAACTTTGTCGCCCGGAGATTTGACCCAGGACACGATTTTTCCTTCGGTCATCGTGGAACTGAGAGCGGGCATGAAAATTTCGTGGATCATGGCGGTTAATCAGGGATAGGTCTAATCACAAGCAGTGCAGATCAGATTGTACCGAATATTGGTCGGGACACCGCTATTTCTGCACGGCTGCCCGGATTACCCTGAACAGTTCCGCAGGTTCGATCGGCTTAGTGACGTGCGCCTGAAATCCAGCCGCGAGGGCCGCTTGACGATCTTCTTCCCGCGCATAGGCAGTCACGGCGATCGCTCGAATCGATCGACCTTCTGCCCGGAGTTGCCGAATCAGTTGAAATCCATCGACATCGGGCATTCCCAGGTCGCTAATTAAAAGATCGGGCTGAAACTTTGCTAGCTTCGCTTGTGCTTCTTTGGCGGAACTGGTAGCCGTGACGATCGCACCTTGTTGCTCTAGCAAAAAGGCAAGCAGTTCGCGGGCATCGGCTTCATCATCGACAATCAGCAGCGATAGCCCGGTTAACTGCTCATCGGGGGTGTGATCCAGTGGGGCGATCGCAGAGTTTACAGGAGTATTCAATAACGGTAGCTCCACAATGAAGGTTGCGCCTTGATTTTCGCCCCTACTTTCGACGCGGATTTGACCCTGATGACGCTCGACAATATGACGCACGATCGCAAGACCCAATCCTAAACCGCCAAATTGCCGAGTGATGCTGCTATCGGCTTGGCGAAATTGCTCGAAGACGTGCGGTAAAAATTCGGGTGCGATGCCTTTTCCGGTGTCCTGAACCCTAATGTCGATCGTAGAGTCGGTGGCGCATAGCTCGATCGTAATGGTGCCGCGGTCGGGGGTGAATTTTACGGCATTCGAGAGCAGGTTCCAGACGACTTGTTGAAGTCGATTAAAGTCGCCGGAAACATAAGTGAGGTTGGCGTTGACGCGGGTTTGTATCTGAATATTTTTGGCTTGAGCAGAAAGGCGAACGGTTTCGATCGCCGATTCGATCACCGTGACTAAATTGACAGGTGTGATTTTCAGCGCCAATTTCCCACGCAGAATTCTGGACACATCAAGCAGATCTTCGATCAGTTGGGATTGCAGCTTGGCGTTGCGCTCGATCGTTTCAAGGGCTTGCTGAGTTTGAGCTTCTCCCATTTTTCGGGTTCTGAGCAGTCTGATCCAGCCCAAGATCGGATTGAGGGGCGATCGCAGTTCGTGTGAGACGACGGCGAGAAATTCGTCTTTGGTACGGTTGGCTTTTTCTTGTTCAAGTCGGGCGGCGCGTTCTCGTTCTAAGGCGCTGTCTCGCTCTTCGATGAGTAATTTCTGATCGTGAATATCGGTGCAAGAGCCAAACCATCTGACGATATCGCCGTCTGAATCGTGCAGGGGGAGCGCCTGTCCGAGATGCCAGCGATATTCTCCAGTTTTGGCGCATCGGAGGCGATATTCGACGTTATAAGGCTGTCCCGTTTTGAGGCATTCTTGCCAGGTTACAGCCGCTTTCTTAGCATCTTCCGGGTGAAGGCAGGTTTGCCAGCCCTCGCCGTCAGTTTCTCCCGGCTTTGTTCCGGTGTAATCATACCAGCGTTGATTAAAGTAATCATGATAGCCATTGCCTTGTGTGATCCAAAACATTTGCGGCATTGTGTCCGCCAGCGTTTTATAGATCAACTGACTTTCTTCTAACGCTTCTTCTGTGCGTTTTAGTTTTGTGACATCCGTTTGTGATCCGGTGACTCGAATTGCACGTCCAGTTTCATCCCAAGTTGCCTGACCCCGATCAAGCACCCAAATGATCGTTCCGTCTGGCTGTACGATCCGATATTCTTCGCTGTACTGTCCTGATCCCTGAGCAACATAGTGCCGAAATCCGTCTAAAACGCGATCGCGCTCGTCTGGATGTGTAGATTCGTACCAAGTAGTAACAGTATCTGCGATGGTGGCATCGGGGGCAATTCCGCGCAGTTGTTTCCAGCGATCGGAGACGTACCAGCGATCACGTACAACATCCCAGTCCCAAAATCCGTCCTGACTGCCTTGAACAAATCGCTTAAATCGCGCTTCACTTTCTTGTAGAGCAGCTTCTGTTTGGTGAAGGCGCTCCAGGATTTGGGAATTAGTTGGCTTTACTTTAGAAGCTTCTGCACGGCTCTCACCCTCGGAATTAGGGCGCATTTCATAGAAATCATCGGTTTGAGAGCAAGAATCGTCCATCATGAGCAGACCAAGAATGGAGAAAATACCCGCATGGGGGCATTTTGATTAACCTAACACTCCGGATATCCAGAAACTTCTATCCAAAGATGGAGGCGATATTTCTTTGTTGTTTGAAAAAGTCACCTATTAAATAGAGTGAGCCACAGAATACGACTAACTCAGCGTGGGCGATCGCGCTGTCTAGGGCAGTAGCGACATCTGGATAAATTTGACAATGTTCTAAACCGGGACAAATTTCTTGGGCAAGATTGGCGAGTTCCGTGGGATCAGCCGAACTATGACCCGGAACGGGAACTAGAAAGAGGGAGTCTTGCGATCGTAAGAGTGCTTTGAAGATATCAGCATGATCTTTTGTGGATAACATTCCCATGACCCAGTGGGTTGAACAGTGGTTTGAGCTTTGTTTAAGTTGATCAACGTATTGTCTCAATGCTTCGGCACTCGCTGGATTATGTGCGCCATCAATTAGGATTTTATGCTCTTTCCACTCATACCACTGTAACCGCCCTGCCCATTTTGTGTTTCTAATTCCATTGACGATCGCACTATCAGAAATATTCCAGTTTTGCTGCCGGAGCAATTGAATCACAGCGATCACTAAGGCTGAATTGTGCAATTGAATGTCACCTTGGAGCGGCAATTGATATTTGAGTGTGCCTTGATGCGCCCAACCGTCGATCAGCTTTGAGGGTTCGGGGTAAACTGCGGGACAATTGAGATCAGCAATTCGACGATCGATCACCGATGCCGCTTCATCGGGTAGCTGTCCGATCACGGCAGGACATTCAGGTTTAAGAATTCCAGCTTTTTCACCTGCAATGCTCGATAACGTAAATCCCAATCGTTGCCAGTGTTCTCGACTAATCGAAACAATCACGCTGACTAAGGGATGCTCAATCACATTGGTGGCATCTAATCGTCCGCCTAAGCCGACTTCGATGATCGCAATGTCTACCTTTTGTTCAGCAAAATAGAGCCACATTGCCGCCGTGATCACTTCAAACTGAGTCGGAGAACAAGCCGGATCAATTTTCGACTGCACCTTCAGCAACGTTTGATAGAGTGCTGTGGGATCGATCTGTTGATTGTTAATACAAATTCGCTCTGTCCAATCGATTAAGTGCGGCGAAGTGTAGCGACCCGTTTTATAGCCTGCTTCGGTCAGAATGGTTGAGAGATAAGCACAGACCGAACCTTTTCCATTGCTGCCTGCCACATGAACGACAGGAACTTGCGCTTGAGGGTTTCCCAAGTCTGTTAACAGCTTTAGACTCGCCTCTAAGCCAAGATGCACCCCGAAGCGCTCGTAGGATTGTAGCAACGCTTCTATTTTGTCGATCGGTTCCGAGTGGGTCATAGCCAAGATTCAAAATGCTTCTCTATTAAATCATTGTGATCGCTTACCCCTACAATAAAGGACTGAATTCTTAGTGCGATCGCTGCTCATGTCTAATATTACTGTCCGTGTTCCTGCGACTACTGCCAATCTCGGTGCTGGGTTCGATTGTCTTGGAGCGGCGTTAACGCTCTACAACGAATTCCAATTTTCCCGCATCGATTCTGGATTGAGAATTACCGCAACGGGAGCAGAAGCGAAGCGGGTTTCGCTGGGTTCGAGTAATTTGGTGTATCAGGCATTTGCAAAGCTTTACGATCGCATCAATCAACCCGTTCCAGCCGTCCAGCTCGATATCAAAATGGAGGTACCGTTAGCGCGGGGATTGGGCAGTTCGGCAACTGCGATCGTCGGCGGATTAGTCGGAGCAAACGAACTCGCAGGATCACCGTTATCACAGCTTGAACTTGCAGAGTTCGCGACCGAGATCGAGGGACATCCGGATAATGTGGTGCCTGCGTTAATTGGGGGCTGTCGATTAGCGGCATCAGGCATCGATCGCGCTTGGGAAATTTGTGACTTAGCGTGGCATTCGAGCATTGTACCGATCGTAGCCATTCCCGATTTTGAACTATCAACTGCCGAAGCTCGTAGTGTTTTACCTGCAACTTATAGCCGCGCTGATGCGATTTTTAATGCGTCTCACTTGGGGCTACTAATTCGGGGCTTAGAGACCGGAAACGCAGATTGGTTAAAAGCAGCATTGCAGGATAGAATTCACCAACCTTATCGGGAAAAACTGATTAAAGGATACGACGCAGTGAGAACAGCGGCGATCGGTGCTGGCGCTTATGGCATGGTGATTAGTGGAGCTGGATCGACGGTGTTGGCGTTGGCGCATCAGGAAAAAGCTGAAGCAGTCAATGCAGCGATGGAGAAAGCTTGGATCGGATTAGAAGTTGGAGTGCAAGTAAAAAGTTTAGCGATCGATGTTCAAGGTACGAGTGTAACTTAACTATCCTGTTTGAGTGTGAAAGAGTGGGGAGTAGGGAGTTAAAAAGAACAATACCCCACTCCTTCTTATGTCAACGTAACTGTAAGTTGAAAATAAACTTGTACACTGAACTATCTCAAAAGGCAAATAGTTAGATTCATTCTTCTGATCCGCTAGAAATTAAAGTTGTACACTGCTTTAGATTAGTTGCAGAAGCTCCTGAAAATAAAGTTGTACACTATCGACTCCTATTACGAGCATGAAGATAGGTGAGAATTGAATGGCGAAGTTTAGAGGGGTGACAGCGAGCCTATATTTAAGAGCACAAAAATGCTGAGAATTTGTGCAGGATAGGGGTTAAGCAATCTTTAATCTGCAAGGCATTTATGTTCTAGTGATTGATAGGAATTAATGGGAGCAATTGCACAAGTCTTGCCCAAGAGCAAAAAGAAAGACTCCTATAAGCCTGTCATCCCATCAACTGGTGATTATTTAGAGATGGAAAGATTCAAATTCTTCTGCTTGAGAACAATACTTCGGTTGCTGTTTGACTGACCAAATCTGCAACTAACAGAATAAGCCGAGTTGGATCAATTGGTTTCGCAAGATGAGCCTGAAAGCCTGCTAAGAGTGCAGCCTGACGATCCTCTTCTCTGGCATATGCAGTGACCGCGATCGCAGGAATACGACAAGCGTTCTTCAGCATTGCGGACATATGCTCCCCTTGCTCTACGTGCAGCGAGCGTACCCGTCGTAAGAGAGTATATCCATCCTCACCGGGCATCCCAATATCACTAATTAGCAGGTCAAATGAGTTTCCAGAACTGGTTAAGATTGAAATTCCTTCACTCGCTGATGCCGCCGCGACAACCTCCGCACCACATTCTTCTAGAATCGAGAGCAATAAGAAGCGAGCATCCAAATCATCATCAATGATCAAAATCCGTTGCCCGGTTAAGCGAGCGGCACAGTGAAATGGATCAATCATGGCAATTTCAGAAGCGTTAGTCCGGGTTCGTCCCAGATCCGGTTTTGGAGCCAGCAGCGGCAGCCTTACAGTGAAGGTTGCGCCTCTACCTTCACCTGCACTATCCGCAAAAACCTGCCCCTCATGCAAATCAACGAGATGGCGCACGATGGCTAACCCTAAACCCAAACCGCCATGCGTCCGGGTAATTGAACTATCTGCTTGGCGAAAGCGATCGAAGACATAGGGAAGAAATTCAGGTTTTATCCCCTGTCCGGTGTCAGATACTGTAATTTGGGCATCGAAAGCGAGAGCAGATTGCCCATCCGCGTCTGCGCCAGCTTTTTCTAGCTTGACCTCAACCCGTCCTCCCTTTGGTGTAAATTTCACAGCATTGCTCATGAGATTCCAAATGACTTGCTGCAAACGTTCCGCATCGCCCGAAACTTTCCCGATTTGAGGATCTAGAGCTAGGTGCAATTGGATGTTTTTTGCCTCAGCCGTTGGTCGCACCGTGTCGATCGCAGCTTCAACAACAGGCAATAGTTCCAGAGGACGGAGGGTGAGACGAAGTTTGCCTTGAAGAACACGCGATACATCGAGCAAATCTTCAACCAGTCTTGCTTGAGCTTTGGCATTCCGTTCCACGGTTTCTAGAGCGCGAGTCGTTGTTGCTCCATCAAACTGACGACTTCGCAGCAAACTCAACCAACCAATAATCGCGTTCAGGGGCGACCGCAATTCGTGGGAGAGCATCGCTAGAAATTCATCCTTAATTCGATTGGCTTCTTGGGATTTCTGATAAAGGTGAGCATTGTCGATCGCAAGCGCAGCGCGATTGGCTAAATCTTGCAAAAACGTTTGATCATCGATCGTATAGGATTTATCAGGTGTCTCTCGAATCAAACTGAGGCTGCCGATGCTCCGGTTTCGGACTCGGAGTGGCACAATCATGAGGCTATGGACTATAAATTGCTCTAGGTAGGAGGCTTCCGTTTGTGTCGAAACCTGTAGTTCTGCATTAGTCGTCGTGGACAGAAACAAAGGTTGCTGAGTTTGGAGTACCTGAGCTGACAGCCCTTCGTAAATCCGTTGTGGGAAAGCGCTGGCAGCCTGCTGTACTCGCGCCACCAGTTCAGGATTACGATGATAGACTGCCCGAATCTGAAGCCACTGTTCATCATCAGAAACAAGTTTCAGAATGCAAGCATCCCCAATTAATTCTCCAATGGTGCAGCACACCGTATTGAGTAGAGTTTGAAAATCCAAAATCGCTTCGGAAAAGCTGCGAGAAGTTTCTGATAGCGTCTGTAAGCGATTTGCATAATTGATCAGTCTTTCTTCTGCATCTTTGCGAGCAGCCCGTTCCTCCGCTTCTTTCAAAGCACGCTTTACCGAAGGAATCAGCCGTTCTAGTCGTTGTTTCAGGACATAATCGGTTGCACCGCTTTTCAGCATTTCTACTGCCACTTCTTCTCCGAGCGTCCCGGAAACAAAAATGAAGGGTATAGCCGGACACTGTTCCTGGACAATTTCAAGAGCAGACGATCCATCGAAGCTAGGGAGTGAATAGTCTGCCAGAATCAGATCGAACACCTGCTGGTCAAGGGCTGTTATAAAATCGTTGCGAGTTTGAGCTAATTTAAGGTCAAATTCCAATCCTCCTTCTAGCAAAACTGCTTGAATGAGATCGGCATCGATCGCGCTATCTTCAAGTAATAAAAAACGGAGCATAAATATATGTAATCCTAACGTCAAGATGCAGGACGGGCAGGGGGAAGGGATCCAGGCGGCGGTTGATTCACCACTGCCCAAAACAACCCTAGTTCCTTAATCGCTTCGACAAATTCATGGAAGTCTACAGGTTTAACGACATAAGCATTGCTACCAAGGTTATAGCTACTAACCAAATCTTTTTCTTCTCGTGAAGAAGTCAAAATGACTACAGGCACAGCTTTCAACTCTGGGTCAGCTTTTAACTTGCTCAGCACTTCTAGTCCATCGACTTTGGGCAATTTCAAATCCAGGAGCACTACGCCCGGAAGCCCTTCACTGCGTAAGCGATAAATCCCACGCCGATACAAATAATCTAAAGCCTCTTCTCCATCTCGTGTAACGATGACTTCGTTCGCTAAACAATGTTCTGCAAGGGCTGCCAGAATTAATTCAATATCTCTAGCACTATCTTCTACCAATAAAATTCGCTTTAGTTCCATGTCGCCTCCTTCGTTGGGGTGTTGGGCAAGGAGAAGTAAAAGGCAGCACCGCGATCGAGTTCTCCTTCTGCCCAAACCTTTCCACCATGACGGTGAATAATGCGCTGCACATTGGCTAGCCCAATGCCTGTTCCTTCAAATTGTTCATTAGTATGCAGCCGTTGAAACACGCCAAAAAGTTTATGTACATACTGCATATCAAAGCCTACCCCATTATCATGCACAGAGACGATGGTCTCATTCTCAGTGCGGGTACTCCTGATTTGAATGATTGCTTCAGTCCGAGTGCGGGTATATTTCACAGCATTTTCTAATAGGTTGCGTAACACTAAGCGCATCATTGAAGGATCAGCCTGAACAACAGGCAAAGATTCAACGTGCCAATCAATGATCCTGTCCTCTAAATCTTGCTCCATCTCTCGCCGCACTTCCTGCAACAACTGATTGAGATCTAGTGTTGTCAGTCGCATTTCGGTTCGTCCCATGCGAGAGAATGCCAGCAAATCATCCACCATCCTGCCAGCTTCTTTCGTGGTGTCAGTAATGGTTCTTAAATAACGCTGGCTGGTTTCATCTAAAGCAGTGGAAGTCCCTATCCGTCGTTGCAGCAGATCGACAAAGCCATTGATATGCCGCAAGGGTGCGCGTAAATCGTGGGATACCGAATAAGAAAACGCTTCCAGTTCTTTATTCATTGCTTGTAATTGTTGGGTACGTTTCTTGACGCGATACTCTAGTTCTTCGTTCAGGCGGCGGATTTGTTCTTCTGCCTGTTTACGATCGTGAATATCAATACAAGAACCGATGTAGCCCAAAAATTCTCCATCCGGCGTAAATCGCGGGACACCGTGATCAAGCACCCAACGATATTCCCCATCAAACCGTCGCAAACGGTACTCCATTTTGAATTCCCGACGCGCATCAAACGAACCTGTGTAAATTTCTAGGCAATATCGAAAATCGTCTCTGTGTACTCCCTCTGCCCAACCGTTACCCAACTCTTGCTCGATCGTCCGTCCCGTAAAATCTAGCCAAGGTTTATTGAAGTAGGTGCAGAGCTTATCAGTACCCGACATCCAGATTAAGACAGGAGCGGTATCTGCCAAGTGACGAAAGCGGGCTTCGCTCTCCCGCAACGCCTGCTGCTGAATTTGTAAATTTTCTGCCAGGGTTTCTGCCTGCCGCCGTGCCAGTACCTGATCGGTGACTTCAAACGCAAAGGTCATGATGCCTTCAGGCTTACCATCAATACCTTGCATCGGTTGGTACACGAAATTGAAAAATCCTTCCTCTAAGGTGCCGTTACCCAGTCGATCCCATTCGGCTGCCACTTCTTTACCGATAAAGGGTTCCCCCGTCTCCAACACCTGATCAAGCAATTCAAAAAAGCCCTGTCTTTCCAGGTCAGGAAAGGCTTCGCGCACCGGATGACCCATTAACTCTCGTCCATCCACTAATTGGCTATAGAGCGGATTGGCAAACTCAAACACATGGTCTGCTCCGCGTTGGATACAGATATGGGCAGGAGCTTGCATCAATAGGGCATATAAATAACTGCGCTGAAGCTCTGCCTCGGCTCTGGCTTTCTGTTCCCGTTCCAGCAGTTGCGCCCGTTCGATCTCTTTTTGCTTACGATCGGTAATATCAAGCACAAAGCAAACACCTCGATCGGTAAACCCTTGCAGCAACGCACCCCCAATCAAAACGGGCAAACGGCTCCCATCTTGACAGAGATATTCTTTCTCATAAGGAACACAGACACCACGATCGAGAATCTCTGCTAAAGCGTGTTCGTCTAAAGAACGGTATTCCGATGGAGTCATTTTATCCCAGCGCACGGCTCCCCGTGCTAAATCGTCGCGAGTGTAGCCGACCATCTGAAGAAAGGCATCGTTGGCATCGGTAAATAATCCATCAGCGCTCCAGAACAGAATGCCCATCATATTCGACTCAAAAACGGCGCGAAACCGAGCCTCGCTTTCTCTCAAAGCCGCCTCTGCTCGAATCCTTTCTGTGATGTCACGCGATACTCCTACTAACTCAGTCACGTTCCCCTGAGTGTCAAAAACCGGAGTTTTGATCGTATGGAAGTAGTGGATCTCTCCGTCTGCTCGCCGGTTTGGCTCTTCTAGAACTTCGATGGGCTCTCCGGTCGTAAACACTTTCAGGTCATCTTGCAAATATTGTTGAGTGAAATCCAGTTCGTTAAAGGGGACATCGGTAATACCGCGCAGTTCCTCAACCGTCATTTCGTAGTAATCACAGGCTGCTTTGTTTGCGTAGACCACTACGGAACCGGGAGCCTTGCAAAATACCATATCTTGAACTGAGTTGAGAATTTGGGCGTAGCGGTATTCGCTTTCTGCTAGCGCTTGTTCAGCCCGCTTTTGTTCGGTCACATCGATCGACATTCCCGCCATTAGCTGTTGTCCAGCAGCATTTTGCAATGGAAATTTGAATGAGAGATAGTACCGATCTCCATTCTCATGGGGAGCAATCTCCGTGACTTGCAGCGTTTTGCCCTCAGTCAATACCTGCAAATCATTTTGTCGCCATTGTTGTGCTACTTCAGCAGGGAATAGATCAAAATCAGTTTTACCAACCCATTCGTTCAGCAATCGTCCAAACGTTTGCTCAATTAATGGATTGACGTAAAGATAACGTCCCGCTTCGTCCTTAATATAAGCTGTCGCTGGGCTATGCTGCATAAAATTCTGAAACAGCGCTTGGCTTTCTCGTAAGGCAGCTTCTGCTTGCTTGCGTTCGGTGATATCCCGAGAAACCCCCACAACTGCCTCAACCGTGCTTTCTGAGGTCTGCAAAGGCGTGAAAATATACTCGTAATATCGAATGCCATCAGGAGTTGCAAAATTGGTTTCTTCCTTCAGGGGCTGCCCGGTTTGCATCACTTGCTCTCGCTGGGCATCTACTCGCTCCATGAGTTTGGCTGGCAATCCTAACTCGCGCCAAGTTTTCCCTACGATTTCATCCGGTTGAAATCCCAAAACCTGAGCGCCTCCTTGGCTCACATAGGAATAGCGACCCAAGCGATCGAACACATAAATGTGATCGGTCGATGCCGCCAGAATGCGATTCAAGACATCAAACTGTTCTTGCACCTGTTGATACAGGATTTCTATCCGCCGTTTAGTACGTAACTCGGAGCCGAGAAAACTAATCAACCCTGTGACGAGTACAAAAGCTCCAAGTTGTGCAACGCTGCTTAAGGCAGTCGGCAGCGCCTCAATTGGGGCAAGCAAAAAGACTTGAATGGCTAACACCGATAAGCAGATCGCGCTCAGTCCCGCCCTCATTCCACCCGACCAAGCACTAATCGCTACTGCTGCATAGAAAAAGGGAAGCAACGTAGGATAGAGCAGCGATCGTAGCAGCAAGGTGAGCAGGAGCGCTAACCCAACTGCAAGAAATGGCACAGTATGATTTCTTAGCCAGAGAGAGTTTTTTAGCCCCATGACTTATGACGATTGGCGGAACATTGCGTTTTTCAAACTACCATATGGGAGAAGTTTTTTTTTTTACATTCCCCTTAAGATGGATTTAAGAATTAAAGGCGCTTCCTGGCATCAAGGCATCTATAGAACGCATTTGGGCTCTTTTGCTGTGTTCTCAAGGCTGGTATTCCCTGAATTCTATGTTCCTTGTAGTTTTTGCATCATGATTTTCTTCCTGAATCCATCACTGCTTAAAGCGGCTCTGTTCGAAAGCAGCTTGATCAGATAGCAAAACACAGCAACCGTCTGAATTCTACTTTGAAATCAAGTTATTCCCCAACAACTCTAGTACAGATCAAAGCATAGTAGTTGCTCTTGAATCTGTGCAGCTTGAAGTTGTCTGCTCTCTGAGCAGCCTCCTAACTATTAGGACTGCTCGTGCTTAGCTGACATCCTCCTAATATGCAGAAGCGCAGAAGCATAGTTTGGAAAACTTAAAAGCAATATTAAGTCATCAACCTACAGGTAGGTTAAATCGAAAACACGAACAAAAACAGAAGTTACCCGGATTCCAGTTTAATCAAGCGGTAACCTCTTCTACCTTAAGGTAGAAAACGAGTCCTACTAAATCAGTAGATAATCTGCCTGTAACGTTCGTTATACCCATTTTCCGTTAAACCCGTTTATAGATATGAAAGCCACTGTTCACACGGTTCTGCTACCAAAGACTCCTATGCTGGAGCAGCCTAACGTTAGTCGCTTGATTCGAGAACTGCGACAACTAACCGCGCTAACACAGGAAGAGCTTGGTAGAGTCTTGGGTGTTGCCTACGGCACGATTAATCGATGGGAAAACGGACGAATGCAGCCGTCTACCCTAGCTCTCAAACAAATCTACGCCGTTCTCAACGAGATCAACCAATCTGCAACTGGGGAGATACGTGAACGGAGTCAGCAGCTTTTAGACCATTACTTTGCCCCTGAACTCTAATGATGGTGCAAATTACGTAGCGAATCTCTAAATTGTGTCAGTCGTGGATCGCCTTGACCGCTTATGCGGGAGAAATTGATCAGCAACAAGTCCTACAAGCAGGATTTCAACGGCATATGACCAAGCCAGTTGAGCAAGAAGAACTTGTAAGGGCAGTTAGCACTTTTTACAACTCTGAAGAAACCGCAGCATTAGTAAACCGGGGGTGAGAACAGCGATGAGCAGTTTAGAGGGAACAAGTCTGGCAATGGGTGAGAAAAGCATTTGGGAATGCCTTTCTGATGGCATCGCTGTTCTTGATCAGGAGTGGCGTTTAACCGACCTGAATCGCCAACAAACTGAATGGTTTGGAGTCCGAAAAGAAGATACAGTCGGCAAAATTATTTGGGATATTTGTCCTGAATGGGCAACCCTTGAAATTCAGCAACAATTTCAGCGATCGAGGACAGAGCAAATCCCTGTTCAACTAGAGTATTTTTGCTCGAAGTGGCAACGCTGGTTTGAATTGCGAATTTGCCCGTGTGACACACATACGACGATTCTGACGATCGAAATTACTCAACGAAAGCAAAAAGAAGCCGCCCTGCGAGAGAGTGAATTGCGGTTTCAAGCCTTTATGAACCATAATCCTGCGGCATCCTGGATTGCGGATCAATCAGGACGATTGCTCTACTTAAATCCCACCTACTTCAAACTCTTTTCCTGCCCTGAAGATGCAGTCGGAAAACACATCTCGGAAATCTTTCCGGCGGAAATAGCTGAACAATTCTTACAGAATAATCAGCGCGTGTTTGAAACTGGAGCGGCGATTGAGATGATTGAGCGTGCTCCTCGCCTTGACGGAAGTACTGGAGACTATCTGGTATACAAGTTTCTGATCAATCATCAGATTGAAGAAAAACTACTGGGTGGGGTTGCTGTCGATATTTCTGAGCAGAAACGCATTGAAGCCGCACTTCAAGAGCGTGAGCAGCATCTGAAAATTGCCCTTCGTACGGCAAAGCTCGGCTCCTGGCAGCATGACTTGATGACCAATGTCCTCACCTGCTCTGATCAGTGCAAAGCGAACTTTGGGCTACCTGCGGATGCTGAATTTACTCATGAAACCTTATTTGCTGCACTGCACCCAGAGGATCGTGATCGTGTTCAAGCCGCAATCCGGAGATCGATCGAGGAGCGCACGGATTATGAGGTTGAAGAACGATGTTTCTACCCAGACGGGAGTTTACATTGGCTCATTGCACGAGGCGGTTTGATTTACGATGACAACGGCAATCCAATTCGCCTGGTTGGGGTCACGCTCGATATTACGGAACGCAAAAACTATGAGGAAGCACTTCGAGCCAGTGCAGAGCGGCTGAGTCTCGCCCTGACCGCTGCCAAGATGGGAGACTGGAGTTGGGATACATCAACCGATCGCGTTACTTTCTCTCAGCAGGCGTGCAAAATCTTCGACGTTCAACCTAGCGCAAATCTAACCTGGACACAGTTGCGACAACGGCTGCACGAAGAAGACCAGGAAAAAGCAAGAATTGCTGTCGAACAGGCAATCAGGGAACACAATGACTATGACATTGAGTACCGAGTAACTATTGCTGATGGAACACAGCGATGGATCGCTGCCAAAGGACGTGCTCAATATGATACTTCAGGGCTTCTTGGAATGCTGGGCGTTGTGCAGGATATTACTGCGCGTAAACGGGCAGAACAAGAACGTGAACAACTCTTAGCTCGCGAACAGGCAACCAATCAGACGCTGCAAATGTTTATTGAACATACTCCGGCTGCGGTTGCTATGCTCGATCGACAGATGCACTATATCTCTGCAAGCCGCCGCTGGATGCAAGAATACGCCCCAGACTACACGAATTTGGAAGGGCTTTCTCACTATGAAGTGATGCCTGATATTCCCAATCAATGGCGGCAGGTGCATCTACGCTGTCTTGCGGGAGCAGCCGAACGGTGTGAAGAAGATTACTACCCCCGTCACGATAACTCTGGCATTTGGTTGCATTGGGAAATTCTGCCCTGGTACGTCCGTGAAAACGAAATTGGTGGCATCATCATTTTTGCTGAAAATATTACAGAGCGAAAACAAGCGGAACAAGAGCGAGAACGATTACTGGCACGCGAAAAAATAGCACGAGAACAAGCGGAAACAGCGAATCGCCTGAAAGATGAATTTCTCGCCGTCTTGTCCCACGAGCTTCGATCGCCCTTGAATCCCATTCTCGGTTGGGCAAAGCTATTGAAAACTGGCAATCTGGATGCAACTAGAACCGTCCAGGCGATTACGACGATCGAGCGCAATGCCAAGCTGCAATCGGAACTCATTGAAGATTTACTGGATGTTTCCCGAATTCTGCAAGGAAAACTGAGTCTGAGCGTGAATCCAATTCCCTTAGCATCGACGATCCGAGCCGCGATCGAGACGGTGCAACTCGCCGCCGAAGCGAAATCGATCACGATCAAGGCGAATCTAGAGACTGAAGTTGGGCACGTTTTGGGCGATTCAACTCGCCTCCAGCAAGTCGTTTGGAATTTGCTGTCCAACGCAGTGAAGTTCACGCCCACAGGCGGTCGAGTCGAGGTGATACTAGCAGCGGCAAACAATCATGCTGAAATTACTGTTCGCGATAACGGTAAAGGTATTCCTGCTCATTTCCTACCCTACGTATTTGATTATTTTCGCCAGGAGGATGGAGCAAGCACCCGGAAATTTGGCGGCTTGGGCTTGGGACTGGCGATCGTGCGTCATCTCGTGGAGTTACATGGCGGTCAAGTCAAAGCAGAAAGCCCCGGCGAAGGACAAGGGGCAACGTTTACCGTGATGCTTCCCCTAATGCCAACATCCCCTTCAACCTCAGAGGAGACCGTACCGATGAGCGATACGGATTTGCAAGGTGTCCAAGTTCTGGTGGTTGATGATGAAGTTGATAACTTGGAACTCGTTCAATTTATCTTAGAAGAGGCAGGAGCAACGGTAATTTCCGTATCTCGGGCAACCGAGGCGCTAGAGAGGGTCCGGCAATCAAACCCACACTTGATTGTTGCCGATATTGGGATGCCTGAAGTAGATGGTTATACTCTGATACAGTGCGTTCGAGAATTGCCCCCTGAACAGGGTGGAGAAATTCCAGCGATTGCACTGACGGCTTATGCCGGTGATGTGAATCAATGGCAAGCCTTAGCGGCTGGGTTTCAGTGGCATCTTTCCAAGCCAGTTAATCCAGAGGCATTAGTGCAAGCGATCGCTGAGTTAGTGCATCAGACTTGATTAATACAACAAGAATGTTTTTTACACTTTTCTCTTTTATCGCTCACTCTCCTGAAGCTCCCTGTCCCAATGAACAACCCTAGCACTCCTACGAATCCGTATCTTGACGAGATCAACGCACTTCGCCAACGCCTGCGAGATCTGGAGCAGTCTCACAGCCAATGTCAGCAGAAACTTCAGCAACTCCAGCAGCAACTTAGCCAAGAAAGAATAGAGCGAAAGCAAACTGAAGCGGCACTCCGGGGGAGTGAAGAACATTTAAGAGCGGCGAATGAACGCTTTCAACTCGCAGCAAAGGCAGTCAATTGCTTGATTTATGACTGGGATATTGAACTGGATCGAGTCGAGCGAACCGATGGATTAACCCGAATTTTAGGTCATTCCCTAGAAGAAGCGGAGCCAACTGGAGCTTGGTGGCGCGATCGCATTCATCCAGATGATTTACTACCCATTCAAGAGCGAGCATCCGTTGCGTTGACAAAGGATGATTACTTTACCTCTGAATATCGAATTCTCAACAAGTCGAATCAGTATGTTTATGTTCTAGATCAGTGTTTGGTCGTAGAGCGAGATGCTGACGGTAACCCCACACGCCTTATTGGTAGCACAACTGACATTAGCGATCGTAAACGCGCTGAGTTACAGCTTCAGGAAAGCCAACGGTTCATTCAGCAGATTGCCGATGCAATACCGGGAACGCTCTATGTTTATGACGTGCTGGAGCAGCGCAATGTCTATGTCAATCGTCAAATTGGGGAACTGCTAGGCTATACACCCGAACAAATTCAGATATTTGGCGATCAGCTCTTTTCCCAACTGATGCATCCTGAAGATTTTGCGAACCTTGGAAGCCAGATCGAACGGCTGAATCGGGTACAAGATGGTGAGGTTGTTGATCATGAGTACCGGATGCGCCATGCGAACGGTGAGTGGCGTTGGCTGTGGAGCCGTAACACGGTTTCGACTCGGTTGCCAGATGGACGAGCCTATCAGGTTGTGGGTACAGTTCACGATATTACCGATCGCAAACAGGTTGAAGACGAATTACGAGAGAGTGAACAGATGTTCCGTGCGGTCGTTGAGAATACACCGGATATTATCGTTCGCTACGATCGTGACCTCCGCTATCTCTACATCAACCCCAGCATTGAGCGGGCATTAGGAATCCTACCAGAACAGTTCATCGGCAAAACAGGCGTTGAACTGGGATTTACAGACGAGCGATCGCAATTCTGGTACGCCACTCTACAGCAGGTCTTTGAAACGGGACAGAGTTCCTCGATTAAATATGAGTTTCCCAATATCAATGGCGAAATGCGGTTGTATCAGGCTCGCTTTGTGCCTGAATTAGTCCAAGGAGCGCAGATCACAACAGTGCTTGCCGTAGCCACTGACGTAACGGACTACAAGCGGGCAGAAGCAGCCCTGCGCCAGAGCGAAGAACGGTTGCGATTGGCAACGGAAGGCGCTCAGATGGGCACGTGGGATGTAGACCTGAATACCGGAAAAGCTATCTGGTCAGAACACCACTTTACGATGATGGGCTATGAGCCTGTTGCAACTGGGGAAGCAAGCGAGGAGATGTGGAGCGATCGCATTCATCCAGATGACCTGGAGCGAGTGATTCAGGCATGGCAGCAGGCACGGCAAGATCGCACGCTCTATGAGGCTGAGTATCGGGTAATTCGAGCAGATAACGGGCAGATCGCTTGGTTAGCTGGGCTAGGAAACTTTACTTACGATCAAGCGGGACGGGCAGTTCGCTCGATCGGAGTTCTTTTTGACATCACGAATCGCAAGCAGGCAGAAGAATCCTTATGCCAGAGCGAAGAACGGCTGCGTTTAGCATTATTAGTGGGTCAATCAGGGATTTGGGATTGGGATATTGCGAATAATCACATCACGTGGTCGGAACAAATTTATCACTTTCATGGCTTAGCGCCCGAAACCTTTAGCGGCAAAGTCGAGGATTTTGCTGAACTAATTCATCCTGAGGATCAGGCAAAAGTGTCAGAAGCTATCCAGCAGGCTCTAAAGGATCGATCAGGCTATGAAATTGAACTTCGGGCTGTCCATCCCACTGGTGAAATTCGCTGGCTCTCTACTAAAGGAGGCGTGATTTTTGACCAACAAGGCAGTCCAGTGCGAATGCTAGGCGCGACCATTGATGTGACAGAGCGCAAAGCCATAGAGGTAGAACGTGAACAACTACTGAGGCGAGAACAGATTGCCCGTGAGCAGGCAGAAGCCGCGAACCGCATTAAAGATGAATTCCTCGCAGTGCTGTCTCATGAATTAAGAACCCCCCTCAATCCGATTTTAGGTTGGACACGGCTTTTACGTACCCGCCCCTTTGAGCCACAAGCTGCCGATCGCGCTCTAGAAACAATCGAGCGCAATGCCAAACTTCAGGCTCAACTAATTGAAGACTTGCTCGATGTCTCTCGGATTCTGCAAGGCAAACTGAGATTGAATTCTTTTCCTGGGAACTTAGTGACTACGATCGAAGCCGCCCTCGAAACAGTGCAATTATCCGCTGAAGCAAAAGGCATTCAAATTCAGACAATTTTGAACTCGAAGGTTGGGCAAGTTAACGGCGATGCCAATCGTCTACAACAAGTCGTGTGGAATTTGCTCTCGAATGCGATCAAGTTCACACCGTCTGGTGGTCGTATCGAAGTTCGACTCACGCGGGTCGAAGCCTACGCTCAGATTCAGGTTAGCGACAACGGGCAGGGGATTCGCCCAGATTTCTTGCCTCATGTGTTTGAGTATTTTCGTCAGGCGGATAGCAGCACGACTCGCCGATTTGGCGGATTAGGATTAGGACTTGCGATCGTCCGTCACCTTGTTGAATTACATGGGGGTACAGTCCAAGCAGAAAGTCCAGGGGAAGGGCTAGGTGCAACTTTTACGGTGAGACTCCCGCTGATGTCTACTCAATCCATAGTGGATGAAGAGATTCAACCCTTGGAATCTAACAACCTTAACGGGCTTCAGATTCTGGTTGTGGATGACGACGTGGATACTCGTGAGTTTGTTGCCTTTGTCCTAGAGCAAGCAGGCGCGAGGGTTATAATAACCGCTTCAGCAACTGCAGCATTGGCAACATTAATGCAGTCTCAACCCAATCTCTTACTCAGTGATATTGGAATGCCAGACACCGATGGGTATATGCTGATTCGTCAGATTCGAGCCTTGTCGCCAGAGCAGGGCGGATCTATCCCAGCGATCGCGCTCACTGCTTTTGCCGGAGAAATGAATCAGCAACAAGCTCTAGCCGCCGGGTTTCAAAAACATCTCTCAAAACCAGTTGAACCGGATCATCTCATTTCAGCGATCGCTAGCTTAGTCGTTCGTTGATTAGGCGTTTGTTAAATAATTTCTTGTATTGAATCGATAGAAGCACTCATGGAACTCAACTTGGCTAATCTAAACGGTGATCTTCCCCAGCCTCTGGCATCATTAGCACAGATGCCATTTCAGATGGCTGAGGCACAATTTGCTGTTGTTGTGGAGAACATGATAGAGGCATTTTTTGTGCTGGACTCAATGGGGTGCTGCACCTATCTCAACCGCAAAGCAGAACAGATATTGGGAGTTGAACGCTCCCACCTGCTCGGTAAAGCGGTGTGGGATGTTTTTCGAGTTGATGCCCTTTCTCCACTCTATCAGCACTTCCACCAGGCGATGGTCGAGCAACAGGCTGTTGAATTTGAAGCATTTTATGCGGTGTTGAATCGTTGGTTTGCAGTACGTCTCCTGCCTGCTACGGGAAATGTTTTTGCTTATTTCCAGGACATTACTGAACGCAAGGGAATCGAAGTGACCTTGCGAAAGGAACAGATTGAAGAGGCTTTACGGGAAAGGGAAGCTCAATTAACTAGCATTTTTCAGACGATTCCAGATGGAATTGTCATTCTTGACCAGCTGGGACAGATTGTTAGTGCCAATCCCACCGCAGAACAGATTTTAAGACTCACTCGTAGTAACCTGACTGAACGGACGTACAATGACCCGTCTTGGTCAATTACAACGGTAGATGGACAACCCTTTCCCGAAGAAGATTTGCCGTTTGTGCAGGTGATGCAAACCGGGAAGCCGATTTATCAAGTTGAACACGCGGTCGCTCATTCCGATGGCACGAAAATTATCTTATCGATCAACGCTTCTCCATTGCTCAATGCAGACGGAAGCATAACCAATGTAATTGCTGCCATCAGCGACATTACAGAGCGTAAGCAAGCAGATGCGATTCTGCGAGAATCAGAAGAACGCTATCGTTCGGTGATTGAAACAGCAGCCGAAGGAATCGTGTTTCAGCACAGGGACGGTAGGATCACGACCTGCAATGCCAGCGCTGAAAGAATCTTAGGGCTAACTGCCGATCAAATGATGGGGCGTTCCTCCCTTGATCCGCGCTGGTGTGCGATCTATGAAGATGGTTCTCCGTTTCCAGGGGAACTGCATCCAGCGATGATCACGCTGCGAACTGGAGAGCCTCAGTCTAACGTAATCATGGGAATTCGCAAGCCCGATGGCACACTGACCTGGATTTCGATCAATACCCGTCCGCTATTTCAAGCCAATGATGCAACTCCTTATGCAGTGGTTTGTTCCTTTTTCGATATCACCGATCGCAAAGAAGCTGAGGCAGAGCGTCTGATTTCGGAGATTGCTCTACAACAAATGCCTGACGCAATTCTATTAACTGACTTAGAGGGAAAGATTCAACGCTGGCTTGGGAATGCGGAGCAGGTTTTTGGCTATACGGCTGCGGAGGCGGTTGGTCAGCCTGTCAATTTCATTCACCGCCCCGATGTTAAAGCGGCGATGACCGCTCAAATTATTCAGTCGATTCAAGAAACTGGCGAATTTCATGGTGAAATTCCCTGTTTGCGAAAGGATGGCTCAGAAGTCCCGATCGAAACCACAGCCAAAACGGTGTATGACAAAGCAGGGAATCCTCTGTTTCTCATTGGAATTAATAAGGACATTACAGAACGCAAGCAAATAGAAATCGAACGAGTTCAGTTGTTGCGGCGGCAGATACAGGAGCAAACTGCCCGTTTAGAGGCAGAAGCAGATTTGCGGCGATCGACCTTTCTCGCGGAAGCCAGCACACTCCTGGCATCATCGCTAGATTATGAACAAACGCTACAGAGTGTCGCACGCCTAGCTGTTCCTTGTTTCGCAGATTGGTGCGGTGTTGATTTATTAAATCATGACGGTTCTATTAGCCGCGTCGCGGTTGCTCATGCTGATCCTGATAAGGTTAAGTTTGCATGGGAGGTAGCACAGCGCTTTCCGAGGCACTTAGAAGATGGATATGGTATCTCTCAAGTGATGAAAACTGGGCAAAGTGAAATTGCGATTGAGATTACGGATGAGCAACTTGCAGCGAGTGTCCCAATTCCTGACTATTTGAAAATCATACGAGAATTAGGCTTGAAGTCTTGCATTATAACGCCGTTGCAAGCTCGTGGACGAGTGCTTGGCAGCCTTTCCTTTGTTTTTGCCGAATCAAATCGCCAGTACAGCATGGAAGATCTGGATCTAGCTAAAGATTTAGCGCGTCGTGCAGCGATCGCCATTGATAATGCTCGTCTTTATCACATGGCTCAGCAGGCAAAGCAAGACGCGCTCTCAGCCGCCGATCGTATTGCCCGTCTACAAGGGGTGACAGCCGCACTTTCAGAATCTCTCATACCCGAACAAGTGATAGAGGTTATCGTCGAACAGAGTATGGCAGTCCTAAAAGCAGCGGCGGCACTGGTAGTTCTAGTGAGTAAGGATAGGACAGAACTTGAGATTGTGAAATCGATCGGCTATCAAGCAGACTTAGTAAAGTCTTGGCGCAAGTTTTCGATCAACACAGATGTTCCCCTAGCAGAAGCCATCCGAACCGCGCAGCCAGTTTGGGTAGAAACGTTGTTAGAGCGCATTGCTCGCTATCCCCATCTAGCTGAGATTTACAGTCGGTATGATTTTCAATCCTGGATGGCACTTCCTTTGGTGGTTGAAGGCAAGTCAATCGGCGGAATGTTAATAAGCTTTAACGAGTTCAAGCACCTGAGCCAGGAGGATCGTGAGTTTATTCTCGCCCTCAGTCGTCAGTGTGCCCAAGCCGTTTCCCGCGCCCAGTTGTATGAGGCAGAACGCACCTCAAGAGCCGAAGCAGAACAAGCAAACCGGGTGAAAGATGAGTTTTTAGCCGTGCTCTCTCACGAACTACGATCGCCCCTTAATCCGATTTTGGGCTGGACAAGAATTCTACGAGCCGGACAGCTAAAAACTGATAAGGTTGATCAAGCATTAGCAACCATTGAACGTAACGCCAAGCTTCAGGCACAGCTAATTGAAGACTTGCTAGATATCTCTCGGATGTTACGGGGAAAACTCAGTTTCAACATTGTGCCAGTCAACTTAATCACTGTCATTCACAGCGCGATCGAAACCGTACAACTTGCTGCTTCTGCCAAATCTATTCAGATTCAAACTCGGTTGCAAGAATACCCGAAATCTGTATTGGGAGATGCCAATCGATTGCAACAAGTTCTGTGGAATCTACTCTCAAATGCAATCAAATTCACACCGAATGAAGGACAAGTCATCATTCAGATGGAGGAGTTCGACCAGCACGTTTACATTCAGGTGATTGACACAGGCAGAGGAATCCATCCAGACTTTCTACCCCATGTGTTTGAATACTTCCGCCAAGCGGATAGCAGCACGACTCGTCAGTTTGGGGGATTGGGATTAGGACTTGCGATCTCGCGTCAAATTGTGGAACTGCATGGTGGAACAATTCAGGCAGACAGTCCAGGAGAAGGATTGGGAGCAACATTCACCGTTCGCTTACCCATTGCCACTGTTGCAACAGAAAGCTCTACAGCCAGAGAATCGCGAATTCAAATTGAGGATTTAACCGGGCTGCACATTCTCGTTGTGGACGATGAAGCTGACATGCGCAATTTGGCAGAATTCATCCTAGAGCAGCACGGTGCCCAGGTAACAGTTGCCAGTTCCGCAGCAGACGCATTGTTAACGCTGGCTCACTCTGTTCCTGATGTTTTACTCTCGGATATTGGCATGCCAGAAATGGATGGCTATACACTGATGCGACAGATTCGAGAACGATCTCCCGAAGCAGGAGGAGGGATACCAGCAATTGCTCTGACTGCCTATGCTGGAGAGTACGATCGTCAGCAGGCACTTTCTTCTGGATTTCAGCGGCATATTTCTAAACCTGTAGATCCGGAGAACTTAGTGAAAGCGATCGTTGAGATAGTTAACCAGAGATCGATAATCGCTAGCGATTATCTTAAATGATCGATGCGCCTTCATTGGAGACTCGGGTTACTTAATACTTGTAAATTCTGACACTGTTCAATTTAGGATGCCTTACTTCTATCTGCATAAATGGTAGAGATACAGTCTTGCGTTGAAGCAATATATCCTGCACCAGGAATCTCTCTGTGTAAATTAATTCATCGATAAACTCGACCGATCTATAACGTACACCCTGAACAACTAGGGCTGAGCACTCTGGAAATTCCATTTTGAGTGGAATTTCAACTCCCCAACTCAAAAAGTGATGATTTGCGCGATCTAGAATCCGATTGCGATAAACACTATCCCAAATTCTTCTAAATAAAGTGTCATAAAGAAGTTCTGCAATCGTTTTAACAAATGGTTTTGTAAGTGAGGAATGAGGAACCTCATCTGAGAAGTTGAGATAAAGTGTATCCTTTTCAACTTCCCACCCCGTCATGATTCGTTCTGGATAATTTGGTTCCAGTATTCCAAAAGCTAAGTGTCTACTGGGTGTCAAGCTCCGGATCAGAACAAGCACTGGAATCACCAAAACTAGCTGGTCAACTCGTAACTCGATACAAAATTCGGATAAATTCTTAGCCCCTTGAATCAAATTATGATTAGTATCCAAAGCCTCTTGAGCACTCAGTAGTATCGTCTTTGGTGCTTCAGCAAGTTTAATTTTCCGACGCTCGATCCTAAATTGTGTAAGATCTTGAAGCCATGTGTTAATTCGTCCATCTCGATAGATCCAGCCTTGGCGAGTTCGCCAAAACTCCCTCCACGGAAAGTCTATTTCCTGACACTCTCCTGATAAGCGACGAAAAATAGCAGTGGCTATCCATGAGCGATTGACTGGATCAAGACGAGGCGATCGCCTCCACCAGAAGGCAACTCCTTCTCCTGGTTGAAACGACCAATCTTTATAGATTCCCACGATGACGCTTGCTTTTGATAAGGGTTCTCTACATCGAAGCATCTAAACCGCTGGCAGGGTTCCAATAGCTGGTCCGAGACTGGTCAATGACCACTACTCTAGTCGTACCAAGAAAATAACCCTCATGAGAAATCAGCTTCTCTGAACTCTCCATCGCACGCTTCAAAACCGGTGTTGTTTGTCACTGCCGATGCACAACTTCTGTTGAAAGAAGCGCACCATCACAAGGTTACCTTTCACCCGTTTAAAAAGCCAATTGCTGGGGTAAATGCTCCCTATTGGGCTGTAACGGAATAAACTCTAAAGATTCTATCGCTTCGTCGACGGCGTTTTGTACTGTGGGCAACGCTTCTATTTCTGGTCGCAAGCCTGCTCTTCGTACTAACTGCCATCTTTGTGGACAAATCCCTTCCTGATTGTAGGATTGCACAGCCCATTGAATACGACGTAACGCAAAGGCTTCACGAGTTTCAACGAGTTCGGAAAGAGCTTGTGCAGTTACCGGAAGTTTATCGAAATGGCGCTGAATCAAAGCCAGCTGACCTAATTCTCGACCAATTGCCGCGATCGTGATTTGAGTTGGCTTGCCTGATTTATTCTGCAAATGCAAAGCAGCTTGTCTTGCCGCATCCGCCAACTCAGTATCTCGATGCTCCCAGTCAACTCGTTTAGGTGGAGGAGTTTTTTTCATTCGAGCTGGCAAATGAGCTTCTAACCATTCTCGATCGTTTCGGCGCAACCACACATAGACTTCTTGAAACTGGTCTTTCAGTGCGGTTCGTCCTGCTTCAGGATATTCTTGTCTTGCCATTAGCCACTTCTGCCGATATCTCTCTAAAGACGTTTCTGAAACATTTGGCTCCGCTGGTGGGGAGCACGCTAATGACCGATCCATTCGAGTTGTTAATCGCTTTCCTCGGCGGGGAAATTCAAGGTCTAGCGCAGCTGCATGGAGTTTAACGGTTGCAGCATCCACTCCAAGCTGACGGGCAATTCCACGCAAACTGATGGATGAGTCATTCCAGAGTATCTTGAGGTCACCTTCCCAGACTGAGCCGAATGCTCGAATCTTGGTAATTCTCAGTGTGTCTGCTTCCGATTCATCCGGTCCAGTACGGCTATAGATAAAGCCACAGGAGCAATAGAACGTACCCATTGGCTTACCGTGTTCCTTGCTAGAGACAATTTCACATTCAGTAATGACAGGTTCTCGAAAGTGATCAGCCGCTTTGTTGAGACAAAGCCAGGGTCCCTTGCCGAAAGGCTTGAATTGTTTAGGCAATCTGAAAAATGATTCAGCTGTATGCTCCAAAAATTGCATCAGGAGGAGATGTCGCAATGGATGCTGAGAACCTTTCGGCGATCGAACTAACCGAAATAGCCAATTGTGTTGGCTATCGTAGTCAAGCTGGCACTGAAGTTGGTCAAGCAGCTCAGAGGAATAACATTCGCAGAACCTGCAGAGTAGTTCACTGACTCGGACTCTACCACTGTAGGTTGCAAGGTCTCGTTCGGCTAAAAGTTCACGATAACGTTCTGCTAAAACATCCAGACCGAGAGCCAGATGCTGCTGTCTTAGCAACCAAGCAGCATCTTGAGCAATCCTTAGCAAAATATCTTGATGGGAATTCAAGAGTTGATATGAGCGAGACTTGGGAGGCTGAATACCTCGTTCTGCTGAAACAAATTCATGGCGAGTTTGGGGATTCTGAATCCGAATCTGACTATCCAGGATCCGAACCTCGTGATCCGGGCAAACCTCAATACCTGGTAACTGATGCAGCCGATGCCAGTAGTATTCACCAAATTGTTCTTTGTCTTGCTGGACACACAGAGGACAAAATCTCAGCCACTCCATCGACTGAACTGTGCTTGCCATTACTCCAGAACGCATATAGATGCTGGGTCCTCGCGCCCCTTCCATATCGCTCCAAAGCTGTCGAGCCTGCTTGGGATCAAGAAAAGGAGCATAGAAGGGATACAAGGTGTGATGATTGATTAAACGTTTAACTGTGTAGGGACTGCCAGGAGGCAGCGATGAGACAAGCGTTTTGAGATTGCTGGGTAATCCGACGGTTGCGATCGCGGCTTCATCTCCAAATAACTCCCGCATTGTATTCTTTTTGTTAGGGTATTGAACGCGATCGTGAAATCGGGCGCAAACACTGTAGAGAAGCTCGTCTGGGTAGGGATCAGGAAAGCAACCTAGCATCGGGCACCTCTTCCAACAGATACTCATTTGCAGAGCGAATCCATCCTGCTCGGTGCAGCGCATCGTAGGCAGTGAGTTGCTGCTCTTCTCGTGCTACAATTTCAGGCAAGCTTCCTTCTAGTGGATAAGGTTCCTTTCGTTTTTTACGTGGTTTAGTAGTTCTAGCAGATGAGACTTCTGATTCGACCGCAGTAGGTGAATTGAGTTGACCCTCTTCTCCAACATTAACGGATAATTGTGTTCCAGCTAATGCCTGAAACTGTTCAGCTCTATTTAGCTTGTCTTGGGCTTCTTCGAGAAATGGCTCAAGATCAATAGGATGTACGTCTTCAACAGTAGAAAGAATACGAATATCGTTCTCTTTGAGGGCTTTCAGAATAGGATTTGCCATCCGTAAACTCTCTTTAGCGGCTAGCTCAATATTTTGTTTAGTAATAATCTCTTCCTTATCTACAATTGCTCGGATTTGAGCCAACATATAAACTTTAATCGCAAAATCTGTAATTCCCTGTGTTACCTCATACAATGTGTCACTTAGAGTTGAGTTCACAGGAGAAGGCTTTTCCACATACTGATATTTCCATAAACACTTCAGAAACCAAGACCAAGTTTCGTCCTTTTTCATCCTGTCCCACATTAAATCCCCTTGACCTGTGCCTCTACGAGTTTGCCGAAACTCTCCAGAGAGAACAGACATCGCTTTGTAAGTTCCAACGAGAACTACAGGTAAGCCGATCGTATTAATCAACTGTACAAAGAAGTTGAGCATCTTACTAGAGCCACCGCTCTTTGCTTGGCTCAAATGCTGAATCTCATCAATCACCAACACACCAATAGAGTGTAGAGAGGCAACCTTTGCCATACGAGGAAGCAGCTCATCAATGGTCTTGCGACTACTAGCATAGTTTTCGTAGTAACGAGTTCCTAGTAGATCATCCACTGCTTGAAAAAAATTGAGACACAATCCCTTGATTGAGCCGTCAAATGGGCAATCTAGCTTCAACCAAACAATTTGTATAAAGTTAAAGTCGCGTTCGCGATAACGGTTATGAATAATAACTTGCGGGTAAAGGGATAGAATCGCTTCGATTGAAGTTGTTTTGCCAACGCCACTAATGCCAACAATTGTGAAGCCGGTAGCAGTTGAGCGTGGAGACCTAGGCAGTGCAGTGCCTAATGCCTCTACTCTGGCATTAAGATCACTCCAAAAACCTTGCAATGCCGGATTACGCGCCTGATATCCCACCCGAATCATCCGTGAGAACCGTTGTTCTAAATCGAGGTGAACCGGCAGGGGGGCAAAGAGTTGAAGGATAGTCTGAATGTGATGAAGACGGAGATGAGCAGGCACGCTACGATGCTTCTCGTTATACTTCGGATAGTATGCAAGACGACGCGCGGTGGCAATTTGATCCAGAATGGGGGGTAGGGCTTCAATTAAAGGATTTCCTTGGTAGTTTGGGATCTCTGGGCTGTGGTAAGTTGCCTGCTCAATCTTGCCCCGATTAACTAGAACGGATGGAATATGCTGATTATCATTCATCATCAACCTCCTCATCTCGTAATTTATCAAATATATCAATTAGCTGAGAGCGAGCATAAGTATCAGTTGCTGTAGAGCCGTCTGCTATTTTGCTCTCCAAAGCCTCTACGGGTTTGTCTAGTACCTCCTCTGGATCCGTTCTCTCAGGCTCATCTGTCGGCACAATCAGTGGAACCACTTTTGCAGATTCACCTGTTGGCTCTGCTCTCCCTAATCTCCACGCTTGAGCTTCACGCTCCATCTCACGTTCTTCCTTTCGGTTTTGCCGAATTCCCTTAATACGAGATCGTTTGCTTTGCTGACCTGTAGACTCTAATTCCTTAGAAGTTTGCTCTGTTGCCTCAGCAATAATCTGCTCCATTTGAGCATTAAAGGCAGCTTTAGACTGTTGCTTGCGGCTCTTAGCTCGTTCCTTCTCCTGCTGACGAATTTCAAGGTGGTCTGTGGTTTCATACCAGTCCTTGCCCCGAAATGTTTTATCTGCGTCTATAAGCTGGCAACGCTCCAAACGACGACCACCATCGAGCCGCAGATAAATCTCATCCAGCTTTCGCGGTTCATAGGCAATATTAATTTTCCAGAAACCTCTTTCCCGTGCCCGCACAAACCATTGTTCTCGTAATGCTAAGTCACAAGAGTAAAGTAAACCTTGAAAGCAGCGAATCCCTCGGTAAGTAACAGAAGCCTTCTCACCCGGTAAAAGATTCAACCGAAGAATCTCAGGATTCACTACTCGGAGATGTCCTACCCGGTTGCGAATTCCCCAATTCCAAAGATCAATTGGATAAGGATCAACATGATCACGAATCATAAACTCATCCATACGATACCAGTCCATCCGATGATCCTTGTTGTGATCGAGGACCGAGAGAATCATCAGTTTGCGAAACTGATGAAGATCCAAGACAGCATCTAGCCGATAGTCTGTATCCCCACGCTGACGCGGCTGATAAACAGCTCCTGGTGCCCAATGGATGAATTTGTCATTACTTAAGCGGAAGTTGCGCTCGACGATCGCTTTCCAATCGGCTCGATAAGGTGGTGTATTAGAGACACGAATATTGAGAGCATTCACGAGGTTGTCAGCATTATATCCCTCAAATTCGCCCCGATCTGCCAGAATCATCTCGGGCAAATGGTAGCAAGCCCAATCTTCCTCAGCAATCTCAATTCCGTATTCGTAACAGAACGGCACCTTATCACTAGCTGCATTCTCTAATGCCTGCATTGCGCCAACCCAACTTGGTCCCTCCAGGGTGACGCTTATACCGACAATCATGCGGCTGAATACATCAATCACGACATAGATTACAGGTCGCCCAATGATTCGAGTGCGATCAAAAGAGCTGACCAAGTAGATATCTCCAATCGTGGCATCGATTTGATAAACAGACCCAGGACCAAACGCCATCTGGGTAGAGTCACCTAGCACCTCACGGTAGCTTAAGTTATAGCGACGTTTGCCTTCACGAGCGGATAAAGCCTGGGTGGCATTCCGCTCCTTCTCATACCAGTAGCGAAATTGTCCGAAACTGGGTAATTCCTCAACAGGAGGAAGAAACGGTACAAGAGTTCCATCAGAGAGCCTGTCGTACCCCCTGTGGAAAAATTTCTCTAATGTTTTCTGATAAGCATCCTGCAATGTCCTTTTTTCATCCGTTTCATAGAAAAGCTGAATGCCACGTTTAAATTTCTCACGGACATCAGCATCAATATTCACCCCAGTCGGTATAGCCTTAACCTGAGTGAGCCTACTCGGACGCCCCCGCTTCAAGTCGCTACTTTGTCGTTCCTTACCTTTTCCCCCACAGTTGTCAAAGAGGGGCAGCAAAGCATTCTTGGTCTGCCCACCCTGCCAATAACGCCTTAAGAATTTGTAAATCGTCTTTTTTGTCCATCCTGTCTTTTCCTCATGGGCAATTAGCAGTGCGCCCCGACCACGTGAGTAAAAAATCTGTCCTGTCGAATCCTCAACAAGAGATGCAATGACCTCCCAGGCTGCATCTCGCCGTTGACGGTGTTTCTCTGGAATATCGTCCTCTGCTCGTAGAAGCGCAGCATAGGGATCGACTTCTAAAACTTGAAGCTCTCCGGCAACGATAGCGGCTTCGATCTCTTTATATTTACGAAAAACTGGCAAAGCTTTGGGGCTAATAATATCAATCGTGGCAACATCTGTACCTGATGAATCAATCCAAAGTATACGCTCAATCTGTAATTCTGTACTCCCTTGCCACTCAATTAACATATTAATAAATAGCTTCATGCTAATTCTCCACGCACTTGAGCAGCTTTTATGGGCATGGTAGCTAAAAGTACTAACCTTCGATTAGGATGAATAGGCTAATTCATATCTACTTGCCAAAATCGATTAGCGAGTAGATATCGAGCGACCGATAAACTCAAGCCAGGTGCCAATCCAAGTTGCTCATCACAAGTAGCAGCAATGTCCGCTAAAGCATCCTGAGACTGCAACACTATTGGAGTCATAACCGCAGAAATCCGTGAGATATCACTTGGAGCCAGAGATGGCAAGTCGGTGATATGTAGGAAAGGATGCAACCACTTGATATTTCCGACGATGTGGCTTGAAATGTCTCTTTCAGTCACAATTCCCCAATCAATATCTCGCCTTTGCCAGTAACATCGCTCAATTTCCAGCTTTTCCAAAACGCGTCGTGATTGCAAGTCCTTTACACACTTAATGGCTCTCGCCTGCTCAATAGTGTTAGCCTTCTGATGAACCGTGACCCGAAAGTCAGTGGTCATTACAATTGGCTCTTTAGTTCGTGGACTTGAAGGATGGGCAAAGCCACACTGCTCAGCAATCGCTAAAGTTTCCTCCAATGGCAATAGAGGAAATTGCTCGCGAATATCAAGAACAACAGGCGACCACTCTAGTACATAAAAAAAGCTGGTTTCTAACTCGCTCAACAGATGATGAGTTCTCCCCGTCTTCCATCCTTTGATTCGGCTACAAAGCCCTTGTGAAGGGACGTCTTGAATATGGAGCCAAGGATTGTACTGAGCTCCTTTCCCTTGACCCCGCCCTTCCTTCAAACGATTCTCGGTA
This sequence comes from Leptolyngbya sp. DQ-M1, assembly GCF_039962505.1. NCBI lineage: Bacteria > Bacillati > Cyanobacteriota > Cyanophyceae > Leptolyngbyales > Leptolyngbyaceae > Leptolyngbya > Leptolyngbya sp. DQ-M1. The sequence goes on from NZ_JAMPLJ010000001.1 coordinate 664,374, forward strand.
GTTGTTGCGTTGGTATCGCGTTTGCGCTTAGCCATTCATCCTTCTCCTTAGGGAAAAGCTAGCAAACCATAAAAATCCGAAGTAAAAAAGCCATACACAGTAGTGTACAGCTTTATTTACTAGTGTACAATTTTAGCAAACAGTGTAGTACTTTATTTGCTAGTGTACAACTTTATTTTCAATCTACAACAACAATTTGCACAAGCGACTGCTATTCCACGGTGACGCTCTTTGCTAGGTTGCGTGGCTGATCAACATCTAACCCACGTCGTGCAGCAATATGATATGCCAGCAATTGCAGCGGAATCACCGTGAGAATAGGTGATAGCATTTCATCGACATGGGGAACAGGAATCAGCGTATCAAAGGTATCTGCTGCGTCTTGCTCATCCATCGGAGTCACACCGATCAATCTTGCATCTCGCGCTCGTGCTTCCTGTGCATTTGATAACACTTTCTCAAACACCAATCCAGGCATCGCGATCGTCACAACCGGAACCTTCGCATCTAATAATGCAATGGGGCCATGCTTCATTTCGCCTGCGGGATAACCTTCTGCGTGAATATAGCTAATCTCTTTGAGTTTTAAGGCTCCTTCCAGCGCGATCGGGAAATTGATGCCGCGCCCTAAGAAGATAAAGTCCTGTGTTTCAGCAAAATCGTGGGCGAGTTCTTCGATGTAGCGCTCTTGGCTTTCGAGAATGATTTCAATTTGTGCGGGGAGTTGGCGTAATCCGTTGAGCAGTTGTTCAATGGCTTCGGGCGATTTTGCTTGGCGGCGGAAGGTTAGATCGATCGCTAAAGCGTAAAACGCCATTACCTGAGCGACAAAGGTTTTGGTGGCTGCAACACCGATTTCAATGCCTGCATGAGTTTCGATGATGTTGGGAACGAGCTGACCGAGTGAGCTTTCGGGACGGTTGGTGATCCCCAGCAATCTAGCTTCTAGATCAATGCTGAGTTTGGCTCGACGATCTTTTTCCATTGCTAAGGCTGCTAAGGTGTCCGCAGTTTCACCGGACTGAGTGACTCCGATCGTTAAAGTATTCGGAGTGAGGGGTGAGGCAGAATAGCGGTATTCAGACGCATAATGCACTGAAGTTGGAACTCCGGCTAATTGTTCTAGCAAGTATTTCCCGACTAAGCCAGCGTGCCAACTGGTGCCACAAGCAATCACTTGAATCTGCTGTAGGTTGTCGAGCAATGTGTTGGGAAGACTTAGCTTCACAGGAGAGGTCGCGGTGGCGGCTGTCCAATGTGTATCGAAATAAGCTTCTAAACAAGCCCTGACCACTCCGGGTTGCTCATAAATTTCTTTGAGCATATAGTGTTTGAAGCCCTGCTTTTCCACCATTACCGGATTCACATCTAAGGTGCGAGGCTTCTTCTTCAGGCGTTGTCCTTCAAAGCTGTAGATTTCAACCCCGATCGGAGTCATTCTGGCCAATTCGCCGTTTTCGAGATTCAGCACGGCGCGAGTATAGGGAATCAAGGCGGGTGTATCGGATGCACAGTAGAATTCACCTTGACCAAAGCCGAGAACCACGGGCGCTTGCTGACGCGCAACGATTAATTCATCGGGATAGTCCGCGCAAATAACCGCGATCGCAAATGCCCCGTCTAGTTGTTTCACGACTCGCCGCACCGCTTCGAGCAGAGGAAACTCAACCGAGAATTCTGCTTTGCTCAGTTCTTCTGCAATCAAATGGGGAATGACTTCGGTATCGGTGTCTGAGCGAAATTCAGTCCCGCGACTTTTTAAGGCTTCGCGCAGTTCGCGATAGTTTTCGATAATGCCGTTTTGAATCACCGCAATCCGCATGTTCATATCCATGTGCGGGTGGGCGTTGTATTCTTCGGGTTTGCCGTGGGTTGCCCAGCGAGTGTGAGCGATTCCGGTACGGGCGGGATTGGTTTCGCCTGCAAGTTTTTCTTCGAGATTGTGGAGTTTGCCTTTTGCCCGGACACAGTGAATTTCACCGTCTAAGATTGTGGCAATTCCGGCAGAATCGTAGCCCCGATATTCTAATTTCCGAAGCCCTTCGAGTAGAATTCCACTCGCTTCTTGAGTGCCGATATACCCGACAATTCCGCACATAGCTCACTCCTTAACTGAGGGACGTTATCCCCGATAATTTAGCCTGAGTTTTGGCAAGATACCAGATAAAATTTGGACATTTCGCAATCGCTTGCAAGAGAATTTATAGAAATACTATCGTTTCAGCAGTTGCTTCACGGTTTCTAGATACTCAGGCGCGATCGTAATTCCAGAACCCGGAGTCGGATCAATGACAAAATCGCCGATCGTGTCGATTGCACGTTCGTTAATTGCATCGATCAGAAGTTCGGGCATGGTCAAATTGGCTTCGGCAATTTGCTTCAGGGTGGCATTGGGGTTGAGTTGGTGAGCGATCGCGCTCAGGGCTTCGAGTTCGGGAGGCTGTAATTGATGCAGAAAGGTTTCCCATTCGGAGGCGGGCTGGGAATTGGGATTGGGTTCGAGTTCGCGGCGGAGGGTAGAAAGTTCGAGATCGAGATGTTCTTTTTGCACGCGGCGATCGAGAATTTGCTGTTCGAGTTGACCGAGTTCACCTTGGAGCGAGGAAATTTGGGTTTGGAGATTGCCGATCGCGCCTTGGAGCGATTTTGAGCTACTTTCGACTTGTTGGCGCTTGGGTTCAGCCGAGGCAAGAAACTGATTTAGTTCAGCCCGATATTTCTCTAGTTCTTTGACTTTTGGCTGTAAGGTTGCAATTTGTGTGTCTAATTGTTGCCTCTGAGAGAGTAGCGCATTCACTTCTTTTGTAAGTTCGGCTTTTTGGCTTTGCAGTTCTGCGAGTTGTGCCTGGAATTGATTCAGTTGTGCTTGTGTTGTTTTTAGACCCAGTTCAGCCCGCTGCTTTGCGGATAGAGTGGCAGACAGTGATTTATTCAGTTCGGCTTCTTTTTGTTCGAGTTCTTGCAGCTTGGTTTGTAGCGCGTAAATTTGATTCGTGGGTGAAGCTTGCGGAGAAGTGAGATTCCAGCTTAATTCCTCTTTTTGCTGCCAAAGATTTGAACTTTGGATCTGAAGATTTCGCAGTTGAGTTTGCAGTGCATTTAAACTATTAGAAACCTGATCGCGCTCTTGAGTCATCAGAACCAGCGATTCGTAAGTTTCAGCCCGCCGCCGTTTTAGCGCCCGAATATGTCCGGTTAATTCTTCCGATCGACGATACAGCGCTTGACGATGCTGATTTTCTGTGATTGCTGCTCCGACAAGGCTTGCAAACAGCGTCACGACACTATTGATTACCGATGTCCCAAAGTTGCGTGTGATCAGCAAACTAATTGCAAAACTCACACCCAAGGCAATGAGACTCAGTAATAAACGACTTTTGAACATTGTGCGGCTACGCGGAAGGGCTGTGCCTGACCATTTTATCTAACACTTGTAAAATCAGAACCGCGATCGCAACGGTTGCCACTAAAACTAGCCAGTAGCCACTGGCGATCGTTCTGGTTTGATCGAGTGCCCAGCCGCCGATTGGCGGCCCGATAAAGTAGCCCAGCGCCCAACACTGGGAGTTCACAGCTAAATACACGCCCCGCAGCGATTCAGGCGCAATATCAACCACCAGTGATGCTGCCGAAGGCATATAGGTGACGATCGCAAATGCCAACATTACAAACGTCGCGATCGCCCACCCTAAGTGCATTTGCGCTACAGCTCCGGTTGCCCAGACCAGAGCGAATGCTGCTGCCCAAAATCCTGCTGAAATCATCAAGACCTGAGTTCGACTAAATCGGTTGAGAAACCGAGCGATCGGCAACTGTGCCAGCACTGAAAGCGTTAAATAACCCGTGTACAATGCGCTGATTGTGGTCGGTTCAAAGCCTTTGTCTGGCGTGATCCGCACAATGTTAGTTAGATATAGCGGCAAAGCACTATCGATTTGCACAATGTAGGTTGTAAACATCGTATTGACGATCGCAAAAATCATCAGTCGGCGATCGCTGAGTGCGATTTTCCAGCCGCTCCATTGAGAATGGGGGCTGATCGATCGGTTCGTCTCTTTAATCAGCCAGTAAATGACAACAAAAAACACCAGGAATGAGATGCCATCAATCACAAATAATGCGCGATACAATCCTGTTGCGCTGATCAACAATCCGCCGAGAACAACTCCAATGCCTAATCCCAGAGCATCGGACAAGCGTGTGATCGAGTAGGCTTCATTGCGCTGCTCTGGTGTGGTTAAATCTGCAACTACGGCTTCTGTCGCGGGCCAGTAGGTTCCTGTTCCCAAGCCCATTAACAAGTTACCTAGCACAAAGGTTGGGAAGTCATAGGCGATCGCCAGTGCGAAAGACGCGATCGCGCTAATCAGTGCCGACAGGAGTAGGGTTCTTCTCCGTCCCCAGAGCTTAGAATCTGCAAATGTCCCCCCCAAAGCACGACCCACCACTCCCGAAACGGCTGCGCTCCCGATCCCGATTCCTACCGAGGTTGCGGACAGCCCGACCTGGTTAACAAAGAAAATCGGTGCGTAAAATAGCGTGAACCCTGTTCCGACTTGAGACAACAATCGCCCAAATGCGAGTAACCAAACTTGGTGCTGAAGACGCGGCAAAAATCCCATGAAGCCCAAACTCTTTCAATACTGCTGTTCAGTGTAGTGGAGAAACCTGGGGCTTCACTCAATTCTGGTTGGGGTTCTTGTCCCCCTAAAATTGCAGCTTAATTTGTGAATCCCACACGGTTTTAACCAGGGCTGCATCACCTTCTGAGATCCTTCCCAGTTTGCTGAATAACAGGATGCTTTCTAAACAATCTAGGCGCGACAGCCGCACAGTGGACGCAACACGCAGTCCACTACTTGCCCAATCGCTCAACATCACATCAGTTTGAGTTCTAGGTTGAGCAGAAGTGACCACTGCAACGATCGCATCTCTGCCGTCGAGCCAAAGAACCAAAACGGGTCGTTTTTTGGAAGCTGTACCATCTGTGAAGGAAATGTCAGCAACCCAAAATTCACCGGGTTGGATAGTCATCGTAAAGCCCTTCATCTTCTGGAGCGTAACCCCTGAGAAAAGCGCGATGATCCCGAATCGACTCAAGCGAAGCCGAATCGGATAGCGGTGTGACCGTGATTAACCATTTCCCAGTCCCGATGCTGCTAATGATCTCATCCGGGAGAGCCAACTTTTCCCCCTCCTGAAGTTCGATCGTGTAAGACAAGTTCACCCGTTTGCTGTTCATCGTTTGAGAAGGCGCAGCTTTCGTTTTCATTGTATCGCGGGTTGAAACGATTTAAGGCTGCATAAACCCCGATCGCCGTCCCTATTCCTCAGATGTAATCGTATAGAGGAAAGACTGATGAACGCTCGTACACTGTTGAACTTGGCTTTAACGATCGCGGTTTCTGCTCCCGTCGCGCTTCCGGTTTCGGCTCAGGTCGTCGTTTCTAACACAGCCTCTATCTCTAGCTCGCAGTCCGGTACAATCATTCCTCAAACGGCAGGAGTCGTGATTAAGCTTCCCGGTGCAGTGAATGTTGATGTGGGACAGAAACAAGACTATCCCTTAACCGTCCCGTTGGCACAACCGCTGATGGATCTGCAAGGAAACGAAGTAGTTCCGGCTGATACGCCCGTCTCGATCAAATTAAAGCCAGAAAATGGTGGAGCGCGAATTGTAGCAGAAGCGATCGTCGTTCGCGGTCAGATTGTCCCGATTCAAGCGACCACGGCGGTGATTCCGGGCAATACGATCGAGCAAGTCAGCGGTGCAGAGCGTGCCCGCGAAAATAGCGGCGTTTTTGGCAATCTTTTGGGGTCTGTTATGGGTGCAACTGCTCCGAGTAGCCGCTCTACTGATATGTTTGAGCGTGGAGGAATGATTGGAGGCGCGATCGGGATTCTCAGTGGGATGTCTTCTCCCAAAAATGTTCGGGTTGTGCAGTTGCCTGCTGCTAGTGTCTATGTGCTGTCGCTGCAAGCTCCGATCGCGTTGCCGATGGGTGCAGTTGCTCCGAATGCTTCACCCACAAACCCACCGCAAGCACCCTCACAACAAACCCAGCCACAATTCAACTTCCGAAACAGCGCCGAATACAACCAAGGCATCGAAGCCTTAATTAAAGCATTCAAGCAAGGACAACTGCCGAAAGCCGAAGCCCGTCAGACGATCGTTGCAGCCGACCAATACGCAGAAACAATGGCTCCAAAACTTTACCCATTAGCAGGCTTACGTCGCCAAGTGGGGCAACTGTTCGATTATACTTACGCCATTGATCGTTAATTCATTCAGTGCTGTAGCGCTCCGCTTCAGCAGCATTCTATCCCTGTTAAAAGACTGTTATGCCCCGCGCTCTCAATCGTTCTAGCGTCCTAGAAACGGGACAAGCTAAACTCTGGATCTTGCTGATTGGTGTGAATCGCTACAGAGATCCGCAGCTTCCCTCACTGCAATATTCCGCGATCGATTGTCAGGGTCTTTCTGAAGCGCTGATCGATGCAACTCAAAGCTTTCCGCAGCGATCGATGCAAATCCGCCATGATTTTGGTGTGCCAGCGACCCTGAGCCAAGTCCGCGACAGCTTAAAGGAGATTGTGCGATCGGCGCAAGCGGCAGATACTATTCTGGTGTATTTTTCAGGTCACGGAGTATTAGAGACGACGACTCAACAGCCAATTCTTTGTTTAACCGATACTCAGAAAGCAGATTTGCTCAACACTGGGCTGAGTGTTGCTGAGCTTTTGGAACAGTTCAGTCAGTGTCAAGCAAAACAGCAGATCGTCTGGTTAGATGCTTGTCATAGTGGCGGAATGACGCTGAGAGGCACATTGCCGAATCCGACTCAGCAATTAGTGCGGGTATTGGGGCGACAAGCTTCGGAGAGTCAGGGCTTCTACGCATTGCTGTCATGCGATCAAGCGCAGCAGTCGTGGGAGTTTCCGGAGTTAGGGCATGGGGTGTTTACCTATTTTCTGATGCAGGGACTCCGGGGAGCCGCAGCCGATGCCACTGGAACGATCGATGCCGATGGTTTATACAAGTATGTGTATCATCAAACGCTTCAGTACATTGATAAAAGCAATCAACAACTCCGGCTGATCAATCAGCAAAAACGAGGACGTGGTGAGACGCAGCTTCAGCCTGAGTATCCGCTGCAAACGCCAAAACGAGTTGTAGAAGGCTTTGGACAGTTTGTGATTGGTGCAAAATCGAGCACGATCGCACCTCCCTCTCGTCAAGCGATCGTCATTGATGCTTTTCCCAATCACAGTCTAACTCTGCAATTGAGTAAGCTGCTCAGCGCTGGATTCGAGTTGGCTTATCAGTCTGATGATTGGGAAACGATGCGATCGAGCATTCAAACCAAGCTACAAACTCCCGAAGCAACGACGGTTTTACTGTATCTCCGGGCTAGAGTGGGGACTACGGCTGAAGGCGAACCTTGTTTAATCCTGGGAACAGAGCGCGTTTCGCGATCGTGGCTGCGTCAAACCCTGCGCCACAGCGCGGCGGCTCAGCAGATTGTGATTCTGGATTGTCCGAATGCAGGTGATTTACCCGATTGGATCGAAGAGTTGCAGCGAGAGCAGGGACAATGCTTGATTGCGGCGGCGGCTCGGACTGATCCTGAACTATTGACGCGATCGCTGGTTGAGACTTTGAATGCTGCCGATCGTCACTCTGGCTATCCGGTTGCAGCATGGATTACTCAGCTTCAACTAGCATTAGCAGGACAAACGACGCTATCGGTTTGGCTATCGGGAACGCAGGGTGTGATCGAAGTGTTTCCGAGCCAGCAGGCGAATCGCAGTTCAGATATTAGTGTCTGTCCTTATCGGGGGTTGCAGCCGTTTACAGAGCATGATGCCGAGTTCTTTTATGGACGATCGACTTTAATTCAACAGCTTTTACAGGCAGTTCAGCAGCAATCTTGTTTAGCAGTGGTCGGTGCATCGGGGAGCGGGAAGTCTTCGATCGTGCAAGCTGGATTGATGGCACAGTTAAGACAAGGGCAGCATGTCCCCGGTAGTGAACACTGGTGGCTGGGGCGAATGTGTCCGGGCGATCGCCCGTTTGATGCGCTGGTTAAATGTTTAGCTGAGCCAGAGGAACAAGAGCAAGTCGAGGGACTGTTGTATCAAGGAGTAGAAGGCTTGGTGCAATGGTTTAGAACTCGTGCTGAACCGATGGTTATGCTGGTGATTGATCAGTTCGAGGAACTGTTCACGCTGTGTTCGGAACCGGTTCGGCAAGACTTTCTCAATATTGTTTTGGAAACACTGGAGCACACCCGCGATCGCTTCAAATTAGTGCTGACGTTGAGGGCAGATTTTGTCGCAGCAGGCTTAGAAATACCTCAACTTGCGACGATTTTACAGCGATCGAGCATTCTGATTCCTCCTTGTCTCAGCGATGAAGAGTACCGTCAGGTGATTGTGCGTCCTGCGGAACAAGTGGGATTAACCGTAGAACCGGGACTGGTCGAAGTGCTGCTGCAAGAACTCGATCGGACTCCGGGAGACTTGCCGATTTTAGAGTTTGTGCTGGAGCAGCTTTGGCAGCATCGGCAACAAGGAACACTCACGCTAGAGGCTTATCAATCTGAGATTGGCGGCTTGCAGGGTGCATTAGAGCATAAAGCTCAATCCGCTTACAACCAACTTGACCCAGAGGAGCAGCACTGTGCTCGATGGATTTTCCTGTCGCTCACGCAGCTAGGAGAAGGCGTTGAAGATACGCGGCGGAGGGTGTTGAAGTCAGAGTTATCCGTTGCAAAGTATCCTCAAGCTGTGGTCGATCGGACTTTACAATCGCTGAGTGCTGCAAAACTGATTGTGATCAACACCGAAGACGTGCCAACCAGTCGGGGCACTGAGCTATCAGGGATTGAGCCGTCAGAGTTTGAGCCTTCTGTCACCATTGAAGTTGCCCACGAAATTCTGATTCGCCATTGGTCAACCTTGCGCTGGTGGCTGGATGAGAACCGCAATCGATTGAGAGTGCAGCGACCGATCGAGCAAGCCGCGATCGACTGGAAAAAGAGCAATCGTCCTCCAGATTTATTGTTGCGAGGAATGCGGCTGGCAGAAGCAGAAGAACTTTATGTTAAGTACACTGATGAACTAACTCAAGATACTCAAGTCTTTATTGAAGCCAGTTTAGAAGCGCGTCAGAGCGAGAAAATTGCGCTCAAACGGCGGCTCAAACGCGCTCAGCAAGCGATCGCAGCCATTGCAAGCTTAGCAGTTGCCGCACTTGGATTAGGAGGATTGGCACTGTGGAATCAGCGAAATGCTCAGATCCGCTCGCTCCAAGCACTGTCTGCCTCATCTGAAGCATTGCTGAACTCAAATCAGCAGCTAGAAGCACTAACCGCAGCGATCAAAGCAGGACAACAGCTAAAACAGCTCGATCGATTCGTCCCGGTAGAGGTGCGAACTAATACGATTGCAACCTTACAGCAGGCAATCTCTCAAACGCAAGAATCGAATCGGCTCACAGGTCACGCTCAGCAAGTGAATGATGTGCAGATGAGTTCTGATGGTCAGCTAATTGTCACTGTGAGCAACGACAACTTAGTAAAACTATGGTCGCGTGAAGGTCAATTGATCAAAGATTTAGTGGGACACAGCGATCGTGTTTTAGCAGTAGCCTTTAGCCCCGATCAGCAGCAACTTGCCACTGCCAGCGCAGATAAAACTATCAAACTGTGGAATCGTGATGGGACACTGATACAGACCTTGACTGGACATCAAAACTGGGTGACATCGGTGCGGTTTAGCTCGAATGGTCGATCGCTGATTTCAGGCAGTCGAGACGGCACAATAAAGCTATGGCAACTCGATCAGATGAGAGCCGTTCAGACCTTTCGGGGACATAGAGGATGGGTCAACAGCGTGACATTTGGGCAAAACGATCGTCAGATCCTATCCGGTGGCGAAGATGGAACGGTGAGGTTTTGGCAAGTGGGTAGAGCGGCTGCGCTCAGAAGCCTTAGAGTTCACAACGATCGCGTTACCAGTGTGATGATGGCTCCGAATGGTCGATCGTTTCTCACCAGTGGGGACAATGTAGCAAAGCTTTGGACATTGAACGGTAAAGAAATTACAACCCTAGAAGGACATCGCGATCAAGTCAACACTGCAAGCTATAGTCCAGATGGAGGCACGATCGCGACAGGTTCAATCGATCGCACCATTCGGCTTTGGAATTTGGAGGGCGCATTGCTTCAAACCCTTCAAGGGCATGAAGCCGCAGTTATGCACGTTAGCTTTAGTCCTGCGGGAACTCAGCTTCTCAGTGCGAGTGCTGATAAAACGGCGCGAATTTGGCAGATGGATTTACCCATTCGACTGGATACAGGTCTATCGGCAATGACCACAAGCTTAGACGGAAGAATTACCGCGATCGCGGCTCCTGACCACACCATTCTCTTGCAAAACAACAAAGACTTTCTCAGCTTAAAAGGTCACACTGCACCGATTACTCAGATTCAAATCAGTCCTGATAATACATTGCTCATTTCTGGTAGTGCAGATAAAACAATTCGACTGTGGAATCTCAGTACCGGAGAACTGATTAGAACCATCTCAGGACACAACGATCGAGTCACAGCATTAAGTTTTAGTCCTGATCAAGAAACCTTCGCATCGGCAAGTGCAGATCGAACGATTAAGATTTGGACGCTTCAAGGCGGCATCCGCACCATTCTGCAAGGTCATACCGACGAAGTGACGAGCCTAAGTTACAGTTCTGATGGGCGCTTGGCTTCTGGCAGCGTTGATAATACCGTGCGGCTGTGGGATGTCGATCGCAGAACTTCCACGATTCTTGGCAAACATAACTTAGCAGTAGCCGCGATCGCCTTTAGTCCCAATGGAAAAACTTTAGCTTCTGCAAGTTGGGACAATACGATTAAGCTCTGGGCAGTTGATGAAGCTAGATTCCGACAAACTTTGATCGGACACAATGGCGGAGTGACATCCCTGAGCTTTAATCAGGATGGTTCAGTGTTAGCTTCTGGCAGTGATGATACGACGATCAAGCTTTGGAACAGTGAAACCGGAGAACTGATTAAAACCTTAGTCGGCACGAACGATCGAGTTGCTAGTGTTGCCTTTCAGTCTGACAAACTTTTGAGTACCAGCGATCGTTTAGGCTTGACCCGATGGAACCTCAATTTGGATAGCTTATTGATCCGAAGCTGCGATCGAGTGCGATCGTACCTACGGTCAGACTCTACCAAAGACAATCGTTCCTTGAACTGTAACAACAACTAATATCCTAGTTTCTTTCTCATGTAGAAATTGTAGAATCAAAGCATCCTGATCCCCCAGGGGGGCATAATCATGGCACATGCTCACACGCAACAAGTTCTGAATCGGCTGGCTCGAATTAAAGGACACGTTGAGGCAATTTCCAAGATGGTCGAGAGCGATCGTCCCTGTTCCGATGTGGTTACACAAGTAGTTGCCGTTCGATCCGCATTGAATAAAGTGGCGCAAATTATTCTGCTCGACCATGTGGAACATTGCCTAATCGAAGCGTCTGAAACCGGGGAATTTGAGGGAGAACTCAACAATTTTCGTAAGGCATTGGACTTGCTTATTTAGTTGTTGCCTTACGAGGTCTTGGCTTACTGAGCAAGAACCACCACAGTTCTAGACCGATTAATCCGAGTCCGCCGAGCGTGACGATCGCTTTGTTAGCAAAAGGTTGCTCGATGCGATGAAATTGTCCTTCCTGAGCAGTTTGAGGCGAGTGCATCGTCTCAGCCATCACAGCAGATGAACCTCCCATCACTAGCTCTAAACTTGCAATCCCACTGATGATCAGCTTTTTCATCGTTTGCCACCTCTTACAATATTGCTCCTGAAAGCGTTCCAATCAAAAATCCAAACCCAGCTAATGTTGCAAAAAATATGACTTGCTTAACCATGAATCACCTCATCTTGGGCTGAAAGTTACGCAGTCGGAGCGCATTCGTCACAACTGACACTGAACTAAATGCCATTGCTGCTCCAGCAATAATCGGGCTCAGCAACCAACCAAAAATTGGGTACAGAATGCCTGCGGCGATCGGGATGCCTGCAACGTTGTAGATAAAAGCAAAGAACAGATTCTGCCGAATATTGCGAATGGTTGCATGACTAAGCTGAATGGCAGTCACAATGCCTTGTAAATCACCCGAAATCAGCGTAATATCACTAGCTGCGATCGCAACATCGGTTCCCGTGCCGATCGCCATTCCTACATCCGCTTGTGCCAATGCAGGCGCATCGTTGATCCCATCTCCCACCATTGCAACGATTTTTCCTTCACGCTGAAGGGCTTCCACGATCGCGGCTTTTTGCTCCGGTCGAACTTCTGCAAACACTCGCTTAATGTTCACTTCCCGCGCAATCACATCAGCAGTACGGCGATTGTCTCCGGTCAACATTACGACTTCTAGCCCTAACTTTTGCAAGGCTCGAACGGCAGCAACCGAGGACGGTTTAACTGCATCAGCAATTGCCATAATTGCTGATGCTTTACCATCTACTGCAATCCAAATGACTGTTTTACCGAGCGATTCAAGCTGATCCCACTGTTGCTTAAGTGTTCTAGTATCAATGTTTAACTCAGACAGCCAACGATGCGTACCAATCTGAACCAGTTGGTCAGAGACATAACCTTGAACACCACTTCCTGCAATGGCTTCAAATTCCTGTGAATTGGTTAACTCGACTCCTTGAGCTTGGGCATAGTGTACTACCGCTTCCGCTAACGGATGTTCAGAGTTGCGCTCGATCGAAGCTGCAAGCCGCAGTAAATTTAACTCATTATGATCAGCAGTGCCTTGGACAGTCACATAATCTGTGACGGTTGGCTTTCCTTGAGTAATAGTTCCGGTTTTATCAAGCACGATCGTTTGTAGTTTGTGCGCCAGTTCTAAACTCTCGGCTCCTTTGATTAAAATGCCATTTTCTGCACCTTTACCTGTGCCAACCATGATTGATGTAGGAGTCGCTAATCCCAAGGCACAAGGACAGGCAATGATCAACACTCCAACTGTCGTGATTAATGCCATCGTCACATTGCCCATGACGTTGTACCAGAGGATAAAGGTTGCGATCGCGATCGCAATCACCGCAGGCACAAACCAACCCGTGACTTGATCTGCCAACCGTTGAATCGGTGCTTTTGAGCCTTGTGCTTGCTGCACCAGTTTAACAATTTGAGCTAGAACGGTATCTTTGCCGACTCGTGTTGCTCGAAATTTGAAGCTCCCTGTTTTGTTTAAGGTCGCTCCAATTACTTCATCTCCGACTTGTTTTGTGACAGGCAAGCTTTCACCTGTAACCATTGCTTCATCGATCGCCGATCGACCTTCCAGAATTTCCCCATCCACCGGAATCTTTTCACCCGGACGAACGAGAATCACGTCACCTACTACGACCTCTGCGATCGGTAAGTCAATTTCTCTCCCTTGCCGAATCACTCGCGCTGTTCTGGCTTGCAGCCCGATTAACTTCCGAATTGCTTCTGAGGTTTGTCCCCTCGCTTGATTCTCTAACAATCGACCGAGTAAGAGCAGCGCAATAATGACTGTTGTAGCTTCAAAATAAACATCAGGATTGAGACCTTGAGCCGTAAACCACTGCGGGAGGAAAGTAGGAAACAAAGAATACAGATAAGCTGCTCCGGTGCCGATCGCAACTAAAGTATCCATCGTCGCAGTATGCCGCTTCAAAGCTTTCCAAGCATTGATAAAGAAGGATGCACCACACCAAAACAGCACCGGAGTTGTCAACACCAACTGAAGCAAAGGATGGTGCAGCCACATCGGGATTAAGGGAATCGAGAGTCCCGTCATCATTGGAAGTGAACCGATCACCAGCACCGCCGCGATCGTGCCCGCCGTCCAAACTTTGCGCTGGAGTTTGTGGTGTTGAGTTTGGCGCTCTTGCCGCTCGATATCGTCTTCACCCGCAAGCACATCTTCTTGCATCGGTTGAGCCGAATATCCTGCGGCATCAACTGCTTGCTGAATATCAGCCACAGTTGTTTTATGCGAATCAAACGCGATCGTTGCTTGCTCTGCGCCAAAGTTGACGTTACACTCCTTCACTCCTTCAAGCGATCGGATCGCACCTTCAATATTCCTCGCACAGGCGGCACAACTCATGCCGTGCAGCTTTAATGTGGTGGTTTCCATTGTGCATATCTAAGGAAAAGGACTAAGCAACGGTGTAACCCGCATCAGTGATAGCCTGTTTAATCGACGCTTCTGAAGCTTGCGTTTCGATGCTGACAAGTTTTGTTTTGGGATCAGCCGTCACGCTTGCATTCGGGTCGATCGACTTAATCGCGGTGGTAATCGTATCGCTACAGGCGGAACACGCCATATTCGGAACAGTCAATTGAAGAGACATCAGCCAAACTCCTAAAACCAGAAACTGAATGCTTACATCATCATTCTGAAATCTCCAGTTGACTGGAGAGTCAAGTAATCTTTTTAGGTTCTGTCTTTAGTCAGAGGCAAGGTTGTCGCATATGAACGGCATCCTACACAATTTTCAGCTTTAACCATTGACTCTCCAGTGAACTGGAGAATCCACAATAAAAGTGTTCCAGTGCTGTCTTTTTTTTATTAACAATGAAATCCCTGTTTAAACCTAGAGCCTTAGACGACTCTCCCAAACCAGCGACAATCCAGCTAACCGTTGGCATCATTGCGAGGGCTTCGCTGCCTCTCATGCTTGCTACTCTCGCTGCCTGCTCCACCACAACGACGCAGAATTCCTCGCCGGCTTCCAACCCAATGCCGGGGATGGATCACAGCACTATGAATCATGGCAGCACGGGCAACATGATGCACAACATGGATTTAGGTGCAGCAGACGACAATTACGATCTGCGGTTCATTGATGCAATGCGAATTCACCATCGCGGCGCGATCGAGATGGCAAAACAAGCCGAACAAAAATCGCAGCGATCGGAGATTAAAACTCTAGCCCGCAATATCGTCATCACGCAGAACCGTGAAGAAAATGAATTGCTGGCGAAGTGGCGAAACCAATGGTATCCAAAGGCCGCTCAGGAACTTGTGATGTATGGAGGCAAAGAAAAATCAACCATACCGATGTCAGTCGAATATCGCCAAATGATGTCGATGCAGCAGGACTTGGGGACAGCCGACGCTCAGTTCGATTTGCGCTTTATCAATGCAATGATTCCGCATCATGAAGGTGCGATCGCAATGGCAAAAGATGCTCTCCAAAAGTCGAAGCGTCCTGAGATTAAGCAGCTAGCGCAAGAAATTGCAACCTCTCAGCAAACTGAGGTCGATCAAATGAAACAGTGGCGTAAAGCTTGGTATAACCAGTAATCTTTTGCAATCTCGCTCGATCGCAGCAACCGATTGGGCGACTCGATGCTGACGGCGATTTGAGTCAGTAGAGCCTTGTATGACGAAGCTTCTGTCGCTCCACAAAATGCTACCTTTTGGGGAGTGACAGAAGCTCGGATTAAGTGCTTGACTGATCTTGCTCTTCAACGATTTGCGTTATGTCAGATTCAGTCACTCCCCCGATCGCACCCAAACGTCCCTATGTGCATCAACTCCACGGCGATGAGCGCATTGATGACTATTTTTGGTTGCGGGAGCGCGACAATCCTGAAGTCATCGCCTATCTTGAAGCTGAAAATGCTTACACTGAGGCAATAATGCAGCATACAGAATCGCTGCAAGCAGATCTCTACGACGAGATGCTATCACGCATTCAGGAAGATGATTTGTCTGTACCTTATCGTCGAGGCGAGTTTTATTACTACACCCGCACTGAAACCGGAAAAGCTTATCCCATCCACTGTCGCAAATATCAAAGTTTGGATGCACCAGAAGAAGTGCTACTGGATCAAAATCAGCTAGCTGAAGGCACAGAATACTTTAGCTTAGGTGTGCTTGAAGTTAGCCCAAATCAGCAGCTATTAGCTTATGCGACTGACACAACAGGAGCCGAGCGCTATACCCTGTTTTTCCTTGATCTAACCACTCGTCACCTGTATCCTGAATCAATCCCTGACACCGCTTCGTTTGCTTGGGGTAATGATAATCAAACTGTGTTTTATGCTCAGATTGATCCAGCAAATCGCCCTTATAAATTGTTTCGCCACTGTTTAGGAAGTGAAATCGACACTGATCAACTGTTGTTTCATGAAGCTGATAATGCTTATTTTCTGGGAATTGATAAAACTCGGAGTGAAGCTTATCTGCTACTCGGTTTGGGCAGCAATATCACCTCAGAAGTTCATTATCTCGATGCGAACAATCCAAACGGGGACTTCCGGGTAATTCGTCCGCGTCAAGTTGGCATCGAGTACGAAGTTGAACATCATACGGATGCGTTTTACATTCTGACTAACGAAAACGCTCTGAACTTCAAGCTGATGAAAGCGCCCGTCAGTGATCCGAGTGTGGAACATTGGGAAACGGTGATCGAGCATCGCGAAAATATCTTTTTAATGGGTGTTAGTGCCTTTATGGATCATTTAGTGATCTACGATCGCGAAGCTGGACTACCCAACATTCGGGTTCGTAAGTTCTCCACACAGGAAGAACATACAATCACGTTTCCAGAACCTACCTACGAAGTGTCAGAATCGATCAATCCAGACTTCAATACAAAAACGCTGCGGTTTGGCTACACCTCATTGGTTACACCGTCTTCGATTTTTGATTATGACCTCGATGCCCAAACTCGCGAACTCAAGAAAGAAACGCCCGTTTTGGGAGGGTACGATCGCGCAAACTATCGAAGTCAACGCCTCGAAGCGATCGCGCCCGATGGCACTGCTGTTCCGGTGTCGATCGTCTACAAAGCAGGCATTGAACGGACAGGCAAAAATCCCTTGCTGATGACGGGTTATGGTTCCTATGGATTTAGCTATCCTGACTCTTTCTCTTCGGCTCGGTTAGCGCTGCTTGATCGTGGGGTTGTGTTAGCGATCGCACATATTCGGGGCGGCTCCGAACTCGGACGCAAGTGGTACGAAGACGGCAAATTCTTACATAAACAAAATACCTTCAGCGATTTTATTGCTTGTGCAGAGATGCTGATCAAAGCAGGCTGGACAGATGCCGAACATTTAGCAATTTCTGGAGGAAGCGCAGGCGGATTGTTAATGGGGGCGGTGATCAATCAGCGTCCAGAATTGTTCAAAGCCGCGATCGCGCAAGTTCCCTTTGTAGATGTTGTCACCACAATTCTAGATACTTCATTGCCTTTGTCTGCAACGGAATGGGAAGAATGGGGCAATCCGAATAATCCGGAGTTTTACTTCTACATGAAAGGCTATTCGCCTTATGATAATGTCGAAGCGAGAGCCTATCCTGCCTTGCTGATTACCGCAGGTTTAAATGATCCGCGTGTGTCCTATTGGGAACCTGCAAAGTGGACAGCAAGACTGAGAGCATTGAAAACAGATACTAACGTCTTGCTGTTAAAGACTAACATGGGGGCTGGACATGGCGGCGCATCTGGGCGATACGACCGCTTAAAGGAAGTTGCTTTTGAGTATGCTTTCCTGTTGGATCAGTGGAAGCTTGCTTAAAGCAGCTTCAATTGCTCTCAAGCAATTAGCAGCGATCGACCTTAGCAGTTTGCACCACGATTTGATCGATCGCTTGCGCTAACGCTTGCCCAGACTGTCCCGGTTGATTCACCACGATGCTAAACGCGATCGTGCCATAGTTGGGATTGTCTAAATATCCAGACAGCGCTCTTACGCCGCGTAGGGTTCCCGTTTTACCATAAAGATTGCCTTGAACGGGCGTATTGCGGAATCGGCTTCGCAATGTTCCATTCACTCCGGCAATCGCTAGCGATCGGTAAAACAATTCGCTCTGACGATCGCTGAACATTGCTTCTAACACAGACACCAGTGCAGCGGGTGTCGCTCGATTACTGCGAGAGAGTCCCGAACCATCCACCTGTGCATAACTATTCGCTTGAACACCCAAGGCTTCGAGCGCCGACCGGATCGCCGGTTGACCTCCAATTCGACGACGCAGCGCATCCGCTTTATAGTTATCGCTGTAACGGTTCACGGCAATCAGCCAGTTCTTTACAGTTGGGAGCGATCGCGGCTTTTGATCTGCAACTTGCAGGGCGGCAGCAGTGGTCAGAAGCTTGACGTTTGATGCGGGGATCAGGGCACGATTAGAATTGCGTTGATAAAGGATTGTCGAGGTTTCGATCGGTTTAATCAGAATGCCCCATTGTGCAGTGCGAAATTTGGGCTGTTGAACAATGCGATCGATTTTCGACGCTAAATCGCTGCGGCAAAACCTGGATTCAGAAACGATCGATTGAGGGGTTTGGGCAACAGTCGCTGCTGGTCGGCTCCAGAACCCGACGCTAATACCGACAACAACGGCGGTGCTTTTTAGGACGGTGTAAGCTCGGTTGGGGGCTGTCTTGTCGGCTTTTTTCATCTTGCTTATCGTAGATCGTACTTAGGTCTTCTGTAGTAGAATCCTCATCCACCGTGAAGCAATATATCATACGAACTGAAATTGACAGCATTTTCTGTTTTGCCGGACACCGAGGGAAAAATCACGCTACAGCATGGCTCTGAAGCGATCGCAATTGGGTATTGATCTCATACTATTTGACGAATGTGGCAGACCAGCGATTCATCGCATCCGCGAGGTTAGTTAGAATAAAGTGAGATTGAGATTAACGCATGGCAAAGCAAGACGAACCGCTAACCGGAGCGGCGCTAATCAAGGAAGTCTGTCGGCGGATTCGAGTGGCTCGTAGCTACTGGGATGCTCACAACAATGCGGCCTGTCGCGGAGAACGAGAAAAAGCACTCGCTCTCTACAATACGCTGACTAAAGAACAGAAAGACCAAATCCCGGAAGCCCTACGAGTTTGGCTAAGATATCGCAGCGAAAAATATTTTGGCGCACATCGAACTGCCCCAAAGTCAAAGCGAAAATCGAAGTAATCTTACAGCTAACAAAGCTGTAAGATTCGAGAGCTTAGAGGAATAAAACTAGATTTACTTCGACGAGGCAGGTGGATTTGAGAGCGTATCGACACGATCGCTTGTTTGGCGCAATTGTTCGTTTAACTCCCTTTGCCGTTGAAGCAGACGTTCAAACTCCGCTCTTGTGGCAAACTCTTCCCGATTGAAGCGAATCGACTGATCTACTTGCTGCAAACACGCATTCAGTCCTGCCGCAAATTCATTCCGTGTGATCGGACGCTCCCCTTGATAGGTACGGTCTGGATAGCCAAGGAGACAACTGGAAGCGGGCGATGGTCGAACCGGCGTGGGAAGCGATTGTGCGATCGCTCTCATGCCAGAAAAAAGAAGAGTTGTAATCAAAGGGGTTGTAATAGTGAGATACCAGAGTTTCATAGACGAAGAGAATTTTGATGGACGGATTTAATCAACGAATTCTTACTTCTTTATTCTACTGATGACTCTCTTAAACGATCAGTTTCCGACTTGATGCACAAACCTTGATAGATGGGCTGCAACTGCCTCAGATTGATCAAAATGCGGCACATGACCCGCCTTTTCAATCCAAATCAATTCGCTGTTTGAAATCGCTTCCTGAAATCGGGTTGCATCCTTTGTGCCTAGCACATCATCCGAGGTTCCCCAAAGGATTAGAGTCGGATGTTGGATCTTCCCAAGTTGAGTGTCTAAGTTAGTATAACCTCCACTTTGGCTAAAAGAGACGATCGCTTCCTTCCATCCGGGCATAGCTTGATGCAGCAGTGAACAGCGAAGCGCATCAATCAGCGTTAAATCCATTCCTGGGATTGCTAATGCAGCACTTAGAGCAGCTTGTTTGCGGAAGTGTAGCCAATCTGCTCCGAATTCCAGCACGGAGCGGGGCATCCACTGCCCGATCGGGAAATCGCCAGAAAACCCAACGCTATCAATCAACACGAGAGATTGCACCCAGTTCGGATGATGCAGCGCAAAATCGATCGCCACTGCACCCCCCAATGATGCACCCACTAAAATCACAGGTTGAGCAATCCAAGTTTGAACCAGGCTCAACAGATGCTTCCGGATAGTCTGAGGACAGATAGAAATGGTTAGAATCGCGCTTGTAAACCCAAATCCAATCAGATCGATCGTCCAGGTGGAATATTGAGCCGCAAGATGCGGGAACAATCGTCGGAACTCTAGTAGTGAACTATCAAATCCGGGAAGCAAAACGATCGGGGTTGTTGATTGCTCACACGCTGCATAAACATAAGCCGTTGCAATCTCTATTGTTTCTGACTCTAGTGAAGTTTGAATTGATCGACGCTGGAGTTGTTGCAGCAGAGCGATCGCATCCGCATCCTCGATCGCACTCGCTGACGCAGGCAAAAACTCAGGTAGCATCCCTTAATCCTCCACAGGCAAGCCTGATAACGCGCCACTTCTTTAAGATACTCAGCGATCGCAAGCACAATCAGCTATGTATTTCTGAAGGGACAGGAGCAGCAGGAAGAGCGTCAGACGAGGAGACAGAACTCGGAAATCCCTGAAGGATATCTTTCAGACAGCTTGCGATCGGCACCGCTATTATGACTCCAATCAATCCACCTAGCTTCGCTCCAACCAGTAAGGCAAGCAATATCCAAAATGGTCTTAGCCCAACCAGCTTTCCCATCAAGCGGGGTGTAATCAATTGATCAATCGCTTGATTCGTCACGATCGACGATCCGAGTAGCCAAAGCCCTAAACCTGGATCATCGGCTGCGATGAGCAATGCACTGATGAAGCTTGCCAGCGTAGCACCAAAGGGAAAAATCGATAATGTGCCGATGAACAATCCGAGCAGCAATGGAAACGGGATTCTGAGGATCAAGAAAACGACCGTCAGTGCAACAATAGACACGATCGCCATAATTGCCTGTCCGGTGAAATAGTCCTCAAAGTGCTGCTGGAGCGAGCGCTGAATTTGCGCAATTTTTTGACTCGGTAATCGTTGAGCAATTCCGTTCCAAAGTTGCGATCCGTCAAATAAAAGATAGACGGTGAAAATTCCTGTTAAGGCTAAGTTAGACGCACTGCCCAACGCACTAAAGATTAGATTAACGGCATTATTTCCGAGCGTGTGTATGCGATCGGGTAAGCCATCAGTAAACTGAGCTGTCCACTGATTGAGCCGAATTGGAATATGATGCTGCATTGCCCAATCTTGCAGAATCTGAAGCTTTAGCTGAGTGGATTGTATCCGAGTCGGCAATGCGCTGATGAATTCGCCAAGTTCTTCAGACGATTGAGGCAGGATGGTAATACTTGCGCCGATGAGCAAGCCAAAGAACATGACCACCACACTGGTAACCGCATACTTGCGATCGAGTCCCCATTTCTGAATTAGTTGTACCGGATAATTGAGAAGAAACGCCAGTAATGCTGCTGAAACAAGAATTGAAACCAGAGGTTGAGCCAAGTGAACCGCTTTGAAGAGTAGCCATACGTTGAGGGCTACGATCGGTACGAGTAATCCAGCCAGTATCCACTGAGTTAATTGAGCCGGAAAGCGGTTAAACAAGCTAAACATAGACATTTCTACTTTTATGGTTTTTCCCTGAGATTGAATGTGGTGATACAGAGCAAGCCGCATCTACTCGACACTGAATCAATGCAGTAAGAACTATGACCCTTGATCAAGGGCAGAACATCTCAAGATTAATAGCGTTTAGACAATAAACATCTTTCGACAGAGGTGACTTAATTCATTCTGCTAATCCTTCCGCACCTGCACTAACCCCGCCTAGACGGTCACTATATTAGAGCGTTAGAGCAGGTATAAATCTGAACTGAGGTAATGCCGAATTAAACATAGAACACAACAGACCACACTCAAAGTTCCCGCAGAATGGGATTTAGGGGGCGAGGATCTGTCGCGTCCACAAATCAACTTGGTATAGCACAGCACTTCAACAGTCAATTATGTGCCCTGTCTTATGCCAAAAGACTGATTGTAAATTGCTTCAACTTACTTCTGAGGCAGGAAATTTGGCGTTTGATTCCCTAAAGTTGAATGGAGTTCTATACGATAAGCACATCCAGACATTATTTTTCTATATTCATCTTCTAATTACAGTGACTCTTATCGCAAAGTCTAACTTAGGGACAAGCCCGATCGTCTCCAATAGCATTGCAG
This sequence comes from Leptolyngbya sp. DQ-M1, assembly GCF_039962505.1. Lineage (NCBI taxonomy): Bacteria > Bacillati > Cyanobacteriota > Cyanophyceae > Leptolyngbyales > Leptolyngbyaceae > Leptolyngbya > Leptolyngbya sp. DQ-M1. The sequence continues at coordinate 686,549 of NZ_JAMPLJ010000001.1, forward strand.
GCGCAATTATGGGTCTGCTCACCGTCACGAGTGCCGTATCGTTTGGCGCTCTGATTTTCTCAGGCGATCTCGCACCGTTTATGCCCTTTGGAATCGGGCTGTTGCTCTTTAGCTCGGTCATTATTAGTACGGTTGTGACTGCGCTCAGTTCATACCCTGCGATCGTGGCCACGATCGCAGAAGTCACGGTTCCGATCTTCAGCTTGATTGCGAAGCAAATTGTGGCAGCAATGCCGGATGCTCCGATCGAGCAAAAGCTAATGACCGTTGTTGCCACCTTTGCGGTGAATAGCCTGATCACAGGCATCATTTTCCTGGGATTGGGTTGGTTTCGCTTGGGAAGTTTCGTGCGATACATTCCCTATCCGGTGGTGGGAGGCTTTCTGGCAGGCATTGGAGCATTGTTGTTTGTGGCAGCGTTTCAGTCGGTTTCAGGGCTGGATTTACAGCCTTTTTCGCTGGCTGCTTTCTTTCAGGTGAATGTTTTACTGCAATGGCTTCCGGCTGCCTTATTTGCGGCGGCAATGTTTGTGTTACCCCAACGAATTAATAGTAGTTTCGTTTATCCAGGTATTATTCTTGGCTCGATCGCGCTGTTTTACGCTGCTCTAGCGCTCACCGGAACTTCGATCGCGGATGCCAGCCAACGGGGTTGGATTTTAGGCAGTGTTCCCGCAGGTGGACTGTATCACTTTGCCAGTCTTGCCGCAGTCCAGCAAGCAAATTGGAGCGTGATTGCTCAGCAAATTCCAACCTTAGCCGCGCTCTGGCTGATCTCCGCGATCGCATTGTTGCTTCATTCTAATGGTGTTGAGCTTGTGGCTTCCCGCGATCTCGATCTGAATCAGGAATTGAAAGCATCGGGAGTGGCGTTCTTAGTTGCAGGGATTGGTGGTGGAGTCGGTGGATTTGCCAGCGCTGGAGAGAATGCGTTGTCCTACCAAGTGGGGGCGCGAGGGCGATTGGTGGGTTGGATTATTGCAGCCCTTTGCCTCGCAATGATGCTGGGTGGAGCACCCTTGTTATCGCTATTCCCGAAATTCATTCTGATTGGGATGCCCCTGTTGATTACAGTTGAGTTTTTCAATGAATGGCTCTACGAAGCTTGGTTTAAGTTTGCGCGTGCCGATTATGCCATCATTGTGCTGATTGTGATTGTGACGACGACCATTGGCTTTTTGCAAGCGATCGCCGTCGGGCTAGGGGCGGCGATCGTGTTGTTTGTAATTAACTACAGCCGGCTCACTGTGGTTCGACGCATCAGCACAGGAACCTATCATCACAGCAATGTCCTCCGCACGTCTGAAGAGTTGGAAATCCTAGAAGAACAAGGTGAGCAAGCTTACATTGTGGAATTGCAGGGCTTGATCTTTTTTGGAACGGCAAATAAATTGCTCAATCAAGTCCGCGATCGCATTAACAATCATGAGTTACCGCCTGTTCATTATGTGATCCTCGATTTTCGGCTGGTGAGTGGGCTAGATGCCTCAGCCGTTCTTAGCTTTGCCAAACTGAAGCAGGTAGCGCATCAGAAGCAGGTTCACTTGATTTACACCCATCTGTCTTCTGCGGCGCATCAGCGATTAGAGCAGGGCGATTGTTTAGATCATGAAGTTTGCCATCTCTTTGATGACTTAGATCGAGGATTGGAATGGTATGAGCAACAAATTTTGCAGCAATATCAATCGCTGACCGAAGAGGAGTTTCAGTCTCCTGATGCCGCACTCGCCGCTTGTCTAAAGGCTGATTTTCCTGATCCGCGTCAGGTCGATCGCTTGATGAAGTGTCTAGAGGTTTGTCAGGTTGCCGAAGATGAATATCTATTCCATCAGGGCGATCCGTTTGATGGACTCTACTTTGTGGCATCGGGACAAGTGAGTGTTGTTTTGAAATTGAGCAATGGTCAAAACAAACGGATTCGTACCTACACGATCGGCAACACGATCGGAGAAATGGGGCTGTATCGCCGGACAGTCCGCATGGCATCGGTGGTTGCAGACAAACCCAGCACGCTATATTTTCTATCGACAGAATCGTTCGAGCAGCTTGAAAACACCGATCCGATGCTGGCAGCGAGCATTCATCGATTTATTGTTGGGTTGTTGGCTGAACGTCTTCAGCATCGCGAGAAAGAAATCAATCAGCTATTGGACTCGTTTTGAGTCGTCTATCGCTTTCAAAACTCACCGCTTTGTCGGTCGATCGAATTGTAGTAATGCAATTCGCAATACTTCGGACAGTTTTTGAGAGACTCCACAGAAAAGCGACTCGTCGCTTCAGGTGCTGATCAACTTTGATCGTAATGAAGCTGTCGTGAGAGCTGAGTTTTAAAGCGTTAGGTATTCTCGCCAGCCTGCGCTAGTCACCCTCAACAGTATAGGTAAAACGTCCGTTGCGAATGCCTGTTGTCCATCCAATTAAGGTATGAGGCGGATTTGTTGGACGAGGTGTTGAGAATGCTGAAGGTGGCAGTGCGGGAACCATTTGAACCAGTGCCCCCCGGAGGGCACCAGCAACCTCTGGCTGATTGAGAAACTCAGGCACCCTAGTATTGATCGCCGCTTCAATCCGCTCTCTGACATTTTCAAAATTGCCAATGAAACTGCCTACCACATCCCCATCGAGTCGGGCATCAAATCGAGTTGATTTCAGAGTCAGCCGAGCAAGACCACAGAGATCATAGTTAATGCCTAAAGTCAGGGTTAATTTAGCATTGCGAATGTCCCAGTTGCCCCGAATTGCCGTATCTACAGTGATTTTCCCACCTGGAGCAAAACCCATTTCTAGAACGATCGCGTCGGGGGTGAGCCGGAGTTGTAAATCATTGGAATTGAGATTGCTGATCCAAACGGCATGACGTGCTCCCAGAATTCCAGGAACCATGACTCCTCCCAACTCCTGAGTAGAGTTGTTCAATCCTGCATTTTGCAAGAATCGAGAGGGTGTAATTCTCAACTCCATGTCATTGGTTCCGCGCTTGCGATCGAGGGTGAATCGCGTTCCTCGCAAGGCAACGGCGTTAATCGAATTAATCTCGCGATCGCCTAAACCAACGGTGCTAACGGTTCGACGCAATTGTCCTTCCCACAGCGTTTTGTCGGTATTCAGCGCATAAAGCTGCTCTACGCTTTTGGCAGCAATTTGCTCGGCTGCAACGGGACGATCAATGCGCCGCCATGCCGGATCGCAGCCTGCTCCAGAATTGAGCCAAAGGGTTCGATCCGTATTTAGAGCAAAAACGCGAGAGATTCGAGCCAAACTATCTCCAGCTCCAGCAATGGCGATCGCACTTTGGGGAAGTCCAATGCGTCGCTGGGATTGTAACGTTAGTGCCGATCTAGTTAGTGCAGTTCCATCAGGAGACGCAAATAGGGCGAAATAGTCAGACAAACTCACACGACCCGCATCTATAGAGGCTCCACTGACAGCAAATGGAGCAGCGCTTGGGGTGCGATCGCGAAAATTTCCAGCATATACCCAACGGGGAGCAGCATCCGTTCCATCATTCCGAAAGACCCGACTGTTTTTGACAAGATGCAGCTTGTTACCGGCACAGAGAAGGTTTGTTATGGCACTGGCATCGGTTGGAGTGTCTGTATTGATGCGTTGCCAGCCTGATCCACGTTCACTACTGCGATTTGCTAAGACACGACCCTCTCGGTGTAGCACATACATCATTCCATTTGGACAGGCTGCAATTTTTTGTGCTGTGTTAGGCAGCGCATTAATACGAGTCCAGGAAACGGCTTCGATCGCAGGAGAAACAGCAAGGGTAGAAATGAGGGTTGGAAGAACAATGACTAGGGGTTTAATGTTCATAGCTGTATTGATGGTTTGATTGCAGTTGTGAAAGACAAAAATGGGCATTGCAGAAAATAGGATGAGGGCATTCTGCAATGCCCAAAGATGCAACCCAGGGCTAATAAGAATTAGCGCAGCACCCCATAGTCAACTGACCAATTAACGGGGTCATCCAGGTTATTATCTCGGAAGTTGATTGCCACTTGGTTATTCTGTAAATCAACTTTGAAATCGCGCAGATGATGGTCGTCCCTGGTGAACTCAAAGCTGAAGCCCTGAATAACGGCTCGACCCGGCAATCGGGCGACTCTGGCAGAACCATCCGTCGGGCGACGAATGGTTTGCTCACTGGCTAGATTGGCGCGAGGTACGATCGCATACTGAACGCTCCAAACATATGGGTCGGTTGGTGTTTTATCTCCGAAAGAGACTTCCAGTTCATCCTCAATTCGCTTAATGGCAACCTTCTTGATCTGATGATCGCCATCTTTGAATTGGAAGGAAAATCCAGTTAGGACAAAGGTGTTTTGAGAGCCACAAGGAATAGGCAGCCTGACTCGGCAGGTTCCACCATTGCAGGTTCGGTTATCCAGAGCAAACACCGATCGAGCACCTGCTCCCAAATCATTTTCAACCTGGAGTGAAACTTGATAGGGATCATTGCCATCATTGTCGATAAATCCCACTGTTGTTCGGAGATCATTCGGCAATGCCGTAATTCCCTTAATATGGTGATCTCCATTCTCAAAATTAAAGCTAAAGCTGTTTAATCCGGATGGAACTGCGACTCCACGAGACAAACTCCGAATTCCCGTTAAGCCGCGTCCAGAGATCGGAATAATTGCTGTTAATGCAGGTGCAGTGCTCAGCATTAACAGTCCTACAGTCATGAGTGCAGACACGCTTCTTTTCATACTTCCTCCGCAGATTGATCATTCAACTGTTGTTGTTACTTCTGATCAACGGGTGAGCGGAAAGAATTATTCCGAAATTTGGTAAGACAGTTTTGTTGCTTCTGAAAAGAATCACTCTCAAGAACATTTTTTCTCCAATCGGAGTCTGCTACTACGTCTACCTATTTGTTGTCTTCCGAATCGCCTCCATCATCAGGAAGGACCGTTTTCTATGGCTTTACAACTGGCTTTAGAGCCGCATCTCCATGAATCTCGTTTGATTGCTTCAGACTTTACTCAGCGCCTTGAGAGAATTGCCCGCAAGTACACTCGCGGAAGCACGATCGTCTGGGAAGATGCAGCCCAATCGGCTCAAATGAAAGTATTACAAGCAGTTAGAAGTGGCAAATTTAGACAGGGTGGCGCTGATGAATTTGATCGCTGGGCACTCACTGTCGCACGGTTTGAGATCATTGATTTAGTTCGCAAGGAAAAGCATCGTCATTGTGCCAGCTTAGATGCAGTGATTCCAGGAACAGATTTAGCCCTGTCTGAAACGATCGCGGCTAAGTTCGATGCTCTGGATAGCTTGGAGCAAACTGACCTGGTGCTACAGGCGATCGCAGCCATTCAAGAACTGGATCAACGGCTTCCTCAGCGGGGTTATATGACACTCTGGCAGGGACAGGTGCAAGGAAAAACGCAAACTCAACTGGCGATCGCATTAGGCGTGAGTCAGGGGGAAGTCTCGAAGCGCTGGAAAGAGATGGTGAGTCAAGTTTCTGAGCGGTTAGGAATTCTGCGCCCTGAAGCGATTCAGCAGGAACATCAGGCGATTGGTAAACGCAGAGGCAAGCAGCGTCGATCGACCGCACAATGGTAAAGATTCGTTAGTTTTGGAATAGAGACAGGCGATCGCTCGTTAATTAAAATCAGAAACCTATCAGCCCACTTGCCTAGACTTGTAGAGTTAGCCATGTATGTAGACCCAAAATCCAGATTAACTAAGCAAGACAATTTTGCTCTCCGGCTACCACAACCGGGTGAGATCTGGGAGGTTAGTCGATCGATACAATCTCCCCTAAAATTGTCGCGATCGGAACAGTGGTTCTCTGAACCCGCACAGAACTTTTTACAGGGGACTGACCCTCGCTACGTCATGATTGTGACTGATGCAGAGTCAGACCTAGAGGAACCGTGGCAGCCGATTTCTGTTATGGTGTTCTCGCTGGAGATTCAGTTTCTGAGCGTGACCGATATCTTCATTCCAATCGAAATTTCTGGATTAAATTGCGATGTGCTGGCAGAAACCTGGCACATTCGAGAAATGCTAGCTTGCAATTTATTGAATCCTGTTGGACGGCGTTTGTCGCGGCAGGTATATGACTGGTTACTTACGATCGATGACTTCCACGCGGGAGCCGCAAAGGATTTCCCATCTCAAGACATTCAAGCATCAGGACTAAAGATTGGTCAGCAATCCGCAGCAGCCGACGCCGCACTGGACGCATTCCATCGGCGAGAGGAAGCCTGGAGCGATGTTTTAACTGTCCCGATCGCTGCTTATCGGGTCTATCTGAAGGGGATTCAGCAAACAGAGCAGGTGTTACAGTCTGCGATCGCGGTGGAACGCGAGACGGCTGCTCAGCACCGTATCAATCTGAGCCAATGGTTTAACGGATTGATGGAAACGGGATGGCAAATGGTTTCTAACTGGATGGAAGCTGCGCCTACAACGGCGATCGCGACTCGTAGTAGTGATCTTAACGAGAATTCCTCCGCAGAACCCAATAACATTGCTGCACTGATTCATCAGCTTCAGTGCGAAACGGATGAGTTCCAACGCCGGCGAATTGCGAAACAACTTGGCGAGAGTGGAACAGGTCACGCTGGAGCGATTCAAGCACTAATCAACTTACTGCGAGAGACGCGAGATGACGAGACGCTTTGGGCGACTGTCGAGAGCTTGTGGAAGCTTGATCCAGGGAACCCTTCTGCTGGAGTTCGACAGGTTAAATTAATTGATTTGGGTATGCAAATTGCCAGCCAAGCCGTTGCTCTAGCAGTCGCACTGGTTCGCAAGGAAAATCAACAGGTGGGAGTGTTGCTTCAGGTTTATCCCCCTGAGAATGAACCCTATCTGCCTGCAAATCTCAAGCTGGTGCTACTCAACGCAAGTGGACAGGCTCTACGGGAGGTAGTCGCCCGACAATCAGATGTTTATATTCAACTAAAATTTAGCGGTGAACCACGAGAAGCGTTTAGCGTCAGAGTTGAGTTAGGAGCCGCTAGCATTACGGAGAATTTTGTCATTTAGCTTTCTGATTGAATAGTAGCCATCAGGGTAATATCGCTACTGGTTTATTGCCTCCATGATCAAAATGGGTATTGACGATCGCTGGTATAGGTCTCTATGTCATCTACTACACAGCTCAACTTCTCCGGAAAGAATCTTCAAGGGCGCTCATTCCGAGGACAAACTCTCATAGGTGCCGATTTTAGCAATGCAGATATTCGCGGAACTGACTTTACAGATGCCATTCTGGTTGATGCAAACTTCAATCATGCGAAAGCTGGGTTAACTGTTCGCCATCGCTTTTTCTGGATGGCGATCGTAGTGTTACTATCGCTCCTGTTAGGATTTGCGACAGTATTTGGGCTGGTGTTCTCAGGCTACTTACTTTTTCCCTTTTCACTGACTCCACGTCATTCACCTAACATATTGGCTGCGGGCATTGTCCTGATTCTATTTACACTTTTTGTTTTCAGTATTGTTAGGCGGGGGCTACAAACTGCACTGAGCATTCTCTTTCTTATGGGAATTCTTTTGGGAGCCGTGTTAGGGGGCTTAACTGGAACAATCGCTGGCGTTGCATCGGGCATTGTTGCTGTGACCATAACAGTCATATTAGCAACAGCAGCAACGATCGCAATGGTTATCCTGATGACTCTCGCAATCACCATTGCTCAAAAGTTGGCAGCCCTATTGTTCATTGCTGGAACAATCATGGGATCACTCATCGGTGCAACTGCTGGAGTCAGCATCGGAGCAACGGTTGTCACGGTCATTGCCAGGACTGCGACCATTCCATCAACCAGAATTGGCGCGATCGCAGGTGCCCAGCTTGCCGCCGCAACAGGTACCACTCTTGGAATTGCGATTGCAGCTTGGATTGCCCATCGAGTTTTGATAGGCGACTCACGATTCACCTGGGTCAAGACGTTGATCACTAAGATCACTATGCTAGGAGGTACGAGTTTTCGTAACGCAGATCTGACAAATGCAACATTTGCCTACGCAATTCTCAAAAGCACAGACTTGAGTAACAGTACGCTCACCCGTACCAACTTTCATAACAGCAGAGGTATTGATCAAGCCAGAACCGATCAAACAATTCTCAGCCATGCTGCTGTGCAGGCATTAGTGGTAACGCACCGAGGCGCTCAACAGTCCTATGTAGGACAGAATCTCAAGGGGGCAAATCTGATCGGAGCAGACCTCAGAGGTGCAGACTTGACCGATGCAGACTTAAATGGAGCAACACTAGAAGAAGCCTGGTTAGAAGAGGCAAACTTAACAAAGACACAGGCGATCGGGGCAAACTTTCAGGGAGCGCATCTCACGGGAGCGTGTATTGAAGCCTGGAATATTGATAGTGCAACACAGCTTCAGGGTGTGATTTGCGATTACATTTATCTTCGGAATTCTCAACAAGAGCGCCGTCCCAGCAGTGGCAGCTTCGCACCGGGAGATTTTACCGAGTTGTTCGAGGAAGTGATCCAAACGATCGATTTACTCTTTCGCAATGGTATTGACCAAAGGGCGTTCAACTATTCTCTGCATCAGCTTCAAATTGAGAATGAAGGCATGGCTCTCGCAGTTCGCAGTTTGGAAAGGAAAAGTAATGGAGTCGTGGTGGTTCGAGTCGATGTTCCAGCAGAGAGTAATAAAACACAACTCCATGCAGGTTTTCTCCATCATTACGATCTGGCAGTACGTGCGATCGAAGAAAAATACCAAGCCCAGCTTCAGGCAAAAGATGAACAAATCATTCTTTACCAGCAACAACAAGCCGATTGGAAAGCAGTGTTAGCAATGCTCGCTAACCAGAAGCAAATCGCAAATCAGCAAACTCCAAAGGCAGAACAGCAAAAACATCGTAAATGGGTTTGCCTTCATATCGGCGTCGGTAATTTGTGTACAGGTTTTCCGGTCACCCTTCAAATTGGAAATGAGATGCAATCTCGCCTCATGCAATATACAAAGGGCTGGCTTGCCGCTGCACCAGAATTATCGACCCTTTATGAACAATGGCAATCTGCCTATCGCAAATGTCTTAAAGCAAACTTTCGGCTGGATATTCCAGATACCCAGATCACGAATATCAGTCATCATGATTTCTTCCTAGAATGCAATCAAGCTGCCTCACACCTGGAAAAGCAGCTGAATGATTGGCTAAATGACCCAGACTTTCGACCGATTAAAGACCGAATGCTGGAGCAGTTAGCTCCATCTGATTCGATTCGGATTCTCCTTCAAACGGATAATCCTCAATTGCGACGGCTGCCCTTTCAACTTTGGGATTTTTGCGATCGCTATCCTCTTGCGGAAATTGCTCTCAGTGCTCCCGACTATGAGCAGACAGCCTCATTGCGCCCCCCCAACCCCAAAGCTAAAATTCTGGCAATTTTAGGAGACAGTACCGGAATTGATTTACAGAGCGACCAAGCTGTCTTGGCTCAACTGCCCAATGCAGACGTAACGTTTTTGGTAGAACCGCAACGTCAGGAATTAAACGACCAGCTGTGGAAACAATCGTGGGATATGCTCTTTTTTGCAGGTCATAGTTTCAGTCAATCCGATACAGCGGGAGGATACATCCGCATCAATCCTCACGAAAGCCTAACGATCGCTCAACTCAAACACGCATTGAGACAAGCGATCGCCCAAGGATTAAAGTTAGCAATGTTTAATTCCTGTGATGGGTTTGGGTTAGCACACCAATTATCCGACTTACACATTCCACAAACCATTGTGATGCGAGAACCTGTACCCGATCGGGTAGCCCAAGAGTTTTTGAAGAACTTTTTGATGGGTTTCTCACAAGGGAAGTCACTGTATCAAGCTGTACGGGAGTCTAGGGAGAAGTTACAAGGGCTTGAAGACCATTTTCCTTGTGCGACCTGGTTACCTGTTATCTTCCAGAATCCTGCGGAACCTCCTCTGAATTGGCATGATCTTCAGAAGGTTTAACCTGAGTAATTCATTTCTTGGACACGAAGAAGAAACTCTATAGGGTCAGTGTGTAAGCGGGTCTTAGGTTGGAGATCGATCAAAAGAGTCTGTAGGCGTTCCTTGATGAAATACCATTTGCCACCCCGACGAATCCAGTCGCCAGATCGACGATCGGTTCGTGTGACGGAACAACTCTCCCGACGGATTTATATGGGCTGACCGATAGGTAAGTAACACAATCGAATCTGCAAGCTCGTGTACAGTAAAGTCTTGGGCATGAATCTGCGGTGCTTCCGTCTCTAACGGCAACATCGCCAGTGTATCATCGCGACTATATGAAGCTCCCGATCGACCAAATTCTCTAAAATCAGGAGCAAGTAACTGTGCGAGACGTTCTCGATCACCCCGGCACTGCGGCTGATGAAGCTCACACTCCAATTCGCGCAGTGTGGACAGCAATGATGTTGCAGGATTAACCCATTTCATGAGTGTCCCCCAGATTCCATGTTTGAAAAAGCGATCGCCAATTTGCGTAAATCCTACTTTTTGGTAAAACCCCATTGCTGCCTCAGCAGCATTAACCGTGACTTCATTAAAAGGATGGGCACATTGAAGGAAAAGCTCTCTACCGATAAAGTTAGAGCGATCGCCCACCTCGATTAAATCTCATCCCAACTAAGAATCCTTGCGCTCTTACGGCGTTATCGCTGTTTAATATTGTCCGAAGTATTGATTAGAGATCTTTGAAGAAAGGCAGTTTCTAAATTCGCGCCAATCAGATTCGCACGGGTGAGATTTGCGCCGTGTAAGTGTGCCTCACGCAGATTTGAAAACGATAAAGTCGCACCTTCCAAATTTGCGCCGTTTAGCTTTGCTGCCCGAAGATTAATCCCACTTAAATCAATCCCTCGCAGATCGACTCCATTGAGAAACGCCTCCGCCAGATTTGCTTCGCTCAAGAACGCATTTTGGAGCATTGCACCGCTCAGTTTCGCGCCTTGCAGATTTGCCCAGTTGAGGTTTGCGCCCTGGAGATTGGCACTGCGGAGATTTGTGTTAAGCAGTTTTGCCCCACAAAGATTGGCATGTTCTAACACTGCACCGCGTAAATTGGCGTGACTCAAATCGGCACCACTGAGGCGCGATCGCGAAAAATCCGACCTCACCAGAAATGCGCCGTTGAGGTGCGCTTTGGTGAAATCTGTCTCGATCAGATTCCCTTCATTCAGCTTGACAAAGCGAAGATCTGCCCAATTCAGAAATGCACCCCGCAGATTTGCTTTCATCAGGAACGCTCGATTCAAATTTGCACCTGTTAGATTGGCATTGCTGAGATTAATATCGACGAGTGTGACATTGCTCAGATCGGCATTGCTCAAATCAACCCCAGAGAAATCTCGATCGCCCCATTCGTACCGCCGTAGTAGCTCCTGAACTTCCATGATTCAGCCCCTCCTATGCTCACAGTCTAAGCGTTGCTGCAAGGGTTATAGAGCGTTCGTTCTAGATTGAGCATCGAAAGTAATGGAGTGAAATACAGCGATATGAAAGTTTAATCTTGCAGGTGTGAGAACTGATACGCCCCGATCGCCGAAAGTCCGATCGCCATCACCAGCAAAACCGGAATCACAAACCAGGGAAATTGCGCGATCGGTAAATAGGCTGCCGCTCTTAAGCCTAAACTTGTATAGGTTAGCGGTAATAGATAAACGATCGCTTTTAACGCTGCGGGTAATGTTGCCGCATCGAAAAATGTTCCACCCAGAAACGACATCGGCACAATCACGAAGTTGTTATAAATGCCAACACCTTCTAGTGACTTCACATTCAAGCCCACAATCACACCCAGTCCTGCAAATACAGCACAGTTCAAAGCCAGAACCAGCAAAAACAATGGGTTCAGAAAGCTCCAAACTTTGCCTGTAAATAGGATTGCCACTAGAATCACTGATCCAGCCGTCAGTAGGCCGCGCACAATTCCCGCTAGCACCTTACCCAGATGCACCGCCAACGGATGCACCGGAACCAGCAAAATTTCCTCAAACGTCTTTGTGAACAAGCGATCGCCGCAAATCGAAAAGGTCGTGCCGCCAAAACTAATCACCATCGACGAAAGCGCCACCATTCCCGGCAAAATAAACTGCAAATAGTTATCTCCTGCGCTCGGTTTGGTTACGCTGTCGAGCGAACTACCCAATCCCAGCCCAAATGCCAAAATATAAATTAACGGCGACACCAAGCCCGAAGCCGCAATCTGAACCAGCCGCACCCGCAGATCCAGCCAATCCCCCCAAAATACCGTTAGGCTATCTTGCCACAACGTAGGTAGCGAAGAAGTAGACAGCGAAGAACGACGCAGAGAAGAACGCATATATAGAAAACTTTACAATGCTAATTATTGTGACATCAACGACGCACTCTAATCTCTACCCCGATGGCAAGATCGCGATCAAATTCGCCACAATAAACTAATAAAGTCTGGAGATCTTGCGGTGAGTTTACTGCTGGTTTTTCTATTTATGGGTCTAATCGCATATCTATATTTGCAGTACCAGAATTATCAGATTCGGACGATCCGCAATAGTGATGTCGTGATTGTCAAAGGAGCCGAAGACCGCTACCCGAACTTGCCGTTGGGAAACTTTGCTGTGCCACATCGGTTTCGCGCTCCCGATCGCGTTCAAGTCGTGTTTCCCACCATCACCGACGCAGGCGATGTCGAATATATTTACTCCTGGCACAGCTTAAGCTCGGTTACCCCCGTCATCCTGTCGCGCACCGATCGTCAAAACAAAATCCGCGTCATGGCAGAACTCGCGCCGATTATGAAAGAGCATTTGAAACTGGAATTCGATACGATCGCGCTCGAAAAGCAGTTTGAGAAGATTAACAAAATTGCGAAATTAGTTGCGGTTTCTGATTTTTATTCGTCGCAGTTAGAAATCTACGAAAAAGCGATCGATGAAACTAATAAGCTCATTAAGAAAGTCGATGAACTCAGCGAAGTCTACGTCCGCATCGTGCGAGAAACCTTAATTGGAACAAGAATTGCAGACTTCAATCCAGACCTACTGCTCGATCTGCACGTTCCTCTCGATGCCCAATACGAGCGCGTCAAAGCAGAATATCAATTCATGAAAGACACCACCCAAGCGTATTATGACCTCCTGAAAGAAAGCCAAGGCTTGAGCCGCTAGAATAGAATCCAACCCTTCTCAATTTCTCACTTATGAAGCGCAGACCCCGCAACAATTCCTACAACGATCGCTACAACGACTACGATCGAGACGATGAATATCTGCCCCCCGAACCCAAGCGAGGAAAACCTGTGAACAATAACAATCCTTCATGGTTTAACGCCACCGTAATTGCGGTGCTTGCAGGCATTTTCGTCTTAGGGATTGGTGTCGGAATTGCCTTCAGCGCTGCGACTCCAACCAACCCAACTAGCGTAGTCACAAACCTTCAAATCGACCAGCAAGCCCCCAACCCCGAAATCTGTATCCAAAACGGAGCCAGCGCGATGGCGGTGAGTACCCGCCTTTATGTAACGCTCAATCCCTTCAAGGTCTTTGTGGCACAAGCGGGAATGGAACCTGCCTGCATCATCAGACGCGCCAACTGGTCAGTGCTAGAACAGCGCAAACTGCTGACTGCCGAGCAAAGCCGTGAATGTCGTCAGAAGATGAATACCTTTGGCTACATCGGCAATCTCGACAACAAAGATAAAGTGACGATCGATTGCGTCTACCAGAGCGATAACGCTAAGAACCTCTTTTTAGGTGGCGCTTCCACCCCGACCCTCGGTAACGACGATCAGTTCTAACCATGACGCAAACCCCGCTAAAAATCACAACACCGGATCAGCACATTGTTGTGCCTGGAACGTGGGAGCAGTTCAAATCCATCCAAAAGGGATTTGAACACTCACGCGGGGTTCGTCTGTTTTATTACGACGGAACGATCGAGCTAATCATGCCTGGACGCGATCACGAAATTTTTGGACATATCATCGGCTGTTTGGTCACACTCTTTCTGGCACAGAAGGGGATCTTTTTTCAGCCGACAGGGGCGATGACCCAAGAGCAAGAAGGAACCGCATCCGCTCAAGCCGATCAATCTTACTGTTTAGGGCGCGTTAAGCCGATTCCTGATTTATCGATTGAAGTGGTCTTCACGAGCGGTGGCGCAAACAAGCTCAAACGCTATCAGGCGCTTGGTGTCGCAGAAGTTTGGTTCTGGCAAGATGGGGTACTGCGCTTTTATCACCTTGGCACGGATGGCTATGAGCGGTGCGATCGTAGTCAGTTTGAGGAACTCGCAGATCTTGATATTGACTTGTTGAGGCGCTGTATTTTGATGGCTGAAACGGACGCGGGTGAAGCAGTTCGGGTCTTTCAGCAAGCAATGCGCGATCGCTAATCCCCCAATGATGGACGTGAATATGACTCTGAATAAGAGTCGTCAAAGTGCTAGGTGCGCTGCGGAGTGGGGGCGGCGATCGCGTTTCCTTAGCAGATCCAGTAGAGCCTCATCGAATCGACAAATCAAACGGCATCCGTAGATAGATGTCATGCGGATCGTTCAGCGATTTTAGGCTCTCTAACTGCGTCTGAAGTTTCTTCGCCTCGCTCGTGAGTGGATCGATCGCAGGTTCATTCACCATCGCTCCCGTCAGCGTTTCGATCAAGCGTTCTTCAAACGATCGGGGTTTTGGGTATTCGTCAATTTGCCAATCGTTCCCCAGTTTTGCGCGTTCTGCCGCCGCTCGAATCGCATCTTCAAGTCCACCGATTTGATCGACAAGACCGATCGATTTAGCCTGATTGCCTGACCAGACCCGACCTTGAGCAATCTCCGCAACTTTGGATTTCTCTAGCTTGCGCGACTTCGCGACTTTGGTCAAAAACTGGTCATAGATGCGGTCGACTGAGGTTTGAATAATCTTTAGCTCTTCTGGTGATTTCGGGCGTGAAATCGTGCGGCTATCCGCAAAGCGAGCAGTTTTTACCACATCCCAATTAAAGCCATTTTGATTTGCAATTTGCTGAATGTTGGGCAGCCCGCCGAATACACCGATCGAGCCTGTGATCGTGGTGGGTTCTGCAAAGATTTGGCTGGCATAGGTTGAAATCCAATAGCCACCGGATGCCGCAACATTGCCCATCGACACAATCACAGGTTTTTTCTGATTGGTCAGAATGGCTTCTCGCTGAATAATTTCTGAAGCGGTCGCACTTCCGCCTGGACTATTAACTCTCAAGACAACAGCTTTCACATCATCATCAAATCGCAAATCCCGCAGTTGTTTCGCTAAACGATCGCCGCCAATTTGCCCAGCCCCCCCTTGACCATTAACGATTTGACCTTCGGCATAGACGACTGCGATTTGATTTCGGCTCGTTTTTGAGTCGCGCTTGTTTTCCGCGACTTGAGCATAGGTTTTTAAGCTCACTTGCCGAAATGATTTGGTGTCGTCATCTTGTCCCGTGAGCTTTTTCAACTCCGCAGTCATTTCATCAGCGTAGGCAACTCGATCGACCAGTTTTGCTTTCACTGCATCCTGTGGCTCAACTTGCCCAGATCGATCAGCGATCGCTTGCAGTTGCTTAGGAGCAAGGCTTCTAGATTTACCTGTAGTGCTGAGAAACTCCGTCCAAATATCTGAGAGTAATTTGCGCGTTTGTTCTCGATCGGCAGCACTTCGACGGTTTTGTAAAAAGGGTTCGACCGCAGACTTGAACTTTCCAACTCGCGTCACTTGAAATCCAATGCCAAATTTCTGTAAGGCTCTAGCAAAATAAAGTCCTTCAGAACTGAGTCCATTCAGTTCGACACTGCCGACTGGATTCACCGCGATCGTATCGGCGATCGAACCGAGATAATATTCGCGCTCTTGCCAGTCGACATCGTAAGCAAAGATCTTTTTGCCGCTTGCTTTGAAGCGCTCTAAAGCTTGGCGGACTTCCCGCAGCGTCGCGTAACCTGTGTCGCTACTTCCATTGCTACCACTGAGATAAACTCCGACAATTCGACTATCTTTGGCGGCTTCGTCGATCGAGTCGAGTACCGATCGCAAGCTCACCGTATTCGGGCGAGTTCCAGAAATTGCATCGTTTAACACTTCACGGGTGCTAGAACTTGCAGGCGCATCTGTGATCGTTTGTGCCATATCGAAGACGAGCACCGACTTATCTCGAACCGTGGGAGTTGTGTCGCGGCTTGCTAGCATCGAGAGTGAGATCAGCAGCAGCAAAAGACCACCCACACTCACGCCCAGGAAAATGAACAGCGCAAGCAATGTGGCGAGGGTCTGTTTGAGAAAGTCACGCATATCTTTAGAGAAGCATCGAAGATGTCGCCACTCTATGCTACATCTCTTTTTAAGAATCAGAAGATTACGGAATCAAGTTATCAAAGCCCCTGGAGCCGCGATCGTTCAATCAGAACCTTCTAGAATAAAGAAGTGCAGCCTTCTCTTGATTCCTAACCTTGATTCAAACTGAGACTTTAGAACTATTGGAATGGTCGCGCCTGTGTCAGCATCTGGCGACCTTTGCTTCGACAAAATTAGGAGCGATCGCGCTTCGGGCGCTCAAAATTCCGACCACTCAAGCTGAAACCGAACGTCTACTCGCTCAAACTGAAGAAGTTTACACTCTAGAATCGCAGCTCGCAAACGGATTGAGCTTCGAGGGCATTGAGGACATTGGAGATGCGCTGGAAAGAGCCGCACTCAATGGAATTCTTTCAGGCGTGGAACTGTTGTCGATCGCAACGACGCTTTCGGGTGCCAGGACGCTCAGGCGCACGATCGACAGTCAAGACGATTTTCCGATTCTGACTGAATTAGTGGCAGAACTCCGGACTTATCCAGAAATCGAGCAGGAGATTTATCGCTGCATTAATGATGATGGGAAAGTGAGCGAACGTGCCAGCCCGAAGCTCGCAGAGATTCGATCGCAACAAAAACAAGTGCGCGATCGCGTGTACGAAATGCTGCAACGAACCATGCAGCGACAAGCCAGTGCGGTTCAGGAACAAGTAATCACCCAGCGCGATGGGCGATTTGTAATTCCTGTGAAGGCAACGCACAAAGACGTGATCTCTGGCATTGTGCATGATGTGTCGATGAGTGGTGCAACGTTATATGTGGAACCGCATCCGACTGTGCCGCTCAATAATCAACTGCGTCAACTCCTGCGACAAGAACAAACCGAAGAAGAAGCGGTTCGACGCGCCTTGACAGAACAAGTTGCGATCGCCAAAGATGACCTCGAACGGTTACTCGCAATCTGTACCGCACTCGATTTAGCTGCCGCTCGATCGCGCTATAGCTATTGGCTAAAAGCAAACCCGCCGCGATTTACCAATGAGGCGATCGTATTGCGACAGTTAAGACATCCTTTGCTTGTGTGGCAGCAGCAGCAAGAACAAGGTCGATCGGTGATTCCGGTTGACTTAGTGATTCAGCCGCAAATCCGGGTGGTAGCGATTACCGGACCTAACACAGGTGGAAAAACCGTCACGCTCAAAACAATGGGCTTAGCCATGTTGATGGCGAAAGCTGGCTTGTTTGTCCCGGCGCGTGAACCTGTTGAACTACCCTGGTTCGAGCAAGTTCTAGCCGATATCGGTGACGAACAATCCCTAGAACAAAGCCTTTCTACCTTCTCCGGACACATTCGCCGCATTAGCCGCATTATCGAAGCCTTAACAGAATCTTCAAACTCACTCGTTTTACTCGATGAAGTGGGAGCCGGAACCGATCCAACCGAAGGTAGCGCACTCGCGATCGCGTTGCTGAACTACCTCGCTGACCACGCAAAGCTATCGATCGCCACCACGCACTTCGGCGAACTCAAAGCCTTGAAATACGAAGACGATCGCTTTGAAAATGCTTCGGTTGAGTTCGATGATGTCTCCCTTTCTCCGACTTATCGATTGCTCTGGGGCATTCCCGGACGATCGAACGCCTTAACGATCGCTCGGCGCTTGGGCATGAAGCCAGAGATTATTGAGTCTGCTCAAACCCAAGTCGGGGGCGCAGCCGAAGATGTCAACCAAGTGATCGCAGGACTCGAATCGCAGCGCCGCGCTCAAGAAACCAAAGCCAAAGAAGCCGCACAGCTCTTGCAGCAAGCCGAACGCTTCTACGCAGAAGTCTCAGCAAAAGCGGCAAGCCTGCGCGATCGAGAACGCGACTTACAGCAAGCTCAAGAACGCGCCGTTCAAGACGCGATTGCCCAAGCGAAAGGTGAAATCGCTAAAGTGATTCGCAATCTTCAAAAAGGCAGCGCGACGGCTCAAGAGGCTCAGCAGGCGACAGAATCGCTCAATCACTTAGCTCAGAAGCATCTGCCCTCTCGCCAGCAACCGCAAAAACCGAAACCCGGCTATCGTCCCCAAATCGGCGATCGCGTCCGCATTCCCCGCTTGGGTCAAACCGCCGAAGTGCTGGAACTTGCAGGAGACGATGAATTAGTCGTGCGGTTTGGCTTGATGAAGATGACGCTTCCGATCGGCGACATCGAATCACTCACCGGTGAAAAGGTCGCCAAACCCGAACCGAAGCCCGAACCGAAACCAAAAGCCGCTCCGCCTCCCCCGCCTGCCGCTCCTACCCCGGTCATTCGCACCGATCGCAATACCTTCGATATTCGCGGCAGTCGTGTCGCCGATGCCGAGATCGTGCTCGATAAAGCGATCTCAGAAGCGCAAACTCCGATCTGGATTATTCACGGACATGGAACGGGCAAGCTGCGGCAGGGTGTCCACGAGTTTCTCAAACGTCACCCACGGGTCGATCGCTTTGAACTCGCCGATCGCGCTGATGGCGGAAGCGGAGTCACGATCGCCTACCCGATCTAAGTAGTCAGCTTTTACTTTAAACCGGGAGTCTGTGTAATTTCTCGGTTTCTTCATGTCGATCGATTTTTCTTGATGCTTTCATCATGAAGATAAGATATGGCGGTCATAGATTAGCAAAACCAGGCATCTCAGGCGATATCGCTTCGCACTGACTACTTGTAATTCTTACAAAACAGAATATCCTCTTGAAATTTCGTTAAAGTCACGTATAAGCACTTAAGTATTTTCCGAAACAATGTTAGTTTCGAGGGGCGCAAATATCAAAACAATCCTACAAACCAGCATTTCGTGATGCACTGAGCGAGTCTAGCTTCGCCAGCAGGATTTGAGACAGCGGCACATTAGCGCCGACTCTCCCACGCGAATTGATCTCTTGTAGATCAGTTCACGCATTTTCTGTGGGTCTCACGCGCATCGAACACCATAGCCATCTAGACCTGAAATCTAGCGCTGTAGTGTTCAACATACTCGATTGACCGCTCCTGATACTCGATTGATTCATCTTGTTCTCGTCGCGACCCGCCTTATGTGTGTGTAGGTTGCAAAGCCGCTCGAATGAGTTGGCTGAATTTTACCTGCCTGAATTTAGGTAACGAGCATCGCGATCGCGCTCTCGTGCCGGGTCGGGCCCGCCAGTCCTGTCGTTTTCACGTATGAAGCGAAATGCAGAGTTCTTCTAATTCGTCAAATCTCTTAGACTTAAGTTATCCTCAATCTCCTAGTAGTTCCCCGTTCGACTCCGCCAATCTGGAAACGGCGCGATCGAGTTCGTCGAATCGCTTGGTATTCATCGATTCAGCCGTTGAAAATGCTCAGAGTCTCGCTGCCAGCGTAATCAGTGGGACACAGGTCGTATTGCTCAATGCCAACACAGACGGAATCGACCAAATCAGCGGAGTCCTCGCTGGATATCAAAACTTAGATAGTGTTCACATCCTCTCTCACGGCAGCATTAGCAGTATTGAACTCGGCAAGGCGGCTCTTGACCTCGGTACGATCTCTAGCTACAGCGACAAGCTGAGAAGTTGGTCAAATGCTCTGTCTACCGATGCAGATATCCTGCTGTACGGTTGTAATGTTGCAGATGGCAATACTTCGCTGATTACAGTTCTAAGCGAACTCACTGGGGCTGATGTTGCTGCTTCAGCAGATGCAACTGGAAGTGCAGATCGCGGTGGGAACTGGATACTTGAAACGTCCACCTCGACGATCGAGGCGGCTTTACCGTTTGATTCTAATTTACTCGCTCAGTACACAGGCATTCTTGCGGATGGTAACGGACTGCAGGGTGAGTACTTCGACAACATCGACTTCACCAATCGCATCCTGACGCGCACTGATACCACAGTGAACTTTGACTGGGGACAAGGCTCACCCGCCGCAGGCATCGGAGATGACACTTTCTCGGTACGTTGGACAGGTCAGGTGCTCGCACCTACATCTGGAACCTATCAATTCTTCACCACCACTGATGATGGAGTCCGCCTGTTTGTCAATGACCAGCTCGTAATCAACAGCTTCGTAGATCAGCCGCCGACGGAACGTACAGGGTCGATCGCCCTAGTTGCAGGACAGCGCTACGACATCCGCATGGAGTATTTCGAGAATGGCTATGATGCCTCGGCGCTCCTCGGTTGGTCAGGGCCAGGCATTACGAAGCAAATCATTCCGCAATCTCAACTGTTTAGCTCTACCACAACAACCCCCACACCTCCAACTCCTCCAACCACTGGCACCGGTAACGGTCTACTGGGCGAATACTTCGACAACATCGACTTCACCAATCGCATCCTGACGCGCACTGATACCACAGTGAACTTTGACTGGGGACAAGGCTCACCCGCGACTGGCATTGCCTCTGATACTTTCTCAGTCCGCTGGACGGGTCAGGTGCTCGCACCTACATCTGGAACCTATCAATTCTTCACCACCACTGATGATGGAGTCCGCCTGTTTGTCAACAATCAACTGGTGATCAACAGCTTTGCGGATCAGCCAGCGACAGAGCGTACAGGGTCGATCGCGCTAGTTGCAGGGCAGCGCTACGACATCCGCATGGAGTATTTCGAGAATAGCATTGCGGCTGCAGCGTTCCTCGGTTGGTCAGGGCCAGGCATTACGAAGCAAATCATTCCGCAGTCTCAACTGTTTAGCACTGCTCCCACCACTCCAACTCCTCCGCCCACCACTCCAACTCCTCCGCCCACTGGCACCGGTAATGGTCTACTGGGCGAATACTTCGACAACATCGACTTCACCAATCGCATCCTGACGCGCACTGATACCACAGTGAACTTTGACTGGGGACAAGGCTCACCCGCCGCAGGCATCGGAGATGACACTTTCTCGGTACGTTGGACAGGTCAGGTGCTCGCACCCACGTCTGGAACCTATCAATTCTTCACCACCACTGATGATGGAGTCCGCCTGTTTGTCAACAATCAACTGGTGATCAACAGCTTTGCGGATCAGTCAGTGACAGAGCGTACAGGGTCGATCGCGCTAGTTGCAGGACAGCGCTACGACATCCGCATGGAGTATTTCGAGAATCGCGGTGCGGCGGCGGCGTTCCTCGGTTGGTCAGTACCTGGCTTTACACAGCAAATCATTCCACAGTCTCAACTGTTTAGCTCTACTACTACAACCCCCACACCTCCGCCCACCACTCCAACTCCTCCGCCCACTGGCACCGGCAACGGTTTACGAGGCGAATACTTCGACAACATCGACTTCACAGCCTTCAAATTTGCTCGGACTGATGCCAACATTAACTTTAATTGGGCAGAAAGTTCACCTGATCCCAACATTGCTCCTGACACCTTCTCAGTCCGTTGGACGGGTCAAGTTCAGCCTCTTCACAACGATACATACACCTTCTTCACCACCACTGATGATGGGGTACGGCTGTCTGTGAATGGTCAACTCATTATCGACAGCTTTGCGGATCAATCCGCAACTGAGCGCACCGGCACGATCGCGCTTCAAGCCGGACAGCGCTATGACATTGTGATGGAGTATTTCGAGAACGGCTACGATGCAGTCGCACAGCTCGGCTGGTTTAGCGCCAATCAAGCCCGTCAAATCATTCCGCAATCGCAGCTTTACAGCAATGTCTTCTCGACCAATCCCGGTACACTCGTCATCGGAACGAACAGCGTCACCGTGAACGAAGATGCCGGAACCGTTTCGATCCGCATCGATCGAGTCAGCGGTAGCGATGGGGTCGCAACGGTGCGCTACACCACCGGAGAAGCGAGCGCCAGAGCGGGAACAGACTTCACTGCCACCGCAGGTCAACTCACGTTTGCAGCGGGAGAAACCAGCAAAACGGTAACCATCCCGATTCTCAATGACAACATTGAAGAAGGCAGCGAAAGTTTCGGCTTTGGGTTAGGAGAAACTTCGGGCGCAGCACTGGGGATTAACCGCACCTCGCTGATTACGATCATTGATAATGACGCGCCGACTAGCTATACATTTAGCGCGGCGGTCTTCAACGAAAACGAAAACGCGGGAACGGCAACCATCACCGTTCAGCGCAGTGGGTCTACCTCGACGGCTGGCAGCATTAGCTACGCTACCAGCAATGGGACTGCAACGGCTGGCTCAGATTACACTGCAACGGCTGGCACGCTCTCCTTTGCACCAGGTGAAACCAGTAAGACCTTCACAATCGCAATCCGCGATGATGGTGACAGCGAACGCAACGAAACCGTCAATCTCACCCTGAGCAATCCGTTCTCCGGCAGCTTGGGCACTCAGGGCACCGCAACTCTGTCGATCGCAGATAACGACTTCGGCAACGTCGATCGTCAAACCGTGATTTCAGGACTCTTGCAGCCGACCGCATTCGATTGGACACCGGGCGGTGAATATATGTTCGTCGCTCAGAAGAATGGTGTCGTCCGCGTGGCTCGCAATGGGGTGCTGCAACAAACCCCAGCCGTTGATATTTCCGATATTGTCAACAGCCCCCGCGATCGTGGCTTGCTCGGTCTTGCCGTACATCCAGAGTTCTTCAATGGCAGCCCGTATGTTTATTTGATGTACTCGTATGATCCGCCCGAAACCCGCAGATCAGGCTTTGTCCCTGAATTAGAGCGACCGGATGCAGTGGGCAACCGGACAGCACGGTTAGGACGATTTACGGCAACCATCAACAACGGAGTCGTATCGATCGATCGGCGCAGCGAAGAAGTCATCTTAGGTCGAAATAGCGTTTGGCAGTACATCAGCAATCCGGGCGATAACGGCACCAACAACTTCTTTATCCCGGAATCAGGTCGAGATGCGAATGGCAACTACGTTCAGGACTTCCTGATTATCGATAGTGAATCGCATACAGTTGGCACAGTGAGATTTGGCAATGATGGTTACTTGTATGTGAGTAACGGCGACGGTGCTTCCTACAATGATGTCGATCCACGAGCCTTCCGCAGCTTAACGCTCGACAACTTGTCCGGTAAGATTTTGCGGATTGATCCGATTACAGGAGCTGCGCCATCCTCGAATCCATTCTTTGATGGCAATGCCCAAAGTAATCGATCGAAGATCTGGCAGTATGGCTTGCGAAATCCGTTCCGCTTCACGATTAACCCGACCAATGGACAAACCTACATTGGCGATGTCGGCTGGGCGCAATGGGAGGAAGTCAACACCGGACGAGGCGGCGAGAACTTTGGCTGGGTGGCGTATGAAGGCCCTGACAGAGCAGGTGGCTATGATAGACTCCCCAGCGTTCAAGCGTTCATGGCGAATGGCGGGGGTGAGACGGTGACAAATCCGCTTTATTCGTACCGACACTATGGTGGCGGTGGTAACGCCATCAACGTTGGCGACTTCTACAACGGTAACTTGATCATCACGGACATGAGTAAGGGAACAGTCGATGCGCTGTCCTTTGATTCATCGGGTGCAGTGGTGGATCAGCGACGATTTGCTGAGTTCATGTTTGGCTTGGGACAAATCAGAACGGGTGCTGACGGTAACCTGTACTATGCAAGCTTGGTATCAGGTGAAGTCGGTCGTTGGATTCCGGTGTAGTAGTGATGTAAGTCTGCGGCAGGTCTGTCGCAGGCTTGACCTCGGTTGATCCCAGACAACAAAGCAGGGCTAGATCTCTCCAGCCCTGCTTTGTTGATTGCTCTTTTTTGTTGATTGCTTTTGTTGATTGCTCTTTCGGATTTACACTTTCGCTTCAAGCGATTTGAGAAATTCTGTATTCACGCCAGATTCGCGGCTGAGCGCGATTTTGCCAGTGCGAGCAATCTCGCGCAGCCCAAATTTTTGTAGTACCTGCACGATCGCCACTATTTTTCCGGGATCGCCAACGACCTCTAACGTGAGTGAATCTTCTGCCACATCCACCACTCGCGCCCGGAAAATTTGCGCCAGTTCGACGATTTCCGATCGCGTCGAACTGCCTGCATTCACCTTCAGCAGCATGAGTTCGCGTTCGACACAGGGAACTTCTGTGATGTCTTGAACTTTAATCACATTGATCAGCTTATAAAGCTGCTTGGTCAACTGTTCGATCACGCGATCGTCTCCCGGCACCACCATCGTGATCCGCGAAACGCCGATTTGCTCAGCCGGACCCACAGCCAGACTTTCAATATTAAATCCGCGTCGGGCGAACAATCCTGCGATCCGAGTCAGAACTCCGGCTTCATCTTCTACCAAAACCGAGAGCGTATGCTTCATTGCTGTATTCCTAGTAACATTTAGTTCCTTCTATCGTGCGACATTGGTTCGGTCTTGTCCAGCCAGAAGTCGAAGAATTTCCGAAAAAATCTGAGTTAGAAAATTTTTGTCGATACAGCAGAAATTAGTTGAATTGCGTTCTGTATTCCGCTGCAATCCTTCTCTGGAGCGATGAATATTGCAGTGGCTCGATCGTTCAATTCCACTGTGTATCGTGATATTTGGAGTCAGAATTGTTATGGGTTGGTTACAAAGACTTTTTGGCATGGAGAAGCCTCAGAATCCGGAGCAAGCGGTCAGCGGTCAGCCTGCGCCAGACGCAGCAGCTTCTGCGCCTCCAGAGGCTCAAGTCTCTCCCGGAGACACGATTCCACCAGAGCGAGTTGGTTTGAATGGCGAGTATGATCAAAGCGGTTTGGCGAAGCGGGTCGCTTTGGCGTTTGATCAAGATAGTCAGCTAGATGATATCAATACGCTTTGGGTGGCGCAGTTGGGAACGACTGTGGTGTTAAAAGGCAGTGTTCCAAGCCAGGATGTGTTGAACAAAATGGTGAGCGTTGCAAATAACGTCAATGGTGCAACGGCAGTGGATACAAACCAGGTTCAAGTGGGTTAATTGATGCGTTGAATCAAGAAGACCTCCAGCTCTCGACCGCTGGAGGTTTTTTTCATGTGGGGTGGAGCGTAGGGAGTGGGGAGCGGGGTGTCTCCTACTCCTTTTAGCGTTCACAGCTCAAACCGGATCGCTATAGAGGCTAAGCCGATCGCTCTTCTAAGATTGCTATATTAAAATCTTGCTCTCCATTTCCGATCGCGCCTATGTTCCCGGTGATCTATTCCGATGAGTTTCTGCTGCATGATACGGGCGATTTTCATCCTGAAAATGCTGGACGGTTGACTGCGATTCGGGCTGCGCTTAAATCTGCACCTTGGGCAAATCAACTCGAATGGAAATCGCCCACTCCCGTTGAAGCTCGATCGCCCCTGCCCCTAATGCAGTTGATTCACGATCGCCGCTATCTTGAGCAAGTTCGACTCTTGGCGAATCGGGGTGGCGGCTATATTGATGGCGATACGATCATCTGTCCGCGCAGTTTTGAAGTAGCGATGCTGGCGGTCAATGCTTGGATTGATGGAGTAGAAACTGCGATCGCATCTGGTGAACCCTGTTTTGTAATAGCGCGTCCACCCGGACATCACGCCGTTGCGGATGAAGGAATGGGATTTTGTTTATTTAGCAATGCTGCGATCGCCGCTTATGCTGCTTTGGCACAGGGACTAGAGCGCGTCTGTATTCTCGATTGGGATGTGCATCACGGGAATGGCACACAAGCGATCGTTGAAACCAATCCCAAAATCCGGTTTTGTTCGCTGCATGAGTCACCGCAATATCCGGGTACAGGTCATTCTTCAGAAACAGGCTTACATCAGAATGTCCTGAATTTGCCGATCGCACCCGGAAGCACGATCGAAGACTATCAACCGCTGTTTGAGCAAAAAGTGATTCCATTTCTCAGTGAGTTTCAGCCAGATCTACTGATTATCAGTGCGGGGTATGATGCAAATCATGCTGATCCATTGTCAGGAATTTCGCTGAAACCAGAGAACTACCAATTGTTTACGCAATATTGCTTGGGAGTTACCCGACGAATTGTGTTTGGCTTAGAGGGCGGATATGACTATCCCACATTAGGACGATCGGTTGTGGCAACGATCGGGGCTTGTTTGCAATCATAGAGGAACGCCCCCCTACTGTTTTGACAGGGATGACGGCGGAATCGCTATACTGAATCAGCAACAGTCTGTATTCTCACGGTGGCTTATGTCCTTTCCCAAGTCAACGCTCATCGGGCTAAAAGCCGACCAGTTCCGCCATCCCCTCGATCTCGAAGCAACGAACGCCCTGAAGCAGTTGCCAGGACTGGATCTTGCAATCCGCACATTATTAGGCCCGGTAGCAGAGCAATTCTTTTACCTAGAAAATATCGCCTCCAGCATTCTCGTGAGCGAACAGCAGTTGCCGGATCTGCACAAACTCTTGATCGAAGCCAGCCGCATTCTTGATCTCGAAGCACCTCAGCTTTACGTGCGTCAGCATCCTGTTCCCAACGCCTACACCTTCGCCATGCGGGGCAGGCAGCCGTTTATCGTGATGCACACTTCGCTAATCGAATTGCTCACGCCCGAAGAAATTCAAGCCGTGATTGCTCACGAACTCGGACATCTTAAGTGCGATCACAGTGTCTATCTGACACTCGCCAATGTATTAGTCCTCGCAGCCGGTCAGCTACCTTTCCCGATCGGCGGTGTGATTACCCAAGGCTTGCAGGCTCAAATCATGAATTGGGTACGCTGTGCCGAATTTACCTGCGATCGTGCCGCCCTGCTCGCCACTCAAAATCCAAGAATCACAATGTCAGTGATGATGAAACTTACAGGCGGATCACCCAGTTTGGTGAAGCAATTAAACCTAGATGCGTTCATCGCTCAAGCTCGTGCCTACGACGATATCAGCAAAACCGAGATGGGAGAAATGCTCAAACAACTGCAAACTGTACAGTTGTCGCACCCCGTTCCGGTTTTAAGAGCGCGAGAAATCGATCGCTGGGCAAGCTCGCAAGAATACCAGTCCTTGATTGCTGAGCGAACCAAAGAAGCAAGTAGAGGCGGATGGCGTAATTGGTAAGCCACTTCGCTCATTCTTCAATTGAAGAAATTGAAGGAGTTAAGGAGTCGTTGCTTTGGTTGAATTCGTGGGCAGTCTAAACCCATTGAGACTGAAGCAAGTGCGAAATGTTACCTGTACTTCCTGGATACCAACTGAACGAAAAGATCTACGAAAGTACAAAAACTGTCGTATATCGAGGATGCCGATCGCGCGATCAGCATCCTGTTGCTATTAAGTTTCTCAAAGGTCAGTATCCGACATCCAGAGAACTGGCAATCTTTCGCAAGCAGTTTACCCTATCGGAGCGGCTCAATTTGCCCGGAGTCGTTCGCTCTTACTGTATCGAGAGTTATGGAACTGCTTTAGCACTGGTGCTAGAGGATTTTGGTGCAGTTTCACTCAAGCAATATTACGAACACCATGCACCGAGCTTAAGCGAGTTTCTGGCGATCGCGATCCAAGTCGCACAAATTCTCGCTCAACTGCATCAACACAACATCATTCATAAAGATATTAAACCGGCAAATCTACTAATCAATCCAGAAACCAAACAAGTTAAAATTACTGACTTTAGCATTGCAACAGTTCTGCAAGCAGAAACCCAGTCTCTAATCAATCCAGCTCGCCTAGAAGGAACACTAGCTTATCTATCTCCAGAGCAAACCGGGCGAATGAATCGAGAAATCGACTATCGCACTGATTTCTATTCGCTTGGAGTCACGTTCTATCAACTTCTAACACAGCGTCTACCTTTTGAGTCGCATGATCCGTTAGAACTGGTCTATTGTCACTTAGCAAGACAGCCAATCTCACCCACTGAGCTAAATTTTGACGTGCCAGAAATGCTGTCTGCGATCGTGCTGAAGCTAATGGCAAAAACCGCAGAAGATCGATATCAAAGCGCGATTGGTCTGAAACATGATTTAGAACGCTGTCAGCAACAGTACGAACAAGACGGGAAAATCGAAGCATTTGTGTTGGCGCAGCAGGATTTATGCGATCGATTTCAGATTCCTGCAAAGCTTTATGGACGCAACCGAGAAGTTAAAACGCTGCTTGAAGCCTTCGATCGCGTTGCAGTGCCACAGAGGGCAAGCGGTGAGTTCTTGCTGGTCACGGGATATTCCGGCATTGGTAAATCTTCGCTAGTACAGGAAGTGTACAAGCCGATCGTGCAGCGGCGCGGCTATTTTATCTCCGGCAAGTTCGATCAGTTGCAGCGCAACATTCCGTATTCTGCAATCGTGGTCGCATTCCAATCGCTGATGCGGCAACTGCTCAGCGAACCTGAAACAGAATTACAGCGCTGGCGCGAACAGCTACTTGCTGCATTAGGAACACAGGCGCAAGTGATCATCGACGTGATTCCAGAACTTGAATGGATAATTGATGCTCAGCCTGCAGTTGCCGTTCTCCCGCCGACTGAAGCCCAAAATCGCTTCGATCGTCTATTTCAAAACTTTATTCAGGTCTTTTGCCAGCCTGCCCATCCGTTTGTGATTTTCCTTGACGATCTTCAGTGGGCAGACTCCGCAACTCTGCGACTGATCAGGCTAATGCTCACCAACGAGCAAACGCAGCATCTCTTTTTAATCGGAGCATACCGAGACAATGAGGTAGATGCTGCTCATCCGCTGATGATGTTGTGTACAGAACTGCAATCGGCAAACGTGAACCTCCAGTCGATCGTGCTCACTCCCCTAAACACAGAGCAGGTTGCTGAGTTGATCTCTGATACCATGCAGTGCTCGATCGATGCGGTGCAATCGCTCACTGAGTTAGTGATGCAGAAGACCGAGGGCAATCCATTTTTTATCAATGAATTACTCAAAACACTGCATCAAGAAAAGCTGCTTTCGTTTGATGTTGATCGTAGAAGTTGGCACTG
Organism: Leptolyngbya sp. DQ-M1; assembly: GCF_039962505.1. Classification (NCBI taxonomy): domain Bacteria; kingdom Bacillati; phylum Cyanobacteriota; class Cyanophyceae; order Leptolyngbyales; family Leptolyngbyaceae; genus Leptolyngbya; species Leptolyngbya sp. DQ-M1. Next base: position 715,609 of record NZ_JAMPLJ010000001.1, read on the forward strand.
GGAGATCGAGCAAATTCAGGCGATCGACTTTACCGATAACATTGTTGAATTATTAATCCGTAAGCTCAAAAAGCTACCGAATGACACTCAGCAAGTTCTTCAGCTTGCAGCCTGCATCGGTAATCAATTTGACCTGAAAACGCTTGCACTGATTCACCCAAGCTCTGAAGTAGAGCTAACTCAATTGCTGAGTCATGCAGTCGATTTTGGCATGATTGCTCCCACCTCTGCGTCTGAAATTGACCCTGCAACAACTCATCTAACCTACTTAAACTATCGGTTCTTGCACGATCGCATTCAGCAAGCGGCTTACGCTCTGATTAGCAACCCGCAAAAACAATCGGTTCATCTGCAAATTGGGCGATTGTTGTACGAAAAATCGCCTGTTGAGCGACGCAATGATCTGATTTTTGAATTAACAGAGCATTTCAACATTGGACAAGCTTTAATTACGGCTCCGCAAGAACGGCTTGAACTTGCAAACCTAAATCTACAAGCTGGGTACAAAGCAAAGCAGGCAACTGCTTACAGTGCAGCACAACAATACTTCACAAGCGCCAGAACCATCTTAGGTGATGCTTGGTCGGAGCAGTATGAGTTAATGCTGAGCTTGCATAGGGAGCAGGCGGAAGTTGAGTATCTATTAGGCAACTTTGAGGCAGCGCAAGATCTCATCGATCGTAGTCTGATCCATGTCAAATCTGCACTAGAGCAAGCAGAACTGTACAAACTTTTGATTGTTGTCTACACGCTGAAAACCCAGTATCAAGCTGCGATCGTCGCTGGGCAGAAGGCACTCGATCTCCTAGACATCGCATTTCCAGAAACTGATCTAGAAGCCGTTCTAGAAGTAGAGCTTGCCCAAGCAAAGCTACTCCTGAGTGGTAGAAGGATTTCTGAGATTCTCAACGGCAAAGAGATTAGCGTTCCAGAGCAAAAAACTGCCGCAAAGCTACTGGTTGCGCTTGGTGCGCCCACGTATTTCTCGAATCATGTCCTCTGGATGATTGTCGTGATGAAGCTGGTCAATCTCTCATTGAAGTATGGGCAGCTTCCAGAATCGACCTATGGGTATTCAGAGTATGGCTTAATTCTTGGAGCAATGCTGGGAGAATATCAATCGGGCTATGAATTTGGGCAGCTCAGCTTAAACCTCGCCGAGCGCTTCAAGGATCAAGCCGAGAAGTGCAAAGTCTGTGTTGTGATTGGTGGATCAGTGAACCATTGGGTGCGCCCTTTGAAAGAAGATGCAGTCATATTCATGAAAGGCTATCAAGCAGGACTGGAATCCGGAGAACTTCAATTTGCGGGCTATAACATTGCTCATCAGATGGTCAATTGTTTTTATCAAGGGATTGATTTAGAGAGCTTGAGCCTAAAGCTTCCTGACTATCATAAGTTTGTACAGCAGACGCAAAATCAGCTAGCTCAAGAGATGTTATCTGCTTGTCAGCTTACCATCCAGACGCTTCAGGGAAACTTGTCGGCTCTAAAGGAGAACCAGTTCTTAGAAGACTGTCGATCGCACTCCAGTTTCTCAGCCATCTGCTTTTATCAAATCTTCAAAGCACAAGTTCTCTACCTGTTCGATCGTCCAAGTGAGGCTTTAGACTGTATTCAAGCTGCGAAACCCTTGCTGCAATACATTCCAGGCTGCATCTCACTGGCTGCTTTTAATTTCTATCATTCCTTAATCTTATCTGCTCTATATCCCAAATCCGACTCCAGCACGCAAAAACAACTCTGGCAAGAACTATCGAACAATCAGCAGCAGATGAAAGTCTGGGCAGAGCATTGCCCTGAAAACTTCCTGCATCAGTATCAACTCATCGAAGCAGAAATCGCACGGCTCTCCGGCGATCGCAGCGGCGCGATCACTCTCTACGATCAAGCGCTCGCCCAAGCTACTCTCAGCGAATTCACACCCAATATCGCTTTAATCAATGAGCAAGCTGCCAAGTTTTGGATTGCAGATGGCAAAGAAAAGATTGCTCAAGCATTCTTGCTCGAAGCCTACTATCTTTATCGAGCTTGGGGAGCGACCGAGAAGCTTGTACAGTTAGAGCGCAACTATCCGCAACTCTCAAAATTCATCTACACCACTGATGCTACCCCTACCGAGCAGACCTTCTCGGCTTCCCATCTCTCTTCAAGCAGTACCGACACCTCCCAGCTTCTTGATCTCGCGACGATTCTAAAAGCTTCCGAGGTGATTTCACAAGCAATTCAGCTTGATAAACTGCTCGAAACGCTGATTCGAGTGGTGATGGAGAATGCAGGAGCGCAAATCGGAGTAATTTTGCTGCGAGATGAAGATCGCTTCGCAGATCAAGAACAGACTCGTTGGCGCGTTGTAGCGCAAGGCATCAGCGATCGCTCTGGAATTACGCTGATCCGATCGCTGCCAATCTTGCTAGAGGAAGCCGTTCCGGTTCCGCTCATTCACTATGTTGCTCGCACCCAAGAAAAGCAGTTAATTCACGATGCGACAAACGATGTAACGTTTGCAACGGATGCCTACATCCTCAAGCACCGGCCCAAATCAATTTTGTGTTTTCCTGTGCAGTATCAAAATCAGTTAATTGGCATCTTTTACCTGGAGCATCGCCAGTTAACTCATGCGTTCACGCGCGATCGCTGGAAAGTCCTATCGTTGTTGTCTACTCAAATGGCCATTGCCATTTCTAACGCCACCTTATACCAAAATCTGCAAATTGCTGAAGCACGAGAGCGCGATCGTGCGTCGCAACTCGAACAGTCCTTGATCCAACTTCAGCAGACTCAAACTCAACTCATCCAAACGGAAAAAATCTCTAGCTTGGGACAACTGGTCGCGGGAGTTGCTCATGAGGTCAATAATCCAGTTGGCTTTATCTCCGGCAATCTCAAATATGCCACTCAGTATGTCGATGAGCTGATCGGGCTAGTTCGCAAATATCAGGAAATTTACCCGAATTCTCACGCTGAGATCGCGGAGTTGATCGATCAGATGGATTTAGAATTTGTCGCCGAAGATCTGCCCAAGATGATTGATTCAATGAAGCTGGGAATTGAGCGAATTCGGGACATTATGCACTCACTCCGCAGCTATTCGCGCAGCGATAGCACCGAGAAACAGCCTGCGGATTTACACAAAGGATTAGATTCAACGCTGATGATTCTGTCGCATCGTCTGAAAGCGAGTTCCGATCGTCCCGCGATCCAAATCATCAAACAGTATGAACCCCTTCCCGAAGTACGCTGCTTTGCGGCTCAACTCAACCAAGTCTTTATGAATCTGCTGGCAAACGCGATCGATGCTTTGGAAGACTCCAGCCAAGGGAAGCAATATGCAGAGATTGAAAAAGCTCCGAATACGATTACGATCGCAACTCACATAGAAGAAAACAACGCCATCATTCGGATTTCAGACAATGGTGCAGGAATGTCGCCAGAAGTGCAGCGACATCTGTTTGAAGCCTTTTTCACCACCAAACCAGAAGGCAAAGGAACCGGATTAGGTCTTTCAATTTGTTATCAAATTGTGGTGGAAAAGCATGGTGGTTCATTGACCTTTAACTCGCAACTCGACAAAGGCACGGAGTTCAAAATCTCAATTCCGATAGCATTAAGCTAAAAACTGCACGAAAAAATGGGACAGATTTCTCCATCCCATTGCACTACCGATTCACGAATTTACTTTGCCTGATTGCGCTGTTGTCGTGCCAAATCTAGCAGCCCTCCCCAACGTTTTTGCAGTTGCTTTGAAGTACATTTGAGCATTGCAGTAATTTCTTGATCACTCGCTCCCGATCGCTTTAATTGCAGCAAGTGCTGTTCTTCATCAGACAGTCCATTGAGAAATGTCTCCCACTGATTCGGAGGCAATCCCAGATTCTGATCGAGATCGGCTCCTAACCACTCATGTACCAGTTTCCAATTGCCAGAGGTAGTGAACTTTTCAACATGGTACTTAAAACGCTGCTGGAGATAGTCCCGTTTGCGTGGAGTTAACCCTAACAGTTCATCAATCTCTGGAACTGACAGATCTTGCAGCTTCAGTGTCAGATAGTCTACACAGTCCTTTTGTCCCTGAGATTCGAGATAGCGCATCAGTTCAACGACCACACGATCGCGCAATGCCGATTCCGATAGATCAACCTTTTCTGAAACCATCTGCTCACGAATCATTTGGATCACACCAGAGCGTCCATATGCTTCGACTTCATCTGATTTTGCAGTCTCCATCGCAGTTTCGATATCAACGGCAATTTCTTGCGGTTGACGGCTTGCAAATCGCTGGGCGCGTAGAATGATTAATTGTTGATTTTGTTTCGCCGGTAAGGTAATGCGCCGTTTCGCGTACTGCTCTGTAAATGCCATATATTCTGCAAGTTCTAAGCGGGTGCGCGGCTGATAGTTTTCTGGTAGTTCGTTTTCACGACGGCAGGCTCTCAGTGCTTCGGTGTAAAAGCCTTGAAGAAAGTCTTCAATTAAGGTGTAGCGGGCTTGAAAAGTCAATTGTAAATGAGCAGGCGCGATCGGGCGGTAAACCATCGTGCTGAGATTACTATGCAGTTCGACCCGACCCCGTTGAGAACCAAGCTGATAAAACCGCACACATTTTTGAATGCGGTAGCGTCCGAGCGTCAGTTGCCAAGAATTAACCTGTCCAGAAGCTTGAATCCGATCGCTCTTGCTGCAAATGCGATCCACTTCGGTCGCGATGCGATAGGCGATTTGTGCGATCGTCGCGCCGGAAAGCTTTAGCTCAGTTTCAAGCTCTGTTTTAAGTTGCTCGGCAAGTTGATCGATGCGATCGTTCTGAGGAGTTTCATTTGGGAGGGGAGTCAGCCGGGCAGCATCAGCTTGAGGCGCTTGGGTGAACTTTGCTTTCATGAAATTGGTTTCGGTAGATACATTAGTGGCTACACGCCGTACTTATACCGCTTCGGGAAAAACAAGCGAAGCATGTGTCAGTTTTTGGAGTGGTTCGCGAATAAGACAGGAACGAGAGTTTTGTCCCTTCTGAGTGGAGCAAAGTTCCAATGATTTGTAATTCAATACGAAGCGCTTTGGACTGCCTTTGGACTGCTTTTGGATTGTAATCAGTGTACCCCCTAGCAGGGTAACACTGATTACATCGATTTGAGTGTCGATCGTGCGTGGAGTCCTCCGTTTGAGCAAACTATCGCTAAACTTAAAATCGTAGAAGCGAAAATAGACCATGCTGAGCCAATTCTCCACAGATACGGAAAATGGATACAAATCATTCGAGCTACCGGGCGCACGTCCTCACTACAATCCCGATCGTCCGGGTCAAGTAGAGCATATTTTTCTCGATCTAGTTCTCAATATTCCAAATCAAAGCTACCAGGGAACCTGCACGATTCGGCTCAATCCGATTCGCAATGGTATCGATCGCTTAACCTTAGATGCAGTGAATCTAAACATTGCATCGGTCAAAATTAATGATGTGCCCCAGCCGTTTGACTACGATGGCGAACAGCTACAAATTCACATCAAGCAACCCACAAAGAGCGGTGAAAAGATTGAGTTAGCGATCGCCTATCACGTTGAGAAACCGCAGCGAGGCATCTATTTCATCGCGCCGACTCCAGACTATCCCAATAAACCAACCCAAGTCTGGACGCAGGGCGAAGATGAAGATTCGCGCTTCTGGTTTCCCTGCTTTGACTATCCTGGACAGTTAGCGACTTCAGAAATTCGAGTCGAGATTCCGAAGCCGTTGATTGCTGTATCAAATGGTGAATTGATCGCCACAGAAGATCGCGGCGATACGCAGATTTATCACTGGCATCAAAAAGAAATTCATCCGACTTATCTAATGACGTTGGCGATCGGAGACTTTGCCGAACTGCGCGATCAATGGCACGGTAAAGCTGTAACGTACTATGTGGAGAAAGGGCGAGAAGATCAAGCCCGTCTCAGTATGGGAAAAACGCCCCGGATGATCGAGTTCTACAGTCAGAAATATGGCTATCCGTATGCGTTTCCGAAATATGCTCAGGTCTGCGTCGATGATTTTATCTTCGGCGGCATGGAAAATACTTCAACCACACTATTAACCGATCGCTGTTTGCTCGACGAACGAGCCGCGATCGACAATCGCAACACTGAATCCCTAGTTGCTCATGAACTCGCGCATCAATGGTTCGGTGATTTGGTGGTGATCAAGCATTGGTCACACGCTTGGGTGAAAGAAGGCATGGCTTCTTATGCAGAAGTGATGTGGACAGAGGAAGAGTACGGACGAGAAGAAGCGCTGTATTACTTGCTCGGTCAAGCACGACAGTATCTTGATGAGGATGCTTCCCGCTATCGTCGATCGCTCGTGACGCACGTTTACCGGGAAGCGATCGAGCTTTACGATCGTCACATCTACGAGAAAGGCTCTTGTGTTTATCACATGATGCGAGCCCAGTTAGGCGATGAGTTGTTTTATCGATCGATCGCAACTTTTCTCAATGACAATGCTCACCGCACGGTTGAAACGATTGACTTGTTACGAGCGATCGAAAAAGCCACCGGACGGAATCTCACCTTCCTGTTTGATCAATATGTCTATCGTGGTGGACATCCCGATTTCAAGATTGGCTATAGTTGGGATTCAGATAGTAACCTTGCAAAGATTACCGTTACCCAATCACAATCAGAATTGTTTGATCTGAGAATTCCGATCGGCATTAGCCTCGTGAATGAGGGCAGGGTTGATCAAAAAACTTTTACAGTTCGGGTTCACGAGAAGGAACAAAGCTTCTACTTCCCGCTAGAGAAGAAACCCGATTTCATTAGCTTTGATGTCGATAACTATCACCTCAAAACGGTTGAGCTAGAGTATCCACTCCCCGAACTCAAAGCCCAATTACAGTCCGATCCTGATCCAGTCTCACGCATCTATGCAGCGCAGGCGATCGCCAAAAAAGGTGGGCTCGAAGCAGTAAAAGCCTTATCCGACTCGTTGAAGAACGATCGCTTCTGGGGAGTCCGCGCCGAAGTTGCCGAAAATCTTGCTACGATCAAACTCGATCAAGCCGTTGAAGCCGTCATCGCAGGATTAAATGATTCAGATGCGCGAGTGAGACGAGCGATCGTCGGAAGTCTCGCGCAGATTGCGACACCGGAAAGCTATGCCGCATTAGGCGCGATCGTCGAAGCCGGCGATGCCAGCTATTATGTCGAAGCGACTGCGCTGCGAAGCTTTGGAAAAGTTGCCGCATCAGGACTCAGCAACGCATCCGAAGAACAAACCCTAAAACTGATCGATTCGGTTCTCAAACAGCGACAAGGCTGGAACGAAGTCGTCAGAGCAGGCGCGATCGGGGCTTTGAGCCAGCTTAAGACCTCAGAAGCCGCACTGAACTTAATTCTGGAGTACACACAGCCCGGAGTGCCACAACCGCTCCGTCTTGCAGCCATTCGCGCGCTTGGCACAATCTCCACCGGACAAGACAACATCAACTTAGAGCGGATTCTAGAACGGCTGAAAGCACTTTCCCGCGAAACGTTCTTCCTCACTCAAGTCGCTGTCGCCGTCGCATTAGGACAAATGGAAACGACCAAAGCGATCGGACTACTGCAATCGCTTGCTGATCAAACTCCTGATGGTCGCGTTCGTCGCATTGCCGAAGAGTCAATTCAAACCGTGCAGAAAAATGCGGGGTCTGACAAGGCAGTTAAACAACTCCGCGAGGAACTTGATCAGCTCAAAAAAGAAAATCAAGACCTCAAGAGCCGTCTCGAAAATTTGGAGGCAAAAGCAAAAGGTTAATCAAACATCACAGCTCCTGCATCTCTAAGCAGGAGCTGTGAACCTCACTGATTGATATTGAGCCGAATATTCATAATTCGGTAGGCATCTACTTGTTTAGATTCCAGATTGACATTAAACGCCAAACTTCCGTCTGCGTTTGCTTGAAGCACAAGACCGTTCACGATCGACTGAATATCCGCCCGCACTCTTGGATCATTCAGAGTCGGATTTTGCTTCAGCGTTGGGCTATCCTCTCGCACATCTGCTGCGACAACCTGGCCGTCTGAATTGATGACAAGACCCAACCGTAAATCTAGAGCATTGACCGGAAGCTTGCTTGGAAATTCCACTTTAATTTCAGGTAGAGCCGCCGATTTTAGTGCAACGGTACCTCTTGCATATTGTTCAGGTCGATAAGTATCTTCCTGAAGTGTTCCATAGACTTCACCTCGAACGCCCGTCGCGATCGATAATGACTCTCCAGATCCCGATGGCGGCGTTGGATTTCCCATTGCTGCATCTCCTGGATTTTCCGGTTTAGTGGTGTCAGGAGATTGGGATGAAGGAGGGGACGCAGAAGGGGACGACGTTCCTGGAGATGGAGCGGAAGACTGAGAATTACCACTGCCTGAATTTGTCGTCGGGTTCGGGTTGGTCGTTGATCGAGGTGAATCCGTCGAATTCTGCCTAGAAGTCGATCTCTCGGCTGGAGATTGTCCAGGCTGTAAGGATTCCACCGCTCTCCGCGTTCGACTCGGCGCTCCGGCTGACGAATTCAGCGGGGCAGGGCTAGGAGCAAGTGGATCGCGCGATCGCTCAGGTGCAGACTGACGGGCGAGACTCTGAATTGAGTTTGGTGGTTGGGCTGGCTCCGCCGGCAAAGTTTGAGGCGGCGCTGCTTTTGCTTGTGTTTGGGGTTGTGGGCTTGAAGGCACAGTTCGTTGCGGCTGCTTGAGCGGCGGCGCATTCGGATCAATTTCCACAAAATCTAAGGGAGCCTGAGCCATTCCAGCCGGAGGGCTTGCCGTTTGAGAAAAATACCAGCGCCCAATCAAAATTGCTGCAAGATGCACCACAAGCGATCCAGCTAAGAAAGACAGCCAGAGTACCGGAGAATCTTGCGCTTTCGATCGAGCCGTTAAACCAGAAAATCCCATGCCCAACTCTCACCCACACGGAAAGCAATCGAAACCACGTTCCTATCCTAGCTCTCTCGTCTACGATCGCCGCGATTTAGTTCCTGCCCTTGTTAATGGCGCATCGGGATCTGATTCGGATAGGGACTAATTGAAAAAGTAAGAACGGTTTCATCTACTCCCTTAAGCTTCAGCGGGCTTTCCTTAGTAATGTTGTCTTCATCGACATAGTCCGCAACCGCCGCAGAAATCAGGATCGACCCCGGAGCTGCCGCCTCTTGCAAACGGGCTGCAATATTCACGCTGGGCCCAATTGCCGTGTAATCCGCTCGTTCTTCACCCCCAAACATTCCCACCACTGCCGTTCCTTGATGAATGCCGCAGCGGAAACGGACGCGATCGATGCCTTGAGTTTCCCAGTGGGCATTGAGTTGATCGAGCGTCCGATACATTTGGCGAGCAGTCGCGATCGCTCGGCGAACTTGTTCATTTGGAGTCAGCTCTTCCGGCGCGCCAAAGATTGCCAGAATTGCATCGCCCATAAATTTATCAACCGTGCCGCCATTATCAAACACGCAGCTCGTCATCGCGGTCAGATATTCATTCAAAAGTTCAGCCACTCGCCGCGATCGCAGGGTATTAGAAAGCTGGGTAAATCCGACAATATCGCTGAACAACACCGTAATCATCCGGGGTTCAGGACGAAGATCAAGGGTGAGATCACCTTGAGCAGCCCGTTTCACCAGCGTTGGCGGCAAGAATCGGCTTAAAACCGACTCAGTTAGATAAGTGTTAATGCGAGAAATCCGCTGCTCGTTCTCTTTCAGCGCAAGGAGGTTTCGGACTTCAGCCAGCAACTCTCGATCGTTAAATGGCTTCGCTAAATAAGCGTCTGCTCCCCGCTCTACCCCTTGAATTCGCGTGTCTTCGTCGGCTTTAGCAGTCAGAAGAATGATCGGTGTGCCTTTGAGAGCGTCTTGCGATCGAATCATGCGAATCATATCGAGACCCGACACAATCGGCATCATCAGATCGGTCACAATTAAAGACGGATGATGCGTTCTCGCTTGCTCAAACCCTTCTGCACCATTGCGGGCAGCCCAAACTTGGTAGCCCTGTTTCCTCAGTACGCCAGAAACATAGGAGCGAAGATCCGGATTATCATCCACAACCAGAATGGTGGGTTGATGCTCATGCACGGATGGCACGATGATGTGCGGTTCAAGGTCGCAATCGTCTTGCAGTTCAACGTCTAAATCAGCAAGTTCGATCGCGGCTCGGCTCGTCTGCACATCAGACTGGGCATCAACGACCTGATCGGGCGGCAGATGATCGGCTCCCAATTTCAACTCGATCGTGAAGGTGGTTCCCTGCTCATACGCTGATTCTACGTTGATTTCTCCGTTGTGAAGTTCCACTAGTTCTTTTACCAGTGCAAGTCCCAGTCCTGTTCCTTCAAAGCTGCGATTTTCAGATCCCTCCGCCTGACGGAACCGCTCAAACAAGTGCGGCAGTTGATCCTCGCGAATCCCAATTCCCGTGTCTCGCACCCTTAAGCAGCAGTGATCCTCGATCGCCTCTAAAGCGACGGTGATGCTCTCTCCTGTGGGAGTAAACTTCATTGCATTCGAGAGCAAGTTGTACAGCACCTTGTCAAATTTTTCGAGGTCTAGATAAACCTGCGAACAAGGCTCTAACTGCGTCACCAGATGCAGTCCTTTTTTCTCACAGTACGGACGGAAGGTTTCAACAATTTGTCTGACAAACTCCGCTAAGTTACAGGGTTGAAACTTGGGCTGCATTCTTCCCGCATCTAGGCGCTGAAGATCCAAGAGTTGATTGACCAACCGCAGCAGGCGACGCGAGTTGCGGAGGGCAACCGTGGATTGTTCTAGCGAAAGACCCTGACTGGATGAAACGGCGGTTTCAAGCGGGCCAAGCATCAAGGTCAAGGGAGTCCGAAGCTCGTGTGAGATATTTTGGAAAAACTCTGTTTTGGCACGATCGAGTTGCAGCAATTTCTCGGCTTGCTGACGGGTGGTTTGGTAAAGGCGAGATTGCTGTACAGCGATCGCAGCTTGGGCGGCTACCGATTGCGCGAGTTGAATTTCTGAGGCTTGCCAGTGGCGCGATCGAGAGTTCTGCCGCAGCGAAATGCTGCCGATAATTTTGCCGTCGGTAATCAACGGAACGACAAGCAGCGCCCGCGCTGGAGTGTGGAAGTCTGAGGTGTTGAATTCACTATGCTCATTTAAGTCGCTTAGAACAACGGGTTGCTGCGTCGCAATCAGTTGTTTTAAAACGGGGTTGCCCTCAATGGGGATACTCGACTGTGGGAGAAGCGCTTCGGATGGCTTTTGGTCTTGCCAACTCGAATCATGCAGTCCCACACATTGCACAAAGGCAGCATCTTCTGTCCAGAGCGATAAGGCACAGCCATCGACCTGCAATCCCTGCCCAAGCTGTTGTGTAATCGCGGCAAAGATATCTTGAGGATCAAGGCTCGATCGTATTGCGGTCGTGATCGTGTTGATTAACGCTTCTCGTTTTGCCAGAGCGCGGACTTGTTCATAGTTGTACGCCTGCGAAAGCGCAAGTGCTGCCTGATCTGCAACCGTGTGAATGAGATCAATTTCTTCGGGTTGCCAAGTGCGACTTTTGCCGCACTCGTGGAGCGCGAGAATCGCAATCAGTTCTTGCTGGCAAATCAAGGGAACCATTAGGGTCGAGTGAATTTCTGCTGCTGCATAAGCTGCTTGGCGATCGGGAACCTCTTGAATGCGATCGCACTGCTGCACGTCAGGAATCGATTCGACCTGATAGGCTTCCCAAATCGTCGGCGCTAACTCTGGCGCAGGCGTTGCAGCTTTCCAATAGGTAAACGTCTGGTCTTGAATTTCACCATCGCGAAACGGACAGACGATCGCGCCGCTAACCTCGAAGTTTTTGCCGATCGTTTCGACGATCGTTTGTAGGATTTCGTCGTAGCTGAGAGCGCTGCGGATCGTGCTGGTAATCGCGTTGAGCAGAGATTCGCGCTGGAGAGTGCGGCGCAGTTCTTCTGTACGGGTTTTCAGCAGCGTGTGAGTGTCGATCGCGCTTTTGACGACTTCGCGCAGTTCCGTATCGCTCCACGGCTTGGTCACATACTTGAAGACCTTACCGGAGTTGATCGCCTCGACGAGATCTTCAACATCGGTGTAGCCCGTCAGGATAATTCGAATGATATCGGGATACTTTGAAACGGTGAGGCTGAGAAACTCAGTCCCACTCATCATTGGCATTCGTTGATCGGAGATAATGACCGCGATATCGCCTTCTCGATCGAGGATATCTAGTGCAGTGGGGCCGTTTTCTGCCCGCAGCACCTTGAATTCCCGGTAGAAAGTCCGGTAAAGCAGGTCGAGATTATCTGGTTCATCATCGACGACGAGCAATTTTTGCTTCTGAGTGTCACGAGATTTCATGCGCCATTTGCCAACTGAGTGTGGGACGCGCCCAATCGGGGATGTCGAAGTCACATTGCCGAAACCGCATTTGGGCTAGAACACCGCTAGTCAGGAACGGACTAACGGTGTTCGCTTTAGTAAAGTTGCCCGGAATTCAACCCGTTCTAACGGTGATGCCCGGAATTCCTGTGATCTAGATCGCTGCCTCTTGCGATCTAGATCAAGAGCAGGAGAGCGATCGAGCAACATCATCCTAAAGGCGACTTATTTACGCTGCGCTGCCTATAGCGCAAATAAAAAAATATCCAGAGTTGCTACGCTAGGGGTATGATATGTTTGATGATTATTGACAAAATCTATGCGTTGTCCTGCCTGCCAAAACTTGGAAAATCGAGTGCTAGAGTCGCGATCTGCTGAGGGGGGTCAAAGTGTGCGACGGCGGCGTGAATGTCTCAAGTGCAATCATCGGTTTACGACCTATGAGCGGGTTGAGTTCGCGCCGCTCGTGGTGGTGAAGGAGAATGGCAATCGCGAGAGCTTCGATCGTGAAAAGCTGGTGCGATCGTTGACTCGAATTTGTGAGCGAACGGCAATTAGTGCATCCCAAATTGAGATGGTAGTCAGTACGATCGAAGGATTGTTGCAGCAGCGCACAAATCGAGAGATTTTAAGTCGTGAAATCAGTGAGCTTGTGTTGCGAGAGTTGCAGCCCTTAAGCGAGGCAGCTTGTATTCGCTATGCGTCTGCATATTGTGAGTTTGAGAATATTACAGAGTTTTTAGCAACTTTATCGCGGGTGAACTCAGACCTAGAGAGTTCGACGGACTCGATCGGACTTGCGGTAGCGCGATCAAGTTCTCTGAATTGAGGTTCGGCTCAGTCTAGACAGATTAGCTAGATTGGCTTATTATAATCTGCCTTGGGGGAAATTCTTTTTTTCCATTTCGATCGCAGATTTAGCTAGTGCAGTTTATGTCTCGTTCTGCCTTTTCCAGCACAATCGAGACCGTATTGAGTCAAACGGTTGTCGCTCGTCTCCTGCTTGAAGAGTGCGAATGCTTGATTGGGTCTGGATATGGGGTCGTGTTGCAGGCGATTTCGGTTGAGACACGCACTTTTGAGTTGATGCCGATGCCAGCGTTGGTTTTGCCTTTGGTTGAATCAGTAGATGAAGCAGCAATTTCGCAGGCTTTAATAGCGCTCAAAGCGCAGCGATCAATAGAAATTTGCGGCAGAGGCTTTGGAAAGGTGGCGCTACTGCGATCGTTAGCTCATCAACCTGAATTGCAACAAGCTTATCCGCATGGAATTTTATATTTAGACCAGCTTGATCCGATCGGGGATCTGCTACAGACGATTTTTGAACAGTTTTATCGAGTTCCTTCAGAGGTGAAGCCATCAAGAGCAGAGATTCGATCAGGACTGAGCGATCGCCAAGCTTTGATTCTGTTAGATCACTCAAAGTTAACCGCCACAGACTTTGAACAACTGCAGCGCTGGCTACCTCAAAGCCGATTTGCGATCGCGTCGACTGACCGAAGGCTTGCTCAAGCAGATTTGGCAATCCAGGTTCCTGAGCCAGTTGAGATCGATTTGAGCGAACGATCTGATGCAGAAATTGCTGTTCTTGAACTGTTGGCAACCGTTGGGGTTCCGCTCAGTGCGAAGCAAATTACGGCGATCGCAAATGTTTCTCACCCAAATTTAGACAGGCTGATTGATCTAAAACTGATCGGAGTGGAGCGAGGGCGCTATCGGTTACGAATTCAACACCGAAGCTCAGAAGCTTGGATGGAAAGAGTTCTGAGCTATGTTCTCGACTGGATTCGGACTCAGCCTAATGCCATTCTGCAAGAGCGGGAGTTACTGATGCTGGCAGTACAATGGGGCGCAAATCAACGGCGATCTGTAGAAGTGATTGAAATGGTGCGATCGATTGAAAGCGAGTTTGCCATTGCGAAATTGTGGGATAGCTGGTCGAAACTGCTGCGGTGTAGTTTAGCGGCAGCATGGGCATTAGGTGATGCCGCGATCGAAGCATGGGCACTTCATCAGTTAGGAACCTTGGCGTTTTGTCAGCAGGAAGTTACCTCCGGATATGATGCGCTCAGGGACGCTTTAGCAATCAGAACCGATTTAGCCGAACAAAGCACGAACTCGGAGTGCGCTGTCAGCATTGCCTTTAGCGCTCATAATCTCAATCAAATAAAAGCGCTGATTGTTCCGGTGAAGTCTAACGCTTCCCAAAGATCCTCTCAGCGCTACTGGATTATTGGAGTCACTTGCGCGATCGCGCTTAGCTTGTCATTGGGTGTAAAACTTGTAGCGGATCAGCGATCTCCGAACCACAAACCCTGTTCCAGCCCGTCTCAAAAGGTTTGTCTGCTATTGACCCGGTTTTCCTAGCTCGATCGCTTTTTTCATCAAGTCATCATCTACATTTCCGGTTGCGCCGGAACTCTGCGTGATATCCTTCGCCATGTCGCGGTACAGGTCTGGATCGCCTGTTGGCTCTGAACTCAGCGCGTCGGGTTCAAGTTGGGTTTCGTCCGCCGAATGCACTTCAAATTGGGAGGCTGTTGCTGCTTCTGCGGCTTTTTCGCCTTCACCGGTTTGATCAATGCTGCTGGTGCTGAATTCTTGAGCGGCTTCGTAGTCAGCAGATACATCGACTTGAGGCGCAGGACGATCGCCTGCTGCGATCGATTCAGCCACCTGTTGAGCGTCCTGAGATTGAGTATTAATTTCAGACATAATAAATTCTCCTATCTTGCGTTTGCAATGTTGCTACGCTATTAAATTTCAAACTTTCCTGACACGCCCAAAAGATAGATCTGGTCGTTCATCAGAGGTTAGAGTGTGAAGTCGCTCTTGAGGAGGGCGATTTTAGATGGTAAAGCTTGATACGTCTTGAGTGATGTTATTTATGGAAAAAGTTTTATGCCTCAATCCGCAAGTCAAAACGTCGATCCGTCCGAGTATTTAGATCAGGACATTCAGGGCACGATCGCAGATTTTAACCAGTTGGGAGCCGATGATAAACTGGCGCTGCTGTACTACGTTTATGAAAAAATGGGCGACTCGGTTACGCCTGCGGCTCCAAGAGCAGCAGAACCTGAACTAGCGCCGCTTCTGTTGGGTGACGATTTTCTGAATCTATCGCATCAGGATCAGCTTCAAGTGATGCGCGATGTCGTGAATCGGGCGGATACAGAGTATTCTCGCGCTTATGGTGCGCTGAAGGAAAACAATCAGCTTCTAGTTTGGTTTGCGTGGGCAGTGGCAATGGGTGAAGCGGTTGTAGATATGCCTGCGGATTATCAAGCTTCAGAAGCGATTAGTAATTTGTTGAAGCGGTTAGAAGGGCTTGAGTTTGAGCAGCAAATTTCGCTGCTGCGGGAGTTGGCAAGCGAGATGGGATACACAGAGGTTGAACCGATTCCTTCTCAAGCAGAGACTGGAAAAACGGCAAGTTTGTAGGATCTGAAGTAAAGAAAGAGTTTCGGGTTGCCCTTCTCCCCAGCCCTTCTCCCTGGGGAGAAGGGAGCCAGAGACCTCTTGTTCCCTCTCCCTGGGGGAGAGGGTTAGGGTGAGGGCAAATCCAAAATTTACGCTTAATTTCAGCAACGCCCTTCTATTCAGCCGCAACTCCAAAGATTTGATCGAACACTTTTTCAACCTTATAGCCAGAATCGATCGATTCCATTGGGTCTTTCCGTAGACGGTGACGCAGACAAAGCGGCGCAATCCGACGAATTTCATCGACGGTTACTTCAGTCCGACCTTCTAGAGCCGCTAAGGCTTTTGCTGCCCGGTTGGTCACAATGTCGCCACGCAATCCATCGACATCGAGCTCAGCGCACATTTGCGAGATTTTCACGCGCAGATCGTAGTCGATCGCGATTGCCTTCAAGCGCTCTTGTGCTTCGACGATCTGACGCTGCAAATCGGTTTGTTGGGGCTGATATTTTTCTAGAAACGGAACTGGATCTTGATCGAATTCGGTACGCTGTTCAACAATTTGCACCCGCAGAACTGGCTCTTTTACCGTGCGGATTTCAGCGTGCATTCCGAAGCGATCGAGCAATTGCGGACGCAGTTCACCTTCTTCCGGGTTGCCCGATCCGACGAGAACAAAGCGAGCCGGATGTCGGATCGAAATGCCTTCGCGTTCAACCGTGTTCCAGCCAGAAGCAGCGGAGTCGAGCAGTACATCGACGAGGTGATCATCGAGCAGGTTGACTTCATCGACATAGAGAATGCCGCGATTTGCTTTTGCCAACAGTCCCGGTTCAAAGGCTTTCACCCCTTCGGACAGTGCCTTTTCAATGTCGATCGTGCCGCAGACGCGATCTTCAGTCGCACCCAGAGGCAAATCGACCATCATTACTTTTTTCTTAACGACAGGCACATCGATGCCTTGATCGATCGATTGCCGTACCACATCACCCATCAATTCGGGATCAGTGGGATGACTATTAAACGGATCATCGGCAACGACATCAATTTCTGGCAGTAAATCTGCTAAAGCTCGAATCGTGGTGGATTTTCCGGTGCCGCGATCGCCCATAATCATCACCCCGCCGATCTTAGGATCGATGATGTTGAGCAACAGCGCTAATTTCATTTCTTCTTGTCCAACGATCGCCGTAAAAGGAAACACAGCACGCCGCCGAGCGGAAGTAGCAGTCGATCGTCCGTTTTGTGATGTCGGTTGTGTCGTAAAGGTCACGGGATGTCCTGAAAGAGTAAAGCAGTTTTAATTCGCGTTTTCTATTGTGACACGAAGCGGGAGTGGGAGAATAGAGAAGCTGAATTAGAAGGTAAGCCGATGGCAGGTCGCATTCCAGTCGTGGTGAATGGTGCAACGGGCAAAATGGGTCGGGAAATTGTCAAAGCGGTGTCGCAGTCGCCGGATATGACGTTAATTGGGGCGCTGGCAAAAAACCCGAAGTATGTCGGTGAAGATATTGGAGAAATCGTCGGCTGTGGGGCGCTCGAAGTGCCTGTGACGAATGAGTATGAGTCAATGATGGCGATGTTGGCACAGGAGAAAGAGTTGGGCGTTGTGGTGGATGTAACGCACCCGGATGCAGTTTACAACAATGTGCGATCGGCGATCGCTTACGGAGTTCGTCCAGTGGTCGGCACAACCGGATTAAGCGCAGGTCAGATTCAGGATTTAGCCGAGTTTGCCGATAAAGCGAGTACCGGATGTTTAATTGTTCCGAACTTTTCGATCGGCGTTGTGTTGATGCAGCAAGCCGCGATTCAAGCTTCGCAATACTTCGATCACGTCGAAATTATTGAACTGCATCACAATCAGAAAGCCGATGCACCGAGCGGAACCGCAGTCCAAACCGCGCAAATGTTAGCGGAACTTGGCAAGACTTATAACGAAGCGATCGTCTCTGAAACCGAAAAAATTGCAGGAGCAAGAGGAGCACAAGCCGATGAGGGAATTCGGATTCATAGCGTTCGATTGCCCGGATTAGTTGCACATCAGGAAATTATTTTTGGGGCACAGGGACAAATTTATACGCTGCGGCATGATGCGACTGATCGCACTTGTTATATGCCGGGAGTGCTGCTCTCGATTCGCAAAGTGATCCCTCTGAAATCCTTGGTGTATGGGCTGGAGAAGATTCTTTAATCTATTTCTTCTCGACTAAGCGATCGATCTTTTGCCATTGGTTTGCGATCGCTTCTGCTCCTCTTTGGTTCTCTGGATGGCGCGTGTACCAATATGCCCAAGCAATCAACACGGGTTGAAACGGCAATCTCAGCCAGTAAAACAAAGGACTATGCGGAACGTTGTTTAATGTGATTTCACTGTGCAATGCGAGATAGATGTTGGCAGGAAAGACTGCAATAAACAAAGAAATCAGTCCCCATGCTGCTGCAACACTCAAGTAAGGAATACACAATCCAATGCCACCCAAAATCTCAAAGACTCCACTTACATAGACCGAAGTGAACGCTGGAAAGATAGGCGGTACGATTTTGGCGTACTCTTGGGGTGCAAGAAAGTGAGTGATTCCAACAATAATCAGAGCAACGGCAAAAATACCGCGTAATAGTTCTTTGTGCTTAAGAGGATTCATCGGTCGATCAGATTAACAATACTTCTGAATCTACTGTTTTGCCCGATCACCGAACTTCCCCCTAAAGCTGATTTCTGGCTTTGAGTTGGAGATATCGATCGACCAATTCATTTGTAATTTGGTTCGCGGGTGCATCCAATACCAAAACACCACGCTGCTTTAATGTACTAAATGCGATTTGACGCTGAGCTATCAGATCGAGTGCAACAGCTCTTTGATAAGTTGACGGCAAATCTTCAGTAGTCGTGTGCGCTTGCTGATCAACTTGTGGATCGCGTAGTGTCACACAAAACGGTAGATACCTTGGTGTCAATCTTCCCAATGCTGCAAGCAGTTCTGAAGACGCAGTATTATCCACAATATCGGTAATGACCACAACTAAAGCACGTCGCGCTTGTTGATTGACTAACGTTATAACTGCACCTAGATAATCTGGCTCTAAGATTTCCGGCTGAATTGGAGTTAACCGTTCAATCAAATGATTGAGATGAGCTTGTCCACGCTCTGGTGGAATCCAGGTTTGCACTTGTCGATCGAACACTCCAACGCCAACGCGATCGCCCCGATGCAGTCCTGCTAATGCGAGTGCTAAGGTGGCATTCAATCCCCAATCAAACCGCGATAATCCTTTCACTTGAGAAGTCATCAACCGACCTCGATCGAGCAAAATAATCAAAGTTTGCTCTTGTTCTGGTTCTAAGACTCTGACTAAAGGCTGTCCGCGTCGTGCCGTGGCTTTCCAATCAATAAAGCGCGGATCATCACCAGTTGCATATTCTCGGAGTTCAGAAAACTCAGTTCCAATCCCTAATCGACGAGCACGACGAATGGAGCCAGAGGATTCTAGAGTTAATCGAATGGAGAGCGATCGGAGTCCAATCAAATCGGGATAAACTGCAACTTTCTGATCCTGCGGTATCTTCCAATTGTGCCAAGCTAACCGCCACGGACTAAGCTGACGGACTTGGATTTCTTTCCAGTGATATTCTCCCCGATCAGAAGGATGCACAGTGTAGGATAGGTCTTGTTTGATGTTCGGTGCAAGCTTGGTTGATAAGGGCATTGATGACGCTGAAAATGCGATCGGATATTTGTCATAGATTCGTACTTCTGCCGATCGCGCTCCTGATTCGACGGTTAAACTTACTAAGTTATCTCGCCCGATCGACAATCGAGATGGCACTTGTCGCTGGACTTTTACCTGATTTGACTTCACCCGTGAACTATCCCAGATTGATAGTCCGAGAACAATCAGATCAAACAATAACAATGCTGCGATCGACAATGCCGCGTTAAACAAGAAGAGAACGGCAGCGATCGCGCCACCGAGTAACAACAATCCGTAAGTTCGGCGCGAAGGAATCATAGTTATCGGGGAACAGGAACTTGATTGAGAACTGTATTGATTACTGCATCCACATTCACACCATCTAATTGAGCTTCGGGACGCAGGATCAATCGATGTCGTAACAAGGGTGGTGCAACGGCTTTGATATCATCGGGAACCACATAGTTGCGACCTGCTAACCAAGCGTGGGCTTTACTGGCATTCAGCCATGCTACTGCCGATCGTGGCGATGCTCCCAGCACTAAATCAGGATGTTGACGGGTTTTTTGCACCACAGAGAGTAGGTAATCAAGAATTGACTCTTCGACGGTGAGCGATCGTACCAATTGCCGCGCCTGTAAAACCTGTTCAACTGATGCTAAAGGCTTAATTCTGTCTAGATCAAGTCGTTTTGCCTGAAATCCCGCTTGATGATTCAGCAGCATTTTCTTCTCAGCCGCCGCATCGGGATAAGCAACGATCAGCTTGAAGAGGAAGCGATCGAGCTGCGCTTCTGGTAAAGGATATGTTCCTTCAAATTCCAATGAATTCTGTGTTGCAATCACCCAAAAGAAATCAGACAGGGGCAAGCTTTCGCCATCCAGCGTCACCTGCTGTTCTTCCATCGCTTCGAGCAGCGCAGATTGGGTTTTCGGCGGCGTTCGATTGATTTCATCAGCTAACAAAATCTGAGTGAATACAGGGCCTTTTTTTAGCACAAAGCTGCGAGTATTCAAGTCAAAGATATTTGTTCCCAAGATATCCGATGGTAGGATGTCTGGCGTGAGTTGAATGCGACGAAACTCCGATCGCACCAATTGCGCCATGACTTTGACGAGCAGCGTTTTCCCTGTTCCCGGAACTCCCTCTAAAATTACGTGTCCCCCGGACAGCATCGCCACTAAAAGCTGTTGCACTAATGCAGATTGACCGACCACAATTTGATCGAGGGCTTGTCTGAGCCGAGAAAACGTTGCTTGAGGGTCGGACATAGATTGAACTGGGTAACTAGGGCAAAACCATATTAGTCCAGAATTTGAGAATCAGAGGATTCCGATGGCACAAAGCTTCGTCTCTCATCATTCGGTTTATCAGCGTCTTGATCCGCCCGTATTCGAGCGTTTGCAGAAAAGTCTCTTCGTCTGAGCTGGAGCCGATGAGGTGCTCCAGCCAATTATCAGTCGTTTTTTGCTTCAGTATTGCGACTTCTTTCTCAAGCGCGGTTAGCCGTTGTCGATCGCGGTTTCATCCAACATAGTTTTACGCTTTACCGTCAATACCAGAAATAGCTTACTGACAGAACGGCGATCGAGACCTTGAGCGTTAGCTTCGCTACAGGGATACGTTCTCGTGAATGCAGGTCTCCCTTCGATTCCGCCCAAGAAATGAGAAAATGTAGTCTTCACGAATTTATTGGAAGTAATATAGTTGCACCACAGGCACTAGAAGGATAATCGTCATGGCTTCAATTACTATTGATCTCTCAGATACCCAATTCAAGAAGTTACAAGACCTAGCAGATGTGCATGGAATTGCCCTAGAAGTTCTCTTGAAAGCGAGTTTAGAAGACTGGCTGAATTCGCAAAAGGCTGATTTTGTTGAGGCAGCCGATTATGTATTAGCAAAGAACGCTGAATTGTATCAACGTTTAGCCTAATGCGCTATCTAACGCTCTCTGAAGTATTAGAACTGCATCGCAGGATTATTGAGCAATCTGGAGGAGCAACAGGTGTTCGAGATATTGGATTGTTAGAGTCGGCAATTGCTCAATCCAGAATGACCTTTGGTGGAGACGAACTGTATCCAAGTTTGCCTGAAAAGGCGGCAGCGATCGGGTTTTCAATTATCATGAATCATCCATTCATTGATGGAAATAAGCGGACAGGTCACGCAACGACAGAAACTTTTCTGATTTTGAATGGATTAGAAATTAGTGCGTCTGTAGATGAGCAGGAGCATTTTGTACTGGCGATCGCATCCGGTGCGTTGGGGCGCGAAGAGTTTGTAGAGTGGTTGCGGCAAAATACAACCGCGAGATGAGCGATCGAGAAATTGAGCGTTAACTTTGCTACACGCTTATGTGCTCACGAATGCCTGTTCCGATCGCACCTCCTTTAATTTCACTCAACTCATCTATGCTTGAAAAGCAAGTTTCCCTAATGGTATGAGTGGTATCAATCGTGAGATTTTTCTTGACTCTAAACACACTGCAAAACGTTTACCGGGAACTGCCCAAGTGCAACGACTATTGGGACGAGGAAGAGCAGCTCACGTTTTCCATGATGAGGCAACGATGGAGCGAGTTGCTCAAGCGGTCATTGCAAGCGGAGAATTTACAGGTATCATTCGAGAATATGAGCGGTATGGACTATTGTTTTCGGAGTCGATCGGGTATCGAATTGATCCAGATGGCTCGACCATTCCCTTGTTCTACGGAGAGGTGAAGATTAATGCAGAAAACCGATATCACGTCATTCCCCGTACCGGCCCCAGTGAAGGATAATTGGCAGTTTGCTGAGGTGTGGATTGAACCGATGCTTTCTCCACCCTATATTCTTCTGCTATTAGGAGATGAGTCAGGTCGCTGTCAGATCTTTGATCCTGCAAAGGGTTATGCAGTCATTTTCAAGAGTTCCAGCTATGACGAGGCACAACATTGGTTGCTAGAAGATGAGTATGAACCGATCGAAGGTCGGCTTTCGTCTTCTGAGTTATAGCCGCGGACACGCTCCGCGTGAGTCGCTTGTTTACGTGGCGCTTTGTGCCCAGGCAGCGCATCATGGTAATCGCAGTGCTACATGATCGAACTAAAAGGCGATTCCTGAATAAGATCTACACTTGCCCAACGTACATCAGAAATAGAGAACTTATTTAATTCAGATGGTGTCCACACAGCCCACTTCTCTAATGAGGATTGTCTAAAATTCCAGCCTTGTCCCAATTCATCTACAATGTGCTGAAACGCTGCATCTGAATCTTCTTTAGGGATGAACTCTAGAAAAATCTCAATATATTGCGGGCTCTTCCAATAAGTATTGATACTTTTTCGACTCAAGCCTACACATTGTTCAAACATGCTTATGACTGATACTGCTGCTTGCTCACACAATTCTATTTGTGAGGTTTCTACAAAAACACGAACGAGAATAATCGTAGAAGGCATTGATTGTAACTCTATGTTCACTTTTAGTGCGTAATTTCACTATATACGGCCCGTCGAGTGTCATTGATTAACATTCTGCGCTGCCATCATCGTATTGATGTGGGTGAAAATTCGAGCGAGTTCTGCAGAGCGCATCCAGTTCCCCAATTTCTTCAACTGCCAGTTGATCCGCTTTCTTTTTCTCTAGCAATTCTTCCATGCGAAGCTGTAACGCATCGCTAAACTTAAACAAATTCCATTCACCAATTTTCTCAATTTGGATTTCGTGCAGAAGTGAGGATGGTTTGTTAAGAACTGCGCTCATTGCAACCTTTTCAATGCTTTAGCGTTATTCTATCCGGTCGATTAGCAAAAAAGACCCACACTAAACAGTGCAGGTCTTTTCAATTCACTAGCTTTAGAGCTTAAACAATCTCGCAAGTTCCGCCAGCCGCTTCAATCTTCGACTTCGCGCCCTCAGTAAACGCTGCTGCTTTCACAGTCAGCTTTACCGACAACTCACCATCGCCCAAAATCTTCAGCGGACCATCATCCTGAGTCACAATCCCCGCATCCATCAGCGAAGATAACGACACTTCAGAATTGGCATCCAACTCAGCCAAATCGCTCACATTGACCACCGTGAAATACTTCCGATTGATCACCGTGAAGTATTTCAACTTCGGCAAGCGACGATACAGAGGCGTTTGACCCCCTTCAAATCCCGGACGAGTCGGACGACCCGATCGAGACTTTTGACCCCGCATTCCAAAGCCACCACTCGCGCCTTGACCCGCAGAAATTCCGCGACCAATGCGACGCTTCCGCTTGGTTGAGCCTGGTTGGGGCACAGCATCTTCTAATCTCATGATCTAGTGCCTCCTAAACGCCGTAAAGTTGTTCAACCGGAATGCCGCGCTCTTGAGCGACATCCGACAGTGTGCGAAGTTCTGCTAACGCATTCACCGCAGCACGCGCATTGTTCAACGGGTTGCCTGATCCAAGCTGTTTCGCCAGAATGTTCTTCACGCCAGCGAGTTCTAGCACCGTCCGAACAGCACCCCCGGCAATTACCCCAGTACCCGGAGCCGCAGGACGCATCATCACTTTAGCGCCGCCGCCCATTGCGGTTGCAGGATGTGGAATCGAGTTAGATTTGGTCAGGGGCACATCGATCAGATGCTTTTTACCATCTGCGACACCCTTCTTCACCGCACCGATGACATCGCTGGCTTTACCCACACCGACACCGACTTGACCTTTCTCGTTTCCAACTACCACGATCGCTCTAAAGCTGAGCTTTTTACCACCCTTAACTACTTTAGTTACACGGCGGATTTGTACCACGCGCTCTTGGAATTCGGATTCCTTTTCGCGAGATTTCTTTTCTTTTCCTTTTGCCTTAGCCATTTGTGTTTGCTCCTAGAAGTTTAGACCTGCTTCACGGGCAGCATCCGCTAAGGTCTGGACGCGACCATGATATAAGTTACCTCCGCGATCGAACACCACTTGTTCGATGCCTTTGGCTTTCGCACGATCAGCAATCAACCGACCGACTTCAGCCGCAGCTGCGCAGTTTGCTCCGGATTCGATTTTTTCTTTCAGTTCCGGCTCGACGGTGGAAGCAGCCGCGATCGTGGTTTGAGCCACATCATCGATCAGTTGAACATAGATGTGCTGATTCGATTTGAACACGGCTAACCGGGGACGCTCTGGAGTGCCCGACACACGACGGCGAATCCGAGCGTGACGCAGGCGTGTAGATTCTCGACGACTTACTTTGCTCATGGCTTATTTCTTCCCTTTACCACCCGTCTTACCAACTTTGCGACGGACTGCTTCGCCCTGGTAGCGGATTCCCTTACCCTTGTAAGGTTCCGGTGGACGTACCGCCCGCACTTTCGCCGCCGTATTGCCGACGATCTCTTTATCAATTCCGGTCACAATCACGTTGGTGTTGTTTTCGACTTGGAATTGAATGCCGTCTGGCGGTTCGATCAGTACCGGATGGCTGTAGCCCATGCTGAGGTTCAGATTCTTACCTTGAACTGCAGCCCGATAGCCGACCCCTTGAATTTCTAAGCGGCGTTGAAATCCATTTGCCACTCCTTCGACCATATTGGCAACCAGAGTACGGCACAGACCATGACGTTCACGCGCCATCCGCGAATCGTTGACCCGATTCACGGTTACGGTATCGCCTTCGGTTTCGATCGTAACTCCCGCAGGCAGAACTCTTGACAGTTCTCCTTTCGGCCCCTTCACCACGACTTCTTGACCGTTAATCGCGACGGTCACTTTCGCAGGGAGGGTAATCGGACGTTTTCCAATTCGAGACATAGTTTATTCCTCCAACTGCTTACCAGACGTAGCAAAGGACTTCACCGCCAACACCCGTTTTGCGAGCTTCGCGATCGGTCATGATGCCGCTTGAAGTGGAAACGATCGCAATCCCGATGCCGCCTAAGACACGCGGCAGATCCTTACGATTCGAGTACACCCGCAAACCCGGACGGCTCACGCGCTTCAGCGCGGTGATAATCGGTTTGCGATTTTTGCCTTTGTACTTGAGACCCAAGACTAGGTTTTTCTTGGGAATTTCACCTACTTCTTCGACTGAAGCGATAAAGCCTTCAGCGACTAATACCTCAGCAATACTGCGAGTCATGCGGGTGGATGGAACTTCGGTCGTTTGGTGACGCGCTAGACTAGCGTTCCGAATGCGCGTCAGCATATCTGAAATGGTGTCGTTTGCTGCCATAGTTGCCTCTGTGATTTGACTGCGTTAGTTATCTCGGAACGGCATACCCAGTTCTTTCAGCAGGGCACGTCCTTCTTCATCAGTGTTTGCAGTCGTAATGATCGAGATGTCCATCCCGCGAATTTGATCGACGCTGTCGTACTCAATCTCGGGGAAGATCAGTTGCTCTCTCAGACCGAGGGTGTAGTTACCGCGTCCGTCAAAGCTTTTCGGGCTGATGCCGCGAAAGTCCCGAATCCGAGGCAAGGCTAGATTCATCAAACGATCCAAGAAGTTGTACATTCGATCGGCTCTCAGCGTCACCATCACCCCAACTGGCATTCCTTGACGAATTTTGAATCCGGCGATCGCTTTTTTAGCGCGAGTAACGACGGGTTTTTGACCAGTGATGATTGCGAGTTCGTTGACAGATGCTTCAAGCGCTTTCGCATTCTGTGACGCTTCGCCCAGACCCCGGTTGACGGTGATCTTGACGACTTTGGGAACTTCGTGGATGTTCTTGTAGCCAAACTGCTCGGTTAACTTGGGAACAACTTTTTCTGCGTACGAGGTCTTCAGTCTGTTGGACATAGTTTAGATTCCTCCCTGGGCTTGGTCAGGGGCTAAATGAATGCAAGGCTTAATCAATGATTTCGCCGGTTTTGACGAGTTTTCTCACTTTGCGTCCATCTTCGGTGAAGGTGTAGCAAATGCGAGATGCGACTTTTTGCTTTTCGGAATACAGCATCACGTTCGAGCTGTGGATGGGAAATTCGATCGTTTCGATCCGACCGGATTCGCCTTCTTGTTTCGGCTTGATATGTTTGGTTTTGATGTTCACGCCTCTCACAATCACTTTGCTGAGTTTAGGAAATGCGCGAACAATCTCACCAACTTTGCCCTTATCGTTTCCGGCAATCACTTGTACCGTGTCACCCGCTTTGACGTGCATTTTTAGAGCAACGGGGGACTTTTTCTTCTTCAATGCCATTTACAGCACCTCCGGCGCTAGAGAAACAATCTTGGTGAAGTTCTTTTCGCGGAGTTCACGCGCAACTGGGCCAAACACACGGGTTCCTCTAGGGTTGCCGTCTGCGTTGATAATCACGGCTGCATTGTCATCAAACCGAATGCTCATGCCACTATCGCGACGCAAGGTTTTGCGAGTGCGAACAATGACGGCTTTAACAACATCCGACTTTTTCACTGCCATGTTCGGGATTGCATCCTTCACAACAGCAACAATGACATCGCCAACTCCGGCATAGCGACGGTTGCCACCCAGTACACGAATGCACATGAGCTTCCGAGCGCCGCTGTTGTCTGCCACATTGAGATAGCTTTCCTGCTGAATCATGTCCGTCTCCTGATAGGTTAGGCTTTAGTACTCAGGATCTCAAGCACAGACCAGCGTTTGGTGCGGCTCAAGGGGCGAGTTTCCTGAATCCGGACGCGATCGCCTTGTTTGCACTTGTTTTCTTCATCATGTGCTTTGTAGCGCTTTGTCCGGACGACGATTTTTCCGTATTTTGGGTGCGCGGTGCGGTTTTCCACAGCCACGACCACCGTTTTGTCCATTTTGTCGCTGACAACTAAGCCAACTCTTTCTTTAACTGCCATTGGACTTATTCACCTTTCAACTGTCTTTCACGTTCCACCGTCAGGAGCTGCGCGAGGCGATGCTTGAGGTGTTTGAATTGATGCGGTTTTTCGAGTTGACGAGTTCCTTGCTGCATTCGGAGTTGGAATAACTCTTTCTTGACAGAAAGGATCTGATCCGAAAGTTCTTCGTCGTTTAGCGATCGAGCATCTGCAATTTTCGGAAGTGCCATGATTTATGATTCCTCCTCAACGACTTGCTGACGGGTGATGAATTTCGTTTTGATCGGGAGTTTGTACTGGGCGAGGCGCATGGCTTCACGAGCAGTTTCTTCCGGGACTCCAGCGATTTCAAACATAATCCGACCAGGCTTCACCACGGCAACCCAGTATTCGGGCGCACCTTTACCAGAACCCATCCGGGTTTCTGCGGCACGAGCGGTGACGGGCTTGTCGGGGAAAATCCGAATCCAGATTTGTCCACCCCGGCGAATGTAGCGCGTCATTGCACGACGGCTAGCTTCGATTTGGCGCGATGTGATCCAGGTTGGCTCTAGGGCTTGTAAGCCAAAGTCACCGAAGTTCAGTTGACTTCCGCGTGTCGCCAATCCTCGCATCCGACCGCGCTGTTGCTTACGGAATTTTGTTCTTCTTGGGCTTAACATTGGTCGATACCTGTATGTGGGGAGTGGGGAGGTGGGGAGTGGGGAGCGAGATGTTTCAATGTTCTCTCGTCCCCCTACTCCCTACTGTTCCTACCCTTCGTTCGATCGATCTTCAAATCGCTGACGACGCTGTTGACGACGACGCGGTTGTTGGTTCGGCGCGACAACTTCAGCTTCACGCTCTTGTCCGGGCAGGATTTCTCCTTTGAACACCCAAATTTTGATGCCTAACGTTCCGTAGATCGTTTGGGCAGTCGTGTAAGCATAATCGATGTCGGCTCTGAGGGTGTGTAGGGGAACACGACCTTCGCGAGTCCACTCTGGACGGGCAATTTCAGCCCCATTCAGGCGACCGCTCACTTGGATTTTGATGCCTTCGATGCCTGCACGTTGAGCACGCTGGATCGCTTGGCGCACGACGCGCCGGAAGGAAACCCGACGCTCTAGCTGTTCTGCGATGTACTCGCCAATCAGCATGGCATCAGCATCCACGCGAGCGACTTCCACCACGTTAATGCGGATTTGTCGATCGTTTGCGCCTAACGCTTGCTGGAGGTTCGTTCTCAGCACTTCGATTCCAGCGCCACCCCGACCGACGACCACGCCAGGGCGAGACGTGCGGATTTCTAAATCAATCTGGTCGGCTTTGCGTTCGATACGGATTTCCGAAATCCCCGGCTTTTTCAGGTTATCCAAGTTCTTCGGATTCTTGGTGAAGAAATGCCGAATCTTGTGATCTTCCTGAAGCAGATCGGGATAACGATCGGCATCAGCAAACCAGCGCGATCGGTGTTCTTTGATCACACCGAGCCGAAAACCATTGGGGTTAATCTTCTGTCCCATGTTGTTCTCCCTTATGAATCTGCGCCCGGCGCAACGCCGATCGTGATGTGGCACGTCGGTTTGCGGATTTGATATGCCCGCCCTTGCGCTCTCGGTCTAAACCGCTTCAGAACAGGTCCTTGGTCAGCATAGGCTTGACTTACGACTAGACTGGCGCGATTTAAGCCTTCATTATGTTCTGCGTTTGCGGCTGCCGATCGTAGAACCTTGAGAACAGGTTCACAAGCGCGATACGGCATGAATTCGAGGATAATCAGCGCTTCTCGATAGGAACGTCCGCGAATTTGATCCAGCACTCGGCGCACCTTGAACGGTGACATCCGAATGTAGCGGGCTACCGCTTTGACTTCTCCTGGTGTTTGTGTCGCCATTGTTCCTACCTCCGCGATTTCTTATCGCCGCCGCCATGTCCCCGGTAAGTCCGGGTAGGCGCAAATTCACCCAGCTTGTGACCGACCATTTGTTCGCTCACGTATACGGGAACGTGAACTTTCCCGTTGTGAACTCCAAAAGTCATGCCGATCATTTGCGGCAGAATGGTGGATGCGCGTGACCAGGTTTTGATTACCTGAGTGTCGCCTTTTGCTCTTGCGTTTTCCACTTTTTTCAATAAGTGGTCAGCAATGAAAGGCCCTTTTTTCAATGAACGTGCCATCGTTTTTCGTCCTCTCTAACTTACGATTCGCGTCCGCCACGTCCGCGTTTAGAAGTCTTACGACGACGACGCACGATCAGGGCGCTACTGAGTTTCTTCTTGTTGCGAGTCTTTGCACCCAACGCAGGTTTACCCCACGGTGTCACCGGCCCCGATCGACCGATCGGGGCTCGACCTTCACCACCACCATGCGGGTGATCTACGGGGTTCATCACACTACCCCGCACTTCCGGGCGGCGACCCAAATGGCGTTTGCGCCCAGCTTTTCCGAGCGTTTGGTTGCGGTGATCGGTATTGCCGACTTGTCCGATCGTGGCGTAACACTCTTTCCGCACCATCCGAACTTCCGTCGAAGGTAGCTTCAGAGTGACGTAATCGCCTTCTTTTGCGGCAACTTGCGCGGCAGCTCCAGCAGCCCGAACGATTTGTCCGCCTTTACCGGCTTGCAGTTCGACGTTATGAACGATCGTACCGAGCGGGATCTTTTCGAGCGGTAAAGCGTTACCAACTTCGATCGGGGCATCGTTGCCTGCTTGCACCTTTGTGCCAACCGTCAATCCAACTGGATGCAGGATATAACGCTTTTCACCATCGGCATAGAACAACAATGCAATTCGAGCGTTGCGGTTCGGATCGTATTCGATCGCCGCAACCGTCGCGACTACATTGCGTTTATCACGCTTGAAGTCAATGATTCGGTACAGTTTCTTGTGACCGCCGCCCCGGTGACGACAGGTGACAACACCCCGATTGTTCCGTCCTTTATTGCGGTGCTTGTACACCACCAAAGACTTTTCGGGTTCCGACTTGGTGATTTCTGCGAAATCAGGGACACTGCGTTGACGAGTGCCAGGGGTATAGGGTCGAAAATTTCGGATGCCCATAGTTTGCTCTCTGGGTGGTTATACTTCGGGGAACAGAGTGATCGTGTCGCCTTCAGCCAGGGTGACGATCGCTTTTTTGTACTGCGGCTTGAAGCCAATGTACTTACCGACGCGCTTCTTCTTGCGAGGAAGATTCATTGTGCTGATGCCCGTGACTTTCACGTCGAATAAGTATTCGATCGCGGCTCTAATTTCGGGCTTCGAGGCTTTCGGCTGAACTTCAAAGGTGTATTGGTTCAGTTCGAGCAACCGTGTCGCTTTTTCGGTAATCAATGGGCGACGAATGATATCAGCTAAGTTGCGGGGATCAGTCTTCACCGTACACCTCCTGGATTTTCTCAAGTGCTGCGGAAGTCGCAACAATGTGATCTGCATGGAGCAAATCATAAACATTGAGGTTATTCGCTGAAATCAATCTCAGTCGCTCCACGTTCCGAGCGGAGAGATAAACGTTCTCGTCTCGCTCAGCCACGATCATCAAAACTTTCGATCCCGCTTCAACGCCCCAACGCGATAATGCTTGAACAAGCTCTTTGGTCTTCGGGCGAGGCAGCTTATCTGCGAAATCCTGCACCACGATCAAGTCTTCCGCCCGTCCTTGGAAAGCAGTTCTCAGCGCGAGTCTTCGCTCTTTGCGGTTCATCTTGATCGAATAATCTCTGGGTTTCGGGCCAAAGATTACACCGCCACCTCTCCACAACGGAGAACGGTTTGAACCTGCACGAGCACGTCCGGTTCCTTTCTGTCTCCAAGGCTTGCGACCACCCCCCCGAACTTCTGCACGGGTTTTAGTCGAAGCATTTCCCTGACGAGCATTCGCCAATTGACGAATCACGGCGCGGTGCAAAATGCCAGCAGCGCTTTCGGGTCTTGCGGTTTTGAGATCGATCGCTGCGGTTCCCGCTTCAGTCCCGTCCCAATCTTTTACTGTAAAGTCTGCCATGTCTTACTTACCCCCAACGGTCTTAGCGGGCAGGATTTGCACAAGCGCTCCGGGCTTTCCGGGCACTGCCCCTTTAATCAGAATGACGTTGCGTTCTGTGTCCACACGCACAACAGTCAGCTTCCGAACGGTGGTCTGAGTTCCGCCTAAGCGACCTGCCATCCGCTTTCCTGGGTAGACCCGTCCGGGAGTCGTTCCCGCTCCGGTTGAACCCGGCTCACGGTGGTTTTTAGAACCGTGAGACATCGGGCCTCGTGCAAAGTTGTTGCGCTTTTGATAACCCGCGAAACCGCGTCCAATGCTGGTTCCAATCACATCTACGGTTTGACCTGCCTCAAACAGGTCAGCATTCAACTGCTGACCGAGGGTGTATTCTCCCGCGTTGTCTACTCGATACTCGATCAGATGTCGCAGAGGTGGCGAATCTGATTTTTTCAGATGACCCAGTTCAGGCTTGTTCAATGCCTTCTCGGTGCATTCACCATATCCAATCTGGATGGCGGAATAACCGTCTGTTTCTTTGGTTTTGACTTGGGTTACGGGGCAGGGGCCAACTTGAATGACGGTAACAGGGATTGCTCTCCGTTGCTCGTCGAATACTTGAGTCATGCCCAGCTTTGTGCCGATAATGCCGACAGCCACTGTTCTTTCTCCTTGTTTACACATCATGACAAATGCAGCGAACAGGCTTCGCCTCGATCGCCGATTTGTGTCTCAGTCACTCCAACGGAGTCCACGGTCGGAAGACCAGAAGAATCTTACCTCTAGGAGAGTAGAGGCAGCGGATTCCGCGTGTTTCGTTGTACTTCAGGCATTCTATGAAAAAGCTGAGGTTGAGTCATGCTCTGGAATGCGAATTCCGATCGGACTTAAGTAGGGTGCCACTCAGTTTCCGGGAGTCGGAATACAGTTCGCGAAAAGAACTGAAGTCTAATGGTTTCAGCTTTCTCGCCTGAAGGTTGCGATTCTAGGGGTTTTAGAAATGCACTCTCGCACGTCTAAAAACTTATCTGCAAAAAATATCCGCAGTACTTCCCCTAAATTCGCTCAACTGATTTTTAGCGACAATTAAACAGTGTAAGACAAGATTGGTAAAACTGTCTACAAATTTTTCTAGGTTGGGATTTGGAGGAAGATGGCGATCGAGAATTAATCAGAAACCCAAACTAACGATATTGAAGATTGTTTCTCGGCCCAATCAACTAGAAAATCAAGTCAACTAAAAAATCAAGTTAATTCCTCCACGGTTTGTAGCGTTTGGGGTTGGGGAAGTGATCGTCTCTCGGCTACATAGCCCTCAGTCAACCATGGATGGCATCAAACGCCTGGACGGACAATACGAATTAACTTGCCTTGTAGACAAACGGCTTCTGAGATCGCGGTATCAATTCGATTTGCTAAGGCTTGCCAATCTCGGTCGTTCGTACAAACAATGATGCCTATATGAACTGAATTGTTGCGGTGTAATTGGATGAAATCTTTGCGGTTTTGGGTGAGAAGGGCGCGATCGTCGATCGTGGCAAAAGCCAGCACCTCCGGATCAGGAATGCCTTGATTGGCTTTCCCCGCCTCTTGAGCCGTCAAAACATCGTGTCCTAAACTTCTTAGAAACTCCACAACCGGATACGGGAACTGCTCATCAGCATAAAGACGCGCCATAGATTTACGCTGATTACGTTACTTCGTCATTTTCCCGAATCTCTACTTCAATCTCATCGGGAAACGCCTCAGAGTATGCCCAAGCATTTGCAAGGTCAGTCGCAGAGAGAGAAGGATAACTAATGAGCATATCTGCTTCACTGAATCCAATTCGACGGGCTTCAACCAATCCCCAGACCGTGATTCGAGTTCCAGCAATGCAAGCACTTCCGCCGCATACTCCAGGAGTTTTTTCGATTCCTCGTCCTAACGTGATTTTGCCTTGAGAAAGAAGTTGAATAACTTGCGTCTTTTCTTCGTCAGAGAGTGCCATTAGTTGCGGCGTTAATTCTTTTAGTGTCATAGCAGACTTTGAATTTGAATCAGAACCTTTCCGCGTTTATCCGCACACGATCAATTACTCACCATTTTAAGCGAAATCAATTTGTTGAAGCGCTAGGATCACCTTACGCGGTTTGTAGCGTTTGGGGTTGTGGGATCGCCTTTCAGCTACTGTCTATCGCAAATCAGTAACAGAACTACAATCATGGTAAAGCATTGCACCCGCTCAGGAAGCAAGACAGATGACAACTTTGCTGATTCAAACTGAGCAATTTCCTTTGGTTGTTAGCTTTCCTGCGATCGTGCAGATGACCAATGAACAGTTTTATGAGTTCTGCCACGCCAATCAGGATTTACGCATCGAGCGGACGGCACAAGGCTTCGCTTGCATCAATTTGTCCTGATCTCGTGATTAATTTGTCCTGATCTCGTGATTGAACTGAAGTCATTCAGCGATACATTGAGTGGACTGCAGGCCAAAATGCAGGAATACATTGAAAATGGAGCAATTTTAGGGTTTTTGATCGATCGCAACAATCGCACAGTTCATATCTATCGTCCGGGTCGATCGCCTGAAGTCTTAGAGCATCCTGAAGCAGTGAGCGGTGATTCAGAGTTGCCTGGATTTGTCCTGCAAATGGCAAAAATTTGGTAAATTGCTACTTTCCGGGTTGTAGTGTAACTTGATTGTTTTGCTGAAAGTCGTACCACGATCGCTTCAATCCCTCTGGTGCAGAAAAGCGCGAATCATACACCGTAATCACATTGGTTAGCTCACGTCCCGGAGATTGCACAATCCGATCGCCAACTGCTAATGCAACCGAAGTTCCACCATCGAGATTCATCGCTTCGTAAGCACCAATTGATCGCATAATTACTGCTTCTTTTTCCAGTGTAATAGGCTGGTGGAATGTGACGAAATAGAGGCGATTCGCGTTTTTGGGAAAGCCAATCGCCGATCGTACTGCCACACCAGAAACAGCCGGATCGCTAAAGCCCTCTTGCTGAGGATTGATAGATATCTCGCCTTGTTTAAGCAATCGAGGGCCAGCAGTGAGCGAGAACCAGTGTTGATTCCAGTGCGGTTTACCTTCAGTGCGGGCTGTGATCATCTCAGGACGATTACCGCGACGAATGCCTAATGTTGTGCCATAGTTCTCCCAAGGGCTGAACTTCAAGAAGCGCCCGCCTGCAACCATGTTTCCCATCACGCGCTTCTGGTCATCCATGCTGAAGAATGTTCCATTGATAGTTAGCGCAGCTTTGCTACGGCGTACCATTGCTTGAAAAGCTTCGTCTCCACGAGTCGATCGTGCACTATTCGCTTGACTTGCTTGGTTTGCAAGTCCAATGCTGATAAAAGTTTTGGGATCATTCAGATCGATCGTTGCAAGTCGAATTGGGACACCTTTGATCGTGCCTTCGATAAATGAAATTGGGCGGGCAATTCGAGGACGTTCAGACTGGGCGATCGCCATAGTGTGATGCGGTGCTTGTGGAGTCGTCGAGACTTGGGGAAAGATCATTGCACAAGTAAATAGTGCACAGGTTGCAGTAACTGAAATGCTACCAGGAAGCGAGGATAATCGACGAATCATGAAGCGCTTGCATGAGAAACTTTGATGATCATGCCTTGTGTATCAATTTTTCAGAAGATACTTAAAAATCTGTAATTTCTCTAAGTGCGAATACTATCAGAGACAATCCGCAAAAGATTCAATGAATGTAGAGGGATTAGAATAAAGTGATAACGATTACTCCAAACACCATGATTGCGGCTCCGGTCAGACGTTCTCGTAATCCTCTTTCGTGAAACAGAAAATGCCCGAACAATACACTGATTAGAGCACTCATACGTTTAACTGCAATGACTTGTGTTACCAAAGTGTAGGTTACTGCAATCATCTGAAAGGTAATGGCGATCGCATGAAACAATCCAATCACCATCAATGGTTTCAGGTTAGGCAGAATTTGATTGAACTTACGACGTGAGTTAAACCATGCGATCGGGAACATTCCCACTGCTAAATAACCATACAAAGCAGCTGACCAGAACAATGGCGAAGAATGTACTACGCCCACTTTATCGAAGTTAGCAGTAATGCTCCAGATAAAAGCAACCATTAACATAAAGCGGCTACCTCGATTACGAAACAAAGCTCTCAAGGGTGCAAAGTAACCATTCCGGCGTTCACGTAAGTTTAGAACATATGAGCCAACAACAATCAGCAAGATACCGATCGCATCTGCAGAAGTCGAACTTTCCTGCACGATCAACGGCGATGTAACTAAGAGAAACAGGGGGGTCAATGTTACTAAGGGAACTGTCAGTGATAAATCTGCAATTTGAAGGGCGCGAATGTAGAGGGCAAAGGAAATGACATTCAAGCTACCCCCGATTAACAAGGCTATCCAAAACTGAGGATCAATCTTGGGAATTCCGGTTAGCAACAATAGTGGAACTAAAAAGATAACAGCAAAGATATTTGCAACCCAAGCAACAATATAAGCATCCAGATTTCTGAGACTGTGTTTGCTGGAAACATCCTTCAAAGACTCAAAAAAAGCCGTTAAAATTGCAAATACTAACCAAATCATGAGGGTTCCGTGGTTTCTTCTTTTCCGACGATTCGCTTTTTACAGCAGCCAACTTCTGAAGCTTGGATTCATCAAGCGATCGCAAGCTTGGACACAATTTTGCTCGACCATTCTCACTGTGAGCGAAAAGCCGCAGGAGTCGCATTAAATCTCATGTTCCGTTATCCTTCTAGTGCGAAATTAGTACGGATGTTAACCGCGATCGCCCAAGAAGAGCTAGAACACTTTGAGCAAGTAAACCAAATTTTGGAGCGTCGCGCTATCCCTCTTGCGCCACTTGCCCCACCGCCTTATGGTGCTAGTTTGAATAAACAGATTCGCCGCGAAGAACCCGATCGGCTGTTAGATTCGCTGCTGGTGTCAGGACTGATCGAGGCTCGGAGTCATGAGCGCTTAGGATTGTTGGCGCAACATTGCGGGGATCAAGAACTGGCAAAATTCTATCGTGCATTGATGGCATCAGAAGCGCGACACTATGGCGTGTATTGGACATTAGCAGATACTTATTTTGAGCGGTCGCAGATTACACAACGATTAGAGGAATTAGGCGCGATCGAAAGCGAGATTCTATCAACATTACATCCTCAACCTAGAATCCATAGTTGATGCAGTATCAAGACTTTCTCGTTCGGCATTGGCAATCCTCGGATCGAATCAACGCATTCAATCTGATTGGTTCTGTGTTGGCAGAATATGGCCTGACGCAAGAACCAGAGGGAGCCGATCGCGATGTATTAGAAGTTGAGAATTTCTATCAGAAACAGAACGGTGAATTTTGGGTGATTGAGCGAGACAACAAATTGGTTGGAACCGGAGCTTACTATCCAATTTCACGCGGTCAGAATGCAGTCGAGATTCGCAAGATGTATCTATTGCCCGAAGCACGAGGCGTTGGGTTAGGAAAGTTCTTATTAACTGAATTGGAAAGTGCGATCGCTAAAAAAGAATTTGACCAAATTTGGATAGAGACTGCCAGCGTTTTGAAAGAAGCGGTTCAACTGTATGAACGTAATGGATATGAACCGAGTACCGGAGTTGAGACTTTGCGGTGCGATCGAGTTTACGTCAAGTATTTGAGATAGCTTTTTATCTAACACAAGCTTCACGAATTACAGCGTTAGATATCAATCCCGTCCCATAACTTTGAAATTGGGAACGTCTCTCCCGCTCTTCCTTGAAGAATGGCTTCTTGTAGGTCAGCTAAAATCTGTCCGCTTGCATCGTTTTCGTCGATCGCATCAAGCCCACTTTCCTCTAATTGCAGGAGCTTGATCAGTTCTTTCCAAAGTTCAACCGGAATTAGCACGTCAGTTTTTTCGCCTGCTGCATTCGTGACATATTTTACGCTGGCTTGAACCTCTGGAATTGGCATAATCGCAACTCTACAAAGGTTTCTCAATTATAAAAGCAGCCCTCGATCGCTGAGTATGCGATCGAGGGCTGCTTTCATTCAATCAAATCAACTTAGCTGAGGCGACCCGTCACATACGAGGGCGACAGATCCGACCACGACTGTTTCACCAAGTCTGCATCTGCTTTCACACTACCGAGGTAGTTTCCAGCAGGCAGCGAGGGGAAGCGCTTGTACGGAACCACATCTTCGCCAAAGTAGCGCGTGTATTCTGCACTATTGACCATTGCCTCAACCGCACCTTTCAAGCCTTGATCCGCCAGGATCTTGTTGTACTCGCGGATTTCGCCTTGAGTTGCGGGCGCACGACCCAGCAAGTGACGGAACAAGAATTCAATCACTTTCGTATTCGGGTACGGGGCATAGAAGCGACGGACATAGATGTCTGAGCTTGCCAAAGACTTGACGAACTCACGCACAGAGATTTCACTGTTGCGAAGTTTACTTTCAAGGTCAGAGCGTCTAAACTGGCTCGGCACTTGTCCGCTGAACACATCCATCACTTGCACGTAGATGGCATTGATTACCAGTTCGCTTTCACCCTGCGTCATGCCCGGATTCATCCGATAGATGCGAGCAGGTTTACGGCGGCTGGTTCCGACTCCTTCTTCAACTGACTGACCCTCACCGTTGGTGTAGGATTTGCCAAGTTGAATAAATCGGGGCTGGCTACCATCAGGCTTGCGCTCTTGGATGGCGAGGTCTGCGATCGCGGCTGCGGTCAGCGGCATTTGTGCCACATCCATGCGCGATCGTGCAGGCGAGAAGCTCGGAACCTCTAGCTTATTGTTTTGCTTGGTGAGCTTGTTGTACAGGGTTTGAGAGTTCGGGAAGTTCGCCGCAGGCAGGGTTAAGAAGCGGTTGTAAGGAACCACGTCTTCACCGAATGCTTCAGCGTATTCCGCACTGTTCACCATCTCGGTCACAAATGCTTTCAAGCCCTGAGCTGCAAGAATCTTGTTGTATTTGCGAATTTCAGCTTGATCCAGTGGGGCACGTCCTAAGAAGTGTTTCGTTCCCAGTTCGATCACTTTCGTGTTCGGGTAGGGCGTGTAGAACTCTTTGATGTACAAGCTGGAGATCCCTAAACCAATGATGAATTCTTTCAGGTTGATTTCACCATTGCCGAGCTTACTTTCGAGTGCAGAGAATTCGTTTTGCGCCACATAAGGAGCAATATCACGCTCAAACACTTGACGGTAAGCAGCACCAATTACGGTCTTGAGATTCGTCTTGTCGTTGAGTTGCGTCAGCTTGAACACTTTGGTTTGTTCGCGCTTCTTGCTAACTCCTTGATTGATTCGGAAATCAATATCAGGCTGAGTCCGAATTCCGCTTGCTGTGCCCAACTCGACGAAGCGAGGAGTCTCTTCCTTCGTGACCTTCGTGCCTTTGTCTTGGATCGAACCTACACGAACGGTTCTGGATGACAGACCCGCAGGAGTGAGATAGCGCTCATACGGAACGGTATCTTCTCCAAAGGTTTTGTTGTACTCTTCGGTGTCAAGAATTGCGTCGATGACGGCGAAAACGCCTTTCTTCGAGCAGAGATCAAAGTATTTGTTGATTTCTTGACGACCGTAAGTCGGACGACCCAGTAAGCGACGGTGGATGTATTCGATCGCTTTCGTCACATACAGTTTTTCCCAGTACAAGCTGCGGAACAGGGGCGATTTTGCCAGACGACGCACGAACTCTTTGACAGTAATTTCGCCGTTTTCCAGCTTGATTTCGTCAACTTTGAGCCGTTGTCCTTCGTAGACATCGCGACCGAAGACTTGCAGATATGCCGCTTTGATCACCGCTTGGGTCGAGCTTTCTGAGAACTTGGTGCTGACACCTTTAGATCCTGTGGACTTCTTGCCAAACGACCCAGTAAAGCTTGGGCTTTGGTCGTATTTGAAGACTTTCGGACCGAGAGATCCGGGAGTAGCGCCACGCGCACTCGGATTGCTCACTTGGTTGTTGATGCCAGGGCCGCGATTGATCAGAATCCGACGAGTATCCTTGCCGAACGGAGCAGGGCTGGCGCTGGGGTTCTTGGTTTCTTTCGGGAAGATTGCACCGAATTGAATTTCCAGTGGATCGTTTCCAGAACCATAAGGATGCTGATCCGGTAGCGGTTGGTCGTAAGAAGCAAAGGTCGTGAGGAACTGCGGAACTTTGCGGAAGGGCGCACTGTAGTTAAACAGGTCTTGTTGTGGCCCCCAGTTGCGGCATTCTTGGGCTTCTTGACCTAAACCGCGCAGATACGGAACGGTTTCTTCGCCGAAGTAGTCGCTGTATTCTTTGGAATCGACGAGCGCATCGACGAGGGCGTTTAGACCTCCAGCCGAGACGATCGAGAAATATTTCTGCACTTCTTCGCGCGAAGAAGGCCCGCGACCAAGAATATGACGGAATGCCAATTCTAAAGCGCGGCTATTAATATACGGTTCAAAGAAATTTTTGCGGTACAGAGGCGATTTTGCTAAGCGGCGAATGAATTCCTTCATCGAAATATCGCCGTTTTTCACTTTGGATTCGAGATCCGAAATCCCTAGTGAGTAAGCGCGGGTAATGTCGCGTTCAAAGACTTGACGATAAGCAGCTTTCACGACATCGTTCTTTTCGCTGCTTGATAGTCCCGGCTTCATCGCGAACTTCGGACGGCGTTCTGCGGCGTTGAAGTAGATTTGCGGCAGTTGCAGACCTTGAAGATCTCCCGAGGGACGCTGACGCACTTTATCCGAAGGAGTCGGCGCTTTGAACTCGGTGATCAGCACATCGAAGTATTGATCGACGATCGTTTTCGCGTCGGCATCGTTGCGGAAGTAGTTACTCGCGGCAACTTTCATCTCTTGCAATGCGACGATCGTGGCATCGGTCGAGCAGGCGCGTTCGATGATCTCGCGCAAGCCGCGAGTATTCACCGAGATAATGTTTGGATCTCCGGCGACGATCGCATAAGTCGTATAGCGTAGGAACCAGCTTAAGTCGCGTAACGACTTCGCCATGTTGCTTGGACCATAGCGAGCGACGTTAATCGGACGAAAACCGGGAGGAACTGCACCCGCGCTCGGAGTTAAGAAGAAGTTCCGAATGCCGCCGAACAATCCGCCACCGGAGCCTTCCGCATAAGTGACCGTACCCAGTTTCATTCCTTCTTCGGTATTCAGCGTTGTGCCTGCTACCGTTTTCACAGGTTCTTCAGCGGGCTTTTCGAGGAATGCCATCGGTGAGCCGCCGGTAAAGATGCGGTTTGCCGATCGAGAGACGATTAGTTCTGAGTTTCGCGTCAGGATTTCAGCGATTTCCAGACGTTTTTGTCCGGATTTGAAATACTGCACGAGTTCATCGAGTTCGCCCCGCCCCAAAAAGCGGTCTTGTTGCTCTGCCTGTGAAATCGTAGCAACTGGTACGGTTTGGTATAGTTGCGGGCGTGCAACCGAGCTTCCACCACTTGCCTTAACACTCATTGGATTCTAAAGCTCCCATTTACGGATCGTTACTGTGTTAAATCTGACCAGAGCGTCACCTGGCACGTTATTTCTTGAGAACCAAAGCGCACCGAGGCGCATCAGCCTTCGCACTGTTAAACGATTTGCCCAGGGTCAACCAGTTCATTCTTAGATTAAAACGTTTCGGGTTCTTACACTTGAATTATTAAAAAGTGTGACGAAGCCGATCGTGTTTAGTGCTTTCTCATCATAAAAGACGGGAATTGTTTTTCTGAGAAGCACTATAAGTTTTGTAACAAATTGCATCATTAACTTGAACATTGCAATTGTGCACGAGGCTTTTGATGCTTTGCAGGAATCAACGATCGTTCTGTTTTTCGAGATTTAGAAACAAGGTGCGTCTGACTAAAGATAGAGATCGCAGCAGAGTTTAGAATTTAAGCGCACTTGGCTCACACCTTTCCCAACAATTTCTAAAGAAACCGTGGGTAAGAACGAACTCGTTTATAGGCTGATAGATGAACTGTCACCAGAAAGACAATTCAGTCTGTCATCACCGGAGCGACCTATGAAAAAAGCCCGTCGTCAAAGCCATTGTCGTCCCAATCGCAAGGATTTTTGCCCGATTTGTCATATTGTGCCGCCGCATGTCACCGATCGCATTATCGTTAACGGCAACGAAGCTCAGCGTGAGTGGGCATTACAGAATTTGCGGGCTTCAGAGCAGTTTCGAGGACGACGAGAAGCCGTGGGAGCCGTTCATTTCATGGCTGCCGCTAACGAAAAACGTCGCACGATTTACACCGCAGAAAACGATACCGACTTGCCGGGGAAAATTGTGCGCGGTGAAGGTGCGGCAGCAGTCGAGGATGTTGCCGTGAATGAAGCGTATGACGGATCAGGAGCGACTTACGATTTCTTTGAGGAAATCTTCCAGCGAAACTCGATCGATGGTTTTGGAATGCGCTTAGATTCTACGGTTCATTATGGAGAGCAATACAATAACGCCTTCTGGAACGGCAGCCAGATGGTTTACGGCGATGGAGATGGTGAACTTTTTAATCGGTTTACGATTTCGATCGATGTAATTGGGCATGAACTGACGCATGGTGTGACCCAAAGCGAAGCCGCATTGATCTACAGAGGACAATCGGGCGCGTTGAACGAGTCTTTCTCGGATGTGTTTGGCAGTTTGATTAAACAGAGAGTTTTGAATCAGACGGCTGATCAGGCAGACTGGTTAATCGGCGAAGGCTTGCTGACTTCTAAAGTGAATGGAGTTGCGCTGCGATCAATGAAAGCTCCTGGAACCGCTTACGACGATCCGGTACTGGGAAAAGATCCGCAACCTGGGGACATGAGTAAGATCTACACAGGCAGAGCGGATAACGGGGGTGTGCATATCAATTCCGGCATTCCCAATCGAGCGTTCTATTTGACTGCAACAGCGATCGGTGGTTACGCGTGGGAGAAAGCCGGAAAGATCTGGTACATCGCACTTACAGAACGGTTACGCCCCTCGTC
Source organism: Leptolyngbya sp. DQ-M1 (assembly GCF_039962505.1). NCBI lineage: Bacteria > Bacillati > Cyanobacteriota > Cyanophyceae > Leptolyngbyales > Leptolyngbyaceae > Leptolyngbya > Leptolyngbya sp. DQ-M1. The sequence continues at coordinate 757,802 of NZ_JAMPLJ010000001.1, forward strand.
TAATTTCCGCAGTGCTGCGCGAGTCACTTCGACGATCGCGGCTGAGCTATACGGTGCAAACAGTGCTGAACAAAAAGCGGTTCAGAACGCCTGGAAAACAGTTGGTGTTAGCTAATTAAAGAAAGGGGGAGAGATTGATGCGTGTCACGCTTGAACAAAGTGGAGGCTTTGCGGGATTGATGATCACAAAAACGATCGACACTCAGAATCTCTCCCCATCCGAAGCCAAAGAGTTGGAAGAGATGGTTCAATCCGCTAATTTCTTTCAGTTAATCTCGGTCGTGGAAGCCTTTCCGCAGCCCGATCGATTTGGGTATGTACTGACGGTCGAGATGGAAGGGCGGACGCATTCGATCGAGATGAGTGAAACGAATATGCCCGAATCGGTGCGATCGGTTGTGAAATGGGTGCAGGCGCGATCGCGTTAATTTGCGATGAGTTTAGAGAAAGAGTCACGGTGGTGTTGAAGCACGATCGCTTTGTCAACGTTGAGTATTTATGACTCAACGTTGAGTATTTATGGCTCACGGTTGAGTGTTTATAGCTCGTCGTCGAGTATTTATGACTCGTCGTTGAGTATTTATGACTCGTCGTTGAGTGTTGATGGCTCGTCGTTGAGTGTTGATGGCTCACGAGCGAGTATTTATCACTCAGCGTTGAGTCATTATGAGTCATCGTCGAGCGATCAAGGCTCACGGTTGAGTATTTATGGCTGATCGTTGAGTATTTTTATGACTGACCTCGATCGCCCACTTCCTGCATTAGCAATGGCGATCGCTCCTCAAACCGACTTGAATTGCAGCACTTGATTTAATTTGCCGCTCCGGTAGCCCTCTAAATCCAGCGTCACATAGAGGAATCCATAAGACTGAAATGCTTCGGTGAGTTTCGGCAAATCGGTCTGAATCACAAACTCTTTTACCTGTTCCGGCAGCACTTCAATTCGAGCTGTGTCACCCTCCGATCGCACTCGAATGTTCTGCCAACCGAGCTTTCTCAAATACACTTCAGCCCGTCCGACTCGCTGAAGTTTCGCGATCGTAATCTCTTCGCCATACGGAAAGCGCGAACTCAAACAAGGCTGAGCAGGTTTATCCCAATACGGCAACCCTAAATGCTTCGCGATCGCTCGCACCTCCGCTTTGGTAATCCCAATCTCGGCTAACGGCGATCGTGCTCCCCGCTCTTTTGCCGCTTGAATTCCCGGTCGATAATCGTGCAAATCATCGGCATTCACGCCATCAATCACATACGGATAACCCCACGCCTGAGCCAGTGGTTTGAGCGTATCGTGCAATTCACTCTTGCAGAAATAACAGCGATTCACCGGATTCGAGGCATAGTTCGGGTTATCCAGTTCATGCGTCTGCACGACCTTGTGAACAATTCCAATCTCAGCCGCCTGAATTTTGGCATCTTCGAGATCTTCGGGCAGCAGCGAGGGCGATTCAGCTGTCACCGCCACTGCCCGATTTCCCAACACATCAAACGCAACCTTCGCGACTAAGGTGCTATCAATCCCGCCGGAATAAGCGATTAAGGCACGATCGAGGTCTACAAATAAGCCTTTTAACTGGTCTAATTTCTCGTACATTGCAGGGAACCGGGAATCAGGGGTAATCTCCGTTATGACACAAAAAAGCAAGCAACGATCGCTGCTTGCTTTTACACTAAAAATGAGGCGTTTTCAATGCTTACTCGTCGTAAACGCGGCACTCTAACGCGTCGGGGTTGTCATCACAATATTGTTCAAGCGAGTTTTTCGGCTTCACGCTTTGGCGTTGGTGAGCCGCTTCTGCCTGCAACTCTTCCACGGCATCCCATGCCGCAGCACATTCGCCCGAATTCGATCCGCTAACATCACAGGCTTTGCGAGCATTGTCACGCTCGACTTCAATTTGCTTTTGAATATCGCTCATTGCCATAGGATTCGTCCTTAATTTTCAAAACAGAGTTCTGTGCGAGAGAGTAGAACCGATCGTCTGTCTGGGCTAAACACGAAGACCGACAGAACTACCAACATATCAGCTTAGGACATTAATCCTATTTAATTCTGCTAGCTGGAAGACAGTCCAGAGAGTGCTGACTCAGTTTTTGTATATCTATATTAATCGGTGACGAACGATTCTGGCGACTCTACCGCAGGTGCGGTCTTCCGATCCCTCTTTCTTCGGATCTACAACCGTGTTCTACACTGGATCTACTGCGAAGTTTCTTTCGAGTCTATACACAGGAGCGATCGCACATGACAGAACCCTTAAATTCAATGCGGTGGGCAAGTGCGCTTTCAACTCGTCCATTTCTAGAAGCAGCGGTCGAGGAAGTGGTGACGCAGGCGCAAACGACGCTGCAAGCTTCGCCGGATCTGGGGTTTGTGTTCATCTCATCGGCGTTTGCGAGCGAGTATTCTCGATTGTTGCCGTTGCTGCGGGACAAGCTTCCGGGGGTATCGATCGTCGGGTGTAGCGGTGGCGGAATTGTGGGCATGACCCCACGAGGCAAGGTGCGAGAAGTCGAAGAGGAACCTGCACTAAGTCTAGTGTTGGCGCATTTGCCAGATGTGAAAGTCGCTCCGTTTTACGTCTCTGCAAGCGACCTGCCCGATTTAGACAGTGCGCCGAATACCTGGACAGATTTAATCGGAGTTGCGCCCTCAGACTCGCCAAATTTTGTTTTATTAGCCGATCTGCCTCGAATTAATGATTTGCTACAAGGCTTAGATTTTGCCTATCCAGGAGCGGCGAAAGTTGGAGGACTGGCAAGCTCTGGGATGCTAGGCGGCGGCGCGACTGGGCTATTTTGTGACGATCGCTTCTACCGAGAAGGAGCGGTGGGAGTGGCGCTGAGCGGGAATATCGTTCTCGATACGATCGTGGCTCAAGGCTGTCGTCCCATTGGTCAGCCGTACTGGGTTATGGAGGGAGAGCGAAACATCTTGCTGGCGATGCAGGAAGATGATGGCTCCGGTTTACCCTCCGATAGCTGTGCCGTGAAGCTCTCTCCCTTAGAGCAGCTACAAGAGCTGGTTCAAGGCTTGAGCGAAGACGATCGACTCTTAGCACAGCAGAATCACATCTTCATTGGGGTGGCGCAGAACGGATTTAAGCAGACTTTGGAGCCAGGCGATTTCTTAATTCGGAATTTGTTGGGGGTTGATCCGCGAGTCGGGGCAATCGCGATCGGCGATTTGATTCGTCCGGGACAGCGCATTCAATTTCACCTTAGAGATGCAGAAACTTCTGCGGAAGATTTAGATCTATTGCTACGGCGATATGTGCAGGCGAGTCAAGCGAATCCGTCTCCGATCGGGGCGCTGATGTTTTCTTGCCTGGGGCGGGGCGAAGGACTGTATGGAGAGCCAAATTTTGATTCGCAATTGGTGAATGAATATTTGGAAGATTTGCCGATCGCGGGCTTTTTCTGCAATGGTGAAATTGGGCCTGTGGGTGGCAGTACGTTTCTGCACGGCTACACCTCCGTTTTTGGAATTTGTCGAGAGAAGGAATAAGTTTTGTGGCGATCGTTCGAGTTCGAGAACACGTTAATCCGCTGAGCCGAAAATATCAAACTCCCACGGCTCCGCCGGACTGGAATCAGGTATTTGCTGATCCATCCCTCCCGTTGCACTTAGATATTGGTTGCGGTCGGGGGATCTTTTTGTTGAAGATGGCGCAAGCCGATCCAGAGTGGAATTATTTGGGCTTAGAGATTCGAGAACCGATCGTCGATCAGGCGCTGGAATGGCGGAACGAAGCAGGCCTAAAGAATTTGCATTACATTTTCTGCAATGTCAGCAACTCGCTACAGCCAATTTTGGCCTCGTTGCAACCGGGCACTCTAGCGCGAGTGAGCATTCAGTTTCCTGATCCCTGGTTTAAGCGCAAACACCAAAAGCGGCGAGTTGTGCAGCCAGAAATAGTAGCAATGCTGGCAGAGTTTATGAATCCGGGGGCGATCGTCTTTCTGCAATCCGACATTCTGGATGTGGCGAAGAAGATGGTCGATCGCTTTGCTGAATCGCCTCGATTTGTGCGGGAAGATTCAGACTGGTTGCCCGACAATCCACTCCCGATCCCAACCGAGCGTGAGCTAATGGTCACGTCATTTGGCGACCCGATTTATCGAGCGACTTTCCGCAAATCGGAGTAAATTAGTCGTTTGAAAAGTTAACAAATCGCATTGGCAGCCTTTCTAACATTGAAGTTAGAAGGAGTAGAATTGCCGCGATCGCTGGGCTTTGTCTTTAACTTGCAACGATTAATTACAGCGATCGTGGAATAGAACGTTGTAACAATCCCATCAGCTAAGCTAAGTGAATCACGCATGTTGCGATCTACGACCCTTTACGAACCTTATTAGCTTTGCCAAAATTTCGACATGGGAAAAGCAGGAAAGGCACTCAAACAGGTACTCTCCACCTATGGGATCAGCCAAAACCGTCTGGCTGTGACAATGGGAATCAACCGATCGACCGTGCATCAATGGGTAAATGAGATTAGCGATCCCCTTGCCGAAGCCGTCACACACATGATCAAAGCCTTGCGGCAGATTAACAGCACCGCAGCCGAAGACTTTATCGATTTGTATCTAGAACGTCAACCCCCGCAACCTTCAGCCGAGCCTGAAGACAATCTGTAATTCTGCCTTGTCGATCGTTAAACAGTGCTAGAAATCGATAGAACAGGACTAAAGTGAAACGAGCTAAAATCCGAATCTATCGATCGCGGTTTAAACGTTCGGCTACGCTCTGTCCATTTGCGGATTCGGAATTTTTGGAAATCAGACAAGCTGCAAGACACATTTCCAACGATTCAGAGTTCCATCGTTTAAGAAAGCAAAGAGATCTCCAACCTATGACCTATATTTCGACTGTCAATCCGGCTGACAGACTGAGTGCACGTTTACCCCAAGCCTTGAAGCCGCTGGCTGAGATTGCACATAACTATTGGTGGTGTTGGACACCGGATATGATTTCGCTGTTTCAGTCGATCAATCCCGATGAATGGGAACGCTGCGGACATAATCCGGTCGCACTACTTGAAACTATTAGCTACGATCGTTTGACCCAACTGGCTTCTGAACCGAGCTACATGAGTCGGCTCAAGGCATTGTCAGAACAGTTCACTCAGTACGTCAATTCAACCGATACTTGGTCGAGCCGCGTTGCCCCTCAGATTACACCAGAGCATCCGATCGCGTATTTCTGTGCGGAGTTCGGTCTGCACGAATCGCTGCAAATCTATTCGGGTGGTTTAGGAATTCTGGCTGGGGATCACTTGAAGTCTGCTTCAGATTTGGGTGTTCCTTTGGTCGCGGTGGGTTTGCTCTACCGCCAAGGCTATTTCCGTCAGCGCCTAAATCAAAGTGGCTGGCAAGAAGACTATTACATCAACAATCCGTTCGAGCGGTTGCCGCTGCAATTGTTGACCGATGCAACCGGGCAGCCTTTAGTGTTTGAAGTGCTGGTGCGGCATCGGAATGTCAAAGTGCAAGTCTGGAAGGCTCAAGTCGGACGAGTCAGCTTATTCCTGATGGATACCGATCGCGAAGACAATGATCCGATCGATCGCTGGCTCACAGGTCACTTGTACGGCGGCAACCAGGAAACCCGGATTGCTCAAGAAGTGATTTTGGGAATTGGTGGCGTTCGGGCACTCAAAACTGTCGGAATTGAACCCTCTGTTTATCACCTGAACGAAGGACACGCCGCATTCTGTCTGCTCGAAGTCTGTCGGCAAGAAATCGAGAAAACAGGCAAATCGTTCTACGACATTGAGAAATCAGTGCGCGATCGCTGTGTGTTTACCACTCATACCCCAGTTCCTGCCGGACATGATGTGTTCTCAGCCGACTTGATGGATTCGTTCTTTGCAACATACTGGGGACAATTGGGATTGTCTCGCGAACAGTTTCTTGCACTGGGCGCACGTCGATTGGGTGATCCCTGGGAACCGTTTGGAATGACAGTTTTAGCGTTGCGGCTGTGTCGATCAGCAAATGGGGTCAGCGAACTCCACGGAGAAGTCTCGCGCAAAATGTGGACCGTTCTCTATCCCGAAAAGAGCGAAGACAATGTACCGATCGGCTATATCACCAATGGCGTTCATGCTGGCACCTGGACTTCTGCGATGATGGCGGATCTGTACCGCAAGTATCTGGGTGAAGACTGGACAACCAAAGTGCTTGACCCCCAAACTTGGGCGAAGATCGACAATGCACCGGATGAGGAAATTTGGTGGCGGCACCAAATTCTCAAAGAACGCTTAGTGGCTCACACCCGCCAAAAGGTGAAGACTGCACGACAAAATCGTGGGGAAGATTGGAGCTTGATCGAAGCGACCGATCATCTACTTGATCCAAAAATTCTGACGATCGGCTTTGCCCGCCGATTCAGCCCCTACAAGCGTGGCGATTTGCTACTAAGAAATGCTGAAAAAGCACTGAAAATCTTCAGCAATGATGAGCGTCCTGTCCAAATCATCTTCTCCGGTAAGGCTCACCCTGCTGACGAAGAAGGTAAGCGGATTATTCAGCGTATTATGGAATGGTGTAAAACCAATCCGCATGTGGGCGATCGTGTTGCCTTTATCGAAGACTACGATATGCACACCGCTCGTAAGCTCGTTCAAGGGGTCGATGTGTGGCTGAATAACCCCCGTCGTCCTTTAGAAGCATCTGGAACCAGTGGTCAAAAGGTCTGCTTTAATGGGGGTCTCAATTGCAGCGTTCTTGATGGCTGGTGGTGTGAAGGCTACAAAACCGATGGGAATGGCAAAGCGCTGAATGGTTGGGCGATCGGTGAAGATGCTCACACCAGCGATCAAGCCCTTCAAGACAAGATCGATTCTGATTCGCTGTACGACCTGCTGGAAAACCAGATCGTGCCGCTCTACTATGACCAGGATGAGAACGGCATTCCACACGGTTGGATTCAGATGATGAAGGGATCGATTAAGACGAACTGCCCAGCGTTTAATACCCACCGCATGATCGCGGATTATGTGGCGCAGGTGTATGCTCCGGGCATTCAGGCAAATGTGCCGCTCACGTTGGCGAAAGTGCCGCAAAGTTAGTCGATCGTCTCTGAATTTTGATCCGCTCAATTCCAAATTTTTAGGAGTTGAGCGGATTTCTCTGGAATAGGCTCCACCAAAAATTATGACACTTTGCTGACAGGAAGATACAAGACATGGGGCTTTCGCGCATCTACAGGTTGAGGATTACCAAGAATTTGCTTCTGCTTCTCTAGCCAGATCACAACCTTAGAGTTGCTTGGATAGTATTGATGTACGAATTTAATGAAATCATCAATTGTACAAGCCTTATTTGTTCCTCCCATAAACGTATGGAATTGATCATGCACCTCAAGGGTAAGCGTAATTAGATTGTTTTCGACATCTGCAAGATAGGGATATGCATTGCACGAGTACAAGTGATGTGCAGCTAATTGGAGATTGTCAACTTTGTCCGGTCTTTTTCCTGTAACTTTGCAAGTCTTACCATCTCGTCGCTTTGCTTTGTCCTTCGCCTTCTGGATACCTTTTTCGCGTTCCAGAATCTGGTCAACAATGTCTTTAACTTGTGGCTGAATAACTTCGCCTACATCTTTACACCACTCACGACGGTTCTTCTGTGTTAATGATGCTTCTAAAGTTTGAGCCAGCTTGAAGACACCGGATAATGAATAATGCAACCCACCTTCATCAATGAAATCGTCAAAGTCTTCACCCTTCAGCATTGGTCTGTCACTTCGTTGTGCAGCTTCAGCCATTTTGCTCAAGTAGTCTGATCTGGTACCAAATATAGTAACAGCATCAGATTTTGAAATGAAGAAGCGATTGTTTCGTTTGATTAGCGAAGAACAGTTATCAAGAATTTTCTTCTTGATGAATGCTCTACGGATTTCTCGCTTCGTATGTAGAAACCATTCTTTGATGAGATCCCAAAAACCAGGCTTGCGAGTTGCTTCTAAGTAACGAGCGATCGTGTATGCCCCAGATGTTGTGTACTCGCGTAATCCGTTTCCGTTCACAACTCTGTAGTCTTTGTTTTTAACTAGCTCCCATTCATCGTCTGGAACTGCATCGAAAAATTGTTCGATTGCAATCAATTCTTGAGAACTAATCTTCAGAGTTTTGATCAGTTCCTTAGATGCGATGTAAATCTCTGCCATCTCTAGAACCTCTCAGTTAAGCTTTTGTAAAAGATTGTCAAACGACTGAAAACTTCAGCATTTCCAGTTTCAGGAATGTCTGGATGATAGATTTTGCTTAATTCTCGATATGCAGATTTCACATCATCAGTAGAAGCGGTTTGGGAATTAAGTCCAAATGCTCTCCAGGGCAAATCGTATTTGAAGATGTTAATGCCATTGACACAACCGTATCCTGTCTCGTTTTCCTCTTCAGGTAAAACTCCGATAAACTTGCGGTACAGAATCTCCCAGCCTTCCTTTTTACCAAGCTCTAATTTTTCCATGCCATTTGTTGCCATCTGGAACGCACCCGATTTCTTCAAGGTGCTAGTATCTGCAACATTGAAGTGCTGGTAGACAGCAAGCTTAAGTTGAGTGAGAGTTAAAGACTTTTTAGATGGTTTCTTAGGTAATTTCTTCTTGCAATTCTCAACTACAAACTGAGCAAATTCTTCAAGAACAATCGAATCAATCCCCTGTAGCTCAACGATACGAGCTATTTCGTTTTGGATAAGCTCATTCAGGCTTGACTTAGCTGCGTCTGAACTTTTTTTCTGTTTAGAAGTTGACTTTTCTTTCTTAGAGTGAGTTGTTGTCATAGAAAATTCTCTAAGTGTGAGACGGTACATTTGAGTTGATAGGGGAGCAATACTTCCAAATTACCCAGACAACCAAACTGGGTAACGTAAAAAATTTATCAACTTGCTTTTAGCGAAAAGAAAATTGCTTATAAGCAGAAGAAGTCCCTGTATTTCTGCCAAGTAAGGAATTTGATAATTGCTTGAAAGCGTAATCCTCATTAAGATACAAGTTCGGATACTGGTCTTTGATAGTAATTCGGCGAAGATTTTAGCGAACAGACAAAGTTTTGATGAATAGTTCTATTAATTCACCAACCTATCGAACTTCTCTCCCCAAGATTGCTTACGCTCTAAATCTCATAGAATAGAGTTCGTTCTACATTCTGTCGGTTTATGCGAAATCCTCCTCAGCCGTTGCCCGAAAATTTGTGGGGAGAACAATGGCGATTTGCATCGCTACGATCGGGTGATTTAGTTGATACGATCGCCAATCGCACCATTCCGATCGTCGAAATGCCCGAAGCGCTGTATCCCGTTAATTTAGGCATTGCATCGACAGTTCCGATTCCGGGAGTCGTAATTGATGGGGGACGACGATCGATGCAGTTAGCCCGATGGTTAAAGGCAAGTCAGCCCGTGTCGCTTGACGCGATCGCAGGTGCGCCGGATGGATTGATTTTAAATGCGGGAGAGGTAGATCGCTGGATCGTCACAACATTTGAAGATCCAGAAGTGAGAAGCGCTGCCCAACTATTTGAACAGCGCAAAAAAGAGAGCGATCGATTACATTTTCTGTTAATTCAACCTGACGATTCAGGAATGACTTACACCGGATTTTGGTTGCTGAGAAGCCAAGGACTTAAGGCTTGAAAATATCTTTCGCAGTTTGCCCACAAGTGTTTACAAACCATCCATCAAATCCTGCACCGACGACACCCCCAGCAATTGGAACAAGCTTCATTAAATTGATGACTCCTTTCTCGTCTGCTTTTGTAATGAGCCGGAATCCAATCTTTTTGTTAATCCCAATCAAGACTTTGCCAGGAATCTGACTAATCACGCTCTTGAAAGCTTTGTTACCGATTTGAACTCCAGCAGTTTGGAGAACGCTTTTTGCTGATTCCCCAAGCAGACACAACAAAATCATTGTTCGGACTTGCTGCGAGTTGATAGCGTATCCACGAAGATAAGCAATTGCGGCGGCTGTACTTGCGCCTAGCGCGTAACATGAGAGCAGACTCGCAGGAATTGAAACTGGGAGAAGAGCAATTTGATATTGATTCTGCTTCTCCGCAACAATCTGCTTTAGCTCTGCTTCTCGCTGGCGTTGCTCTGCCTGAAGTTGTGCCTGCTCGATCGAGAACTGTTGGTCTTCTTCGGATTGCTGTCGATCGAGGAGTGCAGTTTTGCTTACAGTTGCCTGACGTTCTGTACTGCTTGATGGCTGCAATCTAGCGCTTGCACTCGGATAGACCGGAGGTGAAAGCTTGATTGTTGATGTTTTTACAGTCTCCCACGGCAAACTCGAAATCTGTAAGATTGAAGCAAAGCATTGTCTACTGACGATCGCCACTCTTGTCATTAATGCTGCACCTGTAGTAAGGGCAGCAATCAGAAATCCCGCTCTCTGCCGCATGGTTGGACGAGACTTTGAGTAAGACATCAGTGGCGTAATCACCCACGGAAGAGGCGGATCTTCTATTGATAAAACAAACGACGAATCAGACCGGGCACATTGGTCTAACAATAAATTCAGTAACTCCTTGGAGCAACTTGTTTCGGATGGTGGTATGAGAAATTCCAGAATACGTGAAGTTTGATCTGCATAAAAACTCTGGGCATCGCCGCTCAATAGGTCTGTAGACTCAAGTAACGCCTGATCAACTTGACTGAGTAACAATGCCAAACCATCATTTGTTTCTGCTAGTTCTAAAATTTCACTGATTTGATCCGCATCATTCTCAGACAATACAGGCTGACTAGAAAGCAACGCATATCGTCGCAGCATAGGCAAGCATAGAGCCACTCATGCTTGCCTATGCTGCACTCTGCTCGCTTGAAGAAATCGCATCGAGATCAGGGGCACGAAGATACCAATCGTCAATCTCGTTCAGCACAAAGTCCAATCCTTCGTGCTGTGTTGCAAGCTCAAGGATCTGAGCAAGGCGATCGCTTTCACCGCTCGGTTATAGGCATCGAGAAAGATGTCGCGGGGGTCGTACTGATGGCCTAAATGAAACTGTCGCAGCTTCCAAGCAATGAATGGAAGAATCTGATGCAGATCGTCTGTCTCACCGTTTAGCACCTCAGCAACAATGCGATCGAGACGGTGGCGCTGACGATCGGATGAACTAACTAATACAGAGTTGTCTGAGGGCTGTGGGTCGTGCATTGGGCTATTCAAAGGGGGGCTTGTCATAGTCGGTAGTCCCTTAATTTGTAGATGAGAACAGAGCGAAGCCATCACACCACTGCACAGAAGCGACACTTGAACCATCGGAAGAAGGCACGAGAAACAATGAACTCTTCGAGTTTCCGTAGGGCTTTTAAGGGGCACAAGAAACGGACAACAGAGCGCAATCAAGTGCCGCTCTTGTTATTACTGTGCAAATTCCAGCGTGAGTGTGACAGTTCGCCTGAGCGTAAATTCATACCAAATTGATTTGTGGATACGACAGATTCTCGCCCCCTAAATCCCCCAGAACGGGGGACTTTGAGTATGATCTGTCGCGTTCTATGTTTAATTCGGTGTCACTTTTACGCGATTGCAGCACATTGCACGATCGATGTATGTGTCGATCGTGCCAATCTCAAGTTATATAAAATTAACGAGTGCGATCGAGTTGAGCAATCACGCCACCAAAGGCAGAATTCTGTACCATTTCAGATTGCAGAAAATCATGTGGGAATCCCAGCTCGATCGCGCTAGCTTCGTTGAGTCGCTGAAGCTGTTCTGGCGTTAGCTCAAATTCCAAACAAGCGAGATTCTCCTGAAGTTGCTCCAGTTTACGTGAGCCAACGATCGGAATGATTCCCCCTGGTTGCTGCCGTATCCAGTTGAGCGCGACTTGCGCCGGGAGTCGATCAATTTCGCTGGCAATATCCACCACAGTTTGCGCGAGCGCAAGCTGTTTCTCGGTCACAGGTCTTGAGCTATTCGGATTGCTTAAGCGTCCATCCACGGGGTCGGGCTTGTTGTATTTTCCGGTCAAAATTCCCGCACCAAGGGGACTCCAGGCAGTGACTCCAATCTCAAACGCCCGCGCCATTGGCAGTAAATCACGTTCCGGTGTCCGTTCAACCAGTGAATATTCGATTTGTAAGCCGATAAACGGTGTCCAACCGCGCAACTGCGCGATCGTATTGGCTTGCGAAATAATCCAGGCAGGCGTATCAGAAATACCGATGTAAAGAGTCTTCCCTTGACGTACCAAATCATCAAACGATCGCATCACTTCTTCGACCGGAGTTGTATGATCCCAAGCGTGTAACCAAAGCAGATCAATGTATTCCAGATTCAATCGCTTTAGGCTTGCTTCAACAGCTTGCACCATGTTCTTCCGGTGATTGCCGACGGCATTCACACCCCCGTTTCCCACATTCAGCGAATATTTTGTTGCAACGACCCATTTCTCGCGATCGGGCTTGACAAACTCTCCAACAAACTTCTCGCTGGTACCATTCGTATATAGATTCGCGGTATCAATAAAATTTCCGCCTGCTGCCGCAAACGTATCGAACATCTTGCGGCTTTCTTCATACGCCCCTCCCCAGCCCCAATCATCGCCAAATGTCATCGTGCCTAAGCAAAGTTCAGAAACCCGCAGTCCGCTGTGTCCTAAAAGTTTGTAGCGCATGAGATTCTCCTGATTAGTATCGAGGATAGGAGGTCGGGAAATATCAACCGTTATAACCATTACCGGCACGATCGACAAACACATTCGCACTGAATGGCGATCGTCTTCCCCAAACTTTCTGCCGCGAAAGCGGTGTGCGTTGCTTTTCACCATGGAAGAAATTTTGCGCTTTGTGGAGTTCCTGTCAGTCCGGGGAACACTAGGCAAGCCCGCAAGATACTCAAGCGACTCCGCTCACTTGGATTGACGAAACAGGATGATTATGTCCATCGAGAAACTTCAGCCCGCACCAGCACAGCAAGTCGGTGTTTACACGCCATACTATCCGCAGGTCAACAAAAAGCAGCTTCTACCCTTTGCGATCAGTCTTTATCAAAGAGGCGCGTTAGAAGGAGAGCGCAAAATCGAAGGCGGTTCTAGTATTCCGTTTATTGCGACTTGGAATGTTTCGACCCTGCCAGCGGATTTGTGCCGCTGCCGCATTCAGTTTGAGGGGAATGCAGATCTTAGCTATGAAGTGATGATGGCAAACTTTGAGTTTGTCGATTTCCTCATCGAAGTCATTCTTAACTTTAAGCGCAGCCGCCTTTCTGATTTTTCGCAAGCGTTTTATCGCAAGCTACTCCGCATCGACGATTAGAATTAATCTGATTTGAGGGGGACGATCGCACGCGATCGTCCCCCTTATTTCTTTGCCGCTTTATTTTGCGTTTCCTATAATAATGTTCTGTAATGCTAATGTGCGTTAAAACCCATCTACATAAGTAAGGTAGAATTCTTAGTCTGAGACAGCTCTTTAGATTTATCAATTAACCGGAGTAGGAGTGTGCCAAAGTCCGCTAAGTATTTATTAATCGGTTCGCTAGAAGCGTATAGTGGCAAATCTGCTGCGATTCTAGGACTGGCTCACCAACTGAAAGCGCGAGGGCTAGATCTGGCTTACGGTAAGGCGCTAGGGGGGGGATGGGGGCAAACCCAAATGGCAGACAACGATGGCGATCTTCAGTTTGTTGCGGAAACGATCGGGCTGAGTGACGATCGGCTCCAAACTCCGGTGCTGGTGCTGAATGCCGATACTGTAGAAAAGCGTCTCAACGGTTCTGATACCCAGGATTATGGTCAACGGTTGGCTCAGCGATCGCAAACCCAGGGCGGCGATTTGGTCATTCTCGAAGGCCCTGGAACCCTGAGCGAAGGTAAATTATTTAATCTGTCGCTGCTGCAAGTTGCGGATGCGATCCAAGCGCCCGTGATGTTGGTGGCGCGATTTCATTCGGTGTTGTTGTTAGATCCGATTCTGACTGCTAAAGAACAGTTGGGCGATCGTTTAATCGGTGTTTTGATCAATGATGTGCCCAAGGATCAAATTGATTCGATTAACACTTCGTTCCGTCCGTATTTAGAAAAGCAGGGAATTGCTGTTTTTGGTGTGTTGCCGAGCAATACGCTGCTGAGAAGCGTAAGTGTTGCGGAATTAGTGCATCAACTCAAGGCTGAGGTTTTGTGTCGTGGCGATCGCTTGGATCACATGGTCGAGAGTTTGACGATCGGGGCAATGAACGTGAACTCTGCTTTGAAATACTTCCGCGCTCGTCAAAATATGGCAGTAGTGACAGGGGGCGATCGGACTGACTTGCAGCTTGCCGCGCTGGAAACTTCGACTCAGTGTATTATTCTGACCGGACATATCCCGCCCACAAAAGAAATCATTTCACGCGCAGAAGATCTAGAAATTCCGATTCTCTCAGTCGATTTGGATACGCTGACAACGGTTGAAATTATCGAACGTGCCTTTGGCGAAGTGCGACTGCAAGAACCGATCAAATTTCAATGTATTTGTCAGATGATTGAGACTTATTTTGATAGCGATCGCCTGCTTTCAACTTTGGGATTAATGCCTGCTGAAGCGCGTTAATTCTGCGAAGGCTTCTCGATCGCGGCTTGCCGAAATCCCAACACAATCAGAATATTCGACAAAGTAAGAAAAGATTCCGCGCTGCCATGTAGCCAATCGACATCTGCCAATTGCTTACCGTAATACACCTGGGCATAAATTGCCGCAGGAATGGTAATTGCAACAAATACTAGGGTCATGTAGAAGCCAATTAATGCAAGACGAGGTGTTTTTTGCGATCGCGTCAAGAACCACAAGAATCCTAAATAGGGAAACAATGACAGTGCAAATAATGTTTCTTTAGAAATCATGATTCTGTTTTTTGAGTAGAACGCCAAATCCACCAGCCTGCGGCACAGCAGGTACAATTTCCCACGACCGTCATCGCGGCTTGCAGGGTGACTAACCAATCGAGGGCAGGCACATTATCGAAGAAATGCCAGGTACAAGCACACATTGCACTCACCAGCGCCGGGAGCATTCCGAACGAGAGAGATCGCCACACCAAATCGCCGCTAATTTCGGCATAGCGCCAAATTAACCAAATTGCCGCAATCCATTCGATTACGCTGGAAACGTGAATAATCCAAGTGGGAATTGAAAGAGCCGTCATACCGTAGAGCGAAAGGTACTCGTTCAATTCTAAAGGGTCTCAGCATTGCTGATTTAAGAATTTGCGAGTTTCAGCCAGCCAAACAACTCACCGACGGTTAGCTGTAAGGTTGACATAAAAGCAGGAACCGGAAGTAGCTGCTCTGGCTCCTGAATAAAGTCAGGTTGTTGCCCGGATGGATAGGCAAAAACTGATTTGATTTTGGGATCAATCAGCCAGCCCATTTGACAGCCAAACTTGAGACAGTGCAAGATGTTGGCTGTGACCTTTGACTGGTTATGATCTGGAGAAAGAATCTCGATCGTCCAATCCGGTGGTGCATTGAACACATTTGCAATATCTCCGTCTTGATCTAAAGGAATTCGATCCCAAGTAAAGACTGCAATATCAGGCACGATCGATCGATCGCCAAAGGTGCAGCGTAATTCTGGAAATGCTAAGGCAATCTGTTGGGGTTCAGCGATGTTGTTAATCTCGGTGCCGAGTTTCCCCTGTAGCTTGCTATGTTTTCCTTGCGGCATCGGCTTTTGCACCAGTTGACCTTCAATGTATTCGGTTGCAGGCTTGGTTTCTGGAAGTTGCAAAAACCCTGCTAACGTTAGTGTTTTTTCAGAACTCTGCACCATTGTCAATGCCTCAACTTGCTGCTGATTTGGGATGTTTGATTCCGATAATTATCTCTTTTACTCGATTTCTGACAGGGGCATTCCTTGGAACCGTACCTGTTTCCAAAATACATTTGTACATTCAAGTAGGCAGAACTCTGGAATAACAAGAGCAACCTCTATTTGTAGTTGAGAGAAAAGAATTCTGACTTGTGGAGTAAAGCGATCGACAATAAAGCGTTGAACCACGATACTGGTGTCTACGACATAGCGTGTTGTCATCGATCGCGATCCTCGCGCAGTAGCTCAAGGGTAGATTTTGACCCAGGCGGAGGAGTCCGCATATGACGGTCAATCGATTCTAGAATTTCTTGCAGCGATCGTGGATCTCTCGGTGCTGGCTGCAATTTCTCTTCCACTACCTGTGTTACAAATGCTTTGAGATCGTCGATCGTCATGTCAGCAACTCGCTTTGTGTTCATGAGGAGAACTCCAAAAAGCAATGTATTCCCTTAGTTTACCAACTGCTGCAAGGCTGCGGCGATGTCTACTCGATCGGAAATCCTGGAATGAGTTGATCGATTTCTTCCATCAATTGCATCGTTTCTTTGAGGGCAACGACAATGTTTTGATAGTGCAGTACATCATCAAAAGATAAAGTTCGTTTCGCTTTTTTGCGGTCTTTTAGCCATTTATCTAACACTTGATAGCCGCCAATTTTGAATTTCCAGATTTGGGATGAGATGCCTTCAAAATAGCGATCGCGGTTAATAAAAACTCGCTGTTCTGCAGGTTTGTAGGTCACTTCGGTAACAGTATTCTCTCCATCACCGCTCATTTTTGTGATTAGTTTTGCGATGAGTTTGTTGAGCTTCTTTGATTTCATTAGATGCAGGGCTACTAATTCTTCGCCTTGTCTGAATCATTCAGTAATTCTTTCAGCGCTGGATAATGACTACGCTCACTGCCTTTCTGCAAGTTTTTCTGAATCGACTTTAGGCAAGCATCAAAAGAGAGACGACATTAAATCATTGCCCTACTGAGCTTGGTCTGCTGCTGTCGCCTATTTTCTCAGGCAATCGTTTTTGAGGAAATCCAGATTGAGCAGCGATCGAAACCCAGTATCTTACCTTATTTTAATTTTGGCGCACAATCTTGAGTCTAGAGAGAGCCGTCATAGTAGAGTTAATGTCACCTGTTCAATTCTAGAAGTTCCGAGCATCGCTTATGCGTGCAGTTCTGTGTGGCTACTATGGCATGGGAAACGGAGGCGATGAGGCGTTATTAGCTTCGTTGCTGCAATTGTTGCCGGATGATGTCGAACCGATCGTGCTGTCCGGTGATCCTGCCCAAACTCGCGATCGCTATCGAGTGGAGGCGGTCGATCGTAAATCTTTCCCTGCAGTGCTGAGTGCCTTACGCCGCTCCGATGCGTTTATCTGGGGTGGGGGTAGTTTGATGCAGGATGCGACCAGTGCAATGAATCCGATTTATTACGGTGGACTGATGCGGTTGGCGCAAATCATGGGATTGAAAACGATCGCATGGGCACAAGGAATCGGGCCGCTCAAGCGATCGTGGGTGAAGCAGTTAACGCGATCGACCTTTAAGCACTGTACCGGGGTGAGTGTGCGCGATCGGGCTTCTGCGGCGCTATTACACGAATGGCAAATTCCGTTTACGCTGGCACCTGATCCGGTTTGGGCGATGGAATCGACACCCGTGACAGGCTTATGGAATCTACCTGCGCCCAGAGTTGCGGTGAATTTGCGATCGCATCGGCATCTCACTCCGGAACGCTTAGCCGTTTTCACTCGTGCATTGATTGACTTTCAGAAAGCCACACAAACTTGCTTACTGTTACTGCCATTCCAAGCCAGTCAAGATTTTGCGATCGCGCAATCGCTCTACGAACAGCTACCCGAAGTCAGTCACATTCTGCAAATTCAGCATCCGCAGGAATTAAAAGGCGTGTTCCGGGGTGTGGAAATGACGATCGCAATGCGGCTTCACGGATTGATCATGGCGGCGGCGGAAGGCTGTCGCTGTTTTGGGTTGAGCTACGATCCGAAAGTAACTCAACTCATGAGCGATCTGGAAATGCCGGGATGCGCGATCGCGGATTTACCTACAGATGCGAATGAGTTGAGTCGGATGTGGATCGAGTTGTATGCGAACGGAGACGCGCTCTCAGACGATCAGATTTATGGATTAGTCGATCGCGCTCTGTTTCATCAAATGGTGCTAGAGCAAGCGTTAGAACGCGCTCACCGTTAAGCTTCCCGGTTTGGATAAATCACCGTGGAGCTTCACGCCGCGATCGTTCGCTGCTAAGTGCCGCACAATTTTGTAAATCGATTCTACTTCATCGGGCTTTCCGACGTTAATCGCCAGAGTTTGTAATGGGATCGGCGTTTTTTCTTGCTGCAAGACTTCGGTCACTTTGCGCTGTAGATCGAGAATGGCAGCAGCAGCTTTTTTACCTGCTTCTACTCCAGGTTGGTGATACGCATTCACATTGACTAGAAATCCATAGAAACCAACAGCACGATCGTATAACGCAATCAGAGCACCAATGTGAAGGGGAGTCACTTCGGGAATCGTTACGGTAATAGAATCGCGATCGTTTTCGTACAACGCTTTGCGAGTACCTTGAAGCAAACCAGAGAGATAATCACCGGAGGTCACACCCGGTTCAACTTCGATCGAGGATTTAGCGCGATCGTGCAACACTTCAATGAACGTTAGAAAGAAATTCGGCACACCTTCGCGTAATTGCTGCACATAAGCGTGTTGGTCGGTACTGCCTTTGTTACCGTAAACCGCAATCCCTTGATACACAGTGTTTCCATCAAGATCTTTTTCCTTACCGAGCGATTCCATGACTAGCTGTTGCAGATACCGGCTAAACAACAGCAAGCTATCTTTGTACGGCAGAACGACCATATCTTTTTCGCCTTTGCCGTTGCCAGAATAGTACCAACTCAGAGCAAGCAACGCCGCAGGATTCGTTTTCAAGTTGGGAACGCGAGTTGCAATGTCCATTTCTCGCGCTCCTTCCAGCATTTGTTGAATGGGAATTCCTTGCAGTGCAGCCGGAACTAACCCCACTGCTGACAGTTCCGAAGTCCGACCGCCCACCCAATCGTGCATTGGGAAAGTCGTCAACCAGCCCTGTGATTTGGCTAAACGATCGAGTTCACTGCCTCTACCTGTAATGGCGATCGCGTTCTTGCTAAAATCCAATCCTTTCTGCTTGAAAGTATTCTGAACTTCCAGCATTCCATTGCGCGGCTCTGGTGTACTGCCCGATTTAGAAATCACAATCACTAACGTTGTGTTTAAGCGATCGCCCAATTTTGCTAACGTGCGATCGATCCCGGCCGGATCAGTGTTGTCGATGAAATGAATCGCTAAAGCAGACCCCCCACCCAATGCCTCCGCAACGAATTGCGGGCCTAATGCAGAACCGCCAATCCCGATCGACAAAACATCCGTAAATTTCTCAGCGCTCGGTGGATGGATTGCACCCGAATGCACATCACGCGCAAAATTTTCAATCGCCTTGATCGTTTCAATAATATCGGCTTTCAGCTCATCGTTTGGCGCGAGATTCGGGTCTCTCAGCCAGTAATGACCGACCATGCGGTTTTCGTCGGGATTTGCGATCGCGCCTGCTTCGAGGTCTTTCATCTGGGCAAACGCTTGTTCAAATTTCGGCAGCATCGATTCGACAAAGCGATCGTCAAATCGCATTCGACTGACATCCAAATACAGGGATAGTCCGTCGTGATAATACAGCCAGTCTTGATATCGTTGCCAAAGTGTTGAAGCAGTCATACGTCGCCTCTATTGTGTAGCTCTGATGCTAGTTTATAAGCGGTGGGGGAGCGGGGGAGTAGGGAGTAGGGAAGATTTAAGGAATTTGTTCTGGCGAAATCAACTTTACCCGCTTCTAAATCGTCGGTTCTGGTAATATTCGTAGAAATTTAATAATCTGTCCAGTGACTTCGATGCTAATCAGACAATGATCGATCGTGAACCGATATAGAATTTCGCTATCTTCTAACGCTTGAAATTCGGGTAAATCTTTGAGTTGGTTGATCTGAAAGAAGTCTTCAAACACAAACCGATACATCCGTTGCATCGCCGCGGACTCCAGGCTTTTAAGGTCGATGAGAAAAGTGCGATCGTATTGAACCTCTAAGCGAGCTGGCAGCAACATCGCACCAACGGGCATTGTTCTAATTCTGCTCATAATGTGCGGGGCGAGGGTTGCAGGATAGGCAACAGGTGCATCGCTTCTTCGCGGGTGAGGGTATCGCCAGGTTTGTGAGCGCGTTGGGCTTCCTCGATCGCTTTCAGCATATAAAGGTCATAATAAGCAGTCTCAAGCACTGCCCAAAGCTGTTCTAGCTCCTCGTCGGACAGACGATCGATGAGATGATGGGCGCGACTGCGGTAGAGATTCATGTTCCGGCGGCAACAGCTTATCTCTGTTGAGGGTGCCCATGCCGATGAGTCAGATCGCCGTCCGGTAGGAATTGCCACAGATTGTGTCCCCGCTTAGGATACGATTTCATTACAAAAGCGCACATCTCATCCCTATGCT
Organism: Leptolyngbya sp. DQ-M1; assembly: GCF_039962505.1. Taxonomy (NCBI): domain Bacteria; kingdom Bacillati; phylum Cyanobacteriota; class Cyanophyceae; order Leptolyngbyales; family Leptolyngbyaceae; genus Leptolyngbya; species Leptolyngbya sp. DQ-M1. The sequence goes on from NZ_JAMPLJ010000001.1 coordinate 778,158, forward strand.
GGATTATCTCTTCTCATTCGATCCCGGCTTGATCGGTTATTTGGTGTTTCTGATTGTGTCTGTTGCGATTTACGGAATCTTTAGCTTGGGGCTAAATCTGCAATGGGGCTACACCGGATTGATTAATTTCGGTCATGTGGCATTTATGACGATCGGAGCCTATACAACGTCCCTGTTAACACTTTCAGGAACTCCGATTTTAATTGCGGTGCTGATTGGAGGATTTTTGTCAGCGTTTTTGGGGTTGCTGATGGGATTTTCGACGCTGCGACTGCGCGAGGATTATCTCTCGATCGTGACGATCGGGGTTTCCGAATTAGTCCGACTCGTGGCGCTCAATGAAGACTGGCTCACTAAGGGAGCATTCGGAGTTCAGAGTTTTCCGCTTCCATTGGGAGAGTTTCGTCCCACGATCGGGACGCGCATTGGCATGATCGCGATCGTGCTGCCCATCTTTGGATTTGTCGCGTGGAAATTAGCGCAGCAGTTGATCGTGCGTGTTAAGAAGCGGCGAACATTGGGGACGATCGCTTCAGGGGTGTTGATTTTCCTAACTCTGCGATTGGCGCTAGTCAGCGCGATCGCGCTTTATGACTATTCGAGCAATCAAGCCCGCAACGGCTTATTGTTTCTCTCTCTGCTTACCGTAGCGCTGGTGTATTGGGCGTTAGAGCGATTAGTTCATTCCCCGTGGGGGCGTGTTCTGAAAGCGATTCGAGAAGATGAACAAGTGGCGAAAGCGCTCGGTAAGAATGTCTTTCTCTACAAACTGCAATCCTTGATGCTAGGCGGATTTATTGCCGGAATTGCAGGTGCATTCTTCGCATGGCAACTTAGCACCGTGTATCCCACAAACTTTGAACCGATCGTTACCTTCCAAGCCTGGATTATTATGATTCTCGGCGGTGCAGGTAATAACGCTGGAACACTCTTAGGTGCAGGAATCTATTGGGCTTATACGGCATTTACCCGCGACTTAGAGCGCATCCTGCCGCTCGGTGCAGACCAAATCGGTGCACTGCGAATTATGTTGATCGGACTGATTTTGATGGTGTTAATGCTGTTTAGACCACAAGGCATTTTAGGCAATAAAGACGAACTGACGCTGGGGAAATAACGATGCAGACTTCAAACACCGCCGTTCTCGCTGCCACGGGACTGATGAAGAGTTTTGGTGGCATCAAAGCCGTGAATAATGCTGCGATCGAAGTGCTTCCGGGCAGCATTACGGGATTGATCGGGCCTAACGGAGCCGGGAAAACGACGCTATTCAATCTGTTGTCAAACTTTATTCCACCTGATCAGGGCAAAGTGTTATTTGATGGAGAAGCGATCGAATCGCTCCAACCCCACGAGATCGCTCAACGCGGCATGATTCGCACTTTTCAGGTCGCACGAGTGCTATCGCGCTTGTCGGTCATGGACAATATGCTGTTAGCGGCTCAAAAGCAGACCGGAGAGAATTTTATTAATACTTGGTTGTTCTCGAACCGCATTCGACAGGAGGAACGGGAGAACCGCGATCGAGCAGTGGAAATTCTACAATCGGTCGGACTCGCAGCAAAAGCAAACGATTACGCGGGCGCACTCTCCGGCGGTCAGCGCAAACTGTTAGAGATTGCCCGCGCTTTGATGACTCGTCCAAAGCTCGTTTTACTCGATGAACCCGCAGCCGGTGTCAATCCTACGTTGATCAATCAAATCTGTGAATACATTCAGTATTGGAACAGCCAAGGACTCACTTTTTTGATTATTGAACACAACATGGACGTGATTATGTCGTTGTGCGATCGCGTCTGGGTTTTAGCAGAAGGAACCAATCTCGCGGAAGGTAGCCCCACTGAAATTCAATCGAATGCCAAAGTGTTAGAAGCGTATTTAGGTCAATAGGGCGGCGATCGACCCACGTGAAATCACAGTTTAGAAGGTTGACGCAAGCGGGATCTGCTCAGTACCCTTACCGATGGAGACTTTATCTTTAAAAAGTTTCTGTAAAGAATTCAAGCCCCATTGAGGACAGTCATCATGCAGCCTTCATCTTTTCGTGATTCAGAAACGACTCCGAAAGCGCAAGCAGCCGACGAAGTTGGAGGAATGTTGGATGCGTTTGTCAGTCTAGAAGAAATTTCGCCTGACCTTGACTGGATGGAAACGATCGCAGATAGCTGGGGAATTCCCTATAACGCTACTTCAGCAGCGCCCAAAGCTCAGGAGCAGTAAAATCAGCGATCGCAAATTTCACGCCTAGTCCGTTTAAGGTTTCCGGCATTTGAGTGGAGGTAATGCCGATCGTTGGAATTCCTGCTGCAACTGCCGATCGCACTCCTGATGGTGAATCCTCAAAGGCGAGTGCCTGATGCGCCTCTAAGCCAAACTCTTTCAGCGCATAGTTGTAAGGCGCAGGATCGGGTTTACCAATGCCGAGATCGTCCGCCAAAATTAAGCGATCGAACACCTGATCCAACTTCAGCACTTGCAGCATAAAGTGAGCGTTTTCGCGAGGCGCATTCGTCACCACCGCTTGCTTGAGAGAATGCTGCTTTGCCCAATCGATTAGCTCCAGTAAGCCTGCCATCGGTTGCAGTTGAGTGGCTAATTCTCGAAATCGGGCTTCTTTGCGATCGGCGAGCGCTTCACTTTCAGCCGGGGTCAACTGAGGTAAAAATTCTGCAATGATCGGTGGATTGGTTCGACCGCTCATTCGCTGTTTGTAAATCGTTTCATTAATCGAGATTCCAAATTCACTGAGGCAGTCTTGCCAAGCGATGAAATGAACCGGATCAGTATCCGCGATCGTTCCGTCTAAGTCGTAGAGAATGGCAGCCAGCACAACCTTACCTTGATAAAACTTCACCTTAGAGTAGCGTAGATTAGCGCTGCGCGATCGAAGCCGGAGAACTGGGTGAGCCAAAAATCGGGCTGGCATCGAGTCCCGTCACCAGTTGAAATTCTGCGGCATCAAATGAAACGGCAATCGAATCGGTCTGCCATTGGTCTAGCAATTCTTGAACTTGACGAAAAAAATCAATCCCGCGCACCATTGGAACCCGTGCCCAATTTTGCACAATTGTTTCCACCAATGCCAACTCAATTAGTCCAGCCGGATACAGTTGCAACATTGCCGTCAAGCAAGCATCGCACAACTCATGATCTTCGCCATCTAATTGATAGCTACTAATAATGTGTTTGATTCGCTGTTGTTGGATCTGTTGCTGAAGAGACATTGTTGCTGGAGAGACATTGATACTGCGCGATTCGTTATGTTCAAGCGTATCTCAACTTGATCAGTTTGAATGATAACTTGTGAGATATCTCAGTTCCGTTTGCCCTAAATCACTATGGATCTCAAACCTTTTATTCGCGAAATTCCAGATTTTCCCAAACCCGGAATTTCGTTTAAAGACATCACAACGCTCTTGCAAGATCCCACCGGACTCAAAGCCACGATCGATCTATTTGCCGAGAAATGTTCGGATCTCAATCCAGAGTTTATTGTCGGAATGGAGTCAAGAGGATTTATCTTCGGTGCGCCATTAGCTTACAAAATGGATATCGGTTTTATTCCGGTGCGGAAGCCTGGAAAACTACCCGCAGCCGTTCACGCGATCGAATACGACTTAGAGTACGGCACCGATTGCTTGGAAATGCACCAAGATGCTGTACACCCTGGAAGCCGAATCCTGATGGTCGATGACTTAATCGCAACAGGTGGCACCGCAGGCGCGACCGCAAAATTGATTCAACAAATTGGCTGCGAACTGGTTGGATGCGCCTTTGTGATCGAACTGAAAGACCTGAAGGGACGCGATCGACTGCCTCAAGTTCCCATCATTACACTCGTCGAATACTAGCGCTATAATCACAAAACCGATCGCAAAAATCCCTTATGACGACCTCTACACCGAGAAGATTTCGATCTGGATTGGATCGAGTTGTTGAGCTTTTAACGAGCGACACTTCGATCTATGTGTTCAAGCGATTGTTGCAGGCATTATTTACGCTTTTTCTTGCCGCAGCGTTGAGCTTTTTCATTATTCAGCTTGCCCCCGGAGATTATCTCGATACCTTGCGCGAAAATCCAAAAATTTCGCCAGAGCGAATTGATCAACTGCGGCGGCAATATGGCTTAGATAAATCCTGGCTCGAACAGTTTTTCTTATGGGTGTGGAACATTATCACGAAAGGCGATTTTGGCACGAGTTTCGTTTACAATCGCTCGGTGGTTTCGCTCCTCTGGGAACGAGTGCCGCCGACCTTGTTACTCGCCATTACTTCGCTGATTGTGACTTGGGGTGTGGCGATTCCGCTGGGTGTGCTGGCGGCGATTAAGCAGCAAAGATGGGTCGATCGAGTGCTGCAAGTTCTGAGCTACACCGGACAGGGATTTCCAAGCTTTATTACGGCGTTGTTACTGTTAATTTTCGCGCAGAATACTTCCCCCCTGTTTCCGGTGGGAGACTTAACCAGTATTGATTTTGCCGACTTAACTCCGTTAGGTAAAGTTCTTGATGTAGCGTGGCATCTGGTTTTACCGACTTTGGCGCTAGCGATCGCGGGTTTCGCTGGATTGCAGCGCATTATGCGAGGACAGCTGCTCGATGTGTTGCGCCAAGATTATGTTCAGACGGCTCGTGCGAAAGGGCTTCCAGAGAATCGCGTTATTTATGTTCATGCGTTGAGAAATGCCATCAACCCGTTGATCACCTTGCTAGGATTTGAATTTGCCAGCCTGCTGGGTGGCGCATTTATTACAGAGAACTTTTTCAATTTACCGGGGCTGGGAAGGCTGATTCTACAAGCGGTACAAGCACAAGATTTGTATTTAATTATGTCGAGCCTAATGATGGGAGCCGTGATGTTAATTCTGGGAAACTTGCTGGCTGATCTACTATTAAAGGCAGTTGATCCCCGGATTAGTCTGGAAGACCTGAATTAATGTTTTCGCAATCCTATTATTTAATTCGATCGAGAACCGACGGCAGTTATCTCGCGGCTTACCCCAAGCTGAGTGATGACCAGGTGCGATCGCCTGAACATGGATATGTTCTTTTATTTCAGGAGCAATATGATGCACTCGGATACCTGAATAAATTTGCAGGCGAGATGAGCGATCGTTTTGTCACGGAACTGATCTCCGGGTCACAACTGAGACCCTTGCTCGATCGCTGGGGCTACAAGGGATTTGGCATGGTGAAAGATCCTTTGATTCCGACGATTGAATTTCTCTCAAAGGGATAATAGACAAGTAGGCTCATCCGCCTTTCGGCAGGGTTGGTGTTTAATGAAACTCTCCCTGGTTACAGATGTTCGTGAAGGCAGAATTTTGAGTAGATAAGGGCAGATTAATGCGATGCTGCTGAATTTCACTTTTGCAGAATCCTAAGAAAAATTGCTGTACCTTTGGAGGGTATTTGTATGAAATCTCTGTTATCTGGACTCCGTTATGTGTTAACCATCTGCTTATGTGCGGTGTTATTGTTCGCGTCGTTTGTGCCGAGCGCGTCTGCTCAAGCGGTTGTAAAAGACAAACCGATGGCGAATGAACCCAGTGCATCGACGACCAAAGCGGCAAAAGAATATGAGGGTGCTGCAAGAGAAACGATCGACAAAGGTGGGTTGCAATCTTTAGAAGAAGTGCGCGATCGTACAAAGGGTGGCGGACTGAATGAAGTGCAAGGAACGGCTGGCTTCTACAACATGAAGCGCCCCTCAAACACCAGTGCAGACTCGATCGAGGAGAAAATCGAGCAAGGCTTAGAGAAGGCAACTGGCAAGGCAAGCGAAGGTTCAGAAAAGCTGACGAAAGAAGCTAAGAAAGCGCAAAAGCAAGCTGAAAAGCAAGCGAAAAAGGCAGCAAAGGCAATGGATATGGACGACTAATTTAGTCGAACCTACAGTAAGGCAAAATGGGGGCGATCGCCCCTTTTTTGATGGGTTTTTATCCTAGCTGATCGTTCCTCAATCCTGACATAGATATTTTGTCGTAGTTTGATAAATGGGTAGAAACGTCACTGAGGCAACTTATTGGTATGAGGGAATTTGTCCTCGATCGCACAAGCCTCTCCGCTTACCGCGCACGAAATTTATTGAAGCGATCGCGCATCAATTAATGCAAGAACTTGCCGCTGACGGGCAGTATTCACAAGAGGGTAAGATGTATGGTGTTTTGCTCACCGAAACTGCTGAAGGAGAACAGCAGACTTTAAAGGCATTTTCGGGGTTGTTGAATGGACAAAGTGTTGTCGATAGCTGGGTTCCACCGATTTCGGGGCGCGGTCGTATTCTGCATCAAGAATCAATTACATTAACACTATTGGAATCGCTGAAGAAACAAATTATTCAACAATACGAGATTCCTGAACGTCAGCAATATCAGCAATTAATTGAAGAATACGATCGAAAACTTAAGGACTTATCTGAACAACACCGTCAGCGAAAACTAGAGCGGCAAGATAAGCGACAAAATGCTGAGCATAATTCTGACCTAGATGAGCAAAGTAAGCGGGATGGAATTGAGCGACGTAATCTGAAACGCGATCGTACCGCAATCTTAAATCCCCTAAAGCAAATCATTGATCAAGCCGATGAGCAAATTCGACAACTGAAACAGCAACGCAAGCAGCTATCACAACAGCTTCAGTCTCAAATGTATGAGAGCTACCGCGTCACAAATTTTGCTGGAGAAACACGATCGCTCTCTAGTCTCCTTACCTCAATGCCGACTGGAACCGGAGAATGCTGCGCTCCAAAACTACTCCACTATGCCGCAACCCATCAGCTCAAGCCGCTAGCAATGGCAGAGTTTTGGTGGGGTGAATCTGTTGGAGATAAAGTTCAGGGCGAGTTTTACGGTGCGTGTGCGGAGCGATGCCAACCTATGATGGGATTTTTACTCTCAGGATTAGAGTCGATCGACCAATCGATCGACATTGTGTACCAAGACGACTGGCTCATGGTGGTGAATAAACCTGCTGGATTGCTTTCAGTGCGCGGACGATATGGACAGGATTGTTTGCTCGATCGCTTCTCTGAGCCGTTAATCCCAGTGCATCGATTAGATCAAGACACATCTGGTTTAATCATTCTTGCTCGTGATGCACAAGCTTATAAACTGCTGAGTCAACAGTTTCAGCAACGCAAAATACACAAAGTTTACGAAGCAGTTTTATTGGGACAGGTAATACAAAACCAAGGCAGAATTGATTTACCGCTTTGGAGCGATCCGAACGATCGACCCAGGCAAAAAGTCGATTACCAACTTGGAAAACCTTGCACCACAAACTTCCAAGTATTAGACGTGCAAGAAACGACCCGGCTTGAATTTCACCCCATTACCGGAAGAACGCATCAATTACGAGTTCATGCCGCTGAAGGATTAGGAGCCGCGATCGTCGGCGATCGCCTTTACGGCACAACTCCATCCGATCGCCTCCACCTACACGCCCGCGACTTACAATTTACACACCCGATCTTAGGCAAAACGATCGCCCTACACGCTAAAACCCCTTTCTAAAACCCCCTTCTAACGATGCAACCCGACTCAATTCAAGCCATCCTTACCGCAGTCGAAGCCCATACCCCGATCGACTCCACCGAAGCCGCCCACAAAATTGCAATTCTCGATCATTTCCGTCAGAGTAGCGCTCCTACAGACTCATTCTGCTTTGAACCCGGACATGCCACCGGAAGCGCCTGGGTAATTGCAAAAGACACGCAGCAATTTGCGCTGATTTATCACAAAACCCTCGATCGTTGGTTACAACCTGGCGGACACGCAGAACCCGAAGAACCCGATCTGCTCACCGTTTCGCTCAGAGAAGCCCAGGAAGAACTTGGAATTACGCTCGATCGTGCTCAAACCTGCCTACTCGACCTCGATGTCCATCGGATTCCAGACACCAAAAAATATCCGAGCCATTTACACTTTGATTTTCGTTATCTTTGCCTCACCAATTCTCAACCCTTGCAGCCTGCTACAGATGCAGTTCGAGCAGAATGGTTTTCACTCGATCAACTCAACGCGCTCCAACTTGATCCAGGTATTGAGCGCATGATCCGCAAGTCGATGATTCAGATTTAATAAATCAAATCGGCTTCAGAAGCGATCGTCGGCGCGATCGGTAACTCAAACCAAAACAGCGTCCCAACATTCGGCATACTCCGAACCTGAAGCCTTGTACCAAGAAGTTGCAGCAACTGCTGACTGATCGACAGGCCTAATCCTGTTCCCTTACCGGATTTACGCCCTGACTCTGTTTGCGTAAACGGTTTAAACAAGGTTTGAATCTCATAATCTGCAATGCCAATTCCGGTGTCTTCTACCTCAAACCGCAGTAGGGAAGATTTCACAGGAAATACTCGCAAAGCAATGCTTCCTTCATTAGTAAACTTCAGTGCGTTCGTCAGCAAATTAATCAGCACTTGTCGTATTTTTCGCTCATCTGTTTCAATCCAATCTGGAACATCATTCGTACAGGAGATTGATAAACTTAAACACTTCTCGATCGCTTGCGACTCAAACATTTCTATTAAGCTGTACAGCAATGGTTTTAGTGCTATCTCCTCAATCTCAACCGTTTCGGCTTTTGCTTCAAGTTTGGCTAACTCCAACACTCCATTAATTAGATCCAGCAAATGTTCCACACTCTGATTAATTAAACCTAAGCGCTCTTTCTGTTTTGGAGTCAGTGCCTTGTCGTAACTCATCAACTCACTACTGCTCAAAATAATCGACAAAGGAGTCCTTAATTCATGATTCACATTCGCTAGAAACGCGGTTTTTGCACGATCGGCAGCTTCCGCCTCCTGTTTTGCCCGCATCAATTCAACATTTTGCTCTGTTAATGCTTGGGTACGCTCTTGCACTTTCTGCTCAAGTGTGCGTGCATAATCCTGTAAAGTATCGTGCGATCGCGCCAGTGACTCCCACATGAGATACCCCCGCGTTGCCACCACAATAGCGCCGAATCCTACAAGCGGGGTGACGATCGGAATCCACCATCCTCCCAAAAATAGCCCATACACCGAAAGCACTCCCGCCAGAACAATGCCGATCATGTAGGTGATCATTCGCCGCACCGATCGCAGTTGTGCCCCCAACACCGTCCCTACACCCAACCACAGCAGCAGCCAGATTGCCTCAACCCAGTCTGATACACTCCGCAAAATCGGTCTGTTGTCCAAAGCTGCACTGATCAATTGGCTGGCAAAGTCCGCATGGATTTCAACGCCTGCCGCAGTCAGCTTTGCGGCGCTAGAATAAGGCGTGAAAAAGCGATCGTTCAGGCTTTCTGCAATCGAACCCAATAGAACAATTCGGTCGCGCATTAACTGTGCAGGCACTCGATCGTTTAACACATCGGTAAAACTGACAGATGTGAACTGCCCCTGCAAATTACGAAAATTCGATAAAACTTGAAAGCCACCCGTATCTCCGCGAACATAGCCGCCTGAATTTGGCTGTAGCGGCTCCAAACGAGTTTTACCCAATTCAAACCCGTTCCCTCGCTGAACTGGCTTAACCCCTTCCCGTTTGAGATACTCTAAACCCAGCCGCGTCCCCAACGTTTCGATCGTTCGCTCCTGCTTACCCCAAATCGGATTAACCCGTAGAGATAATAAGTTCCGGCGGACTTTCCCATCGAAATCAATCACCAAATCGCTTGCGGCAATCTGCCCCCGATCTCTCAGAATTGGAGGCGGATCAACCGAGGGCAGATTTGCGCCGCTCAAAGTTTTCTCTACGCCGATGAGATTGGGAGTCGTTGCGTAGACTTGCCGCAGAGCCTTATGTCCTGGCTCGATCGGCAGATTGCGATAGATATCTATCCCAATCACACGCGGCTTTTGCTGCTTAATTTTGCTTAATACATCCGCAAGCTGCTGGTCTGGAATCGGATATCGCCCGATCTCATTAAAGTCAGATTCGTCGATCGTCACCACCACAATGCGTGAATCGGCGGCTTCAGGAGGACGGAGGCGAAACCAATAGTCCAGCGTCATGAGTTCGAGTGGCTGAAATCCGCCTGCGAGCTGGAGCGCAACCACTGCTGTTACGACAGTCATTGCGCTCAGCCCAACCCCTACCCATTGCCGCACTCGTTTCAACTGCTTCTTAACCTTGAGGTGTGGTGATTACAATCCTGTAACGACTGTAGGGCAGGGTTGATAAAGTTGTCCATTACAAAGTTGAACTGGCTACGATCGTGAACCACCCCCGGCTGTCCCGCTCGGCGTTCCTGAGCCGGGGGGTGGCTCAATCTGAGCGCAAACGGGTGAGATGAATACCAGGCTGAGGAACAACCCCATCACTATACTGAGACTACAGAAGTTACGAGAGATTTGATTGAGAGACATGGTTGTGATTAGTAGATGGACGCTGATGAATCGGAGATCTTCCACGCACTCGATCGCTGATTGAACAGCAACGAATTACAGGGAAAGACCATGAACACTGCATAACAGGACTTCAGTAGAGCGGGCTTGGGGAGTCAATTTTTAAGCACGTTGACAAGAATTTTGCTTAAGTAGAATTGCTCAACTTGACCTGTCAAAATTAGCCAGTTTGTCAACCCGCCAATTTGCTGAAGTTGACCGTCGCAATTAAAATACTACATTCATCTCGCTCTGACTCTCAGCAAACTTACGCATAATTTAAGCAAGATTTGACAAGGCTGCTTCGCTCAATTGTGCAGATTAGATGAAGTGCGTTTGCCGTTGTAAACATTAGGATTGGAAGGCAAGCCTTACTTAGATTGCAAAGGCTTCAGTCTCAAGAACGATCTGCGTATTTTTTAGGAAACGCTTTGCCATTTTAATTATGGATCACAGTCGAAGGCAGCTTTGTCAAACTGCCTTCCTGCTGTTTAAAATTTGACTTACTTAATAAGATTTACAAACTAATCTGAAGGTTTTTGAACTCTGAGCATTCAACAAGTGGTTTCAAAATCTGTAAACTCAAGAGATGAGTTAATCTACTTTTTTCTCCAGCTCGCATAGATTTACCAACCGATGAATCACAAAAAGCCCTTCTTTCAATCCGAAAGAAGGGCAAAACTCAAATGACTATTTGATACCTAACCGATCGCAATACCAACCGCAGCGCTTTCAGGTTCTGGACGAACTGCGCTCGGCTTTTTTGCAATCAGATACTTACTCATAAAGTGAACCTGCTCAGACACTCCTGTAAAGCCAGCATCAGTCAACCGCTTGGTCAGATCATCAGTCGTGTAATGGCGGTAATACGGTTCATGAAAGATTTCCGGGAAGTTTTCCATTGCGATCGACAAGTCCGGTGAGTCAGCCATCTGAATTGAGTCACAGATGATAAAAGTTCCACCCGGTTTCACCACGCGAAAGGCTTCGTTGATCACATTTTGACGAGCTGCGGGAGGCAGTTCGTGGAATAGAAATACGCTCGTCACCGCGTGGAAGTAGTTATCCAGGTAAGGCAGCTCTTCTGCATTGCCTTGCACTAATTGCGGCAGCGTTCCGGGCACTTGAGACAGTAATTGATTTGCTTTTCTCAAATAGGCAGCGGATAGATCCACGCCATACAGCGAAGCTTTCGGCAACATTCCTCGAATGTTTCTCAGAGTGCGTCCAGTCCCGCAGGCGACATCTAGAATTTTGATTTGATGTGGTAGCACATCGCTAAATGCGCTCAAGCCGTCTTTAAGGGGCGCGAGGATTCGACGGCGCATTGGATCAGCAGTTCCGTTGAACAAAAGTTCAACCTGCAAATCATACAGGTTCGCCGACTCGTCACTCAGATAACCATTGGTTTGATGATGAAAATTTTGCACATAGTAGCTGGGTAATCCTTGAGTCTCGACTCCAGGATCAAAGTCTTGGTGGCGCTTTTGATTCACGCGCTGCCACATTTCCGGTAGATCCAGCCAAACGGCAGGATAGTAGCGGAAGAAATCGTCCCAGGGATTATCGAACAAGAGACTTGCAGGATAAACTCCTTTTTCGGCATCTTGCCAGTCGGTTTCAAGAATGGCATCCATGCGCTTTTGGATGGTGTGAATCAGTTCAAACGAGAGCGGTTTTGGATTCGGCTTGGTTTCGGCTGGAGCAGGCGCAACGATGTTAAGCAATTGAGTGCTAAGAGCTTTATGCGCTAAACCAAAGTAGCTTTTGCCTTGCTGAAAAGTTTGATATGCCAGCTTGGTGAGTGTATCGGGCATGGTGATATTAAGCAGCAATCTACGACTATGAATAAGTGTAACGAATTCTAATCGGTGAGAATCGTCTTTGAGCGAACGATTTTGCATGAAAAAAGCGATCGAGCCACTTAGCTCGATCGCTTTTTTCATGCAAAATCAGAACGCTTTAGCAGTCGTAGTAGAGCATGAACTCATACGGATGCGGACGAATGCTCATCGGAATCACTTCGCGATCGAGCTTGTAGCTGATCCAGCTTTCGATGAAGTCTTCGGTAAAGACTCCACTTGTGGTCAAATACTCGTGATCGGTCTCCAAACTCTTCAGCGCTTCAGCAAGCGATCCTGGAGTTGAGGGCACTTTTGCCAATTCTTCGGGGCTGAGTTCGTAGATATCTACATCCAGCGGTGAACCCGGATCGATTTGGTTCTTGATGCCGTCGATACCCGCACAGAGCATTGCCGCAAATGCTAGGTAGGGATTCGAGGTCGCATCCGGGCAGCGGAACTCTAGGCGTTTTGCTTTCGGGTTGGTGCCAGAGAGCGGAATCCGTACCGATGCGGAGCGGTTGCCTTGCGAGTATGCCAAGTTCACCGGAGCTTCAAAGCCAGGAACCAAGCGCTTGTAGGAGTTCGTGGTCGGGTTGGTGAATGCCAACAGCGACGGCGCGTGCTTGAGGATACCCCCGATGTACCACAGTGCAGTTTGGCTCAACCCTGCGTAGCCATCGCCTGCAAAAGTCGGTTGACCGTTGTTCCAGATCGACTGGTGACAGTGCATTCCCGAACCGTTATCGCCAAATACAGGCTTCGGCATGAAGGTGACAGACTTGCCGTATTTGCGAGCGACATTCTTGATCACATACTTGTAGGTCATCAGCCAGTCTGCGGCTTGAATCAGTGTTCCGAAACGGAAGCCGAGTTCGCACTGTCCGCCCGTTGCCACTTCATGGTGATGCTTTTCGATCGGCACGCCGCACTTCGCCATCGTCAACAGCATTTCCGATCGCATATCTTGCGAAGTATCGGTCGGAGCCACGGGGAAGTAGCCTTCTTTGTTGCGGGGCTTATATCCTAAGTTTCCGCCGGGTTCTTGGCGACCAGAGTTCCAAATCCCTTCAGCGCTATCGACGTGATAGTAGCCTTCGTGCTGGTTTTGGTCGTAGCGAACATCGTCGAAAATGAAGAATTCTGCTTCAGGACCAAAGAAAGCGGTGTCACCCAGTCCGGTCGATTGCAGATAATCGATCGCTTTTTGGGCAATCGATCGCGGGTCGCGGCTGTAGGGCTGTCCGGTACGCGGCTCTTGAATCGAGCAAATCATGCTCAGCGTTTTGTGTTCCATAAACGGATCGATCCATGCCGTATCCGGATCAGGAACCATCGACATATCTGACTCGTTGATCGATTTCCAACCCCGAATACTCGATCCATCAAACGGAACGCCGTCGGTGAAGCTGCTTTCGTCAATTTGGCTTCTGTGCAGGGTGAGGTGTTGCCAAATCCCTGGCGTATCGATGAATTTGAGATCAATCAACTCAATGTTCTCGTCATTGATCTTCGCCAAGATCTCTTGTGGGGTTGCCATGAAATACTCCTAGTAAATCGCGTAACTTGCTCTACGCTGAGCATTGAATCGGATCAGGAATCGACATTTAGAGGGATGCCGTCCGCTCACCGCAATCTGTCCTGAATTATGGTAGGAACAGGTTTAACGCAGTTTTGTATCTTATGATACAAAATCATTTACGTTCTACAGAATTAAGTATTGATTAAGGCTCAAAGCGCACGGCTAGTAGGAATTCTGGCTTGGCGATCGCTTCTACAAGAATTAAAAATTGTAACAATCATCTCATCTGGCGACAAGCTCCAAGGTACGGTTCAACATGGAGGCTCAAGCCTGCGTGGTAAACTGAGCTTACATCTTTTACGAATCCCCGAAGCTTGCTGTAAAGCGGGGAAATTCGGCAAAACTCAAATTGAGCCAATTTTTGGGAGAAGACTTTCATGCGGGACGCAGTGACAAGCCTGATTAGAAACTACGACATTACAGGGCGTTATTTGGATCGCAATGCGATCGACAGCCTGAAAACTTATTTTGATACCGGAATGGCTCGCGTTCAAGCGGCTGCGACGATTAATGCAGATGCCGCAGAAATTGTGCGCCAAGCTGGATCGCAGTTGTTTGAAGAAAATCCAGAACTGATTCGTCCGGGCGGAAACGCTTACACGACTCGTCGCTATGCCGCTTGCCTGCGCGATATGGACTACTACTTGCGCTATGCCACTTATGCGCTGGTTGCAGGCGACACGGATGTTTTAGATGAGCGGGTTTTAGAAGGATTGCGCGAGACCTACAACTCGTTAGGCGTTCCTTGTGGCCCGACCGTGCGCGGTATTCAAATCATGAAGGACATTGTGAAATCGAAAGCTGCCGCAGCCGGTATTGCAGATACTCGCTTCCTGGATCAACCCTTTGACTATATGGCGCGGGAATTGGGCGAAAAGGATCTGTAAGACTTCTATTTTTGTCAATGGGCAGGGTGTTGTTCTCTGCCCGTTTTTTATGGACAAATTGAGGCTTCAGGCTCTTCTATACAAACCTCAGCCTTACACAATGTCACGGTTTGTCGCTCTCTGCAGTCTAATCCTGCCACAATCGCCGCCCAGGGTTGCCATTTAAGCGATCGTGCGTCTCCCGTAATAATTTCGGAATGTCTAACTCTTCCGGACATCTCGGTAAACAATCGCCGCAATCCGTACAGCGATTTGCTTTGTTTCCCGGAAACCAGTGCCCTGCATTCTCAAACATTCGATAGCGGTACTCACCAAAACCGGTCATATCGTAGGCTGTTGCTAGATTTCGCAAGCGCAGCACTTCAGGAATATGGATCGATTCGGGACAAGGTAAACACTGATAACACTGGTTGCACTGATTGGGGTCGATCGCTGTTCTCGCTTGCAGGCGATCGATTGCTTCCTCGATGCTCAAATCTTTCTCTAAGTCCGGCAAATCTAATTCTTCAGGCTTCGCGGCTCCTACACTCAGAGTGGTAATTCGAGAATCGCTCAATAAAAATCGATAATTCAACTCAAGCGGTGAGAATGGCGCACAGAGATCGATTAATGTTTGTGGCGGCGTGTGTAGCATTCCAGCTTTATCCGCAGGCGAAATAATGAAAACGCCCATATCTTTCTGATGAGCAAGCTCGATCGCAGGAGCATTTCGCTGAAAGAAAAACGAATAATGCAAATTGACGAACTCAAATAAACTGGTTTCGATCGTTGCCAAAATCAAATCGAGCGAGCCATGGGTCGAAAAGCCAATATGCCGCACTCGCCCATCTGCGATCGCCGCTTGAATCGCTTTCATGCAGCCTGCCTCAGCTTTAACCCAGTCGAGATGTTCCCAGGTATTTAAGCCGTGAATCGCAATGCTATCGATCGAACTGACCTGAAGCCGATCTAGAGATTCATCGATCAGGCGATCGGTTTGTGCGGCATCTAAACTGGGTGGAAGCTTTGTCGTTAGAAAAAGAGAGTCACGCGAGACAGCCTGCAACGCCATCCCCAAAAATTCCTCGCTTTTGCCGTATCCCCGCGCCGTCTCAATGTGATTAATCCCAAACTCGATCGCTCGTTGAACCGTTTGTTCCATCACCTGGGGAGACGACAAACAGCGCATCGTCCCCAGCGAAAACATCGAATAAAACAAATTCGTCTGACCGAAGCGGCGATACTGCATGAGCGGAATGTTTACTGGGCTTCCCCACTGCTAAACCGTCCGCGCTGGATCAGTTCATCCGGGCTAAGATTTGACAAAAACTCCCGGAAGGCGCGTCGTTCTGCTTCGTCTGCATCGCGATCGACTGGAATCGACGCATCCGCCACGACTTCTTCCATCACCCAGATGGGGCTATTCGTGCGGAGAGCAATTGCGATCGCATCACTCGGACGCGAATCAACCTCGCGCCGTGCTTCTCCCTGCGCCACAATTAGCACCGCATAAAAGGTATTATCCTGTAGGGAATGAATAATCACTTTTTCCACGGTCATTTGCCACGCTTCCAGGAAGTTCACGATCAGATCGTGGGTCAGGGGTCGCGGCGGGACTTGACCTTCGAGAACGCTAATAATTGCCTTAGCCTGATCTTGACCGATGTAAATTGGAAGCGCTCGTCGATCGGTTGCGTCTTTGAGCAATACGATCGGGCTTCGAGTCTGCGCGTCTAACGCAATGCCCGCAACCTTCATTTCAATCATGGTGTAGCCTCTAGAACTCCGGAAGCACAGTATAGGGTGGAGAAGTGAACAGACAAAATAAACAAACATTAGGTCAAGAAACGTACCCGATCGCATCCGGGAGCGGAATAAGGGTCGAGCAATGCCGTTTTACAATGCCCTAGTCTTTGAACTTGAT
Source organism: Leptolyngbya sp. DQ-M1 (assembly GCF_039962505.1). NCBI lineage: Bacteria > Bacillati > Cyanobacteriota > Cyanophyceae > Leptolyngbyales > Leptolyngbyaceae > Leptolyngbya > Leptolyngbya sp. DQ-M1. Next base: position 794,745 of record NZ_JAMPLJ010000001.1, read on the forward strand.
CCTAAATCATCCACTTCAAAATTTGACAAAATAAAGAAGACTTCCCAATTTCATCAATTTTTCTGAGGCGGAAATCAAATCAGCACGAAACTGTATTGTGATTTTAGACTGTAACCTGTCTAAAGGAGCAGATTTCAACAATTCCGCAATCCTAGTCACAGAAGCAAAATCACACACGGGGACGATCGCTCCCGAACTATTATTGTTTTGCAAGAAGGATAGTATTTGTGTTTACAGGACTGATTCAAACGGTGGGACATTTGGCGATCTTGAGTCCTGAACAGGTCAGGATCTCAGGTGCGCGAGTCGGCATGATTCTGCAGGATTTAGCGATCGGCGATAGTGTCGCGGTGGATGGCGTGTGTTTAACCGTGGCTGAGATTTTGAGCGATGGATTTGTGGCGGATGTGTCTCCGGAGACGGTGAGCCGCACCACATTGGAACGATCGGCAGGGGGGGCAAAAGTGGTAAATTTAGAGACCTCGCTGCGGGTTGGAAGCAAGGTAGGTGGGCATTTTGTTACCGGTCATGTGGATGGTATTGGCGCGTTTGAATCGGCGGTTCCAACTGCAACTTCCTGGGCAGTTCGGTTTAAGACGGAAAGCAAACAGGTCGCACGATACATTCTTCCGAAAGGGAGCATTTCGGTGAATGGCATTAGTCTCACCGTGGCAAACTGTGCGGCGGATGGCTCATGGTTTACGGTAGCGGTGATTCCTCATACTTATGCTGAAACGAATTTGTCTGAGCTAAAACCCGGAGATTGGGTGAATTTAGAAGGCGATATTCTCGGTAAGTATGTGGAGAAATTTCTGCGCGGGGGTCGATCGGAGACAGAAGTGCCTGATCGAATTTCGGTGGAATTTTTGGCAGAACACGGATATCTTTAATTCTGATTGTCCGAGGGTTTGTACTGGTCAAGAAATGCCTGCCAAGTTGAATTCGGTTGCCAAATTTTGTTTAGATCGGCCTTGGCTTGCTCCTCGCTGATATTTTCGTGCGATCGACGATACAAATACACAAAGGCGGACACTCGCATATTCATTGCACAATGCACAAAGATCGATTGATTAGAGTGCGTTTGCATGAGATTCGAGAACTGATTGAAATCGTCGATCGTCGGGTTTTCCCAAATTACCGGAACGTGGAAATACTGCATTCCCAGCGATTCCACAATTTCCCGCTCGTTCTGAATTGCACCGTCCGAAGTCGGAAGCGCAAGGTTGATTACCACGTTGTAGCCTGCGTTTTTAATTGCGGCGAATTGCTCGATCGTCGGCTGTCCTGCGGTCGCGAGTCGATCGTTGATTTGCACAAAATTTAGAATGGATTCCATTCTAGAATCGCTCCTTCTGTTGACGCAGCGCGGCGAAAGTTTCGATCGCATCCCGACGACCAATCTCCCTTTGAATCTCAGGCGTATCCCAGCGTAGAAATGGGTTTGTACGTTTCTCCAGTCCGAGATGTGTTGGAATTGTGGCTTCATTTCGACTTCGAGCCACTTGCACCTGAGCAAATCTTGCTTGTAAATCGGAATTTTGCCGATCGACCGTCACCGCAAATTTCAAATTGCTCAATGTGTATTCATGAGCGCACCAAACCCGTGTATTGTCAGGCAACGATCGGATCTGGCTCAGCGAATCCACCATTTGCGCCGGAGTTCCTTCAAACAATCGCCCACAACCCGCACTAAATAACGTATCTCCGCAAAATAATTCTCCTGGTTCATCTGCGATTGGGGGAAAATAGTAAGCAATATGTCCACGTGTATGTCCGGGAACAAATAACACTTCACCTGTCCGATCGCCAAACTTGACCCGATCGCCTGCGTTTAATTCCACTTGCTGTCCGGGAATGCGTCCGCGATCGTGAACTCCCGCATAAACGATCGCATCAGGGAAGCGATCGAGCAGTTCGCGATTGCCACCGACATGATCACCATGATGATGCGTGTTGAAAATTGCGACTAAGGTCGCACTGAGTTCTTCTAATTTTTTTAGGACAGGGCGAGCTTCTGCTGGATCAACAACTGCCGCAATCTGACGCGCTTCATCGTACAACAGGAAAATATAGTTATCAGAGAGTGCTGAAATTCGATAAATTTGCATACCACTAATTTATGTCTATTTTGATTCTAAAGTCGTCAATACTAAGACCTGTAGATGATTTTACTCAGGTGTCGATCGAGTCCTCATCTAGCTATTAGGCTCACTTGTGCTTGATATTTCTCTGTTGAACAATGACGATCGTATGGCGAAAGCAGTCCCAAATCGATTTAACCAACCGCCACAGCGCATCCTTGAACGGATTCTCGAACAGCGCCAGCTAAATCGTCACGAGCATTTGCATCTTACGTCTCTGCTGCTTGCAAATCATCGCCTCACTGCCGAAGAACGCCGACAAATCAATCAGATTTTTGATCAAATTCAATCGGGTCAGATCAAGCTTGTAGATGAAGGGAAGCCGCTTTTATGAATGTGATTCAAGCGAGCGCTTGGTTTCCGCCAGATTCGCTTGGCGGCGTTGAGGTGTATCTCAATGGCTTAGTCGAGGACTTGAGCGCGATCGGCTTGAATTGCAAAGTGACAGCCTCAAGAGCGCAGGATCAACCGACGATCGAGCATTACAACGCGATCGAGGTCTACCGCTATCCAAGTCAGGATCTCGATGCGTTTCGCGCTTGGCTTGTTGAAAATAAAAGCGAAATCTATCATCAGCACACCTTGCGATCAGGCTGCGGTCTGCCTCATTTGCAGATCGCAAAAGAATTGGGAATGAAAACGATCGCCACGATTCATATGCCCGATGTTTCCTGCTTGCGAGGAACGATGATGCAAGGGGGACATTCTGCCTGTAATGGAAAAATTGATCTTGCTCGGTGTAGTGCTTGTTTAGGGGTATCTAAGCGAGTTCCAACTTGGGCAGCTAAAACATTAAGTCATCTCCCCAGTTCGCTCACGCTTTCCCTTCGAGATCGCTTGCGTCACTCCTCTGAAGTGCGATTGCGGCAACTGGGAACCACGATCGCGACTCCTGCCCAAGTGCATCAGCATCAGCGACAGTTTGATCAATTGGTGGAATCGAGCGATCGGATTGTCGTCGTTTGCCAGTGGCTTTATGATGCGTTTGTGCTGAATGGCGTGCCGGAATCGAAGCTAGTTCTGAGCCGTCATGGGGTTTTAGTTGAAAGGAAACCGACAGAACGATCGATCCATTCTCCAATTCGGATTGGCTTTCTCGGTCGTTGGCAAGAAACGAAAGGAGTTCAAATGCTTGCCCAAGCACTTCAACTAATCCCGAATACAGCCGTCGAACTGGTGATCTATGCAACTCACGCCGACCAGCATGGTGCAGCAAATCGCGAGAAAGTTTTAGCGATCGCTCAATCAGATTCGCGCATTCAAATTAAGCCGCCGTTAGCACGATCGGAAATCATGGACGCAATTGCAGGGTTTGATCTGCTCGCAGTTCCTTCACAATGGTTAGAAACAGGCCCGCTCGTCGTACTGGAATCGTTTGCCGTAGGAACTCCTGTGATCGGCTCAGATTTGGGTGGAATTGCAGAACTGGTCACGCAGGGGAGAGATGGCTGGTTAGTTCCGGCAAAAGATGTTAAGGCTTGGGCAAATGCGATCGCTTATCTTTCTGAAAATCCGGGAACGATCGCTCAACTGAGACAAGGTATTCAGCCCGTAAAAACACGGCAAGCGGTCGCCGCCGAGATGTTAAAGCTTTATCAAAACTTAAAGCAGGAATACTAAATCGGGAATACTCAGGGCATTGGGGAATTGCATCTGTTGAATACGCCTCCGTTCCCCATTTTTTCTTGTATGAAAGTTTCTATTCTCACGCCTAACTTTTCTAAAGGTGGAGTCGATCGCGCCTATCTTCTCGCCCAAGTTCTCAAAAAGCTAAATCACGAAGTCGAAATCCTCGGATTTCTATTTGGTGAAAAAATCTATCCAGAACCACCCGCAGATTTGCCAATCGTCTGTTTACCCGGCTGTAACTATCCGCAGTTTTTTAGTTCTGTGGGTCAATTGCTTGATCGTATAGATGGTGATTTGATTTATGCCGTGAAGCCGAAGCCTTCAAGCTTTGGAGTTGGACTTTTAAAGAAGTTAAAATCGCGTGTTCCCGTGTTGCTCGATGTGGATGACTGGGAATTGAGTTGGACAGGCGGTGACCAAACGCGCTATCGACCGAACCTAAAGCAATTCGGGCGAGATATTTTGAAACCGAATGGAGTGCTACGATCGCCCGATCATTTCCTTTATCTGCAATGGATGGAACGACTCGTCGGATATGCAGATGCGATTACGATCGACACGAACTTTCTGCAAAAGCGGTTTGGTGGAACCTATCTTCCCAACGGCAAGGATACAGATATGTTTGATCCAAGCCGATTTGATCCGGTGGAAAGTCGGCGCAAATATGGCTTATCCCAGTACCGGGTGCTGATGTTTCCGGGGGCATCGCGTCCGCATAAAGGATTAGAAGAGGTTTTGATCGCACTCGATCGCTTAAACCAGCCGGATCTTAGACTGGTGATCGTCGGTGGAAGCCCCTATGATGACTACGATCGACAGTTAATCGATCGATGGGGACAATGGGTGGTCAAGCTGCCACCTGCTCCGTTTTGGCAGATGCCGGAGATTGTGGCGGCAGCTCATGTGGTGGTTGTCCCGCAGCGCGATACGGTCACGGCTCAAGCGCAATTTCCGATCAAGCTCACCGAAGGGATGTCGATGGCAAAGCCGATCTTGGCAACTCGTGTAGGAGACATTCCAGAGATTTTGGGGAATTTAGGCTATCTTGTTGAGCCAGAATCTCCGGATCAGTTAGCGGGTGCGATCGCCGAAATCTTTCAGGATTGGCAGGAAGCAGAAAAACGAGGTCAAGCGCTGCGATCGCGCTGTGTCGCGCAGTATAGCGTTGATGCGATGGCTCCAATTCTGGCGGATGTTCTGCAAAGCGTGAGTTAAGTACAGGCATCGGGATAACTAGAAGCAGTTTCTTGCCAAAACTTCAGATTGTTATTCTCTGCCCCGTATGTCCCCAAATCGATTGCTGCTTCAATTTGCCCTCCGTCGTCCGCTCTGGATTGGCTTGACGATCGTGCTTGGATTTTCCGGTGCGTTGTTTAACGGCGTGAGTACGATGCTGATTATCCCGGTTGTGCTGGGGTTATTAGGCGAGGAGGTGAACCTTAAAGGTGCGCCACCGATTTTGCAGAAGGTCTTTTCGAGCATGGCTGCATCAGGCGGAGAGTCGCAGTTTTTGTCGATGTTGGGATTGATTCTGCTGGCGATTTTGCTCAAGAATGTGACGAGCTATGTCAGCACCTTGTCTTCGGGGCATTTATCACGATCGCTAGTCAGTGACATTCGCAAGGAAGGCTTGCGGTTATTGCTCGATGTTGATTTTGATTTCTATATCAAAACCAAAGTTGGAGACTTGATCAATCGGCTAGGGGGTGAGATTGGTTCGACTGCAACAGCGATTCGGACAGCAGTTCAAATGCTGTCTATGGTGATTACTATTTTTGTGTTTCTGATTATTCTTGTATCGATTTCCTGGCAGTTAACTGTAATCTCTACTGTTCTATTAGCAGCAGTCTCTCTTTCCAATAGCTTTTTTGTGAAACGTGCTAAACGATTTGGTCAACAGTTATCTGATCAGTCGCGAGATTATTCGATCGCAGTGTTAGAAATGCTATCGGGAATTCGATTGGTGAAAGCAACCGGAAGCGAATCATACGAGTATCAGAAAATTGAACGATTGATTGATTATCGTGAGAAAGCTGATTTCAGTTCTCAAGCCAATTCTGCGCTGATTCCACCTCTCAATGAGATGGCAGGATTAACCGTTGTGATTGCGATTTTATTGCTAGGACGAATCTTTTTTAGAGGCGAACTAGAATCGCTTTCTGCGGTGTTGTTGACATACCTGCTGGTGTTGTTTCGGATGTTGCCGTTTGTGGGGCAACTGAATAATGCACGTAGTTCATTTGCGAATCTGGCTCCGAGTGTTTCTGTGGTGAATGACTTCTTGCGGCGCGAAGGTAAGCCATTCATGTCTAAAGGGTACATTCCTTATACGGGAATGACTGCGGGAATTCGGTTTGAGCAATTGGCATTCACTTATCCGGGGCACGATCGACAAGTGCTCAATCAAGTTGATCTCTGGCTACCGAAAGGAACAACTTTAGCGCTCGTCGGATCATCGGGGGCGGGAAAATCAACCTTAGCGGATTTGCTGCCGCGATTTTATGATCCAACTGCCGGACGAATTTTGATTGACGATCGCGACCTCAAAGACTTCGAGATCCGTTCTCTTCGTCAAGCAATGGGCATTGTCAGTCAAGATACTTTCTTGTTTAACGATTCCGTTCGGAACAATCTTGCTTATGCTCGCAAAGATGCTACAGATGAGCAAATTATTGAAGCGGCAAAACGTGCCAATGCTTATGAGTTCATTATCAAATTACCCCAAGGGTTCGATACATTGATTGGTGATCGCGGCGTAATGCTTTCAGGCGGACAAAGACAACGATTGGCGATCGCAAGAGCATTGTTACGTGATCCAGAAATTCTCATTCTGGATGAAGCAACTTCTGCACTCGATACAGTCTCGGAGCGGTTGGTACAGAGCGCGATCGATGAATTGAGCCGCGATCGGACAACCCTGGTGATTGCTCACCGACTCTCGACCGTGCAGAAAGCGGATCAGATTGCAGTGTTAGATAAGGGGCGCGTCGTAGAAGTGGGAACCCATGCGGAACTGTTAAAGCAGGGTGGATTGTATGCCCAACTTCATGCAATGCAGTTTTCAGAAGAAGCTCAGACTGTTTAGGAACAAGGCGATGAAAAAGCAAGTAGTTGGAATGGTGAGTAGTTATGTCGGGTTGAAGCCTAGCCCGATCGATTGGTTATGGCAACAGTCGCCTTACCCGTTTGGACATTGGGGCAACATTCAGCTTGAAGCCTCTGCTGCAAATCCAGATTTTTTGTTGTTGTATCAGTTCGATTTTCCTCGTTCTAAACCACCAAAAACATTAATATCAAAGGTTCGCGCTCAATTACGTCCAGCTCCGTTACCGGATGTGACTCCACAGTTTCGAGGTGTTCCGAAAGAGCGAATGATTTATCTATTGCGAGAACCCCCGCTCGATGAGATTTTACATATTGCTAAAGCAAACTACGAGAAAGCACAACAATACTGTGCGTATGTGTCTGGCCCTGATGACTATGCACCTGTTCCCGACTATATGCCTGCGATTTGGTACTTAGGCAATTCGTTTCGGGAGCTAAATGAAATGCCGCCGCCTGAGAAGGTTCGCAAGTGTAGCTGGATTACGTCTGGCATTAGTCGGAGTGAGAATCATCTGAAGCGGTTAGCATTTCTCAAACTGTTGCAGCAGAACGGACTGGAGTTTGACTTATATGGGCGAGATCTACCGGATTGGGCAGTTACAACGGGTCGAATTAATGGGAAATGGTACGGTATGGCTCCTTACTACTACAACTTAGCGATCGAGAACTATGCCGAGAATGATTGGTATGTGACTGAGAAGCTCTGGGATGCTCTGCTCGCGTGGTGCTTACCAATTTACTACGGTGGATCTGCCGCAGATAAATTACTTCCTCCGGGGAGCTTTTTACGATTGCCGAGTATGGATGAAAAAGGCTGGAAATACATTGAGGAAGTGACTGCGACTCCGGATGCTTGGTATGAAGCAAAAGACGCGATCGCAGAAGCTCGGCAAATCATTCTGCACAAACTTAATCTAATGAATTGGCTTTCTGAATACGTTGAGCGGGTTTCTTAGTTATGGATGGCATTTGTACTCTGGCAAACGATCGTGTGTTCGATCAGTTAGTCGCTTTGCTTAATAGCATTGAAGCCAATATTAGCTGCGATATTCCCGTTTGCATTTATCCATTTGATGATCACCTTGATCGGATTCGGGCTGAAATTCGTAATCGTCCGAATGTGATGCTTTACGATGACCAAGATTCGATTGACCGTTGGGATCAGTTTATGCAACGGATTGCACCGGAGCGATTGGATCAGAAGATGCGACTGTATGGGGCACATCGGCGGTTTTGTGCGTTTGATGCACCGTTCGATCGCTTTATTTACATGGATGCAGATACATTGGCGATGAGTTCAATGGATCACATCTTTGAACAATTGAATGATCATGATTGGGTCGTTTACGACTTTCAATTTCTTGATCCCACTAAGATCTACAACATTGATTCTCCAAAGCTGTACGAGGTATTCCCGAAAGAGCGAGTTGATAAAGAAATCTTTTGCTCAGGCTTCTTTGCTGCAAAACGGGGACTCTTTGACGCAGAGCAGCGAGAAACACTGATTGCTCAATTGTTAGAGGGCGATCGAGAGATTCTCTACGGTGGAGCAGGTGAACAACCTGTGATCAATTACATGGTGATGAAATCGGGCATCAAAAGCTGTAATTTAGCGCATCTATTGCCGTTTGGAAAATCGACGGGTTGTTCAATCACCTCAAAGCATTTTGAGAACAAGGAACATATTTTGTACGATCGTGGACTTCGCCTCACATACTTGCACTACATCGGGGTAAAACCACAGCGCATGGAAAAAGCTTGTCACGGTGAGAATGTTGCTTTTCCATATCGTGATTTGTTTTTGCACTATCGATTTCTGCACGAGCCAGAAAAGCGACCTGTTTTCACAGAACCTCCGATGCCAAAGGCACAGCCGAGTTTTGTTCAGAAAGTTCTACAAAAGTTGAGACGAGCATGAAACGAGGAATTTACATTGTTGCAAATGACAAAGTGATCGAAAACGCGATCGCACTGCTCAATAGTATTCGACTGTATGATCCAAATGTTCTAATCTATTTGATTCCGTTTAATGATGAGTATGAGAATGTTTTCTCAACGCTGAATCGATTGCACAATGTTCAATTGTTTCCAGATTTAGAACTACTGGAGCGGTTAACCAGCCGTGTAGGAGAGATTTTCGATCGAGACTTTCTCAAGCTACCAAACAAAATGCGAAAGCTTGCAGTCTGGTTTGGTGTGTTAGATGAATTTCTCTACATTGACACAGATATTGTGGTGTTTGAGCAGATCTCCGAAACGCTGCAACATCTATCAAAGTGTGATTTTTTCTGCTGTGACTATCACTATTCTAGTGAAGGCTTGAGAAACATCTTTTCACCTGTAGTTAAAGACAGCATCTTTATCGATGAACAGCTACAAGATGTGTTTAACAGTGGATTTTGGGGATCTCGCAAAGGAGTGATCACCGAGGATCAACTCTATGATGTGCTGAAAGATTGCGCCCAACATCGCGAATACTTTGACTTTACTCAAGGTGTCACGGATCAGCCGATTCTGAATTATCTGATTCTGAAGTGCTTTGAGAAGCGGATGAATTTAGTCAAACCACCGGAAAATGCTCCGGGAAGTTGGGCAGGATCAAAGCACTTTGAGAATCGACAGTATGTTCTGTACGATCGAGATCAAAGACTCAAATACCTCCACTGGGCAGGAATTTCAATGCGTCCGGGTGCGCCTTATTGGCACTTGTGGGAACACTACCGATGTTTACATGAACCGAGTTCTGCATTCTGGCGGAAACTCTCGCGACTTGTGCCATTCAAAGTCTGAAGGAGCCTGAGCAATGAAAGATGGAATTTACATTCTTGCCAATGATGTCGTATTCGATCAGCTTGTTGCTTTGCTCAATAGTATTGAGGCAAATATCAGCCCTGAAATTCCAGTCTGTATCATTCCTTATAATGACCGTTTAGAAAAAGTACGATCGGAGATTGCCACTCGACCACAGGTTTCTTTATTTGAGAACACTGCATCGCTCCAGAAGTGGGAAGCATTTGCAACTCAGGTTTGGAAATCTCACGTTCGCGCTCAAAAAGTCTGGCGCGAACGGCAGCTTCCTGAGGTTTATCGCATCGAAATGCACCGTAAACTGTGCTGTTTTGATGGTGAGTTCGATCGATTTGTTTATTTTGATGCCGATACTTTAGCGTTTGGTTCAATTGATTCGGTCTTTCAGAAGTTAGACACCTATGATTGGGTATCAAATGACTATCAGTACAGTTCAGACATTAAATATATTTTTGATGCCCCAGAAACAGAACTGATGAAGGTCTTTGATGCTGAAACACTGAAAGCAGATATTTTTTGTGCAGGCTGGTTTGCTTCAAAGAAAAACGTATTTACCGATGAAATTCTACGATCGCTGCTGACTTCGCTCCAAACTGGAGAATCAAATCTGCTTGCTCTGTGGGGAACTGATCAATCGCTGATGAATTACATGGTACTGCGGAGCCAAATTGCTTACTACAATTTCGCAATCACTGGTACTGCACCAGGTTCACACTGGTCATCAAGCTTTGAGCAGCACGATCATGTGCTCTACGACAAAGGGCAGCCGCTTACATACCTCCACTATATGAGCATTCCTTCCTTTGCTTTTACTCGTTTGTGCCAGGGTGAAGATGTGTCGATTCCTTACCGGGACTTGTTTTTGCACTACCGTTATCTCAAGGCTCCTCAAGATCGACCCAAAGAATTTAAGTCGCCCGATCGCTTCACTCAGGCTCGCTCTCTAATCACGAAATTCCGCAAACAGAAAATTAGCAATCTGAATCACCGATTCCGCAAACTCAAGCTTCAACTGAACAAAATGCGCGGTTAAATCGTCATTTCCAACCGAAGCCCACGATCGGGTAAGATGAACCCTTTAGGCGTGAGGAATCGGTTTCCAGTATGACCCTTAGCGTAGTGACCGGAGCGGCAGGATTTATCGGCTCTCATTTAGTCGAGGCATTGCTCGATCGTGGCGATCGGGTCATCGGAGTCGATCAGTTCAATGACTATTACGATTCTGCGCTGAAGTGGAAAAATCTTGCTCGTAGTTTAGCGCATCCCAACTTTGAGCTAATCGAAGCGGACATCCAGAAATTAGACTGGGAGGCGCTTTTAACCGATGTAGAAGTTGTGTATCATCAAGCGGCTCAGGCGGGAGTGCGATCGAGTTGGGGCGCGGGGTTTCGCACTTACACTGAGCAAAACATCAACGCCACGCAAGTTCTCTTAGAAGCGGCAAAATCTGCGAAACGGCTTCAGCGATTGATCTACGCTTCGAGTTCTTCGATCTACGGCAATGCGGAAACCCTTCCCACCGCCGAAACGATCAGTCCGCAGCCCGTTTCACCCTACGGCATTACTAAACTTGCAGCAGAACAACTTTGCGGACTGTATTATCAAAACTTTGGGGTTCCGACTTGTGCGCTGCGCTATTTTACGGTGTACGGTCAGCGACAACGCCCGGATATGGGGTTTCACAAGTTTCTCAAAGCGGCTCTACAGGATGAAGCGATCGTCATTTACGGCGATGGACAGCAAACGCGAGATTTTACCTTTGTTTCAGATGTGATTGCGGCAAATCTCGCAGCAGCAGAGGTTCCAGAGGCAGTCGGAGAAGTGTTTAATATCGGTGGTGGAAGTCGTGTGATGCTAACTGATGTGATTGCCACGATGGAGGCGATTATTGGTCGATCGATTCGCCAGGAAAAAATCGAGACAGCGATCGGCGATGCGCGGCACACTTCGGCTGATGTTTCTAAAGCAAAACGAATTCTCAACTATCAGCCCAAGGTCGCACTCAAAGAAGGACTCACAAATGAATGGGAATGGATTCGATCGCTTTATCAATAACGCAATATCGAAGCCAACTTCTTCTATCGAGCTCCTATATCAATCAGTCGGATAAACTCGATCGCCAGAAATCGAATCAAACAGAAACAACCGATCGAGATCAAATCGCAACGGCAATCGATCGCCCAATCTTAAATTCAAAGCTGGATCAGTCTGCAAATTGATCGATCGACCTTCCAGCGCCGCACGAACCAGCACTTCTCGTCCCAACGGTTCAATTACACTCACTTGAGCAACGCAGTGTGGATCTGTCGCATTCACAGAAAGATGCTCTGGACGAATTCCGAGATCGTATTGTCCGGGTGGGACATCGAGCGCGAGCGCAAACGATTGCCCCCCAATCTGAAAGCTTGACCCGGTGAATGTTGCTGAAATTAAATTCATCGGTGGACTACCAAGAAACGTAGCAACCATACGATTAACGGGCCGATCGTAAATTTCCTGAGGTGTACCAATCTGCTGAATTCTGCCGCGCTCCAATACAACAATGCGATCGGCTAAAGTCATCGCTTCAACTTGATCATGCGTAACGTAGATCGTAGTAATGCCGACCTGTTGATGTAATTGTTTAAGTTCAGTTCGAGTCCCATCACGCAGTTGGGCATCTAGATTCGAGAGCGGCTCATCCAGCAAAAACACTTGCGGCTGACGAGCGATCGCTCTTCCCAAGGCGACTCGCTGCTGCTGCCCGCCCGATAACTGTCTCGGTTTGCGCTCTAGTAAGTGACCGATTTCTAAAATTCTTGCCACTGACTCGACTCGTTCTTGAATCGTTTTCGGCTCTGCCTGTCGCATTTTTAGCCCGAATGCAATGTTCTCAGCCACGGTCATGTGCGGGTAAAGCGCGTAATTTTGAAACACCATTGCCACATCGCGCTGGCGAGCCGGGACTTGATTCACCAGCCGATCGCCAATGTACAAATTCCCAGAAGTCGCCGTTTCTAGCCCTGCGATCGTGCGTAAGACGGTTGATTTACCACAGCCAGAGGGACCCACCAACACCCAGAACTCGCCATCAGGAATCTCAAAGCTAATATCCTCAACGGCTGCGGACTTACTAAAACGTCGAGTGATGCGATCGAGTCGAACGGTTGCCATAAACTTAGTTAAATCTTTAGAAAAACGCATCCGAAGTTAGGGAAACGAGTCTATCTTACGGTGCATCATTTTAATACCATAGTAAATTAATGTTGTTTATCAAAATCTGACTTCTAGCATTTTTGTGATTAAATCTTCTGGGTTACATTCATCACGCGTCTTGATTGTTGAGGATGAAGCAGTGACACGACTGGCCCTAACCGTGCTTCTGGAGCATCAAGGCGCGATCGTGCTGTCAGCCGGTTCGATTCAGGAGGGAATTGAAATCATTCGATTTGGGTTTGAGCCAAATTTATTAGTGAGTAACATTCGGCTACCGGACGGTAATGGAGCACGAGTTTTAGATGTCATTCGACAGCAAGAGACGCATCGAACAGTCGCGATCGCGCTGACTGGAGAGGTGATCGCGATGATTCGGCAGGATTCAGAGTCGGTAGGATTTGATGTGTATCTGCCAAAACCGTATGATTCAGAAATTTTGTTGAACACGATCGAGCAACTGATCGATACGCCCCCTAACGATCTTTAGAGGATGTTTGAGAAAAGTATAGGTAGCCCCTTCGTTTCGTTGCGCTTCCGCCCGAACTTCAGCTCAGAGCGGAGTGCTGCAACGAACGAAGACTCTGCAAATATCCTCTCAAACCAATGATGACACTCTCGCTTTGAAGCCTGCTTGCTCCAAAGCGCTCACGGTTGCCTCTTCATCTTGAACACGGAATTGAGAGCCAAAGCGCACAATCTGGCTTCGAGTCGGAGTCCCGACGATCGCAATCACTGAAACTTTAGCATGGTCTCGATCGCCATTCTCCTGCAACACCGTTTTAAGCCGATGCCGTTCCATTGCATCATCTGCAATCCTGGGTTCAAGTTCAACCATCACCATTCGCACCTGATCGATTGGTTCCGCGTCGTCAACAATGAACTGGAACTGATCTTCATCGCGTTTATCAATCTTGCCCCAGACCATCAGACGCGCATCCGGTTCAATTAGGCTACCGATGCGATCGAAGGATTTGGGAAACACCACCGCTTCTGCTCGTCCGGTCAAATCTTCGATCTGAATCACTGCCATTGCATCCCCTTTCTTGGTTGTAACTCGTTTTACCGCAGTAATCATGACGATCGCGCTGACGGTTGAACCTTCTCGACTGTTCTGTAAGTTGCCTAAGCTAATTGGTGCTAACACTTTTGCCGAGTCTTGCAGTTGCTTTAGGGGATGATCGGAAATGTAGAAGCCGAGGACTTCTTTTTCGAGCCGGAGCTTTTCTTGCGAAGGATAGTCGGCAACCGTTGCACTTCTTGGAGCCGTCTCAAAGCTGCTTTTCTGCGTTACTGCACCGAGTAGATCGAATAAGCTACCTTGTCCACTAGCGCGATCGCGCGCCCTCGATTGTGCCCAGTCCATCACGAGTTCTAGATCGTTGGCGAGTTGGTGACGATTCGGTGCGATCGAGTCAAACGCTCCACAGTGAATCAAGGCTTCTAATGCACGTTTATTGAGTGCGCGGGAATCGACGCGATCGCATAAATCCGCCAGTGATTTGAACGATCCGCCTGCGTCACGGGCTTCGAGAATGGCTTCGATCGCGCTCATTCCTACGTTTCGCACCGCAGAGAGTCCAAACAGGATCGCATCTCCGGTGGGCGTAAAGTCGATGCCCGATCGGTTGATATCCGGGGGCAGCACTTTGATTCCTAAACTATGACAGGTTGCGATGTAGCGCTGAACTTTGTCTTGTTCACCACTGTTAATCGTTAAGATTGCTGCCATATATTCAACGGGATAGTTCGCCTTCAGATAAGCCGTTTGGAAAGTGACATAACCATACGCCATTGAGTGCGATTTATTGAAGCAGTATTCCGCGAACTTCACCATCTGCTCAAACAGTTCTTCGGCAATTTTGGCAGAAACCCCCCGATCTTTTGCACCTTTGACAAACAAGGCTTGGTGCTTTTCCATTTCAGCCTTTTTCTTTTTACCCATTGCTCGACGCAACAGATCCGCTTGACCGAGCGAATAGCCTGCCATATCCTGAGCAATCTTCATGATCTGCTCTTGAAACACCATGATGCCATAGGTTTCTTTCAGAATCGGCTGAAGAATCTCATGAGCATAGTCAATCTTTTCACGACCGTGTTTGCGATTGATGAACTTAGGAATCAGCTTTGCATCCAATGGCCCTGGACGATAAAGCGCAAGCACCGAGGAAATATCATCAATTCCATCGGGTTTCAGGTCACGCACAATCTGACGCATTCCAGAGGATTCAAGCTGGAAGATCCCTTCAAGTTCGCCTCGCGCTAGCAGCTTGTAGACTTCTGGATCATTGAGCGGCAAGCTATCCAAATCGAGTTTGATGTTTTGGCTTTGTTCGATTAGCTCGATCGTTTTCTCGATCATGGTGAGATTCTTCAGGCCTAGGAAGTCCATCTTCAGTAAGCCTAGTAGCTCAATGTCTTCCATTGCATATTGAGTCACAATGCCGCCATCTTTGGTCATTTCTAGTGGCACAATCTCATCCAATGGCTCTGAAGAAATCACGACACCCGCCGCATGAACTCCGGTGGCTTTGTTTGTGCCTTCGATCCGCATTGCCATGTCTAGCCAGCGACGGTAGGTAATGGGCGGATTGGTGTTCGGAATGACTTGATCTTGATGGTATTTCTGGCTGAACTCTTTCGAGGGTGTTTCAGTCGGAGACACCATGATTTTGAGCTTCGTGGATTTACCGCGAAACACTGGAATTTGTTTCGCCATGCGATCGGCTTCACTCAATGGAATGTTCAGCACCCGCGCTACATCTCGCAGAATGGCTTTCGAGTTCATCCGGTTGTAGGTGATGATCTGCGCGACTCGCTCTGTGCCATACTTTTCGGTCACATATTTGATCACTTCATCCCGCCTGTCGATGCAAAAATCCGTGTCCACGTCTGGCATCGATTTACGCTCTGGATTCAAGAATCGCTCAAACAGTAAGCCATGATGTACCGGATCAATGTTCGTGATTCCCAGTGCATAAGCAACCAGTGAACCCGCCGCAGAACCGCGCCCCGGCCCGACCGGAATCTTATTGTCTCTCGCATACTTAATGTAGTCCCAAACCACCAGAAAGTAGGTTGAGAATCCCATCTGCTTGAGCATATTCAACTCATAGATGAGACGATCGCGGTATTCATCACTGATTTCATCTCGCGAGTTCCGTTTCTGACGCTGAATCAATCCTTCCCAAGCAATCTTTTCGATGTAAGTATCCGCAGTAAATCCGGGTGGAATCGGATAGTCTGGCAGTCGAGGTTCACCACCCATTAGGGTGTATTGTTCAATCTTGTCCGCGACTTCTACAGTGTTTGCGATCGCAGCTTCAATGATGTCTTGCGGCAAATGATCTCGAAAGAGCGATCGCATTTCATCTGCTGATTTTAGATACTCGGTTCCGGTGTAGCGCAGTCGTTTCTCTTCAGAAATTAACTTTCCGGTTTGAATACATAACAAAGCATCGTGAGCTTCGACATCATAGCAAGACACATAGTGCGAATCATTGGTCGCAATCAGCTTAATGTCTAGTTCCTGAGCAATCTTGACAATCTCAGGATTAACAATGCGCTCCTCTAACAATCCATGATCCTGAATCTCAAGATAGTAATCATCCCCAAATAGCTCCTTATACCAAGCCGCAATTCTCCGAGCAATTTCGGGCTTTCCTTGCAGAATCGCTTGCGGCACTTCTCCACCGAGACAAGCACTCGTCACGATCAAGCCTTCATGATATTCAGCGAGTAAATCTTTGTTGACACAGGGACGCGAAAAGATTCCTTTACCCTGAACGCCTTTAAGGTGCGAGATTGTGGTGAGCTTAACGAGGTTCTTATAGCCTTGTGTATTCTTCGCTAAAACAACTTGATGATATTTCGGGCGGCGTTCTTGCTTCGTAATGTCGCCGTTGATGATATACATCTCGTTGCCGATGATCGGCTTAATGTCTTTTCCTTGACAGGTCTTAATCAATTCGATCGCACCATACATCACCCCATGATCCGTCAGCGCGATCGCGGGCATTCCAAGTTCCACGGCGCGATCGACCAATTTCGACAACTGCCCCGCACCGTCAAGCAAACTGTAATCACTGTGAATGTGCAGACCGACGAAAGACATAATCACTCAACCCACGCGAAGGAATGAGTTTTACAGTAACCGATCTTGAGCGCTATATCTACAAATTTTTTGAAATAAATTCCCAATTGCCCCCAGATATAGAGTCAAGAGAATTCGCACCCCGATTCATATCCCAATACCAATGTACCAAATTCAGCGACGATCGGGCGTTGCGCCCATTACCGTTTACGCTGAAAATAGCGATTTGCAATTGGGGAATATGTCGCAGTTAATTCAAGTGATGCAAAGTATATTCGATCGTCCTCCTGTGCCCTTTAATCCGGCAAATCAAACGCTTAAAGGTTGGGCGATGTTTTGTTTACGCGATCGTGGCTTCATGGTGCAATCTGCCCAAAATGCCGATTTTGCCGTAACCACCAAAGGCGAAAAAGTTGCCTTTCGCGTCACGCAATCCGAACCGAGTGATGCTGCTACGGGTTGGATCGTGGTCGATGCCTCCGGGAAACAAGCCAGAGTTATCGCCCCCGAACCCTAACGCAAAACCACCTTTCGACGACTCCGGATCTTTTTGATCCGGCGTTTTCTTGGCAGATCCGATGCGAGAATATCCCGCATTTCTTGCCAGAAGGGACGATCGGAATGATGCAGATCAACCAGAACGATCGCCACACTAAACAACAAGATCGCAGTTCCCCCGACAAATAGCGCCATCGATCCCGTGACCAGCCATTGTGCCTCTAGAACCGTGCGAATTGCTAACGCAAACGTACTCGACACAAACAAAGCCAGCGCGTAATACATCACTAAAATGCCGTTATTTGCCGATTTAACGCGCTGTTGCAGATAGCGGATCTGCTTTTGCAGCATAGATAACCGATTGGCTCGATCGAGTTGACCCAGCACTTGAAAATATTCCACATTCGTAATTTGCAGACGATTTTCAATTACGCTTCGCCGCAGCAGTAGCCCACCCAAAACAAACGCACAGGCAAGCAGCATCAGCACCGAATTGAGAATCAGTTGAATCAATTGGGTCGTGTCGTCTATACTCATGCCACCTCTGATACTCTCTAACGACAAAGAGGATAGCACGAATTTTAGTACCAGCGTACTAAATTTATAAAATACCGAAATTGCAAGAATCTAAGCACTGGGCTGATCAATTCCTCGAAATACTCGGACTGCCTCTGCCAGATCCGCTTCTCCGATTAGGATGCAGCGCTTCAGCAGATCTAAATCTAGATCTTCAAGTCCCGGTAGCTCACTACGATCGATCTGCTCATATTCCCCATTTTTTAATCGATAGAGCGTGAGTGTCCCATCCTGCCAAAACCAAACTTCAAGAACGCCTAATATCCGATATCTCGCAAGCTTGGCAGAACTTCCACTCGTAAAAATCACCTCGATCGCTAAATCAGGAAATGGCTTAGGACGCTCAATCCAGTAGGACTGATCCGCTTGCGCCGAAGCCTCTCTCGCTCCAAAGTTTTATCACCAGTGGGTTTAAATGCGATATTTTGATCGATTAAGAAGGTCGTGATTAGATAACCAATAATGTGAACAAAGGTCGCATGATCTTCACCAGGCATAAAAATTTCGATCATTCCTTGGTAGTAAGCCAGCTTTGCGCCCGGAGTTTCATCAAATCCTTGCTGAATCAGTTTGAAGCGCTCCCAGTCTCCATACAGCACAATGCGCTGATCCGTCGTTCTTGTGAGTAGTTGAGCCATAACTTTATTACTCTACGGAATACCTGTGCCTTACCAGATCTTCATGCTATCCCAGCATTGAACTAGGGAAGCGTTAAAATCTCATATCCATTATCAGTCACCGCGATCGTATGCTCGAACTGTGCGGAGAGCTTCTTATCTTTGGTGATCACAGTCCAACGATCGCTTAAAAACTTCAGTTCATACGTGCCTTCGTTCAGCATGGGTTCGATCGTAAACACCATTCCCGGACGCAGCTTCACCCCTGTTCCTCGCTTGCCAAAGTGTGGAATCTGCGGTTCTGTGTGAAACACTCGTCCCACCCCATGACCCACCATATCGCGCACAACTGAGAAACCATTCGCCTCAGCATACTCCTGAATCGCCGCACCAATATCCCCCACCCTTGCACCCGGTTTCACTGCCGCAATGCCGCGCATCATTGCTTCTTTTGTCACTTCGACTAACTTTCGAGCCGCCTCCGAAGGATTCCCAACCAGAAACATTCTCGATGTATCCCCGTGATAACCATCGAGAATCGGAGTGACATCAATATTAATAATGTCGCCGTCTTTAAGAATCTGCTTGGGGCTGGGAATGCCGTGACAAACGACTTCGTTAACGCTAGTGCAAATGGAACCGGGATAAGGCGGATGATTTGGAGGAGCATAGCCGAGTGTGGCGCTGATTGCACCGTGTTCTTTCATCCAGCGATCGGCTTCGTCATTCAATTCTTGAGTGCTAACTCCCGGTTGTACCAAAGGCTCAAGATAATCCAACAACTGTGCTGCAAGCTTGCCCACTGTCCGCATTTTGTCGAGTTCCCGCGCTGAAAGCAGAACAATCCCACGATGTTGAGTTGCAGGTTTGGCAATGGACAATAAATTTTGCAGATTCATAGCGCTTTCTTGCTGGCACAGCATAGCCTAGCGTAACACAGGCGGGACTGATAGGATGCTATAGACCAGCAGAACAAGATCTCGACTATGGGCGGAAAAACAGACTTAGAGCGAGTGGTTGCCTATGTGCCTCCGGAGTGGAAGAAGGATCTAGAAGCATGGGCACAAGCGGACGAACGATCGGTCTCCTGGCTCGTTTCAAAGTTAATTGAACGAGCACTGCAGGAACGACGAGAGCAACAAAGCTCTACAGAGACTGTAAACTTGCGTTGAATCAGCAATTGAGTAATTTTATGAAGGGACGAACAGCGTTGACGATCGCGATTCTCAGCGCTTTTCTGATGGGGCTTGCTGTTGCGCCGATGAGCTTTTGGTGGCTGGCGTGGTTTGCGTTGACTCCAGTTTGGGCGATGACTGTAAGAACACGATCAATTAAACCCGCGATCGTTTGGGGCATTGTCTATCACGGCTTTGCACTGCACTGGATCACAGGATTGCATCCATTGATGTGGTTGGGATTATCCTGGGCTGCAAGCGTGTCGATCGTGGCGTTTGCGTGGGCGTTTATTACCTTGTGGGGCGCATTCTGCACAGGAATTTGGGCGTGGGGATTAGCACGAATTCCCAATCGTTCGATTGTGCGAGTGATTGCAGGAACCGCGCTATGGTGCGGATTAGAATTCGTGCGGCAGTGGAGTGCATTGGATTGGACATCGCTGGCTTATACGCAGAGTCCGCATAACTTAGTGATTCTGCATTTGGGGCGAATTTCTGGAGCATTGACCGTAACAGCCGCGATCGTTGCCGTAAATGGATTAATTGCAGAAGCATGGTTAGCCAAAAGTAAAAAAATTATTGCAAGTGCGATCACGCTATTAATCATTCTGCATCTGATCGGATTTGGATTATATCAAACTGCGATCGTACAATCTTCCGAAGTAAAGTTAACCGCAGGAATTATTCAAGGCAATGTTCCAACTCGACAGAAACTATTTGCCGAAGGATTGAGAAAAGCATTAGATGGATATTCATCGGGATATCGATCGCTTGCAGATCAATCCGTTGATTTTGTTGTAACTCCAGAAGGCGCTTTACCGTTTCTGTGGCAGGGCGAAAACATCCGAAATGCTGTCACGCAAGCGATCGCAGAAAAACGAGTTTTAGCGTTGCTTGGAACTTTTGTGCCAGAAGGAACGCGATACACGCAAAGCTTAATTGCAACTGCACCCGATAGAAGTCCGATCGCTCGCTACAACAAAATCAAATTAGTTCCACTAGGTGAGTATTTGCCATTTGAAAAATTACTGGGTGGATTAATTGGGCGCTTATCTCCGATCGACGCTTTCATGATTCCGGGCGATTTTAACCAACAGTTTGAGACACCCATTGGACGAATTGCGATCGGCATTTGTTTTGATTCTGCATTCTCAGAAGTCTTTCGTCATCAAGTTGCAAACAAGGCGGAGTTTCTCATCACTGCATCAAACTTAGATCCCTACAGCACTGTATTAATGGCACAACATGAAGCTCATGACATTATTCGGGCGATCGAAACCGATCGCTGGGCAGTGCGCGTGACAAATACCGGATATTCGGGCATTGTTGATCCGCATGGTCGCGTCAAATGGCGATCGCAAAACAATCAATACCAAACACACGCAGACACAATCTATCGCCAGCAAACACAGACTTTCTATGTGAAATGGGGTAATTGGCTAACCCCGACATTATTAGGAATAACCGCCGTTTTGCTGTTCTTCGTAAGCCGCAATCAACGGTAGATCCTGAGGATGATTACTCGGTCTAAGTTCCGTTAAATCTTGAATGTTTTTCAACATCGTTTCGCAAATCGCGTCGAGCGGTAAATCATTCGGGTCGCGCCCAAAGGGATTTTCGATCTCAATCCCAATTGCCTCAATTCCAAACAGCGTAAAACTAATTAGCACCACAACCGGAGGAGTCCACCAACCCAGACTCTCCACCATTTGAAACGGCAAAGAGAGACAGTACAGCAGAATTAATTGTTTTAAGTGAATCGCATAAGCGATTGGCATCGGTGTCTTTAAAATTCGCTCACATGCACCCAAGCTATCCACTAACCCATCTAGTAAACGCTGCATTTCGGTGAGCTGATGAATCTTGACGCGATCGCGCTGATACTGAAGTTGCAAGTAATCTGCAATCCAGAATGCAACCCTCAACGGTGGATTTTGAATCCCCTTTAATCGCGCTACGCGATCGAGCGAAATTACAACTTCAATCTCAGAGCCCAATGGCTCTTGTCTCAAGTGAGATTTGACTGCCACAGAAAACGCCACTAGCAAATACAGCGCTTCAATTTTTCCGGCTCTGTCGCCTTCTGTGACTTCCGCCACCGCAACCCAAATCTGCCGCGCCAGATTGCGCGTATCGTTCACCAGTTTTCCCCAAGCCTTCCGCCCTTCCCAAAATCGGTCATAAGCCGTGTTCGTGCGAAACACCAGCAGCAATCCCAGCACAATATTCGGGATCAAACTCGCCAATGCCGGCAGCGAAACAGGTTGCCCCTTTACGAACGCGATCGTAATCAGCAACGCAAACCCACCGCAAAAGAGAGAGCGGGGCAGCACTTGCAGCAACACTGATCCTTTAATTTGCAGTGCGGTTCTCAACCAGTGTTTTTTCTCAAAACTCATCGAACTCGATCGGCTTGCAACCGTTTCATCATATTGCACTGACTGACAATGATTAAGAATCTTGTCGTAATCTATCTATGGAAACGCTTACAAACTTCCATCGAACTCGATACACCTGTGCAACATAATAGAAACTGAAAGACTCGTGAGGTAGGTTATGCCCGTCAAAAAAGGCGACATGGTTCGTGTCATCCGCGAAAAGCTCGAAAACAGCCTCGAAGCCAAAGCCAGTGATCCGCGTTTCCCCAACTACATCTTTGAAACAAAAGGCGAAATCGTTGACCTCAAGGGCGACTATGCTTACGTCAAGTTCGGCACCGTTCCCACACCGAATATTTGGTTGAGACAAGATCAGCTTGAACCCTTCAAATAAATTCTCTAGAAAACAACACACCGCTAGTGGTTGCGATCGCTCTGATGGTGACGATCGCAACCACCAGCGGCTCATCCCACAAAAATTGATCGCGCACTCGCATTGAGCAGCTAGAGTATCAGCAATTCTAAAACTCCCCCGTAGAAAGAGAAGATTTGTCGAGAAAGCAGGCAAACTGAGGTGGAGTTTAACATTTGGGTTGCTTTAGGGAACTGACCATGAATCGACGCTGGCTGGGTGGTTTGGTGGGAATGGTTTGTGTTGCAACAGTTGGCTACACAGTTTCGATCGTGGCTGCGACACCTGAAGAAGTGATCCGCCGTCCTTTCACCTGTCCAGGGCAATCAGAAGCCGAAGCAAAAAATTTTCAGGTGCTTACGGTACGAAAATGGTCGCAAGGATTAGTCGCTCTGTACCGCGGCAATTGCAGCAGCGATCGCTCAACCTTCCAAACTAAGTCTCAACCGATGTTGAGCTACCGAGTCGTAAAGCGCAGCGGCATGGAATGGAACTTGATTGATACCGGGAGCTATGTCAGTCAGCAGAGCAAATCTGCTTCTTCCAAGTCTAAAAAATTGATTGAGTACAGCGTCGGGCGCACGACCACCAAGGGTAAAGAGCGACAAGCAATTTTCTATGGAGAAGTGCTATCGCCAACCGTTGCAGCCGTAGAAGTTACCTTCAACAACGGAAAAGTTTTACGCGACAACAGCTTGGATGGAATGCTGCTACTCGTTGCCCCTGGAGCAACAGCGATTTGCGATGTCAGATCCTTGGGCGTAGACAATCAAATCTTGCAGCGCGACGAACTCATCCCGATCAATACAACCGCCGTGAGCAAAACCTGTCAGCCCATTTCAGGGCAACTGTAACGATTAGACTTTTCCAACTAACCCTGCACGATCGATAAGCAGAATCGCAGAAGCAGGATTGATTGCAGCTCATGATCCTCTTAATCAAAAATGGGCTGCTCTTGATTTTGAGCAGCCCATCAAAGGCATCATTATGAAGATGCGGAACCCGGGACTTGAACCCGGAAGTCCTTGCGAACACTAGAACCTGAATCTAGCGCGTCTACCAATTCCGCCAGTCCCGCAGGGCGAAGCATTTAAGCACCGCGATCTCTGATTGTTACGCACCTGGCTCAAAATGTCAATCTTTTGGGTAATCTGATTTTGCCCAGCGCGATCGCGCTTCTCCTCACCCGCTTCGACAGACGGTTTAGCATAATGCTGGACAATTTTCGACTTTCCGGTAGAATCTAAACCAACTTTAAAGTAATTGTAACGATTGCAATCCAGGAGGATAAGGCCATTACTCTCGCTCCCAGCTTGTCTAACTCCCATTCTTCACCCGAAGAACGCCACTCTGTCCTGCACATCTGGGGTCGCCAGCCCCTGAGTGGACACGTCACCATTAGCGGTGCCAAAAACTCTGCACTCGTCCTGATGGCAGGATCAATCTTATGCTCAGGCACTTGTCGGTTACGCAATGTTCCTTCTCTGTTGGACATCACCCGCATCGGTGAAATCTTGTCCGCATTGGGCGTGAAAGTTTCTCACAGTCAAGGAATTTTAGATCTCGATGCGTCC
Organism: Leptolyngbya sp. DQ-M1; assembly: GCF_039962505.1. NCBI lineage: Bacteria > Bacillati > Cyanobacteriota > Cyanophyceae > Leptolyngbyales > Leptolyngbyaceae > Leptolyngbya > Leptolyngbya sp. DQ-M1. Next base: position 818,943 of record NZ_JAMPLJ010000001.1, read on the forward strand.
GAAATTACGCAGTCGAAAGCACCCTATGATTTGGTGAGCCAGCTTAGAGCCAGCTTTTTCGTTGCAGGCCCGCTACTAGCGCGGCTCGGAGTGGCACAGGTTCCCTTACCTGGCGGTTGCTCGATCGGCGATCGACCCGTTGATCTGCACGTCAAAGGATTGCAAGCCCTGGGCGCAGAAGTGATTATCGAACACGGAGTCGTCCATGCTCGTCTTCGTGGCAATCGCAAACGATTAACTGGGGCGCGGATTTATCTCGACTTTCCCAGCGTTGGTGCAACCGAGAACATCATGATGGCGGCAACTCTAGCCGAAGGGGAAACCATCATCGAGAATGCAGCTCAAGAGCCTGAAGTCGTAGATCTAGCAAATTTCTGCCGGGCAATGGGCGCACAAATTCGCGGTGCGGGCACAAATCGCATTGTGATCAATGGGGTGCCGCAACTGCACGAAACCGAGTATTCCGTCGTTCCCGATCGTATCGAAGCTGGAACCTTTTTGCTGGCAGGTGCAATTACACGATCGGAGATTAGCTTATCTCCGGTTGTGCCCGATCATCTGAGTGCTACGATCGCGAAGCTGAGTGAAATTGGGGTGAAAGTTGCGATCGATGCACCCGATCGAATTCGGGTACTTCCGACTGAACAATTCCGAGGAACCGACATCGAAACCCTCCCCTTTCCAGGATTTCCAACGGATCTGCAAGCTCCGTTCATGTCGCTTCTAACCTTAGCGGAAGGCGACAGCATGGTTACGGAGAAGCTGTTTGAGAATCGGCTCCAGCACGTTGCAGAGCTAAATCGCATGGGAGCCGACATCCGCTTGAAAGGCAATATTGCGATCGTGCGGGGTGTGCCCCAATTGTCGGGTGCGCCCGTCCAAGGAACCGACTTACGCGCATCTGCCGCCTTAGTGATTGCAGGCTTAGCAGCAAACGGAATGACCACGGTGCGCGGACTAAATCACCTCGATCGTGGGTATGACAACATCGAGGCAAAGCTGCGCGGTTTGGGTGCGAAAATTCAGCGTGCTCAAGAAGCTGAGATTCCGGCGGCTCCGGCCGAATCAAAGCGCAGTTAATTCAGCCAACTGAGGGAGATGTTTTTTAGGGAGATGCCTTTCTGTCTCCCTAAAGCTTCAATTAAACATTGCAGAACCTTAATCGTTTCGGTGCTGAGATAGGGTGAACAGATTAAGATAAAGTCTACTGCGTGTGCAGCATTCCCCCGTTGTTTCATGGCGCGTTATGACTGGTCTCAATCCTTCTACTCATCGTCGTTTGCTAGAACTCCCCCAAATTTCCTCGGTCTGGGAAGGCGATCGACGAGTCCTCACTTCTGGTGCGCCGATCGATCCGGCTTGGTCTGAGTCTTCTTCAACCGAAGGAGAATGTATTCTCTGGGTGGATGGCTCTCAGGGCGTAGTGCGGGCGATGGATGTCGTACCCGTTGAGACGGGGCATGAAGCGATCGTGAGAACGCTCCTGCGGGCGATGGAGCATCCCCACAATCCCGCGAAACCGGCTCGACCGCAGAAGATTGTGGTGCGCGATCGAGAAACGCTCTTCTACCTTAGAGGCGTACTTCAAGATTTAGAGATTGTGCTGGATTATGTCCCGGAACTGCCGCTGATCGATGAGATCTTTCGGGGATTTCAAGAGACGACGAATACTCGTCCGCCTGCAATACCGCCGCAGTTTGCAGAAGAGTTACTGGCAAAAGCAAGTTCACTCTGGGAGGATGCCCCTTGGTCGCTATTGCCAGATCACAAGATTCTAGAGATCGAGCTAAATCGCTGGGATTTGGGCTGTGTCTACGCCTCGGTCATGGGAATGCTGGGGATGGAGTACGGCATTTTGTTGTATCGATCGCTCGATTCACTCAGGCAGTTTCGGCAGCGAGTGCTTTCTAACGAATCGATGGAACGCATGGAAGAGGCGTTCTTGGCGCAGGATTGCTTGTTTCTGACGTACGAAACCGATGACGACGATGAGGAATTCGACGGCGATTTAGAGGGAATGCCCGACGCTCTGCTCAATCCTGTTTTTGGAAATTTGCATCCGCTGGAAGGGATTCGATCGTTTCTTTACGAAGAAGAAGCGATGGCGTTGATTGTTGTTTTAGAGGCGTTCCATCGATTCCTCAAGTCGCATCGCCGCAAGTTAATGAACGATGAATTCCCTGCAATTAGTAGCCGATTTAAGATTCCTTCTCCTGAAGGGGATACGATTTCGCTCAAAGTTTCAACGCTACCGGAAGTCGCAGAAGAACTGTATGCAATGGTCGAGGATGATGAGGCGGATCTGAGCCAGATGCCGATGATTCGCGATGATCTGGTGCCCGAAAATTCTTTCTTGAGTTTGGGAGTCGTGCCCTGGGAAGTCGTGGAAGAGCTACGATCGAGTGCAACTCATGTTCAACTCGATTCTCCAACGCAAGCAGGCGACGGATTGCCGATTATTTTGATTCAGACCTCACGCCCCAAAGCGAAGCAGATGATTGAAGAAATCGAAGCAGCGGGGGGATTGGGTGGAATTTGCTTTAATCCGGGGGCTGATCCGTTTATGGGCGATCGCTACGATATCGGCTTGCTGCAAACGCAGAATGGGGATTTGCATCTATTCGGGGAGTTTGAAGAAGATGATCCAACTCATGCCCAAGCGCGAAAAAAGTGGGATCAGCGCTGCAAGAAAACCAAAGGAATTTGTGGGTTGTTGATTGCAAAAGGATTGACGGGGGCGAGCCGGGGCAATCCGAGCTTGAAAGATATGATGGCGCTGTATGAGGTGAGATCGCTGACTTCCGACGATTTAGGTTTGGGCTTGCTAGAACGGAAATTTGCAGTCGATTGGATGTAGCTTATGGTTGCTGAAATCAAATCGGACATTATTTACCCGGACAGCGATGGTAAGCCGATGGCGGATAATACCAAGCAGTTTGAATGGATTGTGTTGATCAAGAAGAATCTGGATTTGTTGTTTCAACATCATCCGAACATTTTTGTTGCTGGCGATTTGCTATGGTATCCCGTCGAAGGCAAGCCTGGTATTTGTACTGCTCCGGATGCAATGGTCGTGTTTGGCAGACCGAAAGGCGATCCCCTCGGAGTGAGTGGTGCGGTGCGGGGTTCTTATCTTCAACATCGAGAGGAAAATATTCCGCCTCATGTTGTGTTTGAGATTTTGTCTCCGAGCAATACGCGGCGGGAAATGGAGCAGAAATTGTTGTTTTACGATCGTTACGGGGTTGAGGAGTATTATCTCTACGATCCGGATACAAACCAGTTGCGCGGTTGGCTCCGAACCGATGTCTTTCTCGAAGAAATTGAGGATTTTTCGAGCTATGTCAGCCCTCGTTTGGGCATTTGGTTTGATGTCACGCTGAATCCGATGCAAATTTATCGCCCAAATGGTGAGAAGTTTTTGAGCTATAGCGAACTAAACCAACAATTCCAGCAGGAACGAGCTAGAGCAGAGCACGAACGAGCCAGAGCGGAGCAGGAACGAGCCAGAGCAGAACGATTGGCAGCGCGGCTACGGGAATTAGGAATCGACCCAGATGAGGTTTGAATTGGGGCGATCGACACTTTTAGCTCCCTCTCCTGTGGGAGAGATTTTGGGTGAGAGCGGCTCGGTGGTCTGATGTTTAATTAGGCTTGTCTACCTACTTTAGATACTTTAGATTCGTCGCATTTTATTTTTCTCGATTCTCTCTTCTGTCTTAAATGAGACTGAGTTAGTAAGGCGATCGCCCTCTTCCCGATCGTCTCTCGATCGCTGATGAATATTGCCAAATCGTTAGATTCTGTCTCAATTCGATCAGGAAAACTAATTTTTTGAGTACAAATGCTTACTCAAAACCGGAAAAATCAAAAAATAATTCTCAAATCCATATAACTTAAAGGTTTCAGGCGTTCAGATTTTGGAAACAGCCTATAGAATGAGCAATTGAAATTTCGAGAGAATCGGAGTTTCAGGCGATCTGAACTCTCCAACCTCGGAGTTAGCCAATCCGTCTCATTTGAGACAAAACGCCCTTTCTTTAACTCATGGGAGATTTTTATGAACAAAGGTGAACTCGTTGATGCAGTGGCAGAAAAAGCTAGTGTCACAAAAAAGCAAGCCGATGCAGTCTTGTCAGCCGCGATCGAAACGATCGTCGAAGCAGTATCATCTGGCGATAAAGTAACGTTGGTTGGGTTTGGCTCGTTTGAATCACGCGAACGTCAAGCACGGGAAGGACGTAACCCCAAAACTGGGGATAAGATGGAAATTCCTGCAACTCGCGTTCCGGCATTCTCGGCGGGCAAATTGTTCAAAGAGAAAGTCGCGCCTCAGTCAGAAGATTAATTCGCTCATCGTTAACAACAGGCAGGAAACAATTTTGGTTCGTCCAGCGCACGGGGGAAATTTATCTTGGGCAGCAGGTCTGGTTGGCTGTTCCCCCGCTGCAATTCTTGATTTTTCTGCCAGTATCAATCCTTTGGGAACACCTCGATCGGCAATTGATGCGATTCAAGCGCATTTGCCGCTTCTACGGGACTATCCTGATCCGAATTATCAGCAGGTGCGATCGATGCTAGCTCAGATCCACCAGCTTTCTCCGGATTGGATTTTGCCCGGAAATGGGTCGGCAGAGTTGCTGACTTGGGCGTGTTGGGATTTAGCGGAATTTGATCAGACTGTCCTATTTACACCTGCATTTGGGGATTACTTTCGGGCGCTGAATGCCTTTAGCGCGAAGGTTCAGCGTGTGTCGATCGGTTCAAATCTGCAAGGCTCAAAATCGACTGGACTGCTGTTAAACAATCCGCACAATCCGACTGGGAAACTGTTCGATCGGGCTTGGATTCTCGAACAGCTCAATCAGTTTGGATTGGTCGTCGTGGATGAAGCGTTCATGGACTTCTTGCCGCCCGATCAAGAACAGAGTTTAATCTCGGAGGTGCAGAACTATCCGAATTTGGTGATTTTGCGATCGTTGACTAAGTTCTACGCGTTGCCAGGATTGCGATTTGGATACGCGATCGCGCATCCAAATCGCCTGAAACTTTGGCAGCAACGGCGCGATCCTTGGTCGGTGAATACTTTAGCTGCGGCTGCGGCTGAAGCCGTTTTACAGGATCACGAATTTCAAAAACAGACGTTCGCTTGGCTCAATCTAGCTCGTCCACAGCTTTTTGAAGGCTTGAAGGCGATTCCAGGACTGTCGCCGCTCCCCGGTGCTGCAAACTATTTCTTAGTCCAGTCTGAATGTTCCGTCCCACAGCTACAAAAACAATTGCTGGAACACGATAAGATTCTTATTCGAGATTGTCTCAGTTTCGCGGAACTGGGCGATCGCTATTTCCGAGTGGCAGTTCGCTTAACTTCGGAAAATCAACGTTTGATTGATGGGCTGACTTCATGCCTGCTGACTACGATTTCGTAATCATCGGATATTCTGAGACTGGAATTTATGCGGCAATCCAAGCGGCTCGAAAACGAGCAAGAGTCGCACTGATTACGCAAAATTGTCAGCCGAAAATTCCACGCGCTCGCGTTCTCGCTCATTTTGCCAAAACGATTCATCAAGTTTCTCGATCGCGTCCATTTTTCGATTTCGATGTGCGATCGCTCCGGCTTGATCCGGTGAATCGCTATGTTGATGCGATCGCTCAATCTCATCAGGAGTTCTACGACCCTGCAAAACTGGAGGGATTAGGGATTGAGTTGATTTCAGGTTCAGGTGAGTTTTGCTGCAAGCCACAGACCGGATTTGCCGTCAATGGACGCATTCTTAAAGCGCGTTCTTACCTGATTGCCACAGACTACACATCGGCGATTCCAGCCTTTCTAGAGCCGTCTGCTATTCCATTTCTCACACCAGACTCGATCGTGACGGAAATTCCTAAATCGATCGCGATTATCGGCGATGATCCGATCGGTGTTGAGTTGGCGCAGTTGTATTCACGATTGGGCGCACAGGTAACGATGCTGATTCGGCAGGCGCATCTCCTCGCGATCGCTGATCTTGAAGCAGCGTTTCTCGTCCAAGCCGCACTCGAAGCGGAGGGAATTCGGGTGATTAATACGTTGCACATTCGAGGAATTCAGCAGAACCGAAATCAGAAAATTATTGAGATTGAGAACACAACGATCGAGGCGGATGAAGTTCTCATCGCTGTAGGTTGGCAGCCTATCTTAGCGAACCTAAATCTACCTGCAATGGGGATTCAGGAACCGATTCAACTCAACGATCGCTTACAAACTGTTCATCGGCGCGTGTATTGGGTCGCTCATCCGCTGCAATCGATCGCCCGTTATCAATCAGATGTCGTGATTAAGAATCTCTCGTCGCTGCCGATTTTCAAAGTTGATTACGATCGTGTAGTTCAATCTGTTGCAACTGATCCTGAGTTCGCATGGATCGGACTAACCGAAACTCAAGCAATTCGTCGGTATCGCCGCGATGTCATCGTATTGCGGCAGCCCTTTCACTCGTTGATGCAGGCTCAAATCACTGGAGCAACAACGGGGCTATGTAAATTGATTGTGCGGCGCGATGGTCGAATTGTTGGCGCTCATATTGTTGGCGACGGTGCGATCGAACTCATTCACTTAATCTCGCTTGCAATGTCTGAGAATCTCAGGCTTCAACGCTTCGATCGTTTTTCTTATGCGTCTCCAGCACTGGCGGAAGTCATCAAAAATGCGGTTCATGAATGGCACACTTTAAAGCGAAATAACTTCCTTCAGGATTTACAGGAGAGCTATTTTGCTTGGCAGCGCAAGCGCGTCAAATAGCTCATCCCACTGCAAATTCTGTCAACTTCCGAACTGAGGGCGGGTGAAACCCCAAAACAATGTCTTCCTTTGGAACGCCCTGTTCTACAAGCTCTTGAGCAATTTCGCCTTCAGTTCCATCGTATTGAATCCAGATTTTGCCCTCTTTTAGATCAAGATGAATTAAGCATCCATAATCCCGATCGCCGTTCCGTCTCCAACCTACATAGACAAGCTGATAATGGTCGCGCTCAGTATCAAAAATTGTCTGAGCTTCAACTTGAGAATTAGAACGTTGTGATCGGGCAGCCCGATCGCCTAATACCTTTTGAATAATTTTTCGATATCGCTCTACAGATTCCATTGCACAATCACCTCCTGGTCTGGATCATAGATCAAGAGATCGATTTGACTGCGCTCAATTACAGCTCAAATAAACCGTAATGAGAAAAAGGCTCGATATGCTTTTACCGGAATTGCTAGATAAAGGTGACGATCAGGCTCCTCTTCTTCCAGCGCATAGCGGTAACCAAGAAACTGTCCATGTGCAGCGTGAAACTCTGAAATTGCAGAAGTTTCGATAAAGCTTTTGATTTCGATCGCAATCTTCGTTTGATCTCGTTCGGCTGCAATTAGCTGCTCGGCTCCCAAACAATGTACGTTTCCACACCACCCACACGCAGTTCGTAAGGATCGTGAGTAATTGTCCATCCATCTTCTTGCAATGCACGTTTTACAGCTTCGTGAAATATATCTTTAGCCATTGCTGTGTGAAATTACAGCGATCGCACTTCACAAGCACGATCGCATCTTTTCTTAAACTCGTGCCAGCGTAACCCGTTCGACTTGATCTTGATATTTGCCGCGTCGATCGTTGTAACTCACAGCACAAGGCGCACCCTCAAGGAACAATAACTGCACAATCCCTTCATTGGCATAAATCCGGCAATCTGCACTCGATGAATTCGAGAACTCTAATGTTAAATGTCCTCTCCAACCTGCTTCTGCCGGAGTCAAGTTTGCAATCAGTCCAATCCGCGCATAAGTGGATTTTCCGATACAAATCACTGTCACGTTATCCGGCACTTCCAATCGTTCCAATGCAACGCCTAATCCATAGGAATGAGCAGGCAGAATAAAGAAGCTACCATTATCATCTTGATGTAACGGTGCAGGCTCTAAGTTCGCATCGCTAAAATTCTTCGGATCAACAACCGTGCCAGGAATATGTCTAAAAATCCGAAACTCAGACGGAGACAGGCGCAAATCATAGCCGTAGCTGCTTAACCCATACGAAATCACAGGCAGTCCATGAATTCGTCGTACAAGCTGAGGTTCAAACGGCGCAATCATGCCTTCCTGCGCCATTTGCGTAATCCAGGTATCGTTCTTGATCATGATGCTAGTGTTTTAGGGTTGATGAGTGCGACGCAGTTCCGTAATTTGATCCGCTACATCTAAAAGCGCGTCGGGCATCTCAGGCCCTGTCAAAATCACATCGACATGACGCGGACGAGTTCGCAAGAAATCTAGCACTTCCGCCTCCGGAATAAACCCGAAGCGAAGCGCCAAACTCAACTCATCCAGCACCACAAGATCGTAGCGATTTTGCTCGACGACCCGCCGCGTATGTTGCCAGAGCTCTAACAACGATCGTGCTTCTTCCTCGCTAATCTGCGGTGAATCAATGCAGCGTGGCATATTGCACCGAATCCAATCGAGATTTTGGCTAAGCTGCATCGGTCGATCGTAGCCCTGCCCGATGCCCCCTTTGAGAAACTGCACCACTAGAACTGGGGTTCCCTGTCCTGCAATCCGCATCGCCTGCGCCATCACACCTGTAAAAAAATTGCGATGAAACGAAGTAAACACCTGCACCAATCCTTCCACACTCAGATTGCGCGCCAGAGTTCTTGAATGTGGAGCATCAAACACAGGTGTTTCAACTTGCGAAACCATAGGACTGTCTCAACTGGGGCAATTTACTGTTTTAGATTTAGATGTAGCGTCTCTGTTCGAGCCGCTTCACTATAAAACACCAGATATAGCAAAGCGTCAAGATCATTTTGGTGAATCGATCGCACCGCCGCCTTTGGCCAGAAAATGACTTTTCCCTGATGCCAATACCATACAGAAAAATCAATTAGAAGTACAGACGTTCTGAAAAGAAAATTACAGCCCTTGGTTGAGAGCGCTTCCTGTCCCTCGAAACATCAGCCACGACAAAAAGAAATTCACAATAAAAATTGCTAACAGTGAAGTGACAACCGCCGTTGTCGTCGATTGTCCAACCCCTTTCGCGCCGCCTGTGGTCGTTAGTCCCCAACTCGACCCAATGATCGCAATCATTGACCCAAACACCAACCCCTTGATCGGTGAGCTACAAATATCCCAAACGCTGAGGAAATTCTTGGCTGAATTGAGAAAGATCGTATTCGAGATGCCATACAGTGAATTCGCCACTACCATTCCGCCTGCCATGCCCGTCACCAGCGAGAGTAGCGTCAAAATCGGCAACATCACGCAGCAAGCAATCACGCGGGGGATAACGAGATAGTCGATCGGGTCAGTTCTGAGCATATAAAGCGCATCAATCTGCTCCGTGACTTTCATCGTCCCAATTTCAGCCGCAAACGCTGACCCAACCCGACCCGCCAAAATTACGGCGGTTAATACCGGAGCAAGTTCTCGCGATAGCGAAATTGCCAACACTCCCCCAACCGCTGTTCCCGCACCGAGGTTAATGAACTCACGCGCCACTTGAATCGTGAACACGGCTCCCACAAACATTGCTGTGATCAATGCAATCAGCAGCGATTCTGGTCCAACGGCTGCCATCTGATCAACCGTATTGCGACGATTGATCTTGCCCAACAGTAGATGTACGATGACCTGCCCTCCTAAGAAGATGGCGGCAATTAAACGGCGGCTCCACGCTCCGAGAGCAGAGGGTTGGTGAGGCGATTCAGTCAAAGGGATACTACCTGTTTCAAACTCGGCATTAAGCATATCAAATTCGTTTATAACTGAGTTTGACTGGCTTATCGTAAAATCTTCCGTTAATTGTTAAGAGGACTCTGCATGGTGGGAAAGCACCTTCAGCCTACAAGTTTCATCGTTCAGCCCGACGATGACCGTTCGATCGATTATCACTACCATGCTCCAGGCACAATCCCCGGCACGCTGACTATTCCCAAAAATGCGGAGCCTCCCGTTATTGTCTTGATCGACTACAGCAACGACAAAAGCGTCCGGCTCCAGATCGAAGAGCCAGAACAATGTGCGCCTTATCTCGATACAGAGTCGGTTTCCTGGGTGGATGTGAAGGGATTAGGCAGCGAAGATATTCTCCTGAGGTTGGGGCGCGTTTTTAGTCTACATCCGCTGGTTTTAGAGGATGTGGTGAATGTGCCACAGCGCCCGAAGGTTGAGGAGTACGAAGATCAGATTTTGATCGTCACTCGCATGGTTGTTTTGAAAAAATCAGGTTCAGGGTTTCACTCAGAGCAAGTGAGCTTTATTTTGGGCAAACACTATTTGCTGACGGTGCAGGAAGAACCGGAGCATGATTGTTTTGAGATGGTGCGCGATCGCATTCGGGCAGCAAAGGGCACGATCTGTAAGCGCAAGGCTGACTATCTTGCCTATGCGCTCCTCGATGCCATTATCGATAGCTTCTTTCCCATTCTTGAAGTTTACGGTGAAGAAATCGAAGCCCTCGAAGATGAGGTAGTTTCCAGCCCCACCCGCCAAACTTTAGAAAAGATTCATGGTATTAAGCGAGAATTGCTCACGCTACGCCGATCGATTTGGCCTCTGCGCGATGCCATCAATTCTCTGGTTCGTGATAGTAGCTCTGAGTTAATCAGCGACGATGTGAAAATTTACCTGCGTGATTGCTACGATCACACGGTTCAAGTTCTCGACATGGTGGAAACCTATCGAGAATTAGCGTCTAGCTTGATGGATGTGTATCTCTCGTCGGTGAGCAATCGCATGAACGAGATTATGAAGGTGTTAACGGTGATTTCAACCATCTTTATTCCGCTCACCTTTGTCGCTGGAATTTACGGAATGAATTTCAATACTGAAACATCACCGTTTAATATGCCAGAACTGAATTGGTATTGGGGATATCCGCTTTGTCTAGCGGTGATGATTGCGATCGCGCTTGGCTTGGTCTATTTTTTCAAGCGCAAAGGCTGGTTTGAGGACTTCTCCACGACCGTTAAAAAATAAGAAGGGCAGAGCGCTACCCTTCTTGTGATGATTAGTTCTTTTTCAACCGCCGCAGTTCTTCTTGCAGATCTGCCACTTGTTGACGCATATCATCTACTGCAGTTTGCGTCGGTGCTGGCTCTTCATCGTCTAAAATCTCAATCTTGCGCGGCTCCGTGGGACGCTGTTCGGGGACGGAAGCAGTCGGAGCCGATTGCTGTGCCCGCTTGACCATTTCATCGACAAATCGCCGCGCTTCGTCTGCGTTCATCTCACCGCGATCGACCATTTCATCTGCGACTTTCTGCACCTGTACTCGCAACTCGGAAAGCTTCTCGCCTGCCTTTTCCCCGGCATAAGAGGCAACTCCGATGCCCAGATACATTGCTTTTTGAACTAAATCTCCTAAACCCATAAAACTTGCGCTCCTGGTACTCATTTCCTCCAAGATACGCAGAATTCTAATCGGTTGCCTAGTGCGATACTTCCCGCCTGCGGTGTAGAAAACCGACCCTTTGAACTCTAAAACGCTTTAAAACAAAGGAGACCCGGAGACTACGCCTATCATAAGCATCCCGTATTGCTGCTGCCTTCCGGCCCTGACAAGATTTGGGCGTTACGATCGCGTAGATCCGAGTCGCTTTCTAGCATAGCACTCTCTACGATCGTCTGCTGACAATTTCTTGGTTTATTCGACGACAACTTTCCATTCATAGAGCTTGTAATCGACGCAGTGATTGCGAATCAGCGGATCTTCTTTGACGATTTTTTCGGCTTCGTCCATCGAGTTCGCCTTAAACATCAACATTCCACCCCCAAAACAGCCCCAGTATCCGCTTTTCGCTTCGTACCCTTTGGCGATCAAATCTTTGACAAATGCTTTGTGGGCTGGAACATACTGATCGAAGGTTGCTTTGTCTACAATTCCTTTTTCAATTTTGACGAACCACGGCATTGACCCATTTCCTCTTTATCAACGGAGACTTATGCTGTAGCGTAAATGGATTATTACAGCACCTGAGTAAAGTTTGACAGGATTTAAGGGGCGTGAGTCAGATTTTTAACATTGTATGAACACAGAGTCACTTTTCTTTATCGCGCTACTTCCCACATTAGAGATTCAACAGTATGCCAATGAAGTTAAATCGTATTTTGATCAGCATTATGCGAGTCGCCACGCATTCAAATCACCGCCGCACATTACGCTACAACCTCCGTTTCGATGGCAGCACGATCGCTTCCCAATCCTGAATGAATCGATCGCAACCTTTGGCCGATCTCACGCTGCCATCCCAATCACCCTCAATGGATTTGGAGCTTTTCCGCCGCGCGTCATTTACATCAACGTCGAGCGAACCGAGGCACTCCGGACACTTCATCGGGAATTCATTGAGCATCTAGAAACGTCGATCGCGCTGGTTGATCCGAAAGAAAAATCTCGCCCGTATGCCCCTCATATGACAGTTGCATTTCGGGATTTAACCAAGCAGAATTTTAAGCTGGCGTGGCAAGAATTTAAGGAGCGATCGCTCCATTTCGAGTTCACAGCATCCCATCTCACGCTGCTAAAACACGAGGGGCAGCGCTGGCAAATTCATGCCAAGTACCCTTTGAAAGAGGAGGAATAATCATGCAGCAATTAAACAAAACACAGTTTTATCAATGGAATCAGTTTCGGTGTGCGTATGATTTTCACGAAGGTCAGGGCGTTCCGTTGCTATTGATTCACCCGATTGGAGTTGGACTTTCACGGCAGTTTTGGAACCGATTCATTCAAACTTGGCAACCGAACCCGATCTACAATCCGGATCTACTTGGATGCGGTGAATCTGATATGCCGCGAATTGCTTATGCGCCGATCGATTGGGCGCGTCAACTGCAATACTTTTTGCAAACGGTGATCAAAACGCCTGCGATCGTCATTGCTCAAGGCGCATTGTCTCCGGTTGCGATCGACCTTGCCGCGATTGAGTCGGATTTAGTTAAAGCGATCGTTCTAAGCGGCTCTCCTGCGATGTCGCTGTTGAGCCGAGACACTTCAGAGCGATCGCATCGAATTGCCTGGAATGTGTTCGATTCTCCATTCGGAAATGGATTTTATCGCTATGCCCGTCGGACTGAATTTCTCAAGCGATTTTCGATTCGGCAATTGTTTGCTGATGAAGCTCAGGTTGATTCTGAATGGTTATCAATGTTGAAACAAGGTGCGGAAGATTTAGAAAGTCGTCATGCAGTGTTCGCCTTTTTATCGAGCTTTTGGCGGCAAGATTACACAGAAAGAATTGCGAAAATTCATCAGCCTGTTTTAGCAGTATTTGGGGATCAAGCTTCGAGTATTAGTCGCGAAGGGAAAGGGGAAAAGGTGAGCGATCGACTAGATGATTATTTAGAAAAATTTCCCAATGCTAAGGGAGTAATCATTCCTGGTCGAAATGTTTTGCCTTACGAATCAACAAAGGAATTTGTGGAGAGTATTGAGGGGTTTGTGCGATCGAATACCTAAGTGTTGAGAGCTAAGTAACAATAGAGCAGAGATGCAGGAGACAAGATCATGTCAACTGAATTAAAAACTAGCCAAAAAAGTCTTTACGAAACCGATTTCGTTAAATGGGCTGAGACGACAGCAGAACAATTGCGAACTCAAAATTATGCTTGTGTCGATTGGCAAAACCTGCTCGAAGAAATCGAAGATATGTCCAGATGGGAGCGGAAAAGCCTGAAAAGCAATCTCATCGTGATTCTGCTCCATCTTCTGAAATGGCAATATCAACCAGAGTACCGGAGTGGCAGTTGGCGAGGCAGTATTCGCGAACATCGTCGGCGCGTGAACGATGACTTGAAAGATTCACCGAGCCTAGTTCCCTATCTTCAAGAAGTCTTTGCAGAATTCTATACGAATGCTCGTGAACAGGCAGCAGATGAAACAGGGTTTCCGTTGGAAGCTTTTCCCATGAATTGCCCTTATCTTCCTGAGCAGGTCATGAATTCTGAGTATCTGCCAGATTGAGAATTTTTGGATTGAACGCGATCGCACCACACATCAATGGCTCGGTCGATGCACGATCGTTTCAATTACCCGTTGTCGATCGCGAATTCCCACAATCCGCACGTAATTCTTCTGATTCTCATCTAAACAAGATTCCAACGCAGAAATTGCCGCCGCTCCATCCCCTTCAAACATTCCATAACAGTTCCAAGAATTCGTTCTAAACCGTCGAGCATCGACCACTTCAATTCCGAGCCGTTGTCCTTGTCCCAAAATGCGATTCACTTCGCTCACAATTTCAGGAGTCAATCGATTACTCGAAGGCTGACCGTTGTAACTGCTCACTCGAACAGGTTCTGCAACCGTTGCGCCATTATGAACAGGTTGCGGTGCAATCTTAATTTCACCGAGTCCACGATTGTGAACGGTTTGATTGTACTCCTCAACTAATCGCAATTCTTGAAGTCGTTTCTGTTCGCGTACCATTGCTGTTCCGACTTCGATTAGATGGGACAAACTGAAATCTGGTTTGCGGAATTCTGGTGGACGATCGTTACTGTTGACCACTCGCTGAGAAATGCGATCAATTCCCACGTCTTCAATTAAGCGACGAATTTGCTCATCGTAAAGCCGCGACCGCAGTGCGCCATAGAAATCGATCGCTTGATCCGGAAACTGATCGACTAATTTCTCAATGTCGCTCTTTGCAACCTGATCGACTTCAAAAATTCCGGCCACAATCCCAACCCGATCGGCGCGATCGGGTTCCCAGAAAAACTTATCCATCCGCCCATCGCGTGTCAATGGAGCGTACAACGTCGAGAAATCATTTCCGGTCAGAATAATTGGAATTCGCTGCGTCGGCTCAGAATCATAACTGCCCGGAAGCTGAACATTCGTCGGATTATCCGCAATATTCATCAGCGTTCCATGTACCAATTGCGTATTCACCGTGTACTGAGTGAACTGATCCACTCGTCCCGCACCCGCATCAAAATCATTAATCAGCAAAACCGCCATTTTGCCGCGCACTTTTACATATTCCCCTGCCTCTCGATACCGCAGTCGAATCAATCGCGCCGGATCACCCGCATCTGGACTTTCTAACTCTCCAGCCGACATATAAACGGCTTCGATTCCCATCCGCTCGAACACCAGATCGCACTGAAACGATTTCCCTTCGCCCTTGCGCCCGTGAATTCCCAGAATCAACGGTGCTTTCACATTCGGCAAGGATAGAAAATTCTTGGTGATGTGAACGGATAACTTATCGAGGAAGCGGGGAGAAATGTAGTAACTCATAATGGCTCACTAAAAATGGGGCAAGTCTAACTCACCCCAATTGTTAAAACTTTATAACATTAGATCCTACCGAACTTATGGCGAAATGTTTCGCGCAATTTGCGGAACTGATCGGGACACCGAAACGCCCATGTAAAGCTGATCCTGTTCTTCGAGATATCGCGCCACCGATTCATAAGCCTCTTGATTCATTGCGGTCTCTTGAGGCGAAAGGTGACTCACATAACCCATGACGTTGCCCATCACAAAGTAAACACCAACCAGTGCCGTGGCTGCCATCGAAACCAATGTGCCAGCCAGCATCAGAGAGAACTCTTTCTGCTCGATCGCTTCCTGCATGAGATGAAGCGCCCAAGCCACAAGAGCAATGACAATGAATAAGATTGTTATCACCATAGTTTACACATTGTAACAGACGCTCAGAAAAGAAGCTTCAATCTGAGCGCGATTGCAAAGAAAGATCCTTTAATCCTGGTGGTAGCAAATTCTTATCAGCCGCGACCGGAACACTCCTCTAAGTTCAGTCATTCTATGCGTGTCGCACGGGAACCTGGCGATCGCTTAAGTATGTCTTTATCTGCTCAACGCTTAACTGCCCGTAATGCAGCAACGATGCCAATAACGCAGCTTCCGCTTTCCCCTCGGTTAAGGCTTGATAAATATGTTCACAATTCCCCGCACCGCCAGAGGCAATCACCGGGATCTCAACTTGCTGGGCGATCGTACCTGTCAAGTCCAGGTCATACCCCGCTTGCGTTCCATCTGCGTCCATGCTGGTCACAAGTAATTCTCCTGCACCCCGCGCTGCGACTTCTTTCGCCCAAGCGATCGCATCGATTCCGGTATTCTCCCGACCGCCCCGCACATACACATCCCAACCTGGATTGGTGGGATCTTCCCGACGACGGGCATCGATCGCCACGACAATACACTGAACTCCGAAGCGATCGCTGGCTCGGTTAATCAAATCCGGATCACGCACCGCCGCCGAATTGATGCTGACCTTATCGGCTCCGGCTCTGAGGAGTTTCTTAATCGTGTCTAAATTTTGAATCCCGCCCCCGACCGTCAACGGAATAAACACCTGTTCCGCCGTCCGGTACACCACATCGTAAATAATGTCTCGATCTTCATGCGTTGCGGTGATGTCCAAAAACACAAGCTCATCCGCGCCCGCTTCGTTGTAAACCTGCGCGAGTTCCACCGGATCACCCGCATCCCGTAGATCTACAAAATTAACCCCTTTAACCACGCGCCCCGCTTTCACATCCAAACAGGGCAGAATTCGTTTTGCCAACATATCAAGTTACTTTCTGGTGGGAAAAGGATCGTAGCGCTAACTTGGAGCGGGAGTCTAGAGGAAATTGCTGCAAGTTCAGCCCATCCTACGCTGAACTAATCCTGCACGTATTCCCGATCGCTCAACAAACACTGCTCCGCCCTGACGAACTCGCGCCCCAAATAAGCAGCATGATCTAATCGAGAAACGCAGCAAGTTTCCGGCTTCTCAAACACCTCGATACACAGTTCCTTTGCAGTTCTGCCTTTAAAGGTCTTCGTCGGTCTGCGCTTTAGTTCACCACCGCAAGGGAGCGGCTCCCCCGTTTCGGGATCACACGCTAAACCCTTCTCGTTGATCGTGTTCGTGTAATGCTCTGCACAAATTAAACGCGAGGCACGATCGACATAAATAATAAAGTAGCCACTCGGATCGAGTTCAATGAATCGATTCGACAACTTATCATCAAAGGCAACTGGGTTGAAAACAGCTTGAGTCATGTCAGCAAAAATATGGATCTCCTGATCAATTCTAGATTTTGAAGTCGATCGTTTGTTGCTTAAAGGGCAATTCTTGATTAATTGCATCAATTTCTTGCTGTTCGAGATCGTTAATTTGATCAATGTGCGATCGCAAAATTTGAGACAGGCGACCGTTATAAAACCGATGCAAAGAATGGTTCGGAGTCGCCGGAAATCCGCGCCGCTTCTTGTGTCGTCCTCCTGCTCCCGGATCAAAAATTTGAATCCCGTTGTTGATCCCCCACTCGATCGGCGCGTAATAACACGCATCAAAATGCAAACAATCAATTTCCTGTTTACAGCCCCAATAGCGCCCGTATAAACGATCGCCCTTGCTTAAACAAAACGACATCCCGATCGGGTGGTCATTTCCTTCTGCAAATGCCGCAAAAAACACCACGCGATGCCGATATGTTGGATGAAGCTGCTCGAAGAATTTCTTGGTTAAATACTTACTGCCCCACCAGCCAAACTTATCGCACGTATCGCTGTAAAAGCTGTACATCTGCGAAAAGAGCGATCGAGGAATCTCATCCCCAGTCAGCGCTTTAAACGTCAATCCCGCATTCACTACGGCTTTACGCTCTCGTTTAATATTGCGGCGCTGATTGGCATTAAACGCATTCAAATAATCATCAAAGCTCTCATACCCCTGATTCGACCAGATAAAGTTATGGTGCATCCAGGAGCTAAATCCATGCCGCTCCATCACCGTCCGCCATTCGGGATCAACATAGAGAAAATTACAGCCAGAAATCCGATTGCGGGAGCAAAAATGATTGATCGCGCTCACCATCATTTCTGTGATCTCATCCTCATCTTCTCCGGGCGCAATCAAAAACCGATATCCTTCGGCTGGCGTAAACGGCGACATTCCCAACAGCTTCGGGTAATACTGCACCCCTAACCGTTCCGACAAATCCGCCCACTGATGATCAAACACAAACTCCCCGTAGCTGTGTCCCTTAATATAAAGGGGAGCCGCTGCAATTAGTTCGCGATCGCGCCACACCGTCAGATGATTCGGCATCCAGCCCGATCGAGCCGTTGTACTGCCAGAAGTCTCCATATTATGCAGCCAGTCCCACTCCAGAAACGGCGTTGAGAGCGGCATTGCCAACGCATCCCAAGCCGCCTGCGGCACTTCAGAAATTCGATTAATCCACGCGATCGAGGTACGGGGCTGGAGTTGTTCAACCATGACCAGACTTTAGAATGCTTCATACAGCGTAATAGATTTGCTCAAATCTGGCATAACGCTTTACTGCGTGGAACTTGTTCAATGCCTAGAGACTCGGAAGAAGGCGGATTTGATTGCAGTTCTCTCCACATCCCAGAAGAATTTTATTGAGAATGGCAAAAATCTTTTATCACCGTTAAAGTGAAGAAACGTTTTTCAGCGGAAATTCGTTCAAGATCATGACGCTGATCTTTCCCTTCTCTTTCGAGCGATTCCCCGATCGCGGTAAGCTTTGACTTGTGCGTCACTTTATATCATCGGTGCTGCTCTACTGTGCTGCTGCGTCTCTTACTCCGGTTATAAAGGGCTTATGGCGAAGTCATCCCAATCCTCATTCCGTCGCATCCTGCTGAGACGTTTGTTGCTGCTCAGCATTCCGGTGCTATTGACAGGTGAGGTTGTTGCGTACAAAAAAGCAAGAGCAGGACTGCTCGAAACGGCACGGCATAATCTCACCGCCAGCGCCTCTCGTAAAGCCGAAGCGCTACAAACCTCGATCGCCAGCTTGCGATCAAATCTTGCACTCGCTGCCACCTCTTCAGCGCTACAGCTTAATTCCGCGCAATCCACCTACGATTTTCTAGAGCAGCTTCGACGCTCTTCTCCGATCGCGCTTCAATGTGTCCAACTGATCAACGTGAGCGATGGAACCGTTAGATCCAGCACTTGTGGGAATCAGGCGATCGTTCAGTTTCCGTTTGATCCCTGGCAAAATTACTCCACACCCGCGAATATTGTCGATGTTAAACATATTCAGGTTGCTCTCGCGTCACCGGCGAAAACTGGAGAGCTATCCGTTGATCATCAGCTTAATTTAGTGGTGAGTGCGCCTGTAACGCTGAAATCAGAGAAGCAAGAGGGGCGGTATGCGCTGAGTGTCCAAGCATCTCTCTACTCAAAGCCGGAACCCGCGCTGAACGCGATGACCACGGGTTATACCATCGTGATTGACGATTCTGGAGTCATTTTGGCACACCCGATCGCCGAGCGCATCGGACGCAATATTCGCCAAGGAGCCAACGCAGAACAGCTTCAGCGTGCGTTTGAAACCGCGATCGCCAATAGCACGGTGGGCGATCGTGCCACCAATCAGCAAGAATCGCTTGATCCCGTTCTGTTTGAAGAGAGCGGTGCAGAATGGATGGCAGGCGGCAGCGCGATTCAGGTATCGCTGAAAAGCGGGGAATCTTCGACTTGGGTAGTGTTGGCAGCCACTTCAGTAGATAGCGCGCTCTACGGTTTGACAGACATCAAACAAGTGCTGGTCATCCTGACAGTAGGACTCTTAACGGCAATTTTGCTCGCCACGATCTACCTCACTCGTGATTTAGCGCTTCCGATCGAGCAGTTAAGCGAATACGCGCTGAAAATTCGGCAACGCTTCAACGGCGAACGCGCTCCCAAAAACTTTAAAGTGCGCGAACTCAACTATCTTGCAGAAGCGCTCGATAATATGGTCGAACGGCTAGAAGAGCGAGCCAGTGAGCTAGAAGCCGCATGGCAAGAGGCACAGTCTGCCAATCAGGTGAAAAGCGAGTTTCTAGCCACCACCTCTCACGAATTGCGGACACCGCTGAATGGAATCATCGGCTGTGTGCGATTAGTCCGTGAAGGATTGTGTGATAGCCGCGAAGAAGAACTAGAGTTTCTTCAGCAAGCCGATCGTTCGGCAATGCACCTGCTGCAAATCATTAACGATCTGCTTGATATTGCCAAAATCGAAGCGGGTAAAGCCGAACTGAATCTGCAACCGATCCAGATTCGCGAGTTGTGCCAAGACTGCCTCAAGATGGTGCAGCCGACCGCTGACCTGAAACGATTAAAGCTGATGCTGCATTTTAATGCCGATTGCGATCGCGTTCCCTTAGATGAATTGCGGGTGCGCCAGATGCTGCTGAATCTCTTATCGAATGCAGTGAAATTTACGCCCGAAGGGGGAACGGTTTCGCTGGTGGCGCGAATCGGCTACGGCTATCAACTCGTTCAGGATGTGCGCCCCGATCGCAGCCCGATTAATCAAGAAACCTCTTATCTTTGCCTGGAAGTCGAAGATTCTGGCATTGGCATTCCAAAAGATCGGTGGCACCTGCTATTTAGACCCTTCCAGCAGGTGGATTCATCCATGACTCGTAAGCACGAGGGGACTGGGTTAGGGCTTGCCCTGACGAAACGCTTGGCAGAAATGCACGGGGGAACGCTGTCGTTTTGGTCAGTCCCCGATAAGGGCAGTACATTTCGGATTTGGTTGCCGTGGGTAGCATCTAGTAGCGAAAAGCCTAAAAGTACGATCGATGAAAAGGTGAATGCTCCATGCAGTGAGTCGATCGGAGGATCGATCGAGCAGTCCGGCAGAAAGATTGAGGGGTTAGGAACCCGAAGCTAGGAATTTTGAAAGCCGGATGGTTGCTAGTTAGCGGCTCAGTGTTGATGGAACTCTTTCTATTATTTTTTTGAGCATTGTAAAACTCTATTGACTGCTTCCGTAACGGCAAACCGCGCAGGCGTAGTTTTCAACGAACAATAAATTAGAGGACTGTTTCATGCAATACCGCTATCTTTTAGTGGTGAGTGCGTTGTCGCTTGCCTTTCCGATGGCTGCCTCCGCCGCCGTTTACACTACACAAACCGGACAAACTCGCTTTGTGCTGGATGAAAGCAATGGGAAACCGATCGTTGAGTATGTAACTCGAATTCAGGGTAGAGACTGGATTGGGTCGGCGAATGTCTCCGGAGTCCCAGTGCCAGAAAGTGCCGTGTCGCGCTATCAGGGGACGTTTCGAGACATTCGCTCAGGAGGAGGAGCGGAGCAAGTCTGTACAGGCACGATCGACATTCTCAACAATCGCCCCAGTCAAACGTTTTCGGTCACTTGGAAAGTCACAGGCGGAAAAGCTTGTCCGGCGATCGGGCAGACCACGACGCTGAGGTTAGCCGATGCGCTGCCCCGTCCAGATGCGCGAGGAGACTTTACGCCTGCGATCGTCAATCAGTGGAATGGTGGCACCCAGTCTACCACTTGGCGCAGTTGGCGGGTTGTGTCAGCAGATGGCTTTCTCAACTGTCGCGCAACACCGAATGGTGCACTCAGAAAGACCTATAAAACTGGAACGCCGATTACTGCGTACCGCGATCGTTCTGGGCTGGCAATGACTACCTCAAATGGTGTGCCCTGGCTGAGAACGAGTGATAACTGCTTGGTGCGGGCAAACTCCCGATACATTCAGCCCACCAACTTGTTTTAGTGTGATTGTAGGTTAAGCAGGTAGGATCAGTGCGGCGATCGCTTCTAGATAAACGCGGCTGAATCCTTCTGCTGCACTTAGCGAGAATTGTTCGATCAATCCTTGATGCTGAGTTGAAACCGTACTTCCCCGCTTAATCACCACTCTCGTATCTTCAAAGATGTCCCGCGTCAGCATCATTTCAATGTCAGTGGGATCATTCAAAATCACCAGATTGCTATTGGTGTAGAACATTCCAGCGCGATCGAGAACTGATTCAGGATATTCAGCAATCAGCAAATCTAGCTTCGGATGCCGCAAGAGATTTTGAACATTGGTGTTGTAGTCTGAGTGCAATGGTTTTTCAGAGTGATTGATCAATACTCCATCTTGACAGACGGCTCCAATCGTCCAGTGCGGGTGATGCCGGAGAATGTAAGCGATCGCTTCTTGTAGTTCTGGAAGGGTGACGCGATTGAACGTAATGATCGGAATGCGACCACTATCCCCTGCATGAAAGAATGTTCTGAGAATATGAGTGGTGACATCAACACTTTGACCCACAGAGGGCTTCATGTGCATAAACACACCCGGAGCTGCATTAATCTCAATGATTGCAAAGTTGCCCTCTTTCCAAGAGCGACTCAAATCGCGAGTAATGATATCAATTCCTAAGCAAGTCAAGCGAAAATGTTGAGCGACATCTTGCGCTAAAACAATGTTATCCAGGTGAATGTTTGAAGTGGCATCGATGCTCAGCCCGCCTGAAGAAAGGTTGGCAACTTTGCGGAGATAAACCTCACGATCGCGCTCTAACACACTGTCTAATGAAAAGCCTTGCTCAGTTAAGTACCGCTCCATTGCATCATCAACTTTAATTTTTCCAAGCGGTGAAGTCGGAGTATCACTACGTTCACTAGAGCGATTCGCACGAGCGATAAGTTCTGAAATGGTTAATTTACCGTCTCCAATCACTGAAGCCGGACGGCGCTCAGTTGCGGCAACAAACTTACCATCTACACACAACAATCGAAAATCACTGCCCTCAATGCTCTGCTCAACAATGATTTCCACCGGATGCTCCGGTTCAACGGCATCTACTGCTCGATCGAAGGCGGCTTCTAAGTCTTCATCACTGCGAATATTTGCAGTAACACCAATGCCTTTATGTCCAACCACAGGCTTGACTGCAACCGGATAGCCTAGTCGATCGACTGCACTTTGAGCTTCTTTGAAGGTACTCACAATTCTTCCTTTGGGTACCGGAAAGCCTAGTGTACTCAAGAATGCTTTACAGTCATCTTTGCGCGTTGTGAAATCTGAATCAAGATGACTATCACCATCAAACGTAGTTGCAATCCCTCGAACGTGCTTACGACCATATCCATATTGCATCAAGCCTTCATCCCACAAATAGAAAGCGGGAATTCCCTGGGAATGCGCCGACTTCAGCAGTGCATAAACTGTAGGGCCGCCATAGGTCGATCGACGAAACTGTGCCTGTAGCACCTCAATATGATCACCAATCTCGAAATCTCGCCCTTGTGTAATCGCCTCAAACCAATCCCAGACTGAAAAGATAATTTCTCGACTGGTACGAGCGTGTAGCGTTTCGATCGCAATTCGATCGAACTTTGGATAAGCTTTCAGATTCCAATGCTGTAAATGCAGTTCCATCTCAAGCTGGCTCAGGTGGGCGACCGTTTGAGCGAATAAATCAGCATGAGATTTGAACGAGATCTCGTAGAAATGAGGATAGCGATCGCTGATAGCATTCACGTACTTTTCTAACGGTAGAACACTTTGATTTTCAGTTTGTGCAAAATCAAATATAGTCGCTGCCGTTGATAGATACGGATTTGCACCCATGTAATAGCGAATGTTGAAGATGTCAAACGCATCCGTCTTTCTTGCATTGACTCGGCTAACTTCAGACACGCGATCGAGCACCATAAGATTTCCGTTCATCTCTACGTTGAGACTGTACTTAAGTGAGCGGAACGATCGCGTCTACCTGTAGATATTTCTTCAACATCAGAAGACGTAGAACCCTGGCAGGGTGACAAACCCTACTCAAAATGATTACAACCAAACTAAGTTAAGATAAGGAAACATAGTATGACTATCTCTACAGATCATCTACGGGAAGAAGTTCATGCTTTAGCAGAAGAAGCGTTCCATCTGCACTTAATTTCAGGCTATGGCGATGGCGAATATGAAGGCGAGTATCAAATTGTTTATAAAGGTAAACCGAGACATTTGCCGTTAGAACGCGCCAAAGCATTTTTAATCAACTTAATGCAGCCGGAAATGACGAGCTTTAATCAATTCCGACTGGGGTTGATGTTGATGATGGAAAGCTACCGTCGGCGATCGAATGAGTCTCGACCACAATAGTTCAGCCTCAAAAGTTCAGCCTCAAAAGTTCAGTCTCAAAAAGTTCAGTCTCAGAACTGAGCTTAAGTGTATCTAAATCTACCATTTGGTTGTGATGGCGTTTTGCCTGGATGTGCTTGAGTTGAGTTAATTGATATTGCGACTGGAGCATAGTTATGGTGAGTCAGGTTGACACTCAAGCCCAAGAGAGCGTAGCACTGCCAGAAACACATGGAGAACTTGTGATTATTGGGGGTGCAGAAGACAAAGAAGGAGAATGTAAGATTCTGCGGGAATTTGTGCGCCGTGCGGGCGGGCTTCAGTCACGCATTGTAGTGATGACGGTTGCAACCGGATTACCGGGCGAAGTTGGAGAACAATATATTGGAATTTTTCGCCGCTTGGGCGCGGAAGATGTCAGAGTGGTCGATACTGCACACCGTGATGATGCCGGTGATCCAAAAGCGATCGAGGATGTTACCCAAGCGACCGGAATCTTTTTTACCGGAGGCAATCAAGCCCGGATTACAGAATGCCTCAAAGATACAGAACTCGAAGCAATGCTACACAAACGCTTCTCCGAAGGTGCTGTGATCGCGGGAACCAGCGCAGGTGCAGCAATGATGCCCGATATGATGATTGTGGTCGGTGAAGGTGAAACCAATCCACGACGCGAAGTGGCTGAGATGGATCGCGGCATGGGATTTTTGCCGAATGTGGTGATTGATCAACACTTCGCACAGCGCGGACGTTTAGGACGATTGCTTTCCGCTTTGGCGCAACAGCCTGCCAGTCTGGGCTTTGGAATTGATGAAAATACTGCGATCGTCGTCAACGGCAAGATTGTAGAAGTGATCGGCGAGGGTGCAGTGACGATCGTCGATGAATCTACGGTGGTACACAATAACATTGAAGCATTGTTACCGGACGAGGATTTAGCGTTTTGTGGTGCAACGCTTCATGTGCTGCCGAGTGGCTACAAATTCGATTTGGAGAAGCGATCGCCCATCTTTAATTAATCTATCTTTAGTTAACTACAAAGTGTCTATGGTGTTTGCCAAGCAATCTTTTTCAAAGTTTGGTAAACGCCCGATCGTCCTGGATTAGTATCTTTTTTCGATCTGATGTTAAAGAATTGCTGAAGATTAAAAACCTGCCTGGAAAAGGCTGTAATTCTGGATGACAGCATGATCAAACAGTTTGACACTTAACAACTTAATGTGAGTCTTGAACAGTTAGCGATCGCTCATGGCTGTCAATCAAACGCATCGAATCTTATGCTTACCTTGCTTGTTAAAAACATCCATACCTTAGTCACAATGGATGAAACCCGACGGGAAATTCGCAATGCAGCAATGCTCATTCGAGACAATGTAATCGAGCAAGTTGGAGCCACAGCAGAACTATCGCAAACCGCCGATGAAGTATTAGACCTGAGCGATCGAGCTGTGGTGCTTCCCGGTCTTGTCAACACACATCACCACTTCTATCAAACGCTCACCCGTGCTGTTCCCGCCGCTCAGAACTGTGACTTGTTCAAATGGCTGCAAACTCTTTACCCAATCTGGGCAAAGCTCACTCCAAGAGCCGTGTATATCAGCGCTCAGATGGCAGCCGTTGAGTTAATTCGATCGGGCTGTACAACCGCAAGCGATCATCTCTATATCTATCCGAATGGTAGTACGCTTGATGATGAAATTCAGGGAGTGCAAGCGGTTGGGCTGCGGTTTCATGCCAGTCGGGGCAGCATGAGCGTGGGGGAAAGTCAGGGAGGACTGCCGCCAGATTCGGTAGTAGAAAAAGAAACAGATATTTTGAAAGATAGCCAACGATTGATCGAGCAATATCATGACAACGATCGTCATGCAATGTTACGGATTACGCTTGCACCCTGTTCTCCGTTCTCTGTAACGCAAGACTTAATGCGAGAATCGGCAGCAATGGCACGATCGTACTCCGGTGTTCGATTACATACTCACTTGGCTGAGAACAACTCTGATGTTGAGTACAGCTTAGCGACCTTTGGTATGACCCCCGGAGACTATGCAGCCTCAGTGGGTTGGATTGGTTCTGATGTGTGGCACGCGCATTGTGTGCAGCTAGACGATAAAGCGATTCAACAGTTTGGCAAAACTGGAACCGGAGTGGCGCATTGTCCTTGTAGTAATATGCGACTTGCAAGCGGGCTGGCTCCGATTCGTAAGATGCTTCATCATAATGTTCCCGTGGGCTTAGGGGTTGATGGCTCCGCCTCAAATGACACCTCGAATCTCTTGAATGAAGCCCGGACTGCATTTTTAATGGCGCGAGTCCGAGAGTTAGATGCTGCTGCAATGACGGCACGGGAGGCGCTAGAACTGGCAACGCTTGGAGGCGCAAAGGTTTTAGGGCGTGACGACATTGGTTATCTAGCACCGGGAATGTCAGCCGATTTCATTGCCATCAATCTCGATCGACCGGAGTTTGCAGGGGCGCTTCACGATCCAGTAGCAGCACTGATTTTCTGCCAGGTCAATACTGTAGACTATAGTTTTATCAATGGTCGAAAGATTGTTGATCAAGGACAAATCACTACGATTGATCTTCCGACTTTGATCGAGGAACACAATCGATTAGCACATCAGCTAATCTACCTGTAGAAAGAACCAAAGTTACACTACTGACATCAGGATTAAATCTCTTATTATTTCAGGGAGTCACAACGTTTGAAGATGCGATCGTTGTTGCAACCGTTGATGCTGATTTGATCCAAGCTGCACCCAATGGAACTTTAACGCGCTGGGTTAATACCGATTTTCTCTACCCATCGGGGAACTACCAGCAGGCAATATGTTCAACGCTTTTACTGCCACATTCACAGGCTTCGGGTTTGGATGCGACCCATTCACGGCTGCATTCACTGCAACAAAACCAAGCCGCATTGATCAAGACTCTCAACGCGCTCGACGGTAATGAGTCGGAAACTGGTCAACCTTCTAGATTGGCTTTGTTCTGATCTACCTTCGCAGCGCCTGTGATGTGCCGTCGAATTGAATTACCCTTTTAGGAATGAGACAGAGACATCTACAATCTGAGAGAACAGAAGCGAGATTCCAATCCCACAAACTACAAACCCCATCGATCGTAAGCTGTCGAAAAATTGCGGTTGTCCAGAGCGTGCCAGCAACGCTTTGCCTAGTCTAAAGGCGATCGCCGCGATACCCAACTGAATGCCAGTGAAACCTAATAAATATGCGAATACGGCAGTCATCTGTGCCCCCACGATCGCTTCGCCGTAAGCATATCCATGACACACGCCCGCGATCGCACTCAGGACAGTGATTGCTTTCAAATCGTTCTTTTGAGTCAGCAGAAAGCCA
This sequence comes from Leptolyngbya sp. DQ-M1, assembly GCF_039962505.1. Classification (NCBI taxonomy): domain Bacteria; kingdom Bacillati; phylum Cyanobacteriota; class Cyanophyceae; order Leptolyngbyales; family Leptolyngbyaceae; genus Leptolyngbya; species Leptolyngbya sp. DQ-M1. The sequence goes on from NZ_JAMPLJ010000001.1 coordinate 846,208, forward strand.
AATAGCAGGATTGTTCCGGAGATCAATAGTTCAATTCCTGCAAAATTGAAACCGAGAAGATGTAACCCGGTTCCGCCCATCGCAGACCCCATAAAAGCGAATAGGATTGCCGCTCCTTGTCGTTTTACGGCTGCTAATAACCCGATCGTCACGATAAAAGCAAAGTGATCGACACCAATCAAGGGATGTGCTAATCCTGACAAAAATCCTTCCCAGAAGTTACTCGGCGTTTTCCCGTCCATTGGATGATGCGCCATTGCTGGAGAAGTCATGAGCAGCACACTCATGGCGCTTAGAACAATGAACCCTTTTGTCTGAATACTTTGGTTGAAAGCAGTGAATCGAGAAGCCTTACAGTGTTGAATCATTCATCCCTCACAGATCATGCGTGTTGTTTAACGGAAGAACTAGAAGCAATCTTTTACCAATTCAGTCGTTCGTTGCTCTAGCTCTTCTAGCGAAATTAAATTCGTGTCCAACGCTAGTCGCTCTAGTGCCAACAACCAACGCTGGTAATAATCCCAGTCTGGATCATCCTTACAATGCGTGGCTTCCCACTCTGCGATCGACGCGATTAATTGCTGGCGAAACTCTTCCCACTCGTAGTGACCTTTCTTCGAGAGCGCGATCGCCATGCCAAAAGCGCGGCCTTCCCAATGCCTTTCAAATAGCAGTTCTCCGTTATTTCGAGGGGGTGCATTCGGATCAACCAGCATACTGGCTGCCGCGAACTGTTCAAACTTGACGTGCATCTGATCCTCCAAGGTTTTTAAGCTGGGACAACTACTTTTGCTGCACCCTGCATTGCTTCGGGAGTGACGATCGCAGCAAGCTGTTCTTCAGTCCAATCCTCGGTTCCTGTGGGACGTTCTGGCAATACAAACCAGCGAATCTGGGCACTCGTATCCCAAACTCGAATTTCAGTGGAGTCAGGAACGTCTAGACCAAACTCTTGCAATACTTTTCGAGGTTCGCGAATGGCTCTGGCGCGGAAGGTTGGATCTTTGAACCAGTAGGGCGGCAATCCTAAAACGGGCCAAGGATAGCAAGAACACATTGTGCAAACAATCAGATTATGAACCTCTGGTGTGTTCTCCACAGCTTTCATGTGTTCGCCTTCTGCTCCTGCCATACCACGTGGGAAATTCATTGATGCGATCGCGGATGGCGTATCCTCTAATAGTTTCTGCTTAAACTCTGGATCAATCCAGGCTTTTGCCACAATTCTCGCGCCGTTAAATGGCCCCATGTCCTTTTCAAAGAACTCAACGACCTTATCAACAGTTTCACTGGTGATAATTCCTTTTTCAATCAGGAGCGACTCCAACGCCCTCACACGAGCAGCACTATAAGTTTCGCGATCAATACTTTCAGTCATGATTCCTGTCCTTTATCAGTTCCACAGAAGTTAAGCTGGATCTTCTAGATAAGCTTCAAAAATTTGCACATAGATCCACGTTTTCGGCTCAGTCAAATTGCCCCAAATTTCATGAGAGTCAAATTTGACGTTATAAATAGGCATCGGATCGCCTACGCCGTCTCCCGTTGGAAAGTAATAGTTGTAAGCGCCTGGATAGACTACATCAATTACGCCTTTTTTGGTTCGTAGATACCCTGGCAGTTTGCAATGCTCCGTTGGCGGCGGGTTTCCGACAGTGACCACATCACCCACTTTGAACTTGGGCTGAATATCAACATCACACTTGGGCGAATCGCCAACCAGCAAATACTCGATCACTTGATTGTCGATCGCGGGTTCTCCCCCTTGTGGCAAGGGCGCGTCTGGCTTTTCTAGATAGGCGGTCGTTTTTGCATCAAGCTCCTCTTTGGAAACATAGCCTGATTCGACAAAAAAGCCAGAAATTCCACCCAACCACTTTTCATAGTAGCGGTACTTGAAATAGTCAAAGGGATTCATCCCTTCAGCACCTTTACGCAGATGCCCCCAAGTCCAAAAGCTCTTAAACCGAGTCGGGACAGTTTTAACTGCGTCTAGATGGTTACTTAATCCCATCATGGCAACGTGAATGCCAAAGATGCGTTTTTCCCAGGGTTGAACAAATACCCGTTTTTCAAAGCTAGAAGGTGCTAATCCTTCAATTCCACCAATGTAGTGCTGTAGTTTCATCTTGATTCTTCTCTGTGTAAATGATCCACGGCTTGCCTAGACGCGAGTTTGCTCTCTCGTGGGAACGCCTTGTGTCGTCATCGCTTCGCCCCAAATCTCTGATAGATAACCGAAAACTCCGCCTAAAATCATCGCTGCTGCTGCAACGAGTGCTGGATTTTCTAGTCCTGGAGTTGTAATTGCTTTGTCGGTCGCGATCGTGGTTCCAACCGTGGAAGCAAACCCCCAAACGATCGCCGGAATTGCTCTCAATAAAGGAACTTTTGAAGCTTGCACCATTGCCGCGCTGCCAAGTCCAACACAGATTGCAACAATTAGAGGGTTACTTCCCAAAGCTGCGATCGCGAGAAGTGTGAGAGAGGCGATCGCGATTCCTGTTAGATTAGACGCAATGCTCTGTTTAAGACCTGAAGTCTTACCTCCCAGGATAAAGAACGATGCCCAAGCAATAAATGTCACCCACACGGGGACAAGAATCAGTGTTGCTGTGAGGTAAGTATCGATCGCGCCTAGAACCCCAATACTGACACTGTACGCATCTAGCTTTTTCATATCATCAAATCCTACTGATAGATGAGGTTATGTTCTGCTGCGAAATCTAGACCAGACACGATTGGAAACCGCTTTTGAGTTCTGCTTCTGGCAACTCTCGCCCGATAAACACCATTTCATTTCTCCGCAGTTCGTTAGATTTCCAAGGTCGCCCCGGCCTGCCGTCTAACAACATATGCACCCCCTGAAGTACAAACCGCCGATCCTCGTCGTCTACATTCAAAATGCCTTTCATCCGAAAAATGTTTTGACCCTGAATCTGAACGAGTTGATTTAACCAGGTTGTAAGTTTGTCGCTGTTTACAACACCAGGTTGAACGATCGAGACTGAGCAAACAGTCTCGTCATGCTCATGTGCCGATTCGTTGAGAAACTCTGGATCGATCGATAAAGCATTCTTGAGGTCAAACGCTTTCACTTCTAGAACCGAACTGATCTCAAGATTGCAGTTGTGAGTCCGGTAGAGTTTAGCAAACGCATTCACTGACCGAATTCGCTGTTCTAACGCTTCGATCCGTTCAGCAGAAACGAGATCAATCTTATTCAAAAGAATGACATCCGCAAACGCAATCTGTTCTTGGGCTTCATTGCTGTCCCAATGCTCCCAAATATATTTCGCATCAACAACCGTGACAACAGCATCTAACTGCGTTTTAGACCGCATTGTTTCATCGACAAAAAAGGATTGAATGACCGGGGCTGGATCGGCTAATCCAGTTGTTTCGATCACAATGTGATCAAACTTCTCGCGCTTTTCCATTAAGTTGCCAACGATCCGAATTAAATCCCCCCGAACCGTACAACAAATGCAGCCATTGTTCATTTCTAAAATTTCTTCATCGGCATCCATCACAAGCTGACTATCAATGCCCACGTCTCCAAATTCATTCACAATCACAGCAACTTTTTTGCCGTGTTCATGATGAAGAAGGTGATTTAGCAGTGTTGTTTTGCCTGACCCAAGATAACCAGTAATGACTGTAACAGGAATAGAGCAACTCAGCATAATTTAGCGCGATTTCTACGATTGGTCAGTGTTGAGCAATGAGATTGCTTTAAGAAAATTCTGTCTATATCTTTGATTCGATCGAGCTTGAGTTTATTAGTCCCACTAATGTCCCTGAAGAAAAGTAGTGATTGAGACAAATTGAAACTCACTTGCTTATAGCCTTGAGAGGCAGACGCAATGATCGATCGAGGGAACTGGATTAATGTCCAATCATCCAGGGTCGCCCTCCTGCGTGGCTTCTGTTTTTTGGAGCTTCCGGCTCTGTTTTGCGTTTAACCAGTTGTGGCTCTGGGTTTTCGCGCTTCAGCCGCAGCCCACCAGACAACACAGCCGGAGCAGAAAAAATTCGTTTGGCGGGAGCTTCGCAGGTGGGACAATGAGCCGAAGACGTTGATTCAGAAATCGATCGCCACACATCAAAAATGCCACAGCTCTCACAGCGAAATTCATATAAGGGCATACCGTTCATCTTTTGCTACATGAACAATTAGGGGATGAGAACCACCCCACTTCATCGAGTCTGTTGGTTACACAGGTAAAATTGGCTGATCAAAAATCTCTGTTGGAATGGCGACTGTACAACAGGCATTTGGAATGTCTACAATGCCGCTGATTCTGCCTTCGACCGGAGCGCAACTGAGCAATAGATAGGCTTGCTCTCCGGTGAAGCCAAATTTCTTCAGGTACTCGATCGCATTGAGACAAGCGCGACGATACGCAATGTGAACATCCATAAAATACTGCTTGCCCGTAAACTCATCGACTGAAATTCCTTCAAATACAAGGTACTCAGAGTAACGCGGTTCAACAGGCCCCGGCTTAAAGATCGGATTGATCATGCCGTACTTGTCCATTCCGCCTTTGATAACGTCTACGTGCAGGTCGATAAAGCCAGACATCTCGATCGCACCACAGAACGAAATCTCTCCATCGCCTTGCGAGAAGTGAATGTCGCCCATCGAAAGCTTTGCTCCTTCTACATAGACCGGGAAGTAAATCCGAGTGCCACGCGACAGATTCTTGATATCACAATTGCCGCCATGTTCGCGAGGCGGAACTGTTCTAGCGCCTTCTGCGGCGATGCGATCGAAGTCAGATGCTGCCACTTGCCCTAAGATCGCATTCTTCGGATTTGGTAAAGCAGCTAACGTTGCCAAATCGCCTTTGATTTCTGCTCCATAAGTGCGGCGATCGGGTTGAGAACTCATTAGCTCTGCTTCCCGCTTGTTCCACGTCGCCAAAAGTTCATGCGATGGCGCACAGCCAATCAAACCGGGGTGAGTAATCCCCGCAAACCGCACACCCGGAATATGCCGTGAACTCGTATAGATGCCCTGGAAGTCCCAGATTGCTTTAGCGGCTTTGGGAAAGTGATCGGTTAGAAAGCCACCGCCATTTTCTTTAGCAAAGATGCCTGTAAAGCCCCACTCATCCCCTTGCAGCGCTCCAATATCGAGCAAATCTACAACAAGAATGTCTCCGGGTTGTGCGCCATTCACCCAGATAGGGCCGCTGAGAACGTGAACGACTGTTAAATCGACCTCTTCAATATCTTTTGGATCATCATTGTTCTTGATCTGCCCATCCGTCCAATCCTTACACTCAATCCGAAACACCTCGCCCGGATTCACCGAAACGACTGCTGGGATATTGGGATGCCAGCGATTATGTCCTGGCAATTCCTGCTGATCCATTGGTTTAGTGAGATCGACCTTAAACAATGTCTTCGGCATAGTTCTCTCCTTGAAATAACAGGATGCAGCAATTTCTATTTCCGCGTCGCATATCGACACCGTGCCAGCCTAACTACTCAAAACACCGATCTACTAAATTCAGGTGCGATCGATTCAAATGGCAATCAGTTCATAGCGTTAAATCTTAGATATAAAGAACACAATTATCGATTGAGAGATTGTGTCGGAAGAGACAATTTTCCAAAATAGATTCTTTAATGCGCCTATCAATCAGCGTACTTCCAGATTGTTTTAATCTCTGAGACTTCAGACCAAAGCGGTCTCTACACAAACGGTTACAACCAATTTTGCTACGCTTACTGCTGCTTATCACTATCAGAAAAACTGATTATGAGTGACTATCGCTTAGTTGACTGTGATTTTTATGACCAACTTGAAGCATTGGCAACTTTGCACCAGGTCTGCTCGATCGTTTATCGCAATGCACTGGGAGAAACGATTGAAGTTTACGATCGCATTGTGGATGTCTATGCAGCAAATAAAGCAGATTTCTTGAGGCTCAACAGTGGAACTGAAATCCGGCTCGACCATCTCATTGCAGTCAATAGCAACCCAATTCGTTTTGCTCAGACGTAAACTTGAACATAGAATTTGTAACCACAAGCACAACATTAATTTAGTGAAGTCTGCTTTTATAGATAGAACGTTCTATTTGAATCGAATCATGACTCAGACAACCTTTACCACGCAAGTCAAAACGCCTCTCCGCCCTGTAAGCAAGGATGGATTGGAGAATCTAGCTGCAACCGCAAAGGCAAATCCTAACGTTGTCAAATCGTTGAAGGTTAAGACGGTCTGTGAAGGACAGTTTCGTAATCTGACTTATGTGCGTGATTTGCCTGCTCATGTGATTGACGAACCACCGAGTTTGTTAGGAGAAGACACAGCCCCCAATCCTTCTGAAGCGGTGTTAGCTTGTTTAGGTTCTTGTTTGTCTGTTGGCATTCATGCTAACGCTACAATGCGCGGAATTGTTCTGACAAAGCTAGAACTAGAATTAGAAGGCGACATCAACATCACAGGAGTTTGGGGCATTGGGGATCTCGCTGAAAAGCGGCTCGGCTTTACCGATATTCGCGTCAAGGTTGATTTAGAAGGCAATGCGAGTCGTGAGGAGCTAGAAGACTTGGTGGCACACTCTAACTACTGGTCGCCTGTTGCAAACACCTTACGCTTACCCGTCAACATGGAAGTTGCTTTGGCATAGACTGAGGCATCGCTCCTACTTAATTTTTGCAGTACAAATCAACGTCTCTTACGCTTCAATCCCTTCTCCTACAGGCTTTAGAAGACATATCCCTTGGCATCTAAGAAGCAAGCAGAAGCTTTCCTAAAAGGGAAGGGATTGGAACGAAGGTTATTTTCGACAGTTAATCATCTCTTTTCAGAACTGTTCACAACCCCGTTTTAGCTATGCAACTAATTTCTAGCTCGGTTGCGGAACCCACCTCGCCTCCCTCGATCGCTGACACATTGATTCAATTGAATACTGCAATTCGCACTGATCTTGCACCGATCGTGTCCGACATCGATCAAGGGAAATATCCTCGTACTTTTATGCACCAAGTTGGTGCTATTGGTGGTTTTGCTCAAGCAGTTTCTCCAGAATTTGGCGGTACGGGGAATGGTTTGTGGGCTGCAATTCAAGTGATCGAAGCAATCTCGGCAGAATGCCTCTGTACTGGGTTTATGACCTGGTGCCAGATTGCTTGTACCTGGTATATGCAGAATAGTGACAATAATTATCTGCAACAGCAGGTTTTACCTCAAGTCGCAACGGGAAAGCGTTTGGGCGGCACTGGGTTGTCAAACCCGATGAAGCACTTTGCTGGAATTGAGAAAATTGCGCTGGTTGCAGAACGTCGATCGGACGGTTATGTGCTGAATGGAATGCTGCCCTGGGTTTCTAACATTGGAGCAGGACATTACTTCGGCATTGCGGCTCAATTGCCGGATTCTGATCAGTATTTGATGGCGATCGTCTCTGACGAATTAGAGGGACTGACGCTGCGACAAAATGCTCACTTCATTGCATTAGAAGGCAGCAATACCTATAGCTGTGTGTTTCGCGATGTGTTTGTCCCGGATGAATTGATTTTGGCGGCTCCCTGTACAAGCTATGTCAACCAAATTCGTCCAGGATTTATTTTGACGCAAGTTGGCATGGGGTTAGGACTCACCGCAAGGTGTCTTGAGATTATGAAGCGTAGCAATCAACGCTATGGGCACGTCAATTGTTTTTTGGATGATCAAGTTGATAACTTGAGTGAAGAGCTAGAAATGGCTCGTCAAAACACGTCTGTACTTGCCCATGCAATCACGGGCAAAACCACAATCGATCGCACTCAACTCAAAGCCGTGATCCAAGCCCGGATTACAGCATCGGAATTGTCATTGAGAGCCGCTAATGCTGCAATGTTGCACACAGGAGCTAGAGGCTATTTACATGGCGCAGAAGTGGAACGCAAGCTACGCGAATCTTACTTTGTGGCGATCGTCACTCCAGCTTTGAAGCAGCTAAAAAAGATGCTGCATGAACTGTAAAAGAACACCGTTGTTATAACCAGAACCATACGATCATGGCAGCACACACGAAATTGTTAGAGACGAGCGGAGTTTATTCTTTATCTGAGTTAGCTTGTGCTTGTGGTGGATCACATCGATCGCAAGATCACTGGAAATTTTTAGAAGGAATGCCTCAAGATCCAGTTGATTTGATTGATGACTTGATCAAGATGGGGCACTATGCAGACACAACATTGGAATTCGCTAAGAACTTGACTTATGCTGAATTTCAGAAAGCATTGCTGCTGCGAATGATTGATCAAGCAGAGCCAGAACAGCGCGACTTGTGCAATGACTTAATCCAACAAGCAGGCGGATTAGAAGAAGCCTTTGCCGCCGCATTTGGTCCGAATGCAGTTGAATTCTTGGGTGATGCGGTGCGGTTGAGCCGATTCCGGCGGCGAGATTTTTTGGTTAAAGTTGCTGCGGCTGCGGCAGTGGTGACGCTCGCAAGTTGCGGCAGCAGGCGCGAAACTCAATCTTCAACCGCTTCAGCCTCCGCTCCCACTAACTTAGAAAAATCGAATCTGACGATCGGCTTTATTCCGATTGCTTGCTCAATTCCGATCGTTGCCGCAGAACCTTTAGAGTTTTACAAAAAGCAAGGGCTGAATGTGACGTTGAAGAAAATGCCGAACTGGGCAGCCGTACGAGAAGCCGCGATCGCAGGAGAGTTAGACGCTTACCATATGCTGTCGCCGATGCCGATCGCGATCTCTATGGGTTTAGGTTCTACTGCTTTTCCAATTAAGCTTGCTAGTATCGAAAACATCAATGGACAGTCGATCGCAGTCGCCAACAAGCACAAAGATCGCGTCAAAACGGCAGCAGACTTCAAGGGAATGTCGATCGGGATTCCTTTTCCTTATTCAATGCACAATCTGTTGTTACGTTACTATCTTGCTTCTGGTGGGCTAAATCCAGACCAGGATGTGAAAATTGAGATTGTGCCGCCGCCAGATTCGGTTGCAAAGATGGCTGCTGGACAAATTGATGCGTTCTTGATGCCAGATAACTTTGGGCAACGGGCAGTCTTCGAGAAAATTGGCTTTATTCATCTATTGACCAAAGACTTGTGGAATGGTCATCCCTGCTGTGCCTTTGCTGCTAGCCAGACTTGGATTGATGCTCATCCGAACACATTCCGAGCTGTGAATAAATCAATTATTGAATCTGCTGCCTACACAGATAACGCAGCAAATCGAGGAGAAATCGCTAGGCTGATGAGCGATCGTAAGTACCTCAACCAGCCAGAACCCGTGTTGCAAGCTGTGTTAACCGGGAAATTCGAGGATGGGCTAGGCAACACGCTGGATGTCCCCACCCGTATTGGCTTTGACACTTATCCCTGGAAAAGTTTCGCGGCTTGGATCTCATCTCAGATGGTGCGCTGGGATTTGATGCCCGAAGCCAAAGCAAACTATGACGAAATTGCGAATCAAACCTTTATGACTGATCTGGCACGAGAGTTAGCACAGGAGGTTGGGCAAAATCCGCCCACTGAACCGACCCGCGTTGAAAAGCTTAAAACGGGTGAATTCAACCCTGCGAATGCTTCTGCGTATGTACAAGAGCAAATTAAGAAGTTTGGAGTTTAGTTATGACAACCTCTCCTGTTGTTAGACCTCGATCGCGTTCTGCTTCACTGCTGCAAAACCAAAACCTGCAAGCGATCGTCCTGTTTCTCGTCCTGCTGACCGCACTGCTCGGCATTTGGGAATTGGGGGTTAATCTGCAAATTTTCTCACCCGTGATGCCGTCTGCAAGTCGCACGATCGCAGATTTTTGGAATTGGATTAGCGATCCTTTCTATGACAATGGTCCGAACGATAAAGGCGTAGGATTGCACTTAATCGCTAGTCTTCAGCGCGTGCTGACTGGATTTCTGCTTGGATCAGCGATCGCGATTCCAATAGGAGTCTTGATTGGTTTATCAGAAGTCATCTCGAAAGCAGTGAATCCATTTATTCAATTGATGCGTCCGGTATCGCCCTTAGCCTGGTTGCCGCTAGGATTAGGGCTGCTGAAAAGCTCCGAAGGCACCGCATTGTTTGTGATTGCAATTTCTAGTATTTGGCCTACGCTCATCAATACTAAATTTGGAGTGAGTAGCGTCTCAAAAGACTATCTGAATGTGGCTCGAACTTTGGGTGCTTCTCGTTGGCGAACGATCTGGAAAATCATTCTTCCGGCTGCGGCTCCAAGCATTGTGGCTGGATTACGAATTAGCATTGGTATCTCTTGGCTTGTAATCGTAGCAGCAGAGATGATTGTCGGCGGAACGGGCATTGGTAGCTTTGTTTGGGCAGAGTGGAATAACTTAAGCATTACCAGCATCATTACCGCGATCGTCATCATTGGGGTCACAGGATTGATTCTCGATCAGCTATTAGCATTGTTGCAAACCTGGGTTTCTTTCGGAGAAAAGTAAATGGTTTCTTCTCGCACCGATCGCATTAAAACAGATACCTCTGTTCAGTTAAGCTTACAAAATGTGTTCAAAGTGTTTCCAGGACGGCAACACTGGCAAGATAAGCTGCTTCGTCGCACTTCTCAAGACTTTGTGGCGATCGCGGATATCAATCTAGACATCACCCCGAATACCTTTGTTTCGATCATTGGACCTTCGGGCTGCGGTAAGTCAACCCTTCTGAATATTATTGCTGGACTGACCACACCGTCTCAGGGTTCAGTGTTGATCAATGGAAAGCAGGTACATCATCCGGGAGCCGATCGCGGTGTTGTGTTTCAGAACTATTCGCTGATGCCCTGGATGACCGTTGCTGAAAACATTCGATTTGCGATCGAAACGGTCTATCCGCAGATGCCGCTTGCGAAACAGAAAGACCTTGTGCGCGAGTACATTGATCTCGTCGGGTTGCAGGGAGCCGATCGCAAGCATCCTCATGAGCTTTCTGGAGGCATGAAGCAACGGGTGGGAATTGCCCGCGCTCTAGCAATTAACCCAGAAATTCTGCTGATGGATGAACCCTTTGGAGCCTTAGATGCGCTGACAAGAGGCTTTCTGCAAGACGAGATTGCTCGCATCCTGGAACAACAGCGCAAAACCGTGATTCTGATTACTCATAGTATCGAGGAAGCACTGCTGCTGTCCGACAAAATTGTGGTGATGAGTCGCGGCCCAGCAGCTCGAATCGTAGAGGTGTTGGATGTGCCCTTTGCTCGTCCCCGCAAGCGCGAAAACCTGGATCAGTATCCGGCTTATCATGAGTTGAAGGCACAGCTAGAGCTACACCTGTCGCGAGAAACGCGAGCGATCGAAGAATCGCGGATACATTAGGCTGTCGTCGGATGAATCGCTTGACTAACCTTGATGGGATTGATGTAACAATTCTGAAAGGTTTGAATCATAGCGATACCTCCAATCTATCTAACTCGTTAAAATGGCTTTCAGTCTTTTAGCATCAACTCTTCCCAAAGATTTGGACTATGCTAGACTTTGCCTGATTGTTCTCAAATCTCTGATTCGAGAGAAATCCAAAGACTGCGAAGCCTTAATCTTGTTTAGTCATGCTTCACTGCTAGCCACATTTCCCCACAATGGTCAATCTTAAGCGCACTCGCGAAGATATTTTATCCTCGGTTATTGAGTTGATCCATCACCAAGGATTTCAATCAACCGGGCTAAAGGAGTTATTTGCCGCAAGCAACACTTCTTCTGGCAGTTTCTACAATTATTTCCAATCGAAAAATGAATTAGCTCATGCGCTAATTGATTACAAATGGAGCCAGATCAAAGCAGTTATCATTGAGCCTGCTCAACAAATTTCTGACCCGATCGCGCAAGTGTTTGACATGATCGATCGTCTGGAGGCAAAACATCAATCTGAACCTGATTGCGGCGGCTGTTTCCTAGGAAATTTGATTGTAGATCTAGCAAAACATGACCCATCGTTTCAAGAACATCTCATTCAGGTGTTTGATGCTTGGCAGGCTGCAATTGCACAGTCTCTACAAGCTGGAAAATCTGCGCTGAAACCAGAAATCAACCCTGTTTTGCTTGCCGAACAAGTGTTAACCCAGATAGAAGGAGTGCTGTTAATGAGCCGCCTCTATAATCAGCCCGCTCGCCTCAAGCGTAGCTTCGACATGGTTCGCCAGACGGTGCAATCGGCATTACGCTAAACTCATTTGTCCTGATAAAATCGCTTCAATCTGCTTAAATCGATTTGCTGATCAATGGGTACAAACAAGAGGGTTGAAACGATCGTTCAACAAGAATATGATCGCCTTGCCAAGATCTACGATCAACGTTGGCATAGTTATATTACAAACACACTCACTTTTCTGAAGCAGTGGGCACAAATTGGCTCCCATGAGATTGTTCTAGACGTGGCTTGTGGAACAGGGGAGTTTGAGCGATTGTTGTTGCAAGACCATCCGAATCAGCAGATCGTTGGAATTGATGTCTCAACAGAAATGCTCACGATCGCTCAAGCAAAGCTTCAACCCTACAGCACCGTAATATTTAAGCCAGGAAATGTGACCGCACTTCCTTTGAAGGATGAATGCTTTGATACTGTAGTTTGTGCCAGTGCTTTTCATTATTTTGACTGTCCACTTGATGCCCTAGCAGAAATGCGACGAGTGCTTAAACCAGGTGGGAAAGTCGTGATTTTGGATTGGTGCAAGGACTTTTTACTCTGTCGCCTCTGCGATGTCGTCTTGAGAATCGTTGATCCAGCCCATAAACAGTGTTACACGCAGAAAGAACTTCAAGATTTTCTGTCCCGATCGCAACTCAGAATTGAAGCTAGCACAAAGCTGCGGTTTGGAGCGTGGGGGTTAATGGCTGCAACAGCGACTAAAGATTAAGCTTGATCATCACTTGGCAGGCTTTTTTTGTCCTCAAAGCAGACGCAGCGCCAATGTGTGCAGGTCACGCCCTGGAAAACTGGGCAATTCTCCGCACCGTGGCGCTGAATGTGTTTCGCTTACACAGCTTTGCCTCTATCACTCAAGGGGTTTGGGGGGCTACCCGCAGATCCAAGCGCAACCGAGACTTGTATCAAACTCACATTGAATTAGACACAGTATTGTTAAATGAAAAATTGTCGAACTGATGAAAGAGCGATCGCCTGATCGCTCTCACAAAGCTCAATCATTTCAAATTCGCGGGAATCGTTTTCGGAACCGTCCAGAAGTACACATTCGTTCCTTTCACGTTCACCACCCGATCGGGCTTCCAATCTCCCATATCAAACGCATGAGATACAATCCGCGTTCCTGGTTTGAGCTTCAACAACTTCGGGCGCAGTTGCAAATTGATGCGCGGTAATAGATAAAGCGTAATCACCGATGCCTTGCTCAAATCTGTCTTAAACAAATCTTGCTGAGCAAACTTCACTCGATCGCTCACTCCCGCTTTTTTCGCGTTCGCATTCGCTTCCTTAATGCGTTCTGGATCAATATCCACTCCAAATCCGCGTGTACCAAATCGCTTAGCCGCAGTGATGGGAATGCGCCCATCCCCGCTTCCTAAATCATAAAGCACATCCTTCTTGCCTACCTTTGCCACCTTCAGCATTGCATCGACTACCTCGGTGGGTGTCGGCACATAGGGCACATCTAACTGTGGTGTTGAAGGTTGATTTTGCTTTTCTGGATTAGCAGTTTGCGTCTGAACTTGATTCTCTGTCTTCGGAATCAGATTAGCGACTTGCGAACAGCCAGCGAACATTAAGCTGAAAACTCCAGCACACACCACTAAAGGACGAACAATCATTCTGATTTCTCCTAAAAACGATCGAACCTACCGACGCTGCCAATATAAAACGGGAATTCCGAGCGCGACCACAATCACACCCGCGATCGCGCCCACTTTCACATACTCCAAACTGGAATACAGCAAATAAACACAGATACTACAAAACAAAATCGGTGTAAGCGGATAAAACGGCACTCGAAACGCACTCGATCGTCCCGGTTCCTTAAAGCGCAGGATGATTAACGAAAAGCCAACCAGCAAGAAAAAGAACCAAAACACCGGAGCCGTATAATCTACCATCGTTTCAAAGCCTTTCCGGGTCAAGCTCCCTAACCCAACCAGCAGAAGCGCGATCGCACCTTGAACCAACAGTGCCGGAATCGGCGTATTCTGCCTCGACTGCCACTGCCCCAGAAATCGAAACGCATTCGAGTCTTGTCCGAGGGCATAGTTTGTCCGCGCTCCGGTCAGCACAGTCGCATTCAATGCACCTAATGCTGAAACCGCAATCAGAAAACTAATAAACACAACTCCCGGCTGCCCAAATGCCTGACGCATCAAATCCGCAGCCACCGCAGGCGAATTCGCCATACCAGCGGCTCCCAAACCATGCAAATAAGCAAAGTTAAGGGCAACATAGATCGCGGCAATAATGCCAATGCTCCAAAAGAGCGATCGAGCAATATTCCGATTCGGATTACGAATCTCGGCTGAAATATAAGCCGCCTCATTCCACCCACCGTAGGACAGCAGCACAAAGATCATTGCCATGCCCCAATCTGTCGAAATTTTCGCGTCTGTTACGGTTTGCGGCACAGCGCCCGAAGTCGTCAAACCTGCAACAATCACCAAAACCAGTCCCAGCACCTTTGCCGCTGTCAGCCAGTTCTGAACGCCTTTCCCCTGGCGCAATCCCAGAATGTTGATCAGCGTGAATAGCACGATCGCGCCTGCCGCATAGATCGATCCAGAGAAAGCACCCAGCGGCAAGATCTCAGACGCATAATCTCCAAACACATAAGCCAACAGCGCGATCGAGCCAGTCTGCACCACCATCATGCGTGCCCAAGCAAATAAAAACGCGATCGCGTTTCCGTAAGCCCGCTGCAAATAGTAATAGTTACCGCCCACATGCGGATAAGTCGTGGCTAATTCGGCATAGCACAATGCCCCAATCAGCGAAACCACTCCCCCAGCAATCCAAGCCAATAGCACAGTTAAATTCGTGCCCGTATTGGATGCAACCAGCGCAGGAGTCTCAAAAATTCCCGCTCCGATCACAATACCGACAATCAGCGCCACTGCATCAATTACGGTTAGAGCGGTTTTTGGGCCGGGCGGCTGTTCAGCGGTCAAAGGTGCGATCGGCTCTGAATAGTCTGAAGAGTTAGGAAACCCCATAGTAATACCTAGTTAAAAACCATCACCAGTCGCGCAAACACTAAATCTTTGGGTGAAATTCTCGAAATTAAGGTTTCAAGGGATTTTAGTTCGCTGACGTGGCAAGTGCGATCTAACGCAAGGCATAGGTCGACAGAGCTAGACGATTTCAGTTTGTCAATCCGTCTTGTAGAATCTCTGCTGGGTAATATATTTTTAAGGAGAAAGATCTATTATCTTATCCCTGTCCAGAAACGTTGCTCAAAAAACTATGGAACCGATCGCACCTCTGCATCTAGCCAGTAAACACAAGATGCTTCATTCCAGGTCTATGAAGAACTCACGCATTGCGAATCTCCAAGTTTTGAGTGCAATCGCTGGATGCACCCTTGCTGGACTCATTGTTAGCTTTGCCTCGGCTGCAACCGCACAGCTTGTTCTTCAAGAAGGAGACTCAGGCACAGCCGTTAGCACCCTACAAGATCGCCTCAGAACCTTAGGCTGTTATGACGGCGAGACGACCGGATTCTTTGGATCTCAAACTCGCGATGCCGTCATTCGCTGTCAAGAGCAACGTAACATCACACCCGATGGCATTGTCGGAGCCGAAACCTATCGTGCTCTCGAATTGGGCAATCCCGAACCGGGAACTGGGTCTAGTCAATATGGTAATCGATTGCAGGTTGGCGATCGCGGTGCAGGAGTCGAAGAGTTACAGCGCCGACTGCAAACACGCGGCTATTACTACGGTGAGATTGATGGCGTTTTTGGTCAAGAGACGCAAAGCGCAGTCATTCAACTTCAGCGAGATTCTGGTCTTTCTCAGACCGGCGAGGTGGATGCTCAGGTTTATGCTGTACTTGATGGTTCGACACCGCCAGCGCCCACGCCCGATGTGGGGAATGGACTCCAATTAGGCGACCAAAACTCGCGAGTAGCAGACCTGCAACAGCAACTGAATCGCATTGGATATTCGCTTCCGGTCACAGGCTATTTTGGCACCCAAACTCAGCAGGCGGTTTTGAGCTTCCAACAATCGCGATCGCTGCCCCCAACAGGGAACGCTGACCCAGAAACCTTGCGGGCGATTCAACAAGCAGCAGGCGGCTCAAGCACTCCTTCAAACAGTCGCCGCTATTCGGTGGTTATTCCCTTTACCGATTCTGCTTCGTTTAATCGAATTCAAGCTGTGATTCCAGATGCCGTTCCAAGACAGAATCGCTTAGGAAATTTCGTTCGTGCAGGCAGCTTCACCACACCAGAAGAGGCAGAGCGTCAAGTGAATATCCTGCGATCGCGGGGCTTAACCGATGCCCGCGTCGTTTTTGAATAACTTTTGAATAGCTAGAGCGGCAGCAGCGATCGCTGACAGGTCGGACAGACCGCATGAATCGTCAACTGGCAGTCTAGAATGTGGTACCCCTCCTTCTGGGCTGCTTTTGTTCCGGTTTTGAGAATCGAATCGCTTTTAAATTCGATCGTCTTATTGCACCGCACACAAATCAAGTGGTGATGATGATGCGGATAGGGCTGATTGATTTCGTAGTGCTTGTGACCTTCTGCCAGTTCGAGTTCACGCAAAACGCCCATCCGGGACATCAATTTGAGAGTGCGATAGATGGTCGATAAACTAATGCCCTCGCCTTGCGTCTGAAGCTCATGATAAAGATCCTCAGCGCTGAGATGTTGACCTTCAGGAAGTTTTTGAAACACTTGAAGAATCGTTTCGCGCTGCGGTGTTAAGCGCCATCCCTTTTCATTCAATTCAGCCTTGAGCGAAGCACTGGTGTAAGTAGGAGCATTCAACATTGTCAACAAAGCCTCCTTTCTTGAGAATCATAGCATACAAAAAAAAGAGGCGACTTGCAATAAGTTCGCCTAATTGAGAATATTCTGCAACTGTTAGGGGTTAAGCCCTTTAGCTGAGCGATTCAAGATAATCACGCACTCGATTGCGGCGCTTCGGTTGCCGAAGTTTTTGCAGCGCTTTTGCTTCAATCTGTCGAACCCGCTCTCTGGACAATTCCAAAGCGCGTCCGATCTCTGCTAACGAGTAGGGTTGCCCATCGCTACCCAAGCCAAACCGCATCTGAATTACATCTCGCTCACGAGTCGTTAGATCCGCTAGAAGTTGCAGCAAATCGCGTCTCAACGATTCGCGCATCAAGGTTTCTTCGGGCGTAACTTCTTCCGTTTCGAGCAGATCGCCTAGTTCGGTATCGCGCTCTTTGCCAACTTTAGTTTCGAGCGATACGGAGCGCGGCACTTTGAGCAGGACTTCTCGCACTTGAGGCGGCGACATTTCTAGCTCCACTGCAATGTCTTCGATCGTCGCAGTACGCCCTTTTTCTTGCGAAATTTTGCGTTGAGCTTTCTTGATTTTGTTGAGCTTTTCAGTGATATGAACGGGGAGCCGGATAGTGCGGCTTTGAGTTGCGATCGCGCGGGTAATTCCTTGACGAATCCACCAATACGCATAGGTGCTGAATCGGTAGCCTTTCGTCGGGTCAAATTTTTCCACCGCTCGCTCTAGCCCCAGTGTACCCTCTTGAATCAGGTCAAGCAGTTCTAAGCCGCGATTTTGATATTTTTTGGCAACAGAGACTACTAGGCGCAAGTTCGCATTAATCATATGCGTCTTGGCTGCAAGCCCCTGGTTGAGTATCTGATCGAGTTCGGCGACCGTGAGATCTACCACTTTTGCCCAGTGCTGCTTGCCTGCCGCTAACATCGGCTTCAAGTCTGCAACGTCGATCTTGGCTTCGGTAGCCCACCGTTCCAGGGAGGGGCGGTGCGTCAGCGTCGAAACCAATCGATCGCGGACATCGATCAACTCCACATATTGACGAATGGGGGCGCTGCCTTTGGCAGCAGCATCGTTGCGCTGTTCCAGAAGTTTCATATAGCGCTGCACTCTCTGCGCTTCAGACACTTCTTCATCGCGTCCGAGCAAGGGATAGCGCCCGATTTCCTGTAGGTAAAGTCTCACCAGGTCGGTCGTCTTCCGTCCAGCGCCGTACAGTCTAGCTTGTCCTGCTAGTTCGGTTTCGAGTTCAGTCAAATCTGCATTCGGATCGAACTCTGGCGAGGTCGGCGAAGGCTCCAGGATGGAGGGATCAAATTCTGCATCAGCGTAGAAAGAAGGTGCTGGCATCATGTTCCTTTGTGCGCTATGTGGAAATCGTTCGGTCGGTTGCTTCACTATTGTTCCCGTAGTCTGGGACTCAGGAACAGGGTCGGGAGTTCCAGGAAACGTTGAAACCACGGAAGCTGAAACGCTAAAGGTATGCGATATCAGAAAGGGCTTCGCGTGAAGCTTCTACTGCCTTAATACAGGGAAGTAGGGCTGGAATTCGGAATTTATGCAGGTAAAGTTTTGTACAAAAGCGATTTCCCTCAGCATAGTCAAGTGTCAAAGCGTCTGCCGTGATAGAGATCAGAGTGTGTTTTGCCTAATATCACTGGCGGTCATTTGTAAAGTTTGAACTCATTGACTTCATGCTTCAGTGTCAAGCGCGACTAATCCGGACGATCGTAGGGCTTCAAACGTGCTGTCCATTTTGGCTTCTTCGGGCACGAAAATAATAAATCCGTCTCGCCCGCGTGTGAGTAAAACTCGATAACTATTGATTCGGAGTTGCAGCGGATTGCGAACGTTTTTTTGGGATTTAGTCATCATCCAAGCGCCATTGCTCCAGATCAGATCGTCACCCCAACCAACAATAGGAAAATCAAGTTCTAAGCCTTGGCAGCTAAATTCTGTAACCACGCGATCGAACGCACAGCAAGATGTTTCCGAGTCGGTCGAATCGATATACCAAGCGCCGAGATTGAGTTTTTGAGTTGAAATGTAGTCGTTTCTAATTCCGTATTTGACTAAGTTGCGCGATCGTGAAGAGGCAACTAAACCATAACGCTTATCTGATTGATCTTTGTAACGCGATCGACAATAGTTTTTTGCGGTTTCAAGATCGCGAGTGAGATAACAATCAAATCCTTCTGAAGCTAACAAAGACATCACTAATTTGGCTTGATTAATTTCGCCATTGAGAACATGAGTAACCCAGGTTTGAAGGTGCTTAGCGAGATGCGATCGCAAAGAAGTGGTGAGATTTAATAAATCATTGGTGTAGGTTGTCGTCTCGAAATATTTCGCTTGCTCAGTAGAACAATGAACCTGCCAAGGCTCGATCGCACTCTTTAAGCCCTGATCCCACTGCTCAATTCCACCCTCCTCGCCCACATGAATCGTTTGCCCTTCACCAATTAAGCCAAGCAACACACACCAATCAGGAACTCGCTCACAGATTCGCAAAACTGCACCCGGAGCCGCACGGGTAATGCCGTATTTTTCGGACATACGATCGGCATCCCAAGCTCGCTGAGCCTCATCAAAAACGACAATATGTTCTCGCGCCGCCGTTTGACGACGCACTTCGTGCTGGAGGTAAAAATTACGAATCTCCCGCACAAGGGCTTTACTTTGAAGCGCATATTGGAGAACTGTAATTAAGGGACGGTTGCCGGATAAAAATATGGCTGGACGATCGCGCTCCGTCTGATACACAAACTGCAATCCTACGAGCGTCTTTCCGGCTCCCGGAACCCCTGTGATCAAAATTAAGTGCCGCTCTTTTTGCCGAGAAGCGCGATCGACAATTTGAGCCAGATAGTCCAAAATTTCGGGAATCTTTGCGCTTTGCGCGCGTTTAATACTAGGCAGCGGTTCTTGCTGAAAGATCCGCCGCGCCGCATCAATCACCGTTGGGAGCGGTTCATAAGATGAATTAACCCAGCGATCCGCATCAATTTCCGGTTGTATTTCGACTAGCGTTTCTAAGTAGGTTGAAATTTGCGTTGGATTTAGAACTTGAACTGCATTGCGAGTTGTATTCTCTTTTGTGTAGCGAGTCGGAATCAGAATTGCAGTGACAGGATTGTTAGCTGATGCTTGATGATACTCGGCAAGATCCCGCCTATAAGCAGCGACTTGATCCAAATCAGCCGTTGAAAGGGCTGATTTCTGTTTGAACTCAAAAACAAGGATCTGCCCCGCTCCCAGCAGCACCAGATCCGGTCGCCGCCCACCTTCTCCAGGCAACTCATACTCGAATATCAATGTCCAAGACTTACTATCAGGACGAGTATTCAGGAGCGGCTCAAGCTGCGATCGCAGAATTTCGCCACATTCGTCCCACGCTTGCCGCTGCGTTCCTGCGGGCTGCTGGTGGTATAACGTTTGATAATTCGTCGCTAGCGTTTCTAGCCAACTGGCGGTAGGACAGGCGAGAAACGCAGCGATCGATCCAAGCCAGCCTGAATGGATACACGACATACAGCACACAAAAACAAAGGGGCGGTTCACGCCCCCAGTTTATTACCGTAATTCATCGATTGTCAGCTTTGCCATTCTTGGCTCAGGAGGAAAAGACATCTCTTCAATTTCTCCAGGTTGACCCAGCGGTTTGGCTTGGCTTTCGTTAAACGTCACAATCACACCGCCCGCATTTCCAGCCCGCACCACGACTTGCCGATCAGCCGTCCAAGTCCGCTGAGCGCCCTTCGGCAGTTGTCCTTCATATTCCACCTTGCTGTCTGCCATCACGCGCACCCAAGACTCCTCGGTGAGCGTTACACCAACACGAACAGGCTTGTTAGCAGTGGAGGTCGGAGCTTCGTGTTTCCAGTCTGTCTTGAAGCTCGGTTGCTGCCTTGGGGGGGTTGGGCCCATTGGCGCAACCAATGCAGGCGGTTGCTGCATTTCAATGGCAGCGATCGAAGTCTGAGCGGAGCGATTGAGAAAATAGGACAACCCATTCACTGCGCCGACAATCAGCGCCATGTAGATTAAGTACAAATGAATGGGGCGCAACTGTGCTCCCGGTAGCGATCGCCAAGATGTCCGCATCGGCTGCACGACAAAACCAGTCGTCGGAAACTCGCTGGCAAACTCTACGCCGTTCAGCCCGATCGCGCCCGCATATTGGCGAATAAAGCTATGGATATAAACGGGCTCTGGCAGTTCTTCAATTTTTCCTTGCTCAATCGCTCTCAACAAGCGCGGCTGAATACAAGTGGTTCCCGCCACGGTTTCGAGTGAGATGCCTTGAGCTTCGCGACGATCGCGGAGTCGATTACCTAACTCTGCCAGCCGCTCTGCTTGCTCTCGATTGGTTGGGAGGGTTTGCTTTTTCATCTGCGCTACTCCTTCGTCTGTGCTGGCAACTTCTCTAAGGGTGGGTTCATTCCCTGCTTCAATACACGAATTTCAAAGTCTTCTAATGGTCGATACTGGCCCGCCGCTAAAGCGGGCTTGCCTGATGGGTGGAGTTGAATGTCTCCGATCGCGCTCCGGTGTAGCTGAAGCACAGGGTGCCCCAACTGTTCGGCGACTCGGCGAATTTGACGATTTCTTCCTTCACGAAGAATTATACGCAATAACGTACTAGACGGAGTACGGCGTAGAACCTCAACAGAAGCAGGTAGGGTTTTTCGGTGATCCAACATAACCCCTTCGCGCCAGTGTTGTAGAACAGAGCGCGAGACTTCTCCATTGACCCAAACCTCGTAAGTTTTAGGAATGTGATGGCGGGGGTGAGTTAAATAGTGGGTTAACTCGCCATCGTTCGTCAACAATATCGCCCCGGTTGATTCTACATCTAATCGCCCGATCGGATGAAGTCCTTGTCCTTGCCGCAATGATTTTGGTAAAAGCTCAAGAACAGTTCGCCGATCGTGAGGATCATCGCAGGTTGAGATGATCCCTGCTGGCTTGTTCAGCAGCAAATAAATCAGTTGCGGACGCTCGGTGGCTTGAATCACCTGTCCATCAACTTCAACGCGATCGCAGGCGGGATCAGCCTTTTGACCCAACTCAGCAACTACGCCATTCAGCTTGACGCGCCCGTCCAAGATCATCTGTTCCGCCTGCCGACGCGAGGCGATTCCCCATTGTGAAAGAATTTTTTGTACTCTTTCGGGCATAGCGCAGCCTAAAGCCTGAAAAACGGTGGGTTTCGGAGGAAACTGTGACAATTGTTTATCTATCAAATTGTCTATCTATCAATATGTACAAATATTACATGAGTCTGGATTCCGTAAAATGTCGGAAAGACTGCCTCATTCGGAATTCATATCCGCTCTCAGGGAGTGATAAGTATTCATGAAGAGTGAGACTTCACCCTTGTCGTAGAGCTTTCACAAGGTAGAACCAGTTGCAGCCATGCACCACCGTCAGGATGATTTTGGGCGCGAACTGTTCCATGATGTGCCTCCACAATTTGACGCACGATTGCTAGACCTAACCCGCTACCACTGGTCAATTGGGTCGCTGCTTGGCTCTGAGTTGGGCGTACCCGCGATGGATCAGCGCGGTAAAAGCGATCAAAGATGTGCGCGATCGCCTCTTCGGGGAATCCTTCGCCTGCATCAATGATATCGACCTGAAGTCGGGGCTTTGACTGCTCTTGCAGCGTTGTCTCAACGCGGACGATGCCCTGAACGGGGCTGTATTTGAGGCTGTTATCAAGCAAGTTGAGAAAGACGCGATACATACGGGCTTCATCGGCTCGGAGCTTCACAGATTCTAAGCCGCTGTAGTGCAGTTGCACTTGTTTTTCGCAGGCAAGCGGTTCTAAGCTTTCCCAGGCAGAATAAATCAGTTTGACCAGATCGATCGAGGTTAATCGCAGCCGTTGAGTCGGATTTAGGTCTAACTGGCTCAGATCAAGGAGATCTTGCACTAATCGACTGAGGCGAATGGTTTCATTCAGTAAGCGATCGATCCAAGCCCGATTCGTAGGATCTAAGCGGGCTTGTAGGGTTTCAGCGACGAGGCGAATCGAGGTCAGGGGCGTTCTGAGTTCGTGGGCAACATCGGATGTCCAGCGGTCACGCTGTTGGACTAAGTTGACTGCTTCTTGACGATTTTCTAGAAAAACGCCGACTTCACCCTTGGAGAGCGGAAAGGCAAGCCCGCGAATCGGCGTGGATCGCGCCTGCGACAGATCTTCTGCATCTGCGGAAATCGGATAAAACATCCATTCGCGCTGATGGAGTTGATTGCGATCGCGGGCCTTTTCAATCAATGAGTCGAGTTCGTAGGATCGCACCAGCTCTAAGAGCAGCCGAGGCGCATAATCATCGCTTTGATGAATGCCTAGCATTTGAACGGCAGCGGGATTGCACCAAGTCAGTTGATTTTCGTCATCAACTTGCAGATAGCCGATCGGCGACAAGCTGAGAATCTGCTTCCATTCTTCGAGCGTGCGTTCTAATTGCTCAATTTGCGCCTGATGATGAGAGATCATCATCGATAAGCGAGAGGTGACCGACAAGTCAATCTCTGCTTCATCGGGAGGTAGATTTTTGGTCAGGCGATGAATACGGGCAGTGAGTTGCCCCCGATACACCGTGAAAGGAAGAATCCCGATCGCGAGTCCAGCCAGAAACCAAAGAACAGACACAGGCAAAACGCGGCTAAAGGGCGGTAGGAGATGGCTTCTCTCTCCTCTAAGCTTAGCCGAATCGATAGCCAAAACCCCGGACAGTCACCAAATACTGAGGATTACTTGGATCAAGCTCTAGCTTTTCCCGTAGCCAGCGAATGTGAACATCCACCGTTTTACTTTCGCCCACAAAATCGTGTCCCCAAATTTTCTCTAACAGTTGATCCCGTGACCAAACGCGCTTCGGATGCCTCAGGAAAAGCTCCAACAGCTTGAATTCTTTCGGTGAGAAGTTCACGACTTCGCCTCGAACCGTCACCCGGCATTCTTGTGAGTAAATCGTGACATCCTGAAATTGCAGAGTGGGACTCGATTGAGCAGGCTGGAACTGCTGATGACGGCGCAGCAAGGCACGGCAGCGAGCAACCAATTCGCGCATCCCAAACGGCTTGGTGAGATAATCATCAGCTCCCACCTCTAGTCCAACGACGCGATCGGTTTCACTCGCCTTGGCGCTGAGTATCAAAATCGGGACGCTGCTTCCTTCGCGCCGCATCCAACGACAAATATCTAATCCATTCACATAGGGCAGCATCAGATCCAGGATGATCAAATCTGGCATAGATGATTTGTCGGAGTCTTGGCTTAGAGCCGTTTGCAGAATTTCTAGGGCTTGGCGACCATCAGTAGCAGTGACCACTTCATATCCTTCGTCGGACAAGGTGAGCGCGATCGTGTCGCGAATCGTCTCTTCATCATCGACAAGCAGAATTCGTCTGATGGAAAGTTTGGGTGCGACAGTTGTAGCGTCAGTCAGGAGCGTTGTCTGCATAAAAAGTGCGTCTCGACTTGTCGGCAAGATTCTACCATTGATCCAGATCACCGTATGGGTTTATACAGTTTCTCAAGATTTAATGACTAATCAGTAACCAAACTGGAATGGTCGCCAAAATCGCGATCGTACTCAAAGCAATACTACTCGCTGCCAAATCGTGGTCTAGATTGTACTCCTCAGCCAGAATCAAGCTCGCAAACGCACTGGGGACTCCTGCCATGATCGTCAAAGACAGACGAGCATCGTAATTTAGTCCCAGAATAGCGACCGCGATCGCGACTAAGCTCGGCAAAATCAGTGCTTTGAGCAGTACCGGAATTGTAGCTGTTTTTAGGCTGGCGATGCCGTTGAGTTGAATCAGGCGCATTCCCATCAGCAGAAATGAGGCGGGAATGACAAAGACAAGCGAGGAATGCACGATCGTTTCACCCCACGCCGGAAAGGCGATCGACTGAGTGAAATACGCAGCAGCAAATGCCCAGAGCGTCGGAACCGTAAGAATATCTCGCAGCAGCGTCCAGATTGTGCTTTGAGCTTCTGCGCGACCATAATGGCTCGCTACTAGAACACCAATACCATACGTCCCAATCAAGTTCTGGGTGACGCTGTAGAACACTGCCCAGCTCAGATCCCCAGTGCTAATCAACGCAGGAATTAACCCTAGACCGACAAAGCCTGTGTTTCCGATCGTCGAAGCAATCACAAACGTTCCTTGAGCAGCCCGATCCATCGGCGGCAACCAGCTTTCGATCGCACCCAACCAAGCTGGCTTTGCTTCAGTTCTGAGCCAAACTAAAAGCTGCAATGTGATCCAGGCAAGCGTCAGTCCTGTCCCCAACGTCGCGATCGTCACCGCAGGCGCAATGCCGACATGTGTCGAGAAGTCAGTTTCTCGTACCAGGGAAAAGATTTGCCACGGTACGCCCACCCAATATAAGCTCCGCCCTAAAAATCGTGGAAACGATAGAGGCAAAAATCGAAATAATAAAGCACCCACCCCAGTCCAGAAGATTAAGGGGGTGTAAGCGTGAACCAAACTTGCGATCATGCCCTTGCCACCATCGGGCGCTACTCCCTGCACTATCGTAACGGATCGATCCCGCAAATAGCGCATTTAATTGGGACGGACATTTTTAACCCAAAATTACTGCCAGTCTTTGATTCGCCACTGATTGTCTTGGCGTACTAAGGTGTAGCGCACCGACATATCTCGATCGGTCTGTACGTCACCAGGGTTATTTCCGGCAAAATATTTCCGCACCTCAGTCACGGTTGCTTTTACGGTCGCCTGATTTGGGTCGGTTGGACTGACTTCAACGCCTTGCACTTTAACTGCGTGGTCGTATTCGATGTATAAGTTCTCACGCTTCGTTTCTTCGATGTTCTGCTGCCATTCTGTAAGCTTCGGATCAACTAGCACCTGAGCCAGTTTTGAGCCGTCGTAGTTTTTTCCCATTGCCGCTTTCTTTGCATCAAGCCAGGTTTCTACCACTCTCTGGGCGAGACTTTGGTCGAGATTGCCTGAAAGGGTGACGGGTTGAGAAGCAGGCTGTAAGTTGACGATCGGTTGATCAAGCTGCACGGGAAGCGCTTCACTTGCCGTTTGAGCCGATGGATTCATTAGCGCTCTGAGTGCCCGAATCATCAAAAAGCCTAGTCCCATCGCAAGCGCGACTCCTAGAAGTAGCACAATCCAGCGCGATCGGCGATTTTCTCTCGGTGCTTTTGCTCTAGGCACATTTTGATCCGGCGCGTGATAGCGAGAGGAGGCAGAGCGGTCGCGCCCGTTGCGACCACTGCGCGACGATCGAGGAAGCGCTGACTCCCCACTATTGGTGCTGCTTCTTGGGGAGCGTTCTGAAACGGAAGCTTCTGCAACACCTGTGGTTAATGTAGCGGTTGCCGAGCGATAGCCACCGATGTTCTCCTCGACTGGAGTCGTGCGTCCATTGCGAGAGGGAGCGATCGTCGAGCCGTAATTTAACTCATGATGCACCAGTCCCTGCTCGGCCATTGACCAGTCTGTAACCCATTCCCCGTCCGCAGGCAGTTCTTCTAAGTAAGCTTGAACCTGCTCATCGGCAAAGTAATCTTTGAGTAATGCTTCTCGTTTCGCCAAATCCCGAAAATGAGGAAAAACTTCTTCTTGTAGCCAGCGCTCAGAATAGAGACACAATCCCGGTAGAAGATCCGGTGCGCCTTGGGAGTTTTCGCGAATAAACGCCAGCGGCTCGTACTCCTGCGATAGTTCAAGCACGCGGCTAGCTTCCTCGGTTTGTCCGAGCAACAGAGCGCAAACCGATTGTTCAAGATGGACATCTTGCCGACTGCCGAGCCGGAATAACAACAATTTTGCTCGACGAATCAGCGCAGGCTGATGATCTGCGAATCCTCGCGCCAACAGAGCGTAGACTGCAAGATAAGTAGCGACGGCTGACGGACGACGAGACTCTTCTTCAAACAAAGCCTGCTGCTCTGCTGCGGTTAAATATCCCCGCAACTGCTGAATAAACCGCAAAAAATCATCAACGCTTAAGCCAGACTGATCATTGCCTGTGCCATCAATGCCACTCCGCTCACGCAGCATATCTTTGAGCAATCGCAAGCCCTGTTGACGATCGCCGCTCTCTTCATTCGGCGCTGCCAGTAGTTCTAGAATTCGGTAAGGACGCAGCTTAAATAAATCCGCTTGAATTTCGCCCCGTACCCCCGCAAACAATCCCTCTCGCAGAAGCAGTTCCTGCCCCGTTTCTAGCGCCTCTGCTGCATTTTCATACTGTCCTTGCTGCCACTGCTCGCGACCGAGTTCTAAACAGGCAAGCGCGATCGTCAGAACAATATCTGACAGCACAATGCGGGGATCACCAAATCGACCATCCCGAATCGAGGAGGTTCCACTACTGAGATAAGGTCGCCCAATCTTCAGAACTAATTCGTATTCGCCTAACTCTTGCAGAATTAATAACGCTCCGATCAAATGCTGATCGTCAAGTTCGATCGTTGCGGCATCTGCATCTTCCTCGTATTGAAGGCTCAGCAGTTTCTCATCAATTGATTTACGTTGAGCTGGGTCAGCGAGCAAAGCATACGCTTGATCGAGCAAATCTCGGCGAGTGGCGATCGCCGCTTCAGAATACTCACGGCGGGGCAACTGTAACGTGCGATCGCGATGAGCTTGCTTCAACTGGTCTGCCGTTGCTTGCATCGGTAGACCTAAAATCCGGTAATAGTCGAGCGGTATACGCACAGTTCACGTCCCCAGCAGTAGATCGAGGTAAGGAAGATCGAGAGTGACGATCGAATTGACAGACATCATACCTTGTCGGTGCGAAGTCAGCAGCGTCGGTGGGCGTAACTTAGAAACTGTAATCCTAACAATAAAAGGATTTGCAAATGGATAGAACCCCAACAAGGTAAATAAATCTTGAAGTTTATCCATCTTGTGCAGTGCATCTGTTGCGGTTTCCGGTTTGCTACATTTGATCTTTGATACGTCAGGAAGGTATTTTAGATTAGATTATTCAGAATAGCGCGCGATTCTTTACGCAGGTTTCGCATTCACTTTTTCGATCTGGGGTTATTGCAGCGAGGTTAATTGATTCTCATGGTTCAAGAAAGAGCATTTCCGGCATTTCAAACCGTCCCCGCGCAAGTGACCCGCGAGGAAGGGTTAATGCTGTATGAGGATATGGTGTTGGGGCGCTTCTTTGAAGATAAGTGTGCCGAAATGTACTATCGCGGCAAAATGTTCGGATTTGTACACTTATATAACGGTCAAGAAGCGGTTTCAACGGGCGTGATTCGGGCGATGCGTCCAGGCGAGGATTATGTCTGTAGCACTTATCGCGACCACGTTCATGCGCTGAGCTGTGGGGTTCCAGCCCGTGAAGTGATGGCGGAATTGTTCGGCAAGGCGACCGGATGCAGCAAGGGTCGCGGCGGGTCGATGCACTTATTCTCAGCAGAGCATCGCTTACTCGGTGGGTTTGCGTTTATCGGGGAAGGGATTCCGGTAGCGACGGGAGCGGCGTTTCAGTCGAAGTATCGTCGCGAAGTGATGGGTGACGAAAGCGCCGATCAGGTAACGGCTTGCTTCTTTGGGGATGGCACTACGAATAATGGACAGTTTTTTGAGTGCTTGAACATGGCGGCACTGTGGAAGCTGCCGATTATTTTCGTGGTTGAGAATAACAAGTGGGCGATCGGCATGGCGCACGATCGAGCAAGTTCTCAAACCGAGATCTACAAGAAAGCGAGCGTTTTCGGGATGCCGGGGTACGAAGTGGACGGAATGGATGTGTTAGCCGTTCGCGGCGTTGCCCAAGAAGCCGTAAAACGAGCGAGAGCAGGTGAAGGCCCGACTTTAATCGAGTGCTTAACCTATCGCTTCCGGGGGCATTCGCTCGCTGATCCCGATGAACTGCGATCGAAAGAAGAAAAAGAAGCATGGCTAGCACGCGATCCCTTGAAGAAATTCTCGTCGTACTTGATTGAGCAAAATCTAGTGAAGCAGAGCGAACTCAAGGATATTGAGAAGAAAGTGCAAGCCTTGGTCGAAGATGCGGTGAAATTTGGATTAGAAAGCCCTGAACCTGATCCGAGTGAACTGTATAAGTACATTTTTGCAGAGGATTAATCGAGGTTTTGTCGCATTCAATCATTAGGTGAATGCGTTTGATTGTCGGTGTTGCACAACGGATAGAGACGCAATCAATTGCGTCTCTATCTTTTTGGGTGAATGCTTAATATTTCAATTGACGCGGTAATTCGATCCGAAAGGTTGTACCCCGACCGACCTGGCTCTCGATCGAAAGACTCCCCTGCATCAGTTCCACCAGGGATCGGACGATCGCAAGCCCCAATCCAGTACCCCCGTTCAGGCGGGTCGAAGTTTGGTTGACTTGCCAAAACTCTTGGAAAATTCGTTCTTGATCCGCCGGATCAATTCCGATGCCTGTATCTTGAACCACGATTAGCACTCGTCCTGCGGGGAGTCCCCACACTCCTAGCGTGACTTGTCCTGCTTCAGTGAATTTAATCGCGTTCGAGAGCAAATTGGTCATAATCTGCCGCAATCGCACGGGATCGCTGACGATCGGTAAAGCCTGTTGAGCGCTGTCCAAATTGAGTGCAATTCCTTTTTGCTCCGCAAAATGGCGTAATTCTTGTGCAGTTTCGTCTGCAACTTTAAGCAGATCAAGCTCAGTCATTCGCAATTGCAGTTTTTTCGCTTTCAGTTTCGAGAAGTCTAAGAGTTCTTCGATCAAAGTAAGCAGGTGCTGACTGTTGCAAACAATGCGATCGGCCATGCAGGCTAGGGTGCTATCCTCCATTGTGGAGACACGCTTCAGCAACAGATGGGAAAAGCCCAAAATCGCATTCATGGGGGTGCGTAACTCGTGCGAAATCGTTGCCATGAACTGGTCTTTTAGGCGATCGATTTCCGTGAGTTCAAGGTTTTGCAGTTGTAATTTGTGCAGTTGTGCTTCGCTCTGTTTGCGGGCAGTAACGTCGCGAATTAGCCAGCGAAGCGCGATCGCTTTTCCTTGAAAATCGCGCACCGTTTCAACAGTAATGGCACTATCGATAGAATGCGTGTCTTGTCCACACATCGTCACTTCCCACTCCTGAACGCGATGAATCGTGAGAAGTTGACTCAGCAGCCCTCGAAAAGCGGATCGCTGCTCTTTGTGGACAAAGGAAACGAGAGAGTTTTGGATCAGATGGCGATAAGGGACATTGAACAATTCGATCGCGGCTCGATTGGCTTCGAGTACAGTGCCGTAGAGATCTGTAACGACGTAAGCATCAGGCGCGAATTCAAATAGTTCTTGATAGCGTTGCCGTTCGGCTTCGATCGTGCGCTGAGCCGATAACAAGGACTTATTTTGCTGTCTGAGTTCTTCTTCCGCAACGTGCAGTTCCTCTAAAGCGGACTGTAACTCCTCTAAGCACCCTAGCATCAAGTGCGGGCTTTCATGAGCGGCAGTCTGTGTAGTTTGATACAACGTCTGGGTGCGTTGCTGCACAGTTTGAATATACTCGCTTGTTAAATCCGTTTCCATAGTTCGACACAGGGGCAAGTTTCAATCAAGGGGGCGGGCAGATGTCAGTAGAATTGTCTGAGGTTTTTAGCAGGCAAGCATCTACCTCTGTTAGGAGTTGAGATTTAAAAATGGAATTATTAGAAAAGATGTCAAGAGCTAAATTTACTAAAACTGTAAGTCAATGATGCAGATTTTCACATTCATCTTTAGACATCTTTGGAATTAAGTCTATAAAAAAGTTCTAAAGAATTAAGCCAATAAAAAAAAAGCCCCGATCGTGTAGAAAATCGGAGCTTTGGTCGTCCTAATCTTGATGTTTAGCACCAGCTTTCCGAGTTTGCCTGACGCTTCAGTTGAATATTTCCTAGGTGTTTTTTCACGGTGTCGATCGTGATAAATAGCTGCGCTGCAATTTCTTTTCGCGATAAGTTGCAGCGTTTGAGAAACCAGACCTCGGCTTCACGCGGCGTGAGACCGAATTTTTTGGCTTCTGTCACCGCGAGACTTTGCAGCGATCGCTGTTGGTCTTCTAAGCGAACCAGCAAGCAAGGCTGTTCTAATTGCAGCCACTGAACGCAGATACGATAGGTTTGGTGATTTTCTGTCTGTAGCTCGGACTCGATCAAGAGTGGACGAGCGCCGTACCATTGACGACTTTCGATTAACGCTTCGCAGGAACGCCAGACCTCAGCAGGATATTGCTGATGGGGACTGAGTTTTTGGCAAATCTCGGCTCCGGGTGTGTTTGCAAAGAGCAATTGACCTTGCTGACTCACAATCAAAATACCGTCTACTAAACCTTCTAATACGGACAACAGGAAATCATTAGGGGTATTAAGAGGCATATTCATCATCTTCAGGGGCGAATGAGTGGTAAGAGACAAAGGAATCAGGCTGGCTGAGTTCCGATAAAGATGAGTACGGTTAGGGCATTCGTTTTATGCACTCAACTTGATACTCCTGAAGATACGCCAGAGAACGGCGAGCGTCCGTATGAAAAGGTTAGGACTTTAAGGTTATAAAACGTTATTTCGGCAAGCCTGAATTCATCAGAAAATGGAAGTATTCGTAATCTCCCTGACTGTGATTGAAGCGCTAAATATCGCTCAGTGTAAAGATTAATCAGAGGGGGTGAACTACCGTGATCACGATCGAGGAGGCGCTTTGCGTATTGGATCGAGTGCTAAAGCAAGATCGCTTGACTCATCTGCAAGAAGTAGTGTTCCGATGTGCTTGGGAGGGTCTGACTTATGAACAGATTGCGACGGCTGAGGACTACGATCCGGATTACATCAAGTTAGTTGGCGCTCAATTGTGGCAGCTTCTATCCGAGCGTTTGGGGCAACGAGTGACCAAAAGCAATTTCCGCGTTGCGCTGCGCCAATGTGCCCAAATGCAGCAAACAGAAATTCGATCGCTGGAGCTTTCCCATGCGTTAGTAGATTGGGGCGAGGCAGTTGATGTTTCGGGATTTTGCGGTCGTGCTCAAGAGCTAGAAGACCTCGATCGTGCCTTAACCGAGGAACAGTGTCGATTCGTGACGATTTTGGGCATGGGCGGCATTGGGAAAACGGCTCTGTCTGTGAAATTGGCGCAGCAGGTACAAGCAAAGTTTGAAGCGGTGATTTGGCGATCGCTGCAAGATGCACCACCCCTCGATGTGATTTTGTCGGATTGGATTCCATTTCTATCGCGGCAACAAGAAACCGAGCTACCCGATACCGTTGATGGAAAACTGGCTCGATTGATGTATTACTTGCGATCGTCGCGCTGTCTCCTCATCCTCGATAACGTTGAATCTATTTTAGAGAGCGGCGATCGGGCTGGACATTACCCGATCGGGTATGAATGTTATGGAGAGTTGTTTCGCCGCATCGGGGAAACGGTGCATCAAAGTTGTCTCGTGTTAACCAGCCGCGAGAGGCCGAAAGAAGTCGCGGCACTCGAAGGGCAGTTTGTGCGATCGTTTCGCTTGGAGGGTTTGAATCCAACAGAAGCAGGAGAATTTCTCAAGCCAAAACAGCTAGAAGCGAGTTCAACCACATTTACACGATTCATCAATCTTTATAGCGGCAATCCATTGGCGCTGAAAATCGCGGCTTCGACGATTCAAGATTTGTTTGATAGCGATGTGAGCGAGTTTCTGACGCAAGGGACAACTGTGTTTGGTGGAATCTCGGACTTGTTAGATGAACAGTTCGATCGCCTATCGCATCTCGAACAGCAGATTATGTACTGGATTGCAATTAATCGCGATGGAACTTCGCTGTCTGAGTTAGCTGAAGATCTAGTTCCGCCGATTCCCAAACGACAGTTAATCGAAGCCTTAGCATCTTTGGCGCGAAGACCCATTGTTGAAAAACGCGGCGCGAAATTTACGCAGCAGCCTGTCGTGATGGAATATGTGATTGATCGATTGATCGATCGCGTGTTTCAAGAACTATGTTCTGAGACGTTTGAACTCTTGATATCTCATGCTTTGGTCAAAGCAACCGTTGAAGATCATATCCGCGATCGTCAAACTCGGATGATCATGCAGCCCTTGGTCGATCGTTTGACTGCTCCGACCCATTGCCCAACAGATTTAGAACAAAAGTTTAGGTCTGTCTTGGTCAAGCTTCAACAACAGCTAGGATGTGCCCCTGGATACGCAGCAGGTAACATTCTCAATTTATTGTGCTGTCTCAGAGCGGATTTGACTGGGTATGACTTTTCGGGTTTGGCAGTGTGGCAAGCGCAGCTACAGGGCGTGAACTTACATCACGTCAATTTTACGAATGCAGAGCTAAAGAAATCCGTCTTTTCAGAAACTTTAGGGAATGTTTGGTCAGTTGCATTTAGTCCCGATGGTACAACCTTAGCTGCAAGCGATACGGCTGGGGCAATTCATCTGTGGAATGTTCTAGAGCGGCAAAAGATACTAACCTGTGATGGGCATCAACATTGGGTCTGTGAGATTGCTTTTAGTCCAGAGGGGGATTTGATTGTCTCAGCAAGTGGAGATAATACCGTCAAAATTTGGAGTACCAAAACAGGCGAATGTTGGCGAACGCTGAGCGATCATCAAGATTGGGTCATTTCGATCGCTGTTTCTCCCACCGCTCCAATTCTTGCGAGCAGCAGCGCCGATCGCACGATTCGGCTTTGGGATCTCTACACCGGAAAACTGATCCGAGTGCTAGAAGGACATCAGCACTGGATTTGTAAGGTTGCGTTTAGTCCAGATGGTCGAATGTTAGCGAGTGGTAGTGACGATCGCACAATTAAACTCTGGAGCGTAGAGACTGGAGAATGCCTAAAAACTATTGAAGGACATACAAACACAGTAAGAGGTGTTACCTTTAGTCCCGATGGAACAATGCTGGCATCGGGCAGTGAGGATGCAACTATCAAGCTTTGGGACATTCAAACTGCAAGCTGTGTTAGAACCTTAACCGGACACTTAGATCAAGTTCGATGTGTGAACTTTAGCCCAGATGGGCAACTGATACTCAGTAGTAGCTTTGATCAAACGATTAAGCTTTGGGATCGATCGACCGGACAATGCTTAAGAACATTGCATCAGCATCGGGGAGTAGTACGATCGGCTGTGTTTAGTCCCACTGGAAACATGATTGCGAGTGGTAGCGCTGATCAGTCTGTTCGACTTTGGCACACGCAAACCGGAGAATGTTGTAAAACCCTCCAAGGCTATACCAACTTTGTCTTATCGGTTGAGTTTAGCTTTGATGATCAATTTCTAGCCAGCACAAGCACAGATCAAACCGTTAATCTTTGGGATGTTGCTTCTGGAGCTTGTATCAGTAGCTTTTACGGACATGAAAACTGGGTTTGGACAGTTAAATTTAGTCCAGATGATCAATTGCTTGCGAGTGGTGGCTTTGATCACACAGTTCGAGTGTGGAGTCGATCGACTAATCAATGCTTGAAAGTGCTACGCGGACATACCAATTGGGTGTGGTCGGTGGCATTCAGTCCGAATGGAACAACGCTTGCCAGTGGTAGCTTTGATCAAACCATTCGCCTCTGGAATCCGCGTACTGGCGAATGCTTACAGATTCTCGCGGCACAGAGTCGAATTTGGTCGATCGCTTATAGTCCTGATGGTGAGTTCCTAGCAAGCGGTGAAGAAAATCATTTGATTCATCTTTGGAATCCGCATACAGGTCAATGTTTGAGAACCTTACAAGGACATACCAGTCGAGTGATGTCTGTTGTTTTTAGTTCGGACGGAAAACGGTTAGTTAGTGGTAGCGAAGATGGAAGCGTGAGGATTTGGGATCTGAAATCGGGACAGTGTGAAATGGTGTTTCGGGATAGCGATCGAATCCTATCTATTGCAGTTTCTCCAAGCGGCGATCGCGTTGTCAGCGCCGGAATTGATCAAACGGTAAAAGTATGGAATCTCCAAACCGGGGAGTGTGAAATTTTACAGGGGCATCGCGATCGGATTTGGTCGGTGAAATTTAACGGAGATGGCTCAAGAATTGCCAGTGGAAGCGAAGACCAAACAGTCCGGTTGTGGAATGTTGAAACCGGAGAATGCGTGAAAGTATTACAGAAACCACAGCCTTACAACGGTGCGAATATCACAAATGTTAGCGGAATTACGAATGCCCAGAAAACTACATTGAAAGCGTTAGGAGCAATAGAGGAGAATATCTGTAGGTTTTGAGGATTTGATATGAATGTCCCCGACGATCGCCAATACGCTCCTGCCACTCAACGAAATCGCGAACCCATTTTAGAAGTTCTACTTGAGGTTTTGCCCCCCTCTGGAACGGTACTAGAAATCTCTAGTGGCACCGGAGAACACGCGGTCTTCTTTGCACCTCGCTTAGCGCCTCGAAAATGGCAACCTTCTGATCCAAACCCGATCGCTCGTGCCAGTATTTCTGCATGGCGTAAGTTTGAGCCTGCCGAGAACTTAGAAGCACCAATTAACATTGATGCTCGTGATGCGGTTTGGAGCGTCGAACAGCAGCAATTATCTGAGCCAGTTCGGGCGATCGTCAATATCAATATGATTCACATTTCACCTTGGTCAGCCTGTTTAGGGCTAATGGCAGGAGCAAATCGAATTCTTCAATCTGGTGGAATCTTGTATTTGTATGGCCCTTACAAGCAAGAAGGGAAACATACTGCACCGAGCAATGAGATGTTTGATGAAAGCTTACAGCTACAAAATCCAGAATGGGGTGTGAGAAATTTAGAAGATGTGGTTAATGTAGCTAAGAGTCAAGATTTAGGATTACTCAAAGTGGTGGCGATGCCTGCCAACAATCTATCAGTCGTGTTTCAGAAACAGTGATTAATTTAATCGCTACTCTGTTGAAGCTTGACTGATGCCGTTCTGCCACAGTTCATGTTCACTAATATCAATTTCATCATTCCACATCAGCCCATACCCATCTATATCAACCTTAAAGTGCTTGAAGAAGTGAGGATTTTTTAATGGCTTGAACATTGGCTTCTCTAACAGCTTAGAGATGTCATAATGCTTGACTTCGTGATTGGAGAATTTAATCGACAAAGTATGATCGTCGATCGCTTGAGCAGAGACAATCTTCGGAGACTTCATTGAGCAAACTCCATCTATTTCAAGGGTGGGAGCTTACGAAACTCCTGGTCATTCCACATCTGTATCAAGTCTTGCTGATAGAGAGTAGCCCATTCGATCGCTAATTTTTCAGCCCGATTTGGCAAGTCTCCTTCAATCACCTCCAAAGATTCAATACTAATCAAAGCATTATATTCTCCATAAATTGCATGAAAATGCGGTGGTGGATGATGGCGTTGTTGCATGAATGAGGGGTTGCGGAAGGGCAAGAGATGGTAAGTTTCAATTACCACACCAAAACTTGCCATGAAGCCTCAATACCGCATCCGCAACTGGTCTGAGTATAACGCTGGTTTGAAGCAGCGAGGAAGCATCACCTTCTGGATTGACGAAACGGTGTTAGCGCAATGGATTGTCCCGACCTTGAGCGGTGAACGAGGAGCATCTGTGTTCTACAGCGACTTAGCCATTGCGACAATGGCGACGGTGAAAGCAGTGTATGGACTGGCAGGACGACAATGCCAAGGCTTTCTGAGTTCGATATTTGGGCTGATGGGCTTCGAGTTTCCGGTGCCCGACCACAGCACCCTATCGCGTCGTATCGGTAAACTGACCATTGCTTTGCCTGTCCTGCCGGCAACCGGAGCGCGTCATGTAGTGGTCGATTCCACCGGAGTCAAAGTCTATGGCGAAGGTGAGTGGAAAACCCGGCAACATGGCATCAGCAAGCGTCGAACTTGGCGCAAGCTGCATTTGGGAGTCGATGAGGCAACGGGCGAAATCCTCGCAGCAGTCGTGACCTCGAACACAGTGCATGATGGCAAAGTCTTGGGCAACCTGCTCGACCAAATTGAGGATGAGATCAAACAAGTCACGACTGATGGCGCGTATGACCATCGCCATTGCTATGACGACATCACCGAACGCCGAGCCAAGCCTGTGATTCCCCCGCGCAAAGATGCCGTAATTTGGCAGCATGGTAACTGCAAAGCACCTCCGCATCCGCGAGATCAGAATCTACGCTCGATTCGCAGGCTTGGTCGGAAAAAATGGAGGTGCATGGCTGGCTATCATCGTTGCTCAATTGCCGAAACCACGATGTTTCGCTTCAAAGCCATCTTTGGGGGCAATCTCAACTCGCGTCGATTGGACAATCAAACCGCAGAGCTACTGGTCAAATGTGTTGTACTCAATCGCATGATTCAGTTGGCTAAACCCGACAGCTATTCCGTTGATGCTTAATTTCAAGCGGGAACGTCCCAATTCTTCTACTAATCTTATTCATGCAACAACGCCGTGGATGATCGCCAAAGAACACCTTAATAATGATTCCATAAAATCTTGTGATCTCTGGCATCAATTCTCACCCTAAAACTGACCTTCGATCGCCGGGACACACCGTTCACACAACAATGGATGTTCTTTCGATTCGCCCACATGAGTGGAATAGTTCCAGCAGCGATCGCACTTTCCACCGTCAGCATTCACAACCCCAATTCCCAAGGCTTCGGTTTGACTGGTGTATTTTGCTTCAGTCAGTCGATCGCTTAAATCCACTAATTCAACCTGCGAAGTAATGAATAGATATCGCAGTTCATCCACGCGATTTCCGCTCAAACTATCGGACGGATTGAATGACTGAAGTTGCGATCGTAAATCTGAATCCGCGACAAACAGCAGTAACTTCGCTTCGAGAGAAGAACCAATTGCTTTAGCGGTTCGCGCTTGTTCCAGCACTTTGTTGGCTTCGGCACGAAGTTCACGTAACTGCTCCCAACGCTGGGCTAACTCTGGATTTCGCCATTGATCCTCAAGCTTCACCCAGCCCGCCTCAAACACCGATTTATAAGATGTTTTGTACGGGAGATACTGCCAGATATCTTCTGCCATGTGTGAGAGAACAGGCGCGATCGCTTTCGCTAAGTTCTCAAGCGCGATCGCTAACACCGTCTGACAACTCCGACGGCGCTCTGCATTGAGTGAACTGATGTACAGCCGATCTTTTGCAATGTCGAGATAGAAGTTAGACAAATCTACAGCACAGAAGTTCTGCACGGTTTGGAAGAATCGGAAGAACTGATAAGTTTCAAACGAGTCTTGGATCTCGTCGAATACTTCAGTAATGCGATGCAGCATATAGCGATCGAGTTCCGGTAATTTCTCATATGCAACTGCATCTTTCTCCGGATCAAAGTCGTGTAAGTTCCCCAATAGAAATCTCGCGGTGTTGCGGATTTTGCGGTACACATCCGACATTTGCTTCAGGATGTTTTTACCGATCGGTACATCATTGGTGTAATCCACAGAAGACACCCACAACCGTAAGATATCCGCACCATAAGGCGGCTCTTGCTGTTGGTTTTTGCCGCCTTCAATCACCACCATCGGATCAACCACATTCCCCAAAGATTTACTTTGTTTGCGCCCTTGTTCATCCAACGTAAAACCATGCGTTAGCACAGTCTTATACGGTGCTTGTCCCTGAGTTGCAACACTGGTCAGCAAGCTCGATTGGAACCAACCGCGATGTTGATCTGATCCTTCAAGATATATATCAGCCGGATAGCGCAACTCTGGACGCTGTTCAACCACTGCTGCCCAAGATGATCCAGAATCAAACCAGACATCCATTGTGTCTGTGCCTTTGCGGTACTTTTTACCGTGATACTTCTCAGGTAAAAGCTCTTCGATCGACAATTCCCACCAAGCATCTGATCCTTTTTCAGCAATGATGGCTTGCACATGAGAAATCGTTTCTTCGTTCAATAACGGCTCTCCGGTTTCTTCGTCGTAAAACACCGGAATCGGAACGCCCCAACTGCGCTGACGGGAGATACACCAGTCCGATCGTTCAGCCACCATTGCCGTAATCCGATTCTCGCCTTGTGCTGGAATCCACTCTACCTCGGCGATCGCTTTTAATGCCTCCTCTCGGAAGCCTTCAACTGACGCAAACCATTGTTCAGTGGCGCGGAAGATTGTCGGCTTTTTCGTGCGCCAATCATACGGATATTTATGTTGATACGGTTCTTCTTTTAGAAGCGATCGTGCTTCTTTTAGGGCTTCGATCACCGCAGGATTTCCATCGACCAATACGTTTAAGCCCTGAAACTGCCCCGCTTCCTCGGTAAAGTCGCCATTGTCATCAACCGGAGACAGAATCGGCAATCCATAGCGCTGTCCCACTAGATAGTCATCTTGACCATGACCGGGAGCCGTATGAACTAAACCTGTACCCGATTCAGTCGTGACATAATCGCCGCCAATCACGATTTCGCTGGTGCGATCGAACAAAGGATGACGATAAGTACAATGCTCTAACAATCGTCCCATCATCGTTGCTTTGACTTCCAGCGTTGTACCGAGAACTTCCGACAAGCGATCGACTAAATCCTTTGCAACAATCAAATACTTAAATCGTCCGGGCGCATCCTCCCCA
Organism: Leptolyngbya sp. DQ-M1; assembly: GCF_039962505.1. NCBI lineage: Bacteria > Bacillati > Cyanobacteriota > Cyanophyceae > Leptolyngbyales > Leptolyngbyaceae > Leptolyngbya > Leptolyngbya sp. DQ-M1. Next base: position 885,652 of record NZ_JAMPLJ010000001.1, read on the forward strand.
ACTTCCACCACGGCATAAACTAATTCCGGGTTCACACTCACCGCTAAGTTTGCCGGAATTGTCCAAGGAGTCGTTGTCCAGATCGCTACACCTAATTCACCCAAGAACGGATCAAGCGGCATCTGCAACTCTTTCGACAAGTTCAGCACTTCAAATGCTGCATACAAGCTTCTTGAAGTATGACCTTCTGGATATTCGAGTTCCGCTTCTGCCAGTGCCGTTTTAGAACTCGGACTCCAGTGAACAGGCTTCAATCCGCGATAAATATAGCCTTTCAGTACCATTTGCCCAAACACACCGATTTGAGCCGCTTCATATTCAGGCTTTAGCGTTAAATAAGGATGCTCCCAATCGCCCCACACGCCATAGCGCTTAAAGCTGGCGGATTGTTGAGCAACCGTATCCAATGCAAAATCTCGCGCTTTTTGCCGCAAAGTGAGCGGAGTCAGTTGGCGACGTTCTTCGGGCTTGAGAGTTTGCAGGACTTTGAGTTCGATCGGTAAACCATGACAATCCCATCCCGGCACAAATCGAACTTTGCGTCCTTTCAGTAACTGATACTTATTAATCGTATCTTTGAGAATTTTATTCATTGCGTGACCGATATGCAGCGCTCCGTTTGCATAGGGCGGCCCGTCATGCAGAATAAACAATTCGCCTGGATTCTCTTGCGACAGGTGTTCGTAAATTTGCTGCTCTGCCCAGAATTTTTGCAGTTCGGGTTCACGTTTGACGGCGTTCGCACGCATATCGAACTTCGTCTGGGGCAGGTTCACGCTGTTTTTGTAGGAACCGGGTTCTGTCGCAGTCATAAGATAAAGGGCAAAAATCACATATCCGTCTATTCTGTCAGGAATTTTGCCACTGTGGAGATGAAAGCGCGATTTGTTTTACGTCTCTGGGAGTTTGAATACGTCAGAGTTAAGAAGATCCTGAAAAAGAAAATTGCAGGCGGAATTGAGTCAAGGGGAGCGATCGCTCCCCCTCATATCTCACCCCTTAACCCTGTTCCTCTTTCTCGTGCATAAAGCGTTCAATATCTGCCAGCGCTTGCTCAAAATCGATCGCTAAATTCGGCGCTTCTGGAGCGAGATGAGATTCAGGAGTGCAAAGCGTGTTTTCTAGCTTATTCAGCGACTCAGCAAAAGCTTGAGCGGCGGCGCGACGCAATTCTCGCTGTTGACGATCCATAAGGTTCACTCCTAATCAGTATGAGAGATTAGCCCGAAAGCCACATGCACGATTTTTAGGGTAGCTGCGCTCAGATCAGGATGCCCAATTTTAGATGAAAGCGTTTCATGACCGATTTGGCAGTTTATATTGTCGAAGCGACGCTTCACGGATGAGAATAGATAGGCATTGAGAACGGGAGAGAACTGTGGCTTACGATTATGATTTGGTAATTGTCGGCGCGGGCGTTGGAGGTCATGGAGCGGCACTCCACGCCGTCGATTGTGGTTTGAAGACTGCAATTATCGAAGCCGCTGATATGGGCGGAACCTGCGTGAATCGGGGCTGCATTCCTTCTAAAGCGCTACTTGCAGCCTCCGGACGAGTCCGAGAATTGCAAAATGCCCATCATTTGAAATCGTTAGGGATTGAAGTCGGGGGTGTGGCATTCGATCGAGCCGCGATCGCCAATCACGCACAAGCGATCGTCACTAAGCAGCGCGAAGGCTTGATCGGCAGCATGAAGCGTCTAGGCGTTGAAATCATTCACGGACGCGCAAGAGTCGCAGGCAGCCAAAAATTAATCATCTCAACGCCAGAAGGCGAAAAGACGATCACGGCAGAAGACATTATTTTGGCTCCGGGATCAATTCCGTTTGTGCCGCCGGGAGTGCAGACTGACGGCAAAACCGTTTTCACCAGCGACGATGCGATTAAATTAGAATCGTTGCCGCCCTGGGTGGCGATCGTCGGTAGCGGCTATATTGGCTTAGAATTCTCGGATGTTTACACGGCGCTCGGCTGCGAAGTCACGATGATCGAAGGACTCGATCAATTGATGCCAGGATTTGATCCCGATATCGCAAAACTGGCGCAAAGAATTCTAATCACGCCTCGCGATATCGAAACAAAGGTCGGGGTGTTTGCGGCGAAAGTGACTCCGGGATCTCCAGTGACGATCGAGCTAATCGATGCCAAAACAAAAGAATTGGTCGAAGTCCTAGAAGTCGATGCTTGTCTGGTTGCAGCAGGTCGCGTTCCGTTTGCCAAAGAGTTGGGACTCGAAACCGTCAACGTAGAACTCGATCGCGGGTTTATTCCGGTCAACGATCAGATGCAAGTGTTATCTGAAGGTCAACCGGTACCGCATTTGTGGGCGATCGGGGACGCAACCGGAAAAATGATGCTGGCTCATGCAGCTTCGGCTCAGGGTGTGATTGCGATCGAGAATATGTGTGGTCGCAAGCGTGAAATCGATTACCGCAGTATTCCCGCTGCCGCCTTTACTCATCCTGAAATCAGCTTTGTAGGCATGACCGAGCCGCAAGCAAAGGAATTAGGGAAAAAAGAAGGCTTTGAAGTCGCAGTGGTGCGGACTTACTTTAAAGGAAACGCGAAAGCGCTGGCTGAGGCGGAATCCGAAGGAATTGCAAAGATCGTTTACCGTAAAGATACCGGAGAAGTGTTAGGCACACACATTATCGGGATGCACGCGGCAGATTTGATTCAAGAAGCAGCGAATGCGATCGCGAAACGAGAATCAGTGCGATCGTTGGCGTTCTTGGTTCACACGCATCCGACGCTTTCGGAAATTTTGGATGAAGCGTACAAACGGGCAGCGGTGCATTCTTAGTCGGATCGCTTCGTTTCAGTTCGTTGAAGCCCCCTAAATCCCCCATTTGTGGGGGATTTAGGGGGCAAACTCCAGTCAAAGTAAATTCATTCCCTCACCCTATCCGTAACTCAATGGAAATCCGTCGTCGTTGTCCGAATCCTGCTGTTTCTGTTCAAGAACTGCGCTATCAAGCCAAAGTTCCAGACAGCGCCCCTCGAAACATTTTGGAAGAAATCGTCTGGCATAAGGAAACCGAAGTCGATCAACTGCGGGAAAAAATGCCGCTGATCGAACTCCAGAGTAAAGTTAAAGATCTCCCTGCTCCTAAAGATTTCTTAGCCGCACTCAAAAACAGCAAAACTAAGCCTGCTGTGATCGCAGAAGTCAAAAAAGCATCACCGAGTAAAGGCGTGATTCGCGAAGACTTTGACCCGGAGACGATCGGACAAGCCTATCAATCTGGTGGCGCAACCTGTCTTTCTGTCTTAACCGATGCTCAATTCTTTCAAGGTAGTTTTGAGAATCTGGCAAAAATTCGTGCGATCGTCGATCTCCCGTTATTGTGCAAAGACTTTATCGTTTATCCCTATCAGATGTATTGGGCGAGATTACACGGAGCGGATGCCGTTCTGTTGATTGCTGCAATTCTCTCGGATAAGGATTTGCAGTATTTCCTCAAAATTGTGAAAGCGCTGGGGCTGACCGCCTTAATTGAAGTTCACACCCTTGAAGAACTCGATCGCGTTTTAGCATTGGATGGCGTAACGCTCGTTGGCATCAATAATCGCAATCTGAAAAATTTTGAAGTCGATTTGCAAACGACTGAAGACATTTTGCGCGATCGTGCTCCGGTGCTGATAGAAAAGGGGATCACGATCGTCAGCGAGTCTGGACTGTACACTTCAGCGGATTTGGCGCGAGTGGCGAGAGCCGGTGCGAGTGCGGTACTAATCGGAGAATCCATTGTCAAGCAACCCGCTCCCGGAGAGGCGCTAGCACAGCTTCTTGCCGGACTTGCTTAAGCCTTTGGAGGCTAAGGTTTGCTGCATTCAGCTTTTAGGTTAGAATCTGAAATCTCTTCTGATAGAGTTCGTGCAACCTGCCTCCTCTCGCTCTACACCATTATTCTCTGTAGGTTTTTCATGGAACCGATCCCCCTACCATCGCACATTCACTACGAGTTATTGTTGCAACTGTTAGAGCGTCAGACTCTGTTTGCAGTCGGAGGGCGACAACGAGAGCAAGTTCAGCAGCTAATCGTCGCGCTCCGTAAGGCACTCTCGCAGCAAAAACAGCTTGAAGGCGAATTAGAGCGATTAAACCTGCCGATCGAGTATCGCTGGTCACTCAATAGTGTTCAGATGCCGACCGCCCCCCTGCCGCAAGAGCCAAAACTTTAAGCTACGGAGGCGCAAATCTTAGACTGCGTGTAACTTTATGATCGAACTTGTGGGAGGTTCGAGCGGTGTCAGAACCGGAGCAACTCAGTTTGAGCTTCGAGGAGAAGTCGTCTGTTTCGGACTTGATAGAGCAAGTTCAAGCGCAGCAACGGCGAATTCGAGATTTAGAGCAGGCGCTAGATCAGTCGATCGCGAGCCTAGAGGATCTGCGATCGCAGGTCGTCAATCAACATTTTCTAGAACGTCAACTAGCTTCGACCGAGGAAATCGCCAATGTGCAGCAGCAAGCGATTCACCAGTTAAAGCTGCAATTTTCTCAGCAAAAAGCTGAACTCGAACATAAGATTCAACAGGCACAGCAGCGAGAGCGTGATTATCAGAGCCTTCTAGCTGCGGCTGAAGCACGCCAACAAGCAGAGTTAGCAGATGTGCAGCCGTTTGAAATCGAGCAACAACTCCAAGTGCTGCAAACCGATCTGCAACTGCGACGGCAGCAACTCCAAGATCTTGAATCCGAAAAGCAAGAATCCCACACTCGCAGGATTGAGCTAGAAGCGCAAGTCGAAGCACTAGAAGCGCGAATTGCGCGTCACATGACCACACAAGCGCTGCTGCAACAGGTTTGCCAGGAACTCGAAGTCGATCGCGAACAAAGTCAAGGCCGGATCACCGAGCTAGAAAGCCAAGCAGCAGAGATGCAAGAACAAATCCTCAGTCAAGCCCAACAAGCGAGCGAGTACGAAACCGCCATTCAGCACTGGAAAACTCGCTTTCACGGACTACACGAAATTGCGATCGCGCTCAAACAAGCGTTGACCGATCAAGATCTTCCACCGGAGATTAAAGCGGTCTTAGACGAGATCGATACAACACCGCCACCAGATCTTAAATCGACGACGCGAGCGAATTCGTTCAAGCCGGAGAGCGACATTCCCGAATTTCTAGTTCGCCGCCGCACTTATCGCACTCGCAAAAGTTAGAGCGCAGCGACGATCGCATCTCCGATCGCCTGACATCCCACTAACCTTTTGCCCTCGGACATGATATCTCCGGTACGATATCCCTGATCCAGAACCTTGAGAACAGCCTGTTCAATCTGCGTTGCTGCTTCAGCTTGATCGAAACTGTAGCGAAGCATCATTGCTGCGCTTAGAACTTGCGCCAACGGATTGGCTTTGTCTTGTCCCGCAATGTCTGGGGCGGAGCCGTGAACAGGTTCGTAAACGCCGGGATTCGATGCCCCTAAACTCGCAGAAGGCAGCATTCCAATACTTCCGGTTAGCATTGCAGCCGCATCAGAGAGGATATCACCGAAGAGATTGCTGGTGACGATCGTATCAAACTGCTTCGGAGCGCGAACTAACTGCATCGCAGCGTTATCCACATACAAGTGCGTCAGTTCAACATCGGGATATTCTGCCGAAAGTGCAATCATCCGATCGCGCCAAAACTGTGAGACTTCTAGCACGTTTGCTTTATCGACTGAGCAAAGCCGTTTCGATCGTTTCTGGGCAGTTTCAAATGCCACGCGACCGATGCGATCAATTTCTGATTCGGTGTATGCCATCGTATTCACACCACGCTTTTCGCCTGTTTCTGTCGTAAAGATTCCGCGGGGTTGACCGAAATAAATCCCACCCGTTAATTCCCGCACAACCATAATGTCGACTCCTTCCACGACTTCACGCTTGAGCGTTGAGGCATCGACTAATTGAGGCAAAATCGTTGCAGGGCGAAGATTTGCAAAAAGCTGTAGGCCTGATCGCAGTCCCAACAATCCAGTTTCAGGGCGCAAATGACGCGGCAGGGAATCCCATTTGTACCCCCCGATCGCAGCAAGTAAGACCGCATCGCTTTGTTTACAGGTTTCGAGCGTTGCCGCAGGAAGCGGTTCACCCGTCGCATCGATCGCGGCACCCCCAATCAGCGCTTCTTGAAACTCGAAATCGAGCGCAAACTTCTCGCTGACGGTTTTGAGAACGCGAACGGCAACTGCCATAATCTCAGGCCCAATGCCGTCACCGGGAAGAAGTGTGATGCGATACTGTTGGCTCATAGCGCTTTACGATGCTGAAGACTGCGGAAAGTATCATATCGCAATGCTTTCCCTAAAATGAAGGAATTGTTCTGGTTCTGATCAAAATCAGCATTGCCAAAGATTTACGCCCTGATTCGCGAAATGGCGATCGTTAAAGCGATCGTCTTTGTAATCAATCTGGCGGTGTTTGCTTATCTGAAGAAGACTTTTCCGAGGCATCGGTCTTCCATGGATTCTTAGTTCCCATTTCAGTGAATGCAGAAAAGACTAAGTACAGAATCAATAAGCCTGCACTCAGAAGAAATGAAACAATCTCATCATTCATGCTAGATATCCCCGCGCCACTTTGGCTTCGGCGGTTCCGTTTGCGCTAGGAGTTTACCTTGAGAAATGACATACCGCACAGTAGCGCGTCGGCGAATAGCATCGTATCGATCGATCGCATCCAGCACAATCAAATTCGCAGGCTTACCCACTTCAACCCCATAATGATCTTGAACATTCAAGGTTTTCGCCCCGCCCCAAGTCACCATGTTATAACAAGCATCAATCTCAGTTGTTCCAGTCATTTGACACACATGAATCGCCATAGATGCCACATCGAGCATATTGCCTGTACCGAGCGAGTACCAGGGATCTTGAACGCAATCATGCCCTAAGCTCACATTCATTCCTTGCTGCCACAGTTCTTTCACTCGCGTCACGCCGCGCCGCTTGGGATAAGTATCTGTCCGACCTTGCAGCGTAATGTTGATCAAGGGATTCGCGATGAAATTAAGCTGGGTGCGCTTGAGAAATCCCAGCAGCTTGAACGCATAAGCATTGTTATAAGAGCCGAATGCAGTCGTATGACTAGCAGTGACTTTCGACCCCATTTCAGTACGAATGGCACAGGCAGCGACCACTTCTAGAAATCGAGATTGATCGTCATCGATTTCATCACAGTGAATATCGATTAAGCGATCGTACTTCTCTGCCAGTTCAAAGATGCGATTGACCGATCGCACTCCATCCTCGCGTGTCAGTTCATAGTGGGGAATGCCGCCAACCACATCCGCTCCCAACCGCATCGCTTCTTCCATTAATTCATCGTTCTTTGCGCCGCCGTAAATTCCATCCTGCGGAAACGCGACGACTTGCAGCGTCATCCAATCTTTCACTTCTTCACGCACTTCGAGCAACGCTTTCAGCGCGGTTAAGCTTTGCTCACTTACATCCGCGTGACTCCGCACAAAAAGAACCCCCTGCAACGCCTGCTGTTTCAGCGTCTCGATCGCTCTTTGTTTCACGTCTTCCAGCGAGAGATCTTGCTTGCGGTCTCGCCAAATCTCGATACCCTCAAACAGACTCCCGCTCTGGTTCCAGCGCGGTTCCCCTGCCGTGAGTGCAGAGTCCAAGTGAATATGCGATTCGACAAACGGAGGGCTGACTAGATAGCCTTGGATTTCTAGTTCTATCTCCGCTGTTGCATCGAGGTGAGGGGCAATCTCAACAATCTCACCCGCCTGAATCGCAATATCCACCCGTTCAGAAACATCAGGAGCGCGAAGGAGTTGACAGTCACGCAGCAGAAGGTCGTAGTTCGGCATAATCCAGCACCGCAAAGATCTCATCGCCCACTCTAACGGATTCGAGTACGTTTCCGTATGCCGGAGGCATCGCGCTCAAAGGTGCCAAATTGTGCAAATTTTAGAAACTCGGTTGTTAGCTTCTTTTATCGATCCGTAATCTGCGTTCCCAAGCTGATGTAGCGCTAACAACTTGCGTTCTAAATTTTTAACACGCTTGATCCATCAAGGGTTCAAGCCAAGGTTGAAACTGATCTCGTCGGAAAATCTGAGCGCGACGGTGAGAGTCAAACCGGACAAGGCTCGGTAATCCATATTGTCGAACGCATTCTTTAATCCAGGAAGCCACACCTTGATTGGCTTCGGGGGCCATTTCCGCCTGGAAGAATCCGTACATTAGCACCAGTTGACTGTGAGAGAAGAGTGGAGCGTCTTGTTCAATCAACCGAGTCAGGGTCGTTCGGGGTGCGTCTTCGCGGTAGCGGTGATTAGAGCGATAGTCTTTTTGAGGTTTTTGAGACATTTTGTGAGGCATATAACTCCTTACGATCGAATATAAAAAATCGCCAAACGACTCCTTCCGAGCAAAAACCAGGTCGAGAAGAGAGTCAGTTGGCTGATGAGTAGATGCAATTTCGTCAAGATGTAAAACTTTCTAACTTGATAATATTCGCTTTTATAAAAAACTGCAAAGGTTTACAGATCTATATCGATTTTTTTGTCGTTTTGGGTACGAAAGTATGTTATCCAAGAAGATGAGAAGTTCTGTGAAGAATTGCACGATCGCGTCCTCTCTGGTAGTTACACTACAAAGCTTGGCAACGAATCTGATAATTTAACTTGTGAATATATTCAGCCAAGGGTGAACAATGACGGTCGAATTTAGGGCAGGTCTGGAAGGTATTCCTGCAACTCAGTCCAGCATAAGTTTTGTCGATGGGCAGAAAGGGATTCTGGAGTATCGCGGCATTCCGATTCAGGAATTAGCGATGCAGCCTGGAAATACGTTTCTAGAAACCGCCTATCTTCTGATTTGGAACGAACTGCCGAATCGGGAAACCCTGGCAGAGTTTGAACACGAAATTCAGTATCATCGCCGCTTGAAGTACCGCATTCGCGACATGATGAAGTGCTTTCCAGAAAGCGGACACCCGATGGATGCGCTGCAAGCTTGTGCTGCTGCTTTAGGTCTCTTCTACTCAAAGCGGGCGCTCGATAATCCAAGTTATATTCGAGCAGCGGTCGTGCGGATTCTGGCTAAGATTCCGACGATGGTTGCTGCCTTTCAACTGATGCGAAAAGGAAATGATCCGGTACAGCCGCGTGACGACCTGAGCTATGCTGCAAACTTCCTGTATATGTTGAACGAGCAGGAGCCCGATCCCTTTGCAGCGCGGATTTTTGATATCAGCTTGACGCTTCACGCAGAACACACGATCAATGCGTCTACGTTTAGCGCGATGGTAACTGCTTCGACCCTGACTGACCCCTATGCGGTGATCGCCTCGGCAGTAGGAACTCTGGCAGGGCCGCTTCACGGTGGAGCCAGTGAAGAAGTGATCATGATGCTAGAAGAGATCGGTTCAGTTGAGAACGTCCGTCCATTTTTGGAAGATCGCCTAGAGCGCAAGGAAAAGATTATGGGCTTTGGGCATCGGGTTTACAAAGTCAAAGACCCTAGAGCCAACATTCTGCAACACCTAGCCGAGCAACTGTTTGAAAAGTTTGGTCAAGATAAGTATTACGATATTGCGGTCGAACTGGAGAGAGCCGTCGAAGAGCGACTAGGGCACAAGGGAATTTATCCGAACGTCGATTTTTACTCCGGTTTAGTGTATAGAAAGTTAGGCATCCCAACTGACTTATTTACGCCTGTGTTTGCGATTTCACGGGCTGCAGGCTGGTTGGCACACTGGAAAGAACAGTTAGCCGAAAACCGCATTTTCCGACCCACGCAGATTTACACTGGGCTGCACGGATCGCCTTATATTCCGATCGATCAGCGAACATGAAGTTTGTATAAATCGAAATGATGGGTCAGACCCCTCTTGTGGATTTGGCTAACCCTTGCAAGGATATCTACGTGACGATTTTCAGGAACTCCAGCCCTCAGGAATCTTGCTTCTGAGGGTTTCTTTCATGGAAGCTGAATTTATTACGGTCAATTTGGACGACAACAGAAGTAGGGAGTGGGGAGTAGGAAGTAGAGAGAAATACCCCACTTCCTACTCCCCGCAGTTAAGATTGATATAGAAGAATTGCGATCGTTCTTTAGATGAATATTCAGTTGAGTCAATCCGTCTCATTGGATACTTTGATAGCTCAAAACGCCATAAATTCGGGAGTTCGATGCGTTTCGGTTCCATCGAGACCGCTATACTGAAAGACGTTGAGTGCATCAATAATTCTTCATGTATGGAGAGCGATCGACCTGCCTCAACTGCTTTCCTACGAGTCGGGAACCATGAATCCAGGAATTGACCTTCAAGGAACCTTTATTGAAACTGTGCAGAGCCTTGGCATTCCTGCCGGGGCAGCCAAAGCCCTCTGGATGCCATTGCCGATGCTGATCATGCTGGTTGCAGCAACGGTCAGTGTCTTGGTCGTGGTGTGGCTAGAGCGGAAAATCTCAGCCGCCGCTCAACAGCGGATCGGCCCTGAATTTATCGGCCCGCTCGGTGTCCTTGCACCGTTGGCGGACGGATTGAAACTGGTATTCAAAGAAGATGTGGTTCCGTCCAAAGCAGACAAGCTGCTGTTTACGCTGGGGCCTGCGATCGTTGTGATTCCCGTCTTCTTGTCCTACCTCATTCTTCCATTTGGACAAAATTTACAAATTACCGATGTTGGCTTAGGCATCTTTTTGTGGATTGCACTCTCTAGCGTGGCTCCGATCGGGCTTCTGATGTCGGGCTATGCCTCGAATAATAAGTATTCGCTCTTGGGTGGACTACGTGCTGCCGCACAGTCGATTAGTTATGAACTGCCGTTAGCGCTCTCCGTCTTAGCAGTCGTAATGATGTCGAACTCGCTCAGCACCGTCGATATCGTAAATCAGCAAGCGGGTTACGGCATTCTTGGCTGGAATATTTGGCGGCAACCCGTCGGATTTATCATCTTCTGGATTGCAGCATTAGCAGAATGTGAGCGAATCCCCTTTGACTTACCCGAAGCAGAAGAAGAACTCGTTGCAGGCTATCAAACCGAATATTCGGGGATGAAGTTTGCGCTCTTTTACTTGGGATCTTATGTCAACCTGACGCTGTCTGCGCTGCTATTTGCGGTGCTTTACCTCGGTGGTTGGGAATTTCCAGTGTCGCTGCCGTACATTTCGGGTCTGATTGGCATTCCTGAGAATACGCCTTGGCTGCAATTGATCTTTGCCTCGATCGGGATTGGAACCACAATTCTGAAAGCGTACTTCCTCGTGTTCCTCGCGATCTTGATGCGGTGGACTGTGCCCCGTGTGCGGATTGACCAACTGCTTGATCTCGGTTGGAAATTCTTACTTCCTGTTTCGTTGGTAAACCTGCTGGTTACTGCAGGCTTGAAACTTGCATTCCCGGTCGCATTTGGCGGCTAACCTCTAACCCTTGGAGAACACTTCATGCTGAAATTTCTCAAACAAGTCGGTGACTATACAAAAGAGGCGATCCAGGCGGGTAAATACATTGGTCAAGGGTTATCTGTGACCTTCGATCATATGCGCCGTCGCCCGATCACGGTTCAGTACCCTTACGAAAAGCTGATTCTTTCAGAGCGATTCCGAGGACGGATTCACTTTGAATTTGATAAGTGTATTGCTTGCGAAGTCTGCGTCCGGGTATGCCCAATCAACTTACCTGTAGTGGATTGGGAGTTCAACAAAGAAACGAAGAAGAAAAAGCTGAATCACTACAGTATTGATTTCGGCGTTTGTATCTTCTGTGGCAACTGTGTGGAATATTGCCCGACGAACTGTTTGTCAATGACCGAAGAATACGAACTGTCTACCTACGATCGACACGAACTCAACTACGATAATGTTGCGCTCGGTCGTTTGCCTTACAAGGTGACGAACGATCCGATGGTGACTCCGTTGCGCGAGTTTGCTTACCTCCCTAAAGGTGTGAACGAGCCGCACGATCTTCCGGCAGGGTCGCGCCGTGCGGGGTCTCGCCCGGAAGAGATTGTCGAAAAAGGGTCGTAGTTGACCTTACAGAGACGTACTCGATCGCGTCTCTTGTCTGATATTTAGGAGAGAGAACCGTGAATTTAGCGGAAGGTGTTCAAATTGTGTCGTTCGCGATCCTGACAGCAATGATGCTGGGATCTGCAATTGGCGTTGTGCTTCTCGAAAATGTGGTGTATTCCGCCTTCCTGCTGGGTGGAGTATTCATCAGCATTGCTGGATTATATCTGCTGTTGAATGCAGACTTCGTTGCAGCGGCTCAAGTGTTGATTTACGTGGGAGCGGTCAACGTTCTGATTCTGTTTGCGATTATGCTCGTGAACAAGCGGGAAGCCTTTAAGCCGATGGCGAAATCTTGGATTCGTCGGGCTGCGACTGCACTTGTTTGCGCTGGAATTTTTGCCCTGCTGAGTGCGATGGTGGTCACAACTCCCTGGGCGATTTCTACAGCCGTTCCAGTTGAAAGCTCGATTATTACGATCGGCCTTCACTTCTTCAGCGATTTTCTGCTGCCGTTTGAGTTGGCTTCGGTCTTGCTGCTGATGGCGCTGATTGGTGCGATCGTACTGGCTCGTCGCGAGTTCATTCCTGAAGCCGACGAATTGGCTGGAACTACAGCTTTGACTTTGCCAGAGCGTCCGCGTGAACTGACCCCCGCCGGTCAAAGCAATCTTGAAAACTAAGGACTTCCCCGATGCAACTTCAATATTTCTTACTGATTGCGGCGGCGTTATTCTGCGTTGGCATTTATGGTTTGGTGACGAGCCGGAATGCGGTGCGGGTATTGATGTCGATCGAGCTAATGTTAAATGCGGTCAATCTCAATTTGATGGCGTTTTCTAACTATCTTGATCCGCAGCAAATCAAGGGTCAGATTTTTACCGTTTTTGTGATTACGATCGCGGCTGCGGAAGCGGCGGTTGGCTTGGCGATCGTGCTTGCGATTTATCGGAACCGAGACACGGTAGATATGGAGCAATTCAATCTGCTCAAGTGGTAAATTACATTCCGTGTTTTTGAAGAGAGATGTGGTTTAGGCTGCATCTCTTTTTTATTTGAGTTTGCCCAGTTGCAAGCACTGAATTCAGCGACCAACTCTAGAGCTAGAGCAAAATTCTTATGAAGCGTTTTTAGCGCGATCGCTTACGCTCGATCGGTCCGTTAATCCGTCAAAAGCGTAAATCGTTTTCACATTTGAATTAGCATTTAGGGGTGCTTTTTTATCGATTCTCGATCGTTGTGCAGCTAAAACAAGTTCTAATTGTTCACAAATCCGGCGACCCATTGAGTAAGCGATGGGCAGAAAATTGCGCTCAGGCTCTAGAAAAGCGAGGATGTCACGTTTTACTAGGACCAAGCGGACCGAAAGATAATCCGTATCCGGTGTTCTTGGCTTCCGTTGCACCCCCGATCGATCTTGCTGTAATTCTCGGTGGCGATGGGACTGCGCTGTCTGCGGCTCGGAATTTGGCAGCCGATCGTATCCCAATTTTGGCAGTCAATGTCGGTGGTCATTTAGGATTTCTGACCGAATCACCAGATGACTTTAACAGCGAGACGATTTGGGATCGGTTAGAGGCAGATCGATTTGCAGTACAGAAACGGATGATGCTTCAGGCAACCTTGCATGAGGGCAATCGCACGAATTTAGAGCCTGTGAGCGATCGCTATCTTGCTTTGAATGATATGTGTATTAAACCAGCTTCCGCCGATCGCATGATCACTTCGGTTCTAGAAATGGAAATTGATGGCGAAGTGGTTGATCAATATCAGGGGGATGGATTAATTGTGTCTACGCCGACCGGATCAACCTGTTATACAGTTGCGGCAAATGGTCCGATTATTCATCCGGGAATGTCAGCGATCGCAATTACGCCGATTTGTCCGTTGAGCTTATCGAGTCGTCCGATCGTGATTCCACCTGGATCAGTAGTGAGTATTTGGCCCTTGGCTGACTATGATTTAAGTACAAAGCTTTGGATGGATGGCGTGTTAGCAACTCCAATTTGGCCAGGTCAGCGAGTAGACATTCGGATGGCGGAGGAAGAAGCCCACTTCATCGTATTGCGTGAGGACTATTCCTACTACAAAACTCTGCGTGAAAAGCTGCAATGGGCTGGTGCAAGAATCCATTACAACAATAATCACCGAAACTAGGAGAGTCGAAGCAGATTGAGATATCAATGAGCCTGGAAATGCCTGCTGACTGCAAATTTGATTAATCGAAAGGGTGTGCTTGATCGCCGAACGATCGCAGGACGTAAATACTTACCCAGCAACAAGCGAGCCATTCCCTTAAGTCGTGCTTTCGATCGTACGTGGATCAATTTGAGTTGAGGATTCGCCTGATCGACTAGAAACGGTGGTAGAAACGCTAATTTGCCGTAGAGTAAATCAGCGTGATGAATGCCGCTCATTCCATTGCGACGATGTTCGGGATTAGATTTACCCCCATGTTCGCCATAATTGCGAAATGGAATGTAATTTTTGAAGCCTTTTCGTCGCAAGTAATTATCAATTTGAGAATCAAAATTGTGATAGCTTGCACCATATTTTTCGGTGATTTCTTCTACAAAGCTTTCACACAGACTCTTTGCACCTTCAGGAGTAACAACATAGGCAACTAATGCGGTCGAAAAGCCTTCTCCATAGCCTTCGGGTGTTACGGAATAAAGTTGTGGGGCACAGGTATATAACCAAGCTATTCCTACATTTTTCTGATCTAAATTAAAAGGAGCTGAAAGAGATCCCATACCTACCACGGGCACAAAATCTGATTCAACGATTAAAGTCGGATGGGAAGCTTGAGCCGCTTTCTCCCAGGCTTGCCGATGATTCAACATACAGCGATGAATCGAAGCGAAATCTTGGTATTCGGGTTTGTCCTGTTGTCGCACTACTTCACAACAAAATCCTTCTGATGTGAGCGCTTCTTCTAGTTGTTGAGTAGATTCTTTATAAGCAATGATCAAAGCTTTTCCGATCGCCATCTTTAATTGAGTAAGATTACTCGTTTTGTTTGGTCGAAAATTTTGACTAGAATCCCGTTGAGATAGTTTTTTAATCATCATTCTGGAGAGTGGAACGGGGAGTAAAAGAACAATGAAAATCTTAAGCAAAAGCCGCAATATGGTTTGAGGTGCGACAGAGTCATGATGAACTGCGAGCCGCAAATAACGGAAAGCTGAGACTGCATTCGAGCGTTTGGAAGGGTTAGCCAAAACTCGATGCGCGTAATAGGTATAAAGCGCTGCAAGCGTATCTTTTCTCAAATACCGCAAAGAATCGGGTGCTTGTTTAAAGGCACGATCAATAATCTTTAAACAAGCGGCTTCTGATGCCTGAATATTAAACGAGGAGGAGCCGTTATGGGTTCGATAGAGAATTTGATATTTTGGAACACAAACGAATTTGAATTGAGCAGCAAGTCGAATGTAAAAATCCCAATCTTCCGCATTAGGAAGGGATGGATCAAAATGGAAAGACATTTGCGCGATCGCACTACGCCTAACTAAGATATTAGAGCCACTTCCAAAACAGTTTTTGACTAATAATTTGCGATAAATATTCTCTGCATTTCCGTAACGTGCTCCTTGGTATCGGAGATTGCCTGCACCATCAATAAAATTTGTCCAACTATAAGTCACATCTGCTTCTGGATGATTTTGAAGTGCCTTCCACTGTTCTTCTAATTTATCTGGTGTCCACAAATCATCAGCATCCAGAAACGAAAGGTATTCACCTTTTGAGAGTTCAATTCCTCGATTGCGAGCGAGCGATTTACCAGAATTCACATAAGAAAATACTTTAATTCGAGGATCACAAATGCTTTGCACAATCTCTAAAGTTTTATCCGTTGCACCATCATTCACCACAACAACTTCAAAGTCCTTAAAGGTTTGATTCAAAACAGATTCAATTGTTTCTCGAATTGTTTTCTCAGCATTGTATGCTGGAATAATCACAGAAATAATAGGTGAATACTTGCTCGTCTGCATCATTTTCTTAAGCTGTAGTTTGGGAGTTATTTAGAAAGAAACGTACGATGCCACAGATAGAAGGGGCTGATGAAACTACTAATCAGCAACTGTTGTTCGCAAGCTATCGCTAAATCCTCCTGGTGAGGATGCTTGAGTTTATAAGCGACCATTTTCTTGAGATCATTCAAGACATACAGGGGAAGCACAAGGGGACGCTGCCAAGGCTTCCATCGCAACATCCGAATATGATGGCGAACGAGTCCAACCCCTTTGATCAATTTGAGTAAGTACGATCGCTCCGTTCGCCAGTGGGGAATCTGGTGATATAGGTGCATTTCCGGGTTGTACCAAATCTCGCGCCCGGAGTTCTGAATGTGCAGAATCGCTTCGATGTCCTCACTGGCAAGCATTGCAGTGGTCGTCCGTCCCACTAACACTAATCTTTCAGGAACCGCATCGATCCACGCTTGACGCTGCACCACTAAGCCCGCGCCCGGAGGCAACACACGATCGTACCGATGCGGCTTTGATCCACGTTCGACGATCGCTAAGTATGGCGCAAGTTTCTTCACGCTAGGGGGCGGCTCGACTTCGTATTCTGCATGAATTTGTCCACCAAATGCCCCGATTTCTGGATGCGCTTGAGCAAATCGATCAACTTGAGCAACCCAGTTTTGATCCGGCAGTGTGTCATCGTCGAGAAAGGCAACCCAGCGTCCTGCAGCTTCGCGAACAGCCCTCGATCGTGCAAACGCTAATCCTTGCTCTGGCTCGAAAATATATCGAACTTCAGGGTAGTTTGAAACAATCTGCTGAGTATTGTCGCGACTATTGTTATCGATCACTAAAACTTCCCAAGCGATCGCCTGTGTGTGAAGCTGCGATCGCAGTCGGTCTAAGACTTGCCCGATTCGAGCTTCACCGTTGTAGGTGCAGATGACGACACTCAGATCCATAGTTCATGTTCAATCCGTTGTCCCCAGTATGGACAAGCTCGATCGAGCGCTAACAATTGCCTGGAATTCTGATTGCATCTTTTGTAGAGATTAATACAAATCGAGTTTAATCCTGAAAATGAAAGTCCTTTTGACTGGTTTAGCTGCAAGTCTACTCGCATTGATGCCTGCCACGGCTCAAATGAATTCCCGCTCGATCGAATCCTTTAATGTGATTGGAACTGAGCCGTTTTGGAACGTGACGATCGACAAAACAGGAATCACTTACAAAACGCCAGATCCCCAGAAGATAACGTTTCCCTACGTTGCGCCCCTGAGTGCTCAAGGAAAACCCGCAGACTATGTGCGCGTTTATCCCCTACGTGGACGAACAAGCGGAACCTTGGTGATTCGACGGGGTGCGTGTAGCGATGGAATGTCCGATCGCAAATATAACTACACGGCTACGCTGGTCTTGGGCAATACCGTTCGGGACGGTTGCGCGATGAAGAAGTAATTCTTCTTTGCCATCACTGTAGAACTGTGGTAGAAACTCTACTCAGTTCTATTTTTTTGTCTTTGTGCAAGAGCAGTTAATTATTTTCACACGCTATCCTGAACCGGGTAAAGCCAAAACTCGTTTGATTCCAGCTTTGGGAGAAGTTGGGGCGGCGGCACTACATCGACAGATGACGGAAGCAATGATCGCGCAATCCCGCAAGCTGAAAAACGATCGTTCTGTCTCAATTTGTGTTTATTACACAGGTGGAACACTCGTACAAATGCAGGATTGGTTAGGGCATGACCTGGAGTATCGATCGCAGTGTTCCGGCGATTTGGGCGATCGATTAATCAATGCGTTTCATTCCGCGTTTGATTCCGGTGCAAGATCAGTTGTTGCAGTTGGAACAGACTGTCCTGATTTGACTGCTGATGTATTAACGACAGCATTTCTAAAATTAAACTATTATAATTTATCAATTGGTGCTGCAACGGATGGTGGATATTACTTAATTGGATTAAATCAGTTTGTGACTAGTATTTTTCAAGGCATTACCTGGAGTACAAATCTTGTATTTCAGCAAACGTTGGAGATTGCAAAACAGTTAAATTTATCGATCGCGCTCTTACCGACGCTGAATGATATCGATCGCCCTGAAGATTTGCGGCATTTGCCATGAAAATCTCGATCGTCATTCCGGTTCTAAATGAAGCAAACGCACTCCCTAAAATTCTCTCGATTCAAGCGACTGATATCGAAATCATTGTGGTAGACGGTGGAAGCCAAGACGAAACGGTTGAAATTGCGAAATCCTACGGCGTTAAAGTCTTGCACTCGACTCCGGGTCGCGCCGCACAAATGAATGCAGGAGCCGCGATCGCAACCGGAGAGATTCTCTTGTTTCTTCATGCCGATACACGATTGCCCCCAGGATTCGATCGAATGATTCACCAAGCGTTATCGAATTCGATCGCGGGTGCATTTCAGTTAACTATTGATGCGACTTTACCGGGATTGTGTTGGGTGCAATGGGGGGTCAACTTACGATCGCGTTACCTTCAATTTCCTTATGGCGATCAGGCGGTCTTTCTGCATCGCAAAACGTTTGACGCGATCAGTGGATTTCCAGACCTGCCGATTATGGAGGATTTTGAATTTGTCAGAAGATTACGACAAAGGGGAAAAATCACAATCGTTCCTCATGCTGTCCTGACATCTGGACGACGCTGGCAAAAAATGGGCGTTTTCAGAACGACGATCGTCAATCAAATCGTGATATTGGCATACCTGTTAGGAGTTGCACCGGAGCGAATCCAGCGCTGGTATCGCACCGGACTCAAACCAATTCGTTACACTAGGCATCAGTAGTGTTGTGATGAATGTATGGCAACTCGCAAAGATACGATCTTCGAGCAGTATTTAGCTCCGATTGCCCGCTTGCTCGTCGATGAAACCGAGATGCGGCGATTGCACGACAGTATTGACTGGAAAACGGCATGCGATCGTTTGGCTGATCCCGATTTGGTCTATCCGAACTACTACAAAGCTCAGAACTTTCACGGCATCGAAGGTGGCTATTTAACGATCGGCGCTGCGACAACTTACGATCCCATCACTCAGTTGGCGTTACCCCCGAATGAAACCTGGGTACGCCAACAAGTGATCGAAGCAATTCAGGGACAGCCCTTACGAATTCTAGACCTTGGCTGTGGCACCGGATCAACCACGCTATTACTCAAGCAAGCGTTTCCGAATGCAGAAGTGTTCGGCTTAGATTTATCACCGTTTATGTTAGCGGTTGCCGATCGCAAAGCCAATCAAGCCAACTTAAACATTCACTGGATACACGGCAAAGCAGAATCTACAAAATTCTCTGATCATTCATTTGATTTAGTGACCGCTTCGTTGTTATTTCATGAAACACCGTCCATAATCTCCAAGTTAATTCTGCAGGAATGCTATCGTTTACTGCAATCTAGTGGTGAAGTGATCATTCTAGATGGCAATCAGAAAACACTCCGACAAACAGAATGGTTAACACAAATTTTTGAGGAACCTTATATTCGTGAATATGCTCATGACAGCATTGAAGCGTGGATGGGTACAGCCGGATTTTCAACCATTCATAGCGAAGAATTTTGGTGGCTGCATCAAATTACGCATGGAGTGAAAGCACTCGCCAGCACCGATTTTGAGGAGTTTGACGAATTTGGTGGAGCATTTGCGGTGTCGTAGTCTATCTGACATTCGCGATCGCGCTCTGCAAGCTTGAGTGTAAGGTAGAAGACGGAACGATCGCGCTTTATATTCCGATGCTGAAAGCTGTTCTATTTGATTTTAACGGGGTCATTATCAACGATGAGCCACTCCACGACAAACTGCTAGAGCAGATTTTGATCGAGGAGAACCTACGCCCCAAGCCGGGAGAGTTCCGCGAACTTTGTTTAGGACGCAGCGATCGTGTTTGTATTCAAGCTTTACTAGAACGGCGCGGCAGAGTGATTAATCCGGCTTATCTTAATGAATTGGTGATGCGGAAAGCCCACGCCTACGTGCAGCAGATCAGCGCATTAGAAAAGCTGCCGATTTACACCGGAATTGAAGACTTGATGTTTAAGCTGCCTCAGTGCAAGTTTGCGATCGTCAGTGGCGCACTGCGGTCTGAAATTGAACTGGTCTTAGAGCGGACAAATCTGCGATCGCGCTTTTCAGTTATCGTGTCCGGCGACGATCTAACCGTCAGCAAACCTGAACCGGATGGATATTTGTTAGCGATCGATCGACTCAATCAAACTTTCCCGAATCTTCAGCTAACGGCTTCAGAATGTTTAGCGATCGAAGATACCTTCAGCGGCATTGAAGCGGCAAAAGCAGCGAAGATTCCGGTTGTGGGAGTTGCAAATACCTATCCGTTTCATATGCTGCAACGCTGCGCCAATTGGACAGTCGATTATTTAATTGATTTAGAAATCGATCGTCTTCAAGACAGCTTTGCGATCGTTCCAGTCTAAAAAAGTCGAATTCATCATCGCTTATTTTTTAGTCTCTTAGATTTTTGCTACGCAGTAACATGGAACTAGAAGTGCAAATCCTTGTTTTGTGAGTCTTCATGCTATTGTCCCTGCGGATCGAAAATTTTGCGCTGATTGATCACCTCGACTTAACGTTTGGGGCAGGACTGCACGTTCTGACCGGAGAAACGGGTGCGGGTAAATCGATTATTTTGGATGCGATCGATGCGGCGCTCGGCGGAAAGGTGACAGGTCGGGCGGTACGAACCGGAGAAGAACGCGCCACGATCGAAGCGACTTTCCGAGTGAATGATCTACTGAAGTCCTGGTTTGAGCAAGAGCAAATTGATTTACTCGATGACGAAATTGCCGTTTGTAGCCGTGAGATTGTGGCGTTGGGCAGTGGGCAACGCAATCGATCGAGAATTAACGGAGTCCTAGTCAACAAGCAGCAGATGGAAGCGTTGCGCGATCGTTTGGTTGAAATCACCGCGCAAGGGCAAACCGTTCAACTGGGGCAACCTGGACTTCAGCGAGATTGGCTTGATAGTTATGGCGGAATCGTTTTATTAAAGCAGCGCGAAGTCGTCAGTCAGGCATTTTCCAGCTATCAGCAGGCGGCTCAAGCCTTAGAAAAACGCAAACATTCAGAGCAGCAGCGCTTACAGCAGCTTGATCTGTTTGAATATCAGCTACGCGAACTGAATGCAGCAAACCTCGACGATCCAGACGAGTTGGATCAACTAGAGCAGGAACGCAAGCGGCTCGGTCATAGTGTGGAATTACAGCAGCAGAGCTATCAGGTATATCAAGCCCTTTATCAGAATGAAAATGGGGAAGATGCCTGTGCAGACTTGCTGGGTAAGGCAGAAAGCTTGCTGAACGACATGGTGCGCTATGACGATCAGATTCAGCCCATCTTAGAGATTGTGACTTCTGCACTGGCACAAGTCGAAGAAGCAGGACAGCAAATTAATGCTTATGGCGACGATTTAGAAACTGATCCGCAGCGGCTGCAAGAAGTCGAAGAACGCATCGTTGAATTAAAACAAATCTCCCGCAAGTATGGTCCTAATTTGAGTGATGCGATCGCGCTGCGGCAATCGCTCCAAACCGAACTCGAAGAACTTACCGGAGCCGGACAATCGATCGAGGAGCTTGAAAAGCTCACCGCAACTCGAAGAACTGAGCTTGTCGAGGCTTCAACCCTTCTCACTAAATTGCGTCAGTCCACGGCTCAAGGTTTAGAAGCACGCTTGATTGCAGAACTCAAACCGCTGGCGATGGAAAAGGTGCAATTTCAGGTGGGAATTACACCGATCGCACCGACCGCCGCCGGGAGCGACCGCATTAGCTATCTATTTAGCCCGAACCCTGGTGAACCGTTGCAGCCGTTAACCGAGATTGCGTCCGGTGGGGAAATGAGCCGATTTCTACTCGCGCTGCAAGCTTGTTTCTCTCAAGTCGATTCGGCAGAAACGCTGGTCTTTGATGAAATCGATGTTGGGGTTTCCGGTCGAGTCGCGCAGGCGATCGCAGAAAAGCTGTATCAACTGGGTCGGCATCATCAAGTTCTCTGCGTGACGCACCAGCCGATCGTGGCAGCCATGGCAGATCAGCATTTCAATGTGGCAAAGCAAGTGATCGAACTGAGCAACGGATCGCAAAATGGGAACGGAGCCAGCGCAGAGCTTAGAACGATCGTGCGGGTGAGCGCGCTCGATCAGGAGCAACGCCGTCAAGAGTTGGCACAGCTAGCCAGCGGTCAAGTCGGATCGGCTGAAAATACCACGACTGAGGCGGCGGCGATCGCGTTTGCGGATTCGCTGTTAGCGCAAGCGGTAAGTTTGCGAGATGGAGTCAGTCCGGCTGAACCCGCTGCCAAACCTGTGGAAGCAGCCGCGAAGAAAAAGGCACGATCGACCCGGAAACGCTAGTCCGGTTTATCACTTGCAGCAGGGATCGAGCGATAATAGCAGCACACTGCTAGATCTACATTGGAATGCCTAAACAACGGCTCGATACACTTTTAGTCGATCGCGAACTCTGCTCGTCGCGCCAACAGGCACAGCGACTGATTCAGGCAGGCGAAGTGCGAGTGGATCAACAAGTGATTGATAAGCCTGGAACTGAAGTCGCGATCGATGCCGCGATCAACATTCGAGCGAAATCACCGTTTGTCTCGCGGGGGGGTGAAAAACTCAGTAAAGCCTTGCAGGAATTCCAGATTGAAGTGAGCGATCGGGTCTGTCTCGATGGCGGCATCTCAACGGGTGGATTTACCGATTGCTTGCTGCAATCGGGTGCAAAGCAGGTTTATGGAATTGATGTAGGTTACGGACAAGTGGCTTGGAGTTTGCGTCAAGATCCGCGTGTCGTGTTGAGGGAACGGACGAATATTCGACATCTGAAGCCGGAAGAGTTGTACACCAATGATCAACCAATTCCTGATTTGGGGGTTGTTGATGTTTCATTTATTTCGCTGACTAAAGTTCTTCCTGCACTCTGGGAGCTTTTACAGCCGCCAAAAGAGGCAATTTTGCTCGTAAAGCCTCAGTTTGAAGTGGGGCGCGATCGTATTGGTAAAAAAGGCGTAGTGCGCGATATCAAAGATCAAACAGGCGCGATCGTGCAAGTGTTAGAAAGTGCACGATCAATCGGTTGGCAATATCAAGGACTCACTTGGTCGCCGTTGTTAGGCCCTGCGGGAAACATTGAATTTCTGCTCTGGCTTAGAACGGAACCCACAACGACAGCACTAGATTTTGAGCAGATCAAACAGTCGGTGCAATCTGCTCAGAAAGCGCTACTCCATTAATTGCTGATGAATTTCGATTCCCCGGTTTTGCATCGCTCGATCGAACAATTCTGTCGGGAGTGCTTGCTCGATCGCCCAAACTCCCGGTTTTTTCAGCTCACCCGATAACAGCATTTCCGCGACTGTGCCTGTTCCAATTCCGGCGGAAACTGCGGTATCGGGATGCGTCATGGTTGAGACACAGCGCACCGATCGACCATCTTTTTCTCCGGTAACTTCCGATCGAATCGCTACCCCAATTCCGCTAACGCGATCGGTGACATCGGTCATAAAGTGGCTGACATGAGACAAAAACTCAATCACTGCTTTCGTTTGCAGTAATTTTGGATGCCACCAACGCGCCACACTCCAAGTTAGATAGTTATAAAACGTGGGCACCGTTGCAAACTTAGTAATCACCGTTTTCACCGGAAATGTATCCGGCAGCGTGAAAGCTTCGGGCATATCAAACCAGTAAACACCGACCTTACCGTATTGTGGAAACTCGACAACTTCGCGATCGCTATACGGCTTCACCATTTGCCAGTCTCCGCCGATCCACGCTTCAAACGGGCGCTGCAATCCGAGAAACGTCGTTCGCATCACGGTAATACCCGCTCCACCAGAACCTGCAACTACATAGCTTAAATGAATTTTTTCTGCATAATCTAACCGTTCGACATCACGCCGCACCATGCTATTGGAAATACCTGGGAAAATACCTGTGTTAATAATTGCGGTAACGTCAGCGGATTCGGCATTTGATCGAAATGCCAGCGCTTTGCGAGTGAATGAAGGATGATCGCTGACATCAATGTAGTTAACACCTTGATCAATACAAGCTTGCAATACACTTGCATTACGGTAGTGAAACGGGCCAGCACAGTGAATTACTAAGTCTGACTGCGCGATCGCACCCTTTAACACCGCAGTCGCGGATAAATCGATCGCGCTAAATTTGACTCGCTCTCCCAGTTGCTGACTGACCTGTGCACCTGTGAGTAAATTGCGTCCGGCGATCGTAATCTCTGCATCGGTATGAGCAATCAGATCTGCTGCTACCTTACTACCGACTCGACCCGTACCACCGAGAATGAGAACTTGCTTTGTCATGAGCCATCATTCGTTCACGTTAGTTTCTGAAAAACCCAGCGCTGATTCCCAGCAAATAAGGCTTCTCATCCCTAAACGATACCAAACAAAAATCCAAGTCGATCGCTTCTCCAAATAGTGCAACAGTCCGTAAATTGCTGTGATTAGAAATAAACGACTATCATCTAAGCGATTTCAGCTTGAATTGCTTTGTACTGGGCTTGAAATTGAGGGTTCTGCTTAATCGCAGCTTCGCAAGCTTGTAGGGCGGCGTTGAATTGTCCCAACTTTCGGAGGCATTCGATTTGATAGTACCGCGCATAGTTGAGTGAATTTGCATCGCTGAACGCGCGATCGATTGCCTGGTTCAGCGCTCGTAACGCTTCTTCATACCGTCCTAATTGATGCAGGGCATATCCACGATCGGCTAAGACATGAGCGCTATTCGGTTCATATCGCAGATATTGATCGAGTGATACGATCGCTTCTTCGTACCGTTCAAGCTGGAGTAACGTATCGCCTCGTTCGTGCGCTAGATCTCGATAATCTGGGCGCAGAGCGAAGGCACGATCGTAACTTTCAAGGGCTGCTTCAAAGCGCTGATGTTTTGCGAGGGCTAAGCCACGTTCGTGCCACAGTCGAAAATCGTTGGGGTATTGTTTCAAGCCTTGCTCGTAAACCGCGATCGCGCCTTCGAGATTTTTCGCGTTTTCGAGTTGTTTGCCGTAACCGAGCCATTGCATCAGTTGCGTGAAAGGGAGGGGCTGATAAGGATCGAGTGCGGGTTGAGGTTGTTTTTTACGAAGGGATTGACTTGCGATCGCAATTCCAAGCACGATCGCGACGATGCCCCAACCCACGATGGGCGAACTCGGAGAAATTGAGATTGGTGTAGAAGATGGCTCTGAAGTCGTGAAGAGGTTTTTCGACATACGGCAGATGAGTCAACTGTCTCACACTCTAGCATTTTGCTCTGGGAGATTTTTCAGACATGAAGAGTGCGTTTATTAAGATGGCAATGTGCGATCCAGAGGGATGAATCGATCGCACATTGCCATCTTAAGGAATCGTTAAAATTCTCAAAATCCAAACCGCTTGCTTACCCGATTCTGATCCCATCGCTCCTGATCACGGTACGATGAGTAGATTGTTACTTTTGTTCATCTAACTAACGCGAACTGCTTATGAAGCGCTTATTGTCTCGCCTGCTGGCGCTAGTGATCGTTGTGGCGATCGGGCTTGTCGGATGCTCTCCTGCATCGGGCGGTCTGACGGGCAACTACCGCGATGACACGCTCGCCGTGATCAACACCCTCAAAACTGCGATGACGCTCCCCGCCGATGCACCGGACAAAGCGGCAATTCAAGCCGACGCACGAAAATTAATCAACGATTTTGCTGCTCGTTATCGTCGCGATACGTCTTTAGCCAAGCTGAGTTCTTTTACCACGATGCGAACGGCGCTTAATTCTCTTGCTGGGCACTATAGCTCTTACCCGAATCGTCCTGTCCCGCAGAAGATGGTCGATCGCTTAAACATCGAGTTCAACCAAGTCGAAGCTTCGCTAAAACGCGGCAACTAAATATTGATTTCATCTAGAAACCCCAGGCACGAGATAATCTTGTGTCTGGGGTTTTCTCATGTTTTTCAGCACGTGAGAATTTCGTAGATGCCTTAATTTGAGATTGGAAGCGCTGCAATTTTGCTGCCGGATTCTTGGAAGACAGATTGCCAAGCTGCATAACCCTGAGCGCTGAGGTGAATTCCATCTGTTGTGTACTCAGACAAAATCTGTCCATCTTGATCAACAAACTCAGAGTACAAATCCAGATAGCTTGCGCTTGCCCGTTGTGCGATCGCTTTTAACTGGGCATTGATTCCAGCAATTCGATCGTGCGGAATCCGGTGCGATCGCGTGGGCAAAATCGATTCAACAATAATTCTGGCATTCGGGTGCATCTCTTGCAGCTTTGTAATGATTCGCTGAATATTCCAGACAATCTCTGCATCAGTGGCACCCATCTTTAAATCATTCACGCCTGCCATGAGGTAAATCTCCGAGGGGCGCGTCTCTACTAGATCAGACAGTCTCGCCAAAATATTCCAGGTTGTATCGCCAGAAATGCCTTGATTTAGCCAGATTCGCGAAGACTGTAAGCGATCGCAAGGAAACCATAAACTCAAAGAATCGCCAAGTAGAATGGCAAGATCGCGATCGCTGCTCCGCTTGGATACAGCTTTGGATTCTTGCGCCAGCAGATTGCGCCATTGTTGATAAGTGGGCTGTAATGCCGCTCCTCGCCAAATTTCCGCAAAACTGTCGCTCGGCAATCGGGTATAAAGCTTGCCAATTTGCAGGGCGGCTAGACGCTGGACATAAAGCTGTCCACCCGACTGAGGCGCTTGACTCGAATTGGCTGCAATTTTCGTTGAAAACTCCGGCTCGAAGTTGGATGCGATCGGAGCGATCGGAGCCAATGGTAATCCACTCGGTACCGTTGGCACGTTGTCTGAAATGATTTCAGGGGACGCAACTGGAGTCGGGAACATTTCGAGACGCGAAAGAATCAGTGGAGATGAAGCGGAAGCCAACGCAGACAAAAAAGCCAATGCAAACGCTGTAGAGGTTGCCATAAACGAGCGGATAAACGCTAATTATCCTTAACGTGACAAATATCACACAGTCAGGATAGTTTCGCAATCGTAAGGTAGGCTTTTCTCTAAGATTTTTATTCAATTACAATAATCGCGCTTCATCAGAACTCTTGGCCTGTCGCGCTCTATCTGATTGGCTCAGTTTTATAAATAAATTCTGAGCCTTCCATCTGCAAAGGATCAATGTCAAGTTAGTATTCTCCCTAGAATCAGGCTGAACCTTGGGATGAGCCTGAAATTTCGTTGTCTGACAAATCTATCTCAAGAGCGTTTATTTTCTCTTAGATGAAGCTCTATTCATAGTCTTGTCCCTACGGGTTCGAGCATGAGCGACTTTCTTTCGGTGCTGGAGCAGTTTTCTCGATCGCGCATCCTTGTCATTGGAGAAGCGATGCTCGATCGCTATCTTTACGGCGGTGCTACGCGCTTATGTCAAGAAACTCCAGTTCCGGTCGTCACGTTGTCTCACGTGATCGACCAGCCTGGAGGAGCTGCCAATACTGCCATGAATCTGCAAAGCTTAGGAGCAAAGGTGACTCTACTTTCAGTCGCTGGTGGAGATTGGGAGGGAATCAGACTTCGGCAAGTGTTGCAGGGAATTGAAGGAGTTGTTAGCGCTAGCGATCGCACGACGCTCACAAAACAGCGTGTCATGGATGGCGATCGTTTATTGCTGCGGTTCGACCAAGGAAGTACCGAGTCGTTAACGACAGAACTAGAAGATAAGCTCATTACTGAACTCAAAACACAATGGAAAGATTATGATGCTGTAATCATTTCAGATTACGGCTATGGAATTCTGACGAATCGCATCATTGATACAATCGATCAACTTCAGAAGTATCGTCCTAAGAGCTTGATTGTTGATGCTAAGAATTTGCTAAAGTATCAAACTCTAGACGTAACCGCAGTTAAACCAAACTATCAGCAAACATCAGCTTTACTGAATCAGATTGAGAACGTAAACTCCTCCAGAGTTCAGTATGTGAAAAATAACGCAGAGCAAATTCTAGAGAAAACAGGAGCAAAAATCGTAGCGGCAACGCTCGATCGAGACGGCGTGATTCTGCTACAGCGCGATCACGCTCCGTATCAAATCCGCGCAAACCCAGCTTGTTCCACACAAACGATCGGCGCTGGAGATACCTTTACGGCTGCATTTGCGATCGCCTTGGCTTACACCAACAACGCCACGATCGCCGCAGAACTGGCAGCCGCCGCCGCCGCGATTGTCGTGCAAAAACCAGGCACCGCCCGATGTACCTTAGAAGAGCTCAAATCAAGATTTAGTCATGTCCTGGAACCAAGCTAAAAATCTACTTTGCATTCGTCTGGATACGATCGGCGATGTCTTGATGACCACTCCCGCATTTCGGGCACTCAAAACCGCCCTGCCCGATCGCCGATTAACGCTGCTGACTTCTTCTGCGGGAGCCGCGATCGCGCCCCTGATTCCTGAAATTGATCAGACGATCGTTTACGATTCTCCATGGCTAAAAGCAACTGCTCCCCGCGAATCGCCGCGCCCAGAATACGACATGATCGACCTGCTTCGACAACATCAGTTCGACGGCGCAATTATCTTTACGGTCTATAGCCAAAATCCTTTGCCTTCTGCGTTCTTGTGCTACCTGGCAGAAATCCCGCTCCGACTGGCGCACTGCCACGAAAATCCGTACCAACTGCTCACCGATTGGATCAAAGATCCAGAACCCGATCGCGGCATTCGTCACGAAGTCCAGCGCCAACTCGATCTCGTTACTGAAATTGGCGCAACCGCTGAAAATCAGCACCTTTCACTTCGAGTAGACCCCAGAGCGCACGATCGCGTGTCTCATCTGCTGAGTTCATTCAACCTGCCAAAGCGATGGGTTGTCATGCACACCGGCGCAACTGCTCCTTCACGCCGGTATTCGATCGAACAGTTCGCGATCGTTGCGGATCAGTTAATTCTTGAGCATGATTTCGCGGTGATTTTTACAGGGACTGCGATCGAACTCGATATCGTGGCTCAAATTCGGGCAAAAATGCAGGCGACGGCTCACTCGCTGGTTTGTCAATTAAGCTTAGGTGAGTTCGCAGCACTGATCGAACTTGCACCCGTCGTCATCTCAAATAACACTGCACCCGCGCACCTTGCCGCCGCGCTCGGAACTCCAGTTGTTGATTTATACGCTTTGACCAATCCACAACACACGCCGTGGCAAGTTCCTCATCGACTGCTGTTTCAAGATGTGCCTTGTAAGTATTGCTATAAGAGCATTTGTCCAGAAGGACACCACAACTGTTTAGCGCAAGTTGCCCCTGAAACCGTGGTAAAAGCAACCTGTGAATTGCTCGAAGAAGTAACACAAATGCTTGAAGTTTCGGCTTAAAAGTTATCAGGCTTAAACGTTTGCAAGCAGTTTAGCTGATTCTAAAAAGTCTCTCTTCCCTGGGACATTTTTGATTATCACTTCTGACAGATGGGTAACTACGAAGTCACTTGATACTTTGTATCTGTGAGCTAAAAACTTTTAGGAGAAACTGATTATGAATCTTATCGCTTGGATTATTTTAGGTTTGATTGCAGGCGCGATCGCAAAGGCAATTTATCCTGGAGATCAAGGTGGCGGTATTCTTGGCACAATTATCTTGGGAATTATCGGCGCATTCATCGGTGGTAGCCTTTTCACCTTCCTGACGACAGGGGCATTGAATCTAACCGCCGCTTCCTTGAGCTTTGGTGGTATCTTGATTGCAATCTTGGGCGCGATTGTTGCAATCTTCCTGTGGGGTCTGTTGACTCGTCGTGCTGCTTAGTTCAGCGATCTAGAGCATCCGCAATCTTTCTAATGACAAAAGCTTTCTCTGCATAAGTTCAGAGAAAGCTTTTAATTTATGGAAATTATTTAGTTTTAGGCTTGATCCAGACTAATTTGGGGTTAATTATTCTCCTTTCGGTTTTGCTTTATTGACGCGAAGCTCCCGACCCATCCACTCCGCTCCATCGAGTTCACTGATTGCAGCGTCCTCTTGGCTATCTTCTTGCATCTCAACGAACGCAAAGCCTCGCATCCGTCCTGTTTCTCGATCGGTGGGTAAGACAACGCGCTTTACCGTTCCATATTCAGCGAACACAGATTTGAGGTCGTCTACAGTCGCGTTGTAAGAAAGATTTCCAACGTAAATGGTCATGAGAATTTCCGAAACAAAGAGCAAAACTGGATTTTAACGGCGATCTCACTCAACAAATTGCTACTGAGTGACGGTTTTTGCGACCGGACTCCAAAGGAAATACTTCAGAAGCTTTTTGCGATTCGGATCGAATGGTTAAAATTCCGCTCTAATCATCGCTCTTTTCTTGCCATTCGGTTTGTTTTACTGACTACATCTTCATAAAAATATCGAATTTATTTGAAGCAATTTTTCAATGGATGGATTTCTGGACGTTTTTGAAGCGGTGCTGCTCAAGTCATCATCTTGAGCAGCACCCAGGTTTAATACTTAAACAGTCCTACGCCTTGAACTTTATATCCGGTAGGTTCAAGAATCTTTTGAGCCGCTTGTTTCCCGGAAATTGTTGCGCCTTCCATGCTGTCGATATAGTCTTGCTGGGTGTAGCTTCCGGCTAAGAAGAAATTTGCGATCGGCGTTTTTTGCGAAGGGCGGTACGGGTCTTTACCAGGTTCTTCGCGATAAAGCGATTGTGCCAGTTTTACCACGTTGTACCAAGTCATATTCAATTCCCGTGATGAAGGGAAGAGATCATGAATCTGTTTGAGGGCGTGTTTGGCTATCTCCTCATTGCTCATCGGCACAAAGGGATCGCCAGGAGTGAGAACCACCTGCATTAGTGAACCTTGTCCCTCGCGGTAATAGTCTTTCGGGCTGGTGAGCGCTAAATCTGCAAAACAAGAGAAATCTGCATCGGAGCTGTAGAGGAGATTGTCAATTCCTGCCGATCGCTCGACTTGATGCCGCGCTTGGGGATCATTCATTTCTGTTACCCAGCCATCAAACCGCAGTTGCACGGTCGCAACGGGAACCGCTTCTAGCTTGTAAATATTGTCAAATTCCTTGATGCTGCGCCATTCTTGCGGCAAGAGTCGCTGAATTCCAGGCACATCACAAGCGGCAAGATACACATCAGCAGTAATGATTTCTTCGGTTTCACCGTTTGCTATTGCTAATCCAGTCACTTTGGTATTCTGCCCTTCTCCTTCAAACAAAATCCGTCGGGTTTGTCTACGGATGTGGATTTTTGTACCTTTCGCTTCGAGGTAGTCAACGATCGGTTTATGCAGGTATTCCGCAGGCGATCCCGATAGCATATTTAATCGTGATGCTTCCGTTTTTGAGGCGAACATCATAAAGATCGTCAGCATACAGCGAGCAGAAATATTTTCGGTGTCAATAAATCCCAACGCCAGTGCGATCGGATCCCACATTTTCTTCAGGCTATTCTGCGATCCGCCGTGACTGCGAAACCAATCGGCAAAGCTGACGTTATCGAGGGCGCGAATCATTTTCATCGCCACATCAAAATTGATTAAGCCGGGAACGATCGGGCTTGTCCCAAGCGCAATCGCATTCTGCAATTTGTCTTGAATCGTTAACTGTCCGGTTGTAAAAAATGCTTTTAATCCATGAAACGGCGCACCGACCAAAAAGCGAAAATCGAGTTTTCCTAACTCCCCGCCCCGATTTACAAACGTATGGACATGCTCTTTGGGCAAGAGTTCATCATAAACGCCCACCTTTTTCATCAGCGCAAAAAGGTTTGCATAGTTGTTGAAGAAAACGTGCAAGCCCATTTCGATGTGATTGCCGTCGGCATCAATCCAACTGCCGACCTTTCCACCCACAAACGATCGAGCTTCAAAGATTTCGACTTCGTGACCCGCATCGACTAATTCCACGGCGGCGGCTAATCCTGCCAAACCTGCCCCAACGATCGCAACACGCATTCTGCAATTCCACTCGCGACTTTCTTAAGAAATTTTAACGCTCTTGTGTAATCAAAAGCTGAAATCGAGGCATTCTAACTGGGTCGAATTTGTTCCACTGTATGGGCTTTGGTATGAGCTTCGGTTTGATCAAAGGACTGTCGATCGTTTCGCTTTTAGGGTTGCTGATTGGCTGTAACCCTCTGCCAACTCGCATTGTGCAATACACCCCGCCCCGCCCTGTCGATCCGACTCCTTATGAGAAAAAAGGCTTTGTTTCGGGAAAAACTGCCGATCGACTGCCACCAAAATCTGAGATCAAAGTCCCGCGTACTGTCGTAGCAAAGCCAGGCAAAAAACTCTCGGAAGAAGACTTAAACACTTTGCTGAGTCAGGCAGAAGATAAAGCGGTGAGTGCCCGGAACCTAGCAGGATCGGCACAGTCGAAAGACGATTGGAATTTGGTCATCGAGCGGTGGAGGCTGGCGATCGATATTCTCAAGCCTGCGGCACAGTTACCGCGTGTCCGCAAATCACTCACAGAATACGAGCGCAATTTATCCGAAGCTCAGGTGCAAGCTAAGACAAATCCGCGTCAGCTTGATACCAGTGGTCGATCGTCCAGCAATGGAATTCCGTTAACCGTTAAATCCTCGCCATCGCCTTCCCCGTCGCCCTCAGCCTCACCATCACCTTCAGCGTCACCTTCGCCTTCTCCCTCGCCGTAATTCGATCAAAGTCTGTTCGATGCCAATACCATAGAGACGTTTCGGCGAAACGTCTCTACCAGAAATCCTGCGATCGCCCTAAACCAACGGGTAGGTTGGCAAACCATCAATGCTGACCTCATTGTTATCTTTGCGGTACTGCTCCAAGCCTTTGCTGCCTTTCTTGATCGACCAATTGATCAAAGCGTCGCGATCGCCCACAAAGTCATAAAGCGGAACCCCGCCACCGCAAGAAGTCGAGAGCGAATCGATCGCTAGTCGAACAATTTGCCGCGCTCCGGGAATCGGCTCAAACAAGGAATACAGCATGTCCCACTTTTCATGATTGGGGGAAATGACCGATCCAGTTCCGTAAAGTCTTAAGATGACGGGCTTTCCGATAAAGCTGCAAAACATAATCGTCATCCGCCCATTTTCTAGCAGATGAGCGCTGGTTTCATTGCCGCTTCCGGTGAGATCGAGATAGGCAACGGTTTGACGATCGAGAACGCGAAACGAATTAATCCCTTTTGGAGAGGCATTCACTCGACCGGCGATCGGAGCTGTCGCCGTAAAAAAGATGTGTTGTTCTTCGATAAATTGCTGAAGCGCGTCTGTCAGTTCCGGGTAAAACTTTGGCATTGTTCAATGCAGTAAACATGGCGGTTCACATTAACACTCTTTAGTTTTATGAACCGCTCATCGTTACATTTCTTAGTACCCGCTAATCTCATGCCCGGTTGCGGTAATCGCTTGCTTGAAGGTTTCTTCTGAGGCTTTCGCTTCAACCGTTACAGTCCTTTGCTCCAGATCGATATCGACCTTCGCGTCGGGTTCGTGCGTCAAAATTGTTGCTTTGATATCTTCAGCAGCTTCGGGACTATCCAAAGTGGGAACGTGCAGTTTTAATGCCATAACATTCAACTCATACAACACTTTCAATGGTGTTGGGATTCGCGCGATCGAGACCCCCACTTGAGATAGATTTTGTTGCAGAATATTGCGTTGTCCGGATTAAATCTTCGCTCTAGTGGAGAACACAGGTGCAGACTGCATAACTTTTTTCAATCGTCCCTATTGATAAATGATGGTCGCAGCTAAACATGCGGTGCCATTAGTATCCCTTTTCAAAAACGCCCCTATGAACATCCATCGCGGTATCGTTGCAGCGAGTCTTTTAGCCTTTGCCTGGATGAGTCCAGCCCTAGCAGCATCCGATCTCCTGACTCGCGGCGAAGTTTATAAACTCACAAACAGAGCGCAACTGCTTCAGAATAATCGTCCTGCTCGTCCTGCTCGATTAGCGGATGTGTTAGCACCTCAAGATGCAATTCGGACGGCGGCTCGATCGAGAGCAGAACTGTTATTTAACGAAGGTTCCCTGGCGCGGATTGGATCGAATGCGATTTTCCGATTTATCCCAGGGATGCGAGGTTTTCAGTTGCGAAACGGAACAGCGCTGATCATGAGTCCACCCACAACCGTCGCAACTCGGATCGAAACGCTCGAAGGACAAGCCATTGCAGAGCTACCGCCCAGCGCAGTTGATGTTCCTTCCACTAGCGAGCAGTTTCCGCCCCGCAGCTTGGCAATGGCAATTGTAGTGGATGGCACAAATAACAAAGCGCAGTTTTTCAATCTCACTAACAATCCGATTCGAATTCTCGATGCAAAAGGCAACTCCGTTCTCCTCAATGCGGGTCAAACGGTTGCAGTGCAAAATGGCGTAATCGGACAGGTGCAAACCTTTGATCTCAGACGGTTTTATCAAACCAGTTCCCTTGCCCTCGGCTTAGCACCCGGACAAGAAGCGACGATCGCGGCTGAATCTGCGCGAGTCCAGCAGACGTTGAACTTAGTCCGAGCAGCAACGATCGCAGCCTTGAATTTACAGGCACGTCAGCTAGAGGGACTCTGCACCCTGAATGCACGAGGCGGAGCAAGCACACTCAGCACCAATTGTGTCACCACTGATTCAGATGACCCGCTCAGAACATTCGAGGAGCGGCGCGATCTCACAAATCCCCGACCTGATCAGGGAAGACCCACCGATATTCCTGTAGATACACAACCTCCCCAAACACAGCCTCCTGGAACAACGCAACCTGGAACAACACAACCTGGAACACAACCTACGACCGGCCAAGGAACCGTCATACGCTAGTTCACTTGAGTTCAGCATTCACCTAGTAATTCTTATGCGACATATTCTGATTGCTTTCTCTGCACTTGCAGTTGTGGGAGTGGGTTGTCCTACCGTTGCACAATCCATTCCCGATCCGGTTTCCTCTCCCATCGATCGCGCTCCCGAAAACAGCTCACAAAACAACTCACAGTCGAATCTCGAGCCGCTTGATCCAGAAGACACAAAATCCGAACTGGGTGAAATTCAGATTATTGATCGCCCCCCGCCTCCGCGCCGTCAGCCGGATGTGCAATTGTTGGTGCGATCGTCTGCTTTCTCAAGCTCTAACATCACCGCTTTAGATGCCCTCAGAATTGGTGATGCGGTCTTCGTCAACAGTGCCCACCTGCTTGCAACCCCCAAACTCGGCGAGAACACGCGACTGATTGCGGCGGCAGGCGGCGGTATTACCCGCTTTGCCTCAGAAGGCGCTTCTAACTACAACTTCGTCAATTACAACGTTGCTGTTCAGCAGCGTCTTGCACCGGGAACCTTTGGACAATTGGGATGGGTGCAAGATACGCTGTACCGAGATTCAAACGGACAGCGATTGCTGCAAGACAATGCGGTTCAACTGATCGTAGGGCGACAAGACCAGATCAGTGAACAACTGCGGCTAGATTCGTTTTATGAACTCAGAGCGAGTTTTGCCAATCCAAATGAGCAAAGCCGCGTTACCAATACGATCGGCGCGAGGTTGCGCTACGACATTACGCCCACTGTGCAAGGTGCATTAGATTATCGACTCACGTTCAAGAGCTTTACGCAGGTTGATCGATCCGACACCGAGCATCAAATCAGCGCGTTAATGACCTACAACATCAGCCCCGATGTCTTCTTGACGGGATCAGCCTCCTACTTATTGGGTCGATCGTCGAATAGCGCCATTAACCTAGATAACCTTTCCTTTGGTCTGGGATTGGGCTTTAACCTGCCGCTGTTCTAAGCCTGCATATTCTAAGCCTGCATATTCTAAGCCTGCATATTCTAAGCCTGCATATTCTAAGCCTGCAATTGTTTCCAGCGCTGCTGTAAGTCAACGATCGTATAAACCGCTCGAAACTTCAAGCCCTGCTGTTGATAAAACTCTGCCCCTCCTTGTTGACGATCGACGAGCGAAATGACTTCCTCGACTCGATAGCCCGCATCGCGCAGTCGATCAACTGCTTTCATCGCCGATTGTCCGGTTGTCACCACATCTTCTAACACCACAACCGGACTTCCCTGCGGCAGCGTTAATCCTTCGATATACGCCTGTGTGCCATGTCCTTTCGCTTCTTTACGCACAATCAGCGCCGCGATCGTGCGCCCTTCATACGCCGCGACAACGCTGGTTGCAGTGACGATCGGATCAGCCCCTAGCGTCAATCCCGCCACCGCCACCGTTTCCGCATCCAGCAGCGATAATAGGACTCGACCTACTGCCAGCGCTCCTTGAGGATGCAGCGTTACCTGTTTTCCGTTGATGTAGTACGTGCTGCGCTGTCCCGAAGATAAGAGAAAATCACCCTCGCGATACGCCCCTGCACAGAAGAGATCCAACAGCCGATCGCGCACCTCATCGATCGCGGCAGTTACCCAAGGAAATGATTTTGCGTCGAACTTAGTTACATTTGTCATATACGGGCAAACTAATGAATGTTACGTGGCAAAAATTAGAGACTTGGTTAAATTCATCACTCGAATCGCAAAATATACGGACTCGATCGAAGAAACACCAGTCTCGCTGTCACCCTTTAACCAATCATTGAGGATAAAGACTATGGGCGTTAGGATCAAGAGCCTGATTCGCGCAATTGGATTTAGCGCTGTTTCGAGCATGGTTGCCATGTCCGCGAACGCGCAAGATTCTGCATCTTCCGTGTTCCGTCCCCGCGAAGTCATCCCGAATGCAGTCGATCGTGCATTTTACGGTGCCTTGGGCGAGTTTTCTGATCGCAATCCCCTCAGAACCACGCAAACCATTCTAGGTACACCGTTTGGCTTTCCTGAGAACCAAATTTCTCGCGATGGTGAGCGGGTTCATCGCCTCTATGTGGATTTGCTCAATCAGCAAGTTTCAAGCGATCCGATTATTCGGACGGCTGATCTGCCCAATCCGTTTAATCTCTCAGTGTTGACGCTACCGACTGCCAGCAATCCGATCGCAGGCAGCGAATTCTCGATCGATCAGCCTTTAGATCCGCAATTCCCAGTCCAGGCCGTCCCGGTAGCGCAGCCCCCACGCCCAACACAACTGCTTCCCCAACGGTTTTAAAGGGTTTGGATTTTGGATTTTGGGTGACGCTAAAATCCAAAATCTTTTTAATCCAGGGTGCAGGAGTTGAACCCGCCTAAGGCGAATTATGAGTTCGCTGCCTAAACCGCTCGGCCAACCCTGGAACTAGCCGTATTGTAGCTGAGATTTTTCGGGTCTGTTCAAAAAATCGATCGCACACTCAAGTCTGCTCAAATTCAAATTTGCAGCATACAATTGCTGATGTAATCATTGCCCGATCGCTCATGAAAATCAATCCTACCGTTGCCCTCACGTTTTTATTGCTCGTTCTGATGACGGGAGCAGGCGTATTTACTGGAGCGTTGGGATTTGCGATCGGGCGGGAAGCGCTCAAGGGCATTACCCAACCAGATTCACGCCCAACGAATAAAGGAACAGCTCAAAACTCTAGTGTGCGCGAAGATATCGTGCTGCTTAAAGAAGAAGACATTCTAAAAACCGTGAAAGGACGAACAAGCGCTGGGCGTTCTAGTTCACCCAGTCCCAATGCTTCTCCTCAATCAAACTCAGAAGAAGCCAAGCCTGCGTCCAATGCCGCCGCTAAACTACCGATGACGACTCAAACGAATGGAGTCGCGATGGATGTCACAGGCATTCGCAAGCAGGGTGAGTTTCTCTTGCTTGATGTTGCGCTGAAAAACAACAGCAATCAACCCGTAAAATTTCTCTACAGTTTTCTCAATGTCACCGATGATAAAGGACGCTTGATTGTGGCGGATACCGCCGGATTGCCGCCTGAATTGCCGTCAAAGAGCGATCGCTTTACCGGAACGATTAGCATTTCCACGTCGATGCTTGATGATGCTCAAAAAATTTCGCTGCAACTGAGCGATTACCCCGATCAGAAGCTTCAACTTAAGATGGCAGATATTCCGATCAAATCCCCTTAAACTGATCTACTCTGGCAATGTTCATCTTAAGCGCTCAATGACTGCTTCTATTCCGCCCGTGTTGGCAGTTCCGACCCAGGATTTAAGTTTTACCGATATCGGATTGCGATTTCTTTCAGTATTGCTGCTGATTGCGATCAATGCCTTTTTTGTGACTGCGGAATTCTCGATCGTCTCGGTGCGCCGCTCCCGAATTAATCAATTAGTCGATGCTGGAGACGTGCAAGCCCGAACGGTGCAATCGCTCCAGCGCAGTATTGATCGATTGCTCTCCACCACGCAGCTTGGCATTACGCTGTCGAGTTTGGCGCTGGGCTGGATCGGGGAATCGACAATGGCAGTGGTCGTTGCGGTGTGGTTGAATCACTTGCCATTGCCCAGCGCATGGATTCAGCCAATTTCACACTCACTCTCGACGGCGATCGCGTTTCTGATGATTGCTTATTTACAGATCGTATTAGGTGAACTCTGTCCCAAATCCGTCGCGCTTTTATATTCAGAAGAAATTGCCAGATTTTTAGGTCCGTTTAGTTTAGCGATCGCTCGATTTTTCAATCCATTCGTCTGGGCATTAAATCAATCCACTCGATTACTATTGCGCTTGATCGGCATTCAGTACACCGGACAGGGTTGGTATAACCAGGTCACACCCGAAGAGTTGCAGCTCATCATCGCAACTTCAACCGAATCGAGCGGACTGGAGCAAGAAGAACGTGAACTGCTGAGTAATGTCTTTGAGTTTGCGGAAGTTTCAGCCGAATCGGTAATGGTACGTCGTCCTAGCATGATCACGTTACCGATCGATGCGACAGTCCGCGATCTACTCGTCGAAGTCGCGGAAAGCGGACATTCTCGCTTTCCCATTACCGGAGAATCGCTGGATGACATTTGCGGGTTTGTGCATCTGAAAGAATTTGCAGAACCGTTGGTACAAGGAACATTGGATCTAGAAAGTCCGATTAAACCCTGGATTCAGCCGGCTCGATTCGTGCCAGAGTACACGACTTTAGGAGAATTGCTCAGCTTGATGCAGCGCGATCGACAACATATGGTGCTAGTCGTCGATGAGTTCGGGGGTACAGCAGGATTAGTCACAATTCAGGATTTAGTCACTCAAATTATTGGGGATCCGCCTGAATCCGAAAGCGATGAAGATCAAGAGATTCAGATCGTCGATGAGAATACCTTCTTAATCCAAGCGCAAGTCGATGTCGAAGAAATCAACGATCGACTGCACCTCGGTTTGCCCATGATGGATGAGTACCAAACGCTGGGAGGCTTTCTGTTTTATCAGTGGCAGAAAATCCCACACAAGGGCGAAACGCTGCAATATGCCAACTATGAGCTAACCGTTGTCTCCGCAGAAGGGCCACGCCTACACGAAATTCGGGTGCATCGGATCGAAACACCCGCCATGCTCGATGAATTCTCTAAGCCGGATTAACCCGCATCAAAGGCTGTCCATATTCTACGGGTTGCCCGTTCTGCACTAGCACTTCGACAACCTCGCCCGCGACTTCGGCTTCGATTTCATTCATCACTTTCATCGCTTCGATGATGCAAACAACCTGCCCTTTTTGGATGCGAGTCCCAATATCAGCAAAAGGCGGCTCATCCGGAGAAGGAGCGCGGTAGAACGTGCCAACGATCGGCGAAACCACATCAACGAGCTTGCGATCGCTGATGGGTGCAGCGCTGGGTGCTTCCGGTTTTACAGGTTCAGGCGGCGGTGCAACTACAGGTTGAGGCATTACACCCGGAACAGGCGCGATCGCAGGCGCTTCGACTCGCGACCCGCGCCGTACCGTCAATTCAAAATCATCTGCTTTTAACGTTAATTCCGAAATATCTGTTTGATTTAACGTCGTTAATAATTCACGCAGTTCAGTGAGATCCAGTGGCACAGTATTGGTACTCCTCAAAAATCGGGGTCGAGATCAGAAAAAGCGAAGAGAGATTCTCTGATCTCTGACTCATTATTCTTTCTCTCTTCCCAAATAAGTATCATTTCGGGTATCGATTTTGATCTTTTCCCCGATGGTGATAAACAAGGGAACCATCACTTGTGCGCCTGTTTCGACGATCGCGGGTTTTGTGCCACCCGTTGCGGTATCGCCTTTCACGCCCGGATCGGTTTGCGTCACTTCGAGAACGACAGAGTTGGGCAGTTCTACTTCGAGAACTTGCTCGTTCCAGCGCACGACGTTCACTTCCATGCCTTCTTTGAGGTATTTGACGCGATCGCCAATTTGCGCCGCGCTGAGACGACCTTCATCGTAGGTCTCCATGTCCATAAACACATACTCATCACCTTCTTTGTAGGTGTGCTGCATCGTGCTTTTTTCGAGCGTAGCTTGGGGAACCGTTTCCCCTGCCCGGAAGGTGCGTTCAACCACGTTGCCGTTTTGAGCATTCTTCAGCTTGGTGCGAACAAATGCAGACCCTTTACCCGGTTTAACGTGCAAAAACTCCACCACGCGCCACACTGAGCCATCAAGCTCAATACTGACACCGGGGCGAAAATCGTTACTGGAAATCATGACTTTAAATAAATGGGGAGAACGTTCGGCACTTCATTTTACCGCTCACTGATCGCTTTTTATCGCTCCCCAACATGGGACAATCAAAGCGGGCTGACTGATCTCTAGGTTTTAAGCTGTATGTCTTTTTGTAATGTTTCCTTCAAACGCTCTGTTGGCGCACTGATTTGTACGATCGCGCTCTTGATCGGGGTTGCCGCGCCTGTTTACGCGCTTCCTCAAGGGAATGCGATCAAAGATCCAAAAGCATTATTGCGCTATGCGTTGCCGATCGACAATGACGAAATTCGCCAAGTGCAATCGAGTCTCGAAGAGATCTCGACTCAACTGCGAGCAAATCGTCGCTGGGGAGCGGTCACTTCAGATTTGAATCGAGCAGATCGGATTTTGTCGCTGAAAAAAGATAAAATTTTGGCAAGTGTGGTAGACGATCGCAAGCCCGAAGCCGAGCAATTAATCGAGCAGCTAAAAGCCGGAATCGCGGAACTGACGGAAGTTGCTGCTGCGAAAGATAAGTCAAAAACATTAGAGAAGCGGGCGGAATTGCTCGATAAAGTGGGCGATATTGAATCGGCGATGGTGACTGGCTTTCCGTATGAAGTGCCGCAAGAGTACAACAATCTGCCGCAACTGAAAGGACGAGCCACGATCGCAGCCAAAACCTCGAAAGGTGATTTAACGATCGTGGTGGATGGTTATAGTGCACCCGTGACGGCTGGAAACTTTGTCGATCTGGTACAGCGCGGTTTTTATAACGGCTTACCCTTTACTCGCGCTGAAGAATCTTACGTGCTGCAAGTTGGTGATCCACCCGGAAAGGAAGTGGGATTTGTTGACCCGAAAACAAACCAATATCGGGCAGTTCCACTCGAAGTCTTAGTGAAAGGCGATAAGGTTCCGACCTACGGCATTACTTTAGAAGATGCAGGACGCTACCTTGATCCCCCTGTGCTACCGTTCTCAGCGTATGGTGCTTTGGCGTTGGCACGTCCTGACTTTGATCCCAATGGTGGATCGTCTCAGTTCTTTTTCTTCCTGTTTGAGCCAG
Organism: Leptolyngbya sp. DQ-M1; assembly: GCF_039962505.1. Classification (NCBI taxonomy): domain Bacteria; kingdom Bacillati; phylum Cyanobacteriota; class Cyanophyceae; order Leptolyngbyales; family Leptolyngbyaceae; genus Leptolyngbya; species Leptolyngbya sp. DQ-M1. The sequence goes on from NZ_JAMPLJ010000001.1 coordinate 927,163, forward strand.
AATTAACTCCAGCAGGTGCAAACTTGCTCGACGGTCGATATTCGATTTTCGGCTTTGTGACGGACGGAGCAGATGTTTTGGGACAACTGAAAGCAGGAGATACGATCGAGTCAATGAAAGTTGTAGATGGCTTAGAAAACCTGGTCGAGCCAAAAGATGCTTAAAAGAAGCAGCGCTACTAACTTCAAAACTTAGTAGCGCTGCCTTCAAGATGATGCCGTAATTTGCTTTAGGATTCCTATGGACGAGAGTGACTTCAGTAGCAATCAGCGTAGCTATACGTTCCAAGCCGTTGAAGTATGCCTAGCATTCGTCACCTCTTAAATTTATGTCTCTGACCGTTCAAGATATCGGCGAACAAGGGTTATTAAAGCGAGTTCAGGCATTCTGTCCGAGTGCGATTGTTGGAGACGATGCTGCTGTTTTGCCCACAGAACCGGGAAAATCACTGGTCATTACTTCTGATGTTCTCGTCGATGGTGTGCATTTTAGTGACCGAACCACACCGCCAGAATCCGCAGGTTGGAGAGCGATCGCTGCAAATCTTTCGGATCTCGCTGCAATGGGAGCCTTACCGCTTGGTATCACAGTCGGTTTAGGTCTACCGAAAACAACGCCCGTAGAATGGGTCGAACGGCTTTATCAAGGAATGTCGGATTGTTTGAACCGGTTTGGTGGAACGATCGTCGGCGGAGATTTATGTCGATCGCCTGTAGTTACGTTGGCAATTACTGCGTTTGGACAAGTTGATCCAGATCGTGTGATTCAGAGATCGACCGCTCAACCAGGTGATGCCATTTTCGTCACCGGAGTTCATGGCTCATCTCGCGCAGGTTTAGAAATGTTGTTGAACTCTGATCACGCTCCAGAACGAGCTTCTCTGATTCGCGCTCATCAATATCCGATTCCGCGATTTGATCTACCCCAGTTTTCGGGTCGTGTTTCTGGCATGGATAGCAGCGATGGACTCGCAGACGCAGTGCTGCAAATTTGCCGGATGAGCGGAGTTGGGGCAAAGCTCGATCGTGCGTTGATTCCGATCAATCCTGCCTTAAAGCAATGGGTTTCACCCCAACAAGCGATCGACTGGGCACTCTACGGCGGTGAGGATTTCGAGCTTGTTTTATCTTTACCGTTCAAGCAGGCGCAACAGTGGGTGAAGCAAGTGAAAGGATCAGCGATCGTCGGTGAAATTACTTCTGATTTGGCAGTTCAATTAATTGATTCTTCGGGTGGGTTTGACGATCGACCTTTGAGCTTAGAACAGGGATTTCAGCATTTTAGCGGCTGAGAACCTGCGTTACTGTAGGCATAAGCGACTGAAATTCGCTGCGTTTTCTCTGGCAAGCTCCCATCTAACAAAAATTCCCGGTCGCACACTGGTGCGACCGGGAATTTCATCAAAAAGAACTCTCTTATTTTTCCCACTTCTGGGCAACAACTTCAGCCAGGTCAACCACTCGCTGAGAATAGCCCCACTCGTTGTCATACCAAGCGACCACCTTCACCATGTCGCCGCCCATCACCATCGTCAAAGCCGCATCGATAATCGATGATTCATCGGTTCCCGCGTGATCGCTGGACACCAACGGCAGATCGCAATATTTCAGAATTCCTTTGAGCGAAGTTTCTGAAGCCTCTTTCAGCACTGCATTCACTTGATCGGCGATCGTGCTTTTCTCCACGTTCACCACAAGATCCACAACCGAAACGTTCGGAGTCGGAACGCGCAATGCAATCCCGTTCAGCTTTCCAGCCAGTTCGGGGAGGACGAGCGCAACCGCTTTCGCTGCACCGGTCGAAGTCGGTACAATGTTAATCGCCGCTGCCCGTGCCCGACGCAAATCCCGGTGGCTCGCATCAAGAATCCGCTGATCCCCAGTGTAGCTGTGGGTCGTCGTCATCGTACCTTTGATAATGCCAAAGTTTTCGTGGATCACTTTCGCGATCGGCGCTAAGCAGTTCGTCGTACAGCTTGCGTTACTGATGATGTGGTGCTTGTGATGGTCGTAATCTTCGTGGTTCACTCCCACGACAAACGTCCCATCTTCATTCTTGCCAGGCGCAGTGATCAGAACCTTTTTTGCACCTGCATTGAGATGCTTGGTTGCGCCCTCTTTCGAGATGAACACACCCGTTGATTCGATGATCAGATCAATGTCCCAAGCCCCCCAGGGTAGGTTTTCGGGATTGCGATCGGAGGTGCATTTAATCGTCTTACCGTTCACCGTGATCGTATTCTCGTCCGCACTCACTTCGCCGGAGAATTTACCCAGCATCGAGTCATACTTGATCAAATGCGCGTTCGTTCTGGGATCAGACGTATCGTTAATCGCAACCAAATCCAGTCCCGTCGTCTGCCGCCCTGCCCAGCATCGCAAAAAGTTGCGTCCAATACGTCCAAAGCCGTTGATCGCTACTCTAACCACTGCGTCTTGCCCTCTGAATATAAATACCTATTGATGAGTCACATCATACCGTAAAAGGCAGCCGACTTCTCATCAACAAATGAATTGGGATCAGCAAGGCATAGCAAAGTCATTCGATCGCAGCCTCTACTCCTCAAGATAGAGCCAAAGAAGGTCAACCGAATCATTAATCTTCAGAACGACGACGGGCAAGCTAAAAAATAGATGCTATTTCAAAATAGTTGTGGCAAAATCTGTAGCACTCTGACGAATAAGACTGCAACTTGGGGGTGATTTTGGCAATAAATTGGAATTCGATCGAGGCACTCTTACAAGTCCTTTGAAAGAAGATTCGATCTAAAACAAATTTGAGTCAGCAGAACTTAGAAGCAGGGTTGATTCGGCGCTCTTCAGCGCATAAAAGATTTTAATTTTTCAGGAATCAGCCCGAATTTAAGTGAAGAGAATTGATTACAGTCCATCTAGAGTGACAACTTTGCAATCAGAATAATTCTTAGCTAGACTAAATCGTTTTGAATTGCGCTGAAGCGGCATTCTAGGAAGGCAAACTAGCTATCAAATTGTTTCAAATTACCGTATCGGTAAAAAGAGATCCTTGATATGATAGCGCGTGACATTGGTGTGGTGTGTAAGGAGAAAAATGCTGAGTTCCGTTGACTTCAGCGGCAGACCATTTCATTTTATCGGTATCGGTGGAATTGGAATGTCGGCCCTAGCTTATGTCTTGTTAGACCGTAAGTTACCTGTATCGGGTTCCGATCTGCGATCGAGCCATATTACCGAGCGATTGCAAACCTCAGGCGCACAGATTTTTATCGGGCAAGATGCCTCAAATTTTGATCGTTTGCGATCGCGGACGACAGTGCCGCACCCTGTCGCAATCGGGGCTAACGTTGCCACGCTGGTTCCGCCTCAGAGCAAAACCGAACTGCCGCAAGTGGTTTGCTCCACCGCAATCAATCCCGCCAATCCTGAATACCGAGCCGCATTAGAGTTAGGCTGTCCCATCTTTCATCGATCGGATATCCTCGCTGCATTAATTCAGGAATATCGCAGCATCGCAGTCGCCGGGACTCACGGCAAAACCACAACGAGCAGCCTGATTAGCTACATGCTTCACGGAGCAAATCTTGACCCTACCGTGATTGTCGGCGGTGAAGTGAAAGCTTGGGAAGGCAACGCCCGCATCGGCCAGGGCGAATACTTGGTTGCAGAAGCCGACGAATCCGATGGATCGCTCGTAAAATTTGCGCCTTACATCGGAATCATCACCAACGCCGAACTAGACCATCCCGACCACTACAGCACCCTTGATCAAGTCGTCGAAACGTTCCAAACCTTTGCGAATCGCTGCAAAGTGACGATCGGATCAATTGATTGTGAAACGGTACGAGATCGCATCACACCCACCATTAGCTACAGTCTTGATCCTGCCACAAACGCAGATTACACCGTCGATCAAGTCCAATATCGCGGAGATGGCACAACCGCGCGAGTGTGGGAGCGAGGACAAGTCTTAGGACAGATTAAACTCCAAATTCTCGGCCAGCATAATTTGAGTAATGCACTCGCCGCGATCGCGGTGGGTCGGTTATTGGGGCTGGAGTTTCAGACAATTGCAGCAGCGATCGCACCGTTTGAAGGAGCGCGTCGTCGGTTTGAGCATCGGGGTGATTATAACGACGTACTATTTATCGATGATTACGCTCACCATCCGAGCGAACTCCGGGTGACTTTGGCAGCCGCACGCCTGCAAGCCGGGAAAACTCATCCGCGTCGGCGCGTTGTAGCGATTTTTCAACCGCACCGCTACAGCCGCACTCAAACTTTTCTAGCAGAGTTTGCGGAATCGTTTGGGGATGCTGATGTGGTTGTTCTCAGTGACATCTACAGCGCTGGAGAAGCGAATACCGGGGAAATTAGCGGTCAGACGCTCGCGAATCTGGTTGCAACTCATCATTCCAGTGTGCACTACCAACCATCCCTTGCTGCGATGGGCGATTTTCTAGCCAAACTTCTGACTCCGGGCGATCTTGCGATCTTTCTAGGGGCTGGAAATTTGAATCAGATTATCCCCGATGTGATGGCTTACCAACAGGGCGTTGAGAAAGCTGCTTCCTAGAAGTCGCACCCCCAATCTTGCTTGTAAGTCGTGCTTGTTGTGTTTCGTGCAATGGAGATCTAACCGTAACTCTAGCGATAGGTTGCGGTTAGATCTCGGGTTGAAGCCATACCTGTAGAAATGTTATGACACTCTCTATTGATTCTCGGACTGTTCATTCACCTGGTTCCGACGGTTCTCGATCGCCTAATGCGCTGGATCAACCGATTCGGTCTAAGATACTCACGATTCCGATCGTTGGTAGCGACGCTGTGCTGAAAGCTAATGTTCTCCTCGCCTCACTGACTTCATTTCGAGTCGGCGGACCTGCGGACTGGTATGCCGCACCCCGAACCCTTGAAGAACTACAAGCCTGTTTAGAGTGGGCGCATTCACAGGACGTACCGGTGACGATGCTAGGAGCGGGGTCGAATTTGCTGGTCAGCGATGCAGGCTTACCGGGGTTAGTGGTTTCAACCCGGCATCTACGGCACATTGAATTTGACGATGCGAACGGGCAAGTCACCGTAGGCGCAGGTGAACCGTTACCGCGTCTCGCTTGGAAACTCGCCGATCGAGGATGGCAGGGATTTGAATGGGCGGTGGGAATTCCGGGAACGGTGGGGGGTGCAGTGGTGATGAATGCAGGCGCACACAGCAGCAGTGTCTCGGAAATCTTGGTGAGTGCAACGGTATTGCTACCCGATGGAACGACGCAGATTCTTACGCCAGAGGAGTTGAAGTACGAATATCGCACCTCGGCTCTACAGGGCGGTTCGCGCTACGTGACTCAAGCAACCCTTCAACTGCGTCCGGGTGCGGATCCCACCGCAGTGAACACGGTTACAGCGAACCACAAACAACAGCGCCAGAACACCCAGCCGTACCATTTACCGAGTTGCGGCAGCGTGTTCCGCAATCCCGGAAACTATAAGGCAGGCTGGCTGATTGAGCAGGTGGGCTTGAAGGGCTATCAGATCGGGGGCGCTCAGGTCGCGCAACGTCATGCGAATTTTATTCTCAACTGTGGGGGCGCGACAGCCTCGGATATTTTTCAACTGATTCATCATGTGCAACAGCGAGTGCAGCAGGAATGGTCGCTGTTGCTAGAGCCAGAAGTGAAAATGCTGGGTGAATTTTAGAGAGGGTAGGGAGATCCCTATACAATCGAGAATTTCCAAGTGCGTCGGATTTGCGCCTCGATGTCATAATAAAGCAGTTTGATGGTGTCTAGTGATTTCGATCGCTTTGGGCACCGCTATTCCACTCGTAACTTAATTAGAACGTTATGTCACAAGGACAGGGATTTGGCTTCGGGCTTGGCAAAATGCGCGAATTGACTGATGCCATTAAAAAAGCACAGCAGGTTCAAGAAGGCGCGAAACGGCTTCAGGAAGAACTAGAGCAAATGGAGATCGTGGGCGAATCTGGCGGCGGTCTGGTGAAAGTGACGATGAGTGGAAATCAGGAGCCGCTAAAGGTTGTGATTTCGCCAGATGCGCTGAAAGAAGATGCAGAAACGCTGTCTGATTTGGTTTTGGCAGCGACTCGTACCGCTTACGAAAACTCGACTGCAACCATGCGCCAGAAAATGGAAGACCTGACAGGCGGATTAAATTTGCCAGGATTGGGTTAAGGCGAGATCGTTCAAACTTATGATTAAACCGAGCTAGACTTTCATGGCTCGGTTTTTTAGCGTGGATGGATTAGAAACATGGCATATCGCTTATTGTTTGTGTGTTTGGGCAATATTTGTCGATCGCCCTCTGCCGAGAATATTATGAATCACTTAATTCAGCAGGCGGGATTAGAGCATGAGATTGTTTGTGATTCGGCGGGGACATCGAGCTATCACATCGGCAGTCCGCCCGATCGCAGAATGACGGCGGCGGCAAAACTGCGGGGAATTCAGTTAGTCGGGCGGGCGCGACAATTTGAACGATCGGATTTTGAAGAATTTGATCTGATTTTGGCGATGGATCACGACAATTATGAGGCGATTTGCTCGATCGATCCGGCTGGAACTTATCGCGATAAAGTTCAATTAATGTGTAATTTCTGCACAGAGCACACGCTGCGGGAGGTTCCTGATCCTTACTACGGTGGGCAAGAAGGATTTAACTTTGTGATCGATTTGCTGCTGGATGCGTGTCAAGGATTGTTGGACTTCATTATTAAGGAACAGAACTTAACGCCCTCTTCCGCCCGCTCGATCGAGCGATCGTGATAGACTAAACACATTCAACACAATTCCGAGCGGCATACCGGGAATAAATGCTTACGGCAGCTTGAGAATCATCAAGTGCCGCATTGCTGTCTTTAATTGTTGTCTTTACACCGATCGCAGCCAGTCACAAGTCAATGGTTATTTCTTCTACACCCATCGTCCGCAAACCCTCTAAAGTTGAAGGCATCAAAGAGCGCAGTAATTTCTTGCGTGAACCCGTTGCTTCAGAATTGAAACTCGACACAAAAGCATTCAGCGAAGACGGGATTCAACTGATCAAGTTTCACGGTTCCTATCAGCAAGATAATCGGGATAACCGCGTCAAAGGTCAGGAAAAAGACTACTCGATGATGCTGAGAACCCGATCGCCGGGAGGATTTGTACCGCCAGAGCTTTATTTGACGATCGATCGCTTATCAGATGAATACGGGAATCACACGATTCGGGTGACGACTCGTCAGGCGTTTCAGCTTCATGGCGTGTTGAAAAAGAATCTGAAGGCGACGATTAGCGCGATCGTGAACAGCATGGGATCAACGTTGAGTGCTTGCGGCGACGTGAATCGAAATGTCATGGCTCCGCCTGCTCCGTTTAGAAATCGCCCGGAATATGAATACGCTTGGAAGTACGCAAATAATATTGCAGATTTATTAACGCCCCAATCCGGAGCTTATTACGAAGTTTGGCTCGACGGTGAGAAAGCGATTACGGGCGAAGAAGATCCCGAAGTGGTGGAAGCTCGGAAACGGAATATCAATGGCTCAAACATTGAAGACTCTCCGGAGCCAATTTACGGTACACATTACCTACCGCGTAAGTTCAAGATTGGTGTGACGGTTCCGGGAGATAACTCGATCGATTTGTTCTCTCAAGATATTTCGTTAGTGGTCTTGACGAACGAACAAGGCGAACTTGAAGGATTTAACGTTTATGCAGGTGGCGGACTCGGACGCACCCACGGCAAGGAAGAAACCTTCCCGCGACTGGCAGATCCGATCGGTTACGTAGACAAAGCCGATGTGTATGACGTGGTGAAAGCGATCGTCGCCACCCAGCGCGATTATGGCGATCGCAGCGATCGCAGACATTCGCGGATGAAGTATCTGGTCGAAGAATGGGGCGTTGAGAAGTTCCGCGCCAAAGTTGAGGAATATTTTGGCAAAGCGATTCAGCCATTCCGATCGCTGCCTGAATTTGAATTCAAGAATTATTTGGGCTGGAATGAACAAGGTGACGGCAAGCTGTTCTACGGAATTTCGGTTCTGAATGGTCGGATCAAAGATGATAGCGGCTTCAGGCTGAAAACGGCGCTGCGGAAGATTGTCAGCAAATTTAATTTGCCGATGCTGCTCACACCGAGCCAAAATGTGTTGCTGTACGACATTCAGCCAGGAGATAGACAGCGAATCAATCGGATTCTGCGCGAACATGGCATTGAGCGACCGGAGAAAGTTGATCCGTTAGTTCGAGATTCGATGGCGTGTCCGGCGTTACCCACTTGTGGACTGGCAACGGCAGAATCTGAGCGTGTCAGTTTACCTGTGTTGACTCGAATCCGGCTTTTGCTAGATCAAGTCGGCTTGCCGAATGAGTCGTTTATTGTGCGGATGACGGGTTGCCCGAATGGATGTGCGCGTCCATATTTAGCAGAATTGGCATTTGTTGGAAATGGCCCAAATACGTATCAGGTTTGGATGGGAGCGGCTCCGAATCAAACGCGACTCGCGAAAGTGTTCATCGAAAAGATGAACATGGATGATTTGGAAGCGGTGTTTGAACCTGTGTTCATTCTGTTCAAAAAAGAGCGGAAACCCGGTGAAAGCTTTGGGGATTTCTGCGATCGTATCGGATTGGATGCCATTCACCAATTCGCTGGAGTCTAAAATAAAGGGGCGTGAACAGCGCCCTTTTTTAATGAGCCTACTAATTTCTTCCATGAGCGTTATCATTTCTGATGAAATTCTTCAAGCTGCACAAATTTCTGAGTCAGAGTTGAAGCGTGAAATTGCAATTTTGCTCTTTCAACAGAAGAAGCTAGATCTGAGGAAAGCACGAGAATTGGCAGGACTTCCACTAATTGAGTTTCAGCGAGAATTGGCGCATCGAGGCATCGCAATTTATGAAGATGTAACCAGCTTTCAGACAGAAGTAGAGAATTTGAAAGCTTGGGGTGATTTGCGACGATCGTCTGCAACACTTCTCCGATTACGAATCTTGCAGCGATTACCCAACTTGAGCTTCTACACTCGATTTTTGGTGAGATCGTAATTCCTCAAGCCGTTTACGACGAACTAACAAACGTGGGCTATCCTGTACCCGGAACGATAGAAGTTCAGACGGTGAGTTGGGTCAAAGTGATGAGGGTTCAAAATCGCGCTCAAGTTGCAAGTTTTCAGCAACGGGTTGATGCAGGTGAAGCCGAAGCAATTGTTCTAGCGTTGGAGCTTTTTGCTAAGCGATTATTAATTGATGAAGCAATTGGACGATCGATTGCGGAAGAAGCAGGGCTGAAAGTAACAGGAATTCTAGGCGTGCTGCTCATTGCCAAGCAACAAGACTTAATTTCGCTGGTTCAACCTCTAATCGATTCACTCATCGAGCGAGCGGGATTCCGAGTTAGCTCTGGCTTGTATCAAGCAATTCTCTCTGCGGCTCAGGAGTAGATTCAATGTCGCAACTACAACGATTAGTCATTGATCAATCACAGATACAAAACGCGATCGTCTCTTTATCCCCAGAGCAACAGCACTATCTTCAGCGCGTTTTAAGATTGAAAAATGGCGATCGCTTCATTGCACTCGACGGCAAAGGACAAACCTGGATTGCCAAGCTTGAATCAGATCAAGCAACACTAATCGAATCGCTGCAAGCATCATCAGAACTAACAGTATCAATCACATTAATGTTAGCGCTACCAAAAACGGGATTTGATGATGTAGTGCGACAAGTGACAGAATTAGGAGTGAGTTGTATTGCGCCTGTGGTGAGCGATCGTACTCTACTGAATCCGAGTGGAAATAAGCTCGATCGCTGGCGACGAATTACCCAAGAAGCCGCAGAACAATCGGAGCGCCAGATTGTGCCAACGATTTTAGAGCCAATGCCATTCAGATTAGCGCTAGAACAATTGCAAGCGGATTCACGCTATATCTGTGCAGAGCGGAGTTCATCGCAGCATTTGATTAACTGTAAATTTGAAAATTCCGTGATTGTTGCGATCGGCTGTGAAGGCGGTTGGACAACCCAGGAAATTGAAAGCGCGATCGCTCAGAACTATCAGCCTGTGACATTAGGCAAGCGAATTTTAAGGGCTGTTACCGCTCCGATCGCAGCCGCCGCATTAATCGCAGGCATGGTAGAAAGCCCCGCAGAAAGTGAAACCTAAAAAGGCAGATTTTCCCGTTGAACTATGTCACTGGATCAGATTGCAGCAGCGTTCGATCGCAAAGATTACAAAAGCGCGGCTCGATTGCTGAAAGCGTTTCTCCAAACTTCTCCCGATCATCCCTGGGGACAACTGTACAAAGCGCGATTGTACGAAGTGTCGAACAATTTCGAGGGTGCGATCGCCCTGTATCAGCAGCTTTTGAAAACGGTGACTCACCCGAAGATCATGTCTCAAGCAAGACAAGGACTCCAGCGGATCGCCAGCCAGATTGAGACTCAACGACAACAGGCGATCGAACAAGCCAAATCTGCACCCGAAAACACTGAGCCCGGTTTATTGGTTCTCGAAGCGATCGCGCCAGAATCCCGCACTCAAGCCGCTAAAGACTTTGCGCGGATTTTGAACCTTGATGTCTATACGGCTCGCCTACAGTTGCCCAATCGCGGCTGGAAAATGTATCGATTAGGCGCGATCGGAGAGCTAGATTTTTATACTCAACAACTCAGAGCCGCAAACATCCCTGCGTTCTGTGCACCTGAAGCGAGTTTGAAACAGATCGCAGTGTTTGAAGTCGCGTATTTTCTCGATTATGCACCGCAAGCGATCGTCGTCTGTCAGAATGACCAAGGGCAACTCGGATCATTAACGTTTGATTGGTCAGAAGTGAGTCAGCGCGTCGAGGGACAGTTACCAATTTTTGAGCGAGTAATTGATAGCTCAATGCGTGAAGGAGTGCAGCGGCAGCGCAAAGAGAAAACCCAAGATTATGTACAGATTTGTGATCTGCATTTACCAGCAAGACGCTGTATTCTACGGCTGTGTGACTGGCGCTATCGATTTGAGCAGGGCATTGAGTTCGGGGCGATGGGTGATGCAACGATCGAGCTTGATCAGGCGATTAATCGATTGCACTGGAATAGCTTGCTTAATTTTCTCACCGAGCAAACCTCTGAAAAATCGATTTGGTCGGATTTCACGTCGTTTGGAGAAACTGCGATCGAGTTTCCGTTATTGCTAGATCGTTTACCTGCACAAATCCATTCTTATGGCCAGGATGAAAGCTTATGGGGTGCAGCCTTTCAACTGTATAGCAATCTTGCTTTTATCCGCGATTCGCAATGATTTCGAGGCGTTGTTCGGGAGTGAATCGTGTTTGCTTTAACCATTCACTTGGCTGAACTACACTTGCATCAACATCAGCTCCCCATTCTTTCTGCAACGCTTGAAGTAATACATCTTGCTGATGTCGCAACTCTAGAATGTCTGTTCCACGGTTGATAATTGCAAAACAAACTAAACCACGATCGCGCGTTGGCAATACACCCGCTAAAGCACTCACTTGATTGAGCGTTCCAGTTTTAACCACTGATCGTGCTGGCATCGATCGATCTTCTAATGTTCCCTCACGATCAATGCTAGATGCAGGAAAGAAATCCGCGATCGATAGATTCAACGGGTGCATGATGCGATCGATTGCCGCAAACATTGCACAAGCCGCATGAGGTGAAACCTGATTCTCCATTCCGAGTCCAGATCCATTGATTAATCGAACTTCATCAGGTGAAATGTTCGCGGCAGTTGAGGCTTTCTGAATCACAGCGTTCACACCCCCTAGATTGTTTGCTAGCAGTTGCGACATCTCATTCTGGCTGTGAACATTGAGGTATTTGATTAGATGAACCAACGGAAGCGATCGGTACTTCATCAATAAAATCTGTTTTGGAGGGGCTGATCCAGTCTGCACTTTCCCTTTTATTTCGATCGCTGGGCGGATCATTTCTTTCGGCATTTCTCCGAACTCATCGCGAATGTCCTCATCCCAAGTTTTAGAATTAAATGCTTTTTTCAACAGTTCACCGGACTTAACAGCATCGTCGCGAAAGCTCATCATAAAGCTTCCGGTAACGATCAAATTGCCTGAAATGCGAGTGATACCCAACTGACGCAGAGCATTTCCAACCGCGATCGCATCTTCCCACAAGAACAATGGATCGCCGCCACCCTGAACGATGAGATCGCCTTGAAGTGTACCGTTTTCGATCGCACCTGTTGAGCTAATCAATGTTTCAAACTGGTGATCTGCTGACCAAGTTTGCAAGGCTGCTAAGGATGTTGCAACTTTGGTAATCGATGCCGCAGGAACCGGAGTTGTCCCCTGATTGCTCAATAGTAAATGAGATCCCGACTGTAGCCAAATTCCTTGTTCAGTTGGTTTTAACCCTTTACTGCTGAGAAGTTTCAGATAGTCACTGACGACTTTCTCTGCGGTTCGATCGCTAGCTTGCCAAAATGGAGATTGGATCGTTGTTTGAGCGAATATTTCACTTGGGTCAAACGAAGTAGGCAACCCTGCAAGCTTTAACCACCCTGAAACCAATCCAGCACTGATTAGATCTAGCAAACCGCATCCTCCCGTAAGGTAGGCTAAAAGAATACTGCGAAACCTGGAACGAAACTTTGAGCAATGGCAAAGCCTGATCCGAATCGAATTTTACGCCTTTTACCGATCGTTATTGGCGCTCTCGGTGGAAGTTTGTTGTTCACCAATCGCATTCTTACCCCTGCGCTCACCGATTCTCAAGCGCGATCGGATGCGCTGGGCGTAATTTTGAGTGCGATTCTGATTCTGACGGGCTTAATCTGGCAGCAAATTCAACCTCGCACTCCGGACAGTGTGGAACTTATTGGAGAGGAAGGCTTTGAACTCGATGCAGAATTACCGGATGCGGTGAAAACTGAGCTAGCTTGGGCTTCTCATATTTTGCTGACGAATACGGTGACGCGATCGCTCATTGTCTTCTATCGCGGTAAAGTTCTTTTACGTCGCGGCATTCTCAGCCCCAACAAAGAAGTAAAACCAGGTGCAATTTTACAGCGCGTTTTGGACAAGCAAAAACCAATTTATCTCGTCGCGCTGAATGTTTATCCAGGAAAAATTGAATTCAGCTATCTGCCCGAAAATACTCAAGGTGTGATTTGTCAGCCGATCGGTAAAGAAGGCGTTTTGATTTTGGGGGCAAATGCGCCACGGAGCTACACGCGGCAAGATGAGAAATGGGTGAGTGCGATCGCGGAAAAACTCGACAATACACTTAGCCAACCAATACACAGTTAAATTCATAATCTATACTGCTGAGCTACAGAATTTGATCGCTGCAAAATAAAACCACAAGTTGTAGCATAGTGAGATTACTTGGATCTCCTGACTATGACATCTGCCAAGGCTCACCCACTGCAACGGCTGTTTAACTACGATCGCATTTACCGTTCCGAAGCGATTCGAGCCAGCGTTTATTCGATTCTTAACAAAGTGTTTGATCTGGCTCCGCCTTACCTAATTGGGATTGCGGTCGATATTGTGGTGAGCCGCGATCGCTCTTGGATTGCTGCACTTGGAATTACCGATCTCATTGGTCAGCTTACGTTTATCTCATTCCTAACACTGTTGATTTGGGGATTAGAATCGCTGTTTGAATACTTGTACGATCGCAAATGGCGAAATCTTGCCCAAACCATGCAGCATGATTTGCGATTGGATGCTTACCAGCATTTACAAGAATTAGAGCTTGGCTTTTTTGAAACCGAAACTACAGGTAATCTTCTTGCGATTCTCAATGATGATATCAATCAGCTTGAAAGATTTCTTGATAGTGGTGTAAATCAGCTTTTGCAGTTTTTCACGACTGTATTGTTAGTGGGTGGAACTTTTATTGCATTTGCGCCTTCAGTATCGTGGCTTGCAATGTTGCCGATTCCATTCATTTTATGGGGATCGATCGTATTTCAAAAACGATTAGCACCCCGATATGCAGATGTGAGACAGAAATCGGGATTGATTAGCGCGAGATTGGCGAATAACTTATCGGGAATTGCGACGATTAAGAGCTTTACGGCTGAAGATTACGAACTCGATCGCGTTGGCTCTGAAAGTAACGCTTACCGGAATAGCAATCGAAAAGCGATCGAGCTTTCTGCCGCATTCGTTCCTTTGATTCGATTTGTGATTCTGATCGGATTTACGGCAACCCTGTTTTTGGGTGGACTTAAAGCCGCAAATGGTGAGCTTTCGGTCGGGACTTACGGCTTTATGGTGTTTATCATTCAGCGATTGCTGTGGCCCTTCACAACTTTGGGACAAACGTTGGATCAGTACCAACGTGCAATGGCATCAATCAATCGTGTGATGAATTTGTTAGATACACCGATCGCGATTCCCACAGGCAACCGATCGTTTCCCACGCACCAAGTTAAAGGTGATGTACAACTTCAGAACATTACCTTTGCATATGCGGATCGCACGGCTGCCCTGAAAGATCTTTCGTTGCATATTCCTGCCGGACAAACGATCGGAATCGTCGGCGCAACAGGCTCAGGCAAAAGTACGCTAGTAAAATTGCTGCTGAGATTTTACGAAATTCAGCAAGGACAAATCCTAATCGATGGCGTTGACATCCGAGAATTGCAGTTACGGGACTTACGACGCTGCATCGGTTGGGTGAGCCAAGAAGTTTTTCTGTTTCATGGAACTGTCGCCGAAAACATTGCTTACGGAACATTTGATACCAGTCGTGCAGAAGTTATTCAAGCTGCCAAACTTGCAGAAGCGCATGAATTCATTGAGCAATTACCGCAGGGCTATGACACGATCGTCGGTGAACGCGGTCAAAAGCTTTCCGGTGGACAACGACAACGACTGGCGATCGCAAGAGCAATCCTAAAAGATCCACCTATCTTGATTCTCGATGAAGCCACGTCTGCGGTTGATAACGAAACCGAAGCCGCGATTCAACGATCGCTCGAAACCATTACCCAACATCGCACCACAATCGCGATCGCGCACCGTCTTTCCACCATTCGACAAGCACACTGCATTTATGTGATGGAACACGGGCGCATCGTCGAGCAAGGCACTCACGAAGCACTGCTTGAACTGAATGGACTGTATGCCAGCCTATGGCGGGTTCAATCGGGAATTCGCGGCAATTGAGCATTGCAATGTGCCTGGAACAGGTGAGGTCGCAGGAGATTGAGCATGAGGCGATCGAGCACTGTGACTCTCTCAAGTCTCTGGCAAAGCCTGCCGCAAAAGTTCATAAGCTTTGTACTGTCGTCGAAAACGGTCAAGTCGGGGTTCGATCGAGTCGTCTAGACCTGAGTCGGAGTGATCGGCTCTGTGTCGTGAAAAGTTTTGTAATCAATAAAGCGGTGTCCTTCTGGTGTTCGATGTACCAAATCGATGAAGCGATGATTCCACAGAATTTCCTGTGGCACGTAGATGTGCCGATCGTTGAGCACTTGTGACACCGTTTCATCGAGCCCACTTAGCATCACTTGAATCATGCAGTGTGTTTTAACGAGCGACTCCGGAGTCATGCCGTAGAGCGGGCTATTTTCGTCGATCGGGTGCATGACGAGCCAAGTGAGCGCGAAGGTTGGAGTCTGGCTGCGAACCAGCGCGAGATCGTGAATGCGGCGAATGTAGTTTCCTTCTAGGGTCACTTCGTCTCGCAGCAAATAAACGCGCATTTGTGCTTCTAAGATCTGGTTGCGGCGCTGATTGGCGGCACGAAAGCAGAGCATTGGAATGCCGTCATGCGGTGCGATCGTGGCGACCTGACTAAAGGCAACGCGGGCAGTCGGACGAGAAAACCTGGCAAACGACAGTCCTGTAAGAATCGCGATCGCGAATAGTCCCGCGATCGCTTCGAGCGTCATCACCGAAAGCGCGTAAAACGTTTTCGGGTACATTGCCCCGTACCCGATCGACGCAAAGGTTTGAACACTAAAAAAGAAATGATCCCAAAACGATCCCGGTGTAGCATTGGCAATACAATCTCCACCAAGTAAGTACAGCAACGCAAATACGACGTTAATGCCAATGTAAGTGGCAGAGATGATGCTGATAAATCCCTGCCAAGGAACTGTGAGAACTAGGTGGTAAGGATCACGCCAGTAAGAATACCAAGCGTTCATGCCCACAACCTGAAAGCGTCCGTCTTCGATGTGGATGTTGATGCGCCGGGAGCGTCGATGTCTAAGTTTCAAGGGTCTAACCTCGTGGATCGAATCGCAAGTTACTCTAAGGAACCAAATTAACGAATGATAAGCTGATCGAGATTCAGCCAGTTTCGACTTCCCTTCGATTGATTAAAAATGATAGAAACTGTATTGTTTCCAGTTTTTAGTGCAACATTTGGAATCGTTGCCGTGTTCCAGGTTGTCCAATTTCCGGTTCCAGGAAACACATGAGCATTCACAAGTGCCCGACCATTGACAAAAATGAATCGAATAGCATTTCCTGCGGCTGCCGCATAGCGCAGAACTAAATCAAATCGTCCGGCGTTTGGCAAGGTGAAATTAAAGTCCACCCACTGCCCGTCCCGGTTCCAGCCTGCAATGTAGCCTGCACCTTCATAACCTGAGTGAACGGCTTCGATCGTTAAGTTATGCAGAACCGAAGTTTCGGCCTGCAGGATGAGTGGCGTTCGACTGGCGACGATCGAGGCATTGAGCGCGTCTACCGCAGCACTTTGGCGGGCAGCATCGGCTTGATCAAACTGCTGCGCCCAACATAACCCAAACTGATTCTTAGAATTGCGGCATTCTTCCCAGATCGAATCGGCGTTGCGGAGAATGAAATCACGGTACGAGATTTTATTTACGCTGCGATAGAGATCCGATAGGTTACGGATAAAAATTCCCTTGAATTGCGGCCCATCCAATCCGCAGTTGGGTTCACACGGTTCGCGCAACACGCCGTTGGGGGCGAGTGCTTTTGTTGCGGCATCTGCGATCGATTGTGCGACTGTTAATAGGGATCGATCGTTGGTGCATTTTGAGAGATCAATCAGCGCTCCCAAAATTACGCCCTGATTGTATGTCCAGGTGGGCTGACCATTGTTTTTACACTGAGCATTCAGCCCGTCATTGATCAAATTGTTTTGATTGATCATTCCGGTTCTGCGGAACCAGTTCCAGGTGCGATTTGCCCAGTCGAGATAGCGCTGATCCCGCGTTCTGAGAAACAATCGCGCTGCGATCGCCAGAAATAACTCATTCGCGATCGCGTTTTTATACTTATGTTCTTTGTTCCACCAGATTCCACCTCCGCAAGTGTTGTCCCATCCTTTCGTCATGTCGTTAAAAATAACCCTCGACATGTCCAAATACCGGGTTTCACCGGTGAGATCAAAGGCTTTGATCCAGGTCAACGCCCACCATCCCTCATCGTCGTAAAATTCGTTTAAGAAATTGTTACGTTTATTTTTCTCAAACGTATTGAAAATGTTTGTTCGGTACGTGAGCGAATCGGTGAAGGTCAAGTAATCGATCGTGGTTTCTAAAACATTGGCACTATTCCACCAGCCTGTCGTATTCCACAATCCAGTTGCCGTATTATAAAACGTTTGCAGCGTTGCCATTCCTGCATCGGCTCGTTCCCGGTAAGTTGCAGCACACATCTGTCTCTTCCAATCACATTACTGTGAGTTATAGCGCAATCATTCAAATTTGCTCTTCACTCATCCAGAAAGCTGTTACGATTAACCTCCGTATTCTAGAAATGCTGACCAGAAGCGATTTAAAACAGGCTGCTGGATGGTTAAGTTTAGAGTTGCCATTGCTGGGGCAATGGTTCGTTTACAATGGCTCGTTTACAATGCCACTTACGTTGAAGCCGAAATCAAAGCGTCTCCGCACATCCGCGTTAATTCTTAGCGCGATCGTCTTGAGTGCGATCGCGGCGGGTGGATATTGGTATGTTTTTGTCTTGGGCGCACCGCAACTCGACACGCCACCCGTTGAAGAAGTTGCGGGAATTAATTTCCAGGTTAAAAGCTTCTACAGCGAAGCTCTGGGACAACAGCGGCGATACGGCATACTTCTGCCGCCTGGATACGAAAAACATCGGGAACAACGCTATCCGGTCATCTTTTTGCTGCACGGCGGACATGGGGATGAGCGGGACTATTACGAAAAAGCGGCAATTACAACGACAGTAAAGAATCTATACCGCGATCAAAAGCTTCCTGCCTCGCTGATCATCATGCCAGATGGCAACGACAATCGCGGCACCAGTCCCTTTTGGGATACGGATTACTACGATGGTGAGAATGGAAAAATTGGAACTTACATTGGCGTGGACTTAGTGCAAGAAGTCAAGCAGCAGTTTCGCACGATCGAAGACTCACACTATTGGGCAATGGGCGGATTGTCTTCGGGCGGCTGGGGTGCGTTTAATATCGGACTGCGGCATTTAGCGCGATTTACGATCTTCTTCAGTCACACAGGATATTTCATGGATAACAGCGGCGCTCAGAACAGTCCGCAAGTGTTTGCTGAGCAAATTCCGATCACTGATCGCAAGCGTATCCGAGCTTATTTAGATGCGGGTGAGGCAGATGAAAAATACTTAGATGCCACCCGTGATTTTCACACGGTCTTAGATCGCTTAGGAATTTATAACGAATTCTATGTATTTCCTGGTGGTCACGGCATTGTCGGGCAGAATGTCGGCTGGAATTATTGGAGAACGCATCTAGCCGATTCTCTGAGTTTTGTCGGTCGCCAGTTCCGTGACGTTCAAGAGCAGAAAAACCATCGACATTTTTGAGTGTATGCAGCAGTTCCCTCCCAAACTCGGCTGGAATCGGAAACGTCTAGAAACCCTCGATCGTAGAACTCGCATCGGGGTATGGTCAGCCGCACTGCTTACGGGAATTATGGGGGTCGTCAATCTGTGGTCTGCGGTCGTGCCGAGTTATCCAGAGCGAACCGCTTGGTTAAAGCACTTTTTCCCATTCTCGGTGCGGGTTGGCGGACATTTGTTTGCAGCGCTGGCAGGATTCATTTTACTGACATTGGCAGCGAATTTATTACGCCGTAAGCGCGTTGCCTGGTATGTTACTGTTGCATTGCTATTTATATCAATCTTCAGTCATCTGATTAAAGGATTTGACGTTGAAGAAAGTGTTCTTGCAACAGTTCTATTAATTCAATTATTTGTGCTGAGAAAAGCCTACACAGCACAATCCGATCGACCGTCGATCGCTCAAGGCATTCGCGTTTTAATTGCAGCGATCGTGTTCACAATGGCGTATGGCACGATTGGATTTTATATTCTCGATGGTTACTTCAGTATTAATGGAGCGCCTATTAATTTCAGTTTTTCAGAATCTCTGTGGCAAACGCTTGCCATGTTCTTTACTGCTGATAATGCTGGGCTAGAACCGAGGCGACGTTATGCAGAATTCTTTGCGAATTCGATTTATGCAGTTGGAACGACTACGTTAACGTATGCGTTGTTTATGCTGTTGCGTCCAGTATTATTACGAGGTGATCCTGCGACGCTGCAAGACCGTAAAAGAGCGCAGCAAATTATTGATGAATTTGGTAAAACTTCGCTGGCGCGGTTGTCGTTGCTGCCGGATAAATCTTATTTTTTCAGTCCGTCGGGTAGAAGTGTGATTGCTTATGTTGCTAAAGGGCGAGCCGCGATCGCACTGGGTGATCCGATCGGGCATCCAGAGGATTTGAAAGAAGCGATCGTCTCTTTTCAGCAATTTTGTAATCAAAACGATTGGTTTCCCACGTTCTACGAAGTTTTGCCGGGTACTTTGTTGCTGTATCAAACTCTCGGCTATCGCTGGGCGCAAATCGGCGAAGAAGCAATTATTGATTTGCATACATTCAATCTTAAAGGCAAAGCAAATCAAGACTTTAGAACCGCAATGAATAAGCTCACGAAAGCAGGCTATCGACTGCAAGTGTACGAGCCACCGATCGATGATGGATTGATCACGCGATTAAAACCTGTGAGTGATGAATGGCTGCAATCGAAGCAGGGATCAGAAAAGCAGTTCTCGATCGGCTGGTTCGATCGTGAGTACCTGAGCGGTTGTCATATCGCGGTGGTTTACGATGCACACGCAAAAATCATTGCCTTCTCGAATCTGCTTTCTGGCTACAACCGCAAAGAAGTCACCGTAGATCTGATGCGGCATCGCAATGATGCGGAAAAAGGCACAATGGACTTTTTATTTGCCTCGCTGCTGCAACACTTTCAGCAGGCGGGATACGATAGCTTTAATTTCAGCTTATCGCCGCTAGCCGGTGTAGGTGAGACTTCTGATTCTTTGCGGGTTGAGAAGGGCTTGCACTACTTTTTTGAGCATCTCAACCAGTTTTACAACTTCAAAGGACTGCATCAATTCAAAGAGAAGTTTCGACCACGCTGGGAGCCTCGCTATTTGGTCTATCCGAGTCTAACGGTACTGCCCGATATTGCGGTGGGACTGGTTCGAGCCGATTCGGGCGATCGACTGCTCGACTACTTGAAATCCGACAGCTGAGCGTTATTCATCACCACGCCTGATAGAATTACGAAATGTAAAGCCGAGTAATGATGAACGATCGTATGCGAATGTTGCGAGTCTTTTTCGCGCTGATTTTGGCGCTCATGGTGCTAATTGGCTTGCCAGAAACGGTTCATGCTGCGAGTTCCGGTGCGATTCGAGCGATCGATGATGTTAAAGCTGTTACCAAGGATTATTCTGGACAGAATCTGATTCGAGCCGAGTTTAGCAATGCTCGACTCTCAGGCAGCAACTTTAGCGATGCAGATTTGCGCGGTGCTGTGTTTAGCGGTTCAGACTTGAGCAAATCGAATTGGCAAGGAGCCGATTTTGATAATGGCATCGCTTATCTCACTGACTTATCGGGCGCAAATCTACGGGATGCGGTTCTAACTTCTGCAATGATGATTGGATCGGTGTTCAAGGGCGCAGAGATCACCGGAGCAGATTTTAGCGAAGCCGTGTTGGATCGATCGCAGGTCGTTGAACTGTGTAAAACCGCAAGCGGCGTGAATCCGAAAACGGGAATCAGCACCCGCGACTCGCTGGAATGCCCCTAGCCGCCACAACTCGCGAATCGGTGATCTATCCTGGGAGCAGATCTGTCATCGCTCATCCTCATGCTGAAATCTATTCTTGCGGCAAGCATTCTGTTCAGCGCTGTGCCGACTGTGAGTCTTGCGGCTCCGTCTCAGTCGATTAACGCTCAAACTCCACCACAGCCCACTACCGAGCAGATTTACCAAGCCTGTACTCAAGATCGCGCAGAAACGCTGCCAAATCCGTTCGTTGATGTTGCTCCGAATCATTGGGCTTACAAGGCGGTGTTATCGATGCACTATTGCGGTGCATTTCGTCGTGCGGCTCCGAGAAGCTTATTTGAGCGCACTCAGCCTACACCGACGACACCTCAATCGACAACACCGCAATCTTAGATCGCAATCTTAGATTGCAATAGGTTCTAGAGGAGTGAGATCAAAATTCTTGCTCCTCTAAAGGATTTAAAGCGTCGATCGCACCTGACCCCAATACTCTAGAATCAAAGCTATTCTTGATTGAATTGCTCCCCGACTTGCTTGAGGGACAGCTATCTACATCGCTTATGCAAACGCCTCGTGAATCGCTCCGCAAGTTTCCGCAGCCGCTTGATCGGGTTGCGATCGGGTTAATGGTCGTTTTGATTGTGCTGATCGGAGTTTTGCTGCTCAGCGGCGATCGTAGCGCTCCTAGAATCAGAGAGTTTAACTGGGACGGAAAACAGGTCGGAGCCGACGATCGCGCCTTTTTGCTGGCGTTTAGTCGTCCGATGGATCACCCTAGCGTCGAGCAAAATCTCAAAATTCAGCCGGATTTGAGAGGAAGAATTAGCTGGGCTGGGCGACGGATGGCGTACACGCTCGATCAACCTGCGCCGTATGGCACAGAATTTACGGTTTCACTCACGAATGCTCGCGATCGCTTTAGTAAAGAGGGTGCAAATAACGGGATTTTGCGAGACTTTCAGGCAAAATTCAAGAGCCGCGATCGCGTCCTTGCGTTTATCGGAGCCGAAGGCAATGAAGCAGGACGGCTGATTCTCTACAACTTAACGCAGCAAGATAAAAAAATTCTCACACCGGAAAACTTAGCGGTCATGGATTTCAAAGCCTATCCGCAAAACGACAGAATTTTATTTAGCGCCGTTGAGCGCACCAACCCCCCGCAATCCTTAGCAGAACAAAAGCTTTTCACGGTCACAACTGGAATTCAAATTAACGCTCCGGCTGATCTGAGTGCTCCCTCGGCTCCGACCGCCTCTGCTTCTCCAACCCAACCTGGGCAAATTACCCAAATTCTCGACAATCGCGACTACCAGAACCTCAAGTTTGATTTATCTCAAGATGGTCGAACGGTCGTCGTTCAGCGCCTCAGTCGCCGCGATCCCAACGATGCGGGCGCTTGGCTGCTGCGAGACGGTCAACCCGCAAAACCGATTAGCAATCAACAAACAGGCGGCGATTTTCTGATCACACCGGATGGCGGTTCGATCGCGGTGGCTCAAGGGCAAGGACTCGCAATTTTGCCGCTACAACCCAACGCTGAGCAAGACCAAACCCAACCGCTCGACTTCTTACCAAAATTTGGCACCGTGTTAAATTTCTCCCCGGATGGAACGGCGGCAGTGATGGTGAAATTTAACACCGATTACACGCGATCGATGTTCCTCGTCTCGCAAGGGGTACAAAAGGAAATTCTCAAAATTTCAGGCTCGATTGTCAGAGCCAACTTTGCTCCGAATAATCAGGTGCTGTATTGCTTGTTAACGAATTTGATTCCGGGCAATACGTTTCAAGAACAGCCTTATCTTGCAGCGATCGACCTCAAAGCAGTGCGGGAAGGAAAGCCAATGGAGCAGACTCTACGCCCGTTAGTGTTGTTACCCAACCAGCGAGAAATTCAGGTTGATTTAGCTCCTGACGGAAAGGCATTGATTTTTGATCAAACGCAAGCAGATGATCGCGCCAAATCTGAAGTGAGTCAGGCTTTATCAGGAAGTAAACTGTGGCTGCTGCCGCTCAAAGGAGATCTCAGCGCCAAAACTCAGCCAGAAGAGTTGCCCTTCCGGGGTTTGCATCCACGATGGTTGCCCTAGTTTGCGTTACTTTAATAAAGAACATCTTTTGATAGCGCGATCGCCCTGACATGAACATTCTGAGCAATCTTCTTCCGACTCCCAAGCCTGCCAAAAACCGTCGCGGGATTGAAATTAAATCCGATCGAGAAATCGAAATCATGCGGCAAGCTTCGCGGATCGTCGCAACCGTTCTAAAAGAAATCTCAGAAATGGTCGAACCTGGCATGACAACCTGGGATCTTGATGTTCATGCAGAAAAACGAATCCGCGAAATGGGCGCAACTCCCAGCTTTAAGGGCTATCACGGGTTCCCGGCTTCGATTTGTTCGAGCATTAACCAAGAAGTGGTGCATGGGATTCCGAATAAGAAAAAGGTGATTCGGACGGGCGATGTTCTCAAGGTTGATACGGGGGCATTCTTTGAAGGATTCCACGGCGATTCTTGCATTACGATCGCAGTCGGTCAGGTTTCTCCAGACGCGGCAAAACTAATTCACGTAGCAGAGCAAGCCCTCTACAAAGGGATTGAGCAAGTCCGGGCGGGCGCATTCCTGCTCGATTTAGCAGGCGCAATCCAAGATTATGTCGAGTCGAACGGCTTCAAGATTGTGGAAGACTTCACCGGACATGGTGTGGGACGGAATCTACATGAAGAACCTTCTGTGTTTAATTTCAGAACTTATCGGATGCCGAATGTGAAATTGAAAGCGGGGATGACGTTGGCGATCGAGCCGATCGTCAACGCCGGATCAAAAAATACGCGAATTTTGCCCGATCGCTGGACAGCCGTAACTGTGGATCGATCGCTCTCGGCGCAGTTTGAGCACACGGTTTTGGTGACAGAAACCGGATATGAAATTTTGAGCGATCGCAGCTTGGTTTAGCACGATCGCTGGATGCGATACATTCATCCTGCCAGAGTTTTAATAGAATCAGGAGTATCATCTATGGCGATTGACTCTTTGAATGCTTGACTCTGGCACTTTTACACCCCAATCACATCCTGCGTCGGACAGCATACGTCCGCGATCGATCCGTCCAATCGGCACGTATGCGCTTTATGGGTTAGCGGTCTGGCGCGATCGATTCGTGGCGCTAGATACAATCCGGGGGTTTTTACTGCAAATTAATCCCCGAAATGACAACACGATCGTTCTCAACTCTTGCCACACTGACCAGTTTATCGATGCAAAAGGCTTTGCTATCTGGGAAGAAACAGTCTGGTTCACCAAAGACAACAGCGTTTACTTTTGCACGTTTGAGCAATTTGAGCCGCAACTGTTTACAACCTTGCCTTACGATATCGATGGTGTTGGCGTTTGGGAATCTACGATTTATGTGACTTCTCAGAAGTTAGGCTATGTCCTAATTTACGAGCGCAACACAAAGCGCAAAATCACGCAGTTTCCCTTGCCCGGAGTGGGTGTGACCAACTTAACGGTGCGGGGCGAAGAGTTGTGGCTGTGCGATCGTACAGAAGAAACGGTGTACTGCCTCGATCGTGCGACCGGAGAGCTTCAGTTTAGTCTGCTGACTCCGTTTGAAAATCCAACCGCGATCGCTTTTCTGAATGGTTCCAATACAGATCAGTCAACGCTATATGTATCCTATGCAGGAGAAGAAGCTTATATTCGCGACAATCCAAATGCTGATCCGAATTTAGAGTTAACGTATCGCGATCGTACTTTTATTCATCCGCTTTATTTTCGTTATTATCCCGATGAGCGCTATACGCTATCGAATGGATATTTAATTGAAATGACGTATGTTGAGGAATTACTGCCGCTCGATGAAGTAGAAATCCAGAATTTAGAATGGCGAATTGCATTACCCGCAGAGACGCATCGACAAAAAATTCGCAGCGTTGAAGCGATCGGTCTTCCGTTTACCGAAGATGTTCAGGAAGGGCAGCGAGTTGCTGTGTTTAAATTCAATTCGCTCAAATCTCAGGAGCGGCATATCTTTGGCTGGAAAGCTCTATTAGAGGTACGAGGCATCAAGTATCAATTCAACTTTGAAGCTGTCGAGAACGCTCCCGACTTGAGCGCAGAGTTTCGCGATCGTTATCTTGTGGACGATGATGAGTTGGCAATGGATACGCCTGTGATTCAGCAAGCGGCAAGAGAAGCGATCGGGACAGAAACGAATATCCTTCGTAAGATGCTGAAGATTCGCAATTATGTTTACGATCGCTTGTCTTACGGCATTAAACCTCACATTGATTCTCCTGATGTTGTTCTTGAACGCGGAATTGGTTCCTGTGGTGAGTACGTTGGTGTGCTATTAGCATTGGCGCGATTGAATGGAATTGCCTGTCGAACTGTAGGACGATATAAATGTCCGTCGTTTGCCGATCGTCAGAACGTACCGCTTGAACCCGACTACAATCACGTTTGGATTGAATTTTACATTCCCGGTTATGGTTGGTTGCCGATGGAGTCGAATCCCGATGATATTGTTGAACGTGGGCCGTACCCGACTCGATTTTTTATGGGATTACCCTGGTATCATGCGGAAATTGGTAAGGGGATTTCGTTTGAATCGCTGAGGTCTCAAGGGATGCCGCTAGGAGATTTGATGGATATTTCGATCGGCGATCTTGCCCTGAATCACATCCGGTTTATGATCCTCGAAGAGTTGCCACCGTTGTAATTGCGGGGTGACGATCGGATCTCCATCGTTTGGGCTAAAGTAATTAGATTCAATCATTTGAGCGATTGAGGAATGGAGCTTCTATTACTTGCAGGTTCGATCGTCATCACAGTCCTGGTTTTTCTCTGGCTGGTTCGAGTGATCAGAGCCACGCTGAAGACTGCGTTATTGATTGCTGCGATCGTGTTTGCGCTGCAATTTTTTGGCATTGGGGGCGATCGGATTTTCTCCGAAATTCGCAAGATTTTTGATTATCTCTGGCGCTTCGTTCCTGGACAGCAATCTTCTAATGTTGATTCTGTAATGTATCAAGTTGCAC
Organism: Leptolyngbya sp. DQ-M1; assembly: GCF_039962505.1. Lineage (NCBI taxonomy): Bacteria > Bacillati > Cyanobacteriota > Cyanophyceae > Leptolyngbyales > Leptolyngbyaceae > Leptolyngbya > Leptolyngbya sp. DQ-M1. The sequence continues at coordinate 953,245 of NZ_JAMPLJ010000001.1, forward strand.
ACACCGCCCATACTGCTTTCGGACAGCTTTCAAGCTGGTAGTCGCGCTGAGTTCAGCAGCAAAATGGTTGCGCAATTAATTCTCAGGAGAAAAATCTTAGCGCTCTTAACTCTGGAGTGGTAAGTATAATCGCAATGGTTCTTCACAGCCTGTAATAAAAGGCACTAGCTCATGCTGAAAAACGCCGCGATCGCGACTCTCATCCTTTCAAGTACCGCTCTAGCAACAACCTTACCTGCTCACGCTTTAACGATCGCTGGATACGATTTTGGTGCTACAGGATTCGAGACTTTAAATGCTACTACCACGGACTCTAATGTTACAGCTAGTCCCTTTGGTACAAGTGGTGTTATCGCAACCCCAAATTCACCCAGACCTGATGGATTCGCTGCTGGAGTTAACGGTCAGGGAACTCTCCATAACGATTGGGCATTGAATCCGACACTGATTGATCCAAATAAATACTACACATTCACTGTCACGCCTAACGCTGGCATCAGTATGAGCCTCAACCTTCTGACCTTTGCTGCACGGCGATCGAGCTTCGGACCTCAGAACATTGCAGTCCGCTCAAGCGTAGATAACTATGCCGCAACTCTGTCAACTTTAACACCCGGCACACCTAATTCTAACTCCGCAACTAACGATTTTAATACAGGTCTATCAACCAACCTTTCGGGTGCAGCATTCGAAAACCTAGCTACTGCTGTCACCTTTAGAATCTATGGCTATGGAGCAAGTAATACAGGCGGAACCCTCAGACTTGACAACGTAATTTTAGATGGGACAACTCAGGCAGCAGTCCCCGTTCCTTTTGGTTTTACTCCGATCTGGGGAATCGCTGCCAATGGAGTCGTGTTTGGATTGCGAAAATTGAGAAATAAACAGATGAAAAGCGGTTTCCAGAGCAGCGTTAAAGCTTAGACCCAGTTTTTGATGTGTTTGAATGTCGCGATCGGTGAGACGATCGCGCTATCCCTAATATCCGCCCAACTTACCGCGCCGCTTCGTTTCCCGCTCCGACCAGCGAAAGAGAAGAAGACCGATCGCGAAATAAACCGCTCCATTCAAAAACGCGGCTCCTAATGCAACCCAATCTAACCCCGCCTGCCGCGCCATCAAATCTCGAATGACTCCTGCACCCGTTGTCATCGGAATCAAATATCCCAAATAGCGCTGCACTCCTGTCCAAGTCTCAGTCGGAATGGTCAACACAAACAGAAGCGAGAAGTTGAGAATTCCGGCAATTTGTTGAACGGTTTTGAAAATCAGCGTTAGACTGCCGATCGCAAACGCGAGACCGTATGCGCCGAGAATCACAGTGATCAATGGCAAAATCAACAGGGGCGAAAATGTCAGCCATCGTCCAGTCAGCGCCATGATAATTAGTAGTACGAACGCAATTAGAATTAATTGAAAAACCAGATCAGAAACGGCTCTTAGCAAAATAATTCTTCTAACCTTGAACGGTGAGATGAATAGCTGCTCTAATGTTCCAACTTGTGCTTCTCGCTGCAAAGTTGCATTAATGCCATTCATAATAAAAATGATCAGCGACCACAGAATATATCCCACGATCACAGCATCTAAGCGATCGCCAAATCGAACATTTCCCCCCGCAATATATCCAACGCTGAGAAATAATCCGTAAAACGTCACGGTCAACGCAACAATGCCACCAAAAAGCTCATGGGCATAGCGTTTATACTGAATCCAGCTCCACTTAAGCTGGGCAACGAATAACTCAAACATTTACTTATTTACCAATTTCAGAAACACATCGACCAAATTTGCTTGATCTTTTTCCAACCGCACGATCGAGAACGGCTTCAAAATCTCCAGCGCGTGATACAGCAATTCAATTTGACGAACATAAACCGTTTTGCCTTCAATCACCGCATCGATCGCGCTTAATTTACTGATGCGATCGTCGTCTAGTTCCTGCTCCAATTCAATTCGATATGAATCGCCAGAAAACTGCTGAATGAGCGTCTCGGTTCTTTCTTGTGCGACAATTTCGCCTTCTTTGATAATTGCAACGCGATCGGACAATTCTTCAGCGATATCTAGCTGATGTGTGGTTAATAAAATTGCTCGACCTTCTGCGGCAATCTCTCGCACTAAGCGCTTCACGGTTTGAGTCGCTTCTACATCTAGCCCCAAAGTTGGTTCATCCAGCAGAAGTAACTGCGGTTCGTGAATTAATGCAACCGCGATCGCCAGCTTTTGCTGCATTCCGCGTGAGAGGTTCTGAACGATCGTTGTTCGCTTCGGCATCAGTTCAAATCGCTCTAGTAAAGCCTTGGCTCTCTGACGCGCCACATACCCGCTTAATCCCCGCAATACCCCGAAATACTCTAAATTTTCTTCTGGAGTCAGTCGCCAGTAGACATTTCGATTGCCTTCGAGAACGGCTCCGACGGACTTAAGCGCGATCGATTGACGATGCGGATCTCGTCCAGCGATTTTGACCTGTCCGCGATCGGGCAGAATCAATCCCGCAATCATTTTGATCGTGGTCGTTTTTCCTGCTCCGTTTGCGCCCAGAAACGCCAAGACTTCACCCGCACCGATATTGAATGAGACATTTCTTACAGCTTCAACGGTCTTTCCGCCGCTTTGATACGTCTTTTGTAATTGCTCAACTTCTAGAACTTGCATCAACTTGCACACGCAACATGCTTGTCTTCATCATGACAGACTGATTCCTCTGTCCGTGGTCTATTGCTGACCTACCCATTTCTGAGTATATTAAAATTTGTAAATTTAGGCTTGATTAAATATAACGGAAGTGATGAAGCTTCCGAATCAAAGCGTATAAGTGCTGTAGCTACTATTTACTCTCTCGAAGGGGCAGTGTTTATGACTGTATCTGTACTTTCTTCCACAGCGGATGATCAGTTGATCGAAGCGTTTTTTCAACAATCCGAAGGGCAATGGCGTTCGGAGCGTCGCTACTACACCTTGCCCGATGGTGAAGTGAAAGAAATGATCAGCATGATCACGATTCGCTTTTTACCGCAGGGAGCGCCCGAACTGGTCGAACTGGCTCATCTGCATGGACTCGAAGACGAAACTGCTATGACCTGCGGTGCAGCCGTCACCTGGGATAGCGAAAACACCGTTTCCGGGCGGACAGAATCGAAAGGCTCGACGTTATTTGGCGTGATTGGCTCAGTCTTATACCGCGATCGCGGATTCGCAACCACGAAACCCATCACCGCAGGCTTCTACTTCACCAATCCTGATACGCTCTGCCTCAGAACCGAATACAAAGGCTCGGTGTTTGAAGAAGAACTTAAACTGATTGGCAGTAAATACCGCACTCGACAAACGATCATTTCCCGCGCTGGCGAACAGCAAATGATCGGACAATACATCGAAAAGCGCATCGCTTAAGGCGTTTACCAAGGTGGGAAAAATTTTTCTCACCTTTTTTGTTGGCGACCTGCATAAAGCGCGATCGTTCCTCCTACTGAGTGAGTGTAGAGGATGAAACACCTCACAACACACACTCAAGCAAGGAAACTGATTATGAAACTCGTTCAATTCTCTGGCGCTTTGGTTCTCGCTTCGACTCTGTTTACTGGAATGATGCCTGCTCGCGCGAACGATGCTCTATTCGGCAAATTGGCAGACAAAATTCAATGCAGCACGGCGGATGTTGGATTGGGTAACAACACACAGAACAACATTCAAAGCAATAGTTCTTCCCGGCAATCCTCAAGCTCTAACAGCAACAACGCTTGGGGTAACGCCTCGAATAGCCAATCGAGCAGAAGAAATCAGAATGCGGGTGGGGGTGGCTCAGTTAGCGTATTTGGATTGGTCAGCGTTGGCGGTTCGGGCGGTTCACAAAGTAGCCAGCAAAGTCAATCGAGTCGCTCCAGTGCTTACGGGGGCAACAGTAGCGCTCAAAATTCGAGTCGCTCTAGCAATTCTTCGTTTAGCGATCGCAGTTCGTCCACCGTCGTTGTCGGTGAGGTGAAAGACTGCGATTCCAATAACGCTGCTGCCGCATCAGTCATTACAACGCTCGATAGCAACCGGACGGCTGAAAAAATGAACGCGGACAACAACCGGACTGCCATTGAGTTGTTCAACTCCCAACGCCGAGCAGGTCAAGTCAACAACCTGATTCAATGGTATACACCGCAGCGCTAATCAAATTGATTTGAACTCAGGGCTGAGGAGTGCGAGATGCGCCCCTTTTTTGGGATCGTTCTACTAGAACACAGCGAGACCGATTGATAGGAGATTGCTACGATGGCGAACGGACTTCTCAAGGTCGATCGAAGTCCGACGGAGGACGGAAGCGCTCAACCGGGACATCTTGCAGCGCTTGAGACATGAAATCACGCCAGATTGGAGCCACAAACGTGCCTCCCGTTGCCCCACCTCCCAGAGTTGTATAGTCATCATTCCCGACCCAAACGGCAGTCGAAAGCTGAGGCACATAGCCAACAAACCAGATATCACGCTCGGATGACGTGGTTCCGGTTTTACCTGCGGCGGGACGACCAATCTGCGCAGCAGTGGCAGTTCCGCGTGTGATCACCCCTTGAAGCGTATCGTTGGTTGCAGCAGATGCCCAGGGATCAAGCACCAGTCTCGGTTTCGGCGTGTTATCTAGGAGGACGTTGCCGCTACTATCGGTCACTTGTGCAATTAAAGTCGCTTCTGAGTACCACCCGTTATTTGCGAAGGCAGCGTAAGAGCTTGCCATTTCTAGCGGAGTCAGGTCAACGGCTCCCAAGGGCAGCGAAATCACGGGGTTAATCGGGCTTTTGATTCCAATGCTGCGACAAATTTCGACAATTTTATTAAGACCGATTTCTTGCCCAAGCTTCACGGCGGGAACGTTGCGAGATTGCTCTAGAGCGCGTCTCAGGGTCATGGCACCCCCGAAGCTACGATCGTAGTTCTGGGGGTAGTACATATCATAGCCATCGGGATATCCCACAGGCGCATCGAGGATGGTGGAATCTGGCGCGTACTTGCCGGACGCATAAGCCGCATAGTACACAAAAGGCTTAAACGCTGATCCCGGTTGCCGCAACGCTTGAATCGCGCGGTTGAACTGGCTCTTCTTTGCATTGACACCGCCGACCATCGCTTTCACAAACTGTGTCCGGGGATCAACCGCAACGATCGACATCTGATCCGCGCCGACTCCTTGAGCATTGATCGAGGCAAGCGATCGACGTGCTGTGTCTTCAGCGATGCGCTGCATTCGAGAATCGATCGTCGTTTGAATCCGCATTCCGCCCTTGAGGACTGCATCTCGCCCGAATTTGCGCGTCAGTTCTTGCACCACTGCATCGGTGACATACGGCATTTGACTGGTCTGGAACGAGGTAATTTTTCCGAGCTTGATCGGATATTTGCGGGCAGCAGCTTCTTCAGATGCTGTGATCCAACCGAGTTCTCGCATTCGATTCAGCACATCGGCTTGACGCGCTTTTGCCGCCTTCATGTCCGCAAAGGGGCTGAGGGCTTCGGGCGATTGAATCAGCCCTGCCATCATTGCCGATTCTGCCAAATTCAGACTGGCTGCATCTTTGTTGAAATAGCTTCTGGCGGCGGTCTGCGCTCCATAGGTGTTGTGCCCCCAATAGACCTGATTCAGATACATCTCAAGAATCTGGTCTTTTTTGAAAATCTGCTCGATTCTTAGCGCTAAGACGGCTTCCGCAACTTTTCGACTCAGGGCACGCTCCGGCGACAGAAATAGGTTCTTCACAAGCTGCATCGTCACCGTAGAACCGCCCTCAACGGTGCGCCCGGATGTGAAGTTTGCTACCCCTGCCCGTGCGATCGCCCCTGCATTCACGCCGCTATGCGAATAAAAATAGCTGTCTTCGATCGCGATTACTGCCCGTTTGAGATGCGGAGAAATGCTGTTGAGCGGCACGACTTCCCGGTTTGCTTCACCGTGAATACTGGTGAGCTTTTTGCCTTTTATGTCGTAGATATGCGTCGTTTCGCTGGGTTTAAAGGCACGCAGCGATCGTACATCCGGCAAATTACGAAAACTAATCGCGAGTCCGACAAGACCGCCTGCAACGACTGAACTCGACAGCATCGTAATCGCCAGCAGCGTTCCGCCCGTCACTTTGCCCACCGACTGGAAAAATTCCTTTGTGGTTTCGGGTTGTTGCTGCTGCTGCTTTTGTCTAAGGGTATTGGACGACACGGCAAACTCTCTTTCAGTTAAAGAATCAGTTAAAGAAGTAGGGCATGAGAAAGGATTCAGAGATTGGAAGAAAATTCCGTCAGACCTTGAATCGTTGAGACAATTTCCGAGATGAGGTGAAACAACTTTAGTAGGATAATTGAGACTCAGGCAAATGGAGCAAATCGATCGAGCAATATCGTTTAGTCGTGTGGATTCGATTTAGGTCAAAATAAGAAGCCGTTGTTTAGACTGTTGATTTTTCTCAAAAGTATAAAGTATGTCTCATTCTCTTGACTGGCTGTTTCGGGGTACGACCGAGATTTTCCCGGATCAGCCAGATTCGGCTCAGCCGACTGAAAATTTACGGGTGCGCTTGGAGAAGAGCAACCGCCCATTGCGGATTAAGTTTGGCATTGATCCGACGGGAACTGATATTCATTTGGGTCATAGTACCATTTACCGCAAGTTGCGGCAGTTTCAGGATGCTGGACATACAGCGGTGCTATTGATTGGAGATTTTACCGCGAGAATCGGCGATCCGACAGGAAAATCCGAGGTGCGGAAGCAATTGACCGAAGAGGAGGTGAAGGCAAATGCTGCAACTTATCTAAAGCAGTTGCGCCCGATTCTGGATTTTGAGACCCCAGGGCGGTTAGAGATACGCTACAACTCGGAATGGCTCTCTAAGCTGGATTTGAGCAAGATTCTCGAATTGCTGGCAACGATGACGGTCGGGCAAATGCTGGCGAAGGAAGGCTTTGCGGAGCGCTACAAGCAAGGAAGCGCGATTTATCTGCACGAATTTTTATACCCGTTGATGCAGGGCTACGATTCGGTGGCGCTAGAAGCCGATGTCGAACTCGGCGGAACCGATCAGAAGTTCAATCTCGCCGTCGGACGGGATTTGCAGCGTCATTTTGGGCAGACTCCGCAGTTTGGATTGCTGATGCCGATTTTGCCGGGGTTAGATGGCGTTCAGAAAATGTCTAAGTCTCTGGGGAACTATGTCGGATTGTCGGAAGATCCGCTCAGTATGTATTCGAAATTAGAGAAAGTTCCAGACAACGCGATCGAGCAATATTTTGAGCTTCTGACCGATTTACCGCTCGATCAACTGCCGGAGAAACCTCGCGATCGTCAAAAACTTCTGGCGCTGGATGTGGTGAGCCACTATCACGGCAAAGAACGCGCTCTTGAAGCGCAAAGCGCAGCGCTGAATCTGGTTCAAGGTGGGGGAACCGAGAGCGATTCGGTGCCAGAATTTTCGCTGTCTGGGGTGCAATTTCCGGCGAAACTGTTTTATCTCGTGAGTGCGGCGGGTCTGTGTAAAAGCAGCTCCGAAGCGCGGCGACAGATTCAAGGCGGAGCGGTGAAACTGGACGGTGAAAAAATGAGTGAGGTCGATCGTTTGTTTGAGTCACCAGAAGCGCTGAGCGGAAAAGTGCTTCAGCTTGGTAAAAGTAAGTTTGTGCGGTTTGTGCCATGAACGATCGCATCATTGTTCCGTTAGATGTGCCGTCGGAAGCAGCCGCGATCGCGCTCATCGATAAGCTGCCTCAAGTTACCTTTTGGAAAGTCGGCTTAGAACTCTTTGTCAGCAGTGGATCGAATATTTTGACGATTCTGAAGCAGCGTCAGAAACGGATTTTTCTTGATCTGAAGTTCCACGACATTCCGAATACGGTTGCGGGCGCTTGTGCGGCGGCGGCTCGATTTGGTGTGGATTTGATTACGATTCATGCGACTGCCGGGAAAACCGCATTAGAGCAGGCGCAACGAGCGATCGAGTCAAATACCCCAGAGGGGGCTACGCCGTCGAAGCTGATCGCAATTACGGTGTTAACGAGTTTATCGGCGCGATCGCTAGCGTTTGAGTTGAAGATTCCACTCGAACTGCCTGAATATGCGTTAGAAATGGCGCTTTTGGCAAAAGAAAGCGGGTTATCAGGGGCAGTTTGTTCGCCGCAGGAAGTCGCGCAACTGCGGCAAGTGTGCGGTGATGAATTTGTGCTGGTTTGTCCGGGGGTGCGTCCGACTTGGGCGGCTGCGGGAGATCAGCAGCGAATAATGACTCCGAAGCAGGCAATTGCGGCGGGCGCAACGTATTTGGTGATTGGGCGACCGATTACGGCAGCGGATGATCCGGTGGGGGCGTTCGATCGAATTTGTGAGGAACTTGCAGGATGAAAATTGCTCTACGGACTCCTAATGGCGACGTATATCAAAATACCCTGATTTCTCCTGGCGGTGTTGACCTTATGGATGAGACCGCCGGACTTTGAAGCAGTTTATTTCAAGCGTGGGGAGGATTCTTCTGTTTTGCGCTGCCTGGTAGTCTACCTCTTAATCTTGGTAGTCTTAACTACCATTTGATGATATTAAGGAGAAGATTTATGGTTAACAATACAAGCGACTCATCTAATCGGGTTAACAGAGATACCTACGATCGTGGAATTGTTCCAGCCGAAACAGCCGCCCGCAAGGAGCGCGAAGGTGAGCAATTCAAAACAACACCGACCGAAGCACGAGAAGCGAGTGCAGCAACTGATGATCAAACGGATGAAGGCAGCATCAAAATGACGGATGGGTATACCGTTGATCAAGAAGGCTTGCTGAACAACTATGCCATTGAGCCAGAGATGTACTACGAAGTGCCGGGAGATGCGCGGCAAGCTGAAGAGGAGGCAAAGGCAGAGCGGGCTGAAGAACTGCACGACATCAATCAAGATGAAGCAGGAGCTTTAACGATGGATGCTGACCAGCGCGGAAAAGGATCAGGGATAATCTAATTCTGGGAACTTCTGCAATGCAGATTCTCGTCGATCGTGGTTCAAACTACGATCGACATTTTATTTCTAAAGTCTCTGAATAACGATGCAGCGAATTATTGCTCTTGGTGTTGCGATCGCCACTCTCCTGCCAATTTCTCCGGCTCATGCGGCGCGTGTTGCCTGCCCGACCGAAGTTGAACCGATGATAAAAGCAATGCTGCCGGCTCTGCCTGGATATGCCAATCGCATTGCTGCTCGATCGCGCCTTGGCACCATTCGTTCACCGAGAAGCTCAGTCCTGCTAGCCGGACGACCTGAATTTGAGCCGTTACCGCTTAACAGCGATCGACCCGTTGATCCCACACTCAAACAAGCCTTTATCACAACGTTAGGACGTGAATTTGTCAGCGGTAAAGGAGTCGAGCTGCAACAATTTCACTGGCTATTTCTCACCCGCACTCCAGAAGGTTGGCAACTAGCGCTGATGTTTACTCGAATTGGTACGACTATCCCCAGTCAGCCGATCACTCCGCCCAGGGAAAGCCGTGACGGAGTAATTGGGCAAGCGGTTCAACTGTGGCTACGGGATTGCAATGCTCAAGGAATTCGAGTCCGCAGTGAGTGATCGACTAACTTCTAAAGCCTCTTGCTGCGTTGATATCCAGTTCGATGCTGATTGAATAGAGCGGTAATGCAACGTCTCATACCGAATCAATTTGTTAATGCGACAGATCCTTCGCCCCCTAAATCCCCCATACTGGGGGACTTTGAGAATCCGAAACAGATTGGGCTTGAAGTCCCCCAGTATGGGGGATTTAGGGGGCTTCCAAGATCTGTCGCATTAACAAATTGATTTGGTATCAAGAGACAATCTTTGCTTGGCAATGAGGACAGTAATACAATCGCCGTCCTGCAAGGATTTCTTTCACAATCAAGGTTCCACAGACAAAGCAGGGGCGATTCTCTCGATTAAACACAGAATGCCGATAGTCACTTCGCTTTTGTCCTTGGGCTTTTAATTGCATTGCAAGGGTTAAATCATTGGTGATGCCCTTTGTCTGATAAGACTGTTGTGTGACAGTTAGAACAGCTTGTGCTAGTGCATGAATTTGATTGTCAGAACAATCGATCGATCGCAACACCGGATACACTCGCGCTACAAATAGAATCTCACTGCGAAGATAGTTTCCCAATCCACCCAGGAAATGCTGGTCTAACAATAAAATCGGTAACTGTCTACGATAAAACCGCTTGTCTCGAAACCTTGCTTCAACCTGTTCGACAGTCACTGCTTCGTCTAACACATCTAATTCAATCCGACTCAAGAATGGATGCGTCGCTAACTCGGATTGTTGTAATACATCAATCTCAGAAGCACTGTACAGCAATGCAGATTTCTGAGCATTGTGAATAGCTAGCCGTAACTGTCGATTTGTTTGTGGATAAGAATGAGGTTGGCGTACATACCAGCGACCATAAAGCTGATTGTGGCTGTAGAGATAAAGCTGATTGCTAAAGCAAATCACCATGCCTTTGCCGCGAGTCCGCACCGCCGTTACACACTGCCCGATCAACTGAGATTCGTAGGGTTTTAATCGCTCAAACGCAAAGAAGATTTCTGTCACTCGTCGATCGACCAGTGCTGCTGCAATTTGGTCAGCCGAGATGCGAATTTCAGGGCCTTCAGGCATTGGGGTGCGCTAGATTAGAGGTATGTTAGAACTACATTGTCACACAACTTACTCAGACGGAATGCTGAGTCCGACCGAACTCGTAGGGATGGCGATCGAGTCCGGTGTGCGTGCGCTTGCGATTACCGATCACGACACAGTTTCCGGGTGGGATGAAGCGATTGCGGCGGCTCCTCCCGAACTCGAAATCGTTCCCGGTCTAGAATTAAGCACCGTTTGGCGCGATCGCTCTCTGCATATTTTGGGCTTTTATCCGGATCGCGATCGTCTCGTTCCCCCGTTGAGCGAACGCCTCGAAGGACGAAAACGCCGTGCTCAAGAGATGATCGATAAACTCGCAGCACTGGGATATGAAATTGAGCTTCCCTCGATGGGTGAAGGCATGGCTCCGGGTCGTCCGCATATTGCCTCTGCCCTGGTGAGAGCGGGTCATGTGGAATCGACGCGAGAAGCCTTCGATCGATTCTTAGCCGACGATCGCCCCGCCTTTGTGCAATACGAGAAATTTAGCGCGATCGCAGGCATTCAATTGCTGCGTGAGTGTGGTGCAGTTCCGATTTGGGCACATCCGTTTCTATTTCGAGGCGCACCTGTCAAAGAGGTTCTACCGCAACTGGTCGAAGCGGGATTGATGGGGCTGGAAGTCTATCATCCAAGCCATACACTTTGGCAAGCAGAACGGCTGAAAGAAATGTGCGCTCAGTACGGATTGTTGATGAGCGGGGGCAGTGATTTTCACGGCATTCCGGCGGATAGCAAGCCGGATGAATATCGATCGCTCAATAGCTTAAAGGTGTCGATCGATCTCCTTGAGCCGATCAAGCAGGCGGCGAACCACCTTAAGGGCTGAACAATTCTCAGGTTTCTCCGGATAAGTTCTAGAAGACTCGAATACGGTGATTGGTAGATGCACCCTGATGATTTAACCTCCGATGTTAAAGTCGGAGGTTTTTTGTGTTTTTGAAAGTTCTCAGTATCGATCGTTGCGACTGGAGATTCTGATAGAAACCCGCGAGCGCACGTCAGTTTCCTTTGGGATGATCTTTTGCCACCTGTGCGACTCGTTGAGAAATCTCTGGATTGTAAAGTCTCAGATAGTTCCAATAGTTGCCTAACACGGATTTCACATATCCTCTCGTTTCAGAATAGGGAATTGCTTCGACAAATTCATCTGGATCTTGTGATTTCGCTTTACTTACCCATCCTGCCACTGCACCGGGCCCGGCATTGTAGCTAGCTACTGCTAACATCGAATTATTGTCGTACTGCAAGTGTGTATAGTCTAGATACCAGGTTCCAAACTTGATATTCGTTTCAGGGTCAGCGAGTTTGAACTGCTTAACTTTAATATTGTTGGCAATGTATTCGCCTGTTTCGGGCATCACTTGCATCAGCCCAACCGCTCCTACGCTGGATTTGATGTCTGGTTCAAAGCGCGATTCTTGTCGAATCAAAGCCGTTACCAACATCGGATTAAGTTGGCGCTGCTGTGACCAATTCTCGATCGTTTCTACGTAAGGGAACGGATACAGCGCTTGCCAGTACCCGATCTGCTTTCTTAGCTCCTGATACTTCGCTTTATCTTCCGGTTTTTCACGATCGCGCAAACTCCCGACCATATAAAGCCCATCGAGATTTTCCCCAACGCCCAACCGCATTACGCCATCGGTGAATTGTTCTGCGATCGATGGTTGTACCCGATTCTGAAATTCGATCTGCCAATGTGACCAAGCATCGCGCTCTTGACCGAGTTGATAGAGCTCCTTGAGGGCAGGTGAACCTGCTGGAAGTTCTGGACGAGCGAGCGGCTTTTGCACTTGGGGATTCATTGATCGCACCGTGTTAAAGTCGCCCACATTCCAACCGAGCATCGCTGCCGATCTCCATGCGTAATAGGACTCTGAATGTTCGCTCAGGACTTTTTGAAACAGTTTTGCTGCTTGATCATTGTTGCCGATTCGTTGCGCCCATTTTCCTGCCCAAAACCCCGCTTCTGCTGCAATCTCACTGGTGGGATTGTGGGTTAACACAGGTTCTGCCCACTGTTTTGCAAGCTTGAGGTTTCCAGTTTTGGCGCTGCGTTGAGCATAGTCCCAGCGCATCTCAGCAGCAGCCTCCGAATTGGCATATTGAGTCAGAACCAACTGCCGCATTTGTGCAGCCGTTTTCGCACTGTTCATCTTGTCGAGCAGCTTCGACTTTTCTACTAAAGCCTCTGGTGCACGATCGGGAAAGTTTTGAATCACTTGATCAAGATACGCGATCGCAGTGGGGGGAGTGTCGGCTAATGCGGCTAATCGCGTCAACGCTAACCCTGCCTCTGGAGAGTTGGGAAACTGCTGCACCATTTGACGATAGCGTTCGACGGCTCCGGGTCTGCCGCTTAGATGCAGCCCTCGCGCCGATCGATATGCGGTCAGTGGAGTTTGAGGAGCGCGAGCATACGCGATCGCACCTTTATCATAAACTTGGTTCTCCCAGTAACCGAATGCGATCGCTTCCCAGTCCTGTGGCTGTAACTGAGTGCCATACTGCGAAACGAGTTTATCCAGTAGCTCAGTGTATCCATTGCTGCTTGTGCCGTATTTGGCAACAATCAACAGTAAGGGAAGCTGCTTCGGATTTTGCTTGAGGCGAGTTTTAGCGATCTCGATCGATCTTGGATGCGATGGAAATTGGGCTAAAGCTTGATCCCAATATTGGGAATTTTTGCGCCCTAAAGTAAAGAGTGCTTCTGCCGTGGCGGGTTCTTTCGGAAACTGTTTAACGATCGCTTGTAAGGTCTGCGCCGCTTCTTTCTGCTTGCCTGTAACTTCATACGCTTGGGCGCGTTTCATCCCAATTTGCGCCGCTAAAACTGGATAGCTTTTCTCTAGATCCTTCAGTTGCTCTAGTGCTTTTTCACCTTGACCTTGAGCAATCAAATCGGTTGCCAACAAATATCGAGCACGATCGCGCTCTAAAGTCGAACTGGCGCTTTGTGTCGCCTGCTTGAGCGCCCCGGCTCGCTCCGTCGCCGATTTTGCCACCAATGGGCTAATTAACCGGCTCGGAGTTCCAACGCCACCCGATGCGGGAGCTGTCACAGACTGTAGCGAATTTACAACATTCGAGGGCACTTGCGAGACTTGCTGAAGTTTTTCGATCGGGATCAGCGCACCCGCCACGATGCCGATCGCTCCAACTCCAGTTGCTAGCACTAACCAAAACTTCCGCGCTTGAAACAGTGGCTTTCGCATTGGAAAATCCAGAAAGAAGGGGCAATTTGACGCAAACTGTAAGCAGTTATAGCAAAGTTTTAATGATTCTGAAGCAATCAATTCAGCGAGGAGTGCGGAGATAGGGGCAAAGCCACATCATCTTTTGCAAAGGGAATAACGCCACACCCCAGAAAATCGCTTCCCCCTCCCGACTCCCGACTCCCCACTTTATGATCGATACTGGAAAACAGACGTTAGAACCCACTCTTAAGGGCGATTGGCATGAATTTAACAGTCACGGGAACTCCCCTACTCGAATGGTCAGGTGATGGCCTAGCGATCGGGCTATTTGAAGGCGCAGAATTGTCGAGCGATGTGGCAGCGCTTGACCAAAAATTATCCGGTGCGATCGCAGAATTAATCGCAGATGCTGAGTTCAAAGGGAAATCCGGCAGTACGGCATCGACTCGAATCGCAGGCAGCCCGATTCGGAAACTTCTCTTGGTGGGATTGGGTAAACCAGAGGCGTTCAATGGCGAGGCATTGCGGCGATCGGGTGCTGCGGTTGCCAAGTTAGCCAAGCGCGAACGCTGCAAAACGCTCGGTGTGAGCTTGCCGCTCTGCAACGATGATGCGGCGACAACCACGCAAGCGATCGTTGAAGGCATCGAACTGGGGCTTTACAAAGATGTGCGCTTTAAGTCAGAACCCGACGAAAACGGCAAGATCGACGCGATCGAGCTGCTTGGTTTAGCCGGACAAGAAGCAGCAATCGAAAAGGCGCGTCAAATCTGCTCTGGTGTATTTCTAGCGCGTGAACTGGTAGCGGCTCCAGCAAATTACGTCACTCCGGTCACGATGGCAGAAACCGCGCTGGCGATCGCGAATGAACACGGCTTAGAGATTCAAATTCTCGAAAAAGAAGATTGCGAAAAGCTGGGGATGGGAGCTTTTCTGGGTGTCGCTCAAGCGTCTGACCTGCCGCCGAAGTTCATTCACATCACCTACAAACCGCAAGGAACCCCGCGCAAGAAAGTGGCGATCATTGGTAAAGGTCTCACGTTCGATTCCGGTGGCTTGAATATCAAAGGTGCGGGAAGCGGCATCGAAATGATGAAGACCGACATGGGGGGCGCGGGTGCAACCTTTGGAGCCGTTAAAGCGATCGCGCAACTGAAACCCGATGTCGAGGTGCATTTTATCTCGGCAGTGACGGAAAACATGATCAGTGGTCGGGCGATTCACCCCGGAGATATTCTCACGGCATCGAACGGCAAGACGATCGAAATCAATAACACCGATGCGGAGGGACGCTTAACGCTGGCGGATGCATTGGTTTATACAGAGAAATTAGGGGTGGATGCGATCGTCGATCTAGCGACTCTTACCGGAGCTTGCGTGATTGCGTTAGGCGATAACATTGCGGGCTTGTGGAGTCCCAACGATGAACTTGCCGATCAACTCCTGAAAGCGAGTGAGCAATCGGGCGAAAAACTTTGGCGAATGCCGATGGAAGAAAAATACTTTGAAAGTATGAAGTCGGGCATTGCGGACATGAAGAACACCGGAGCACGGGCAGGTGGTGCAATTTCAGCAGCACTGTTTCTCAAGCAGTATGTCAAAGAGACTCCTTGGGCGCACCTAGATGTGGCAGGCCCAGTTTGGACGGATAAAGAGAATGGCTACAACGGGGCAGGCGCAACGGGTTACGGCGTCAGGCTGCTGGTAGATTGGGTGCTGAGTTAGGTTTAAAGATCTGTGAGTTGGGGAGGGTTGTATTCCCCAACTCACAGTACAGTCTGAAAAGCAATCCTCCCTCGATTCTGGGTGGAGGCTGAACGGCTTACAGCAACCATTTAGAGATTTGAGATCATACGGTGGCGGCTCTGGCGACGATTCCACGATCGAACACCAGTCCATCTGTGCCAATCCCTTCGATCTGGAGACGATCGGGATAAACTTCGATCGCGCTGAATCCATAGCGAGACACAGCGTACTCCGTCGTCTTTGAGCGTCCAACGCGGCGGAGATGCGCGCCACCAATTCCGGTCACTAAATAGGTTGTGCCGTCGATCGAGGTCGATCGCTCGTAATGATGTTCATGTCCATTGATATAAAGCTGGACTTGATGTTTCTTGAATAGCGGGGCGAACCTCTGAATCATGACTGGATCGGTGCCGTACACGCCCGACGAATAAATCGGATGATGCCCATAAACAACTTTCCAGGGTGCAGAACTGCGCCCCAACTCAGCATCGAGCCAAGCAATCTGGTCTTTCCAATCGGCGTTACCGTTAGTATCGAGCACAAAGAACTGGACATCTTTTTCGCGGTAAGTATAGTAACGTCCGTTCATGTTGAACCCGGCATAACGAACTTGCGGATCGCCGTTTTCGGTACGGATGTCATGATTTCCCAAGCAGGCGCGGAAGCGGACATTTTGCTTCAGAAGCGGGGCGTAAGGTTGCTCAAAGGCAACGCCAATCCGCTCCATTTCGCCACTGTCGTAAATGTTGTCGCCTGCTAGAGTGACCAGCGAATAGGGATTTTTGCGGTGATAGGCTGCCATCGCATCTGCTGAGGCAAACTGGTTGCGATCGCCTGCCCCTGAGTCTGCTACGGCAACAAAGCGCAGCATCAGTTCATTAGCAGAGGGCTTAGGCGGCTCAGACACGGTTTGAGCCATGCCCGAAGACGGTTCAGGGGAACGACTCAAGGTTTTTCCAGCAACCACGAGACCGAGGCTACCTAATCCTCCTAAAACCAGAAGTTGACGACGCTTTAGACTCATATCGGCTAGTTCTCAACAACAGTGCGATCGACAGATGATAGATTGAAAGTTCAACTGATTTTCACTCTACCGGACGCTAACGGATTTCATTTGTCGAGGAGATCACATCTATGTCACACCCAGACGCAAATTCCCCTACAAACTCACCGACAGAATCCCAGTCCAGTTTGCCACACTCTCAAGCCACCGCCCGCAAGATCCTGACGACGCTGAAAACGAGAACGATCGGGACACTCCGATCGACGAGCCGGATTCTAGAGAGCGCTGCCGATCGCGTCGAAGCGGCGAACGAACTCAATCCGCTACTGGTGAAAATTGCAACGGGTTTGACGATCGCCGCAGAACGATTCTTGCCTATTTGGAGAAAATTGCTGAGTGTGATTCGCGATCGTCTGCCTGCAACTCTGAACGGAAAACTGGGCGATCGAGCGTTGAGCGGCATTGTCGCAGGGGCGATCGTCGTTTTATTTTGGTTCACGTCTTCGCTCTTTGCCTCGAAACCTCCACAACCCGTTCAAGTTGCCAGTCGTCCACCTGTGACGGCTCCAGTTCAACCGACTCCATTCCCGACTAATCTCACTACTCCCGAAGCGGCTCCTGAGATTGTTTCGACTCCGGTAGAGGTGATTGAACCTGCTGAAATCTCTGTTGCCGAGGCTCCAGTAGCACCTTCGACAATTGAGCCGATCTCTGAACCAGCCCCTGAACTAATTGTTCCTGAACCAATGGTCGAAGAACCAATGGTCGAAGAACCAATGGTCGAAGCAGCACCCCAGCCTGAACCAGTCGCAGAACCGATTTCAACTCCTCCAGAACTCACCCCAGAACAAAAACAAGTTGCTGCAATTCAATCTCAAATCATGGAAATTAGCGATCGATTCATTGGGGGTTTGGTAATGGGAGTTGAACCGCAAATCGATCGCGCCCAGATGAAGGTGCGCGTCTCCAAAGATTGGTATCGCTTTAGTGCAGAGCAGCAGGATCAATTTGCCAACGAACTCTGGGCACGATCGCAGACCTTCGACTTGCCTAGACTTGAAATTACTGATGCTCAAGGATCTCTACTAGCGCGTCCCCCGATCGTCGGCGAAACAATGATCATCCTCAAACGCAAAGCTGCGCTCTCTTAGCTCTCTTAAATGTCATACTCATTTGATTGATGAACGTTGATTGGTGAACGTTGCACAGAATCGATCATGGCGGAATTGTTGGTAGCGACGCGATCGATCACATCTCTACAGTCATGCTATTTTTCAATCAACAAAAACTAAGATAGATCTGGGAGGCGGGTAAACTCTTAGACAATCTCTTTATCAAATCTAAGGTGCTGGGGTGATGGCAAAACAGCAACCCTTCCCCTGTGAGCAAGTCTCGCCAGAGGACTGGGAAAAAACACCAGAGTCTGTCAAGCTCTTAGTCGAGTCTCTGATTGCAGGCGCAACCGTATCCGGAGACGAACCTCGTCTAATTCAGTTTCTAGATGCTACGCCGATCGGGATTACTGTGCATAGTTCCGTTGGGAAAGTCGTCTATATCAATCAGGCTGGACGCTCATTGCTAGGGGTGCATTACGCAGCCCAAGTGCATTCCGAACGACTCTCTGAAACATTTCAACTGTATCAGCAAGGAACTCAGCAGCTTTACCCAGTGGATGCTTTACCCAGTCATCGCGCCTTAAAGGGCGAAGTCGTTTGGGTGGATGACATAGAAATTCACCATGCTGACCGTGTAATTCCTCTGGAAGTTTGGGCGACACCAATGCTGGATCAGCAGGGACAGGTGAGGTACGCGATCGCAACGTTTCAAGATATCAGCGAGAGAAAGCGCAGTGAGGCTGAACGCAAACGCCGCGAACTAGAGCAGCAGGTCGTGGAAAATACGCTGTTAGTTAGTGAATACCGCTACCGCCAGTTAGTACAGGCGCAAACAGACTTAATTTTACGATCGCTGCCAGATACCACGATTACCTTTGCCAATGATGCGCTCTGTCATGCGCTAGGTCGTACTCTAGATCAAATTGTTGGGACAAAGTGGAGTAGCTTTGTTCCCCAACATGACTTAGAAAAACTTCATTGCAAGATTGCTACGCTTAGCCCAAATCATCCGATCTTTGAAAGTATTAATCAAGACGTTCGTGCAAATGATCAAACGGGCTGGACGCAGTGGCTAGATTTGGGGATTTTTGATCAGCAGGGACAACTGATCGAAATTCAATCGGTGGGACGTGACGTTACTGCACTACAAGAAAAAATCCTCCGCGAACAGGCATTAAATCGAGTATTTCAGGCAATCCGTAACTCGTTAGACTTAGACACCATTTTTGCGACTGCCACTAAAGAAACGGCTCTGCTGTTGAAAAATCTCGATTGCTTTGTGGTGCAGTACCTACCAGAGCAAGAAATTTGGAAGTATGTTGCGGAATTTCATCATGATCCGAGCGCCCCAGCCATGATCGGGTTAGAAATTGCCGATGCGGGAAATCCGTTTGCAGAGCAACTCAAGCAATTGCAGCAAGTCCGAGTTGAAGATACATCCTGTCTGGAGGACTCGATTAACCAGGAAAATGTTCGATGCTTGCCCGGAGCACGGTTACTGATTCCCTTGGTGATTGACGGAAGAATTTGGGGTAGTTTTACGATCGCGACAACCCAACAATCCCTCGTCTGGCAAGACGATCAGCTTGAACTCGCTCAGTCCGTTGCAGACCAGCTAGAAGTTGCAATTCAGCAAGCCAATCTTTATCAGCAGGTACAACAGGAACTAGAAGAGCGCCGCCGCATAGAAACTGCACTTCGGGAAAGTGAAAGCCGATTTCAAAAGATGGCAGACAATGTGCCTGGAATTCTCTATGGTTATCGCCTCCGACCCGATGGTTCTGATCAATTCACTTACATTAGTTCTGGTTTTCGCGATGTCTATGGCTTTGAATTTGATGCAGCACTGCAAGATCCAACGGTTGTGTGGGGATTAACGCATCCTGATGATGCAGAACAACTGCACGCTTCTGTTGCAGTGTCTTACGAAAGCCTGCAAACCTGGCAATGTCAATATCGCGTGATTACTCCTGCGGGAACATTGAAATGGTTACAGGGAGTTGCACGCCCCACTCGACAATCCAATGGCGACGTGCTTTGGGATGGATTGATTGTTGATATTAGCGATCGCAAATTAGCGGAAGAAGCATTGCGAGAGAGCGAAACCCGCTATCGGTTATTAGCCGAGAACATAAACGATTTGGTTTGTCTTCACGATTTGCAGGGAAGATACTGCTATGTGAGTCCGTCTTGCGAAGGGCTTCTAGGGTATCGACATGACGAAATGTTGGGGAAAGATCCCTATTCATTTTTTCATCCTGACGATCGCGATTACATCCACAAACAAGCTCACATCACGGCAGTGCGTGGAAAACCGTTGCCCGTGACCTATCGAATTCGTCAGAAATCGGGTCACTACATCTGGTTTGAGACGTTGACAAAGCCGATTGTGAACGCGAAAGGGGAAATTGTTCAGCTCCAGACCACCTCTCGCGATGTCACAGAGCGTATTCAAGTTCAAAGTCAGCTCAAACATGATGCTTTACATGATGCACTAACGGGATTACCCAATCGCCATTTGTTAATAGAGCGGTTAGAACTTGCGATCAATCGAGCGGGATGTTTACAGGATCATTGCTTTGCTGTGCTATTTCTGGATCTCGATCGCTTCAAGGTGATTAACGATAGCTTGGGGCATTTAGCAGGCGACCAATTGCTAATTGCGATCTCCCAAAAATTGCAAACAACAGTCCGCCGCATTGATCTAGTCGCTCGATTAGGGGGGGATGAATTTGTCATCTTGCTCGATGAGATTCAGGACATGCAAGAAGCGATTCACGTCGCCGAGCGAATTTTCTTCACGCTACAGACTCCGCTCCTGATTGAAGAACGAGAGGTCTATACCTCAGCTAGCATCGGTATTGTGCTAGGCACGAAAGCGTATGCTGAAGCTTCTGACCTATTGCGCGATGCTGATATTGCGATGTATCGGGCAAAAACCAATGGCAAGGGACGGTATGAAATCTTTAATGCTTCAATGCACACGCAAGCATTGAAGCATCTGGATTTAGAAAACGACCTGCGCCGAGCGATCGACAATCAAGAATTTGTGCTGCACTATCAGCCGATTGTTGCGCTGGATACAGGCTGTGTGATTGGATTTGAAGCGCTGATTCGCTGGCAGCATCCGACTCAGGGCTTGAAACTCCCTGGAGAATTCATTGCAGTTGCGGAAGAAACAGGACTGATTACCCGGCTAGACTATTGGGCACTTCGGACAGCTTGCGATCAGCTTGCTAGATGGCAGTCAACTTTTCCTGAAGTTTCTGGAATGAAGATGAGCGTAAATCTTTCGGCTCTGGATTTACGCCGATCGGATCTGCTCAAAGAGATCGATCGTGTTCTTGCTCAAACCCGCCTGCAAGGCGATTCTCTGACTTTAGAGATTACTGAAAGTATGTTGATTGAGGATACTGAGTCTACGATTCGGTTGCTCGACCAGATTAAAGAACGAGGGATTCAAATTAGTATTGATGATTTTGGCACAGGATACTCATCGTTAAGCTACCTCCATCGTTTACCAATTGATAATCTCAAGGTCGATCGCTGCTTTGTGCATCAGATTCAGTCCGGCAAACGCGATCGTCAAATTGTTGAAACAATTGCGGCTTTGAGCAATCAGTTGGAACTGAACACGATCGCGGAAGGCATCGAAACCCAGCAGCAACTCGAAAGACTCCGAGAGCTGGGCTACAAATTTGGTCAAGGACGATTACTCTCAAAAGCCTTAAGCCAAGAAGCGATCACCACGCTCTTATCAAGCCAGCGCTTCTATAGAGCCGATTTAGCATAGGTGTGATACCGAATCAATTTGTTGATACGACAGATCCTTCGCCCCCTAAATCCCCCATACTGGGGGACTTTGAGAATCCGAAACAGATTTGGCTTGAAGTCCCCCACTCGTGGGGGATTTAGGGGGCTTCCAAGATCTGTCGCACTCAAAAATCAATTTGGTATGAGAGGATGTCAAAGCCAAATGAGCAAAAAAAACAAGGAGCAAGACCACGCCTTACTCCTCGCTTCTGGAAAAATTAAACTCTAATTCACCACTTCTGCAAGCTCTACCACTTGTCCAGAGTAGTCTTTTACCAAAAAATTCAGCGGTCTTTCGCGACGAATTTTGTGCTTAATGCCGCGAGCTTGAACGCGCAACAGAATTTGATCGAGACAATCGCGATCAAAACACACATGCCGCTGACGATCTTTCTCGCCCAGGGTCGCGCCCGAAATCACATGAAGCTGTGTATTTTTCTTCAACTGATACCACAGTCCATCATTGCCATTGCCACGCGCAGTTGTGCTACCCATCGAACCCGATAAATACATCGGATTAATCCCTGCCGTTCCCAGCGACTGTTCGTAGTTGTAGTAATAGTGCAACGGAACCTCAGCCACCGCCAGTTTCAACATTCCGCCATAAAAATCGCGGGCACTTTCAAGATCGGAAACCATGACCGTGTGAACTTTGGGTGCGCTCGTCAGGAAAAGCCACATTGCAACGGCATATGCACCGAGCAACATGATCATGATGCCTTGAGTAGAAAACAAGCTATCCATAGATTAATGACTAGAGCAACGGGCTGCCGAAAACGTTCTATTCATTCTATCAATACCAAAGCGGAGGCATCCGTAAGCTTTAGAAAAACACAGCGTTTTTCAGATAAACGACCAAAAAAAATGCGCCGTTTTCGCCATTGCCTGTATATAGTAGTTAACTCGACTCAGGCAGGATCTATGAAAGCCGTCACGATTCCAACTTTTCCAGAGGCAGATCATTCGATCGTTAAAGCGCTGTTTCATCACAGCGATCAAGAATTGCTGACGCTGTTTCAGCGCTACCCGGATTCAGGGCAGTTTTTTACGGCGCTATTTTGTCGCTACAGTCCGCTGGTGTATTCGCTGATTACGCGATCGGCGCGATCGCCCGTTCAAGCAGAATACTTGCTGGCCCTCATCTGGCGGCACGTCTTTCATGAACTGGCTGGAGTCGATTTACGCGCTTTTAGTCAAGGTGCAACGTTTCAAACTTGGCTCTTAGCCGTGACTGCATCGGGCATTAATGAAGCTGAACTGCCCGCAGTCGAAGAAATCCATTACGATATTCGCGCTTGCTCTCCGCCGTTTTGGTGTTATCTCGATCGGGCACTAGAACAGATGTCGCCTGCACTGCGATTAATGGTCGTCATGGCGCAAACGTTTCACTGGAGCGAAACCCGAATTGCGGCATATTTGCAGGCAGAAGGCGAAGAAGTTAATCCCGAAGAAGTGAAAGCGCGATTGCAGGAAGGCTACCAAGCGTTAGAAAAACTTTTACCCGACGATATTAGAACGATTTATCTAGGTGGGAATGCTAGAGAGCAAGAGTCAGTTTCCGAGTCGGCGGCTGATTCGCTCGATCAAAGCCTAGAAGAACTCGAATTTTTCTAATGTTGAATCTCAACCTCGTTTGCTCACTTGCGCTCAATTTGCTGATTAGCGGAGCGTTCATCGCGCCCAGTTTTGCCTCAGACTTGACTCGCCAACTGAATCCTGCGTTTGGCACTCAAGGCACAGTCCGGCAAACCGCCGATCGCTTGGTTCAGTCCGGTATTCAGGCGCAGCAAGCCGGAACACTAGAGCAGGCGATCTCCAACTGGCGGCAAGCGATCGAGCTTTATCACCAAGCAGGTGAAGTGCCGTCGCAGGGGCGCGTTTACGATCTGCTAGGCATGACCTACATCAGTTTAGGACGGCTGGATGAAGCGGAGAATGCGTTTCGGCGCAGCTTAGCAACGGCACGAGACGAGGGCAACACCATTCGTCAGATTCACGGCTATAACAACGTGGGGCAAGTGATTCTGCGGCGCGGACAAACCCGCGAGGCGGCACGATCGTTTGCAGAAGGGTTGAGACTGGCGCAGACCATTAAACATCGGCCCGGACAAGGCTTATCGCTGAGCAATCTGGGATTAGCAACTTACGCTCAAGGAAATTATCGCGGCGCGATCGCCTTGCTTGAGCAAGCACGAGGATTCCGCGATCAGGCGAAAGATCCGATCGGAGCCGCGAACACGCTGAATCATTTAGGTGAAGCTTATTTGGCGATCGGCGATGCGCGATCGGCATTCAGCGCTCACGATCGAGCCATGACCCTAGCGCGAGAAAACGGCGATTTACCGTCTCAATTTCGAGCCTTCGACGGACTGATGCTGGCGTATCGCGGCATGGGACAAGAAACTCGCTTCGTCGAAATGCTCAATCAACGTTTAGCAATGGCATCGGAGCGCAACGACACTTGGCAAATGCTTGCTTCCCTGAAAATGATGGCGCAGCATCAGCGGCAAACAGGCAAATTATCAACAGCAGAAACCTATTATCAACAGGCATTTTCGATCGCGCAACGACTCAATGCCGCTGAAGAGCAAAAAGAATTACGAGAGCAATTGAGACAACTGCGATCGCGCAAATTCAAATGGTAATGATCTTAAAATTCTGAACTGCCTGCAAGTAGGCAAACTGCATTAACCATCAGACCACCAATCTGCCCTCACCCCAGCCCTCTTGCGGAGCGTGGCGTTAGCCCAGTTCCGCAAGAGGGGATGAAGGTCTTCAATTCAATGACATCCACCGACTTAGACAGTCATGATGTCCTTTTCTTTCTCAGCCAAGACCTTTTCCACCTCAGCAATATATTTATCCGTCAGCTTCTGAATTTTCTCCTGCGTGTCGCGAGACTGGTCTTCAGAAACCTCCTTGTCTTTTTCCTGTTTCTTCACCGTATCCACGCCATCCCGCCGGATGTTACGGATCGAAACTTTTCCGGCTTCTGCATACTTCGCTGCCAGTTTGACCAGTTCTTTGCGTCGATCGCTGGTCAGCGGTGGAATATTCAACCGAATCGATGAGCCATCATTATTCGGCGTTAAACCGATGTCTGAGAGCGAAATCGCCTTCTCGATCGCGCTCATGCTGCTGCGATCGTAGGGCTGAATTTGAATCGTGGTTGAATCCGGGGTGGAAATATTTGCCAACTGTCTGAGCGGTGTTTCTGCACCGTAATACTCGACGGTAATTTTGTCGAGCAGACTCGCATTGGCGCGACCTGTCCGGATCGTATTGAAATCGCGGCGAACAGCCTCGATCGCCTTTTTCATGTGGTCTTCAACGTCAGCAAACTTCACAAAAACCTCCGACAATGGTTCCGATAGATTCTCCTGTGACTGCCCGCTTAATATTTCCGCGCACAGACAAGTCAAATACGATAATGGGGATAGCGTTATCTTTACACAATGCGATCGCGGTGCTGTCCATGACCTGCAAATCCTGCGTTAAAACGTGCGAGTAGGTTAAACTCTGGTATCGTTTGGCAGCGGGATTTTTAACCGGATCAGAGTCGTAGACTCCATCTACTTTTGTCGCTTTAAACAGCACTTCTGCATTGATTTCGGCGGCTCTCAGGGCGGCGGTGGTGTCTGTTGTGAAGAACGGATTGCCGGAACCCGCCCCAAAGACGACGACTCTTCCTTTTTCCAAATGCCGGATGGCGCGGCGACGGATATACGGTTCCGCCACTTCTTGCATTGCGATCGCGGTTTGGACTCGTGTTTGAATGCCGATCTGCTCTAGCGCATCTTGCAGCGTCATGGCGTTCATGACCGTGGCGATCATGCCGATATAGTCAGCGGTGGCGCGTTCCATGCCTGCGGCTGCACCCTTCATTCCTCGAAAAATATTTCCGCCGCCGACGACGATCGCGACTTGAATTCCTTCCTGCACCAATTCTGCCACTTCTTCGGCAATGCCATGAACGACGGCAGGATCAATCCCGTAGGAAAGCTCTCCCATTAGAGCTTCACCGCTAAGTTTCAGCAAAATCCGCCGATACGTGACTCCCATGTATTTTTTTGTCGATAGTTGTTCCAACTAAAGATAGCAGTTGATCGGAATTTTGTGACCCTATTTGGAGATCGCGTCGCAATTTTTGACCCGCTAAACTGAGGCAAAAACTAGATTGTTCAGGAGATGGCTCAAACTCTAGCAATTCCAGATTAGAGTGGCTGATGCAATGTGTTGCAAATTCTACAGTGCTTGAAAGTTTTATGGAATTGTTGAAAACTCAAGAAAATATTTTGCTGTGAGTTCGGGTTTTTCCAGGTGGGGAACGTGACCGCACTGCTCGATCCAGATGAGTTTGCTGTTGACGATCGCGCTTTCAAACCGAGTTGCGTCTTTCGTGCCTAAAATTTGATCTGAGTTGCCCCAAAGAATCAAGGTTGGACAAGTAATTTGAGAGATTTTATTGCTCAAGAAGTTATAGCCGCCGCTTTTTGTAAAGGCAATTAAGGCTTCATTCCAACGAGAAAGCTTCAAGTGCAGAGCAGCACAAAGTTCGGCATCTGCGGTGACAAAGGCTGGATCGTAATA
This sequence comes from Leptolyngbya sp. DQ-M1, assembly GCF_039962505.1. Taxonomy (NCBI): domain Bacteria; kingdom Bacillati; phylum Cyanobacteriota; class Cyanophyceae; order Leptolyngbyales; family Leptolyngbyaceae; genus Leptolyngbya; species Leptolyngbya sp. DQ-M1. The sequence continues at coordinate 979,373 of NZ_JAMPLJ010000001.1, forward strand.
AGCTTTCAGACTGACGCTGCGCCGCACATTCGGTCGTCTGAGAAATTCGGTGGCAAGATAGCCGAGCGGAGGAATGAGGAATTTACCGATCGCAGGCCCCGCCGCAAATCCTGCACTGTCCAGTAGAACTAATTTCGCAACCGCATCCGGATAAGTCAGAGCAAAATCGATCGCTGCCGCCCCGCCCATTGATGCACCCACTAAAATCACAGGCTGATCAATCTTCGCTTTCCAAAAATCATAAAGATGCGTTTTGATGGCTTCTGGGCTGAAGGGCAGATTGATGGGGCGATCGGTAAACCCAAATCCGAGTAGATCAACTATCCAAGTGTCATGATGCTCTGCAAGCTGCGGTAACAATCGACGAAATTCAAAGACTGAGCTATCAAAGCCATGAAGTAAAAGAATCGGAGTACCACCCGCGCCTTGATGCACGTATGCAGTTTCGATCGGTTCGGGACTGATTGAAGTGGGAATGGGCGATCGACGAATTTGACGGGCGAGCGCGATCGAGGTCTCTTCGGTGAGTTGAGCGACTTCGGGCGGTAGAAAGCTTTCAAACATTATCAATACAAGAGGTGCAGCTTCTACATCATTGTAAAACGATGTTTGCGCTTACCTTGCAACACTGAATCAGCTTCTTCTCAGGATTTTCCGCAGAGATTAGGCGACAGCAAGTAGTTTTACTGAGAAAATTGCGACGTTTGTGGCGAATGTCGTAACGTTTGCGATGAATGTTGTAATGTTCGTGGCGAATGCTGCGGTTTTCACCAAGAACGGCTTAACGATCGTAATGACAAGTTAAACCGATACGATGACAAGCAAAGCAGATACGGCGACAAGCAAAGCAGATACGGCGACAAGCTGAACGAATGCAACGACAAGCAGAGCGGATACGGTTCTAGCTGCGAATGAAGTCGAATCGGGTTATTTATTCGGGAATTTGCATTTAACCTCAATTTCAAAGTTACCTTCGCTCGTTGCTTCAGCCAGAAAAGGAATGCCCGTTTTACCACCAATTTTTAAGCCAAACTTTAAGTTAACTTCCTCGATGTGTTCTGTGCTGAAGTTTTTGAAAGCACCGATCGCATAACGAGTATAAGCCTGGATGGCTTGATGCACTTCCACCATTTCAACCATGACCGCTTGAAGATCAATGCCGTAGCTTTCACGATCGGAATCTTCGAAGGGAGGGAGAATATCAGCGTCATCATCTTTGACCGCAACATAGATGGTGTAAGTTTCGCCGTTTTCTTCTCGGATTTGCAGGGGTTGAATTTCTGACATCAAAGTTCTCCGAATTGGGGCTAGGCGATAGGGTTTCATTAGAGAAAGTATAAAATATAGGCAGTCTGTTTTCCGGGTTTATGGCGCGGTATGCACTCGTAATCGGCATCGATACCAACCAACTTCCGCTGAAATCGTTGAGTAAGACGAAAGGGGATGCAGAAGCGATCGCGCAAGTATTACATCGTGATGGCGGGTTTGAAGTGCAGCGACTCGTGGGGCAAGTTAAGCGTCGAGATTTGGAACAGGCAATTGAACGATTGCTGGAGCAGGCACAGAAGCAAGAAGCGCTGATTTATTATACGGGGCACGCATTTCCATTGAAAAAGGGGTTTGGGAAGACGGAGGCGTTTCTTGCCACTTCAGATTGCATCGTGAGTGTTGATCGAGAGCAGTCAGTGACCCAGCAGGCACAGGGATTGTCGCTCAATGATTTGAATGCGGTGCTAGGAGAGGCGGATCTGGGGAATTTGGTCTTGCTGTTGGATTGCTGTCACAGTGGATATTTGTTAGAGAAAGAGCTTTTAGCGCAGACCTTTAACAGTTTCTCGAAAAAAGATTATTTGGCGATTACGGCTTGTCGCAGTTTTGAGCAGGCTTATGCAAAGCGATCGGATCAGCATAGTTTGTTTACGGGGGCAGTGTTGGCAGGGTTGAGTCGAGACAATGCTGACCCGAAGACGCAAGCAGTGACGGGTGATCGCTTGTTTTCGTTTGTCTATGAGCAATTGAAGGGGACAGGACAAGAAGCGGTGCGGCTGAGTGTGGGTCGTCCGATCGAAGTGGTGCGGTTTCGGGTCGAGCCAGTCATGCCTCAACCGATCAATGAGACGAATCCTTATCAGGGATTGTTCGTCTTCACGCCTGCAACGAAGCAGTTTTTCTTTGGGCGCGATCGCGTGGTGCAAGATTTGGTGGGGAAATTGTATCAGTCGAACTTTGTGCCGCTAATCGGGGCGAGTGGGAGCGGGAAATCTTCGGTCGTTCGGGCGGGATTGATGCCACGGTTGGAAGAGTTGGGCTGGCGGGTGTTGGAGATGAAGCCAGGGGCAGAGCCGATTTATGAACTGAAGCGATCGTTTAACGAGGTGTTCGATCGCAAGAAGCATGATGAGATTTATCGGTTCATTGAGCAAGACGGACTGCGCGGCATCGTCGATCGCTTGCCGGATCAAAAGCATTTATTGGTGATTGATCAGTTTGAGGAAGTGTTTACGCTATCGAGCGATCGAGCAAAGCAGCGAGCGTTTATTGAGAAGTTGATGGGGTTAAGCGATCGATTGGTGATTGTGACGACGATGCGATCGGACTTTGTGGAGGATTGGCAGGCGCACAGTGATTTGGTGGAGATGCTGCAAGACCATACGGTGTGGATGCCGCCGCTAGAAGGTGAGGAATTGAAAAGCGCGATCGTGCGTCCGGCTCAAGTGCAGGGCTATGGGTTTGAGGCGGAACTGGAGGAGCTAATTTTAGAGGATGTGGCGGAAGAGGGGAATTGCTTGCCGCTGTTGGAATTTGCGCTGTCTGAGTTGTGGGCGCGGCGCGATCGACAGACGCATTGCTTGACGGTGGCAGCTTATCGGGAGATGGGGCGGTTAATGGGGGCGCTGAATCGGTATGCGACGGACTGGTATGCGGAGTTGCCGGAGGAGCAGCAGGGGTTAGTGCGGCGGGTGATGCTGGAACTGGTGCGCGTGGGGGTGGAGGCGAAGGATACGCGCTGGCGGCGGAAGCGGGCAGAGGTGGTGGCGCTGGGGGATGGCGCGGCGGAGGTGGTGGAACTGCTGGTCGATCGGCGGTTGTTGGTGCGGGAGGGAGAGGAGATTGATCTGGCGCATGAGCGGCTGATGGAGGGGTGGGAGTTGTTTGCTCAGTGGCGGCAGAGCGATCGAGATTTACGGCGATTGCGGCAACGGGTACAGGATGAGGAAAAGAACTGGCGAGAGAAGGGTCGGAATGATGAGTATTTGATGCAGGGGGGATTGCTTTCGGAGGTGCGGGAACAGTTTGAGGCTTTGTCGCTGAGTCCAGATGTTGCGGCGTTTTATCGGTTGAGTGAGCAGCGTCATCAGGAGAAGATTGAGTTTTTGGAGATGGCGTTAGCGGAAAGCCAACTGCAAGAACAAGCGATGCGGATTCTCAACTTGCTGCCTGCTCAGCCTCATCAAGCTGCGGTAGAAGCGATTCAGGCGACGGACAAGAGTGTGAGCAAGCTGCGAAAAAGAGTGTTGCCTCCTGCTCAAAGTAATCTTCGCCAGGTGATTGAAAAAGTTCGAGAACGCAATCGACTTCAAGGTCATAACAGTGGTGTCTTGTCAGTCGCATTCTCCCCGGATGGTCAAATGATCGTCAGTAGTAGTGAGGATGGCACGATTCGACTGTGGGACTTGAGCGGCAATGCCATCGGGCAACCCTTCCAGGGTCACAACAGTAGTGTCAGTTCAGTCGCATTCTCCCCGGATGGTCAAACGATTGTCAGTGGTAATGGCGATAAAACGATTCGACTGTGGGACTTGAACGGCAATGCCATCGGGCAACCCTTCCGAGGTCATAACAGTATTGTCTGGTCAGTCGCATTCTCCCCGGATGGTCAAACGATTGTCAGTGGTAGTGAGGATAAAACGATTCAACTGTGGGACTTGAGCGGCAATGCCATCGGGCAACCCTTCCGAGGTTATAACAGTGGTGTCTGGTCAGTCGCATTCTCCCCGGATGGTCAAACGATTGTCAGTGGTAATGGCGATAAAACGATTCGACTGTGGGACTTGAGCGGCAATGCCATCGGGCAACCCTTCCGAGGTCATAGCAATGGTGTCTTGTCAGTCGCATTCTCCCCGGATAGTCAAACGATTGTCAGTGGTAGTGGTGATAGAACGATTCGACTGTGGGACTTGAGCGGCAATGCCATCGGGCAACCCTTCCGAGGTCATAACAGTGGTGTCTGGTCAGTCGCATTCTCCCCGGATGGTCAAACGATTGTCAGTGGTAGTAATGATAGAACGATTCAACTGTGGGACTTGAGCGGCAATGCCATCGGGCAACCCTTCCAGGGTCACAACAGTAGTGTCAGTTCAGTCGCATTCTCCCCGGATGGTCAAACGATTGTCAGTGGTAGTGATGATGGAACGATTCGACTGTGGCTCGGTGGCACTTGGCAAGACTGGCTCCGCATCTGCTGTAACCGCTTCCGCCACCACCCCACCCTCAACGACCCCAACAATCCCGCCGCCGTCGAAGCTTGTGAAGTCTGCCGCAAGTACGTTTGGAACCAAGAGGAGTGAGGCGCTTAGATTGAGTCACGCCTCAGGATCGTATTCAACGCATTCGCGATCGACAAAACTAATCCTCCCAATCTTCCACATCCAACACTGAGAATTCAGCCAGTTCTGGATCGGTCTTATCTCATCTGATAGAGGAGCAGGAATCGATCGCTGTCTAAGATGGTTCGGCTAGATCAACAAATTGCTTCAAATCGTAAGTTAATCACGGAAACATCACGATGAAATATCGCAAGTTAGGAAACAGTGATCTCAACGCTTCAGAGATTATTTTAGGCTCTTGGTTAACTTACAGTGGTGGTGTAGAACGACAACAAGCTGAGGCCTGCATTCATCAGGCATTTGATGTGGGGATTAACTTCATCGATACCGCGAATGTCTATGGACGGGGTGCAGCAGAATCACTATTAGGGGAAGTATTGCAGGGTATTGATCGCGCTTCCTACATTCTGGCAACGAAGGTTTACTTTCCGATGTCCGATGTCGATCGAGGCTTATCTGCCGCCCAAATTCGCAAACAGATTGATGCTTCCCTTCAACGACTCAAAACCGATTACGTCGATCTGTATCAATGTCATCGCTATGATACGAACACGCCGTTAGAGGAAACAATGGAAGCCTTAACGGAAGTCGTTCGGCAAGGAAAAGCTCGATACATTGGCTTTAGTGAGTGGAATTCATCGCAGATTCAAGCCGCTTTGAACCTTCCGAATGCTGAGAAGTTCGTGTCGAGTCAACCTCAGTATTCAATGTTATGGCGCAAACCTGAAGCTGAAGTGTTTCCGTTGTGTGCGGCGAATGGGATTGGTCAGATTGTTTGGTCTCCGCTGGCTCAAGGAGTGCTCACAGGCAAGTACAAACCGGGTGAAGCCATTCCTCAAGATTCGCGTGCGGCAAACGATAAGATGAACGGATTTATGACGGATTTGCTCAACGATCGTGTTCTTGGTGCAGTGCAGAACTTAAAGCCGATCGCACAACAGCTAAACATTTCAATGGCACAACTTGCTTTAGCTTGGGTGTTGCGGGATCAGCGCGTGACCAGTGCAATTATTGGTGCAAGCCGTCCTGAGCAAGTGGTCGATAATGCGGCGGCGGTTGATGTGAACTTGGCGGATGATGTGCTGAAAGAAATCGATCGCATTCTTGAACCAGCCTTACCTTCTACAGCCGCTCGATAGTTATTAGTTATTCGAGTCCGTGGCTTTTTCCAATCACCCAATGTCGCTTGAAGAATCGCGCCAGGCTAGATTCTTCAAGCGAGAGATAAATCGGGCGACCATGCGGACAGGTGCGTGGATTTCGGGTTTTCTGCCAGCGATCGATCAAACTCTGCATCTGGTCGATCGACAACGACACCCCATTGCGAATGGCACTCCGACAGGCAACTGCCACTTGAGCCGCCTGCAAATCTCCGCCTAAGCTAAGTTCGATCAATGCGACGGCACAGTCTTCGCGTTGAGTGAGTAGCTCAGGAGCCGATCGCACTGCCCAAAGTTGCTCACCAAAGGGATCAACTTCAATGCCAATACGCTGTAATTGTTCGACTTGCGACAGGGAGAGTTGATTGAGAACGATCGCAGGCTCAAGCGGAATTAGTTGCCAGCGATCGCTAATCTCTTCAAACAGAATGCGCTCATGAGCAATGTGTTGTTCAATCAACCACATTCCTGAAGAATGCTCTGCCAGAATGTAGCGATTGTGAACTTGAGTCAGTGCTTTCAACGGAAATAAAGCGGAAGGTTCAGCAGGAACTTCACGCGAGACATGGTAGCCTGCATCCGATTCAGCAGCTTTGATCAGTTGGCTAACTTGTGAGGTGTAAAGACTATCGGGAACGGTTTCGGGATTGATGCGGAGGGCTTGAGCGATCGCAGCTTTAATCCGCTCTTTCCAATCATCAAGATTGTGTAAGTAAACTTCGGATTTAGCAGGGTGGCGATTCCAGTCGATGTGTTCGGGATTGAGTTGCAGATGAACAAGACAGATTGGATGTCGATCGCGGGGTAATGTTCTACGAAATGCGCCTAAGATAGTTTGCTCTAGTTCTGGAAATTGCACAAATCGACCATTAAGCGCCACTCTGACCCAATCCGGGCGATATCGATGTGTGCGATCGGGCAATCCTAGCACTAAAGAAATTGCAGTCGATCGAAGCTCGGTTAAATCATCAATTCGCACATCTTTTAATAGTTGCGGTAACAAGTCTTTTGCAGAACGACCGCCCCAAAGATTGAACCATAGTCGATCGTTCTGATAGACCTGCCAAGTAATGTGTGGATGAGCTAAAGCAATTTGATAAATCGTTTGTTGAACTGCTTTTAATTGTTGTGAGGTAGAAGGTAATCCTTCGCGTCTAGCTTCCCACGTTTCAAATAAGCGATCGACAATCACAATCGTTCCGGGTGCGATCGCGACCGATTCGACTTGATCGACTTCTCCTTCAGTTGTGTAAGTTACCCGCCAACCTGCATCATCCGCAGTCCGACTCAGAATTTCTAACTTTGAGAGTTGAGCCAGACTATGCAAAGCTTCCCCCCGAAATCCTAAGCTTTGAATGTGCCACAGATCGGCGCGATCGCGAATTTTGCTGGTACTATGCGGCTGTGCAGCTTGGCGCAAATTCTCTAAACTCATCCCTGCACCATTGTCTGCGACTCGCACGCGCCATTGATCAGCCCAAACGGAAACGGTAATGCGTGTGGCTCCGGCATCAATGGCATTCTCGACAAGTTCGCGCACGACTGCGGCAAGAGAATCGATCACTTCTCCGGCAGCAATGAGGTGAACGACTTCGATCGGTAGTGGTTGAATTTGATGTCCCATTTCTTCAGTTTACAAAAATGAAGTCGGGCTTGAAGTCGTAAGTCTCGTGAGCGAGTTCTAAATACTCGTGGTCGAGTTTCAAATACTCGTCATCGAGTTCTAAATACTCGTGGTCGAGTTTCAAATACTGGCGATTGAGTTCCAAATACTCGTCATCGAGTTCTAAATACTCGTGGTTGAGTTAAAAATACTCGTGGTTGAGTTAAAAATACTCGTGGTCGAGTTCTAAATACTCGTGGTCGAGTTCTAAATACTCGTGATTGAGTTCTAAATACTCGCGGCTGAGTTGTGAAGCATCACGATCGAATCCCGAATGCTCACCGTAGAGCGATAATGAAACTGACTTGTAAAGCGCGATCGCAAGAGGAAGCGAACATGACCGAACGCAACGCGGCACGAAGTGTTCGAGAACAACTCCTTCAAGAATTAGAACAAGCTCCTGACGAACTCATCATCGAAACCTTGAATTTTGTGCGATCGAAACTCAAACAATCCGCACCACAATCAATCGTTGAACCTCAACAACCTCGATCGCCTGAAGAACAAATCCAACAACTAAAAGAATGGATTGCGACTCTGCCAAAAAACGACACCCCATTGCCAGAAGAAGCCTTACATCGAGATAGTATGTACGACTGATGGCGCAATACCTGTTAGACACCAATATTCTCCTCCGACTCAGCGATCCTGCTTCACCGGATCAGACTCGAATGTTTGCGACGATCGCCCAAATCCTAACGCAAGGCGATCAGTGTTGCATCACTGCTCAAGTCCTAATTGAGCTTTGGGTTGTTGCGACTCGACCCACCAACGTCAACGGACTAGGCTGGACAATTGAGCAAACGGAGAACGCGATCGTCCGACTTTCAGCCCAGTTTTCCTTCCTCCGAGAAACAGAAGCAATTTATCCAACCTAGCGTAATCTCGTAACGGCTCATCGCGTCAAGGGAAAACGAACCCATGATCTACGCTTAATCGCTGTTATGCAAACCCACGCCGTGACACACTTGCTCACGCTCAATCCACGCGATTTTCCCGATGTTCTAGGCATCACGATCGTACATCCTCAAGACCTGTTGAATGCTTAAAGCGCGATCGCTTTCCTCAATGTCTTGTCAAGATTGGGCACCAAAACCTCGTGCAATTTCTCTGCATCATCCGTTTTGAAGCGCGATCGCAGTGTATCAATGAGAAAAGTTTCCTTCAATTGATATGACGATCGATCCCATTTCACAGGCAGTCATTACAAATCTGATCAAACTTGCGATCGAGGCAGGTTGGAAACAAGCCGGAAACCAAATCGATAAGGAACGCCATCAGCAAGTTGGCAGCGCGATGGAGGAGTATGTCAGAACTTATGAAAAACGCCACTGTACGCTGAAATATGATTGCTTGCGAATGGATAATTCACTGACGTTAGAGGATATCTATACGGATGTCCAAGTCTTGAATACTCGCGAGAGCCGCCGTTTTGAATCTCCCGAAGCGCTGAAGGAACTGTTTCTAGAAACGGGGCGAGGATTTGTCTTCGAGAAAACGACTCGTCAAAAAGGCATCCTAGAGGCAAATCTTGAACCTCGGCTGATGGTATTAGGCAGTCCGGGAATTGGAAAATCGACGTTTCTGAGAAAGGTTGGACTCGAAGCGCTCAAGTGGCAGACCGCAAGGTTTCGACACGAAGTGATTCCGGTGTTTATTGAATTGAAGCAATTCGGCGATCGACACTCGGAGATTGAGAAATTGATCGTAGAAGAGTTTGAAACTTGTGGGTTTCCGAATGCGGAAACATTCACGCAGAATCTTTTGCAAGCAGGAAAGCTGTTGATTTTGTTGGATGGGTTGGATGAAGTGCCGATCGCTTACTGCGATCGAGCGATCGAGCAGATTGGGAGGTTGGTCGATCGACATGACAAAAATCGCTTCATTGCCTCCTGTCGAATTGCAGCGTATAAAGGCGGATTTCCGCGCTTCAAAGATGTGACAATGGCGAATTTCAGCGATTCGCAAATCGAAACGTTTGTGCGGCAGTGGTTCAGACGGGAGCCGAAAATAGCCGATCAATACTGGGAATTGCTCAACAGTTCAGACTACAAAGCGGTCAAGGAGTTAGGACAAACACCGTTACTCTTAACCTTACTTTGCGCGGTTTACGATGAATCGCAGAGCTTACCCAAGCAAAGAGCCGCATTGTATGGTGAGGCGTTGGAAGTTTGGTTAAAGAAATGGGCAGCAGAACGACGAGTTCACCGTGATCCGATTTATCAAGAATTGAACCTTCAGCTAGAACAGGTCTTACTGTCTGAGATTGCTTACCAAAGTTTTGCAGAAGATCAGCTATTTTTCTCAAAGCGAGAACTGACCGACCAAATCCGAGCCTTTCTCGTCAACAATCTCAATGCACCGAAACATCTAGATGCGGAAGCTGCGCTCCACGCAATCCAAGTGCAACAAGGAATTTTAGTCGAACGCGCCAGAGATACTTTTTCGTTCTCGCATCTAACATTTCAGGAATATTTGACGGCTCAGTACATTGTTGATGAACAGCAAGTAGGAACGCTAGTCAAAAAACATCTAACCGATTGGCGTTGGCGCGAGGTTTTCTTCCTTGTCTCTGGTCTAATGCGAAATGCCGACGTACTCCTAACTCTAATGGAGACTAAAGCACAAAGGCTAATCCGCACAGAGAGACTCAAAGCATTGCTCAAATGGACAAATGATGTAACGAATGGTTCAGCAGGCGATTTCAAACCAGCGGCTAAAAGGGATGTTGCACTCTTCTACGCCCACAAACTCGTTCGTGACCGCGACCCCAAACTCGCCCGCAAACTCACCCTCGCCTGCGCCCTCACCCTCGCCTGCGCCCTCGACCTCGACCGCGCCCGCGACCTCAACCTCAACCACGACTTCGACCTCGACCACGCCCGCGACCTCGACCAGATTTTCACCTCTGTTGATTTCCAAGTTTTAGTCAACCAACTTGAAGCAATGAGAGAGGCTGTTTCCAGCGATAATGCACCATTAGAGGAGCGTCTAGCTTTTGCCGATCGCATTCGTCAAGCTTGGTACAATGCTCTCCATCTCAATCCCGAATGGCTTGAACTATCCGAAAAAGAAATCGAGTCACTCAACAATTATCTCTATGTCAACGAACTCATGATTCGCTGCAAAGAAGCTGCCTTGCGAGTGTCGCCGCAGGTGTGGAACGCGATCGAATCCCGAATGCTCACCGTTCAGGATGAATAGCGCGATCGTTTGCTTCAAGACTTGCCAAACTTATATAAGTAACTGATTGATAAAAGCGCGATCGCACCCCCAACTCAATGAAAGGCTACATCAAAAACAAAACAATCATCCTAATCGATCCCCTTCCTGACAACCTACAAGACGGGGATGAAGTCGAAGTGTCTGTTACCCCTGCTCCGAAGCAAGCGCTTCCCTTCCCGACCTTCAACTTCGGCATCAAAGACGAATATCTTGAGCGCGATCGCATTTATGAGCAAGACTCGAATTCTATTTGACACGAATGTTTTAGTTTACGCTCATGATACTGCCTCTCGTTATCACAGTGACTCCGCCGCTTTATTACTCCAAGCCTTCCAGCAGAATATTCAGGGAGTCTTAGCCGAACAGAACATCATTGAGCTTTACCGAATTCTCACCAATTCAGTCGCCATGACCGGAAATGCGCTCACGCCTCAACAAGCACAAACATTAATCAAGTCAACCTATCTCAATGGAAGCTTTGAAGTTATTTACCCTAATTTCTCGACTATCGATCGCCTCTTAGACTTAGCCGTAATTCGCAATATCACTTCAGCCAAGATTTTCGATCTGCGGCTCGCTGCTTTGGTTCTAGAGTCACAAATCGATCATTTCGCAACGTACAACCTTCGAGACTTTCAACAAATTAACCACCTAAACGCGATCGATCCTCCATCACTTCTTGCCTTGCTTGGTTTATAACGAATCCCGAATGCTCACCGTTCAGGATGAATAGTGCGATCGTCATCATTTAACGAATTTCTTGCCAAAATCGTATAAGCAGCCTCTCAAAAGTGACTGCGCCTCTATCCTTGTAAAAAACAATGCAAATTACGATCGAAATTCCTGACACATTAGCCCATCAGCTACAAATCAACTCAGAGGATTTAGAGCGAAAAATGCTCGAACTGTGCGTGATTGAAGCCTATCGAACCGCACGAATTAGTTCAGGCAAAGCCAGAGAATTGCTCGGATTTGAGACTCAGCTTGAACTCGATACGTTTTTCAAAGAACGATCGGTCGATCTCAACTATGATTTATCCGACTTACAACAAGATCTAGAGACGTTAGAAACCCTTCACCAAGAAGAGAATTTAGCGCAGACATGATCGTTATCTCTGATACTTCTACCCTCTGCTACCTGCTGCTGATCAATCTAATCGACTTGTTACCGGAGTTATACGATCGCGTCATCATTCCTGAAACCATTCGAGATGAGTTAGCTGCTTCAAAATCGCCCTCGATCGTTCAAGCTTGGATTGCTCAACCTCCGAGTTGGTTAGAAATTAAAGCAATAACCACCGCAACTAATCTTTTCGCAGATGAACTCGATCCAGGAGAGCGAGACGCAATTGCATTAGCAGAAGAATTGCAGGCTGATCTCATTCTTCTTGACGATCGGGCTGCAAGAAATATTGCCTCGAAGCGAGGACTTGCGATCGTTGGTGTTTTAGGAATCTTAGTTAAAGCAGGACAGCAAGGAAAGATCGATTTTCCCTCTGCAATTGCTCGACTAAAACAAACATCTTTTCGCGCTTCTGCCAGTTTGATTCAAGCATTACTTGACCAATTTACACAGACTTAGCGATCGAATCCCGAATGCTCACAGTTCAGGATGAATAGCGCGATCGTTTGCTTCAAGACTTGCCAAACTTGTATAAGTAACTTGTTGATAAAAGCGCGATCGCACATGACAACCGAAATCGTATTTCTCATCGAAGATGCACCCGAAGGAGGCTATACTGCCCGTGCATTAGGCGAATCGATCTTTACGGAAGCCGATGATGTCGCTCGCCTACGTGAAGAGATCCGCGATGCTGTCCGATGTCACTTCCCAGACGAGCAAGACCGCCCAAAATTAATTCGTCTACATTTCGTGCGAGATGAGGTCATTGCTTCGTGAAACTCCCTCGTGACCTCTCTGGCTTAGAACTTGCCAAGCTGCTTGAACAGTTCGACTACACTATCGATCATCAAACTGGTAGCCATCTGCGCTTAACCACAGAGCGAAATGGAGAGCATCATATTACAGTTCCTGCCCACAATCCGCTTAAAGTCGGAACCCTTTCTGCAATTTTGAGAGATGTCGCCGCTCATTTAGGTTTAAGCCGTGACGAATTGATCACTTACCTATTTCAAAAATGATTTGAATGCACTTGCTAATTAAACAAAAGCGGTTCGCGAGACCTAAAGGCAACGAATCCCGAATCCTCACCGTAGAGCGATAATGCAACTACGTAAAGCACGATCGCTGCATTTGTCCTTTGAATAGGTTTCTAATTCTGTAACTGCTCCTCTGATCTTCTTACCTCTCCGCCAGAATTAGGACACTCGGATCACTCCGATCGCACCCTCTCAATCTAGGACAAATGCAATGAAAACCCTACTGCAACGATACTCAGCAGTTCTCTTAGCAGGAACAGTTTTATTTAGTGCAGCCTTACCTCAAGCTTCAATCAGCGCTAAAACTCCAGCACAGATTCAAGCAACCGCAGACAAAGAGACTGCAAATTCTTCTAATGGGCTGCCTGCTGCGGTAGCGCGACGAGTCAAGCGTGAGATCGCCAGAACCTTTAGAATCCCAGCTTCACAACTGAAGATTTCAGCCGCACAAGCCCGCACCTGGAATGGCTGTTTTGGATTGCCTGCACCCAACGCCTTTTGTACTATGATTGCGCTTCCCGGTTGGCAAGTCATCGTCACAGGACAACAACGCAGCTGGGTCTACCACACGAATCAAAATGGCTCCCAACTGCGGCTGAATCAGACCGCAAGCCTAACAAACCCGTCACCAAGGCTTCAGCTAGGCTTCACCACCCCAGAAGATGGGACAAGCAACCCTGAAGAACCGATCGTGTTCCAATCTGTCTCCGAGGGAGGCATTGCCAACATCACCACGATTACAAAGCTCAACTCCGAAGGCATTGTGACTCGGCAAACGATCGCCCCGAACATTCGATCAACTCCAGTTATCGTTAAGCGATTGACTCGTGAACAGGTGAATACCTTTCTAGAGCAAGTGCGCCAGCAGCGATTCGATCACCTGAATCGACTGCGTTATTTTTCCGATCGTGGAGCCGATTTTGACACAATCAAGCTGACTCACGGCAATACAGCGATCGAGTATGCAAACCCATTGCACAATGAGTTACCTGCTCAACTAAAAGAAGTGATTGAACTCTGGCAGAAACTTTTACAGGCTTAGCAACTCTTACCAACGGTTAGCAAAGTTGAAAGCAGTCTTCGAGCTATCCAAGAGTTATGTCATCTCTAAGTTATTGACGCATTCGCTCGATCGCAAATCGCACCGATCGCAAAAGCTGCTGAATAGTAATCTCATCTTTGCTGAGGTAGTCCTGCACACCCGCCCGGATCGATGCGATTGCCAAATCGTCGTCACGTACCCCAGTAATGACGACGATAGGAATATCCGGGACTGCTCGGCGGAATTTGACAACGGTTTCTAGACCGCACGAATCGGGAAGCCGCAGATCCAGCAAAATCACGTCAAAATTTTTTCCGGTTTGGGAGTAATATTCTTTGCAGATGGCGATCGCTTCGTCCAGCCGTTCAACCTGCGCCAGCTTCCAATCATTTCTCCCCGCTCGAAGAAACGTGCGGCGAATGAGAACTGCATCATCAGGGTTGTTTTCGACTAGCAGAATATGAATCGGAATAGCGGTTGAATTAAGAGAACCGGGAGAAGCAACCATATCCAAACTTTCCCTATTAGCTCCTTGGGCTGGCTAAATTCATAATTTAGTTAAAAGTCATGAATATCCTACCAAACTTGGGTCGAAAGGATTCGTTACAAAAGATTCCTCTCGAAAACTTCAAAAAGAGCGCTCTTGTCTAGGGTTGGAAGTGCAAAAATGAAGAAGTCTGTCTACTCATCTTGAAATCTTATGCCTCCTCGCTGGTCTCGCGTTCCCGATCGCAAAGATGCTGATTATCGTCAACTCGACGATCGTATGACCTTTGCAACCCATGTTGCTTTATTTGCTGCGACTAATTCGGGAATTTGGTTTTTCCGAACGCTTCAGCAGGCAGATTGGGATTGGTCAATTTGGGTTACAAGCGGCTGGTTTGCCGCATTGGTAGCTCATGCGATTTATGTTTTTGCGATCGCGGACTATTCTGATACACCGATTCCTGCAACTTCTAAAGCAACCGGATTTAAACCGAAAGAAAAACCATCAAAATCAACCAAGAGGTAGGAGATTTCGGCTTCCTTAACCTAGTACGGTTAAAGAATTGAACCCGATTATAAACATATGGCTACCTCTAGTACCTCAGAAACGATCGAGGCATTAGCTGCCGAGATTGGTGAATCTGTCTATATTGATGTCGCAAAATGGCATCTTTATCTCAATGATGCTCATTTACATACCCTTTTAGCGGAGCGGCTTTTCCCCCTGATTTCCGGTGGAAAGACAATTCAAGAAGATGAAGTCCTCAAGATCGTTCAAAACATCCCGGTAAAGTTAGGCGGTGGGAAGCGAGAGGTTCCGCTGCTCGATTTGCTGCCGATGCAGTGTCAGGTGAATTTGATCGATACTCTGGAGGAGTTCCAGCGCAATTTGTAGATGGGATACGACTCTGCATTCAACCTCTGCATTCGACAACGTAGAGATAGTTCGCTGAGCTGTGTTTACAAGAGATATACGACCGCCCGATGAGTAGCCAATCGAATTCGGGCGATCGTCATTTTTAGGGGATGCTGCAAACGACTAAGCCAAATCAAACACTAGGATTTCGGCATCCGCTTGTCCGATTAGCTCTAACGTCGGTTCCGCTGCGATCGCTACTGCGTCTCCATCCGTCAGCACTTCGCCGTTCACAGTCGCAGATCCCCGCGCAATTTGCACCCAAAGATGGCGATCAGGCGCGATCGGATGTGTCAATTTCTCACCGTTGCTTAAGACCGTTGCGTACAAATTTAGATCTTGATGCACGGTTACGGAACCATTCCGCTCATCGCGTGAGGCAATTAGTCGCAGTTGTCCGCGCTTTTCTTCAGGGGGATAGAACTTTTGCTCATATCCAGGGGTTAAGCCCGATCGTTCCGGTAACACCCAGATTTGCAGAAGATGAACTGGATCGGTTTTAGAAGCGTTGTATTCGCTGTGAGTTACTCCTGTTCCAGCCGTCATGCGCTGCACTTCACCCGGACGAATGACCTCGCGATTCCCCATGCTGTCCTGGTGTTCTAATGCACCTCCCAGCACATAGGTAATAATTTCCATATCTCGGTGAGAATGTGGAGCAAAGCCACCCCCTCCGGCAACGCGGTCTTCATTAATCACGCGCAGTTTGCGAAATCCCATGTGGGATGGATCGTAATAGTTCGCAAATGAGAAAGTGTGGTAGGAATCCAGCCAGCCATGATTGGCGTGTCCACGATCGTTCGATTTGCGAAGCGTCAGCATAGAGACCTCCAAGATTTATTTTACCTAAATTGTTTGGATTCAAACTGTATGAATTTAGGATAGCACGCAGTTTGTTTGAGTGCAGACAGTTGGATTAGAATCGCCTTGGAAGCTTTACCCCAAATTCCTGAATACTCGCTACAGCATCTCTTCCATCAAAAATCCCTCAACTGCCTGAGTCGAGGGATACCGTCGTGAACTTATTCATAAGCTAATGCGAACAGTTGTCGAGCGACGCTACAGACGAAGCTTCATACAAGCCTAAACATCCGCAGCGCCTTCAGCGACCCGATTCTCGCCTTGATCACCTTCAGACTCATCGCGGTTGCCATCAAATCGTCTGCCCCGATTGCCAAAACGTCCCGTATTCGTGCGCTTACGAAATTTACGTGCGTATGCTTGGTTACGCAGAGCTTTTTCTTTCTTCTGGTTGCGGCGTTTAGCCATTGTTTACCCCTTACTTTGTCACAGTCTTTGCTGAATTTAGACACAGTTGACGATTATATTCCATAACTGAGAAGTTTTGCCAGTCTTTTGCTGTAATCAAATCGTTAACGGAATCCAGACTACAGCTTAACGTGAAAGCCCGATCGCAGAAGTTAAATTTCAAATCAATAACCGCGCCAGTTCCATCGCTTCCTCACGGCTGGAAACTTTGCCCTCGGCTCGTGCAAGTTGCAGCGCCGCCAAAAGTTTTCCAATTTTTGGACTCGGTGGAATCTGGAGCGCACTGATTAGATCCTGTCCGGTTAAAATTGGGCTCGGATGTGCCACGGGATCAGCGGGATCAAGGAACCGATCGATTAGCATTGCCACGCCTTCAACCGGAAGCTGAATCGCAAACCCAAGCAGCGCGATCGCCGGAAACACCGCACCCACCCTTTGAAAAAATTGATACTGCTCCGCCAGCGACCAATCGGAGATTGCTGCTCCCGATTTCAACTGCGGCAGCGCTTTCAAAACAGTACACACCGCTTGAATTTCTGCACGACTGTATTTCAACCGCCACAATTGCGCCTCAGCCGCTTCGGGATCATCAGGCAAAAGACTCGCAAGTTTCGCGATCGTCACCCAAGTTCGGACTGATCCTTTCGCTTCGGACGCCTTAGGAGTGCCACGCACTGTCCGACTCAGTTCTGACCAAAGCTCCGTCCAGGTTTCTTGCAAATGCACAGTGACGTGATCGATCGCGGCAATCTGCGCGAGGCGATCCGGCGATGCACCCGGAAACCAGTCGTGCAACACACCATCTTTCCAAGCAGTTTTGATCCAGCTTGTGCCGCGTGCCGTTCCTAAGAGATAGTTCAGCTCAGATTGCACCCGTTCAGCCGCAATTCTGCTCAGATTCGATGCCAGCTGGCGGATTGCGGCTTGGGTTTCGGACTCTAGCGAAAATCCAAGCTGAGCTGCTTGGCGGTAAGCTCTTAGCAGGCGGAGCGGATCTTCTGACAAGTTCTCAACCGACACCATTCTGAGGCGCTTTTGCTGCAAATCCTCATATCCGTGCAGCGGATCGAGCAAATCTTTGGTGTGGGGATTGTAGGCGATCGCATTCACGGTAAAATCTCGTCGCCGTAAGTCGTCTTCTAGCGTTTCTCCCACCTGAAGCGCAAAATCCGCCGTCCCTTGTGGAAACACGACGCGGGCGATTTGGCGCTCTGCATCTAACACCACAAATCCAGCACGATAATGCCGAGCGATCGCCTGTGCCGTCTCAACGGCATCACTCGGCAGGACAAAATCGAGATCGAGATATTCAGAATGACGATCAAGCAGCGCATCTCGTACCGTACCGCCGACTAGACTCGCGGACTTAGGCAACCACTTTAGACTGAAGGGCCATGTTTCCGGAGAGAGGGCCGACGAAACCAATGCCACGTTGCGATAATGTTCTAACTGCAAATTCACGCGGAGCTAACCTAGATCGAAGTCGTACTTTAACAAAAAAACCGAGTCGGAGAAAAGCTTTCCACCGTTCGAGCGCAACATAAATCAACCTATTTGGGGTGATCAATTGAGTGTGCCTGAGCTAGAGTAGCAGAAAAGCAAGCAACCCACCCCTCTATTGTGATGCAGAGGAACTGGAAACCATGTGTATTTGCGTAAACTGCCATTATGTCGATCGCTGCACTACCTACAATGCGGTCGAAACTCAGCACGAACAGCCTCATTTGACCGAAACCCCCAATTTTGAGGCAATTGAACCGACGATCAATGTCAATATTCGCGATCGCGGGGATCACATCGAAATGGAGTGGGATGTCGTCGGTTGCCTCAGCTTCAAAGAGGAAAAAGGAAAGTGGGCGAAGCTCAGACCCGGAGAATTAATCCCAACTTAGCAAACCACATCCGTAAATTCCGATTGTACTGTGTAATTTGAAACCTGCTTCTGGGGAAGGCTAGGAAAAACCTTACTCCGCGAGAAGCAGGTTTCAAATTATGCGTTTTATTCGTCGTTCTTCGTGTCATCTCACCGCCGCAATTGCCGCGATCGGGCTTGCTGCCGTTCCTGCATTGGCTCAAGATGCCAAACCTGATGTGCCAAAGCCGACTCCGGAGGCAGCAGAGCAAATTCAGCAAGCCAAAAACTTTTTCAGCCAGGGCGAAAATCGCGTCCGCGATGCCAAATATCGTGATGCGCTAGAGTCTTACAATCAGGCAATTCGACTAAATCCGAGCTGGAGCAGTCCTTATGTGAGTCGGGGGGCAGTGCGATCGCAGCTTGGCGATCATCAAGGCGCAATTCAAGACCTCGACCAAGCCGCAGGGATGAATCCGACCGATGCGATGATCTACGCGCATCGGGGTAGTGCGCGATTTAGCTTGGGAGAAACCGATGCTGCACTCGCGGACTTAAATCAAGCCATCCAGCTCAATCCCAACTTAGCCACTGCTTACGTGAATCGCGGGTATATTCGGACTCAACTGCAAAGCTGGGATGAAGCGATCGCGGATTTTGACCAGGCGTTACGAGTTGCGCCGAAGTTTGCGCCTGCTTTGGTAAATCGGGGCTTTGTCAAGTTACGCAAGGGCGATCGTCAAGCGGCACTGACTGATCTAAACGAAGCGATTAAGTTGCAGCCGAATTCTGCTGAAGCCTTTGTTGCCCGTGGCACCATTCAGCATGAAATCGGAGACTCAGACAGCGCGATCGCAGATTTTTCTCAAGCAATCCGGCTCAAACCGATGTTAGCCGATGCCTACTACAACCGCGCTCAGGTGAATGCAAAACTCGGCTTTCTGGAAGCGGCTGAAGCGGACTTAACCAAACTCACCACGCTCAATCCAAATCAGGCGGCTTTCTTCCATCAGCGTGGCATGATTCGCGCTGCGCTCAGCAATTCCGAAGGCGCGATCGCAGACTACAACCAAGCGTTAAAGCTCGATCCAAACTTTGCTCCGGCAATGAAGAGCCGGGGAGATGTGCGGGCAGCAAGTGGCGATAAACAAGGCGCGATCGCCGATTATTCTCAGGCGGTGCAAATTCAGCCGAATTTTGCAGCAGCGCTATCTCAACGGGCAGAATTGAGAGCGAAACTGGGCGATCGCTCTGGAGCAACTCAAGATTTTAGTGCTGCTGTAGATGCCGATAGCAGCAATCCAGATGCTTACGAAAATCGCGGCGAAGCGAGAATGAAGACCGGAGATTTGCAGGGTGCGATCGCGGATTTTAGCCAAGCGATTAGCCTGGATTCGAGCCGAGCGCAAGCGTTTTATCACCGAGGTGTCTTGCTAAAGCGGATGGGGAATCGGCAGAGCGCGATCGCGGATCTGCAACGAGCAGCCGATTTATATCTACAAAAAGGCGATGCGGAAGGCTATCGAAACACACTGGCTCAAATCAAAAATAGGGTTTGAACAATCTAGAGATCCTGAATTAAGGAACTCTAATCACTTAATTCAGGATTTTCTAGAACCAAGCAATTGAGCGCGCACCGTTTCTATCACTGAATGGCTTTCTTGTTGTTCTAACGTATCTAGCAACGCAAGCAATTTCACCGTAAGCGGCACTCCAAGTTGCAGCAATTCAAGTTTTTCTGTTTCTGCAAACACAGCTTCGGGTGTTCCTTCAAGGGCTAATGTCCCTTGATCAAGTACAATCACCCAGTCCGCCCAGCGATACACCCACTCTAGATCGTGAGTTGCCATAACGATCGTGGTTCCTGCTGCGTGAATGTTTTCTAAGCTTTGAGCAAGGGCGCGAGTATGGAGCGGATCGAGATAAGCTGTTGGCTCATCCAGCAGCAGTAATTCAGGCTGCAAAACCATTACACCTGCAAGAGAAACGCGCTTTTTTTGCCCTAAACTTAGCTGGTGAATTGGGCGATTTGCGAATTCAGTTAAACCGAATTCATTGAGCACCGGAGCGATCGCGCTTTCAATTTGTGAATCTTTCCAACCTAAATTACATAAACCGTAGGAAATATCTTCAATTACGGTTGAAGCGATGACTTGCTGTTCGGGGTTTTGGAAGACTAAGCCAACTTTTTGCCGTAAGTTAATTAATGATCGTCGATCGTATTTCAGCCGTTCTCCTTGCCAATAAATTTCGCCATTCTGCGGTTGATATAGCCCATTTGCTAGTAGAAATAAGGTCGTTTTGCCGCAGCCGTTTTGACCGATTAAAGCAATTCGTTTTGCGCTCGGAATTTGCAGCGTTAAGCCTCGAATTGCAGGCTCTGTTACACCTGAATATGTATAGTCAATCTCGCGAAATTCTAAAAGCATAGGCTCAGTAAAAGCAGAAAGCAGCCGAAACCAGCTTCGATCGTATATCGTCGTGAAGGTTGATATTGCTGCGGCGACCAAACTCGAAATGTCCCATTAAAGCCTCTTGCAGCCGTTGATAAAACAAATTGCTGATAGTTTTCCATTGTCTTACGAAAAAGTTGGCTCACCAAAAGGCTCAAACTATAAAACCAGCGTTGATAGGTGCAGTATCCATTTCGTGAATGTTGAGCCATCCAAAGTTGATTTGCAGTAGACAGCAAAATAAAAATAAATCGATACATCAGTAATAATAATTCAGTTAATATTTCCGGGCATCTTGCTTGACGCATTACCTTTAATATCTCTGAAAGGGGAGTTGTTAATAATAGGAAATATAAGGACGAAACTGTTGCGATCGTGCGCGTAAAAATCAACCCTGCTTGTAACATCCCTTGCTGACTCAGATACAGGTAATGTGAACCAATTGAGAAACCCGATAACACATCTGTCTGAATTCTTGACCGTTCAGATAAAGCAACACCAGCAATCAACAATGCAGGAATACTTGTAAACCAAAACGCGATCGCGACACTCAACATTCGCCCGTAAATCTTGCTCGGAATTCCGGCATAATTCACAATCCATACGCTCATCCATAGCGCGATTGCACACTGAACGATCGGGCGAGTAATCAATGCAAAAAGTAGAACAATCCCCGCAAACAGCACCTTCTGTTGCGGGGGTAATCTCCGTAGTCGATTGCGGTAAGAAAACGTATCAATCCAAAGCTGCATCGATTAACACGCTTGAGCGATCAAAGTACGATGACGCGGGGAATTGCAAGTGAGTGACGGTTGAGCAAATCCTGCCTGTACGATCGCCCCCTCCAAATCCAACGCAAAATACTGATCCAAATACGGCTCTGTACTTTTCAGTAAGGTCAGGATATACGGCGGCATTTTTGCATAAACTTCAGAGCGCGGATTCATATCCATAATCGCAAGATGACCGCCCGGACGCAGCAATCTTCTTGCTTCTTGAAGAATTGCGATCGCCGCATCCTGGGGCAATTCATGAAACAGCAAGCAAGCCGAAACTAAATCATACGAACCCGCCGGTAAATCCGTCGATTCAGCCGCAGCATGTCGCCAATGGACATCGGGACGATTTCCGACACGGTACTCAGCCACGGCTAAAAAATGGGGCGAAAGATCCACTCCTGTCACCGTTGAACCCGGAAACGTTTCTTGCAGCGCCACGGTGCTCATTCCCACACTGCACCCGAAGTCAATAATATCTTTGGGTGCAGTTGAAATCTCAGCTTTCAAAACATCGTGATAACTCTGCCGCAATCGGCGATCGCCATCTTTGCCAGCATCTTGCCAAATTCGAGCATGAACCGCATACGCTGCAACTTCCACTTCCGTTGCAGGTTCCCACCCTAAATTCCCGGCTTCATACGCATGAAACGGACGCAAATAATATTCGGGATATTTCAACTCCGGATTATTAACTCTTTCAAATTCTTTTGACCAATCTCGCGCTTGCAAATCGGCAACAATCTTTGTCCAAGGAACTCCAATTGATTCTGCGCGTTTCATCATCATGTTTCGAGCGCGAACCCTCGCCAAATTAAACACAGGCGGAATCGATAAAATGCCGTTGACAATCCGGGAAGTCAAACTAGGCTTGGTTTCGCGAGTAGCTGTCATATCTAAATTTAGGATTTCATTAACGTTCCTAATTCTACAACTCGCGATCGCTCGACAAATGACAGAATTAAAGATACAAATGTTCTTAAAATAATAAACAAATTTACTAGACGAGTGTGCAAATTCGTGATACAAGTGTTCTAAAATACTTTAGTTCTTCGTCATCTCTGTAGGAGTTTATGGAACCCCTTACCGAAGCCCAACAACAACTTTACGACTGGCTGGTCGAATACATCCGCGACCACCAACACGCTCCATCGATTCGGCAAATGATGACCGCGATGAATCTCAAGTCTCCGGCTCCGGTTCAAAGCCGCTTAGAGCATCTCCGCAACAAGGGCTACATCGGCTGGACAGAGGGACAAGCCCGTACAATTCGCATTCTTAATCCGCTACCTCAGGGAGTTCCCATTCGGGGCGCGATCGCGGCAACGAGCTTGGTAGAAACCTTCCCAGATGTCGAAGTTGAGTACCTCGATTTGTCGAATTTGCTGCTGAAGCCGAATCATTTTGCGCTGAAAGTCCGCGGTCACAGCATGATTGATGCCCTTATTGATGACGGCGATATTGTGATTTTGCAGCCCGTCAGTGATCCGAAAACGGTCAAAAATGACACGATCGTCGCAGCACACCATCAAGGTAAGTCCACGCTGAAATATTTTGAGCGCAAAGGCAATAAAGTCATTCTCAAACCCGGCAATCCCAATCGTGAGCTGTATCCAATGACCGAGGTTCCTGCTTCGGAAGTTGAGATTCAAGGAGTTCTAGTTGGTGTTTGGCGCGGTTACGGGAAAATCTAAACTAACCAAATTCTAGAATGAACAAATAAATGGGGGACGTTGCGATTTGATGTTCCCGTTTTTTCCAATTTTGTTAGATTACGGATCAATGCGTGAATGGTAGAGACGCGATTAATTGCGTCTCTACGGCATCGGGTAAATTCAACATTTGCCATATTGATTTGTTGAACGAAGATCAATGACGGAACAATCTTAGAGGTTGTGCGATCGAAAAATTCAAATTGCGCTGTCTGTGCGATGATGGCTAACGTTCTCGATTCGGCGCTTCATCCCCGTGAATATTCAACCCTATCTCAGAGTCTTTCAGAGTCGAAAAATGGCGGCTCTGATTTTGCTCGGCTTCTCATCTGGTTTGCCGTTTTACTTAACCGGAAAAGATCCGCTTCAGGCTTGGTTAAGTAAAGAAGGAGTCGATCTGAAGGTGATTGCAGCCTTTAGCGTTGCAGCAATCCCCTATTCGCTGAAATTCTTGTGGTCGCCGTTTCTCGATCGCTTTGTGCCCCCGCTGCTTGGACGCAGACGCGGCTGGCTGATTGTGAGTCAGGTTATTTTGCTACTCGCGATCGGCTGGATGGCATTTCAAGACACAAGCCAACTTCAGCAAGTCGCGGTTAATTCGGTAGATGTCTGTCGAAATCAAGCAGTATTCAAAGGCTTTTGCGAGTTTTGGCAGACCATACGGGCGCTTTCGGTTAGCCCGTTTTTCTTAGCTGCTTTGGTGGTGGCATTTTTTAGCGCGAGTCAAGATATTGTCGCAGATGCCTATCGAACCGAGGTTTTGCAAGAATACGAACGGGGTGCAGGGGCTTCGGTGTTTTTGCTTGGCTATCGGTTGGCGATTTTAGTTGCTGGAGCGGTGACATTTTATCTAGCGGGAGTCATGCCTTGGCGGTGGGTGTATGTGATTATGGCGTTATTGATGTCAATCGGTGTGATTAGTTCACTCATTGCGCCAGAGCCGACGACGCAAATTCGACCGCCTGAGACGCTAAAAGAATCAGTAGTATTGCCATTTCAGGATTTTATTGGGCGCAACGGAGCCGGACGAGCGATCGCAATTCTTGCGTTTATTGTGGTGTATCGGCTCGGAGATTCACTGCTGCGAAACGTTGCCACACCGTTTCTACTGGATAAAGGCTTAAAGTTTAGCCCGGAAGATTTAGCCACGCCGAGAGCATTGAGTATTGTTGCGGTGATTGTGGGGACGCTAGCAGGTGGGGCAATTATGACGCGGATGGGAGTGAATCGATCGCTCTGGTTTTTTGCGGTGCTGCAAGCGAGTGGAAATTTGCTTTATGTTCTGCTTGCCGAAGTTGGAAAAAATTTCCCCTTGATGATTCTGGCAATTAACTTAGAAAACTTTTGTGCAGGATTAGAATCGGCAGCGTTTGTGGCGTTTTTGATGAGCTTATGTAATCCTGGACTCTCTGCAACGCAGTACGCCTTGTTATCGAGCTTAGCTGCATTTAGTCGCGATATTTTGGTTGCACCTTCGGGACAGTGGGCACAGTCAATGGGCTGGACAGCATTCTTTCTGCTAACTGCAATTCTGGCATTACCCGGATTGTTGCTGCTGCCTCTCTTCGCACCGTGGAAGGAGAAAAAAGCAAATTAGCTTTCGAGGTCAAAAGTAACGCCTTCATAAAGGTCTGCGATCGTCAGTTCAATCCCCAACGATCGCAGCACAGTTGATTCTGCATCGGCTCCATACTCGCGTAACAACCAGCCCTCAGCAGTCTTTGTATAGTGTTCGACTTCAATCTGATACTGATTGATCAACACGTACTCTTGAAACTGAGGAATTGATCGATACATCTTGAATTTAGCTGAACGATCGTACTCTTCTGTTGATTTCGATAACACTTCTATAATCAAGGTGGGATTTGTCACGGTATCTTTACGATCGTCGAGAAAGATTGGCGCTCCTTCTATCACCATCACATCTGGATAGGTATACAGTTGATAGTCAGGAATCCAGAGCCGTAGATCGCCCCCGAAAACTTTAGCGTTCTTTCCGCGTAGCTGAGATTTAAGCAAGGCGCACCAGTTAATAAAGATTGTGTTGTGGTTGGCTGTTCCTCCGGTCATCGGGATCATTTCTCCATTGCGGTACTCACTGCGAAACTCGGCTTTGCGCTCAAGCTCTAGATATTCTTCGGGGGACACTCGCTTGACTTGCGTTTGCATGGGACGCTCCTGTTTAGCGATCGGATCTTCAACTTAACATCCTGTTCGATTTTTCACGCGGCTGAACCTTTTAGAATAGGAAAGTGAATAAAAACCAGCCATAGGATCGATTCATGGACATTGTTGAGTTTTTTGAACAAAGCGCGGGAAAATGGTCGTCAATGCGAACCAGCCACCATCTCGCGTTTAAGCAGCAGGAGGGTGGAAAATCCACGATCGAGATCGAACTTTTAGATAAAGCTGACCCGGCAGTCCTAGCGCTTTGCCAGATGTATGAAGTTGATCCAGCGACGGCATTATGCGGAGCGCGTGTGACTTGGGACGGCACGATGGAATGGGACGAAGAAAAGCACGCTGGATCGACCGTTCTTGTGCCGATCGCCGATCCAGAAAACCCGATGCAGGGCAAACTTCTTAGAGAAATGGGATATGCAGAGAAGGCTCCGGTTGCAGGACGCTATGAAATGGCTGAAAACAACGAATTAACGCTAATTACGGAATATGACACGATGTATTCCAAAGAGCGGCTGTGGTTTGAAAGCCCGAATGTACGGTTACGTCACAGCATTTTGAAGCGGTTTGGCGGGTTTAGTATGGCATCGTTCTGTTCTGAGGTGAGAATGGGCGGTGTGAAGCCTGATCCACAGACGGCAGATGCCGCAGCCGCAAACAGCTAATGAAATCGCCCTCGAAATCTAGAGTTTCGGGGGCTTGTTTATTAATACTCTGCAACTTTGTTGAGAGATTTACGACCTGATTTCTGATTTAAGAGATTCTGAGCAATTCGATGCCATTCGCTCCGAAGTCTTTGATCGGCTTGACCTTGATTTAACGGTTTGCCGCGTCGATCGGGATACTTGCGATAGAATTCCTCGTTCACTTGAACAATAAACTCACTGTAATCAATGCCAAGCTTTTGACATTCTGCTGCATAGTCGATCGCCTGCACTGTTGTCGGTTTCGGCATGACTTGATCAAGCCGGGGAACTGATTTTGCGACATAGGGAAACACTTGCGGCACAAGCCAAATCAGGCTAAACAGCGCGAGAATCCAAAACAACAGCTTCAAAATAAACTTGAAGATGCCAAATACCGTAAAGCGAACAATGCCAAACATCAGGCGGAACACTGCCTTAAGCGTTCTGTAGGTAAATTTGATTAGAGCTAACGGTAAATCAAAAGCAGCCTCAAACCAAGGGCGAGGATAATTTCCAGTTGTGGCGATCGTTGATCGGCGCGGATGTCTTCCTGCAAGTGCAACCGTTCCTTGATGCGTCGATCGAGTCGGTTGCGGCAGCACAGCAGGAATTAGGACACCTGGAGAAACCATCGACAGCGCATCCAAGACTTCACGAGCGGAATGATAACGATCGCTCGGTCGATTGCTCAACATGCGATCGATCACTTGAGCGAACAGCGCAGAAGGATTTGCATACTGTTTCCATTGACAAGTGAGATCACGTGGATCAAACAGGGATTGAGCATCTCGTCCGGTGAGCAGAACCACGATCGTCACCGCTAATGCATAAAGATCGCTGCTCGGTTCGGCGCTGCCTTTATGAAGCTGTTCGATCGGTGCATATCCCGGCTTTCCGACCAGCGTTTGAGCCGAATGAACGGCTTGAGTTGCCGCCGCTTTCACTACACCAAAATCAATTAAGACAGGCTTTTGATCCCACTGTCTCAAAATAATGTTATCGGGTGAAATATCTCGATGCACAATGCCTGCTTGATGAATGTAGTCCAAAACCGGCAAAAGCTGTTGCAGCAGTTGAACTGCTTCTAATTCGCTAAAAGTGAGATGTTGATTGCGGCGATCGTTGAGCAGTTCTTCGTAAGTCTTTCCTTCCACATAGTCTTGCACTAAGAACAATAGCTCTCGACTCTGCGTTTTCACCTGAAACAACTCGCGAAACTGCGGAATCTGCGGGTGATGAAGTTGATGCAGGACTTTAGCTTCGCGGGTGAATAGTTCTTCTGCTTTTTGAGCGTACTTTGAGCCTTGCGATCGTGGCTCGAATTCTTTGAGAACGCAGATTTCGTTAAACCGATTCGTGTCTTGTGCGAGATAAGTCCGCCCAAAACCGCCTTGCCCCAAGACTCGAAGAATCCGGTAGCGATTTTGAACGATCGTGCCATCAGAAAGCGGTAAGCTCATAGCTCGGTAAAGAAATGATGCTAATCAACTGTATCACTGGATTTCTACTTGAGCAGATTTATGCAGACGCTTTTTCGGGCGGTCAGCAGAGACTAGAATAATCTCACTGTCGATCGCTAAAATTCCGTGAACCGTCGAGAACTTTTAAGGCTGTTGGGACAAACATCAGGTGGCTTGATTGCAGCCAGCGTTTTGGGCGGCTGTCAGGCTAAGGCAATGGATCTGTTGTTTTCGATCGATCCCACTGCACCGCTCCCCGATCATTTGATTACACCGATTGATGAGTTCTATGTGCAGTCTTATGCGCTGGCTTCTCAGGTGAATGCAGAGAAATGGCAACTCAAAATTACAGGAGAAGTCAATCAGCCGATTACACTCACCCTACAAGACATTCTGAATGCACCGCAGGAAGAGTTTTACCTGACGATGGAATGTATCGGAAATCCGGCAGGTGGGAATTTGATCGGAAATGCACGGTGGACAGGCACACCGCTTTTACCCTTTCTCAAACGGGCAGGTGTGAAATCGAGCGCGATCGAGATTGCGATGAAGGGCGCAGATTGGTACGAAACGACGCTGCCTGTGGCGGAAGTGATGCGTCCAGAAGTGCGATTGGTACATCGGATGAATGGTGAGCCGTTGACGGCGGCACATGGCTATCCAGTGAGAATTCTGATTCCGGGACATTTTGGGCAGAAGCAACCGAAATGGATTGTCGGGATTGAGGCGATCGCGAAAACCAAAACCGGATTTTGGGAGAACCAAGGCTGGTCAAATACGGCTGAGATACCAACGCATTCATTGATGCGTCAGGTGCAAGATTCGAGAGTGTGGAATAAGCGCCATCAAGTAACATTGAGCCGCGATAACTGGGAGAAGGGCGTAATGCTTGCGGGGGTTGCGCTGGATCGATCGACTCCAATCCGATCAATTCAAATCAGTACGGACAATGGTTCAACCTGGCAAACTGCGGAACAAAATCGTCCAGAATCACCGCATGAATGGACGCTGTGGCGCTATTTGTGGAAGCCGGATCAAGCTGGAAAGTATAACTTGTTAGCAAAAGCAACATCGGAGCGACAACAGCAACCGATCGAGGACTCCAACGGCAAAGACGGCAGTTCTGGGATTTTGCGGATTCAAACTACACTAGAAGCTTAGACGACATCACGAGTTATTCGCCATGCGAGTCGTTCTAAACGTCACGTTTGAGCCTTCTTGCGTTTGCTCTAGCACCAGCAATGGCGTTGGTTTAGCGTTTTGATCCCAGCGCATATTGGCAATTCTGCCTTGTACCGCAGGTTGCCACGTATCATTCTCGTGGGTTGGGCTGAGGAAGGTTTCAAAGCAATCAATAATCTGATTAATGGTGACTGAAGTAGGCTGAGTTGGAAGCTTCAGAATCTTGATTTGAATGCGGAACAAAACTCTAGTCGATTGTGCCGTCTCACCTGTTTTGTATAGCACGTCAAAGATTTCATCGACTTGGCGACCTGTGCTGGCAATGCCAATTTCGCCTTGATTGGCTTGGGTCGGACGCAGGGCGACCGTGATTTTATCTTTAACGCGGATCTTAATTTGATTGACGATCGCAAAGTGAAACACTTCTTCCGCCATTCGCATCCGGAGATAATCGAGGTTAAATTCGCGCGAGTGAATCAGATCGGGGTTGCGCTCCATTTTGCCGATCGTTTCTACCGCATATTTCAATTTTTTCTGATACTCGCGATTTTTGAGCATCTCAAACTTCACTTGTTTTTTCAGCTTACTAGCTTGGATTGTGGAGAGAATTCCTAACACAACAAGCATCAAAAACAGCGCCCCCGAAGTCGTCATCCAAATGTTTGCCCCAGTTTGAACTTGTGGCTTAGGTGCGGGCTGAGTTTTGACAGCAGCTTGAGCAAGCAGGGGATAAGCGTGAGGTGACATAGGACTTTTTCAGGGCGAGAATCGTCGGTTTCAGAGTGCCCAGAAACCAGAGTAAATATTTCAGTGTTTCTACAACATGAAAGAATTAAGGAGTCAATGCGAGGCAGCTAACGATGATTCCGCTCAGTAGCGCTCCCGATTTGCAGTCAATTCAACTCATTGCAACTGATATGGATGGAACGTTAACCATCAATCAAAAATTTACGCCTCAACTGTTACAAGTCTTCGATCGGCTGAATCAAGCCGGAGTTGCGGTGCTGATTGTAACTGGACGATCAGCGGGTTGGGTGAATGGTTTAGTCCATTACTTACCGATCGTAGGGGCGATCGCCGAAAACGGCGGATTGTTTTATCAAGGTGAAACACAAGAATTATTAGTGCCGATCGCGGACTTGAAAGTGCATCGCCAGAAGTTAGCAGAAATGTTTTTAGAACTACGATCGCAGTTTCCACAGATTCAAGAATCCAGTGATAATGCGTTTCGTCTTACCGATTGGACATTTGATGTTGCTGGGTTAGCAGTTTCAGACCTTAATCAATTAAGCTTGCTCTGTCAAAAACGTGGTTTTGGCTTCACTTATAGCAATGTTCAATGTCACATTAAACGACTGCAACAAGACAAAGCACAGGGACTATTAAAGGTTTTAAGCGATCGATTTCCTCAGTACAACCTGAAGCAAGTTGCAACTGTTGGCGATAGTCCAAATGATGAAAGTTTATTTGATGCGGCTCAATTTCCTATGTCGATCGGAGTTGCCAACATTCAGCGCTATCAAACGCAACTAAAGCACTTACCAACCTACATCACCGCGCAGCCGGAAGGAATGGGATTTTGTGAATTCGCCGACGCAGTAATCTCGGTACACTAAAAGAAGCAAGATAGGAACTCACAAACGCTATGGAATCTTCAACCCCGATCGCGGC
Organism: Leptolyngbya sp. DQ-M1; assembly: GCF_039962505.1. NCBI lineage: Bacteria > Bacillati > Cyanobacteriota > Cyanophyceae > Leptolyngbyales > Leptolyngbyaceae > Leptolyngbya > Leptolyngbya sp. DQ-M1. The sequence goes on from NZ_JAMPLJ010000001.1 coordinate 1,009,874, forward strand.
TCGTGTCCGCAATTTTCTGATTGTGATTAGCGCGATCGTGCTTACTGTTGCGATGGTGCTTGGACTCCGCACTCAAACGACAGGCGTTTCGCTGAATGAAATGTCTGCTGCTTCTACACCACTAGAAGTTGCCTTAACCAACGGCAAACCGACACTGATGGAGTTTTATGCCAATTGGTGTACAAGCTGTCAGGCAATGGCTCCAGAGCTAAAATCACTCAAAGATAGCTATGGCGATCGAGTGAATTTCGTCATGCTGAATGTGGATAACGACAAGTGGCTGCCCGAAATTCTGCATTATCGCGTCGATGGCATTCCGCACTTCGTTTATATGAATCAAACAGGGAATGCGATCGCTCAAGCGATTGGTGAGCAACCGCGATCGATCGTAGAAGAGAATTTGATTGCGTTATCGATGGGCACAGAACTTCCCCACGCCCAAAGCATCGGACAAACTTCGGCGTTTTCCTCACCTGCCAGCACCGAATCAAGCGCCAAACCAAGCGATCCACGCGGACACGGCGCTCAAGTCGTCGAGAAGTCTTAACACCATTTGACCGAATAGTATGCCGGATTAGTCGAATCAAGCGCGATCGTTTGCTCGTTGAGAAAGCAGCGATCGCGTTTTCTAACTGTAGAGCTATTCCGTGAGAACGTCCCTACCGACAAGCCGTTAATTATTTACGCTTGCAATACAGTCAATTTCAACCAACAAATCTTTGGGCAATCGTGCGACTTCCACACAAATTCGAGCAGGCGCACTTTCTTCCTCAAAATACTTGGCATACACCGCATTCATGGCTGCAAAATCATTGATATCTTTCAGAAACACCGTCGTCTTTACGACGTTTGCCATCGACGAACCCGCCGCCTCTAGAATTGCCTTCATGCTGGTTAAGGCTCGATCGGTTTGCGCCACAATATCACCCGCACCGACAATCTCACCCGTTCTAGGATCAAGCGAGATTTGCCCCGCGACAAAGACTAATCCTTGAGCGACGATCGCTTGATTGTAGGGGCCAACCGGAGCCGGAGCCGCATCAGTCCGAATTACTTTCTTCATAACCTTGGACGCATTCCATAATTTCTGTACTGTAAATAATCGTGCAAAATGCGATCGTGATCAAAGCATAAATTTGGTGGGATCTCCCAAATGTTGATCACGCGCACGGTTTTCGCATCGTCTCCCGCTCTGGGATCGCCTTTAGCAGTCGCAATATAAGCAACGCTCATCGTGTGCTGGCGCTCGTCGCGATCGGGAGCAGAATACACACCCAGCAGATCCACCAATTCGATTTCGAGTCCGGTTTCCTCGATCGCTTCGTTGTGTGCAGTCGTTTCAGCAGAATTGCCGTAATCAATAAATCCACCGGGAATTGCCCAACCGTGGGGAGGATTGAGGCGTTCGATTAAGACGATCGGACGATGAGGACGATCGATTAATTCGATAATGATGTCCACGGTGGGAGCGGGATTGCGATGAGCCATAGAAAGTTTACGTTTTCCGAATAAATCTTGATTCTTCTTTCGGCAGAGATTGCGCTTTTCGCTCTATGTTACAGTTCTGGGAGCCTTTTCCTCGCGTTGATTTTATGTCTTTGAAACGATCGAGCGGCGTTTTGCTGCATCCTACCTGTTTCCCTGGTCGATTTGGTATTGGTGAGTTGGGAGCTGAAGCTCATCGCTTTATTGAATTCTTGGTGCAGAGCGGTCAGCAGTATTGGCAAGTGTTGCCCCTTGGGCCAACAGGCTATGGAAATTCACCGTATGCGTCGTATTCATCAATGGCAGGGAATCCGTTGTTGATTAGTCTAGAAGCGCTGCGCGATCAGGGATTATTAGAAGAATCAGACTTTGCCAATCTGCCGGAGTTCTGGCTGAATGGAACGGATTACGATCGCGTTTATGCGACGAAAGCTCCGTTGTGGCGCAAAGCTTGTGAAGCCTTCAAGCATCGTGAATCTGAGCAACGAGAGTTTGCTGAGTTCTGTACTCGCAAAGCCTACTGGCTCGAAGATTATGCGCTGTTTATGGCGCTGAAAGAAGAAAGCGGTGGGAAAAGCTGGTACGAGTGGGAACCGGAACTGATGCGGTTTAAGCCGGAAGCGATCGGACACGCTCAAGAACGCTTACAAGACGAGATTTTCTACCAAAAATACCTCCAGTTCGAGTTTTTCCGGCAGTGGGTTAAGCTCAAACAACATGCAAATGAAAATGGGATTCAGATCATTGGAGATATTCCCATCTATGTCGCGCACGATAGTGCGGATGTGTGGGCAAACTCACAAAACTTCAGGCTTGATCCTGAAACGGGTCATCCCGAACTGATGGCGGGCGTTCCACCGGACTACTTTAGTGCAACTGGACAGCTTTGGGGCAATCCCATCTATGATTGGGAGTACCTTGAAAAGACTGACTTCAAGTGGTGGGTGCAGCGCTTTGAAGCTATGTTAGATTTAGTCGATTGGATTCGGATTGATCATTTCCGCGGTTTTCAAGCTTACTGGGCAGTGCCGCAGGGTGAAGAAACGGCAATAAATGGAAACTGGGTCGAAGCACCAGGAGAGTTGTTTTTTCAGATGCTCGATCGCAAGTTAGGTAAGCTGCCAATCTTAGCTGAAGACCTGGGTGTAATCACTCCCGAAGTAGAACAACTGAGAGACAAGTTTGAGTTTCCAGGCATGAAGATCATTCACTTTGCCTTTGGATCTGCTCCGGATAATCCCTATCTCCCGTTTAACTATCCACACAACTGTCTTGTTTATACCGGAACACACGATAACGATACAACGATCGGCTGGTATGAGCAGCTTTCAGACTATGAGCGCGATAACTTATTGAACTATCTTGGCTGCATTAGTCATCAAGGCATTCACTGGGATTTGATTCGCGTGGCAATGAGTTCAGTTGCCGTACTCTCTATCATTCCGCTGCAAGACCTGATGGGCTTAGGAACCGATGCCCGGATGAATGCACCAGGGCAAGCAGAAGGCAATTGGGGCTGGCGGTATCGATCGGAGATGCTGAGCGATGAGATTCGCGATCGATTTGCAAGCTTGACGCATCTATTCGGACGCGCTCCGCAAAGCCAGCATTCAAATTAACGCAGAACTATGCCTGAAACCGCGACAGAAACCGCGCCTTGAGAAGGGCGCGTGTCGTTCATCGACTGGTGTAATAGTTGCGAGTCCCTTTGGCATCGAGAGCTTCTCCCAATCGTTGCAGGGCATGAACATAGGCAGCCGTTCGGACGGGAATCGATAGTTCTTGTGCGATCGACCAAATGCACTCTGTTTCCTCAACCATCTTGCGCTGGAGCGTTTGATTCACTTCGCCTAATGTCCAGTACAAGCCATTGCGGTTCTGTACCCATTCAAAATAGCTGACAGTTACACCGCCCGCATTAACTAGAATATCTGGAAACACATAAATCCCTTTCTGCTCTAAAATTGCATCGGCAGCAGAGGTAATCGGCCCATTCGCAAGCTCAAAGATTAGCTTTGCTTTGATGTTGTTCGCATTTGCTTCGGTGATTTGATTTTCTAACGCAGCCGGCAGCAGCACATCGACATCCAGTTCAAGCAGTTCTTTGTTGGTGATGCGATCGTGCTCGGTCACCGTGCAGACGCTACCTTCGCAGTACACCGCTTGCAGAGCGCGAGTTTCATTTTTGTGTTGGCGAATGCTGGGAATATCTAGTCCAGCTTCGGAATAGATTGCACCTTTAGAATCGCTGACTGCAACCACTTTATATCCAGCCCGATGCAGCAATTCTGCGATCGTCGCTCCCGCATTCCCAAATCCTTGCACTGCGATCGTGGTGTCTTGGGGCTTTCTGTCAAACTTAGGTAACATTGCCTCGATCACAAACAACGCACCCATTGCCGTTGCCGTATCTCGTCCCAAACTGCCCCCCATCGCGATCGGCTTGCCTGTAACCACACCCGGAGTATTCTGCCGCCGAATGATGCTGTACTGATCCATCATCCAGCCCATCACCATTGCATTTGTATAAACGTCGGGAGCCAGAATATCCACATCCGGCCCAATAAAATCGGCGATCGCGTCAATATATCCCCGGCTCAAGCGCTCTAGCTCAAGCCGTGATAAGGCTTTTGGATTAACCGTAATGCCACCCTTCGCCCCCCCAAACGGCAAATTGAGCACGGCGCATTTGAACGTCATCCAAAATGCCAGCGATTGCACCTCATCCAGCGTCACATTTGGGTGATACCGCACTCCCCCTTTACCTGCGCCCCGTGAATCGTCATACCGCACCCGATAGCCCTGAAACACTTTCAGCGACCCGTCATCCATTCGCACCGGAATCGACACTGAAAGCGATGCCTTTGCGGATTTCAAAGACTCGATCGCGTCCTCTGAAAGCGAGGTGTACTTTAATGCTTGCTGTAATCGTTGTGAAGCGTCTGATAAAAGGGAAGACATAACCCATTGTGATGAAAGGCTGTTGCCACCCTATCAAGCTTTAGTATTTCTCAAAACAGTTTCGACGCAGAAATTAACTATCACACTGTTTGAGTGCCTAGAGATTAGATGCCTAGGGATTGAATGCCTAGAGACGCTGTAGCAAGCTCATTCCGTGAGTATCCGTTCCACAAGAACTCAACAAACCAAACTGAGTCTTTAGCTGCGTCACCCGCTCTGTTTCCTTGGGGCTAGACTTCCAAGGCTTCGGATTGTTATAAGCGTAAAACGTTTCTACCCCATCAATCCCCACCATTGCTGCGGCTGGAATTAATTCATCTGCCGATCGCCGATATCGCGCTGGATGCGCCAACACCGCAATTCCGCCTGCTTGATGAATGGCACTAATCACTCGTGCAGCTTGAGCGCATTCTCCTCGCGGTGCGCTGCCTTGCAAATAAGACGCGATCGCGCCATGCTCCGGATCAAACGCGAACCCTAGAATGTGTACTTCAGTTTCAAGCAATCTGGAGGTGATTTCAGCTCCTGTCCATAGCTGCGGAACTGTTGCACCGACCTGATGGGTTTCTAGATATCGCTGTGCCATTTTGTACCCGTTGATCTGGTGGTGATCTGTGATGGCAAATCCTTTGAGCGATAGGTCGATTGCCTGTTGTGCGAGTGCTTCGGGATGTAGCTGTCCATCCGAGTGCGTCGTGTGCATGTGGAAGTTGTAGGTGAGCGGGCAACTTTCAGCCGTTAGCGATGCGAAAACCTCTCGTAGCGCTACCGCATCTTGTGCGGCTGGTGTCGCGACCCTCGAACTGGAAGCAAGATTAGCAGCCATAAATCGCCTCAAACGTTACTGGCATTTCACGAGTCTATCTCTACTGTAATGTACCGCTTAAAAAAACGTTTCAGTATTTAACACTTAAGACATTGAGTATAGCTGATGTCGATCATCAGGTGTATTGACCGTTCTTGAGAGAAAACTGGCACATTCAGAGTATTCAACCTTGTATTTAATGGTAAATTATGATATTAAGCCCCAAATGCATGAGTCGTTAAGTTCCTTGCTAGTAAAAGTGTTTTTTGCATGGGTTGCAGAAATGTCGTGCAAGCCTCTGAACACTCTGAGATGGTGCATTGATGTTGCCCCTTGCTCAGTCGCCTTCGCAGCAGCACTCGGCTAATTTTGATTGAGTTCCTGAGACGTAAATGATTTCTAGTATGAATAACGGCGAGTTTGCCCAACAGATCGAAACGATCCGGCAAACCCTCGCCTCGATTCGCGATCGCTTGTTGACCCAAACGGCGCTAAATCCCACCTTTCAAACCGAGATTGATCAAGAGTTACAGACAGCAATTCAAGTTTTGCAAGCGGCACGATCGCTGATTCAGGCAAAAAGCTCTGCGATCGACCAGTTGCAAGCGACAGTGCAGCAAAAAGAGATGCTGCTGCGGGAAATTCACCACCGCATTAAGAACAATTTGCAGATTATTGCTAGTTTGATCGATCTGCAAGTGCTGCGATCGCAAGATGCCGCTGTTCAATCCTTGCTGCGGAATTACCAGACTTCAATCCGGCTGGTGGCGCTGGTGCATGAAAGATTATCTGAATCGAGTAATGCGACAACCATTCGCCTCGGTGGATATGTGCAGGAGTTAACTCTGTTATTGGCGCAAACTTATGAGATCGAGCCAGAGCGAATCACGCTGCAAACCCTTGTCCGTGGAGAAATCGAACTGGCTTCAAATCAAGTCGTTGCCGTTGGGTTGATTTTGAACGAACTGATTTCAAATGCGCTGAAACATGGACTTTCTGATCAAGCTGGAGAAATTGCAGTGTCGCTCCGGATCGAGGATTCGCAAGTTGCCCTCACCGTAAGCGACACGGGCGATCGGTTACCCGCAAATTTTGACCTGAGCAGCCCTCAAACTTTAGGCTTCCAGATCATCAATTCGCTCGTGTATCAGCTAAACGCGAACTTGACGATCGATCGCAGCCCCCACACTGCTATTACGCTCCAGTTTGACGTTGCTGATTGGGAGTCATGAGTCCGTGTTCCAGTGCGAATCTGACTAGCTCAGTGCGGCTATTGGTGCCCGTCTTGCTAAACAGGCGGCTGACGTATTTCTCGACGTTGCGGACGCTCGTATCGAGCCGACGGGCAATCTCTTTGTTCATCAACCCATCCACGACTAAATCGAGAACGCTTTGTTCTCTGGGGGTGAAATCGAGCTTCATCGGAGTGGTCTTTTGAGCGATCGCGCCTCGCCCTTTGAGTTCGGCTTGAATTTCAGCAATTTGGCGCGAAAGTGCTGCAAGATTGACATCACTATCGCCGCCTGTCGATTTGATATCTGCTCTTTGCTGAAGCAACCGTCCCACGATCGCCACGAGTTCTTCTGGATCAAACGGCTTGGGTAGATAAGCATCGCAGCCTGCATCGTAGCCCTGGATGCGATCGCTTTTCATGCCGCGTGCGGTGAGAAAGATCACGGGCAGCGTTTTGAAGCGGGGATCGTCGCGCAGTTGCTTGAGGAATTCGTAGCCGCTGACTTGGGGCATCATCACATCGGTGATCACGAGATCGGGCAGGACGCGCTGCACGGTTTCCCATCCTTCCTGTCCATTGGTCGCAGTGTGTACCGTATAGCCGCTGTCTTCGAGATAGGCTTGTACCGCTTCCCGGAGTCCAGGTTCGTCATCGACTAATAGAAGTTGCTCCGGCATGATCGATTCCTCTAACGCATAGGTTTGATGTGGGTTCAGTCGGGGTTTCGGCTTAGGGGACTTCCCAAGTCTAGAACCAAACGAAACGTCTCGCTAAACCCACGCATTTACTCAAATTTAGCGAATTTTGAATCAATTAAGTTTGGTAAGCAGGAATTGCTTACGGGTTCGATCGTATAGGCTGCTTTTGAAAGTTGCGCTTGTCGTTGCCCTTGGGCGCGAGCTTGCAGACAAAGCAGCCCGATCGGGGTACTGATCAAATCGACCCAGCTGGCTTTGCCTCGAAGCAGGTTCAGCGATGCGATCGGTAATTCTTTCAGGAGCCAGCGCAGCGCTCGGTAACGATATTCCGCAAAATTGGGTTCGCGCATCAGAGCGATGCCATGTAGCTCATGGAGATAGCGGTTTGAACGTCCGTATCTGCGCCATTGGCTCCGGAGTTCAGCCAGGGTAGCGCGATGACGGTGACGCACGATCGCGCTTTCTGCAAAGCGCAATTGCCAATCGGTTTGGCGCAAAATTCGCCAGCAAATATCCGCATCGCCGCCAGTGGTTAAGTAGGGACGAAATAAGCCGACTTTGGGCAGTGCTGCCCTCCGAACGGCGAGATTGGCAGTTTGACCGTAGGGACAGAAGGGATGATTCAGCGTGTGTTTTTGCGAGAGGGTTGCTTGACGATCGGCGTATTGCTCTAACAAGGTGCGTCCCGAAAGCGCTTTGATTTCTCCAGCGACCAATCCCACAGCTGGATCGATAAATGGCTGCACCAAATGGGTCAGCCAGTCCGGGTCGGGGCGACAGTCGGCATCGGTAAAGGCAAGAATTTCTCCGGTTGCATTTTGAATGCCCGTATTACGAGCCGCATAAGAACTTTGAATCTGGAATTGCTTCAGCGATCGGATGCGCTCCGATTCTGCTGCCTTTAAAAGTTCGGCGGTGCGATCGCTACTGTTGTTATCGACTAGCAAGCACTCGAAATGGGGATAAGTCTGTGCCCGTAGGCAATCGAGCAAGGCGGGTAAATCGGTTTCACTGTTGTAAATTGGCACAATAATCGAAACGAATGGTAAAAAACTCATATCCACGTTGCATCAGTTCTGTGATCAAAATGCCCAAAACGATCGTCGGGGTCATGGGAGTTGGAGAAGCGACTCCGCTCGAAATTCAAACGGCTTACGAACTCGGTGCGGGCATTGCGCGGTCTGGCTGGGTGGTCTTGAGCGGTGGGCGCAATGTTGGAGTCATGGATGCAGTCAGCCGAGGGGCAAAAAGCTGTGGTGGATTGACGATCGGCATTTTGCCGCACCAGAATTCCGCAATGAGCGATGCGATCGACATTCCGATCATCACGGATATGGGAAATGCGCGAAATAACATCAACGTGCTATCGAGTCAGGCGATCGTGACTTGCGGCATGGGGGCGGGAACGGCTTCAGAGATTGCTTTAGCGCTGAAAGCGAAAAAGTCTGTGATTTTGTTGGGCGCAGAGTCGATCGCGCAAACCTTTTGGCGATCGCTCGATCCAGAACGGGTGAGCATTGCAGCAACCGTAGAAGAAGCACTTTGTCAACTAAAAGCAATTCTTGCCGCACAAAAATAATTCATCTTCACTTTTCAGCACAGAATTGTCACCTTACAATACAGAGACAAGCGAAAACCAAGGGTGGAACTGTGGATAAGACACCAGAGCAACAAAAACAAGATTTTTTGTACCCGAATGCACACTACCGGGGAAACTTCACGCCGGAGCATCTAGCTTTCAATGCAAATTTACAGGAATTCGCCCAGCGGGTCTCCTTGTTATGCGGTTTAGAAACATCGGGAAAAATTTCACCCGATGATGCCTACCATCAGATCAAGGGGTTATGGAATGAGCTAAGAACGTCGAAAAAGAACCTTTTAGACAGCACACAAGGATCTAGCGATTCCTAGCTTTGTCCTCAATTCTCCCTTTCGTTCGATGTTTATTCGATCGCAATGTTCTTTCTTAAAGGGAGAATTAAATAGGACAGTCACTATGGCAAATCTTTTACAAACTGCATCCGAAGCGGGATCATTCAAAACGCTGGTTTCGGCGATCGACAAGGCTGGCATTGCTTCAGAGCTTGAAAATGATGGGACGTTCACCCTACTGGCTCCGACTGATGAAGCCTTTGCGAAGTTGCCCAAGGAAACCCTAAACGAACTGCTCGAAGACTTACCGAAGTTACGTCGTGTTCTGAGCTATCACATTCTAGATGGGGATGTGCGACTTGAGGATTTGACCGAGATCGAAGAAGCGCCAACGCTTGAAGGATCGGTGATTGCGGTCGATCATCAGGGTGGAATCAAAGTTAACGATATTGCTGTGACGAAAGCAGATATTTTGGCGGATAACGGTGTGATTCATGCGATCGATGGCATTTTGATGCCTGCTATTCTCGCGGGAAGCTAAACCGTTTCATATTCTAGGATCCTTCATTAATCGGGAATAAAGCGTTGAGTACGTTTGCCAAGTTAACCCCCCAGACACGGCAAAATCTGGGGGTATTGTTTACGGCAGGGTTGTTGTTTTGGGCAAGTTTAGCCAGCCTTTTACCCACTCTGCCGTTGTATTTACAGTCGATCGGCGCACCGGACAATCAGCTTGGAATTGTCATGGGCGCCTTTGCGATCGGCTTATTAATCTTTCGTCCCCAAGCTGGCAGAATGGCAGATCAGCAGGGACGCAAGATTGTCCTGCTGATTGGAATCGCGGTTGCAACACTGGCTCCGGTTTGTCATTTACTCACGCAGTCGATTCCGTTGTTAATGCTGGTTAGAGCCTTTCACGGGATTAGCATTGCCGCGCTGACAACGGCATATAGTTCGCTGGTCGTTGACCTCGCACCGGCTGAGAATCGGGGGGAACTGATCGGATATATGAGCTTAGTGAATCCGATCGGGATGGCATTAGGCCCAGCGCTGGGCGGGTATCTCCAAGAACTCACCACTTATGGCGCTGTGTTTGTGATGAGTTCACTGCTAGGCATGATGAGCCTGACTTGCGCCATGTTCGTTCATGCGCCGCCAGTCCAGCATCAACCGCAAAACTCTAAAACCCAAGGTGTATTTTGGCGATTGTTGCTCAGTGATCGTATCCGGGTTCCCACGATTACGATGTTGCTTGTGGGGATTGCATTTGGAGCAATTTCAACCTTTATTCCACTCCACATTAAGAGTGCTGGAGTAGAGCTAAATTCCGGACTGTTCTACACAGCCGGGGCGATTACGGGATTTCTGGCGCGGTTTGTGGCTGGAAAGGCAAGCGATCGCTATGGGCGGGGACGATTTATTACGATCGGGTTGCTTTGTTATACCGTTGCAATGCTTTTGTTGTGGCAAGCGAATTCTGCAAGCTTGTTTTTGCTCTCAGCCGCACTCCAAGGATTTGGCGGCGGAACAGTTCTGCCGATTATGATCGCGCTGGTTGCAGATCGCTGTCAGCCGTTTGAGCGCGGACGGATTTTCGGTTTGTTCGTCGGTGGCTTTGATCTTGGAATTGCTTTAGCAGGCCCGATTTTAGGCAGTGTTTCTAGTGCGATCGGCTATCGGGGATTGTATGCGGTTTCATCGATCGTCGTCTTCACGGCATTGATTGTGTTTATGACGCTGTCTAGTAAAAGCGTGGCGCATTCATTCCGGTTTGCTTTGGGATATGGCAAAGATCCCTATGCCATTCCCAAAGATCAGTTGTTGACGACTTAGAGCGATCGTTGCTCCGATTGAGAGGTTGCAATCGGATTGCCACAGTCATCGAGTGCTGCGCGATCGGGTTGAACGATCTGGACATTCAGCCGATGCAGCACTTGTTCGATGGGTAAAGCAAATCCCAGTCCTTCAATCCCTTTACTGGCGATCTTCTCAGTCACAATCCCAATGACTGCACCTTGGCGATTCATCAAAGGGCCGCCACTGTTACCTGGATTGATCGCGGTATCTGTTTGAATTAAGCTGCGATCGCCATCGCGTCGAAATCCGCTCACAATGCCCTGAGTCACACTATTAGAAAGGGATAAAGGATTGCCGATCGCAATCACCGATTCTCCGACTCGCACTGCATTCGTCTGACAAAGTGGTAAGCCAGAAATTTCGGTCGATTCGCCGTCGAGTTGAACCAGCGCGGCATCAAGTTCAGAATCGCGCCGCAAAACTCGCCCGATGCGGGTACTGCCATCATACAGATCGACATTCACCGTAAATGCAGAACCCACGACATGATGATTCGTGATCACCAGTCCCGAAGAATCGATCACAAATCCACTTCCACGTCCGCTAGTTGTGCGGATTCTGACGATCGCGGGAACGCTGCGTCCGGTTAATTGAGCGATCGAGAGCGGTTGGTTCGAGACGGCTAAGGCTGCCACTTCAAACCGAGATGGCGGTTGAACGATCGTCTCTACAGGGGTGGAGTTGAGTGCTGCTAAAAAGCCCGGTTCTTCAAGCAACTGTTTGATGCTGGCGCGAATGGCTTCATAGGTTGCGGCTGGATTATCAATGCCTTCTGCTTCGGCACTGCCGATAATTTCCTGACGGTACACCACTTTAGAGCGTTGGCGATCGAACAGTTCCCAGCGAATCGTGCGGTCGTCTTTGGTCACACCACCTTTGAACCAGGATTGATAGGAGTTGAGCCGTGCTTTGGTCAGGGTTCCACCAATCAGAAACCGTCCTGGTTCTGGATCGTGAGAGGCTTCTTCAAACACTGAACTCGGCTGCGATCGCGCGATATCAAATCCAGCTTGCACCAGTTCATCTTCGACTAAATAGCGGGCGGCTTCTTCCAGACGGTCATCGCGATCGCTGGAGGCGGTGTAGCGTTGCTGCACAATGTTCAACCAGCCTTCGTGATGTCCACCAATGATGACACCGGGGAGAACGCCGGATCGAATTCGAGCGATTTCGATTTTGGCGTTGGGCTGTTGAGATGCGATCGGTTCACTCAGAATGGGAGTTTGCAGCGTCAGCCACCAAAATACACTTGCTAGCACAACGCTCCAAATCGGGGTTTGAATCATAGTGATATGAGGAGGTAGGGACGAGGTAGCTGAAACGCCCAAATCGCCGCGCTACTAGACGTTTCAGCATTAACCGGGTAGGGTTCGATGATTATACATTGATTTTTTAATTTGGTCTTAATCTATTTCTAAGGTAGGATGACAAGTGATCGAGAAACTCCGATATCGTCAACTTAAAAATTCAGAATGGCTTTCCTAAGCCTCATTCAAAGCTTGGTAGTTTACATTAGTTCATTAACCTGAAGTGCCCACTCTGCCAGGGATTGAGTAATGCTTCCGCATAAAAATGTTTATCAAGAATCGTTTGATTTGTCACCTAACTCTAGTAATGTTGCGAATATAGAGTTTGTTCCGCTATCTTCATTTTAAATCGGAGTTGTGCTGACGTTGCTCGTTGCCAGACGCTGTGCTTTTGAGAGGTCAAACCGATGATCGAGAAGTTAGAAGATTGTCGTATTTTGCTTGTGGATGACGACCAGGATACAAGAATTCTATTAACCACAGTGCTTGAGATGGAAGGAGCGACTGTGCTCGCGGTCGGCTCGGCGATCGCTGCGTTAAACGCTTTAGAACAGTTCCAACCCGACTTGTTACTCAGCGATATTGTTATGCCTGTGATTGATGGATACAGCCTTTTGAAGCAGATTCGCAGCCAGACCCAGTGGAATTATCTTCCTGCGATCGCCTTTACTGCCCTAAGCGGGACTCACTATGAAGAACAATCCATCCGAGCAGGCTTTCAGGTGCATCTTGAAAAACCGATTGATTTCGAGCCACTGATTGAGGCAATTCAAGCTCTAGTCCCGATGAAAGATACAGTTTGTTCCATTCGCGCTTTTGATAGTGCGCTGAACCCAGCACGATTATCCCTCTGCGGGCTGCAACTGTCTGCTTGATGATTTCTAAGAGGGAGCCAGAAAAGCCTAATTTTCTCTCCTAATGCGATGGGTACTTCGCCAAAGTTTGCAGCGAATTCCGGTGCGGGTGGTGTTCGATCGTGACAGTGTTCGAGAATTTGAGCAGGCGACCACACAGGGATGTTGGTAGAAGTGACGGTTGAGACGGCAAGTAATTGAAAAAGGGCGATCGTATGGGCGATCGCCCCTGTTTTATGCAGCTTCAGTTTCTTCTTTGACGCGATCGAGATGGACATCCAAAACGGTCATTTCCAGCCCAGCTCTCGGCACATTTCCCACACTAGAAATATAAGGATTGGGTTCAACTGATCCGGTACAAATTACCAGCGATCCTTTCTTCAGATAGGGCAGTGCTCGCCAAGCTGAAGATTTTTCCCAAATACTGAGCGATACAGTAAACGACTCTTCCCGATTGCGAGACTTGCGGACATAAAGCGCTGCATTTGCAACCCCTGCCTCTCTACCATCTTTTAGCGTTACCGTCTTGATTGTGGCATCGGCGGCGAGATTGCCGCTCACAATCCACTGATTGAGTCCCGCGCTTGACATAAAATTTCCTCTTTGCTGGGGTTTAATTCAGAGTGCCCAGTGACCAGAGGTTAGACACAAAAAAGAGGCACGAGCGCTCGCGCCTCCTGATGTTGTTTCAAGGTGGGTTATTCAACGCCTTCGATCCGATCTTCGACTTCTTGATAGAGTTCGCGCAGTCGATCGAGGTTCTCTTCGCTAGTTTCCCAATAGCCGCGACCGTTGGCTTCGAGCAAGGTCGTCACCATCTTGCGGAACGAGTTGGGATTGAGGTCGAGCAGACGCTTACACATTTCCTCGTCTTTGAAGAACGTGGTGTTGGTGTCTTCGTAAACCCAGTTATCTACTGCGTTTGCGGTAGCTGACCAGCCCATTGTGTTGACCAATCGCTTCGACAGTTCCCGAACTCCTTCGTATCCGTGGCTCAACATGCCCTCATACCATTTTGGATTAAGCATTTTGGTACGGGCATCGAGTCGTACCGTTTCAGAAAGGGTGCGGATCTGAGCATTGGCGGTAGTGGTGTCTGCCATGTAAGAAGCAGGCATTTTACCGTCATCGCGCAGCCGAGACACAATTTTAGTCGGGTCAGAATCGTAGTAGTGCGAGACATCGGTAAGCGAGATCTCAGAAGAATCAAGGTTTTGGAAGGTCATATCCGCAGTCTTCAGCGAAGCGCGGAACAACTGCTCGCTTTGTTCCATCATTCCAGGATTATCTGAGGAGAAGGCGAACCCTTTGCGCGAGAGGTACATATTTTGTAGTTCCTCTTCGTTTTCCCAGGTGCCATTCTCAACGGCTAAGTTGATGTTTGACGAGTACGAACCGGAAGCATTAGAGAACACGCGAGTTGCAGCTTGACGCAGGTTGATTCCGAGTTCATCGGCTTGTTTCATCGCGTGTTTGCGAACGAAGTTCATCTCTAACGGTTCCTCGGCTTCGGCTGCCATTTTGACGGCTCGATCGAGCAATGCCATTTGGTTGATAAATAGGTCGCGGAACACACCAGAACAGTTCACCACGACATCGATCCGAGGTCTGCCCAACTCTTCGAGCGGAATTAGTTCAAGCTTGTTAATTCGTCCCAGTGAATCCGGCATCGGACGCACACCCACCATCCAGAGAATCTGCGCGAGAGATTCACCGTAGGTTTTGATGTTGTCGGTTCCCCAGAGGACGCAGGCGATCGTTTCAGGATAAGCGCCATTGTTTTCTGCACATTGACGAGCGATCAGACGATCGACCACAACTTTTGCCGACTTCACGGCTGCGGCAGTTGGAATCGATTGCGGATCAAGCGCGTGAATGTTCTTTCCGGTAGGTAAGACATCCGGATTCCGAATCGGGTCGCCGCCAGGCCCCGGCAGAATGTATTCCCCTTCGAGTGCGGTGAGCAATGCACCCAACTCATTATCTGCAACGACTTGCTTGAGGCAGAACTGCAAGAACTCGACCAACGGCTTCATCGCTTCTTGATCCACAGTCGGGTAGCCCGCTTCTTGGAGTGCTTCGATCCAAGGCTCTTTCTTGCCGCCGAAGTTGAACAGATTGCTCAACATCGAAGTTCTAGAAACGCGACCGTCTTGATCGACTTGGGCTTTTACCATTGCAGTTACCGCCGCACGAGTCGCTTGATTGATGTCGTTTAACAGTTGCACATCATCGAGAACGCCTCGATCGCTGTTCTGGAAAATCTCATCAATGTCACGGTTCAAGCTATTAGCAATGATCCGAGGCAAGCTCAGCATATTTTCTTCGGGTCGATCAAGGCTGGCAATGTTCACCAGCGTTGCGATCGCTTCATCGGCTGACGGCGGTTTACCAATGACGTGCAATCCACAGGGTAACAATCGCGATTCGATCTCCATCAGCTTGATGTAGACCTTACCAACGATCGTGTCGCGCTCTTCTTGCGTCAGTTCGCTGGCGTTATCCGGGAATGCAATGTCTTTATCCAGGTTGCAAATCCGGGCTTTGTCCATGATCGTATCGACGATCTGAATGCCTCGTCCCGAATCTTTCAGCGTTTGATACGAGCCGACTAATTCGCTGAGTTCTTTGAGACCTTTGTACAGTCCAGCATTCTCAGCAGGTGGAGTCAGATAGCTAATCGTTTCAGCATACGATCGACGTTTGGCGATCGTGGCTTCCGATGGATTGTTCGCTGCATAGTAATACAGGTTGGGAATCGTACCAATCAAGCTATCGGGGTAGCATTCCTCAGACATGCCGATCTGCTTACCGGGCATAAATTCGAGCGATCCATGCGTTCCGAAGTGCAGCACTGCATCTGCTTTCCAGATTTTTTCTAGATAGGTGTAGTAAGCTGCGAATCCGTGGTGGGGACTTGCCGATCGCGAGAACAACAACCGCATTGGGTCGCCTTCATAGCCAAAGGTCGGCTGAACTCCAATGAAGACATTGCCGAACGACTTGCCATACACCAATAGATTCTGTCCATCAGTGTTGAGATGTCCGGGAGCAGGACCCCAAGACGGAATCAATCGCTCATGATACGGAGTCAGTTCCTCGTACTCTGGCACCGACATTTTGTAGGCGATGTTGAGTTCTGGGCTGTTGTATTGTGCCCGTGCATCATGCAGCACTTCCAGCATCAACGCTTCAGCCGACTCCGGTAAATCCTGAACATCGTAGCCGTTTTGCTTCAGCGATTCCATCACTTTATGAATAGAGCCGAACACGTCAAGGTAAGCGGCTGTTCCCACATTTCCTTTATCCGGCGGGAAGCTGAATACGGTGATGGCAACTCGCTTGTGCAGTTTCGGCTTGCGTCGTAAATTCGCCCACTTGAGGGCGCGTTGGGCGATCGCTTCGACGCGATCTTGCAGGGCGATCGCTTTTCCGGTTGCGCCATCTCGACCGGAAACAATGATGGGTTCGATCGCGCCATCAAGTTCTGGAAGCGCAATTTGCAGCGCCACTTGAATCGGGTGTAAACCGAGTTCGCTATCTTGCCATTCCTCAGTAGTTTGGAACACGAGCGGCAATGCCACCATGTACGGGCGATTCAGACGGCGCAAGGCTTCGATCGCTTTCGGGTGATCTTGACGAGCAGGACCTCCGACCAAGGCAAATCCGGTGAGCGACACCACGACATCGACGATCGAGCTTCCGGTAATCGGATCATAAAAGAACGCATCAACAGGCTTCGAGAAGTCCAGTCCCCCGGCAAACACCGGAATCACCCGCGCTCCCATCGATTCGATTTCTTGCACCATTGCTACATAGTGAGCATCGTCACCTGTGACTAAGTGCGTTCTTTGCAGCACTAAGCCAACGGTTGGAACGAGCGGATCGCGCATATCTTCTCGAATATCTTTGCGCGAGTTAAACCAGTTTAGGTACTCTTTGAGATCCTCGAACATGGTCGGAGCCATTGGATGCCAAATACCCAGATCCGGGTAAACTTGCGGATCTTGAACGGTACCGCCGATTTCACCCTTAAACACATACTTATCTGCCAACATCAGCAGGAAGTTTTCCAGGTTCTCAGCGTTGCCACCGAGCCAATACTGGAAGCTCAGCATAAAGTTGCGAGCATCTTGCGCCTTGTCCATCGGCAGATATTTCAGCACTTTCGGCAGCGTGTTTAAGAGCTTCAGCATTGCGTCTTGGAAGCCTGCGCCAGAGTTTTCCTTGCGCTTCTTCATAAACTGCGCGATCGCGCTCTTCGACTGCCCTAACTGTGCCATCGAGAAGCTGCCTAATTTGTTCAGGCGCATCACTTGTGGCATCGACGGGAACACCACTGCGGCATCTAAGCGATCGCGATGCGGCTCGACTGCGGCAACGACTTTTTCAGCTAAATCTTCAAGAAAGATCAGCGAAGCAATGAAAATATTCGCTTCAGAAACATCTTTCTCAAAGGCTTCATAGTTCTCTGGGTTGCGGAGTTCCTCGATCAGATATCCACTGATTTCGACCGCAATTTTCGGATGATTCGCGTTAATTGATCGGACGGCGGCGGAGAGCGCACTTTGATATTGTGGCTCTAACACGACATAGACCACCTTGAGTAAAGACCGTCCTGCCAGGTTCTCAGGAACAATGTGTCGAACGGTGGGCTTGACGTGAGTGAACATTCGCTCAGACTCCTTGTATGCGTGTTCTCTTGTTAAAACAACCAGCGAACGAAGCACCCAGTTCAGATCTGAACCTGAACCAAGCTAGAGAATGTAACGCTTTGTAAAGCGATCTTCTCGGCTTTGCGATCGCGATCGGGATTTCATCTACATTTGTGTTTTTACCAGAAAACGTATGCAGAAAGAGCATTCCGGCGCTTATCCGACACAAATTGATAAAAAACCTGCAATTTTTTGTTACTTAGCGTTACAGAAATTTGAGAATCGTTTATTCTTTTGTTAATCTTTCTTCAAGATTCATTGTTACGAATCTTAATCTTTTACCTCTGCATCTTTCAGAATGACTTGTTGTACCCAATCTGGTAATCTCTCCGCTCGACCTAGAATCGACATTGAAAAGCCGACGACCATCAAGCTACTGACGATCGCGATGAGCGGGGAATGCTTGGCAATGCCGGAATCTCTCAGGATTCTGGCAATTGGGCGGCTTTGCCTGCGGAGCTGCTGACTCGATAATTTTTTCACCCGAAACGGATCGCGGACATAATGACCGCTCAGACTGACGACAAGGCGCGATCGGCAATGCGGGCAGGTAAGCAAACCACCCACCGATTTAACGGAAGGCAACCCACCGACGCGATGGCAAACCGGACAAGCATTAGAACCGCGATCAAAGGTATCAGCATTCATTGGACGCAGGAAAGCAGCGGGACAACAGGGTGAAGGTTGCTAAAGGCGCTTTTCTTAAATAGGGCAATGTGAGCTAGGGCAGCTCCTATTCAGGTTTGAGTAATGGAGCGTATGAGATTTTGAACTAGATTTTGAACTAATTTAGTTATAACCAGTCTACCCGCCATTGATAAGATCGACAGAAATTGTTCGGCAAGATCGCTGAAACTTGATACTTCCCTCATTCTTCCGAATCATTCTGCTTAGAAACGAGCGCAATCTGCTCCAAGCGCTTCACTACAACCAGGGTGATCAGAGTGAGCAAGGTTCCCAGGACGGTAAGCTGCCAAAGTCCTGCTCCAGCCGTGATGCCCAAAGCGGCTGTAACCCAAATTGAGGCAGCAGAGGTTAAGCCCTTGACTTCCTGGCTATTTCTGTTGGGGCGCGATCGGTGCAAAATTTCTCCGGCTCCCAAAAATCCAACACCCGTCGCTACACCTTGAATTGTGCGGCTTAAGCCATCGGCTGAACCGCTCACCTCGATCGGGACGAGAATAAACAAAGCAGATCCCAAGCTGACGAGCATATGGGTTCTGAGTCCCCCTGCTTTGTGGCGCTGCTGACGCTCCCAACCGATCGCGCCGCCTGCAACGATCGCGCTCCCTAATCGAAATAGCAATCCGCCCCAGTTGTGAATATCGATCGAATAATTTGCCATAACCTGTAAGCATTTACCATCACAAAACATCAATGCGAGAAACCAAGAACAATTCTCGTAGCCTCTTATTTCTTTTGATAACAACCCAATGATTTGATCGTATCTGGGATATTTTTTTGGTTATAGAAATCATTACCAAATTTAACTCGATGATCTAGGGAACTCCACCCACAGAACGGGTAGCTTGCCCATAGCGAAGATCAGGTTGCTCTTTTATCGTTTAAATAGGGCTGTGAGTGAAAACCAAAACACAGTAACGCCTCTATTCCAATTACGGTCAAAAGTCATGCCTGAATGTCCTTGTTGCTCTGAAAAGCTTTTACGTCACGTTCGTCATGGCAAATTGTACTGGTTCTGCACTCATTGTTGGCAAGAGATGCCAAATCTAGAAGCGCTTGTTTATCAAGCTGCGGCCGTACCCAAAGAAAGAGTCGCTAGAAAAGACGCTGTACTAACCTGATGGTATTTAGCTAGATTCGGGAGTACGATATGGCGCTGGGAATGATGGTAGACGGCACGTGGACAACCGATTGGAATGAACGCGATAAAAGCGGGAAATTCAATCGAACTCCCACAAAGTTTCGCGATCGCATCACTGCTGATGGCAAAAGCGGCTTTCAAGCTGCGCCTGATAGGTATCACCTTTATATCTCACTTGCTTGTCCTTGGGCGCATCGCACGCTAATTCTGCGATCGCTTAAAGGGCTAGAATCTGCGATTGGATTGTCGATTGTGGATGCAGTATTAAGCGATAAAGGCTGGTATTTCTCAAACAATCCTGGCGCAATTCCCGATTCTGTGAACCACACCGAATATCTGCAAGAAATCTATCTGAAAGCGGATGAAAAGTATACGGGGCGAATTACCGTTCCGGTGCTTTGGGATAAAGAGAAACAAACGATCGTGAATAACGAATCTCGCGAAATTATTCGGATGTTTGACACTGAATTTAACGAGTTCGCAACGCAAGAAATTGATCTTTATCCGCAGGGTTTACGGCAGCGAATTGATGACGTGATCGACAAGATTTATACGCCAATTAACAATGGGGTTTATCGATCGGGATTTGCCACCACTCAAGAAGCTTATGAAGAAGCAGTTAAAGAGCTTTTTCAGAATCTAGATCATTGGGAAACGGTGTTATCAGAGCAGCGGTATTTATGCGGCAATCAACTTACAGAAGCGGATGTTTGTATGTTTACAACGCTGCTGCGGTTTGATTCAGTGTATTACAGCCATTTCAAGTGTAATGTGCGTCGAATTGTTGATTATCCGAATCTGTGGAACTACCTGAAAGATCTCTATCAGCATCCGCAGATTAAGCCAACCTGCAATCTCGACCACATTAAGCGGCACTACTACATGAGCCAAACGCAGATCAATCCGACTCGGATTGTGCCGATCGGCCCTGAGATTGATTTCGACGCGCCACACGATCGTCACCGCTTTCACTAATCAAACCAACCCATTTCTTGATCTGAAACTTTGGGCGACGCAGGATCAGTTGGGAAAACTGGGTGTGCTAAAGCGGCAGCTTGACGCTTTCTCAGAATGTCTTGATGACTTCTGAAGTCTGTATCATTGGCTGGCGCTTTGGGCGCTAATTTCGATTCTGGTTTCGACTGCTTTTCTTGAAGCTTCTGACTTTCTTCGATTAGTTTCTGATTAGACTCTGCGAGTTGCAATGCAGTTTGTTGAGCCTGTGCAAGCTCTGCACGAAGCTGCTCAGCTTTGTCAGCGTTCGTTTGAAGCTGTTTGTTCTCTTCAATTAATTTTTGGTTGGCATCCGCGAGTTTCAGCGCGTCTTTTTGGGCTTTGGTAAGCTCGGCTTGAAGGTGAGCCGCTTTTTCAGTTTGCGATCGAGAATCTTGATGTTCTGCAATCAATTTTTGGTTAGCTTCTGCAAGTTTCAGCGCATCTTTTTGGGCTTGTTCAAGCTCTGCTTGCAGATGAGATGCTTTTTCAGCAGCAGTTTTCTCCGCCTGCTTGAGCTTATTTTGCAACTGCGTCACTTCTTGAGTGTGGTGCTGATTCTCCACTGTTAGCTTTTTATTTTCTTCAGCTAGTTTCAGTGCGGTTTGCTGAGCTTCTTTGAGATCAGATTGAGCTTGATTCGCTTTTTCGAGATTAACTTCGAGCGTTTGGGCGATCGCCGTTTGCTCCTCGATTTGAGTTTGCAACTGTTCGATCGTGTGTTGCAGTTTTTTCTCGTTTTGTTGCGTTTGTTCTAGCTCATGCTTCAGGTCTTCAATTTTTTCGAGCAGTTCTGCATTGTTAGAAGGACTAGCTTCTGGTGCGATCGTCGGAGTTTTGCCGTTTTGAATGGGTGTTTTTCGCTGCCGCTGCGTTGCCATTGTTCGTTCTCTTAGTTGCTATCTTCAACCCTACACCCGATTCAAGATTGCTTAAACCGATGTTGATGAATCTTTGCTTGAGAGCTTTTGTAGGAAGTGAGTACAGCCCATCGGCAAATCAAAGATATGCAGTTGAAAATGGCGGGAAAGTTCTTCGCACACTCTAATACCACGTACACTATTTCCGTGAACATCGAGCAATGGCGAAAAGACAGCAATGCCAACCTGATTGGGAACGACTGCGATAATACCTCCAGAAACGCCACTTTTTGCCGGAAGCCCAACTTTATAAGCCCATTCGCCCGCGATCTTCCAGTGCCATACCGTAGGCAAAGACTTTTGAAATCGATTGAATCGTAAACAGTTGGCTTGAATCTCCAACTTCAAATACTTGCCCATCAACAGTAACAACGCAAATACTCAACCAATCTGGATCGGCTTTCGCAAGCTCCGGAATATAGGTCGCAACTTCGCCGTCTTTGAGATTGCGATACTTTAGATATAGTTCTTCGAGGAAGCCTTGGAACGGATGAGACATTGATTTAACCGACGCAGCAAACAGATAGTATCGCTATTTTCCTAATATGTTTCAAACGACGCGACGACGATTAGCACTTTGGTACACAACGGTAACAGCAGTATTGCTGTTTGTATTTGCGAGTGGATTCTATTTCTATGTCCGATCGACGCTAATCGAGCGGATTGACGATACGTTAAATCACGTTGCCGAAGTGGTGCAGCGATCGCTGGTCATTCAAGCGGTGGGCGATCAAGTCAGCGTTAATGTCGAAGCCAGTTTTCGCGATAATTCGATTTCACTCGAAGATGATCACATTGATCTCGAATGGTTTGATCCGAATGGAAAGCAGCTTTGGTCAACCTTTGCCGACCCGCTTTCTGTGCCGTTACATCTTAATCATGATGGTGAAACCGTTCATGCTTCAGAGACACAGCTTTTACGGCAGGTTACAGAGCGCGTTCAGATTGGGCAGCGAGTATTGGGATATTTGCGCGTGAGTCATCCCTGGTTTGAGGTGACAAAGCCAACTCGTCAGCTATTTCGTGATTTAAGTATTGGGACAGCAACGATGATCGGGATTGTTGCCGCGATCGGTTGGTTTCTTTCCGGCATTGCTATGCAGCCGATTCGTGAATCTTATCAGCGCTTAAAACAATTTACAGCGGATGCTTCCCATGAACTGAGAAACCCGATTGCGATCATCCAAACAAACGTACAAGTTGCACTTTCTGATCCAGATCCAGAGCCACAAACGCAACAGCAACATTTACAAGTGATTGAACGCTTGACTCGACGCTTAGGAAAATTAGTCGATGATTTGCTTTTTCTTGCTCGGCAAGATAGCGGCATTGTTCAACCGCAGCGTAGCACGATCGAACTCGATGAATTACTCGATGAAGTGTTGGAAGAACAAGGAATGACGGCAGCAGAAAAAGAAATTTCACTCTCATACAAAGTCGATCGCAGTCTAGAATATTGGCTGCAAGGCGATCGCGATCAGTTATCAAGATTATTCACAAATTTAATCAGCAACGCAATTAAATACACTCCAGAGAACCGAGAAATCATAGTAGAACTAGCGCAGTTGAAATCTGGATTACAAACGAAAGTGATTGATACTGGAATTGGAATTCCAGAAGATGCGATCGTGCATTTATTTGATCGCTTTTATCGCGTTGATCCAGCCCGTACAAAGGCAACAGGCGGATCAGGATTGGGTTTAGCGATCGCGCAAGCGATTGTCGAAAACCACAACGGACAGATTCAGATTGAAAGTCAGGTCAACCAAGGCACGATCGTTACTGTGACGCTGCCGCAATCTCAGATAGAAATAGCATGATCTCTTGTGCTTGCTTTTTATGTCTACGATCGCTCAGAGAATCATTCGTCGATCGTCCGATGAAGTTCCTGTCTGGCAGATTGCCACATGGAACGATTATCTAGCTTGTTGTAAAACCGCCGAAATCGAGCAACCAGAGCATTTCAAGATCTATTTCAATCAAGGCTATCTGTATATTGATATGGATTGGGAGGGCATTGATCACGCTAGAGTGCGAGAACTGATTACGATGCTGATTGCTTTTTGGTTTAGTCAACATCCCGAACAATCCTTTGACTGTCTCGGAGGCTGTGTTCTCGAAAAGCCGAATCAACGTGCTGCTTCTCCGGATCAGGTTTTGTATCTTGGAAGCAATTCTCCCCGTTGGCAAGAAGGTGAACCTCGACGCATTAACTTACGTCAATGGCACGTTCCGAATTTAGTCTGTGGAGTGGCAGATACAACTCTAGCAACTGATCTCGATGAGAAAAAACAGATTTATGCAGCGCTAGAAATTCCAGAGTATTGGGTGATTGATGTTTCCGGGGCAAGAGTGGTCGCGTTTGCACGACAAGCAGACGGCAGATATTAACAGTGCGAAAGTTCGATCGCACTGCAAGGATTATCAATCCGGTTGATTAAGCAAACATTATCTCGGTTAGCCTACGAGACCAATGGAACGGCTGCTTTGTGGTTTGTGCAACAAATCTCAAATCGCTAAGAGTTCTGCTTCTGGTTCTTCTTGCCAACCTGATCGAGACAATCGCTCGATCGCCTGATTCAACAATTCCAAACCTTGATTCACATTCTCGATTACGCTTAACTGTCCGCGCAGTTCTGCCGCTCCTGCAAAGCCTTTCGAGTACCAAGTCATGTGTTTTCTGGCTTGGCGCACACCGCGATCGCCCTTGTATTCCCAGAGCATTTGTAAGTGATCGCGGGCGCATTCTAATCGCTCGATCGGCGTGGGTTTAATTTTCTCGGTTCCAGTCTTGAGAAAGTAATCAATTTCGCCGACCAAGAACGGATATCCCAACGTTCCCCGCGAACACATCACACCGTCCGCTTGGGTGAATTCCAAGCACTTGACAGCCGCTTCAACCGAGAAGATATCGCCGTTAGCAATCACCGGAATCGAGAGAATTTCTTTGACCTTCGCGATCCATTCCCACTTTGCAGCACCGTTGTATCCCTGAGCGCGGGTGCGTCCGTGAACCGTGATCATTTTGGCTCCCGCATCTTCCATGCGCTTAGCAAAGTCAAGAATATTGATTTCCTTTTCTGTCCAACCGATGCGGGTTTTGACCGTAACCGGAACATCGACCGCTCGGACGACCGATCGCACAATTTCTTCTGCCAGTTCTGGTTGGCGCAACAGCGATGAACCGCCCCCATTTTTGGTGATCTTATTCACCGGACAGCCCATGTTGAGATCGACTGTATCTGCACCTTCACCGACTGCTTTTTGCGCTGCTTCTGCCAAAAAATCAGGACGACAATCAAAGAGTTGAATGCTGATCGGACGTTCGTTTGGATCAACTTCCATTAAAATTGGTAGCTCTTTGACATAGTGCAGACCTGTTGCATTTACCATTTCCGTGTACATCATCGAATCGGGCGCGTGACGACGCACTAATCGACGAAATACTAAATCCGTCACACCCGATAGCGGCGATTGCAACACGCGGCTTTTGACCTCGAATTCTCCAATCTTCAGAGGTTGAGCAAGGCGGGTTTGCAGGTCGGAGGAAAGAGTCAACATAGCCAGCACAAGCGATCGTATTCGACGTTTTCCAGCATAGACGATCCTGCCAGAGTTCGGCTGAAATGCTTCAGCTTCCGAGAATGATTAGTGTTTATATCCGGCTTCGTGTTCACGCAAAGGTCTTCTTAATGCTTCTGCAACAAGATTGATCGAACGTTTATCCGTCACCATCCAAGCATGAAGCGGTACGGGAATTTGGATCGATTCACCCACCGGTAACACTGAACTATTTGCAGGCACAATAATTCCATCAAACGGTGTCCAAATTGAGGTGAAATTGATGCGATCGAGCATCTTCACATCGCAATTCAAATCATTAATAAATTTGCTATTTGGACGCATTTGCGAACAACCCGGACGTTGCGACAAATAAGCTGCGATCGTGCCATTGTGCGGCGCAGAAATGCTGACAAAGCGCTGTACTCGATCAATCCCACCTAAGCGCTGAACATAATAGCGACTCACCAATCCGCCCATACTGAATCCGACTAGATCGATCGACTGATTTGCAGGTAAGTTCGCTTCGATAAACTCTGACAATTGTTGCGCGAGTCGATCGAGTTCACAATCTCCATTTGCCGGAAGCAAATCTAATCCATAAGTCCTCCAACCTTGACGCTCAAGCGCTTGAGTCATCGTGTTAAACAGCGCAAAGGTATCAGTAATGCCATGAACTAAGACAACTGGATTGAGGGTCATTGTCAATCGAGAAACGTATTTCTTCTACGCTACTATTTTCGGTTGCAGTTGGTGTGATGAAATAGACAGCCGCGCAAATGTCCTATTCGGGCGCTTCTTCTGGCGATCGTTCTGTGTCATTCCGGCGTTTGGATTTTGGAATTGACTCTGGATCGCGCACACTTGGCGGCTCTTTTAGGATTGCAATTAATGCCGAAACTCCAGCTTGTAAATTTGTGCTACTCAGCACGTCAACGACTGCGGCAGCAGCAGCCTCTTCGATTAAAGCAATGGTTTCAGCTTTCATCTGGTTTTCAAGTTCACTCCGAAACAGTTGAGCGATCTCCTGCTGTCCTACTTCAATTAGAAAACATTCTGCGGGTGTCGAGATTTGTTCTAGAACGATCGCGAGTTTCTCATCAAAGAATTGACAGGTGACTTTTTCTGGACGCTGGCCGGTTCGCTCTCGATAAAGTGCTTGTAGTTTTTGTCCAATCGTGCGCTCAATCTGTCCACGGGTTGGATTGTCGTTTGTCATGTTGAATCAAATATCTCAATCTCAATCGAAATTGAGCAGACAAGTATAAAGTTACATTTAACCTAGACTTAAGGTAGGAAGTTTAAGTAATTTTCTCCTCTATCAATAGAAAGGATTTAAGAGAAGAATGTCCGCTGTTCCTGAAATTTCTCAGAGTGTCTTATGTCAATTCTCAAAACGATTCTAATCTCCAGTGGATTGCTTGTTTTTTTGCCTGGAGTGCTATCTGTTCAAGCAGCTCCCCTGCACATTGCACAAGCGGCTAAACCGTCGGCTGAGTCTAAAGTCAATCAAGGCTTAGCGCTAATTCAGCAAGGCAAACTGAATGACGCGATCGCTGCCTTTCGTCAAGCCACGCGCCTCAATCCTAACCTTGCTGCGGCTCACTATAATCTCGGTCTTGCCCTCAGACAAGCGGGACAGCTACAGCCTTCTGCGGATGCTTTTTATCAAGCGCTCAGAGCCGATCCAAATTTTGCGATGGCTTATGCAAATTTAGGAGCGGCGCTGCTTGAGGGCAATAACATCAAGCAAGCACGAGACTATTTGACCAAAGCAGTCCAACTTGATCCAAGTTCTGGCGTGGCGCAATACAATCTCGGTTTAGTGCTAACGCAGGAAAAGAACTATGCAGGCGCAGCGCAAGCCTTTCAAAAAGCAGCAAACTTAAGTCCGAATGCACCGGAGCCTTTATTTCAGCTAGGGCAAGCTTATCAGCAGCAGGGAAAAGCCCAGAACGCGATCGCCGCCTTTCAGCAAGCGATTCAGCGCAATCCTAACTATGTTGAGGCGCACTACAGTTTAGGCTTAGTGTTTTACTATCAGAACACTCTCGATCGAGCATTAGATGCCTTTCGTCAAGCCACGAAAATTAATTCCAAGTTTGCGAACGGCTATTATGCCGCAGGTCTAGCCTTTGTGCGGCAGGGCAAAACATCAGATGCAGAACGAGTCTTGCGGTATGCAAAAGATCTGTTTGTGGCTCAGGGCAATGCAGCGTGGGCAAAGAAAACAGAACAGCAGCTACAGCAGCTTGAGCGGCTTGGACGCGGGCAACTGCGAAACCGAGTCAACTAATGCGGAATCATGACGATTTGCCAATGGGACAAAAAGGAGATAGACCCGAATCCATTAAAATGAGTCCGAATCTGCAATGATCTAACCTTCTATCCGACCGCAATTTTGGCGATCGTTGGCATTATCGTCGCAACCTTCATGCTGAAGCGTCCTTCTACTGCATCTGTGCCGGAAGAGATGCCACAAAGCTAGATCTCAAGCTGATTTGAATGCGGTAGGTTTTTATCGATTGCGTCTGCTCGTAATTCATAAAAATCTGCCGCATTCTTTGTTTTGGTTTAAGCGATCGCAAACTGCGGACATTCCACACCGTACATTTTTCGTCCGACTGCTTCGGCAACAGGCTTGATGCTGCGAACCAATTGCATCATTGTTTCTATCGACAGCGCTTGCTGAGCGTCCGACACGGACTGATCCGGCTCAGGATGACACTCGATAATCAATCCATCCGCTCCACAAGCGATCGCCGCTCTCGACAAGTCCGCAATCAATTCCCGCCGTCCCGCTGCATGACTCGGATCAACAATCACAGGCAGGTGTGTAAGCTGTTTCAGGGCTGCAACCGCACCTAAATCGAGAACATTGCGCGTGTAGCTATCGAAGCTGCGAATACCCCGCTCACAGAGCACTACATTGGGATTACCGTGGCTCATCACATATTCGGCTGCCATGATGAATTCTTCGATCGTCGCTGCCAGTCCGCGCTTCAGTAGGATTGGTTTCCTTGCCTGTCCCAAAGCTTTGAGCAGATCGAAATTCTGCATATTGCGACTTCCAACTTGCAGCATATCTGCATATGCTGAAATTTCTTCAATCTGTGAAATTGCCATCACTTCGGTGATGACAGGCAGATCATAACGCTGGCGCACCGTTGCAAGAATTTCTAACCCTTCTAAACCAGCCCCCTGAAAAGCGTAAGGGGAAGTGCGTGGTTTGTACACACCTCCCCTTAATGCTTGAATCGGAGCCGATTTGAGTTCGCGGGCGATCGTTTCCATTTGCGTCAGACTTTCGACTGCACAAGGGCCGCCAATAATCACGACTTCCTCACCGCCGATCGACACCTCCTTAGATAAAGAAACAATTGATCGCTGATCAGGGGTGGCTTTGCGGACTAATCTTGCATCTTTCATGGACTGAAACTCCTGTGGATGGAATGAACTTCAACAAAAAACCCGGAGCCTTCTGGGTTCCGGGTTGGCAATTGCAAATGCAAAAAACTCACCCAGAACGCCTTTGGGTAAAAAAA
Source organism: Leptolyngbya sp. DQ-M1 (assembly GCF_039962505.1). Taxonomy (NCBI): domain Bacteria; kingdom Bacillati; phylum Cyanobacteriota; class Cyanophyceae; order Leptolyngbyales; family Leptolyngbyaceae; genus Leptolyngbya; species Leptolyngbya sp. DQ-M1. Next base: position 1,038,506 of record NZ_JAMPLJ010000001.1, read on the forward strand.
TAAAAACCGTAAAGCCAGGAAGTGAGGTGAGTCATTGCAATCAGAAATTGAGGACATTAAAAAAGCCGCAGATCTTAATTCTGCGGCTCACCAGACGGACACATGAGGATTTACCTCGCCGGGTGAGCCGCCGATCGCCAAAAAAAGTAAAAGTAGGAAACGCTGTAACGCATTTGCTGATTTGGCTATAAAGTTCGATACTTTGAACCGTAACAGAGAAATCGAGCGGAAGTCAAGCCCCCGATCGGGTAATGTCATGATTTCAAGAATGTAGCTTCAAGCGCTTTCATGTTTGATCGGAAGTGAAATTACGAATTCTGTTCCTTGAGCGATCGCCGAATGCACTTCGATCGCTCCTTGATGTTTCTCGACCACAATTTGACGGACGATCGCCAATCCTAATCCTGTACCTTTGCCCACCGCTTTCGTCGTAAATAAGTGATCAAAAATCTTCGATTTGACCTCCTCGGACATTCCCTTGCCGTTGTCGCGGATGCGGATTTCTACCTTGTTCGCTTCGGTTTTGGCGGTTTGAATCGTGATTTGGTAAGGATTGGCTTCTAGCTCAGTAAAGGAAGAGTGTTGTGCCATCTCATCGAACATATCGATCGCGTTCGCCAAAATGTTCATAAACACCTGATTCAGTTGCCCCGGAAAACAGTCAACATTGGGAATGTCTCCATAGTTCGTCACGACTTCAATGGCAGGACGTTGATCATTCGCTTTAAGCCGATATTTGAGAATCAGAATGGTGCTGTCGATGCCTTCGCGAAGGTTTGCTGTGATCGTACCCTCTGTATCAGCGCGGGAGAAGGTTCGCAGGCTGGTACTAATCGCCTTGATTCGCTCCGTTGCCGTTCTCATCGAGCGTAACAGTTTAGGCAGATCGGCTTTGAGAAACTCAACATCAATCTCGTCCGCAAACTCTTGTACAGGCGGAGCCGCATTCGGATGATGTTGCTGATACAGGTCTACATACTTCAGTAAGTCCTGCACAAACTCTGCTGCATTATTAATGCTGCCATTCAGGAAGCCGAGCGGGTTATTGATTTCGTGAGCCACACCTGCCACTAAGTTACCAAGCGCTGACATCTTTTCACTTTGCACCATCTGCATCTGAGCTTGCTGGAGCTTTGTTAAAGCTTGCTCTAAGCTCTGATTCTTCTCCTGGATAGCAAGCGCTAGGCGTTGACGATCGGTCACATCCAGCGCGATCGAAACGCCCCCTAAAATTTCTCCATTTTGGGCAATCAGCGGTGCATTAAACCATTCGCAGGTAATGCGTTCTCCATCCTTCCTAATGTTTTCATTAATCGCATGGGTTCCGCCTGTTTGCTGCAAAATTCCGTTTACAACCTCATTGACATAAGGCTGAAACTCCTCTGGAATAAACATTCGGCAATGCTTTCCCATAACTTCTTCGGCTGAATACCCAAAGACAGCTTCGGCAGCGTGATTCCAGGCTTGAATTTCAAATTGTTTGTTCCACTCTAATACCGCGATCGGAGATTGCTGGATCAAGAGGTTTAATCGCTGCTGGGATTGTTCGATTTGGTAAGAGCGTTCTTGCTCTCTTGCGTAAAGCTTTGCATTTTCGATCGCAATGGCAGCCTGTCCCGTTAGAATTTTCACAGTCTCTAAGCGATCAGTCGTAAACGCTCCTTTTACCAGGTTGTTCTCTAGATACATCAATCCAATGAGCTTTCCTTGATAAATCATTGGAGTACACAGGAGCGACTGAGGCTGATGCTTGAGAACATAAGGATCATTCGCATAGGTGCTTTCAGATGCAGCATCGCTTGAGACGATCGAAGTCTGAGTGCGAGCTACGTACTGGAGGACAGTTAAGGGAACATCTTGGCTTTGGGTGAGCGGGATTGCTTCTACGACAACTGCTGAGTTTTCTTGGTCGGTATCTGCTACTTCAATAAAAAGCTCACCCTCACGATCGAGGACAATACAGCCTTTCTGTGCGCCCGCATTTTCTAGAATGATATGCAACAGTCGATCGAGCAATTGATTGAGCACCAGCTCGCTAGAGATCGCTTCGGTCGCTTTGAGAATGGTTGCTAGGTCCAAAAATCCGCTATTCGTACTGCTGCTGCTCTTGGTGTGGGTAATAATAGCAGGGTGTATGGGATCAGGTGTAGAAAAATAGCGAGGATACTGCGCTTCGAGCTGCTTAACTTTTGCAGTTGCGCCCCACTGCTGATACTGTTGGTACGCTTCGATCAAGTATGCCTGAGCAATTTTTGGCTTGCTCAGACTGAAGTAGAATTTAGCAGCAAGTTCATTTGCTAATGCTGCTTCTTGAATATAACCATGCTCGATCGCACCTGTGATCGAGCGATCATATTGTTCCATGGCTGCATAAGTTTCTCCAAGAATGCGATAGCGCTCAGCTTCCACAAGATCATACTTATGTTGGAAGTTCATCGGAGCAAACCGCGCCCAGATTCGCATTTGTTTTTGGTTGAGAGCGACGCTTTCAAGCATTGAGGCACTATCAGCAGGATAGTCTGAGCAAGCTGCCAAGCTCACCAGTGAATCATACAGATTGTAGATAGCAACACAGTACATCCCCGTAATGCTATGAATGCACGTTTTAAGCTGATTGGAAGTCGCGATCGCAATATCATATCTTCCAAACCCGTAGCTGAGAATTAAGGTATTGAGTAAGCGGTAACAGCCTTCAGTTAGATTATTTTCAAAACAGTGACTTTGCTGCTGGATCAAACGGTAAACATCACTAGGCTGAGAAGTTAAGGCTGCAACACCCGATGTCCAGATTTTGTGAAAATTCAAGATTGCTTCTTGGTGCAAGCTATCCATCTTTTGTTCCCACAATAGCATTTCTGAGTGTAGGGGCTGTAGCTTGTTGCCTGCAAAGTAAGCATGGACACAATAATAGTGTAGGGCAAGCGCAGCAAACTCTAAATCTCCACCTTCAAGGCTAAGTTGATGCGCTTTGAGCAGTTGGGGGACTGTCTGTCGAACTGCGATTTCCCAAGGCTTGATAAATCCTTCCAGATTAACCAATGTTCGAGCCTGTAAGTCCTTGTTGACTACATTGTTCAATAGCTTTGAGGCAAGCCGCCCAAACTGTAATCCTAATCGTAAACTCGCAGTATGACTGCACAGAACCAACCCATAAACCGCGTAGAAAAACACAGTTTCTGGTGCGTTTCCGTGCAGCATTGATAGACGAATTGCAGTCTCAACTAGCGGACGATGTAATTTTGAAGTGGTAAAGTAAACGATCGGTTCAACGCTGGCACAGATTCGTAAGGCCGCCAAATAGCGACGATCGCGCATCGGGGGGAGTTTAGCAAGTGACTCAACTTCTGCTTCAGAAAGAACCAGCAAGTTAGGTTGAGCCGTTGTCGCATCAGTTAAACTTACTGAATCTTTGCGAATGGAAACTCCTAAAGCTTGCAATATGACGATCGCAAAATTGACGGCATCAACCATGTGATTTTGTGCCATGCAGGCTTGAATCCAAAACTCCCAGACTTCCACACGATCGAATAAATCTAGACTATTCGCTGAGACTCGGTTGCATAGTGCTTCTAACTGAACAAATTGCCCTGTGAGGTAAGCCATTTGTGCTGCATCTTCGTACAGGGTCAACGTAGCGTGATAGTTCGTTTGCCAGCAATCATTCGGTAAACAACGAATTGCAGCTTGCAAATAGTTTAGAGCATGTTGATAAGCAGCAGAGGATTTCGCTTTCGATGCAGCAATTTGATTGAGCTGTACAAGTTGGCTCCGCTCTGCATCAGAAACTACGAGATCGATCGCGATATTCCAATGATTGACGATTTCAAAGATGTTCAATTCGATTTCGGAATTTGAGAGATGCTGTTGTAGGAGACGAGCAATTTCAAGATGTGTGACTTGCTTTTGATCCTCAGCAATTAGGGTGTAGGCGGCTTGCTGGACGCGATCGTGGAAAAACTTAAATTTTGGATTTTGGACTTTCAGATCTATAGTCCCGGTTTCATCTAAAAAAGCACGATAATGCTGATCTAATGGCAAGATAAATTCTTGTTCGATCGCACTCCACAGCGCTTGTAGGGTCTGAAAGGCAGAGATCTGACTAACGGTAGAAAGCGTTTTGAGATCAAATTGATTTCCAATACAAGCAGCTAATTGCAATACAAATTGAGTCTGTGCTGAGAGCGTTTGAAATTTTGCAGTCATTAACTCCACAACATCTTCGCTGATCTTGAATTGACGAATCTGCTTAATGTCCCATTGCCAGGAATTTGTCTCAAAATCAAAGGTGAGAAAGTCTTCAGAATGCAACGACTTGAGCAGTTGCATCAAAAAGAAAGGATTTCCTTGCGTTTTGTCATAGAGCAATTTTGCTAAAGGTTGAACTGTGAAATAATGACAACACAAGGTATCTGCAAGAAATTGCATTACATCATGCAGCGACAAAGGCTCTAAGGTGATGTGTTCAAACCTAAACGCCTTTGATTCCACTTTTGATTTCAATTGTGCTGATTTCAATTGTGCCAACACCTGCATCAAGAGGTGAGTTAGATCGACTTCGTTATCCCGATAAGCCAGAATTAATAGGCGATATCGATTCTCTGGGCAACTCAAAAACTCAGGCAGCCTTGAAATTGTAGCTGCATCTGCCCATTGCAAATCGTCCATAAACTCAACTAGGGGAGCCTCTGGTGTTGATGCTGCCAGCATAAAGGCAGAAAAGGTTTGATAAAAGCGGTTTTGGGCTTCTACTGGGGGGATTTCGGGTAAGGGCGGCTGCTGCCCGATCAACCATTCCAACTCTGGAATAATGTCAATCACAGCCTGCCCATTCAATCCGACCGCAGCAGAAAAGCGATCGCGCCAGAATTCTACCTGTTCCTGAGTTTCGCCCAGGATTTGGCGAATGAGTTCCCCGTAGGCTTCTGCAATACAGGTGTAGGGAACTTCTCGCTTGAACTGATCGAACTTGCCCGCAATAAAATGAGCATGACTTGCAGTAACAGGCTTGAAGAGTTCTCGAATTAAGGCGGTTTTGCCCACTCCAGAATAGCCGCCGATCACGACTAATTCACAACTCCCTTGTCTCGCTCGCTCAAACGCTGCCAACACTGTTTGCAGTTGGGAATTGCGCCCATACAGCTTTTCAGGAATGTTAAGTTGGGCAATGCGATCGAGCCTGCCAATTTCAAACGGTGCGATCGCTCCGGTTGTTTTAAACTCATCCAAGCAGTGCTGCAAATCCGCCTGTAATCCCTTTGCGCTTTGATAGCGATCTTCTGCGTTTTTTGCCATCAGCTTCATGACAATTTTGGCGATCGCACCGGGCACTTCTGCTCTGAGCGCTTGAAGCTCAGGGGGTTCCTTTGCTAGATGACTGTAGACAATCTCAAGCGCATCTTCCCCAACAAAGGGGACTTGTCCGGTGAGAAGCTCATAGAGCGTCACACCCAGCGAATAGAAATCGCTGCGGTAGTCGATCAAACGATTCATTCGTCCCGTTTGTTCGGGAGAGAGATAAGCAAGAGTTCCTTCGAGTTGATTGGGGTGCTGGAGTTCCTGAGTTTGATCAGACAGTTGAGAGGCAATGCTGAAGTCAATAAGGCGGATTTGTTTTGCGTCAGGATCGATCAGAATGTTTGCAGGCTTGATGTCTTTATGAACGATTTTATGATTGTGTAAGTGACCGAGTGTAATGCTGAGTTGCAGCGCGATCGAGAGAAAGTCAACGATCGAGATTTGCTGATACTGTTGTTTGATTTGCTGTAAGTAGTCAGCCAGAGACAATTCGCCAAAATCTTCCATTACGAGTACATCCCCCTCTGCACAAGACTCTAATCCAATCACCTTGACGATTCCGGGGATCTCTAGCTGTTTGACCAGCGTATATTGATTGCGAAACCGTACCTGTTCTTCTAAGGACGACGCTTCATGACGCAATCGTTTGAGAATAACTGGCGTTTGATCAGCGATCCGGACAGCACGATAAACCAGAGTCCTCGAGCCTTGATAAAGTATTCCGATCGCTGAGTAGCCCGATAATCCAGCTATTGGGTCAAATGTTGCCTGCATGATGGGGTTTAAGTCTCTTAAAGCCGCAAATCTTATGCAGAGAATACCCCCAATTTGTGGGGCGCTCATGTCATGAGATCACACATAGCAGTAGATGTAGATCACAAAAAATCATTCGAGCCATTTTCAGCTCAGGCGCGATCGCTTAATTGAATTGTGGGGTTTCTTTCGATCGATAGAGGTCGTCTGATTTGTAAATCGATATCTAATCAATAAGCTGCTTGAGGAAAGCGACCCTAAGTGCAGACCCTAAATGCAGACCCCAAGTGCAGACCCTAAGTGCAGTGCAACAATTTATCAGACGAGCAGGAAATCAAAATGGTTGAAATTGGCTATCATGCCTCGCACGAGCAATTCAAGCCGAGTACATTAATCAAGCTTGTGCAAACAGCAGAGCAAGCCGGATTCACCCGCATTTCTTGCTCTGATCACTTTCATCCTTGGAGTGAACGTCAAGGAGAAAGCGGATTTGCTTGGTCTTGGCTGGGTGCTGCGATGCAGGTGACAAGTTTGCCGTTTATCGTGGTGTGTGCGCCCGGACAGCGCTATCACCCGGCAATCATTGCTCAAGCCGCTGCAACTTTGGCGGAGATGTTTCCAGAACGGTTTTCGATCTGTGTTGGCAGTGGGCAAGCGCTGAATGAATTAATCACCGGCGATCGCTGGTTAGCTAAAGCCCAACGCAATCAGCGCCTCAAAGAATGTGTGGATGTGATGCGATCGTTGTGGGCGGGAGAAACGGTAACGCACTATGGTTTGGTGCAAGTGGAGGAAGCGAAGCTGTATACAAGAGCGATCGTTCCTCCAAAGATAATTGGAGCTGCAATCACGCCTGAAACGGCAAAATGGGTCGGAGGATGGGCAGATGCACTGATTACGATTGCTCAGCCCCTGCCAAAACTGAAGCAAGTCGTCGAAGCGTTTCGGCAAGGGGGCGGAGCCGGAAAGCCGATGTATCTCAAAGTCCAGCTTTCGTATGCTGAGAATGCAGCGTTAGCGCGTGAAATGGCGCACGATCAATGGCGCACGAATATCTTTCAGAGTGCGGTGTTATCTGATTTACGGAGTCCTCAGCAGTTTGACCAGATGGCAGAATTAGTTCAACCCGAAGAAATGGATGAATTTGTCTTAATTTCTGCTGAATCGGGTCAGTTTGTTGAATGGCTCCAGCAATATGTTGATTTAGGCTTTGATGCGCTCTATTTACATAATGTGAATCGCGAACAAGAACAGTTTATTGAAGCGTTTGGCAAGGGTGTGTTGCCTACGATCGCACGTTCGCGACTCTACGCTTAACCTACCACCAGCGCAACTGTAAGTAATTGCGATCGGGCTGGCTTAATTCTTGCTCGGTCAACCATTCAACGGGCTTGTAAGTGCCAAACACATGATCCCACCAATCTACAGCTAAACCAAAATTGTGATGCCACATACCGTATTTATGATGTACGTAATGAACAGGCATTTTCATCCAAAAGCATTTGGTGGGATTTTCGTGTTGTAGCTGATGCGCGTAGGACGAAAACGCAGCGTAGACCAATCCACCCAAGAACCAACCGATTCCCGCTTCGATCGACACAAAGAACAACAGCCCCATAATCAAAATTGTGCCCTTGAGGTAGTCGAAGAATTCCCAGAGTACGCCTTGTCCTTCGTTGCGGCGATGATGATCGCGATGCCGTTCGCCCAATTTATACGGCTTGTGCATCAGTCGATGTACCCAATATTCAACCAAGCTTGCCAACACAAACGCGATCGCAAAACACAATACGCCAACGCCGATTCTTCCAAGCACAACCCGCTTCTCCTAACCTCACAACATTTGTTATTGTGCCGAAGATTTCCCGGATGTGTCAAAATCCGAAAATAAGATTCTGAGATTCAAATGCTGAAAATCATTGCGATCGCGTTAACGGCTTTATTTCTGTGCGCTACTCCGGCTTGGGCAGCAGAACCCAGCGGAGCAAAGCTGTTTGAGGTGCAGTGTGCCGGATGTCATGTGAATGGCGGCAACATTGTGCGACGGGGTAAAACGCTGAAATTGAAAGCATTGGAGAAGAACGGATACAGCACCGTAGACGCGATCGCCAGCATTATTACCAACGGCAAAGGGAATATGTCGGCATACAAAGACCGACTCAGTGAGACCGAGATTCAGACAGTGGCTCAGTATGTCCTCGATCGAGCCAGCCAAAACTGGAAATAAGACTGCTCTAAGTTGGAAAACTTAGGCTATCGTGTGGAACACGGAAAATCGATCGTGAAAAGGATGCTTTGCCATGTCTCAAGAGGTTGTCGGTTGGCTCAGAGAAGTCAAAGACTTACAGCAGCAAGTGAAAGCAGTGCGGGCTTCGGAACTGATGGCACATGCCAGTGCTGATAACTGGCGTAAACGCTATGAAACTGAAGCCGAACAGCGCCGCAATCAAACCCAAGCGATGCAGCAGACGATCGCGCAATTGCAGGCTGAACTCGATCGCTTAAAAAATCAGTCCTTCTCTTCTGAGATTGATCCTGAAGTTGCCCAACTGCAAACCGTTGCTGAACTGCAAGCCCAATTAACTCAGGTCTGGCGCGATCGCAATCAACTCGCCCAAGCTCTCAAAGCCGAACAACTCAGCCACGCTCAAACCCGCAACAACCTGACCACCGCACTAGGCGACACTGTAGATATGCTCTCGAAGCTGAAGCAAACCTAAGAAGGCGCACTTAACGATCGTCCACGCCATGTCCAGCCCCATCCGGTTTCGGTTTTGACGATCGATCCCAGCACGATCGCACACAGAAGCAATCCGCCTATCCCCATTGCCCACCAGTATCGCGGCGAAATTGAGAGCAGCGGTTCGTTCCTGGCTCGAATCAAATAATGCTGCAACAATGCGATCGCGCTCAATCCCAAAACGATCGCGTTCCAAATCGTCAAACCGGAAAATACAAGATTCGTTAGCCCGATCGCTAGCCCAATCGAAGGTACTGCAAAAATCAGCAGCGTCACAAACACACAATAGAGCGTAGACTGATAATTGCGATTCGATCCCTCAAACCAATTTTTTGTCCAGCCTTCCCATAAAGCCGAAAACGATCGATACATCTGCACCTCAGCAAGTCCCCGCCCTAAGCCGTACCACAGCTTCAACCCTTTCTGTTTAATCCGGCGACCTAGCTCAACATCTTCAACCACATAATCATGGACGGCAGCATGACCCTCGATCGCCTCATACGCGCTGCGACGAAACAACATAAACGGGCCGGCTGCAAATGCAGTGTCTGACTTTGGGTCGTTGACGGGAGCAAACTCAAACCCGACAGCCAAGAGCATCACAATCAGGGGTTGCACTAACCACTCCGACCAGTGCCGACAAAGAACCACAACTGCCAGCGATAATAGATCAATCTTTTCTTGTTGGGCATAGGCGATCGTCGTTTCAATACACTGCGGCTTGAGCCGCACATCCGCATCAATGAACAGCAAAAATTCGCCCTGTGCGTGTTTTACCGCTTGAGTACAAGCCCAATTTTTCCCGACCCAAACTTCACCCGCAGGACGCTCTCCCGCCGAGAATAGCTTCAATCGTTCATCCTGCCGTGACTCCTGAAAAAGCTCCACGATCGCTTTAGTTTCATCCGTCGATTGATCGTCGATGACTAGCACTTCAAGCTGATCCGCATTTAGCGTTGTACTTCCCAGCACGGCTGTCACACAAGCTTCAATATTCGCAGCTTCGTTGTACGCCGGAATAATCACAGAGACTTTGGGCAACGGCTCAACGGACTGCGATCGCACCACAATCGTCGGCGCACCTTTGAGCGCTCGATCGAGCCTTTGAGAAAAAATCGCGATCGCAACGACTGAAACAACCAGGACAAACGCAACGAGCAACACCATGCCGAACCTAACACCCAACGCCTTTAACCTTATCGCATAGATTTCAAAACCGTTGTATTTTGAGAGAGAAAGAGATACCACGATCGCACTATGAAAAAGCTCCTCCATCCTTTCTGCCGGGGCTGGCTCCTTGCTTTGGTTTTGGCTACCTTGGCTTGGACTACTCCCGCTTTTGCAACCAGTTTGTACGAAGTGCCGCCTGTTACTGATGACGTGCGCGTGGTTGATTTAGCTGAGATTATCAGTCGCTTCAATGAAGGCAAACTGACCGAAACCTTCACTGATTTAGCAAACAAAACGGGACAAGAAGTTCACTTTGTCACGATTCGACGGCTCGACTACGATGAAACGATCGGTTCGTTTGCCGATAAATTATTCAAGCAATGGTTCCCCACGCCTGAAGCCAGCGCCAATCAAACCCTGGTGGTTTTAGACAGCGTGACGAACAATTCTGCGATCGTCACTGGCGAAAAAGCCAAGTCTATCCTGTCTGAGCAGATTGCTCAGAGTGTCTCTCAGGAGACGATGCAGGTTCCCTTGCAGAAGGGCGATCGCTACAATCAGGCATTTTTGGATGTGGGCGATCGTTTAGTTGCGGTGCTGTCGGGTGAACCTGATCCGGGGCCTCCTGTAGTGGTCGATCAGGTGAAAACCGAGGGAACCTTCGCATCGCGAGAAGAAACCGCGCAAAGTAATGCACTTCCCTGGGTGGTTGGCTTGCTGATTGCAGCAACGGTAATTCCTATGGTGACTTACTACTGGTACGTGCGATAGCATCCGGCACTGTAGCGACGCGATTAATCGCGTCGCTACCAGAAATTCTAAAGTGGGTTGCGATCGTCGCTCAAGCTTCCAGCGCAAGCTGAATTAACTGATCTACTAAGCTTGGATAAGAAATTCCTGCCGCTTCCCACATCATCGGGTACATACTGGTTGCCGTAAAACCAGGCAATGTATTGATTTCATTGATCAAGATTTCACCCGTGGATTCCACATAAAAGAAATCCACGCGGCTTAAGCCCGAAGCATCCACGGCACGAAACGCCTGTAGTGCTCGCTCTTGAATCAAGCTAGTAATTTCTGGAGGTAAATTCGCTGGAATGACATGGCTGGACTTGCCTGCGGTGTACTTGGTTTCATAATCATAAAAATCGCTATCAAAGCGGATTTCACCCACCACCGAAGCCTTCGCTTGATCATTTCCTAACACTGCACACTCGACTTCACGCGCTACGACTCCCGCTTCAACGATGATTCGTCGATCGTAACTCGCCGCACTGTCTAACGCTGCTTCTAGCTCTGCACGAGTCCGCACCTTTGAGATTCCGACTGATGAGCCGAGATTAGCAGGCTTGACGAAGCAAGGATAACCAAGCTCCGCTTCGATGCGATCGCACAGCTTAGGAAAAACACAGGGGTTTGAGTAGACTTCAGCCCGACTGACTGCCAAATATTTCACCTGCGGTAAGCCTGCTTGAGCAAACGCCATCTTCATCGTCAGCTTGTCCATTCCCACGGCAGATCCCAACACTCCAGAGCCAACAAAGGGTTTCTGCATCAAGGTCAGCAAGCCTTGGATCGTACCGTCTTCCCCATTTGGCCCGTGCAGAATCGGAAACCAGACATCGACCTGTGCTGCTTCTGAGGGAAATTGCCAGAGATTCGTGGCGAGATCGGGACAATCGATCGCACCGGACTGCAACACCGATCGCGCCACGTCAGGCGAGCGCCATTGTCCGTCTTTTTGAATGTAGAACGGCATCAAATCGTATTTCTCGGCATTGGTCAGATCGCTGAGAGCTTGGGCAATCGATCGCGCCGATGCGATCGAGACTTCATGTTCACCAGAGCGCCCACCAAAAAGCAATCCAACGTTAAGCTTTGTCATAATCTGATCCCAATTTTCTTTGGCACTTTAGACCATTTGGAGAACTGCGTCTAGGGGAAGTCCAGAAATTCTGCAACGATCGATCAAGTGCAACGTGCATAAATCAAATGGGTATAACACCAGCTACAGAGCGTGATCACCTATTTCTTTGAAATCAAGCATTATGAAACTTTTCTCTAAGAAGAAAACTTCTCTTTAAAATTTCGTTAAAGTTCAGTCGCTGCCTTCTACGTATTTTCCGAAGCAGTGATATTCTCCGAGCAAGTGCATCAGAATAGCGCCTTAAGCTAGCATCTCCTCATCTACTGCATGGAGTCAGATTCTCAAGCAGGATTTGAAATCAGCGCCTACACCGCCAGCAATTACATCTGAACTGATGTTTTGCGAGTTAATTCGCAGCAATTACCTGAACGTGATTAACCTTTATCACAGTGCTTTAAGTCTGTGATGTCCGCAGGATGCGCGCTCAAGTATCTAGAGTGCGCCCAGGGTGATCGATGCCGCAACCTTACATCTTGTACATCTGCCGATTCAAGTCAGGTTGGGTCTTGCCTTACGATTTTTGGCGACCCCATTTTTAGTGTCAGGTTGACGCTTGCCCCCACCGTCGATTTTATGTTTAAGAAAAATGCAAAATTCTTCTAATGTCTTGAATGTTCTGAATTCAAGACATTCTTCCCTGTTTGATCCTACCCCGTTTAACCTAACTAATTCAACCAGTTCGCAGACACTCCGGGCAGCGCAGCCAGAGAGCTTGCCCGATCGCCTGGTTTTTATCGATTCCTCGGTTGAACACTTTCAAAGTTTTGCCCAAAGCGCGATCGCGGGTACAAAAGTTGTGCTGCTTGATCCCGGCAGCGATGGAGTTGATCAAATTAGCAAAGTTCTCGCAGAATATCGAGACATTGCCAGCATTCACATTCTGTCTCACGGCAGCATCGGTAGCCTCACTCTCGGCAGCGCAACACTCGATCTCGGCTCGATCTCTCACTACCGTAATCAACTCCAAACCTGGTCAGATGCGCTCTCTGCTGATGCAGATTTGTTGCTGTACGGCTGTAACGTTGCGGCTGACAATTCCACGCTCATCACCCAACTCAGTGAAATTACGGGAGCAGATGTTGCAGGTTCAGTTGATATCACAGGCAATCTTGCCCAAGGTGGCAACTGGATACTCGAAGCAGCAACAGGTGCGATCGAGTCCACCTTACCGTTTGAGCGCGATCGGCTTGCCTCCTATACAGGCGTGCTTGCCGAGGGGAACGGTCTACGGGGTGAATACTTCGACAACCTCGACTTCACGAATTCAAGACTAACCCGCACCGATAGCACCGTAAACTTCAACTGGGGGAACGGCTCACCCGATGCTGGCATCGGTGCAGATACCTTCTCAGTTCGTTGGACAGGTCAACTGCTTGCCCCCACCACCGGAGCCTATCAGTTCTTTACCACGACGGACGATGGAGTACGGCTGTTCATCAATGGACAGCAGGTGATCAACAGCTTCGTTAATCAACCTGCAACTGAGCGCACCGGCACGATAAACCTGGTTGCCGGGCAGCGATACGACGTTCGTATGGAGTATTTCGAGAACGGAGGACAAGCGGTTGCACAACTCGCTTGGGCGGCTCCAGGGATCACAAAGCAAGTCGTCCCCACAACTCAACTGTTTAGCACTGCGCCCCCACCCCTCGCACCTGAGAACGGTCTACGGGGTGAATACTTCGACAACCTCGACTTCACGAATTCAAGACTAACCCGCACCGATAGCACCGTAAACTTCAACTGGGGGAACGGCTCACCCGATGCTGGCATCGGTGCAGATACCTTCTCAGTTCGTTGGACAGGTCAACTGCTTGCCCCCACCACCGGAGCCTATCAGTTCTTTACCACGACGGACGATGGAGTACGGCTGTTCATCAATGGACAGCAGGTGATCAACAGCTTCGTTAATCAACCTGCAACTGAGCGCACCGGCACGATAAACCTGGTTGCCGGGCAGCGATACGACGTTCGTATGGAGTATTTCGAGAACGGAGGACAAGCGGTTGCACAACTCGCTTGGGCGGCTCCAGGGATCACAAAGCAAGTCGTCCCCACAACTCAACTGTTTAACAGTAGCACCCCAGGTACTCCGCCACCGCCACCCACGGGTACGGGTAATGGTCTACGCGGTGAATACTTTGACAACATCGACTTCACAGCCTTTAAATTTGCTCGGACTGATGCAAACGTGAACTTTAACTGGGCAAGGAGTTCACCGGATTCGAGCATTGCTCCTGATACCTTTTCGGTTCGCTGGACGGGTCAGGTTCAGCCTCTCTACAGCGATACCTACACCTTCTTCACCACCACCGATGATGGGATACGGCTGTTTGTAGATGGGCAACTGGTCATTAACAACTTTGCGGATCAACCTGCAACTGAACGCAGAGGCACGATCGCACTGCAAGCCGGACAGCGATATGACATTCGCATGGAATACTATGAAAACGGTCTCGATGCCTTGGCGCAACTTGGTTGGTTTAGTGCCAATCAAGCTCGTCAACTCATTCCGCAATCGCAGCTTTACAGCAACAGCTTCTCGGCAAATCCGGGAACGATCGTCATTGGAACGAATAGCGTCAGCGTCAACGAAAATGCAGGCACGGCATCGATTCGCGTCGATCGAGTCGGCGGTAGCGATGGAGCTGCAACCGTCCGCTACACTACCGGAGAAGGAAGCGCCAAAGCAGGGACAGACTTCACTGCCACTGTAGGTCAACTCACCTTTGCAGCAGGCGAAACCAGCAAAACAGTGACGATTCCAATTCTGGATGACGGCATCGCAGAAGTCACCGAAGATTTTGGCTTTGGGTTGGGAGAAACCACGGGCGCAGCCTTGGGTATCAACCGCACGGCATTGATTACCGTGATCGATAATGATTCGCCGTCTAGCTATACCTTTAGTGCTGCGGTCTACAACATCAACGAGAACGCTGGATCGGCAACGATCACGGTTCGACGCAATGGAAATACCGCCCTCGCCGGCAGCATTAACTATGCCACCAGTAATGACACTGCAACGGCTGGTTCAGACTACACCGCCGCTTCTGGTATCCTCACTTTTGCTACCGGAGAAACCAGCAAGACCTTCACGATCGCGCTCAGAGATGACGCAGAGGGCGAGCGCAACGAAACCGTCAATGTCACCTTGAGCAATCCGAGCGGGGGTAGTTTAGGCACTCAGCCAACCGCAACGCTGTCGATCGCAGACAATGATTTCGGTAATATCAGTCGTCAAGCAGTAATTTCGGGACTCTTGCAGCCGACTGCGTTCGATTGGACACCAGGCGGTGAGTATATGTTCATCGCTCAGAAAAATGGCGTAGTGCGAGTCACTCGCAATGGAGTGTTGCAACAAACGCCAGTCGTCGACATCTCTGAGATCGTCAATAGTCCCCGCGATCGTGGTTTGCTCGGTTTAGCGGTGCATCCGCAATTCTTCAATAGCAATCCGTATGTCTACTTGCTGTATTCGTATGACCCGCCTGAGACGCGCAGTGCTTCTGGCTTGGCGGCTCGTGATGGCGTAGGCAACCGTACCGCGCGATTAGGACGATTTACCGCAACGATTACCAACGGAGTGGTGTCGATCAATCCGGGCAGCGAAGTGGTGATTCTTGGTAAAAACAGTCTTTGGCAGTACATCAGCCGACCAGACTTGAACAGCACCAACGACTTCAGCATCCCTGAATCGGGTAAAGACGCGAATGGCAACTACGTTCAGGACTTCCTGATTATCGATAGTGAATCCCATACAGTCGGAACAGTGAAGTTTGGTACGGATGGCTACTTGTATGTGAGTAACGGCGATGGGGCTTCATATAATGCAGTTGATCCAAGAGCATTCCGCAGCTTAACGCTCGACAACTTATCTGGTAAGATTCTGCGGATCGATCCGATTACAGGTAATGCGCCGTCCTCGAATCCGTTCTTTGATGGCAATCCGCAAAGCAACCGATCGAAGATCTGGCAATACGGCTTGAGAAATCCGTTCCGCTTTACGATTAACCGAGATAACGGACAACCTTACATCGGCGAGGTCGGGTGGTCGCAGTGGGAAGAAGTCAACACCGGACGGGCTGGCGCAAACTTCGGCTGGGTGGCATATGAAGGCAACTTCAGAACAGGCGGTTATGACAGACTGCCCAATGTCCAAGCATTTTATAGCAGCGGTCAAACGGTGACGAATCCGATTTATAGCTATCGTCACGATGGCGGTGGTGGTAATGCGATCAATGTTGGTGACTTCTACACCGGAAGCACTTTCCCTGCGGTCTATGACGGTAATCTATTCATCACCGATATGAGCCGGGGCACTGTGGATGCGTTGATCTTCGATGAAACAGGCACATTTGTTGGTCAGCGACGCTTTGACGAGGGTTTGTTTGGCTTGACGCAAATCAAAACCGGGACTGACGGCAACCTATATTATTCCAGCTTGGTCACGGGTGAGGTTGGACGCTGGCGACCTGTATAGCTTGGACTAATCATCACGCAAGACAGGGTTGATTAGCTTGCAGCCCTGTCTTGCGTTGGAGACTCACGTTAAGCAGAATGAGACGATCGACGCATCCCAGTAGGTCTAGAAGAAGCACAGAGATTCTCATTTACAATCAGGTCATGTCCGCTCAGTTGGGTCATGCTTAATTGTTATCGTCAACTGTTAGAAAAAATGCCTGCGGTGCTGGCAACCGTGATGCAAGTCCAAGGCTCTGTACCGCGTGAAGTCGGCGCGAAAATGATCATTACCGAAACCGAAATTTTTGGCACGATCGGGGGTGGAGCCGGAGAAGCAAAAGTCATTCAGAAAGCTCGGAAGGTGCTGCAAACTGGAGAAAAGCAATGGGTAGAAATTGACCTCACAGGCGCATTGCAACGGGACACGCAAGGGATTTGCGGCGGAATAATGCGCGTCTGGCTGGAGCGCTGGGAGAGCGATCGCTATCTTGCTCTCACTCAGCAAATCCTGACCCAACTCGAATCTGGACAATCGGTGTCGATCGTGACTCCTTTCGCTCCACATCAGTCTCCTTATCTCTCAGAAGACTGTCTCGATGAAGCATTCATTGAGATCATTGAGCCATCCCCAACATTACTAATTGTCGGAGCAGGACACTGCGGGATTCAATTGGCGAAGGTTGCCGATTTAATTGGATTTCAAGTGATAGTTCAAGACGATCGTTCAGAATGGGCAAATGCCAATCTCTACCCCAATGCCGAGGTTTTTAACTGTCCGATCGCTGATGCTGTCGCTCAACTTGCAACACATACAGAACTTTATGCAGCGCTGGTTACTCGCGGGTATCAGTATGATTTAGCTGCCCTCCAAGCATTACTTGATCGTACTTTGCCTTGTCGTTATCTTGGAATGATTGGCAGCGAAAAGCGGGTAAAACAGGTTTTTCGAGCGATCGAGAAAGCCGGAATTTCACCGGAGAAACTTCGATCGATCTACGCGCCGATCGGGTTAGATATTGGTGCATTAACACCGGAAGAAATCGCCGTGAGCATCAGTGCAGAACTCATTTTAGTCAGACGTGGGGGAACAGGTCGATCGCTCTCGCAATCGTTGAGAATGATAAACTGAGAGCCTTAATTTGAATTACCTATGCCACAAGTTGAATTCAAAACATTAGTAACTTCAGTTCGAGGTGGAACACATCTTGCAAGTTTTCCGACCGACACTGTTCCTGCATTAGCCGCAAGACCCGATCGAGCCGAGCTAATCTATGTCGCTAAACAACGTAGCCTTGATAAGCCTTTGATTTTGATGGCAAGTGAAATCGAAGAACTTTGGAACTATGTAAAAGGCAGCGATCGAGAATTAGAAATCTGGAATTCGATCGCACAAAAATATCTACCGGGTGCATTAACTCTGGTTCTTCCAGCAAACGATCGCGTTCCTGCGGCGATGAATCCGAGTGATCCGACAACAATCGGCGTTCGAGTTCCGAATCATACGATCGCACGGCAAATTCTCGCCCAGACTGGAGCGTTGGCAACCACCAGCGCCAATCGATCTGGGCAACCTGCATTACTGTCGATGAGTGCGATCGCAGCAGAGTTTCTGGAGGTGTTAGTGTTAGATGCCCAGTCTGAAGAAATGGCTTCGGGTACTCCTTCAACGGTGGCAAAATGGACGAGCGAGGGATGGAAGATTCTGCGGCAAGGTGCGATCGATCTGCAAGCCTAACTTGACGTGAGTTCGACAGACAGAATTCGCTTCGATGCTGAATCCGGGTTGCCCCCTAAATTCCCTATGAATGCTACCGTGTACACACAAGTTGTAGCTCGCTGCGTTTGAGTCGACTTCAGCCCCCTAAATCCCCCATGAATGGGGGACTTTGAATAAAAGAAGTGGGCTTGAAGTCCCCCATTCATGGGGGATTTAGGGGGCAAGCAGTCGCTCAAACCGCAGCGAGAAAACTCGTCGAACTTACGTTAACTTGACATACTCACTGCTCCTTCAAGGCAACAATTCTTGACGGAACAGTTTGATACGGCTAATCGCGCGGATTATAAACTCAACGACGGGGTTTGCAGACTCGATGACGAGATTCGCAGACTCAACGACGAGATTCACAAACTCAACGACGAGATTCACAAACTCAACGACGAGATTCGCAGACTCAACGACGAGATTTTCAGGCTTGATGCAGCTATTAGCAGTATCAAGCACATCAAGTATCAATTAAGTATCAAGAATTGCGAGTTACCCGGATATGGACTTCTTCACCATCTTGCTCTCAAGCTTACTCGGCATCCTTTCCCCAACTGGAATCGTAGTCGATCGCGTCGCCGAAACCCAAATCCGCAAACAACTCGTTGCCGCAGAACAGCTTCAGGTGCGAGTCGATAATGCTCCGAGTTACCAAATTATTCAAGGTCGCGCCAATCTCGTTCGCATTGCTGGACGAGGACTTTTCCCAATTCAGGAATTCCGCATCGATACGTTAGAAGCCGAAACCGATCCGATCTCGCTACAACTCAGAAGCCGTAAACTTGCAAAACCGTTGCAAGCAGGTGTTCGCGTGGTTCTCACCCAAGCAGATATCGATCGCGCTTTACGATCGCCCTTTGTCACCGCTCGGCTCCGCAATCTCGGACTTCAGCTCCTGCGGCGACAAGCAAGACAGATCGAGCGTTACGACTTCCTCAATCCCCAACTGACCCTACTGCCACAAAACCGAATCCGGTTTCAAATTGAACTCCAAGAGCAAGGCGATCCTGCGAAGCTTAAAATCGTCGCCGAAGCCGAACCGCAAATCGTTTCAGGTCGATCGCTGCAACTAAACAATCTCAAAGTCTGGGCAAACAATCAACCGAGTCCCGAACCTGTGACCCGCGCCATCGAAGCTCTAATTCGCGATCGTACCGATTTACGCCAGCTCGAAGCCTCAAACATTACCGCCCGCATTCTCAACCTGAAGCTCGAATCCTCTCGGTTAGAGGTTGCCAGCTTTGTGCAGATTCGCAACCCGCAAAAAAAAGAAGCAAGATAAACCTTGCTCCCTCCTCTCAGCCTGTCAAACCTGTGATTTAGCCAAAACGACCGCTGACATAAGCTTGAGTCGCTTGTTCTTGCGGATTTTGGAAAATTCGCTCCGTGCGCTCGTATTCCACAATGTATCCGGTTCTTTGTCCTTTCGAGTTCGCTTCTACGTTGAAAAATGCGGTGTAATCTGATGCACGAGACGCTTGCTGCATATTGTGCGTCACAATCACGATCGTATATTTCTCTTTCAACTCTTGCAGCAAATCTTCAACCTTTAGCGTCGAAATCGGGTCAAGTGCCGAACAAGGTTCGTCCATCAAAATCACTTCAGGCTGCACCGCGATCGCCCGCGCAATACACAATCGCTGCTGCTGACCTCCAGACAAGTCGGTTCCATAAGCCTTGAGCTTATCTTTTACATCGTCCCAGAGTGCCGCCTGCTTGAGCGATCGTTCCACCAACTCATCCATATCGCCCTTGAACCCAAGCAACCGAGGCCCAAACGCAATATTGTCATAAATGGTTTTGGGAAATGGGTTCGGCTTTTGGAACACCATGCCAATCTGCCGCCGCACTTCGACCGGATCAACCTCAGGCGCATAGAGA
Organism: Leptolyngbya sp. DQ-M1; assembly: GCF_039962505.1. NCBI lineage: Bacteria > Bacillati > Cyanobacteriota > Cyanophyceae > Leptolyngbyales > Leptolyngbyaceae > Leptolyngbya > Leptolyngbya sp. DQ-M1. The sequence goes on from NZ_JAMPLJ010000001.1 coordinate 1,058,495, forward strand.
TCTTGATTGTGATAATAAATCTTGCCGTCGGTGCGGAACGAATTGATCAAATCATTTAATCGATTGAAGCAGCGAATCACCGTACTCTTACCGCAGCCCGAAGGCCCAATAAAAGCGGTGACAGCGTTTTTGGGGATCTCGATCGACACATCTCGCACCGCCAAAAAGTCGCCGTAGTAGATGTTAAGGTTTTCAGTGCGAAAGACGCTTTCGGTTTGACGAACGTCCTGAACTCTAGAAGTCATAAAGTGAATAGAGGAATAAGGGATCGAAGCGGTAAAAAGACTTATCGACGTTTAATCACCATGCGCGACAAAATGCTTGTGATCAAAACCAACAAAACTAAGACTAATGAGCCTGCCCAAGCAAGCTCTTGTTGCGCTTTAAACGGAGACGTAGCAAAGTCAAACACTAACCGCGACATCGTTGCCGTCGGTTGCCACAAGGTTGTATTCCAGAATCGGTTGAAAGAAGCCGTGAACAGCACCGGAGCCGTTTCACCCGCAGCCCGTGCCAATGCTAGCAAAATTCCGGTGACGATCGCCGGAGTCGCTGACGGCAGAACAATCTTCAAAGTCGTTTGCAGCCGAGTCGAACCCAGTCCGATCGCCGCTTGACGATACTCATTTGGCACAGCTTCCAGCGCCTCGGCTGCGGTTCTGACGATCGTCGGCAACATCAACACCGCCAGCGCAAACCCACCTGCCACCGCCGAGAATGTCCCCGTCCGCAGCACCACAACCGCATACGCAAACGCCCCAATGACGATCGACGGCACACCGCTCAAGACGTTCGTTAAGAAGTTCACGGTCTCCGCTAGCTTCGTGTCTCGTCCAAACTCAGACAAGTAAATTGCCCCAATAATTCCAAACGGAATTGCCATCAATGAGGCGATGCCAACGGTCAACAACGTTCCCAAGAACGCATTGCCGAATCCTCCACCTGCCAGTCCGGGAGCCGGAGGCAGTTCCAAAAAGACGCTAGGCGTGAGTCGAGAAGCGCCGTTAATCAGCACATAAATCATCACCGCCGCTAGCGGAATCAGTGCCAACCCTGCACAGAGAAACGCCACAACGGTCATGGCGGAAGAAAACAAGGTTCGGGGAGAACCGGGCGATCGTTTTAAGCTGCGCCCTGATGTCGCAAATTCTGGAGAATCCATACAAGTTCTTATCTCAATTTGATCGTAGCGCCTAAAGCTTCATGCTGAATCGGCGAACGACAATTTCCGCTAACACATTTACAACCAGCGTTAAGGCAAACAAAATCAGCGCGGCATACATCAATGATGCCACTTGCAGCCCACTCGCTTCCGCAAATTGGTTCGCTAACAGCGAAGCCACCGTCGAACCTTGAGACAAAATCGAGAGCGATCGGATCGAATCGACGTTACCAATCACCATCGTCACTGCCATCGTCTCACCCATTGCCCGACCGAGTGCCAACATAATGCCACCGACAATTCCAGAAAACGCGGCGGGCAACAAGACTCTAAAAATTGTCTCCCATCGAGTTGCACCTAATCCATAAGCAGCTTGGCGCAATTCAGATGGAACCGCCACGAGCGCATCCCGCGAAATTGCTGCAATAATCGGCAAAATCATGATTGCCAAAATAATTCCTGCTGCATAGATTCCAGGCCCTGCAGGAGCCGTACTGAAGATCGGAATCCAGCCCAGCGTCGAATTCAACCATATTCCAAACGGGCGTAGCACCGGGATCAGCACGAAAATGCCCCACAATCCGTATACCACGCTCGGAATTGCTGCCAGCAGTTCAACCATAAAGACGATCGGCTGCTTTACACGCGGCGGCAAAAAGTCTTCGCTCAAAAATAGCGCCACTCCAATGCCAACAGGCACCGCCAGTAACAGTGCCAAAAACGAAGTCACCAGCGTTCCATAAATCTGAGTCAGTGCGCCAAACACTTCATCATTGACGCTCCATCGGCTCGTAACGAGAAACGCAAGCCCAAATTTCTGAATTGCCGGGAGCGCATCCGTTCCGACTCGACCTGCGATCGCTAATAACAACACCCCAACGCCAACCGCAAATGCAGCCGTCAACCAAATAAATCCGTTATCGATCAAGCGAGACGCAGGTGTACGTCTCCAAGACATTCGCGATGATCGCTCCGCAGGCGCAGCCATAAAAACCGTTTTACAGAAAGTGATAAAAACAATACCACGCGATCGTGCACTGGCTAGAGAGCCATTTGTTCTCTCTAGCCAATCACCGCAACTACTTCGTTGCCGCAACCTTGATTGAATCTAATGCGGAAGCCGCCTTTGTCGACACATCTTCCGGCAGAGGAATGAACCCTAATTCATTCGTAAAGGCTTTGCCGTCTGTGTAAGCCCATCTGATGAAATCGTTAAACGCCTTTGCTTTAGCGGGGTCTTTCGGATTTTCGTACAGCAGCAGGTAAGTCAAGCCGGCGATCGGGTAGGCATCTTTGCCCTCTGGATCAGGAACCTTCATCGCAAAGTCAGCCGGAACGCTCGCGCCGGAGAATGCTTTAGCCGCAGCTTCAGGAGTCGGGGCAATGAATGCACCCGATTTGTTCTGCAAACTCGCAGCCGCCACATTATTTTGCTTTGCAAAAGAATACTCAATATATCCAACCGCGCCCGGGGTCTGCTGAATCTGAGCAGTCACACCCTCATTGCCTTTACCGCCAGTTCCGGTCGGCCACTCCACGGACTTACCTGAACCTGCTTTCCAATTCGGGCAGGCTTTGGCAACGTGCGAGGTGAAAATTGCTGTTGTGCCACTGCCGTCAGAGCGGTGAACAAAGGTCAGCGGCTGACTGGGAGCATTCGGGTTATCTTTTTTGATTTTCGGGTCGTCCCAAGATTTGATCGAGCCATCGACAATGCCGCAGAGCGCTTCGCGCGACAGCTTCAGATCCGCCAGCCCAGGCACGTTGTATCCCATGACGATAAACAACCCTGTCGAGGGAACCTGAACCGCTTTGCCGCGCTCCGCCGGAACTTTGGTTCGATCCTCGTCTTTCAGCGGATCGTCAGAGGCTCCAAAATCAACGGTTTGATCGATGAACCGCTTCACGCCTGCACCGCTACCCACAGAGTCATAGCTGATTTGGACACCTGGGTTTTGCTTGTTATATTCCTGGAACCAGCGTTGGTACAGCAGACTCGGAGCCGTCGCTCCCGCTCCGTTGATCGAGACTGCTGCTCCTGCATTGGGAGCCGAAGCAGTTGGAGCAGTGGGACTGCTGCCCGTAGCGCCCTGAGGTGTGGTCGTAGTTTGAGGGGAACAAGCTGCTACGCCCATCATCAGGGCTGCAATCGAGGAGAAAGACAGACCCAAACGGATTCTTTGTTGAAAAAACGCCATAAAAATAAAACGCAAGGCAACGTATGTAGGTATTCTCACAGAGTACACCTACAGACTTAAGGCGAGGTTAAGAAAAGAAGTTTTCTCTCCTAACCTAGCTGATTGTTGCCTGCGCTACAGACAGAAGCGAGAGATTCTTAAAAAATTTCGAATCTTACTCGTTCCTGCTAAACTCGCTCGTTCTAGAACAGCGCACTAGCACCGATTCCTATCTTCTAGGTTCGCTAACTCTGTAACGTTTTGTCAACTTTCTGAGAAAAAATCTTTCAATTCTTACCATTGAAAACGTTTCATCAGGAATTACACGGATGCTTCGATAGAAATTTGCAGGGCAAATGATAGAAATTCCTGTTTTTACAGGTAGACGAATGGCAGTAACTGTGCTTCTCAATTCAGAATGAGTCTAGTATAATACTCTCAAAACAAGAGTTCGGCGACGGCTGTTGGGTTGCATTGATGTTCTGCTCGATCGGCTTTCTCCGAGTTCGCCCCTCACAAGAATGGTTTGGAGAGTAACGTGACTATTTATATTGGAAACTTGTCCTTCCAGGCAACCGAAGAGGATCTCAAAGAAGTGTTTGCTGAGTACGGCACAGTTAGCCGAGTGAGCCTTCCGACAGACCGAGAAACGGGCAGAAAACGGGGATTCGCTTTTGTCGAGATGGCAGAAGATGCTCAAGAAGATGCGGCGATCGCTGAGTTAGACGGTGCAGAATGGCTGGGTCGAGAACTTAAAGTGAATAAAGCGAAGCCGCGAGAGTCGCGGGCAGGCGCAGCCGGGGGTGGCAAGAGCTTTAGCAAAAACAATTACTAAGGAAGTATGAAGGCGGACAGGATCTTGAACCTGTCCGCTTTCTTGCTTTCTGGGTGACTAGCGTTTAGCGTTGACCCAAGAATCGCCCAGCCATGCCCATGACATCACCGACATCGACATCGCCATCGCGATCGGCATCGAGAAAGGTATTCAGCACTGGGTTTCCACCGCCCGATTGAGCGCCCTGCTGCATCGAGCCGCTTTGCAGGAGATTGAGAACTAGCGGCACAAGCACGGGCAGCATTGACTGAATCATGCCTGGGTTCAGTCCAGTCTGTTGTGCAATATTTTCAGACACCTGCTGCTGGGCGGCTCCTGGGAAGAGCGTGTTAACGGCTTGAGGATTACTGCCGAGTCCCGCAAATTGACTGACCAAGTTTTGCACCTGAGCATTGCCTTGAGTGGCTTGCGTTTGCTGCAAGGACGATCGCACATGCCCACCAAGCAACGACATTACCGTTTGGGTGAGATTTGGATCGAGTCCTTGGTTGCCTGCGACTTGCTGAGCAACACCTAAAATGCTGCCGAGTTGGTTAGTAGAGGCTTGCTGCTGGGGATTAGAGACAGCGCTGACGATTTGATCAAAAAGACTCATGGTTTTTGCGTTTTAGAATTTTGAGAGTATCGACGTTTTGACGATAGAAAATCTTGCTCAGAAATTCAACTGACGATCGTTCAGGTTGCTTATCGATAAGAGGCAGATCCGCCACAATAGAGAAAAGTCGCTCTAAGTAAAAGTCATGCGCCTATCTCGACTGATTACGCTGGTTGTCGGTATTGCGGTGATCCTGGGACTGGTGATCTGGCTAATCGACTCGATCACGCGATTAAGTTGGGCGATCGCAAATCCATTTCTGGCGAATTTGGTAATTTTTCTGGTAATTGTGCTGCTGGCGGTTTTGATCGCAGCCTTTACCTATTATTTTTTCTGGTTGCCAAATCAAACCAAACGCCGCAGACGGGCAATTCCCAAAGTTTCAGAAGTCAAAACAGAAGCGGCACAAGAGAATTTACAAGCAGTTCGGCAGCAGGTCGCGCAGATTCAGGATGAGATTGCACGACGAGAATTGATGTTGCGATCGAAGCTGATTGAACAAGATTTAGCGCGAGGGGAATTTCGGCTTGTGGTGTTTGGAACGGGATCAGCCGGGAAAACTTCCCTGATTAATGCGCTCATGGGGCAGATTGTCGGGGAAGTGGGCGCACCGATGGGCACAACGGAAGCAGGCGCAACGCATCGATTGAAGTTAAGCGGAGTCGATCGAGAGATCATCATCACGGACACGCCTGGAATTTTAGAGGTGGGAGTCGTGGGAACCGAGCGTGAAACGCTCGCGCGACGATTGGCAACTGAAGCAGATTTAGTTCTGTTTGTGCTGGATAACGACTTGCGGCAGTCGGAGTATGAACCCTTGCAAGCATTAACCCAGATTGGGAAGCGATCGATCCTGGTTCTCAACAAAGCAGATCTCTACACCGAGGAAGATTTAGAGGCAATTTTGGCGCGGTTACGGCAGCGAGTACGCGGGACGGTAGCATTCGAGGATGTTGTGGCGATCGCGGCAAATCCTCCAGCGATGCGGACTGAAACCGGAGAGTGGCTCTATCCTGACCCAGAAATGACAGCGCTGATCGATCGCATTGCCCAGATTCTACGCACTGAAGGCGAAGATCTGCTGGCGGACAATATTCTGATTCAGTCGCAGCGTTTAGGCGAAGAAGCACGGCGATTGATTGATGAGCAACGACGCAGACAAGCAGAGAAATTAGTCGATCGCTATCAGTGGATCGGAGCCGGGGTGATTGCTGCGACCCCAATCCCAATCATTGATTTGCTGGCAACAGCGGCGGTAAATGCTCAGATGGTAGTTGAAATTGGGCGAATTTATGGGTGTGAGATTACGACTGGCCATGCGCGGGAGATGGCGATTTCACTTGCAAAAACGCTGGTGGGATTGGGAATTGTTCGAGGTGCGATCGAGGTTGTGACCACTGCGATGCAATTCAGTGTTGCAGGCTTCATTGCCGGTCGAGCCATTCAAGGGGTGAGCGCTGCCTATCTAACGCGCATTGCAGGTCGGAGCTTTATCGAATATTTCCGCAATGATCAGAACTGGGGCGATGGTGGCATCTCAGAAGTAGTGCAGAAGCAGTTCCACCTCAATCGACGCGATGAATTTATCAAAGCGTTTATGCAAGAGGCAGTGACGCGAGTGATTCGACCGTTGCAGCTTGAGATGAAAGCAGAAGCGCCAGAACCTTTAGAAGAATTAAGAATGCCAGAATACGAGGAAATTCCGCGATCGTCCGAAGATACGATCGACGATTGGAGATGATTTAGAAAAAGAACGGCGGAATTACTTCGATCGGAGCCGGAAGCATTTCCCCGCGAAAATCGAGCAATTGAACCAGCAACAAGTAACCCACACCCAGTACCAGAGAGATAATTCCGGTCAGCACTGCAACAAATTTTGAACGAGTCATAAACGAGGAAAGATACGCTTCTAACCAAAGTTTACAAAATTTCGCGGAGGGACGATCGCAAAGATTACTGCGGCGGGAATGATAGGAGGTGATTAAATGGCTACTCAGTAGAGCTTGGAGTACCTATGGATTCTGCTGTTGCAACTCGCCTTCAACTTCCGGTCATTGAACGTTTGATCGCGCTTCAAACCTACGAACTCGGTAAAATCTACCGCACTGGGTTCTGGATGAATAAGAAGGTGCCTTCTCTGAACTCCGTCAGTCTCACCGTATACGAGGGTGAAACATTTGGGTTGCTCGGACAGAATGGAGCCGGAAAAACAACCTTGCTCAAAACGCTATTGGGAATTGTGCGTCCCTCATCAGGGCGGGCCACTGTGTTAGGCGCTTCTCTTGGCGATCGCACCGTGAAGCAACGCATCGGCTATCTCCCCGAAAATCCCTATTTTTATGACTATCTCACAGGCTGGGAGGTGCTGAATTTCGCTGGAGATTTATTTGGAATTGAGCGATCGCAACAGCGCAAACGAATTCCTGAACTGCTCGATCTTGTCGGTTTAGCTCAGTCTGCTGCGAAGAAAAAACAATTGCGGCAATACTCAAAAGGAATGCTGCAACGCATTGGAATGGCGCAAGCGTTGATCAACAATCCAGATTTGGTGTTTCTGGACGAGCCGATGTCAGGACTCGATCCGCTGGGACGTTACCAAATGCGTGAGATTATTTTGTCGCTTAAATCACAGGGCAAAACAATTTTCTTTAACAGCCATGTGCTGTCGGATGTGGAGAAGATTTGCGATCGCGTGGCGCTGCTGGCAAAAGGCGAACTGATTGCGATCGGCTCGATGCAAGAGCTTCTTGGAACGGCTGAGCAGTATCACGTTTCGGTCAAAGGCGGAAAACCAGAAATGCTGCATCAATGGATTCCAGATTTGGAACTTCAAGATGGACTATGGACAGGACACCTTCAGGGCGAACCTCAAGATTTCTTAGGCAGCTTGCGCTTGATGAATGGGCAATTGATTTCAATCGATCTGGCGCGTCCTTCGCTTGAAGAATTTTTTGTGAATCAGATAAGAGCGCGGGGAATTCAGGCAAGTAGCTAAGCTTCAGTCGCTCCTGACAAGTACCGTTCTACAATCTGAACAATTCTTTCAGAAGCCAAACCATCTCCGAACGGGCTGACAGCATTTGCCATCGTTTGATAAGCGATCGAACTACTCAACAGTTCACCCGCTTCTTTCAAAATATTGTCCGCGTTTGTTCCAATCAACTTAGCAGTCCCCGCCATGATTGCCTCTGGTCGCTCGGTTGTCTCCCGCAGCACCAAAACAGGCTTACCTAAACTCGGTGCTTCTTCTTGAATTCCACCCGAATCCGTGAGCAATAAATAACATCGCTGCATCGCGCCGACCAGGTCTGTATAGTCAAGCGGCTCCGTTAAAAACACTCGTGGGTGATCACCGAGAATTGCGGTTAACGGTTCTCGAACAGTCGGATTGCGGTGCAACGGCAGCAGCAGCGCCGTATCTTCAAACTGAGTTAGAACTTTGAGAAACCCTTGAGCAATATCTTCGAGCGGTTGTCCCCAGTTTTCACGACGATGCACCGTTGCCAAAATCGTGCGGTACTTCGACCAATCCAACCCCGGAATCTCGCAAGGAGGATGTCGATCGGCAACCGTTAACAGCGCGTCGATCACCGTATTTCCGGTTTGATGAATCTCACCCAACACCCCCGATCGCTGTAAATTTTCCACGGAAAGCGAGGTTGGTGCAAAATGAAGCTGAGCGATTTGCGAAACTAATCGTCGATTTGCCTCTTCCGGATATGGATTAAAAATATTCTCCGTTCGCAATCCTGCTTCAACGTGAGCGATCGGGATTTTTTGATAAAACGCTGCCAGTGCTGCCGCAAATGCGGTCGTCGTATCTCCCTGCACTAAAACCATTCGCGGCTGAAGCTTTTGAAATAACTCTTCTAATCCCCGCAGTGCCCAACAGGTAATATCTGTCAGCGTTTGCTTTGGCTGCATGATCGCCAGATCGTGCTGTGCAGACAAATCGAACAATTGCATCACCTGATCCACCATCTCGCGATGCTGACCCGTCAGAACGACCTGCGTATCAAACACAGGCGATCGCCCAAACGCTTGAATTACCGGAGCCATCTTGATTGCTTCGGGGCGCGTTCCCACAATCACACAGATCGGAATCGGTAACTTTAGCATGGGAACTCACTCAACTCAGCAAAACTTTACTTAGCGGCATTCGACTTAGATAGGGCTTAAAGAGATAAGACTTAAGAATCCGGAGTCGATCGTCCACTCATCATAATTCGGGAACTGCGATTAAAACATATAAAGAAGTGTAAAGTAAACACTCATAAAAAAGCCCGACCAAAGTCGGGCGTGTCAGACCAGTTCACCGAATGATATTGATGCGAAGCTTATTCGCTGAGTTCACAAGTTAAGGGGCAAGACGCATACACCGAAGTATGCAACGGGTTTTCTTTACCATTCAACCAGCGCAGAAACTCAACTTCTTGAGGATGAATGCCTTTTGCCGTCAACCATGCTGCCGCAAACATAATCCCAAAAGCATGAACGCCAATCACGAGCGCCGATACAAACAGAATCGAGCTAAAAGGCAGAATTGCATTCAATGCAAATGCGGCGACAGCACTTACTGAAACGACTAAAACAAACACCGGAAAACCAATCACAATCATGCAGACAGTCAGTGTAAAGACCCAGATTAAGAAGCTTTTCAAGGTAAACAAGATATGAGAATTTTCCAGGCTTTGACTGTTTGCCAGGGTCATCACTTTACTCCTAAAGATAAGGTTTATTGAAAATGCGAAAACTTTTTCGGTGCGGCTTAACTAACCGCTCTTATGAAAGTCAGTATAGGGAAAAGATTAGAAATGGTGAATAGTAATTAAAGAAAGTTTAAACAATAAATTAATCTATGACGCTCATTGAGTTTAATCACTGATTTTTGCTCTCATCTTGCCCTAAGAATAAATACTTAGCAGAAGGAAGTTTGATCGAACCAGTTAGAGCGCTGCTTTTGCCTGGAAGATCGCGTTATTTAGTCGATCGCTCTGGGAACTATTACGGAGTCAGGGTTGCATCGTGTTTGAAGACTAGGAATTTTACGGATCTTCTCACCGTCAAATTCATCCGCATCCAAATCCGAGTTGTAGCCCTGCATACGATGGATCTCGTTTGCAGGCTTTTTCTATGGCAGCGCACACCCCCAAGATTTTCACATTAGCGAGTCAAGCAACGCTGTTATGTCTGGCGCTAACACTCGCCTCAAGTTCAGGCTCAGCACAAACGACGCCCGCAGAAATCCGCAAGCTGGTAACGACAGAACAATCCGCCGCAGATCTCAAAAAGCGCGGCAAGCCCACGATCGCAGCCCTGATCGCCCTTGCTCAAAACGAGAAAGAACCGCAACGATCGCGCTTGTTTGCAATTGCCAGGTTGGGTGAACTGAACGCCAAAGCTGCAACTCCAGTCTTCATCGAGGCGATCGGTAGTTCATCTAAAGAAATTCGGCTTGCCGCTTTAGCTGCGCTTTCAAAATTAGAAAATCCCGAAAAAAGCGCGATTCCAGCCTTGATGATTGCACTTAAAGACAAAGATGCCGACATTCGTATCGGTGCGACACAAGCCATTGGCAAGTTTGGCAGTGCAGCAAAGGAAGCCGTCCCAGATTTAACTGCCGCACTCGAAGATCCAAATCGCACTGTTCGGATTAAAGCGATTAACGTGATCGCAGAGATTGGAGCCGATGCTAAACCAGCAATTCCTGCGCTCACCGATGCGCTGAATGCACCGGAAAGAGACATGCGACTAGCGGCGATCGTTGCCCTCAGTAAGCTAGGCGCAGATGCCAAATCGGCAGTGCCCATCTTGGCGCAGTTGCTAGCCGACCCAGATGCAGAAATTCGGATGACTACTGCATCGACTTTAGGGGCGTTTGCAGGAGAGGCAGGTGCAGCCGTTCCGCAACTGAGAAGCACTTTGCAGCACCCCGATCGCAAAACTCGATTGTTTGCAGCACTAGCATTAGGGCGAATTGGCGCAGCGGCAAGCGCAGCGGTTCCGGAACTGACTTATCTGCTCAAAGATCTGGATAAAGATGTCCGCTCTAGTGCGGCAACTGCCCTGGGGCGGATCGGAACGAATGCACGATCGACGCTGCCAAAGTTAGTTAATGCACTCAAAGATGAGGATTCAGGAGTGCGGATCAACGCCGCAGTATCCGTGGGACGATTGGCAGGGGTATTGCAGGATAAAGCAGCAAAGCTATCTGCTTCCGAGCTAGTTGCGGCTTACAGCACTCTCGAAACAGCATTGCCTATTCTGGAAAACCCGCAAGCTCAGTTTAACGAAGAAGTTACCGCTACTGTGCGTCGATCGCTCAACGTTCTTAAGAACGAAAAGGATTCGCGGCTATTCGAGCGGGTGTTTGAGTGGTCACAGGCGAATCCCGCAGCCGCATTGATCGCGCTTTATCTGTTATCGATGCCATCGCTGTGGCTCACTGTATTACTCGTTCGTCCCTTATGGTTACTTAAACTAAATAATGCACTACAACCTTATACGGATTTTGAGATTGCGAGTCCTTTAGGCGGCAGTATTAAAATTCCATTGCGGTTCGTGTTGTTTATTGGTTGGCTGCATTATCACCCGCGAGTGTTAGATGCGTGGGTGAAGCAGCAGATTAACGTTGCACGGGAGGCATTTGCTCACAAAAGCACGGTCAGCGATCGCAAGGTGTATATTCCAATTCCGGTGGTGATGGACGGCAACGCGATCGCAGAACTGAGCAGCCATGATTTACACACAACGTTTTGGGACGGGCGGCAGTGTTTATTAATCTGGGGCGAGGGTGGAGTCGGAAAAACGAGCCTCGCCTGTCACTTGGCAAAATGGGCAATGTCAGACGATCCGGATGAGCGCCTAAGCCGGCATCGAATGCTGCCTGTTCTGATCGAGCAGGAACTAGATTTCAAGCTACCCGAAGAGAAGAGTCCGTTCCGTGAGGCAATTCGGGGACAACTGCAAGCCTTGATTGATGCCGCCGATCCACTCTGCGATGAGTTTTTAGAGAAATTGCTGAGACAGCGACGAATTTTGGTGATTGTCGATCGACTGTCTGAACTGAGCGAAGAAACACGCCAGCAAATCCGCCCCGGACATCCTGACTTTCCAGCCAACGCTTTGGTCGTCACCTCGCGGGTTGAAGAAACCTTAGACGAGGTTCCCAAAACAACCGTGAAGCCCCTACGGATCGAAGGAAATCGCTTGTCTTCATTTCTGGAAGCGTATTTGAATCAACGCCACAAGCGGGAATTATTCACAGATGCCGAATACTTTGATGCGTGTAGTCAACTATCGAGAATGGTAGGACAGCGCAATATCACCGTTCTACTGGCAAAGCTTTACGCAGAGCAGATGATCGCGAAAAAAGAGGGCAGTGAGGGCGTTCTGCCGGATAATATTCCGGACTTGATGCTGAGTTATCTCAACGAGCTGAATCGCGATGCAGCAGAAGATGAGCCAGATAATCTCACGGTGCATGAAGACACAAAAATTATTGCTTGGGAATGCCTGAAGCATTTTTATCGTCCGGCTCCAGCGAAACGCGAAGCAATTCTGGATGCGCTGCAAGCTCAAACTGAGGCAGACGAAGAGACCGTAAAAGCAAGGCTCAGGCACCTGGAAAAACGATTGCGAATTGTCCATGCGATCGGCCCTGCCCAAGATCAAATCACATTTTCTCTTGACCCGCTAGCCGAGTGTTTAGCCGCGCTGCATTTAGTAGAACAGTATCAGGACGATCGCACGGCTTGGAGTACCTGGTTGATGCAGGCAGATACCATGCCGGGTGCGCCGGACACGATTCAAGGATTCTTGCTGGCGATGCGGGATTGCTGCTTAACGCGGAGTACCGAGATTGATGTGCCGGATTTTGTTCTCGAAGAACTGGGGCAGCGAGTCGGGCTGAGCGCGGAGGTGTTGCGTAAATCTCAGATCGAGCAACGACTGAGACGCTTAACGCCAATGCTTTCAACCGGAGAGACGATCGCGCGGATTGAAGCGATCCGAGAGCTTGGGGAACTGGGTACGGTATCGAAAAATGTGTTGCCTGCGCTAATTCGAGAGTTTCAGGATCGTGATTGGTGCATCCGGCGGGAAGTGGCACGGACGATCGGGAACATCGGTCCCGAAGCGCGAACTGCAATTCCCGCTTTAGTAGAACGCTTACGCGACGAGGATCGACGAGTCAGCGGAGAAGCGATTGCAACGCTGGGTAAGCTCGGTATTAGCTCACTTCCAGCTTTGATTAGCGCTCTAGACTCGAAAGTGGCTCATGTTCGGAGCAGCGCCGCTTGGGTTTTAGCGAGTTTTAACGCCGCAGCAAAGCCAGCAATCCCCGCCTTGATTGCTGCGCTTAAGGATGAAAATTGGCAAGTTCGATGGGTGGCAGCTTATGCCCTCGGTTGTATCGGGCCAGATGCAAAATCTGCGATTCCCGCGTTGATTGAGTCGTTTCGAGGCGAATATGAGTTGGTTAGCAAGGAAGCTAGTCGGACACTGTGGCGCATTAGCGGCGAAGCAGAAGTCATCGTGGCAGCGCTGGGAGGAACCAACCAAGGGCACGATCGCAACTAAACCTCGCATTCGCTGTAAGAGTAGGGAGAGATATAAAGTGGGACAAGCTTCTCTATCCAATCCTGTAAACCTGTGACTGATCTAGAGCTAATCTTCTTGTAACAAAGTTGTTATAAAACTGATAAAAACAATAATTAAATTCCTCCTTCGGTGCATAGGTAAATCAAGCGAGAGGGTTTAGAATTCAGGGATAAATTGCTATTCCTGAGCTACTCCTGTGTCAGTTACACGGTTCCTCCGCAAAAATGGCTTGATGCGTCGTCAATCTTTCCTTGCCGTGATGGTTTTCCCGGACGAAGCTTCTGTTTTTCAAGCCTACCGCCTGCTCCATTATCACGGCATTTCCCCTGAACACCTTGCGATCGTCGGTACAGGTTACAGCAATCCCGAAAGCGTCGGACTGATGAAGCCGATGCAGCTTGCCGTTCGCAAAGCACGGCTTCTGAGTGTGACCCTTGGAACGATCGGCGCGATCACAGGACTGCTATTCGTCGTTGCAGGTCACATGGGCTGGTTGAGCATTCCAGAGCTGCAAAATCCTTTATTAATTCCGGCGTTGTCGATCGTCAGTGGCTTTTTAGGGGCAGTGATTGGAGCGCTGTTTGGCTTGTTCGGAGAGGGGACGACTGCCAGTATTTATCGTCACCATCTCGATCGGGGTCAGTACTTGCTGATGATCGAAGGCTCAGAGCGGTTGGTACGGTGGGGACAGGAGATTTTGAGCCATTACTCGACTTCTAGCAGTCTGTACTAATGTCGGCAGCGTTTGATCGAGCGATGATGCAGCGCTGCTTGGAGTTGGCGCGAACTGCGATCGGGCGGACAGCCCCGAATCCGATGGTAGGCTGCGTTATTGTGGCGGATGAAGAAATTGTTGGGGAAGGGTTTCATCCGAAAGCGGGAGAGCCACATGCGGAAGTGTTTGCGCTGAGACAGGCGGGAGCGAGATCGCAAGGAGCAACGCTATACGTCAATCTCGAGCCTTGTAATCATCATGGCAGAACGCCGCCTTGCTCGGAAGCCGTAGTTGAAGCGGGAATTCGGCGTGTGGTGGTTGGTATGGTTGATCCGAATCCAAAGGTCGCAGGCAGCGGAATTGCGACTTTGAAACAGGCAGGGATTGAAGTGAGTGTCGGGGTTGAGGAAGCGGATTGTCAGACGCTGAATGAGGCGTTTGTGCATCGAATTTTGCGGCATCGTCCGTTTGGCATTCTCAAATATGCAATGACGCTGGATGGCAAGATTGCCGCAACTAGCGGACATAGCAGTTGGGTGACAGGTGAAGCATCGCGACATCGGGTTCATCAACTCAGAACGATGTGTGACGCGATCGTCATCGGCGGCAATACGGTTCGTAACGATAATCCGCAGTTGACAACCCACGGACTCTCTCAGCATCAACCGCTGCGGGTCGTGATGAGTCGAACTCTCAATCTGCCGCTGAAAGCGAATCTTTGGAATACAGAGAGTGCATCGACGATCGTATTTACTCAGTTGAACGCCGACCAAGCTGTTCAAACGAATCTTATCCAACAGGGTGTTGAGGTCGTGAATTTAGAGGAGTTAACGCCTGATGCGGTGATGATGCAGTTGTACGATCGCGGCTTGAATACGGTGCTGTGGGAATGTGGGGGTATATTAGCAGCTCAGGCGATCGCACAAGGCTGTGTACAAAAAATTTGGGCGTTTGTGGCACCGAAAATTATTGGCGGAAGCGATGCCCCAACGCCGATCGGGAATTTAGGTTTAGAGAAGATGACGGACGCAATTCAGTTAGTGCGAGTGAGGTGGCAAACGATCGAGTCGGATTTATTGATCGAAGGGTATTTAGGCGGGAACGGCTAAGCGATCGGAAGCCAAGTCGCGAATTAAACTCACTCGCGAATGGAGATAGCTTGAGATAAGTTTCATTTCTTCAGAGTTGAGCGGTTGTTGGATACTGAACTGCCGGAGAAGAGACTGAACAAGATGAGCATCATCAAGGTTTAGAAGGTGTGGGGCTTGAGTCGCTTCGACGATTGCCCAGACTTGACGGAGAAGAGTTGGATTCATAAGAACGAAGGATGAGGTTCTTTTACGATACTGAATCTGCCCAGAAGTAGGGTTAGACCTTACAAGCTGCAACAACAGTTATTAAAAGATCATTAAGCCATTACAGCGCGTAATCCAAGGGCCGAACCGCATAAATTTTTCTCATCCTTCGCGTTTTAGCTCATGGTTTGGCTCAGCGATAGGCTGCCATTGGTTCTTTGATGAATCGAATGTAAAGATGCTTGAAGGTGGATTTGAGAACGCGAGGCGCGCCAAAATCGATCGGCATCATCTTGTCAGGGAGTCGCCAGTCTGCGATTTGTAAATCGATCGGGCAAAGGTGCGGAAACTCGATTTCGTCGGTCGTTGAGCAGAGTCCTAAGCGCTGACTTGCGATCAGGGTCGGAACCGCCACCGGATCGACTTTGAGAATGTCAACAATGGCGCGATCGAGCGCAAACACGTTCCGTGATGCCCCCAATACACCTAAATTTCTCGGCTCACCGCCGCTCGGCCCATTGCCTTCATGCCCGATAATGCCGTCAATAATCGTGAGGTCTGGGTTGATCGTGCGAGCCGTTTCGACCAGCATTGTGCCGAAGCGATCGGGATCTTTTCCGGCTTCCATGTGCCACCAAGCTTTCATTTTGCCAGGAACGCAGCCGAACAGATTCTTCACGCCCATTGTTACGGTCAGTTGCACGTGGGATTTTACTTTAGGCAAGTTAATCACGACATCGGCTTCGATCGCTTCCTTGCACAGCAACAAATGATTGAACTCTTCGCCGATCGTTTCGTAGCGTTTGCCTTTGAATTCAACGATCGGCAAGTTGAGCGATTCGGTTAAGGGTAAGTAACCACTGGCTTTGGCAACTCCTAGCGCACTCCCAAACGCAGGGCTATCGCCGAGAAATGGCTTTCCGCCTGCCTCCTGCACCATTTTCGCGACACAGTAGACGATTTCTGGGCGGGTGACGCATTCTTTTCCAGGACGCGCGCCTGTGAGCAGATTCGGTTTGAGCAGAACACGATCGCCGGGTTTGACGATGCCGCCGATTCCTCCGAGCGGTTCGAGTAGGGTTTCGAGGGCTGCGCGGAGTTCAACGAGATCGTAAGATGTGGCACGCAGCAAACTAACGGCAGGTTTCATAGGTCAGTGAGGTGAAGTTTTTTGAATACTGTAACCCTGATTGCTAAAAATTCCAATTTGGAGGAGCGATCGCCCTAACCGGCTTGAATTAGTTGCAGTAGGTCTTCAGTAGAGACCTTGCCGCTAATCTCTGTGCCTTCAAGTAGGCTGTCAGCGAGTTCGCGTTTGTGTTGGTGCAAGTCTACGATTTGATCTTCGATCGTATCTTTCGCCACCAGTCGGTAGATTGTCACCGGACGCTGTTGACCGATGCGATGAGCGCGATCGCTGGCTTGATCTTCAACCGCTGGATTCCACCACGGATCCATGTGAATTACATAGTCCGCAGCAGTCAGGTTCAGTCCAGTTCCTCCTGCTTTCAGGCTGATGAGAAAGACATCCCCGATTCCAGATTGAAACGCATCAATGCGTTTTTTGCGTTCGGGAGTTGAGGTGCTGCCGTCGAGATATTGATAGGCGATCGCTTTTTCGTCCAAATATTCGCGCAAGATATGTAGGTGATCGACAAATTGACTAAAGACTAGAACTTTATGGCAGTTGTCTAATAATTCTTCTAGCACTTCCCCAAATAGCTGAAGTTTTGCACTCGGTAGCGGTGATTTCGGGGTGACTAAGCGGGAATTGCAGCAAGCCCGACGCAGCTTCATCAGTTCCGCCAGCACCTGTAGATGTTTTTGACCTGCGGTAGCATCAGATTCGGCAAGACGTCCGATCGCGCTCTTTCTCAGTGCTTCGTAGAATAGCCGTTCTTCAGTGCTGAGTTCGACGTGCAGCGCAATTTCGGTACGCGAGGGCAACTCCTGTAAAACTTGACTTTTCGTGCGGCGGAGGAGGAAGGGTTGAATGAGTTTTCTTAAGCGAGTGCGGGCTTGTTTGTCCTCAAAGCGTTCGATCGGAACGGCAAATCGCTCGTTAAATTGCTCTAGCGATCCGAGTAATCCAGGATTAATAAATCTGAATAAATTCCATAACTCGCCTAAGTGATTTTCGATCGGTGTTCCCGTTGTAATGAGTTTGAATCCACCTTGTAAATTCATTGCAGCTTGCGATCGCTTCGTTGCAAAATTTTTGATCGATTGGGCTTCATCGAGAATGATCGTTTCCCATTTCACTTTTGCTAACAGTTGCGCCACATCATCTTGCTGAAGTAAGCCGTAACTGCAAATCAGAACGTCGAAAGGTTGTAATCGATCGATGACTTTCTGGCGATCGCCGCTACCGAATTGAATAACATTCAATGTGGGCGCAAATCGATCAATCTCGCTAATCCAATTCAGACAAACCGAAGTAGGGGCAATTACTAGCGTTGCTCCGTTAGCAGCGCGGGTGAGAATAAGCGCGATCGATTGCAAGGTCTTTCCAAGTCCCATGCCGTCCGCTAAGCACGCCCCAACGCCCCAATGCGCCAGTTTTGCCATCCAGCGAAACCCTTCAATTTGATACTCTCTTAATTCTGCCTGTAACGTTGATGGAACGATGGGAGCAAGTGCTTCAACTTCTTTCAATTTCTTGATATGTTGCTGCCAATATTTGTCGGCTTCAAGTTCTCCAACTTCATCCATCCAGTCTTCGATCGCGACTGCTGCTAGGGGATGAAAGCGTGTCTTTTTACCGTGATTCTCTGCGATCGCTCTGAAGTCATCCAGACGTTTGCGAAATTCTTGCGTGAGCGCGAGAAATTGACCATCTTCGAGGCGAATAAATCGGCTGGATGTTTGTCCTAGCAACTCTAGAAGTCGCTGCATTTCCAAGACAGAATCTTCGTCTAATTTCACTTCGCCGCTCGCCTCAAACCAATCGCGCTGGCGCTGAATCTTAAGCTGAAAATCTCCCAATCCAACCTGCTTGCGAATGCGGAACTTCTCGCCTTCGGGATGCGAGATGATCACCCGATCGCCCAATTCTTGCAGTTCAAGCAGCAGTTCTAAACAAGCTTCGGGATCTTCAATCCACCATTCGCTGTCCTCCTCCTCGTACTCTTCTAACGTGCGGCAATCTGCAATAACGCTCTTTGCTAATTTTCGTTCTTGTCTTAGATCGCGTGTCGTTTGCAATCGCTTTCCTTCAACTTCAGCAATCACTGTTTCACCACCCATACCGGGACGGTAGTATGATCCGCCTGTTGCAAACGGACGCACTAACACTGCAACTTTTAGCCCCGTTCCCGCAGGTAGGAGATGAATGTTCGGAGTTGCATCGGCAGGGACTTCTTCCGCACTGACCCCGCCACCGATATCAGAATGGACTGTGACTAGATTAGAAATCGCATGAATGGCGGCAAGGACTTGATCTTTTGCGATCGCAGGCACATCTAACTGATTTTTTGATCCTAGAATCTCAGCGATCCGACGATGCTCTAGAGTCATTTCGATCACCTTGAGTCGCGTCGGGCTTTCTTTCACAACTACAATGCTCTGGTTGTCTTTCACAGCAGGTGATAGTTGCAGCTTTAGATTTTCGTTTCTGCCTTTTTTAACAATCAGTTCGGGTTCCCCTTTCACAATCTCGATGCGCGTGTTGGTATCTTCCCAGAACACATGAGGATGTCCAACCAGTGCCGCGATTGCTCGCTCTCCGAAGCGATAGTCCATCTGTCCGTAGTAGCTACTTGGAGTCGCTTTAAGTTCAGTACAAGCTTTGCGATCTTGTTCAGTGAGGTAAGGAAATTCTTGTAGCGACTTATCTAATCGTCTTAGCGCAATGTTCCGACCTTTGCCCCATTCCCCTCTAGCGTTGATCGATTGTTCACGGGGTTGCAGTAACCATTGATTCTTGAGTAATGTTACAAACCAAGCTAAACGCCGTTCTGCCTCTCCTTTGGTCGGTTTAGCGGGTTCTTTTTGCAAGTTTACCAGTGCGTTTAGACATAGCTCCCAAGGTTGCTGCGATCGTAGTAAATCAATGATGGGTGTAATCGCCATAGATTGCTGCAACTGTTGTGCAACATCGTTAAACTCACCTTTAGGCTTGATCTTAGATAAGAGCAGTGCAGATTCAAGTGCGATCCAATCATAGCCTGCTGCTTTTGCAGTTTGATGGAATGTTTCTAATGAGTTTGTCAACAAGGGTTTAGCAGCATCGGCATCTGCCCAGTAGAGCGCCAATGAGTTCAACAGTGTTTCAAGACTGTGCTGATTGCGGTAAGGCACGAGATCAAAAATCCACTCTTTCTGAGCAATATCACCTTGTTGCAGTTGAATGAGTTTCTCTAGGGTTTCATAGGTCAAACTGAGCCAGTGTTTTGCTTGTCGTCCGCTCGCAGCATAGTTCTTCGCTTCGTCGAGTCGTGCTGAAGAGCCTTCTTTGATCAGCGCCAAAATAAAGAACAATCCAGTTGGGGCTTGGAAGTAAGCTTTGCGTTTTCCAGTCCCTTTTCGCAGCGCCGCAAGCGCGATCGTAAACTGGGCGATCGCAGATTCGGCATTACCTTTGAGAATGTTGAACCATCCCCACAATGCAGCACCACTATCGCGGTATTCTCTTGGTAACTGTTCTAAAACGGCTTCCGCCTCGGTCAGTCTTCCTCTTAATAACAACTGTTCTGCAAGCAATAGAAACTGCCAATTGAACTTTGTTGCTCCCGTTGCACAGTCTTCTTGTAGCAGTTTGAACGCTTCATCTGCTGGAACTAAATGCAAATAAGAATAACTAAGAATTCCAATCAATCCGGCTTGATAGATATCTGGTGTTAAAGACCGAAACCAATCTGGATCAAACGGATTGCTACAAACATCAGATAAGACTTCGTCGATCGTAATCTTCCGCTTTTGATAGCCATATCTGTAATAGTCCTCGAATTGTTGAGCCACAGACTTCATATTATTCTGATAAATTCCAATGCGAACTTCTCGCAGGAATTGGCGCTCGTTGGTGAAGTATCTGGGCCCTGTTTGCCCGTAGCAGTGAATCGGCAAGTGTTGATTGATAGCACTGACGATCTGATTAAATTCTCCTAGTGCAACTGCTTCACGAGTTGCAACCTCCACAATCAACGGATTACATTGTGGCCCTTGACCCGAATACTGAACTAAAAAGCCATCTTGAAATAAGCGATCGAGATGCGACTTAATTCCAGTGGTAGTGTAAGCCTTCCCAGTCTTATCTTTCGTGTCTAACGGATTAAAACAACTCAAAAAAGCGGTGCGGCTCACAGGCTCATAAATCACTGAAAAGACGCGCAGAATTTGGCGCTTGAGCGGATCTAGCTTGCGGTAGCGATCGATTAACTGAGTTTGTTCAGCATCCATTGACATTCAATCTGGGAAATATGGATGCAAATAAGGATAACAAGAAAGCTCGATCGCTGCTCAGAGAGAACTCTAAGAACACGCTGAACGATTACCACTTAATCGACAGCCTGTTTGCATTAATGTTTCTAGATCAAAGTCCCAAATCTTCAAGCCATAGCGATTTCCCACACTTAACAAAGTTTTGCTATCTGAACTAAGCGCAATCTGCTCAATCTGATCTTGAGATCCGAGCAGCGTTTTCAAAAAGGTTCCGTCCTGCATATTCCACAGTCGGATTGTGCGATCGCGACCACCTGATGCAAGAACTTTCCCATCTGCAATAAAACTGATACTTGTGACCGCCGCTTCATGACCGGATAAGGTCTGAGTCGGAACCGTTTCTCGCTCAGAGCTTGCCTTACCCGCTGTCCAGAGCTTAATGGTTGAATCTGATCCGGCTGAAGCGATCGTTTTTCCATCTGGGGTAAATGCGAGATCGTTGATTGCTTGTGCTTCAGAGCGACTCCCGTGAGTTCCAAGCAGAATCGGATTTTGACTGTCGGGATACCAAAGATGAAGAGTATTCGTAAGCGTTCCAGCCGCTAGAATTCGACCATCGGGACTAAAGCGAATGACGCTGGCTGTCGCATTATGGCCTTTGAATGTGTCGAGAATCCGACCTTTGGAAACATTCCAGAGTTTAATCGTTTGATCCGCGCTTCCGGATGCCAACACTTCTCCGTCCGATCGAAAACTGAGTGCCGTTACTGCTTCCGTATGAGCGGAGAGCGTTTGAATCAGAATGCCCTTCTCAATATTCCAGAGCTTAATCGTTTTATCTTGACTTGCAGAGGCTAGACGCTTGCCATCTGGACTAAACACTATCTGGGTAACGGCGGCTTTGTGCCCTTTAAACTCTGCCCGGATTGACTGAGGCTGATTCCCGGCACGTTGCCAGAGTTGAATTGAGTTGTTGCGGGTCACAACGGCAAAGGTTTTTTGATCCGGGCTAAGGCTAGCACTTGAAAGCGAATTGCTCAAAGGAGATAACGGCGGCTCGGATGCTGCGATCGCTTGTTGCAATGTGACGATCGTGCTAATTTTCAGGCTTTCAGGCACAAAATTCCAGGGACGATCGACTTGCTGAAGTTTGTGCCCTGCTTCAAGGGCAGTGCTGAGCGCTTCTCTAGCTTGATTGGCTTCAAGCTGTGTGGTTGCCGCACTTGAGAGATTTTGTATCGTCTCAATTTGCTCACTGCGAGATTGATATAATCCAACTCCCACACCCGCAACTGCAACCACACCGACGATTTTTACTCCGGTTGTCACCATCTTCTGAGTTTTAGGCTTCTGGGTTTGCTCAAGCGTGGATTGTGTGAGATTTCGAGTGGCACGACCGAGGTGCTGCACCGTGGTCGCTGCAATTTGATTTGCTTCTGAGCTTCTCTGACGATAGAGAGCTTGTCCAGAACTTGCAGTCTGAAAAATCGATTGATTCAAGGCGCTAATCTTTGTGGTCGCAGCGCTCTTGAGTTGGACAGCGCGTTGCTTTGAGAGTTGAGCCGTGGTTACTGCAATTTGACCGATCTCGGAGGCGCGTTGCTGATAGAGAGTTTGTCCAGAGCTTGCGGCTTGAGAAATCGATCGATTCAGCGCGCTAATTTTTGTAGTTACGGCACTTTTGAGTTGAGCCGCCCGTTGCTTTGATTGAGTCTGCTGTGCGATCGCAAATTCTCCGGCAGCTTGGGTGGCTTGCACGATCGCACCTTGCAGCGAAGTCAGCGTCGTTCCTGCTTGATTGAAGTGCTGTCTAGCCGCTTCCTGAAGATGTCTAACTTGACGCTCCCCTGTCTTGCGAACAGGTTTAGAAGCAGGCGATTTAACTAGGCTCTTGATCGTTGCAGATTCAACAGGGTTAGACGCGATCGTTGGAAAAGAGGTTACAGGCGTTATCTCAGGTTTAACCCATTCAGCAACAGGTGATATTGCAGTCTGGTCAAGAGCAATGGTTTGAATCGTAGGAATAGTAGGCTCGATCGCGCTTGGTATTGCAGGCTCGACTGGTTCAGCAACACTAGGCTCAGAAACAATCTTCTGAACGATAGGAATCTCAGGCTCGATCGTACTCGGTTTCTCGATCGAGGGCGGAACGATAGTCTCGGTTTCCAGCTGCGGCTGATAGGGCTGAGTAGAGCGAGGAAGCGGGGGGTCAATATTCGGTGCTTCAATCTCTGGAAACAAAAGCTCTAATGGATCTTTAGGCTTAATGCCCAAAACGGTTTGGGCTTGACCAATGCGGACTGGCGTTTGCAGAATGGCTTTAGAAGATCGATTTTTTGTATCGCGGTGCAGCCACTCTATCTGCTGGTTGCTGCGATCGACATAATCCACGGTGCGATCGTGGACATAGTTCCCCAGCACCGAAGTTGTCACAGTTCCCTCTGCGTTTGCAGCCGCTCCCCGCAGTCCTTCGATCAGGAAGTGAGCAAACACTCCATGCCCTAATTCTGGAAACTTCCAAGACTGCTGAATTTCACGCCCAGAGGCATTACAAGAGAGAAGCGCTTGAAATCCAGGATGCTGCATTGCTTGCTGCTGCAACATCTGAATCAACTGCCCAACCGGATTATCCAGCAATTCTGCCGCATCCGTCTGAGCCGTCATTCCGTTCGCGTGCCAGACATCGATCCATAAGACCTGTTGCTTTGCCGCACAATTCCCCAACAGTCCCAACAATCCGATCGCGCTGAGTCCGGTTTGTCGCATTGCATCTTTCTGCGTATCGGCTAAGCAAAATACTGCCTGCTGCAAGCGCAGATCAAGCGCCGCATGACCGCAGAAATAAACAACGACGGTATCTTCTGGCTTTGCCTGCTCGGTGATCGTCTGCAAACTCACCTTCACTTCACTCAAAGAGGGTGCCGCAGCAGCATCGTGATGCACCTGAATCGAAGTATTCGGAAACTCTTGAGTCACATCGACAAACGCATCCGCAAGAGACTGAGTATCGATCGTTGAGTATTGCAAGATCGGAAACTTCCGATCTTCATATCGGCTTACTCCGATCAGTAAAATCCACAGTTTCGCTTGTCCAGTTTTGAGCGTAGATTGCATTATGATGTTGCGCTAGTTCAGAGGTCGTGAAGTGAGATGGACGCACCCAATTTGTTTCGCGGTCTACGATCGATTGTGACCGATCGACATTGGGTGAGTCAAATGCTCAAACTAGCAGCACTGACGGAAAATACTGATTTTTGGCTGAATCACGTTCAGAGATTCACAAACTCTATGTGTAGATAAAGTAATTGTGAATTACACTCCTGAGAAATTACAGCAAATTAGGGACGCTCTTAGAACGCCCCTTTGCAAAATAGATGGTCTTACTTGCGGTGTTGCTGCGACCAAACGCGAGTCGGCAGTCCCCAGACGTAAATAAATCCTTCCGCCGCTTTGTGATCAAACTGATCTTCTGACCCGTAAGTTGCCAAATCGGGCGTGTACAGCGAATTTTCGGACTTGCGACCGACGATCGACGAATTGCCCTTAAACAATTTCACCCGAACCGTACCGCTCACTTTCTCTTGCGTCTTCTGCACAAACGCATCTAGCGCCGACTTAAGCGGACTGTACCACAAGCCGTTATAAATCATCTGCGAGTAGGTTTCTTCGATACCGCGCTTGTAGTGTGTTACATCTGCGGTCAAGGTCAGACTTTCTAGATCTCGATGCGCCTGAATCAATACCAACAACGCAGGCGTTTCGTAGATTTCCCGCGACTTAATTCCGACCAAGCGGTTTTCGACCATATCGATCCGTCCGATGCCGTGATTGCCAACGCGCTCATTCAGTTCGGTGATTAGATCGATCGAGTTGAGCGACCGTCCATCCAAGCTCACAGGAATCCCCATCTCAAAGCCGATTTCGACGTAATCTGGCTCATTCGGCGTTTCCTCGATCGATTTGGTCATCGCGTAGATTTCTTCGAGCGGTTCTGTCCAAGGATCTTCGAGCGGGCCTGCTTCGATACTGCGACCGAGTAAATTGCGATCGATACTATAAGGCGACTTCTTCTTCACCGGAGATGCAATCCCAAAGCGCTCTCCGTAGGCGATCGTTTCCTCGCGGCTCATGCCCCATTCTCGTGCAGGAGCGAGAACTTTCAGATCGGGATTGAGGGCAGCGATCGACACATCAAACCGCACCTGATCATTTCCTTTTCCGGTACAACCATGCGCTACGGCATCGGCTCCATATTCTGCGGCGGCATCTACCAGCAGCTTGGCAATCAAGGGACGCGCTAACGCAGTCGAGAGCGGATAGCGGTTTTCATACAGGGCATTTGCCTGAATCGCCGGAAATGCGTAATCCTTGATAAAGTTGACCTTTGCATCTGCCACCAGCGATACGGATGCGCCCGAAGCCAGCGCTTTCTCGCGAATCGGCTCCAACTCATCCCCCTGTCCTAAATCCGCAGCCAAGGTGATGACTTCTTCGACTCCCCACTCGTGCTTGAGATATGGAATACAAACGGATGTATCGACCCCGCCTGAATAAGCCAGCACAACTTTCTTCGCACGACCCATAAAATTTCCGCTCTCTGTAACGTCAAGACACTCAAGTTTACAATGATGCTGCGAAAGTTCTGTATCACAGATCAGAAGTTGTACAGGATCTAGGTTAAAAATCAATACTGTTTTGAGAAGAGAACCCATTTGGAACTTAATCGGGTTCAACGACGATCGAGGATACTAGGAACGTGCCTTTGAGGAGAATGCTGTGTTTTTGAGTGTTGTGATTCCGACCTACAACCGCAAACCCATCTTAGAAAAGTGCCTCCGAGCGCTCGAATGTCAGCAGTTTTCGGAGTATGAAGTGGTTGTCGTCGATGATGGCTCAACCGATGGCACAGTGGAATGGTTGCGATCGAATGCGGCTGATTTTCCTCACGTTCGCCTGTTCTGTCGGAATCATCAGGGTGCGGCGGCAGCACGAAATTACGGAGTCGAACAAGCAAAAGGCGACACGATCGTTTTTATTGACAGTGATTTAGTGGTGACGGATGTGTTTTTACGATCGCACGTTGAAGCCTTAATTCAAGCACAGAAAGAATTAGGGAGCGATTGCTGCTTTACTTACGGTCGTGTGATTAATACGGCAAATTTCGATGATCCCACTTCTGAACCTTATAAACTGACTGACTTTTCTGCGGCTTATTTTGCGACGGGGAATGTTGCGATCGCGCGTCATTGGCTAATCAAGGCGGGATTATTTGATACAGGATTCAAACAATACGGTTGGGAAGATCTAGAACTCGGTGTACGGCTGAAGAACTTAGGATTAAAGCTCATTAAATGCCCGGAAGCTGTGGGATATCATTGGCATCCTGCGTTCTCTTTAGATCAAATTCCCCGCTTAATCGATGTTGAATTACAACGGGGTCGAATGGGAGTTGTGTTTTATCAGAAACATCCAACTTGGGATGTGCGAATGATGATTCAAATGACCTGGATTCACCGAATCCTGTGGGGCATGTTATCGCTGGGTGGATTGTTGAATGAGAGAACACTTGCGCCTGTGATGCGATCACTAATCAAACAAGGCAAACCTCAACTTGCAGAACAAGTCGCCCGCATTTTCTTAAATTGGTACAACGTCAAAGGTGTTTATGCGGCTTATGCCGAAGTTCAGCACAAGCACTAATATTTTTGCCTAATTTGCTCTCTTTCTAGATTCACTCTTGCGATCGATTCCCGAATGATTAACCTCTGACACAATGCAAGTCAGATGTTTTGGAGCGCTGATCGTATGCTTCCCTCTTGGTTAGTTATTGGTGTTGTCACTTTCCTAATTGCATTAGGAAGCAGCATTCTTCGCCCCAAAGATATCAAATGGTTCAATCGATTGCAGCGCCCTAGATGGCTGACGTTTGAGAAAGCGATTCCGTTGATTTGGACGATCGTTTTTATCTGCGGCGCTTGGTCAGCTTACATCGTCTGGGAAAAGACCCAAAACTGGGGATTAATGGCATTCTATGCATTGATTGAAGTCACGATCGTTGCCTATTCTCCGGTGCTGTTGTGGACAAGAAGCTTACGGAATGGCACGATCGTCGGTGGATTAGGCTTTGTCTTGGGACTGTTTTTAGCGTTTCAAGTTTTATCAATCTCCGGCACAGCAGCGCTCTTACTCTTGCCTTATTTGATTTGGAGTCCGATCGGAACCTACACCACCTGGGAAATGGGAAAACTCAACCCCGAATCGTTCTAAGTCAGAGTCTCCAAACGATTCTAAAGAATACACTCCTTCAAGATCGAGGGGTGCGATCGCATTCCTCGATTGATCAAAGAACGCGAACACCTTCGGCGAGCGAAACACCAACCTTCCAGAGCAAAATCTCCACCTCTAACACCTCAATCCCCACAACGGCGAAACTGATTTAGAAATTAGGCGATCGGTGGAGCGGAGCGATGCCTCCAGCGCACGAGTACGTGACCGCTGTATGATGGAGCGGAAATGAGTCAATTAATATGCACGTCATTACCCGTAAACGGCTTAATGAGTTTGCAAAGCTTCATCCAGATACAAAAACCGCTCTTGCTCAGTGGTACAAAGCTGTCAAACAAGGCGAATTTGCTTCGTTTCTAGAACTCCGTGAGCGATTTCCGTCTGCTGATCAAGTCGGAAAACTCACCATCTTTAACATTGGAGGAAATAAGGTTCGACTGATTGCCGCTATTCATTACAATCGCCAGAAGATTTACATTCGGGCTGTCCTAACTCACGCAGAATATGATGAAGAGAGGTGGAAAGAGTAATGCAAAATCTCAACTTAGAGAAAACAATTACTGCTTGGTCGTCGATCGCTGAAACCGTTTTTGTGCCTCATACAGAACAAGAGTATGAGCGGCTAGTTTCCTTGCTTGATCGTTTGATTGATCAAGTCGGTGAAGATGAGGATCATCCTTTGGCTTCAATGATGGATGTGATCGGAGTTTTAATTGAGAATTACGAGGCTGAGTTTGTTCCAGAGTTAGACGAAGTCGCTTAATTGAGTTTCTTAATCCTCGGACTACTGGACGATCGAGTTCTCTTCGAGAGCCGCGATCGCACCCCTTGATCGACTCAAGAACGCGATCGACCTTCCAGAGCAAAATCACTTCATCCCCAACGCCACAAACCGCGCACCAGCGAGTCGGGTACTGAGTTGGATCGTATAAAACTCAAACTAATGTGTATTAGATATCAAAAGTAATGCAGCCAAAGAGTTATTAGTGCGATGCCAATAATTGAGCAGGAAATTACACTGGAGAAGAATCTAATTACGTGGAACCAGTATGAATAGCGCTGCTTCACCTCGAAAGATTTTAATTTTGGCTTCTAATCCAAAAAATACCTCACATTTGCGTTTAGATGAAGAAGTAAGAGAAATTAACGAGGGACTAAATCGAGCAAAGCATCGTGATCAGTTTGAATTGATTCAGAAGTGGGCAGTACGTTCAAGAGACATTCATCGTGCTTTATTGGATGTAGTTCCAAATATTGTGCATTTCTCAGGGCATGGTGCGGGAGAGAATGGATTAGTTTTCGAGGATGAATCAGGACAGCAAAAATTCGTCACAAAAGATGCTCTATCTGGGCTATTTGAATTGTTTGCTGACCAAGTAGAGTGTGTAGTTTTAAACGGCTGTTATTCTAAAGTCCAAGCGGAAAGCATTGCTCAACATATTCCATACGTGATTGGAATGCAGCAAGCAATTGGCGACAGAGCAGCAATTTCATTCGCTGTTGGTTTTTATGACGCTTTGGGAGCAGGTCGCTCTTTTGACTTCTCATACAGATTGGGTTGCTATGCTATTCAAGTCGAAGGTATCCCAGAGCATTTGACACCAGTACTAATTAATAAGAGAAATATAGAATTTGAATCTTCAATCAAGCAGCGAATAGAAAGAAAATTAAAGCTACCTTTTTTTGACAACATAATTAGACTTGTTCAACAGCGTATTGAATCGCTGTCAGATAGGCAAATAGCTTACTATGTGGCAATCCTTGTGTCAGGAATCGAGGAACGTTTTGCTTTGCGAGATGTAGAAGATTTTTCAGATGGAAAAGCCTTCACTTTCTGGTTTCTTATGAAGGTACTATTACGATTAGATTTGTCACGACAAAGCAAGATCATCAACCATATTGAGAAGCAAGAGTATGAACACGAGAATCTCACCATGCTTGCTGCTTATGACCTAATAGAAGCAGCAGGCGGTGTTTTGGGTGAACATTACTATCAAGATGGTGAGAGTAAAGTGCCGTTGGATGCAGGATGGGAATTACTTGGTCAAGTGTTTAGTAATGATGATTTTTTTGCTGTTGTGAATACTTCATTAGAAGATATCGAACCGCCTCATTAACTACTCAACAAGCCACCTTGTTTGTTTTTGTTAGGATGGATTGCCATTATCGTTTGCTGATCGCTGCCCCGGAAACATCTTACCCAACAATCGATTCACATAAGCTTGCCCATACACCTGCCCATTTTGCGAAGCTGGAGATTCAATTTCATCCGACTCTTGCGCCTCTACTGTCGGCTTTGCTCCATTCACTTCAGCAGCGGTGGTTTGTGGCTTCGCTCCATTTGTTTGAGAAATCTCTTCTATCTGTGGCTTCGAGCCATTATTCTGCCAAACATCCTTCACAAGCTCCGGTTCTTTCACTGCTTCAGGTTGCTTGTTCTCAGGTGGCGGTGGACAGAAACCAGGCTCGTAAACTTCTTCAGTTGGCTCTTCTACCGCAGCCGATCGCAGTTCCTCACACAACAACGACCCCGGAGGCACGATCGACAAACTCGCAATCGATCGATTCATCACCGTTGTCCCCGTACCCACACAAGCACGATCGCCCACGGTCAACTCACCAATCAGCAACACCCCAGCCCCGATGATCACGCCTTCACCGAGTTCGATCGTTCCCTCATGCGCCTGAATCACTGATCCAAGCCCCACACAAACGCTTTGATGAATTACAATCCGACTGCCCGGATCAGCTTGCAGCAAAACGCCTGGTGCGATCGCTGCCCCTGGGTGAACCGTGACATTCCCACTCACATAGTAGTGGGTCGTACTCACGGGCATTAACTGTAGAGGCGGCGATTGCATCAGAGTAAACTACTTACCAGGTTGTTGAATCACCATTTCAGCTACACGCCGCTTTGCTTTCGGATCAATGCCGATTAGGCGCACATATAGACCGGAATAGTTCGCGATCGCTGCTTCAACCTCTAAGATTGCCTCAGCATCACGGTTAGTTTGAATCGAAGTTGCAGTCTGCCAAGAACTGGTTTTATAACGTCGCTGATCCGCGAACTCAACCCCAATCTTGTAGCCCTGACGCACAAGCTGACGAATCTGCTCCACAGTGTCCGGACTTAGACGACCGTTACCATTGCTGGAAGGTGTGTAAAGCGGAGGCTGAGATTTGTAGCTCGAAGGCTCGTTATACATTGGCGGTTCAGAAGCGGCTGAACTGCTGTAACCACTGGCGTTACCGTTAGAAGCATGAGCTTTTCCGGGGCGATGAATCACACTTTCTGCAATTCGCTTTTTCTGTTTTGGATCAACGCCAACCAAGCGGATGTAGTGATCGCGATGCTCGTTGATAAACGAATTGAGAGCCGCGATCGCGCTTTGAGCCGAACCCGCCTGAATCGTTGGCGCACTGTTCCAAGAGCCATACTTAAATCGACGTTCATCTGCAAACTCCAAACCCACCACTGCGCCTTGCGCTAACAGTTGTTGAATTTGCTCTGTTGCATCGCCCGCAAGTGCGCCATCAACCGTGTGATGAACAGCAGGTTGATGATGAGAGGTAACGTGCGAAGTCGGTTGAGCCACAGGCTTTCCATCTGGACGCTGAATAATTGCTTCCAGCATCCGTCGCTTGTTCTGAGTGTCAATCCCGATCAAGCGAACATATTCGCCGCTGTGTTCTGCTAAACATCGCTGTAACTCTGTCATTACTGCGGATTCATTTGTAGTCTGAATCGGGGCGCAGCTTTTCCAGGAACTGGTTTGGAACTGGCGCTTGTCTGCGTGTTCGGTTCCAATCCGACCACCTTTCGATAGAATCTGACGAATCTGAGCTACCACAGTCGGATCAAGTCCGCCGCTACTGTGACCGTTTCCATTCGATGCAGAACCATAGCTCGAAGCCGAACTGTAGCTCGAATTTGCTGCACTATAAGACGGAGCCGAATAGCTCGAACCGCCTGAGAAACTTGTAGGCTTATCACCCGGACGCTGAATAATCGCTTCCAGCACCCGCTTTTTATTCTTCGTATCAATCCCAATCAAGCGAACATACTCACCGCTGTGTTCCGCAAGACAGGATTGTAATTCTGCCAACACAGCCGACTCGCTCGTTGCTTGAATGGGCGCACAACTCTTCCAAGAACTGGTCTGAAACTGCCGCTTATCTGCGTGTTCCATGCCGATTCGGTAGCCTTGCGCTAATAATTGCCGAACGTGGTTAACAACTTCGCCGTTCATAATTGACCCATTTTCTGTAGCGCTACTGCCAGCTTTAATATCTGTCGTGGACTTCGCGGCACTCCGACTCGAAACTGCCGCTTGAGAACTTGTCGTTGATGCAGTGCCGACAATGTAGGAAGCAAAAGCACGATCGCGCTCACTCACTTCCGGTAATCGATCGGCTTGCTGCTGAGTCGTAATCACTGCACCCGACGGCACATACTTCCCAGGCGGCACTTCCACATCTTGAACCAGTGCGTGCATCATAATAATGCACCCATTTCCGATTCGGGCGTTAAACACCGTCGATCGAAAACCAATAAAACAATCATCACCCACATAGGCAGGGCCGTGAATGATCGCCATGTGGGTGATCGCGGTATTGTTTCCAATCCAGACCGAATAGGAATCGCCGTCGTCCCCAACGACTCGCCCCTGCTCCAAGCCGTGAATCATCACCCCATCTTGAACCGTCGATCGCGATCCAATAAAAAAGGGACTGCCTTCATCCGCCCGAATTGAGGTTCCCGGCGCAATCACTACGTTTGCTCCGATCCGCACATCGCCAATCAGATTAGAAAACGAATGCACAGAAGCCGATTGATCGATCTTCGGCTCGGTCAGATTCCGCGACCAGGGTGTAGGCGGAGCCGCATCACTACGGACTGCCATAGCATTTCTCCTAACAAAACCGCACAAGCAAGCTAACTGTGCAGGGAGGAGAATGGAAGGTTCGACCCTAATGATCGAACCCTAGTATTGAGTTCCTTTGTTGTACAGCGGGCGATTATCCACGCTCACCGTATCAATAATGGCGATCACAGCAGCATCGACTGGGCGGTTCTCGCTACCGGGAACCTGCCTCGCTGCGCTGCCGCGACTCACTAATACCCACTCATCGACCCCTGCGCCCACGTTGTCAGCAGCCACTTCATATAGCGGAAGTGGCTGCCCTTCTTCATCGAGAACCTGCACTAAGAGGAATTTTACGCCTCTGAGACTCGGCTCTTTCTGCGTACTGACAACAGTTCCCCGAACTTTTGCAATTTGCATCGGGGACTATGGACGGTTCAGCGGACGGATACCGCTCACGCTTTCACGGAACGGTTCAACTGCCTCGGTATAGCGAATCGGCAGCACGTACTCCAGGTTTTCGTGCGGACGCGCAATGATGTGAGTAGACAGCACTTGTCCACCGTTGACGCGCTTCACATTCTCAATTCCAGCCGCGACCGAAGCTTGCACTTCTGAAACGTCGCCCCGCACAATCACAGTCACCCGACCGCTACCGATTTTCTCGTAACCCACCAAGGTCACACGAGCCGCCTTGACCATTGCGTCTGCGGCTTCCACAACTGCGGGAAACCCTAACGTCTCGATCATGCCAACTGCAATAGCCATTGTAATTCTCCCTTCCAATCAAAAAACGATGTCAATTCAAACTCGATGTCAATTCAAACCCAAACGATCGCGCACATTTAACTTCGGAATTGTTCCACCGCTTCGGTGTATCGAATCGGTAAGACATATTCTAGGTTCTCATGCGGACGCGCAATAATGTGACTTGATGCAGTTTCACCTCCATTAACGCGCTTGACTGATTCCAGTCCCGCCGCCAAAGAAGCTTGCACCTCGGACACATCGCCCCGAACGATAACAGTCACGCGACCGCTACCAATCTTTTCATAGCCAACCAGGGTGACACGAGCGGCTTTCACCATTGCGTCTGCGGCTTCAACCACAGCCGGAAATCCCCGCGTTTCAATCATTCCCACAGCGATCGGCATTTCGTCTCTCCATAGATTGAAGTGGAACTAATTCAACATCGTAAACCAAAAGAGCGACGGGGATCGCCCATCATTCTTACTGTTGTCGAGTTTTCCACTGTGCTACTTCTTCAGAATAGAGTTGAGTCTGTCACTTGACAATATAATGTTCTATGATAGTTGCAAATTCATGACATAAGCGGAGCTAATGTCTCTGATTGAAGTCGCTGGAATAACCTGAGTCAACATGTAACCATAGATTGATTTCAATCCGAAAAATCGAATCGTTAATAAATCATTAAAAGTCTATATAAATCCAAGCTAATCTCAATGATTGAATTTGTCTATCGATCACATTTTACTTTTAAAGGGTTGAAGCGCTAAGCTGAATCCTAAGACTTTAGAGCGATTATTTTCGGTTTTGAATCCGGAAGATTATGTAAAGCTCCCCCAGGTTCAAGCGAATTTGGTTCGGGGAGCATTTTTAGCAAATTTCTAGGCGAAGAGTATGCAGCAGTCCCTAATCGAAACAAGCTGGTGGATTCCTTGCTACGGACTTCTAGGTGCATTTTTGACGCTGCCTTGGTCTGTGGGACTGATTCGGAAGACAGGTCCTCGTCCTGCGGCTTATCTTAATGTATTAACGACTGTGCTAGCGTTTGTGCATGGAATCGCACTGTTTGGCGCAGTCTGGGGACAGGAACCGCAGCATTTCGCCTTTCACTGGCTGCAGGCAGCAGATTTAGATTTGACGTTTTCGTTGGAGCTTTCTCCAATTAGTGTTGGTGCAATGGAGCTGGTGACGGGCTTGAGTCTGTTTGCTCAGGTGTTTGCGCTGGGGTACATGGAGAAAGACTGGGCGCTGGCGCGATTTTTTGGATTGATGGGATTTTTTGAAGGTGCAATGAGCGGATTGGCAGTGAGTGATTCGCTCTTTCTGACCTATGCACTTCTAGAAATGCTGACGCTCTCAACTTATTTGTTGGTGGGGTTTTGGTATGCTCAACCACTTGTTGTGACTGCGGCGCGAGATGCGTTTCTGACCAAGCGGGTTGGAGATGTGTTGCTGTTGATGGGTGTTGTGGCACTGTCTGCGCTTTCTGGAAGCTTAGATTTTCCGGGACTTTATGATTGGGCAGAAAAGGCAGAACTGTCACCTGTGGTGTCGGCGTTACTGGGACTAGCGTTGATTTCAGGCCCAATTGGGAAGTGTGCCCAGTTTCCGCTACATCTCTGGCTGGATGAAGCAATGGAAGGTCCGAACCCTGCGTCGATTTTACGGAACTCAGTTGTCGTTGGATGTGGTGCTTACGTATTGATCAGGCTTCAGCCGATCGTTACGTTGTCGCCTGTCGCTTCCACTGCTCTGGTGACTTTAGGAACGATGACTGCGATCGGGGCTTCTCTGGTTTCTCTCGCTCAAATTGACATGAAGCGGGCATTGTCTCATTCCACCAGTGCTTATCTCGGATTAGTCTTTATTGCGGTCGGCATTGGCTGGACGGATTTCGCCTTCATTCTGTTGTTTGCTCATGCGATCGCAAAAGCGCTTCTGTTCATGAGTACCGGATCAATCATTATGACCACCAGTTCTCAAGACATCACAGAAATGGGCGGCTTGTGGTCAAAAATGCCTGCGACAACCACTGCGTTTCTAACAGGTTCAGCCGGATTAGTGGGGCTGTTTCCGCTGGGTGGGTTCTGGGCATTGCAGCGCGGAATTGATGATTTTTGGTATGACAAGCCTTGGCTAGTCGTGGTCGTGCTGGCGGTGAATGCACTGACCGCTCTAAACCTGACGAGAGTTTACCGATTAGTGTTCATGGGTAAGGTGCAGCCAAAAACTCGACGCGCTCCAGAAGTTCCCTGGCTGATGGCTGTGCCTATGGTGTCACTAAGTGTTTTAACCTTGATGATTCCGATCATCCTCAATACTCTGAACCTATTGCCTCATTGGGAGATTATGAATTGGTCAGCAGCAGGACTGTTGATTCTGTCTGGGATCGCGGGTACAGCGTTGGGATTTGCAATCACGTTGAACTATGCCTGGATTCGTCCCGTCCAAGCTCCGCTCCGATTTTTCCAAGATTTGCTGGCGTATGACTTTTACGTGGATCGTCTATATCGCGTCAGTGTGGTTTTGGTTGTAAACGCGATCGCTCAATTTAGCGCCTGGTGCGATCGTTACATCGTGGATGGAGTAGTCAACTTCGTCGGATTAGCTTCGCTCTTTAGCGGTGAGACTTTGAAATATAGCGCTTCAGGACGATCGCAAGCTTATATGCTGACCATTTCGCTTGTGGTTGGCTTGTTAGGTGCGCTTCTAACTTGGTCGATGTGGTAACTCTTTCTAAAGAATGACTTATGTTGAGTACGTTGATTTGGATACCGATTTTGGGTGCGATCGTGATTGGACTGTTGCCGGGTTCGATCTCCGATCAATCTTTGAGAAGAACAGCGATCGCAACCGTTAGCATTGCCTTAGCTGTGTCGCTTTGGATTGCGACTCAGTTTGATGTGATTAATATCGGACTTCAGTTTCAAGAAGATCTGCCCTGGCTGGAACCACTGGGACTGACTTACCGATTAGGGTTAGACGGTTTGTCGCTGCCGCTGATTGTTCTGAATTGCTTTTTAACCCTGATTGCGCTGTTTTCCACGCCCCCAGCCGTTCAACGTCCTCGGCTTTATTACTTGCTGATTTTAGTGATTAATGCTGCCGTTGCTGGAGCATTTCTCGCTCATAACTTATTGTTGTTCTTCTTGTTCTATGAGTTGGAACTCATTCCACTTTATCTACTGATTGGAATTTGGGGAGGAGCAAAGCGGGGGTACGCTTCGACGAAGTTTCTGATCTACACGGCGGTTTCAGGAATATTAATTCTAATTGCATTTCTAGGTTTAACTTGGTTAAGCGGCGCAACCTCGTTTGAATACAACCCAGCATTAACCGAAGCACTGCCGTTAACATCACAAGTGATATTGCTGGGCGCGATTCTAATCGGATTCGGGATCAAGATCCCGCTGTTTCCGCTACATACTTGGTTGCCCGATGCTCACGTTGAAGCTTCTACGCCAATCTCAGTGCTGCTTGCAGGGGTATTGTTGAAGCTTGGAACTTATGGGTTGTTGCGGTTTGGATTGCAGTTATTTCCGCAAGCTTGGGCGGTATTGGCTCCATACCTGGCGATTTGGGCAGTCGTGAGTGTGTTGTTTGGTGCCTTTACTGCGATCGCTCAAACCGATATGAAAAAGATGGTGGCTTACAGTTCAGTCGGGCACATGGGATTTATTCTTCTCGCTGCCGCAGCGGCAACACCGCTAAGTCTGTTGGGCTGTGTGTTCCAGATGGTGAGCCACGGTTTGATCTCCGCGCTGCTATTTGCCCTAGTCGGTGTAGTCTATACCAAAACAGGAACCCGTGACATTACCGTTTTGAAAGGATTGTTAACTCCAGAGCGAGGCTTACCGATCGTCGGTAGTTTGATGATTTTGGGTGTGATGGCGAGTGCTGGAATTCCAGGAATGGTTGGGTTTATTTCGGAGTTTCTGATATTCCGGGGAAGTTTCATCGCATTCCCAGTGCAAACACTGCTCAGTATGATTGGCACAGGTTTGACGGCGGTTTACTTTTTGCTATTGGTGAATCGCACCTTCTTTGGGCGGCTGCCGGATCAGTTTGCAAATCTGCCACCGGTGTCTTGGTCGGAACGAATTCCTTCTATTGCGGTGGCGGTTTTGATTGTGCTGTTGGGTTTGCAACCCAGTTGGCTGGTGCATTGGACTGAGACGACAACGACTGCAATGTTGAGCGAATATCCAACGATCGCAGTTCATTCCGCCCCAACTCAATCTCATCCCGTTTCGGTCTTACCGTTGGAGTAACTATGGTTGTCGCACGTTCAAAATCCTCGCACTCGTTAGCCGATATCATTGAGCGCATCGAGTCAGGCGGCGCACTTTTGCCGGAATCGCCCACGAACTTGATTGAAGTCGTTGGCGTTCTTAAAAGCTATGGCGTTGTTTTAGGCGCTTATTCTCGCAATCTCGAATTCATTGCTGAGAATCAGTTTTTAGTGTTGTTTCCATTTTTCAAGTATTTCGACGGAGACGTTTCAACGAAGAAGCTTTTAAAGCATTGGTGGCACGATCGAATTAACTACGAATTCTCCGAATACTGCATGAAAGCTATGTTGTGGCACGGCGGTGGTGGCTTAGATCAGTATGTCGATAGCTGCGAATTTATTGATCGCGCACAACAAGCAATTCAAGCCAAGATCAAAAGTAACTTCTTTATCCGAAATCTGTCGCAAATTTTCCCAAATTTTCTGCTGGAACAAGTGCGAATGTCTTGTTATTACAGTGCACTTGGGCAGTTTTGGACGGTGATGAGCGATATGTTTCTCAATCTGTCCGATCGCTATGACAACGGTGAAATTAAAACCATTCAAGATGTCGTCAATCATGTGAAAGCGGGATTGGTGAACAATGCAGCACTACCCATTACTTATGCCGTGAAGATTGGCGATTGTACTTACGAAATCATTCCAGAATCCGCAGGCTTACAGTTTTTGATGGATACAGCAGTGCCTTATGTGGAAGCGGTATTCTTCAAATCTTTTCCGTTCATGGGAACCGTCTCTTACAATGCTCAAGCGCGACAAATCCCCTTAGAGCAGGAACGATTCTCCTATGGTGCACTGTATGCGGATCCATTACCGGTTGGCGGCGGTGGAATTCCACCTACGTTGTTGATGCAAGACATGACGCATTATCTGCCGGAATACCTGCTTGATTTTTACCGCCGATCGCTCAGAGGCGAAAGTGATATGCGTGTCAAAATCTGTATTAGCTTCCAGAAATCGATGTTCTGCGTGACAACAGCCGCGATTTTGGGATTGGCTCCTCATGAAATCAACACCCAAGATCCAAAGGAACAGGAGGAAAATCGCAAATACTTAGAAGGCTGGATGGATAAACTAATAGAGTCACGCCTGATTAGTTTTCAAGCTTGCGACGTTTTATGAATCAACAGATTGGCGGCATCATTCAAGCAGGATACGGGGTTGCATCGGGCAGAACAAACAGCAGCCCCTATCCTAAAGGCACGATCGAGATGCAAACTCCATTTTTCAAGCAGTTGGGACTCGATCTCACACCATTTTTTCCGGGTACCCTCAACGTCAATATCAGCCCGAACGAATTTGAACTAATATCGCCTCTACATACATTTAGAAATGTGCAATGGGCGGAAGGATTTGAGCCGGAGGATTTTTCTTTTACGCCCTGCCAAATTATCCATCAGAACAAAAGCTTCGACAGCCTGATTTACTATCCGCATCCAGAGACAAAAATCGGGCATTTTCAGAATCCATCGATCGTAGAAGTGATCGCTCCGCTCATTTTCGATCTGAAATATGGCGATCGCGTTACGCTCAGCGTCGATCCTCGACAAGTGCGGATTCTTGAGAGATAGACTTTTGGCGATGGAATGCGATCGTAATATTAATCGATCAGCCGATGAATAATCTCTGTCATCACCATAAAGTTTTTCAATAGTTAAATTAAGTATTGATAATAATTGATTCGGACAATTCCAATCATAGGTAATAGATTATAAGCCCTACAATGACTGGATTTCAGCGCCTCACCCAAATGGTTCGCTGTGTTCCTTTCAATGCTTAAGTGTGATAAACATTATAGTTACTACAGAGTGTTTAAGAATTTGTAAAATAAGTCCCAGAGCGCTGTTGCGGTGAGTTGGGCACTGCTTGTCTCTGGCAGACATTCTCTCATTCATTTGATTTCGATTCAGCTTGCTATCTAGAGGTGAATTTCGATGGCTCACCCATTGCTTCAAAGCATTTGGTTAATCCCTTGCTACGCTCTTCTTGGCGCTATCCTTTCTGCGCTTTGGTTTCCGGGTATTACTCGACGGACTGGACCACGCCCATCCGGATACCTCAACGCGCTCATGTCTATGGCAACATTCTTGCACGCTGCGTTCGCGCTGCCTGCGATTTGGGGACAGCCTCCCCAGGAGATTTTGATTCCCTGGCTGGATGTTGCGGGACTGAATCTGACGATCCCGATCGAGATTTCCACCCTTAGCGTGGGTGCGATCGTTCTCGTTGCTGGAATTAATCTTCTGGCGCAGACTTACGCTTTCGGCTACATGGAAATGGATTGGGGTTGGGCACGATTCTTCTCGCTGCTCGGCTTGTTTGAAGCGGGAATGACCGCCCTCGTTCTATGTAATTCCCTCTTCTTTAGCTACTTTATTCTGGAAATCCTAACGCTTGCCACGTATCTGCTTGTCGGCATCTGGTTCAATCAGTCTCTTGTGGTGACAGGTGCGAGAGATGCCTTTCTGACCAAACGGATCGGGGACTTGTTCTTGCTAATGGGGGTGGTTGCGCTTTTGCCGATCGCAGGAACCTGGAACTTTAATGAACTGGCAGAATGGGCACAAACGGCTCAAGTTGATCCGAAGGTGATCACCCTCGTGGGCTTGGCGTTGATTGCAGGTCCAATGGGTAAATGCGCTCAATTTCCTTTGCATTTATGGCTAGATGAAGCAATGGAAGGTCCGGTTCCAGCTTCAATTTTGCGGAACTCCGTCGTAGTTGCAACTGGTGCTTGGGTGATGTACAAGCTTGAACCTGTTTTAGCACTGTCTCCAACGGTTCTAGCGACCACGGTTTTTATCGGTGCGGTTAGCGCGATCGGTGGCTCATTGATTGCGATCGCTCAAATCGACCTTAAGCGGACACAATCCTATTTAGTCACCGCTTACATGGGCTTGGTGTTTATCGCGATCGGAACTCAGCAACCCGAAGCGGCTCTCCTGCTCGTATTGACTCATTCGCTGGCATCTGCATTGATCATCATGGGCGGTGGCGCAGTCGTCTGGAACAGCATCACCCAAGATGTCACTCAACTCGGAGGCTTATGGTCGCGCCGTCCGGTTTCAGGCTTTAGTTTCTTGATTGGTTTGGCTGGATTAGTCGCGCTCCCTCCGTTCGGTGGATTTTGGGCGGCGCTAAAAATTGCACAAGGCGTTTGGGAGACTCAGCCCTGGATTGTTGGAATTATTTTGCTGGTGAATGCGTTTGCAGCATTTGGAATCACACGAGTCTTCTGTTTACTCTTTATGGGTGAAGCAAAGCAAATGGCTCAACGATCCCCAGAAGTTCACTACTGGATGGCGCTGCCGATGATTGTAATGATGGGCTTTACGCTGCATCTGCCGCTCATTCTTGAAGCTTTGGATCTTCTACCAAGTTGGGCAGACATTAATACCGACGTTGCACTTTTGCTGATCTGGTCAACGATTACAGGCATTGCTTTAAGCGCGATCGTCTATACCAACAACAACATTGCAAAACCCGTGGTTCTTCCCTGGAAAGGACTGCAAGACCTGCTGGCCTATGACTTCTACACTCCGAATCTGTATCGCAGCAGCATTGTTTTCGTCGTTGCGCTCGTTTCTCAAATCACATCCTGGTTTGATAAATACCTCGTGGACGGAGGACTGAATCTCTTTGGTGTTCTCACCCTGTTTAGCGGTCGGAACCTGCGATACAGCACCTCCGGTCAATCGCAGTTCTATATGCTGACGATCGTGTTCGGAATTGCCTTGATCAGTGTATTGCTGAGTCTGCCATTCCTCTCGCATGTCACAGTCTCGCTTTTCCCACAGAACACCACCGAAATTGTCATGAGTGTTCAGCGTTAATCGCCATTTCAATTCTCTCTAGATTCTCAAGCTAAAGGAAAGTGTTCTATGCTGAGTCCGTTGATTTGGCTACCGCTGATTGGTGCGTTAGTCATTGGGTTAATTCCTAAACTGTCTGCAAAACAAGCAAAATTGGGTGCGATCGCGGTTTCCGGTGCCGTTCTAGTTTGGACGATCGTGCTGATGCTCAACTTCGATTTGAGCCAGCCCGGGATGCAAATGCAGGAGTACCACACCTGGATTCCAACTTTGGGAATTAGCTATAGTTTGGCGATCGATGGATTGTCTCTGCCGCTCGTGGCGTTGGGCAGTTTGATTACGATCGTGGTAGCTTCCAACAGCGAAGTTGGACTAAAACCCGGAGAAGCTTTACAGCGTCCGCAGCTGTTTTACTCTCTCCTTTTGATTGTGCATTCGGGGGTGGCGGGTGCGTTTCTGGCGCAAAACTTGCTGTTGTTTTTCTTATTCTATGAAGTCGAACTCGTTCCGTTCTATCTGCTGATTCTGATTTGGGGCGGACAGAAGCGCGAATATGCTGCGATGAAGTTCCTGATTTACACAGCGATTTCAGGCATTTTGATTTTAGCAGCATTTCTAGGCATCGCTTGGTTAGGTCATTCTGCAAGCTTTGACTACAGCGACATCAACACAGCGGTTCTGCCTCAAAAAGCTCAGTTAATTTTGTTGACTCTTTTACTGATTGGATTTGGGATCAAAACTCCGCTGGTTCCACTGCACACTTGGTTGCCTGATGCTTATGTTGAAGCTTCGACCCCGGTTGCTATCTTGCTCGGTGGAATCTTAGCGAAGCTTGGAACCTATGGGCTAGTTCGATTCGCGCTAGGAATGTTCCCAGAAACGTGGAAGCTGATTTCACCTGGACTTTCCATCATTGCGGCCGTTTCAATTCTCTACGGTGCATTGTCGGCGCTGGCACAGCATGACATTAAGCGGATGGTAGCATTTAGCTCAATCGCTCACATGGGCTATGTATTGCTCGGAGCGGCGGCACTGACACCGCTGGCAATGGTCGGTGCAGTATCTCAAATGATTGCACATGGTTTGATTCTGGCGCTGCTGTTCTATCTCGTGGGCTTGGTCGAATCGAAGACGGGAACTCGCGATCGCGACATTCTCAACGGGTTACTCAATCCCATTCGAGGATTACCCCTCACCAGCGCCTTGCTCATTCTGGCTGCAATGGCGAGTGCTGGAATTCCGGGACTTGCTGGATTTGTAGCTGAGTTTCTCGTATTCCAGGGTAGCTTCTCAACCTTCCCGGTGCAGACCTTAGTAGCAATCCTTGGAACGGGGTTAACTGCGGTTTATTTCGTCATCCTGCTGAATCGGACTTGTTTCGGAAAGCTCGACAACTACACCGCCTACTATCCCAAAGTCAAATTTACTGAGTACGTTCCAGCACTCGTTCTGACGGCGTTGATTTTCTGGCTCGGTATCCAGCCGACTTGGTTAGTGCGCTGGAGTGAGCAAACAACGAAAGCACTCGTTACAGCCGCAGTCCCTCAAGTTGAGCAGGTTGCATTTAATTCTGTCGATCGTTCTTAAGTTCGCGCCACTGAATCAGGAGAGAATTCGCTATGAATATGCCCGCTCCCACTAAAACCAAGCTTCCTCCCTCACAGCACCCGTTTGCGGAAGTGATTCATCGCCTCGAAGCAGGCGGCGCAATGCTTCCCGACACGCCTGAAAACCTGATGCAGATTATTGGACTGTACAAAGCGTATGCAGTGCCAATGGACTTCTACTGGCGCGATTTGCTCTACATTGGTGAGCAAGTCTTCCTCAATCCGCTGCCCGTCTTCAAGTATTTCATCTCGGATGAGTACATGAAGCGTCACAACCACTATGCAGGCGACGATGCAGATTTGCGAATTTGGCGCGGTACTGCAGAAGCGCATCCAGAACTGATTGAGTTCATGGAAAAAGGCGAGCTGAACAAGAAGTTACCCCGCGCCTTGCATCACCTCTGGCACGATCGTATCAATATGGAGTTCGCGGAAGAGTGTATGCGGGCGATGCTGTGGCACCGAGGCATGTATGTTCCGGTGAATCAGTTCGATCCGTACCTCGATAGCGATGAGTACAAGGCAAATGCCGATCGAGCGATCAAGGCATACTTCCGCAAGAATCCGGTGATGGCAGGCTTGTACAAACTGTTCCCCGATATGTTCTTAGAGCAGTGCCGTCAAGCTTCCTATTATGCGAATCTCGGATTGTTCTGGGAAGTCATGGCTCCGGTGTTCTTCGAGATGTCGGATTTGTATGATGAAGGCAAAATCGCGTCGGTTCCACAAGCGATGGACTTCTTGGTGAATGGCATCTTCGCGATCGCAGGTCGCCCAATCTATCACCACGTTTACATTGATGGTGAATGCTACGAAATCATTCCCAAATCGAAAGGATTTACTTGGCTATACGAAGCAGCTTTACCTTACGTGGAAGCTGTGTTCTACAGAACATCTCCGTTCCGAGGTACGAAGTCTTATAACGCCCAAGCAGGACAAGTTCCATTTGATCAGAAAGACTTCCATTATGGCGTTCTGTACGCAGATAAATTTCCGGTTGGAACCGCTGGAATTCCGCCGACATTCTTGGCTCAAGATATGCTGCATTTCTTGCCACCTTACTTGGTGGAATATTACAAGCAGCATTGTCGAGGTGAAGACGATATGCTGGTGCAGCTCGCTGTCAGTTTCCAGCGATCGATGTATTGCGTCACCTCTGCGGTAATTCAAGCGTTGCGAGCTGCATTGCTGTATCCGCTCGATGACACCAATCCAAATCACCTGATGGCAAATCGACGCTTCTTTGAATCGCAGCTCGATCGTTTCTTACGCCCTGAGTCGCGAATTCGTGAGATTC
Organism: Leptolyngbya sp. DQ-M1; assembly: GCF_039962505.1. Taxonomy (NCBI): domain Bacteria; kingdom Bacillati; phylum Cyanobacteriota; class Cyanophyceae; order Leptolyngbyales; family Leptolyngbyaceae; genus Leptolyngbya; species Leptolyngbya sp. DQ-M1. Next base: position 1,102,158 of record NZ_JAMPLJ010000001.1, read on the forward strand.
AGAGCCAAGACTACCGGTAATTCAAGACTTTGCGGTTCGTTCTGATATTTCCAAGCGAACCGCAAATCCAGCAGGCACACAAAAAAAACGATCGCGATTCCACGATCGTTCTCTCATTTACTTGATTCTTATCCCATCAAAATAACGGTATCAATCACGTGAATGACCCCGTTATCTGCTTCGATGTCAGCCGCTAGAACCGTTGCATTCTTTACCTCAAATCCATCCTCGAAGTGAAATGGAATGGGTGATCCTTCAAGTGAAGTCACCGAGCCTAATTTCTCCAAGTCTGCTTTCATGTACTTCCCTGAAGCAACGTGAAACGTCAGGATTCGGGACAGTTGCGGAATATTTTGAACCAGCGTTTGAATCGTTCCGGGTGGAAGCTTTGCAAAGGCATCGTCATTCGGCGCGAATACGGTAAAAGGCCCTGGACTCTTGAGCGCATCCACCAAGTTTGCCGCCTTTACTGCGGTTACAAGGGTGTTAAATGAGCCAGCGCCAACTGCAATATCAACAATATCTGCCATAGTGCGATCTGAGGATAAAGGGTAACGGAAAGAGCGTGACAGAACGTTTACGTGACAGAACGTTTAACTGAAGTCACCCCACTGAACTTTACAATGAGAAGGCTCTTTTGGTTGTTAAAGTTCTGTTGCGTTCGCCAGCGTGAGAAAGTGTTCGATTTATGACCCGCAAACCATAAGAAAAGCGTTACACGCGATAGACCTGAAGGGGTAGAGCTACAAACTGCGACAGAGTACAGCGAACTCACTCCAACAAAATTCTGATTCGTGTAACGCCAAATTGGAAGGGAGCATATGCTCTTGTGTATTATCATAACTACAAAAGCTATAAGGAAAAATCGCTGTTCTCTATAAGTTTCATAGAACTGATTCTATACAGCGATTTTGTTACCTCGAATAAATGCAAGTTTTGACCGTTTGTTGCGATCGTTTCTCAAATCAGGAGAGTTTATTTTGCAGAATGCTACATTGCACCAGTTAAAGGTTTTTGAAGCGGTTGCCCGCCATAGCAGTTTTACCCGCGCTGCTGAAGAACTATTTTTGACTCAGCCCACGGTTTCGATGCAGGTAAAACAGCTATCGAAAACAGTTGGTTTGCCCTTGTTCGAGCAGGTCGGCAAACGCTTGTATTTGACAGCAGCCGGAAAAGAACTTTATTCGACCTGTCGCGATGTATTTGAGCGTTTAGAGCAGTTTCAGATTGCGATCGCCGATCTCAAAGGCCTTAAACAAGGGACGCTTCGCCTTGCTGTAGTTACAACCGCGAAATATGTGATTCCGCGTATTTTAGGTCCGTTTTGCCAGCGCTACCCCGGAATTGATGTTTCGCTGACGGTGACGAATCATCAGTACGTCCTTGATAGCTTGGCGGATAACCGGGATGATTTGTACATTCTCAGTCAGCTTCCGGACGATTCAGAGGCGCACTGTGAACCCTTCATGGAAAATCCGCTGGTTGTGCTTGCGCCGAGAAACCATCCGCTCACTAAAGAGAAGGATATCCCACTGTCTCGGATTTCTGAGGAGCCGTTTATTATGCGGGAACCAGGGTCTGGAACGCGCAAAGCTGTTCAAAAGCTGTTTGATGCTCAAGGTCTGCCGATGAAAGTCAAATTAGACTTAGGCAGCAATGAAGCGATTAAACAAGCGATCGCAGGCGGGATGGGTTTATCGGTGTTGTCGAAGCATACGTTAGCGCTGGAAGGAGTCAACAATCAGCTTGCCATTTTGGATGTTGAAGGCTTCCCGATCGAGCGGTATTGGTATGTGGTGCATCCTTCTGGCAAACAGCTTTCTGCGATCGCGAAGGCGTTTTACGATTACCTGATGAACGAGGGCAAGCGAGTGGCTGAAGAGACTTCTGTTTTAGGCGTGTTGGAAAAGGAAAAAGTAGAGGTGTAGAAAAGGTGGGAGAGTTTGCTACACCTGAATAGCAAACTCTCCTTCAGTCACTCAGGCAGCTTGTATTGGCTCACAATCTTTTTGGCATAACCGGGAACGTGCTGTTCTAGCTTTTCAGGATGATTGCGTTTCACATATAGATAGTTGCGAGTGAAATGCGAATCGATCGAGAATCGAGCATACTCCAATCCTTTCGGGCCAATTTTCTCGATCACAACACCCATCAGCTTTGCTGCCCACATGGGTAACGTCACGCCTTTATCGTATGCAGGAATACTCTGCTGAACCGCTTGACGGCGATCGCCCTTTGACATCACCGGCTGAGTTTGAATTTGATCTTGAACTAAATCAAGCATTTCTTGACCCCGATCGTTTCTGACCACAATCCATTGCCAGCCGAATGGCGCACCCATATATCCCACAACCAAATCCGCGAGTGAATTCACATAGTCAAAGCAGCTTAAACACGAGGGCGCAAACACATCTTTGAGTTGGTTGGTTTTCAAGCCGAAGAACGGTACTAATTCGGTTGAGCCATCCTCGTGCTTGAAGTGGACTTGGAAATCCTGCATGAATTCGTAATACACGACCGTTTCAGGCGATCGGCTGGTGGTATCCAGAAATTTCTGTAAGCCTTCGCGGGTGACATTATCGGTACAGGGCGTTCCTAATACATACAGCTTTTCTAGCCCTAACTCTTTCTCAACTGCCCGCAGAGCCTGAATTTGACATCCGACTCCAATCACTAGAAGCCGTTTCATTCCTGACTGTTCGATTTGCTCCAAGACCGAAAGATTCGGCGAAAGCGTCGGCTTGTTGACTCGTGCTGCCAGAATTTCTTCAGGAGTTGTTGCAATAATCGGGTGCGGCTGAAAGCGATCGTCCTTCGTGTTTTGCACACAGACTACGCCTTCTACAAGTCCGCGGGTCAGCATCTCAATGGCGATCGTGCTCACAATTCCTGTCCACTGTGCCCCCGCGATCGGCTCAGTTTTGCGGGCCGCTATCATCTCTTGATGCACCCCAAAATACAGATCGTCCGCATTCTCTAGATCTCGACTGCGCCCGTGGGTCTGTTCTTCTAGGGAAGGAATTTGTTGATTGATAAACGCACAAGCTTCCTTCACATAATGAATATAGTAGGTATCACAGAGTCCACATTCACTACACAGTTCTTTCGCAGGACGGCGACTCGAAGGTTTGAGTGCTTTTGCTTTTTTATGAGGAACCAGGGTCATTTTTGAAAGATTGAATTTGATCGCTATTGATCACAATAACTCAGGACTGTCGCCCAATTTAGCGATCGCGCAGCAAATCGATAGACTGTGATAATTCAAAATGATCTAATCTGCACAGGTTGATGATTCTCTGTAGAAGTAGCGGAGTTCAGCATAATTCTGTATTAAAACTTAACAAAAACCAGCCCTTAGATAGAGTTCTGAACCGATTTTTTTCCTTGTAAACCTCTGACTGTGGGTAGACCGAGAATTGCAGCAACTCGGTCTAGAATTGTTTCAGCAAAATAAATCTGCAATTGAGCGTAAAGATTATATTTCTATTGGAGTAGCCAAGATGGATAAGATTCGAGTTGTACTGATTGAAGATCATGATCTGACTCGGTTTGGTATTCGTGCGCTCCTGAAAGAGCAAGGAATCGAACTGGTCGGAGAAGCGCGTGATGCTCGATCGGGATTAAACCTGATTCGCTCGGTTCAGCCGGATATTGCCATCGTAGATATTGGCTTACCCGATATGACAGGAATTGAGCTGACTCAACAATTTAGAGCCGAAGCCGAGTCACCGGACACCAAAATCTTGATCATGACGATGCACGATGATGAGGAGATGGTGCTGGCAGCGTTTGCCGCAGGTGCGGACTCATACTGCATGAAGGATATCAGCGGTAGCCGCTTGGCAGAAGCCATTCAAACGACCGCAGGGGGAAATGCTTGGATCGATCCGGCGATCGCTCGAATCGTTCTCTCCCAGGTGAAGGTTGGACAGCCTGCTGCTGCCACAACCGTCACGATCAATCGGCTTTCTTCAGAAGACAGCGGCATGATCTCAGATTATCCGCTGACGACTCGCGAACTCGATGTGCTGGAACTGATTGTAGACGGGCGTAGTAACGCTGAGATTGCGGAGCGGCTTTACATCACGATCGGAACTGTGAAAACGCACGTTCGTAACATTCTGAACAAGCTGTGTGTGAACGATCGGACTCAAATCGCAGTCCGAGCATTGCGGGCAGGATTAATCAAATAGTTCGGGTGTAGAGCGGTTATTTTGTTAGGCTCAATTGCACTGTAAGCTCAACTTGATCTGCATTAACTCAAAACATCAGCTTTCCGTCTGGTTCAGGAGCAAAGCTGATGTTTTTTTTAGAAACTGTTCAACTGTGATCTATTGTGATGTGATCTTTTTCGAGCCTACAGATTCTTGTCAGCAGAGTTCAGCAGTTTTTCAGGCGGATTGGGTCGATCGTCTGCGGCTGCAATAGCGCACAAGGGCAATAAATAAGCCGATTCCAACCAGATACTTTAATGGATCAGGAACAATTGGACTCGGTGAGAAAAAACCTTCAATTACCCCCGCTACGATCAACAGTGGAATTACACCAAACATTAACTGTGCGGCTTTCAAGCCATAGACTTTAATGGCATCAATACGGCGGTATTGTCCTGGAAGCAGAATGCCGCGTGCAATTAGTAATCCTGCGCTCCCAGAGAAGAAGATGGCTGGAAGTTCTAGCGATCCATGCGGAAAAACAAATGCCCAAAATGGAAACGCGAGATTGTTCTGAGCCACCAGTGTTCCTACGCCACCGATTAGCAAGCCATTCATAAACAGGATAAACATCGTAAAAACCCCGATCGTCATCCCTCCAGCAACCGCTTTGAACGTCACGCCCAAATTATTCGTCATAATCTGGCTGGCTGCGGTCGGTTCACTGCCTAAAATCGAACCCATCCAGAGTTTGCCTTCGTCGCGGACTGTCCGAATCAGATGATCAGGCACGACCAATGCAAGAAATTGCGGGTCGCGCCACGAAAACCACCACGCAATTAATCCACCCAAGAGAAACAATCCGGTTGCGATCGCCGTATACGCGATTGTTTGCTGTATGACTTCCGGTAAGCCCCATTTGTAAAAGTCGATCGCACTTTTCCACTCTTGTTTACGCGATCCCTGATACACCTGGCTATACCCGCGAGAAGTCAAACGCTGGAGATCTTGCACGATCGTATGACCAACCAACGTTTGATGAGTCCGCGCTCTGGCAAGATCAGCCGAAATCGATCGATATAGACTTGCAAGCGCTTTGATCTCTTCGGTTGAGAGCGATCGTAGTCCGCGTTTTTCAATGCGCGTTAGCAATTCATCTAGCCGTTTCCAGTTTGGCTCGCGTCGAGCAATCCAGCGTTTTACATTCATAGTTTTGTGAAAAAGAGGGGAGCGTTTTTACCAACCTCGCCTAAGATAGCCTCAGCCTTTCTGGTGATTCATTCACGTTGAGCTTATGTCTAATCTCAATCCAACTAACCCAATTCAACCACTCAGTGTTGGGGATGTCGTTAGCGCGGGTGTTCGCATTTATCGCTCTAACCTCAAACGCTATCTGATTTTAGTCTTGAGATCCTACCTCTGGATCTTTGTTCCAATTTATGGATGGGCAAAATCTGCTGAAATTTCTGGACGCATTTCTCGCCTTGCTTATCAGGAGTTGATTAACCAACCCGAAACACTGACAGAAGCAGAGCAAAAAACGAAACCGCAACTTTGGAACTTTTTTGGGGCTGCTTTGCTGCTGGGTCTGATTTATACCGGGCTGTATATGGCATTCGCGATCGCATTTCTCATCCTAATCGGTCTAACCGCAGTATTTGTAGCAGCAAATCCGGTATTAGGTTTAATTGGTGGACTGTTGATGGCAGCATTGGTGATTGCAGCGATCTTCGTATTCATTCGAGTATTCTCACGATTGTTAATCTATGAGGTACCTTTAGCGGTTGAGGAGAATGTCGATGCAACAACTTCTCTAAGTCGAAGTTGGAATCTAACCAAGGGTTCAGTCGGTCGAATTCAGTGGATTGTCATCGTCGCGTTTCTGCTGACGTTAATCGTCAATATACCAAGCCAAATTGCCGGGGCGGCAATGCCTACAGGCGACACTGTTGATCCAGGTGTGGCAGCGATCGCGCTCTTGCTGTTTGTCGTGGTGAGTTTGGCATCAAGTGCGCTGATCACACCGTTTTGGCAGGTGATTAAAGCTGTGATTTATTATGACTTACGATCGCGTAGAGAAGGCTTGGGCTTAGAGTTGCGTGATCGCGGCTAAATTGGGCATGGCTGAGACATTCCTCGAACTAATTGCACCGCTATGAGCTTGTTTAATCGCATCAAAATCCGAACTCCCGAAAGCGTCGAATTAGAGTTTACGCTGGCGGGAATTGGCAATCGCACGATCGCGCTCGTGGTGGATTATCTAATCTGGGGTGCGGTGCTGATTGGGGTGCTGATTTTTTGGGGTGTCTTGTCGTTTCAGCTTCAGCGATATTTTCCCACGCTTGACAATATTGAACTCTGGCTGACTGCGATCGCGATTCTGATTTCGTTTGCGGTGTACACGGGGTATTTTGTTTTTTTTGAAACCTTATGGCAGGGACAAACCCCAGGAAAGCGATACAGTAAGATTCGTGTGATTCGCGATGATGGGCAACCTGTGGGAGCCACGCAAGCGATTCTTCGGGCTTTGATCCGTCCGATCGACGACACTTTTTTTATCGGAATGCTGTTGATCATTCTGACTAAGCGCGAGAAACGATTGGGCGATTTGATTGCAGGAACATTGGTGATTCAAGAAGAACGCCCGATCGCGGCTTCCACGTTCGCCATCTCTACTGAAGCGGAATCCTTGGCAGATCAATTGCTGGCAACTCAAAATTTGAATGCACTCCTTCCCAATGATTTTGCAGTGATTCGGGAGTATTTGCAGCGACGATCGATGTTAGCTCCCGAAGCAAGGACTGATTTAAGTTTGAAACTAGCGCGACAGGCGAGAGACTTGATCGAAATGCAAGAGCTACCGTTTCAAATGACACCGGATCTGTTTTTAGAAGCGGTTTATCTGGCGTATCAAAAGCGCGACTGACTTTTGTGGTAAAGTTTGCACTCAAGTTTTGAGGGAGTTCCTGTGCGATCGATTTGTGTATTTTGTGGGTCGAGTATGGGGCAAAATCCCGACTACGAGAAAGCAGCAGTAGAGTTAGGGACTGCGATCGCCGATCGCGGTATCAATCTCGTTTACGGAGGTAGCCATCTAGGATTAATGGGCGCTGTTGCAGATGCCGCACTTGCCGCAGGAGGAGAAGTCTTCGGCATCATTCCAGGTTTTTTGGCATCTAAGGAACTCGCACATCAGGGATTGACCCGATTGGAAACGGTAGAGTCAATGCACGATCGCAAAGCCAGAATGGTAGAGCTTTCAGATGCGTTCATCGCGCTGCCGGGAGGTTACGGCACCCTAGAAGAGTTTTGCGAGGTGCTCACTTGGGCACAATTGGGCTTGCATCAGAAGCCGCAAGGATTGCTGAATGTTGCAGGGTACTACAATTCGCTGTTGCAGTTCTTTGATCAAGCGGTGGCAGAGAAGCTGGTGCGTCCGATTCATCGCGCTTTAGTGATTGAGGCAACAGAGCCAGAGGTGTTGCTTGATCGTTTGTCTGCCTACCAGCCGCAGACTGTGGATAAGTGGATTAAGCAAGAGGAAGTTTAGGGCGACCTGCGCCAATCGCGAAAAGCGCTGCACTCTATCATAAGCAATGCAGTTAAAGTTATTTCCTGCTCAGAATAATTTTGTGTATTACGTAATTCTACGAACTTCAACCGCCTCAAGAGAAGATTCATACAGAACTCAGTACGAACCGAGAGGGCGCTGTAAGTTGTATTACCTACCATGGGCACGTGTATTTCTCAATCTGAAAAAATGCAAACCCCGGAAAGCATCAATAATCTTGGCGTTCTCGATACCTTCAAAGAATTTCAAAGACACGTTCCGTTATCTGCTGAGACCTACAACTTCGAGGTTAGAGGACGAAGTAGTTTCAACGCAATCTTATCGAGTCTCGACGGCGATTCAAATCTCAAACTCACGAAGACTGGTAGCAATCTGGAAATCACCTCAAACAATCCAGGCAAGATTACCGATGGCATTACCCGCATTCTTGATCCAGGCACTTACACGCTAACCGTCTCGACCTCAGATGCAGGTAGCTACGATTTGTCGTTATTTGCTGAACCTGGCATCTCAAGCTCGATCGTTTGGCGCAACTCACTCGCCGATCAAACTGCTTTTTGGAATTTAGATCGAACTAGCTCAGTAGACGGTGCGTTTGTCAACAATGCCCCGCAACTCGGCAGCAATTCCGACTGGAAACTAATTGGCGCGGTGAACACACCAAACGACAGTGGCGATCGATCTTGGTGTGGCGCAATGGTGTAATGGTGTAACGGATGAAACAGCTACTTGGACAGCCGATGTAAACGACAATTTTATAGACGGCGGGTTCATCAAAGATGCGCCGCAACTCGGTAGCAACTCGAACTGGCAACTCATCGATGCCAACATCGTTAACGACGATTTGAGATTGCTGTGGCGTGATGCGGTAGGAGATCAGACCGCATATTGGACGATCAATGACAGTTTGGTTATAGCGGGCGGTGGCTTCTTTACTAACACGGCGGCCCTCGGCAGCAATTCGGATTGGAAGCTGCTTGATGAACTGATTCTGGAAGACAACACACAGTTAGTTTGGCGCAATGCAGCCAGCAGCGAAACGGCATACTGGACAGTCGATGCGAGTAGGTCTGTCGTGGATGGTGGATTCTTTGATGCACCCAAAGTGGGCGGAAAATGGGAACTGACAGAAGTTGCTCAAGTGGGCAATGATCCGCATTTCATCTGGCGCAACAGTGCGACCAACGAAATGGCAGCATGGTTCTTTAATGGCACAAAGTTTCTGTCTGGCACATTCATTGATGCACCCAAGGTAGGCAGTGAGTGGCAAATTGTTAGCGTGACTTCTCAGTATGCTGAACCAATGTTGATGCCGTTGGGTGGCGAGTCGATCGACACTGCGTTCAATATTGGTGTGCCGAGTAAAGATGCGAGCTTCACTGATTCGATTCTGCCTGGTAGCTCAAACTTCTATACTTTCACCGTCAATGAGCCACAAGCCCTTCTCTATAACTTAGAGGTTCCAGGTCTGGAGACGAAGGTGCTGAATGCGGAAGGCAAGGAGTTCATGCTTGAACCGTCTCAGCCGCTGGCTCCCAGCAAATACTATTTCCAAGTGACCAACACAAACCTGACAACCACAACGGCGAAGATCGATCTGTTTGCGAACATTGCGCCACAGTTCACCTTATCGAGTACAACCATTGGCACCTATGAGCAGTCGCAAGGCAGCGCTCCAGTGATCACTGGTACACCCTCGATCGCAGACCCCGATTCTACACAGTTAGCGCTTGTAAGGGTGAGCATTACAAATCTCAAGGATGGAGCCGATGAAAGGCTAACCTACGCTCAAGCAGGTTCCTTGATTGCCAGCACCTACAACGCCAGCACCGGAGTTCTCACCCTCTTTGGCGCTGGTTCATTTGCAGATTACGAAGCCGCACTGAAACGCATTTCATACAGCAATACCGCACTCAACCCGGACAAGAGCGATCGCGTCTTCTCGGTTGTGGTAGCTGACAGTTTCACAGACAGTGCAGCCGTGACCACGACGCTGAAGTTGTCATTTAACACGGCTCCTTCACTTGGTGCAGATGTATCTCTCGGTTCGATTCTGGAGAATGCGGTGACTGCTGGAGAAGCAATCTCCACCCTCTTGAGCAATCAGTTCAGCGATCCAGATACCAATTCCAGCTTGAAAGGCATTGCGATCGTCGGGAATACCGCTCCAAGCAGTCAAGGCGGTTGGCAGTATTCACCCGATGGCAGCAATTGGGCAGTTGTGGGTGGAGCATCCGAGACTAGCGCCCTGGTGCTGAGTGCGACGACGAAATTACGATTTGTGCCTGCCGCATTCTATAACGGCACCCCAGACAGCTTGACCATTCGGACGATCGATGACACCTACACCGGAAGCTTCTCCACAGCGACCACAACCTTCAGTGGCGGCTACATGGTAGGTAACATTGTGATGCCACCTATGCCAACTACGACTATTGCATTCGTTAGACAAGATGTGACCCGAAATGGTGGAACAAGCGCGATCGCAGGCACAACCAAATCGATCGGCACCACCGTCCTGTCCGTGAACCAAGCACCAACCTTCACGCTCGGGGAAAACCAATCGGTTGACGTGAGCGCAGGCACTCAAGCGGTGAATGGTTTCCTCACTAACGTCACCAAAGGGGCACCGAATGAGTCGAACGAAACCTTGACTTATGAGGTTACAGTCGATAATGCTGGATTGTTTACGACGAATGGACAGCCGACGATCGACCCGGAAACTGGAGCGCTCAGCTACACTCCGGCAGGAAAGGCAGGAACCGCAACGGTGACGGTCACGCTGAAGGACAATGGCGGCACGGCAAACGGCGGTAGTGACACCACTTCGAAGACGTTTACGATCGCGCTGAATGACCCAACACCAGAGCCAGAGACACTAATAGAGGTAGCGGTCGGCTCCTAAATTAGGTTCAAACAAGTAGGACAACCCCAGTCCTGCTCGTTTTTCTATATTCGGGTAGATGCTCTGAACCAGACGATCGCGCTAAATCTGCAACAGTTTTTTCGAGGAGGTAGCTGTGCGCCGATCGCTTAAATTTCTTGGAGTCCTGGTTGCGATGTCGATCGTTGCCGCTGACATTCCGAAAACTCACGCGGCAGATCAACCCAGTTCGGGATTGGCGATTCCTGCGGTTCCTTATGTTCCTACACCTGAAAATGTGGTGATGGGAATGTTAGAACTGGCAAAGGTGGGACGCGACGATATTGTTTACGATTTGGGTTCAGGCGATGGCAGATTAGTGATTACTGCGGCGCAAAAGTTCGGCGCAAAGCGAGGAGTCGGAATCGAAATTAATCCCGGTTTAGTCAACAAAAGTAATGAAAATGCCCGACAAGCGGGAGTCAGCGATCGCGTTCAATTCCTTCAGCAAGATCTATTTCGGGCAAATTTCCGCGATGCCACGGTTGTAACGCTGTATCTGCTCCCTCGAATTAATCTTGAACTGCGTCCGAAGCTCCTGAGCGAACTCAAACCCGGAAGCCGCGTTGTTTCTCATGCCTTCTCAATGGGAGATTGGCAACCCGACCAGCGAACCACCATCGACGATCGCACTGCCTATCTTTGGATTATTCCCGCCCAAGTCGAAGGCACGTGGACAGGAACACTTTCGACCCAATCGGGACAATCGATTCCTTACACCCTGCAAATGAAACAATCGTTTCAGAATGCAAGCGCAATGGCGCAAGTTGCAGGCACAACGATCAGCCTACCGAACATTAAATTAGCGGGCGATCGCTTGTCTTTTGAACATCGTCAAAAGATCAATGGGCAAGATGTCCGAGTCCGAGTGAATGCTCAAGTAGCGCAAGATACTTTGCAAGGAACGGCTGAAGTGTTAAGCGGCAATTCAACCGAAACCTTAAACATGACTGCGAAACGCACCTCAACCCAACAAGGCGGATAAATCGATCGCACCTGCAATGTTCGGTGTCGTGAGATTGCTAGTCACAATGCCCTGATCAAAGCTGATCGTGCCTTGTGTGTTTGCCAAACTTGAGCCGAAATCTTGAGCGAGTTGTGGGAGGTTTAGTGTAGTTCTCACTGTGCCTAAACCTCCTGTTGTGTCGATCGTCGCAATGCCATTGTTAAACGTCACCGTTCCAGAACCATTCAAGGCATCTGTCACTGCTTCAGTTACAAGGGCTGATAGATCAAAGTTTGTTGCTAACGTCCCAAATGGGGTCGGAATGTTCAAAGTTGCTTGTCCATTGTTGAACACTACAGTTCCACTGATGGCATTAATCGGAATTGCAATGTCTTCATCTTGAATTTGCGGCTGTAAATCCAGAATCACCAAGCCATCATCGAAATTTACAACCCCTGGAATACTGCCAGCATTAAACTTAACTTGTTCTTCTAAGTCGATCGATGAGAAATAGTTTCTGATCGGCGTACTTAGATTTGTCACTAATGCGCCGTTACCAAACTCGATCGTGCCATTCGCCAAAGATGGCACATCAATCACCAACCGACCATCCGAAAATGGAATACTCCCCGAAATACTTTTAACCGCATTCTCTACAAAATTGCTTACTGTTTCAGCAAATGCGATCGTTCCGATGAAGCCCCCGATCGCGGTTGTGAGATTGCTAGTTACGCTGCCCTGATCAAAGCTAAGTGTTCCTTGAAGCTGCTCAAGTGCGCTAGAAAAGTCATTCGCGACTGGTGCGATCTCAATAATATTGCTTCTCTCTCCCGTCGGAGTATTAACGTCGATCTCGAGTTGCCCGCTGTTAAAGCTCAGTGTTCCACTAGACTGTCTCAGCGTTGGGAGGCTCAGAGGAGCGATCGTAGATGGTTTAAGGGTTGGCAGTGTTGTTAGGGTAGATGTCTCAAACATAGGAGTCTTATGCGCAGTGCTTGTACCTTATCAAGCCAACCGCACCGGAATTTACGCCCTTGGAGGTAAATCGTAAGAGCCAAAAATATGGAATTGCGTGAATCAAAATCAGAGTTTTTTAATTGCATAGTGATACAGTAAGGCACGGATAAAAGTTGGTTCGATCTGAGGATCAGTCGATCGAGGAAACGGGGAAAGAGCAGTGCAAATCTGCCGCTGTCCCGCAACTGTGAAGAGAATTATCTCCAGTCAGAATGCCCGCCAGCTTTTTCGTTCTCAAAGTTCTGCGAGGTACAGAATGAAGACTAAAAAATGGATGAGCCTTGCTGCAATGGCAGGGCTAAGTTTGTATCTAGTGATCGGTGCCGCCGCTCCTGCACAGGCAATGCACATTGCAGAAGGATTTTTACCTGTTCAGTGGGCGGCTTTGTGGTGGGCAATTTCGCTGCCGTTCTTCTTAATCGGATTACGATCGCTCACCCGTATCACCCGCCAAACTCCAGAATTGAAGTTGCTTTTAGCGCTGGCAGGAGCATTCGCGTTTGTTCTATCTGCACTTAAGATTCCATCTGTCACCGGAAGTTGTTCACATCCGACCGGAACCGGACTCGGCGCAATTTTGTTTGGCCCTTCGGTGATGACCGTACTCGGTGGATTGGTGCTGCTGTTTCAGGCAGTCTTGTTGGCACACGGAGGAATCACAACCCTCGGAGCAAATTTGTTTTCGATGGCGATCGTTGGCCCTTTCATTGCTTATGCGGTCTATCATCTGATTTTAAAGACAGGTCATCAAAAAGCAGCGATTTTCCTTGCTTCCGCTTTAGAGAATTTACTTACGTATGTCACAACTTCCTTTCAACTGGCATTAGCATTTCCCGCCGCATCCGGTGGCGTTTGGGCAGCATTTCTCAAGTTTGCCGGAATTTTTGCCTTCACGCAGATTCCATTAGCCATTAGCGAAGGACTGTTAACGGTATTAGTTTGGAACTGGCTACAAACCTACAACCGCAGTGAATTAGAAACCTTAAACCTGATTAAGCAATGAAACGCTCTTTAGCTCGACAAAATTGGTTACTTGCGATCGCCGTTGTCAGTCTCGCAGCTTTCCCGTTAGTGTTTGTCCGGGGTGAGTTTAGCGGTTCAGACGGTCAAGCAGAAGCCGCGATTCAAAACAGTCATCCCACTTACCAACCCTGGCTTAAGCCTTTATTCGAGCCTGCAAGCCCCGAAATTGAAAGCCTCCTATTTGCGACTCAAGCTGCGATCGGAGCAGGCGTGATTGGCTATGTAATCGGATTGTACAAAGGTCGATCGCACCGAGACAAATAGGCGGTTTCCAGCGCGATCGCTCATCTTCCGGCGATCTCACTGTCCCTCATTCGTGATCTTGCTCAATCCTCGCAATTCCGGTTTTCGGATAGTACCGCGCTAAAATTTGCCGATAGGTATGTCCGTTTTCTGCGAGTTCCAATGCACCAAGCTGGCTCATTCCTCGACCGCGAAACGCCTCCGCAACAATGTCATCTGAGGCAGCATACAGCGACTCGACAATCCCGCCCCTGTAGCTAATGAATTCACCCGCAGTCTGATCCACGGCTTGATTCGTGCGTTCTGATTCCCGCGATATTCCGCTATAGACCTGAAAATACTCGTCCGACCCCATGTGATAGAGCGGTTGCGCCCGTCGAAAATAATAAGTCAGCGCATACGATCGTGCTGCAACCGCCTGCGCTTTCAGGGCTTCTTTGTTCCAACTCGGCGACACTTCGCTTGCCACCACACTGTAAAGATAGTGGCGCAGATCAATATAGTTCACGACCCAAATTCGCCCACCCTGCGCTGCTAACAAAAAGCGCCCTCGATACGGCTTGTCACCCAAATACAGCACTCCATTCGGTGCAGGCTGAATCATTACCATTCCCGGCAACTGCCCATTGCCAAAATTGATCTGGTCGCCTGCTGCCTGAATGGTATAAGGATTTCCTGCCGCAAGCTGACTTAGCGATCGACCCTCTGCACCTGAAATTGTCGCCCCTTGAGAGGCAGTAATCGAAATCGTGGGCTGCCCCATTGCGATCGCTACTTGCATCTCAATCAGCGAATCTACGGTTCCTACGGATGCGACAAATGCGGCTTTCGATCGCTCATTAATTGCAGCTTGCTCTTTTGTATATTTTTTCGGATCGATTGGCGTTAAGGTCGGTTTCGGAGTCGGAGGCTTAGGGTTTAGTTGCGGTAGGGGAGAAGAGAGCGCAAATGACGTAGGACTAGGAGAGGCAGCAGGCAGAGACGGTACAGATTTTGCCTCGGTTTGAGTGTGTTGATTTAAGTACAGTCCAGTAAGGGGAATCACTGCCAGCAACGGTGCCAATAGCCAAGGACGGTGTTTCAGCCACTCTAAAATTGATTTATGCCACATAGCCGCAAGTTTGGGAATTCAGCACGATAAAAGTCGAACAGAATCTCTACCTTAACCTTTATACACTGCTGAATTCCCAAATCCGCTTACCAACCCTTGCTTGCTTTTTCTAAAACGTACATGGCAACCGATTGAATTTGATCATCTTTCAGGCGACTTTAAATGCAGGCATCGCGCCTTTGCCATTGGTGACTTGAGCCACGATCTCCTCGATCGTATCCTTGCCGTTTGCGGTCAGGGCAGCCTGCTTGAGCGTCTTGGACGGGTTGATTGCATTACCGCCACCTGCCTGGCAAGCACAGTTTGCAGCAAATACCTTCGCTCCTGTCGCAACACCTGCTGCTAAAGCAGGCTGGTTCAGCAATGCCCCCAGAAGCAAGATTGAAAGCGCGATCGTAGCTATAGCAATCCTAAATGAATGATAAATGAGGCTTTGTCGCTCCGTTTCAGTATGCTTCTGCCCCCTAAATCCCCCAAAATGGGGGATTTAGGGGGCGCAATCAACTACGCATCTCACAAATGACTTAGGATTGCCATAGCAGTGTTCTCATCATTTGAATTATCTTTTTCATCGTTCATTTCACAAGCGTCAACAAGTGAGCCATTTCACTCCTACTCATGCTGTCGCCAGAAATTTCTTCCGTTAAAAGACGAATTATAAAATATTTCAAATCCGTAATTTAACTTAGCAGTTAGCAGAATTTTAGAAACAAACGTCGCGCCGCGTTTTTATTACCCTGATGCCGAAAGCAGCGTATTCAATCCCCAGCGCCTTTCTCGCTCACAAATCCTTTGACTGGGTAGGGCTTGCGATCGCAGCAATTGATTTAGTTCTAAACAAACAAAGGAAGATTTCTATACTTTAATTCGATCGATTCAACGATTAGAAAATCTGCCAAGAAATGGCGCAAAATCGCTCAACTATCTATTCATCTCGATACTAATCAGAGGTACAGTTTGAATGAAGTTAAATTTCTTATTGTTTGAATTTAGAATTTCTTTAGTTCCAACTGTTTTTTCACTAGACGCACGTCCACAAAGACGATAATCTTATTTCAATCCAAACATTGAATTTAATACATTCAATCGAATGGTTACCGGGACAAGTAGAAAGACAAATAGAAACAATTGGCTTAAATCAATCGTTTCTATCGCATTCAAAACAGCTATTTCCTCATAAAAATACGCAAGCATGATTCGTCCTTTCTGACGATCCATTTCAATCCAATTTAGCAACTTCAAACTTGCCAATTTGACTAAGTTGAACGCTGAACGATTGAGTTTGAGTCAGTCTGCAACGAGCCATTGCTGCTTGTGAACCTCCCCGCGGATCGCGTCTGATTTGTCGTGGGAGAAGCCTTGCTATCCTTGGAGACTCGACCATGACCGAATTCGACTTCTTGACTCGCCGAAAGTTCTTATGGACGGCTAGTGCAGCAGCCGGAGCCGTTGCACTAAAAGGGTGTACCTTAACTCCCCCTTCTCCGTCCGATATGTCCCCAAAAGCGCAAGTTCTTTCACTTTCGCCAGCTGAACAGCCTGAAACCACTCGGATCAAACTCGGCTATATTGCGATCGTTGAATCTGCTCCCTTGATTATTGCTCAAGAAAAAGGATTCTTCGCTCGGTATGGCATGGCGAATGTAGAACTTTCTAAACAGCCGTCGTGGGGAGCAGCTCGCGATAATGCTGAACTCGGCTCAGCCAATGGCGGTATCGACGGTGGACAATGGCAAATGCCAATCCCCCATCTGTTGAGTGAAGGATTGATCACCAAAGGAAACCGTAAGATTCCAATGGTTGTTCTATCGCAGCTTTGTACGCATGGCAACGGAGTTGCAGTTGCAAACACTCACATTGGCAAAGGCTTCGAGTTAAACCTGGCAAAATCTGGTGGAGCAGACTACATTCGCGAGCTGAAAAAGGCAGGGACACCCTTTAGAGCCGCTTATACGTTTCCCAAGGTGAACCAGGACTTTTGGATTCGGTACTGGATGGCAGCAAACGGTATTGACCCAAACACTGAAATCAATTTGATGGCAGTTCCATCCGCACAGACGGTTGCCAACATGAAAACGGGAACAATGGATGCCTTTAGCACAGGTGACCCTTGGCCCTACCGGATCGTGCGCGATCGTGTCGGCTTCCTCGCTGTCTTAACGGCACAAGTTTGGCAATATCACCCTGAAGAATACCTCGCGGTTCGCAAAGAATGGATCGAGAAACACCCAAAAGCAACCAAAGCTGTCCTCAAAGCGGTGATGGAAGCTCAGATGTGGTGCGACAAGCCAGAAAACAAAGAAGAACTCTCTCGGATCTTAGCGCAGCGTAAGTTCTTCAATGTTCCGCCCGACTTCCTACGTGGGCCTTATGCGGGACAGTATCAGTTAGGCGACACCCAGAAAACCGAGAACAACCCAGAACTCGCGGTCAAATACTGGAAGGACGGCAGAGGCAGCGTGTCTTATCCCTATAAGAGCCACGATCTGTGGTTCCTCACTGAAAGTGTACGCTGGGGATTCCTGCCGCAGGGCGCACTCGGAGAAGCCGATCGCATTGTGAACGAAGTCAACGGCGAGAAGTTTTGGAAAGAAGCCGCTCAGGAAATGGGAGTGGCACAAGCAGAAATTCCACAAGAGTCATCGCGTGGAGTTGAAAAGTTTTTTGATGGCGCGGAATTTGATCCAACAAAACCGCAGGCGTATCTTGACAGTTTGAAGTTCAAGAGTTTGAAAGCCTAGTTGCGACTAGGACGAAAGATGTTTGCACTCACTTGCAGTAAGGAGAATCGACATGACAGCTACGTTGGGGAAGAGTAGAGCAGGATTGGGCGGAATTAATTTTGCGAAGATCGGCAAAGAAATTTTGCCGCCTTTGATTGCGATCGCAATCTTCTTAATCGTTTGGGAATTGCTTTCGGCAGCGAAAGTAATTCTTCTGCCGCCGCCGTCAAGCCTGTGGACAGAAGAGCGGACACGAGAACTGCTGTTATATCCGTTCTTCGATCGCGGTGGCACCGATAAAGGGATTTTCTGGCAAACCTTCGCGAGTCTACAACGGGTCGCATTTAGCTACACTGCGGCTGCGATTGTGGGAGTTGCGATCGGAATTCTCGTAGGCACAAAGCCTCTGATCTCAAAAGCCCTCGATCCGCTCTTTATGTTCCTGCGTACCGTTCCGCCGTTGGCATGGGTGCCAATTTCGCTGGCTGCACTGCAAAAGAACGAGCCTGCTGCATTGTTCGTGATTTTCATTACTGCCATTTGGCCCATTTTGATTAACACCGCAGTTGGTGTCAAAGAAATCCCTCAGGACTACAACAACGTTGCAAAAGTGCTGCAAATCTCGCCGAAAAAATACTTCTTCAAGATTTTGCTGCCGTCTGCGCTGCCTTACATCTTTACTGGCATGAGAATCTCGATCGGTCTTGCATGGCTGGCAATTATCGCGGCAGAAATCGTGATGTCCGGGATTGTGGGAATCGGTTTCTTTATCTGGGAAGCGTATCAGAACAACTACATCAGTGAAGTGATTCTGGCGTTGGTCTATATCGGTGCAGTGGGTTTGTTGCTCGATCGCTTCGTGGGCTGGATTCAGTCCCTCATTGTTAAACAGTAATTTCTAGAGGGAGAATAAGCACATGAGCAGTTTTGTTTCTGTTGAACAGGTTGACAAGTCGTTTCCGCTTCCTGGTGGACAAGAGTATATAGCACTCAAAGGCATCGATTTACAGATTAGAAAGGGCGAATTCATTTCGCTGATCGGTCACTCTGGTTGCGGTAAGTCCACGCTGCTGAATATGATTGCAGGCTTGGATAGTCCAACCGGCGGCATTGTCACCCTAGAAGGACTGGCAGTAAAGCAACCCGGCCCCGATCGCATGGTTGTGTTCCAAAACTACTCGCTCTTACCGTGGTTAACGGTACGCGAGAACGTCGGATTGGCAGTGGATGAAGTGCTGACTGAGAAATCGCCCCAAGAGCGTGTAGAACTGACCGAGAAGTACATCAGACTAGTCGGACTCGGACACGCGATCGACAAGTATCCGCACGAAATTTCCGGCGGGATGAAGCAGCGGGTTTCGATCGCTCGGGGTCTGGCAATTCAGCCCAAACTCTTGCTGCTCGATGAGCCGTTCGGTGCCTTGGATGCTTTGACCAGAGGCAACCTACAGGAGCAATTGATCAAGATCTGTGAAGAGAACCAAGTCACCGCCGTCATGGTGACGCACGATGTGGATGAGGCAGTGTTGCTCAGCGATCGCATCGTGATGCTGACCAACGGGCCAAGTTCCAAGATTGGCAATATTCTCGATGTTGATATTCCGCGTCCGCGTAAACGGATGGAAGTGGTGAAGCACCCTAGCTACTACAGCTTGCGGAGCGAACTGATCTACTTCTTGAACCAGCAAAAGCGCGTGAAGAAAATCCGAGCGCAGAAAGTTGCAACGGTTGCGCGACATGGCTTAGAGAAAGTCAACCTCGAAATCGGCTTTGTGCCGCTCACCGCTTGCGCTCCGCTAGCGGTTGCAAAAGAGAAAGGCTTCTTTACAAAGCATGGTCTCGATGAAGTGTCGTTGGCACGGGAAACAAGCTGGCGCGGCATTGTAGACGGTATGACTGCTGGCTACTTAGATGCGGCTCAGATGCCTGCTGGAATGCCTCTGTGGATTACACTCGGTGGCAATGAGCGCAATGATAACCCCACGGTAGTTACGTCATTAACAATGACCCGTAATGGGAATGGCATCACCCTCGATCGCCGCTTCCAAGAACAAGGCGTGGATTCCTTGGAAAGCTTCAAGGCAATGGTTGAGCGCTCTCCCGAAAATCCACACCGCTTCGGCGTGGTTCATCCCTCCTCGATGCACAATCTGCTGCTCCGCTACTGGTTAGCTTCTGCCGGAATCGACCCCGATCACCAAGTGCATCTGCAAATCATTCCCCCTGCTCAAATGGTAGTGGACTTAAAAGCAGGCACGATCGATGGATTCTGCGTCGGCGACCCGTGGAATCTCAGGGCAGAGCGCGAAGGCGTTGGCACCACGATTGCATCGGATATCGATATCTGGCGCGGTCACGTCGGTAAAGTTCTCGGTGTGCGTGAAGAATGGGCAGCAAAATACCCGAATACGCATATTGCCCTGGTGAAAGCGTTACTCGAAGCCTGCCGCTACTGTGCCAATCCAGAAAACACGACCGAGATTCGTCAAATCCTGTCGTGTAAAGAATATGTTGCAACTCAGGTAGAGTATATTCAGCTAGGGTTAGGAACTTCTGATCCAGCCCATCATCTCTTCTTCGGCGAAGGCGCGAACCGTCCGAGTCGGACTGAGCATCTCTGGATCATGACGCAGATGGCGCGATGGGGTGACATTCCTCTGCCGCGCAACTGGGTGGAAGTATTGGAAAAAACCTGCCGCGTCGATGTGTTTAGTACAGCAGCGCGGGAGCTGGGTCTGGCAGAGCTGAGCTACGCCCGCAACAAAATCGAATTGTTTGATGGCGTTCCCTTCAATGCGGAAGACCCGATCGCTTACCTCAACAGCTTAGCGATCAGGCGGGACTACACAATGGCAGAGATTGCTCTGCAACCCGCAAGAGCCACTGCTTAGGTTGAATTGGGGCATTGCGAATGCCCCTGATTCTCGCCAATGTCCACATTCATAACCTCACAGCTTCATCTCTATGAATCTCCCCATTGCCATGAACACAACAGCATCAGGTACCATTACTTCTGTTCACTCATCGTTGACCCAACCGTTTCTTACTTTAAAGAATGTCGTTAAGGTCTATAACACTCGTACTGGACCTCAAACGATCATTAAAGATATTCATCTTGACGTGAAGCAGGGTGAGTTTATCTGTGTGATCGGTCACTCTGGCTGCGGTAAGTCCACGATGCTGAACACGGTTTCTGGGTTTGTTACTCCGACTGAAGGCGAAGTGAGACTGAAAGGGAAACTGGTTGAAAAGCCAGGTCCTGATCGCATGATGGTGTTCCAAAACTATGCGCTGCTTCCCTGGTTGACTGCGTTTGAGAACGTTTATTTGGCGATCGATTCCGTTTTCCCACAAAAATCGAACTCTGAGAAAACCACGATCGTCAATGAACACTTGGCGATGGTGGGTTTGTCGGAAGCTGCGCAGAAAAAGCCGCCTCAGATGTCAGGTGGGATGAGACAGCGCGTTGCGATCGCTCGTGCCTTGTCGCTCCGTCCTGAAGTGCTGGTTCTCGATGAGCCATTTGGAGCATTGGACGCAATTACCAAAGAAGAATTGCAGGAAGAACTCGCAAAGATCTGCTTGGATCATGGTTGTACCGTGCTGATGGTAACGCACGATATCGACGAAGCGTTGTTCCTCGCGGATCGTCTAGTAATGATGACGAATGGCCCCGAAGCAACGATCGGAGAAATCCTTACGATTCCGTTTGCTCGTCCTCGCGATCGTGCTCAAGTGATGGAAGATCCGCTCTACTACGATTTGCGGAACCAAGCGCTAGACTTCCTTTACAACCGCTTTGCTCACGACGATATTGAATAAGGAATGGGGAGCCGGGAATGGGTTCGTTTGTCATTCCCGATTTTCTTTTTAATCGCGCTCGAGTTTCAGTTTCAGTTGACGATATTGGATTTGATAGGGTTCTAAAGTTGCGATCGTGCCATTGCGTTCTGCAATTTCTAGGTCATACGGCATCGTTGTACAAGGCTCCATCACAAGTACGTAATAATCGTTCCAGCCGCCGTAGCTTTGGAACATCCAAACATAAGGAAAATCATTCAAACTAAAATTCATCATCAGACTGGAGCACGATTGCGGATTTCTCACGCCACATTGCCCGATCGATAATCCAGAACTGTAGTAAAACTCCTGGAGCTGCGACGATCGCGCCGGAGCTTGATGAAGATAAACCACTTCACCGTTTTTATCGAGCGCAGTAGGAAATCTTGTTTTTCCGGGCTGTCCAATAATGCGGCTAAAGTCGAGCACGACGGGTTCGATATCGCAATCGGGCAAGATAATTTCGTCGCCTGCCTCGATCGCGATCGCTGCGTGTTGTTTGAACAAAAATGAAACGGGCTGATCCGAGAGATTCTTGAATTCGTAGCCTAGTTGAATCTCAGCCTTTTCGACACGGATCGTTTTTTGAACTTGAACCGGAACTGTATGACAAGTTAAGCCGAGCGTGAGGCAGTCCGGCTTGTGTTCTAAGACAGTCCAAGACCCTGACCAAAACTCTCCGTGATCCACCAATTGCCGTCCTTGGAACTCTCCTGCTGTATCGTTTGGGAAGATTTCATCCCAGCCCCCTGTCCAATGCCGATCGAAGGATTCGCCAATTGCGATCGTTCTGGTTTGCGTAGAGTCATAGTGCGGCGGGTGCCAGATCCAATCGTGCCCGGTGCGTTTGTCGAGTAAGCGATCGATTCGTGCGCCTAAATCGGGTCGAATCACGACCTCAATCTCTACAGTTTCGAGCGTGATGGCAGGGACTTGTAAAAGTTCAAGATTTTGCGGCACCGTCTTATCCTCAGCAATAGTGGTGCAAATTCTACTGCTATCTAAAATTCAATTGCTTCTGCCCTGAGAAACAGGCTGAGATCGAGGCCGATTTTGTTTGCGATCGTCTGCTTCTGCAATCTACTTGCACTGGGTTGCAGCTTCAGATCTAAGTTGATTCAGGGTTGAATCGAGCTTCAACAGGAATAATTTTGACGATAAATTCGTATACTTTCGCTGTTGAGTATGCGATCGCTCTTATTTTTCCTACCGAAAACTAAGTTTTGTATAATTTTCTAAACTGCTTTAGCCCCTTCAAGAGAAATCGGGTTAAATCTAAGGAAAGTGTTAAGGAATATAAAAAGAATTAAGCCGCCTGCAAGACTGCGCTACTCTCTTGGGCTTGTAGACGCTCTCAGCTTTGGAAGACCGAGGCAGAGTTTTATGTTCTTGATGCTGATTGACTAGCTCTCTATGTTCTAGGAGTGGTTCCGATGCAATTAGTTTCACGATCGACTCAAGCCTCTACGCAACCCAGTTCACCGCTTCCAAGCGTTAACCAACCTGGAACCGCTCCATCTGAACGAATCGTTGTTTTTATCGATGGTGCCAACTTGTTTTATGCAGCGATGCAGCTTGGGGTCGAGATTGACTATACCCGACTGTTGCACTGTTTAACCAAAGGTCGATCGCTGATTCGCGCCTATTTCTATACTGGAGTCGATCGAGCGAATGAGAAACAGCAGCGCTTTCTGCTCTGGATGCGCCATAACGGCTATCGAGTTATCGCTAAAGACTTAATTCAATATCCCGATGGCTCTAAAAAAGCAGATCTCAACATTGAAATGGCGGTTGATATGCTGACGCTTTCCGAACACTGCGACACGATCGTATTACTGAGTGGCACTGGAGATTTAACTTATGCAGTGAACCATGTGTCGTATCGGGGTGTTCAAGTTGAAGTTGTCAGCTTACCGACAATGGTGAGCGAGAGCTTGATTAATGTGTGCGATCGCTTTACCGATCTAACCAAGCTGAGATCTGAGATTGAGAAGCTCCGTCCAAGTTAATGGATATGTATGTCTAATGGATAGGTCTGATTCAAGGCAATAATACCCTCTAACGAGAACCAGTCATCTTTCGGTAATGGTCTAGACCTGTGGAGCAAGATAACAGAACCTATCAGCAATCAGCATTGCAACGAAAGGCATCTCCAGGTCTAGACCACTACCAAGATGAAAAAGCAATAAGAAACTCGACAGAAGTACAAAGCGATCAGGATTTCAGCAAAAGTTCGGATTCTGCGGGAAGAATTGAACTATAGGGATGCGCTTCTTGCTGCAATCGTTTTGCTTGACGGAGTGCCAAATTTGCAACACGATACAGAGTCCTTAAGTCTTTGCCGTCAGCGGGATACTGTGCAACTCCTGCACTGAAGGTCACTTGCAAGGCTTCCCCAGTGTCGGTTAGCATTGCTTGCTGATTGATGCGTTCTAGCACTCGAATCAAGCGCTGTACACCGTCTTCTCGCGTCATGCCATACATTCCAACGACAAATTCTTCGCCGCCCCAGCGAGCAACAATATCCTCGTCGCAGAAAGATTGTTGGAGCAAAATAGCAAACTGCCGCAGCACGGAATCTCCTGCTGTATGACCGTATTGAGCATTCACATCTCGTAAGCGATCGATGTCAATTACTGCAAGCGCAGTCGGTTGATTATTATAGCCTGACGATCGTAAAAATGCCTCTAGGCTTTGTGTCGATTTTTGTCGGTTTGCAACGCCTGTAAGCCAATCAGTTTCTGTGAACTGTCGCAACAATTTTACTCGCTCTAATTGGTTGAATAGACGTGCTACTAACTCTGATTCAAGGATTGGCTTGCTAACGAAATCATCGGCTCCAGCAGTAAAGGCTGGCGCGATTGCATCAGAGCGCGACTGTGTTGCCAGTATGATTATAGGGAGATGAAGCCAGCGCCAGTCATTACGAACGACCTGACATAGCTCAATTCCATTCACATCCGAGAACTCAAGATCGAGTATTAACACATCTGGTGCAATGGTTTCTAGGGCTTCACAAAGGCAGTGGGGATTATTCAAAGTGAATACATTTAAGCCCGATAGGCTTAATCGTTTAACTAAGACCCCTAATAGAGCAATATCATCGTCTACTATTAAAATCCTTGCTGAAGGGTGTGGAGTTTTTGGAATGACTTGATGAATTGCTTCTAGAGTTTGTGCTCCTGTGGTTGATCTTGGAAGCAGAAGTCGTCCGCCTCGTCGAACCACTTCTAAACGCTCAGTAAAGTCATTTCGAGCCGTAAATACGATCGCCGGAATTACAGGAGAATGGTGCTGAAAAGATGAAAGCAATTCTAGTCCAGTGTTTAACGAGTCAAAGCATTCGAGATCAAGCAGGACAAGGCTGGGGGATTCATTCTCACAAAGCTTAATGACGGATTTAGGAGTTGATGCGATCGCGTTTTGATAGTTCCAGACGCACATCTCTCTTTCAATTGGGTTAATAAAACTAGGATCACGCGAGACGATCAAGATGAGGGGCTGGGGTATGGTTGCTTTAGGTAGATCTGTACGCGATTCTTTTGTACGGGATTCTTTTGTACGCGATTCCGCGCAGGTTTGATCAGTTGTAGAAGCAGGAAGATCAATCACTCGGCGCAAAGTTGAGATCAGTTCCTTCAATTGATTTAAGCTTTTGGCGTTCAGGGATGGTTTCGCTAGAATCGATTCAATCTGGCGTGCAATTTGCGATCCTTCTGAAAAACCCAGCGATCCGAGTGATCCTATGAGTGAATGAGCTTGCTGAATCGCTTGCGGCTGTACTCTCGCATTTGCCTGATGCACCGACTTCTCAATGATGGCAATTTGCTGAGTGACTTGATCTTTGTGATGGTGCCAGATTGTACTCAGTTTCGATCGAAGCTCCTGTTTTACCGATCGAGCATCAGTAGGAACTGAACTGATTGGCTTCAATCGATAGCCTATTCCATATACTGTTTCGATAAAATCAGGGGGTGCACCTGCGGACTTAAGCTTTTGCCGCAATCCTTTAATGTGTGTTCTGACCGCTTCTTCACTGGGTGCATCTTCAAATGCCCATAAGTGTTCGATGATACTACCGCAGCTAAAAACGCGCCGTCCGTTACGCAGAAAGAGTTCAAGCAGTGCATATTCTTTAGGCGTAAGGATGAGGGGATGCGATCGATACTGAACTTCACAGGTACTCGGATCGAGTTGAAGGTCGTTCCATTCTAGGAGCGGTGAGGATGCAGCATTCCCTCGTCTAAGCAGGGCGCGAATTCGTGCCATTAGCTCCTCCTCATCGAAGGGCTTGACCAAGTAATCATCCGCGCCTGCATCAAGCCCAAGCGCTCGATCGTGATAGCTCTGATAAGCAGTTAGGAGCAGAATCGGGAGTTGGGCTGGAATTGAGCGGATACGCCGACAAACTTCGATGCCGTCGAGATCAGGTAGTCCTATATCTAGAATTAGTAAGTCATATTCAAAGCTATTAAGCAGGGCGAGTCCTGCTTTTCCGGTTGTTGCAACTTCGATCGCGTAGTGATGAGCAGTGAGAATGGTCGCGAGCGTCTCTGCGGTCAACCTGTCGTCTTCGATGACTAGAATTCTCATAGAACATCTTCTCGACTGTATTATTCCTCATTGCCAAGTTTAAAAGGTTCGCATTCTCCTGGTGTGGAACAGTTACAAATCGACAAAGAGATTGCGTCAGTTCAAGTTACAAACTGGGAGTGAGAGCGAGGAGTCTTTCTAGATGGCTACGTACTTCTAAGTTGGGAGCTAGCGGTTTTAACTGCATGGTGATTGAAATCGTTTGATCGTCTTGCCGCACGATCAAAACCGAGCAAGGCAATGTTCGCTGCAACTCTGGATTCAAAGCGCGAGCCGTAACAATAAGATCCGCATTCCAAAGCTGAGCTGCTTCAACTAAGGCTTGATCTGTTTGTTCTACAAGCTGAGCGATGTCGATGTAAGCATCACTCCCAGCCTCGATTAGAAGCTTATCTTCAGATGAAGTTATCAGACGGATCTGAGCTTGATTTGCTCTGGCGTAACTAAGAGCCGTAGTCAGAACACAATGACAGGATTGAGTAGGGTCGAGAACAGCGAGAATTTTTTGAAACATTGTTTTCACCCATTTGCAATGTGCTCATCTTAATTAAGCAATCTGAGGAAGTTGTGAGGATAGTCAAGCTTTTGTCTATAATCAGAGCTTGAATCAGAGCCTGTCTGTGAAGC
Organism: Leptolyngbya sp. DQ-M1; assembly: GCF_039962505.1. Lineage (NCBI taxonomy): Bacteria > Bacillati > Cyanobacteriota > Cyanophyceae > Leptolyngbyales > Leptolyngbyaceae > Leptolyngbya > Leptolyngbya sp. DQ-M1. The sequence goes on from NZ_JAMPLJ010000001.1 coordinate 1,128,929, forward strand.
CACGCTAACGCCCTCAAACTCTTGGAGTGTCCCAGCCTAGCACTTGAGCAATTTCGGCTGATAAGTGGACTGGCTCGAAGGGCTTGACGATTACAGCCTTAAATCCCATCTTTTCGTAAGAGGAACGCTCGTCTGGTAGGACTTTTGCGCTGAGCAAAATTACTGGAATAGACTGAGTTATAGGGTTGGACTGTAATTTCTGAAAGGTTGAAATTCCATCCATGTCAGGCATCATCACGTCGAGTAAAATCGCGTCTGGCTGCGTTGTCTCAGCCTTGGCTAATCCTTCTTGTCCGGAGCCAGCAGTTGTCACTTCCCAGCCTGCAACCGTTTCTAGACAAATTTGGGTCACTTCTCGAATTAAGGAATCATCGTCGATCATCAAAATGCGCTTAACTATCATGAGAGATGCCGCTTCAGATGTAATTTGCTGTTTATCTTTCCTGAGAGTACGTCATTTAGTAAGGCACCTCAAGGAAAAATTCGATCGCTCTTTTCAAGACTTGACCCTGAGCAAACAAGTTAAACTAAGAGTAAAGCATCGGGGAATACTTTCGCTTCACAATTCCTCAGTGCCCGCACTCTAAAAATCGCTTCCATCTCCTAATAGAGGAGGAATTATGATTCATCGCCAACCGATTATTTTTTATAGTCTTGCTGGTGTTCTAGCCGGAAGCATTATTGCCGCCTTGATTCTGCTGACCGCTAAGCCAACGGCTCCAACTTTTTCTAGCAGTCAGCCCTCTCAGACTGACTTAAATTCAGCAACTCCCGATCGTTCGACACCTACTCCCTTAGAACTCAGAAGACACGGACAAGCTGATCAGCACTTTATTGTAATGATGATTCCGCATCATGAAGATGCTGTAGAGATGTCTAAGTTAGCTCTACAGCGCGCAACGCATCCTGAGCTTAAAACGTTAGCAAGCACCATTCAAACCACTCAAACGCGCGAAATTGAGCAGATGAGAACCTGGTACAAGCAGTGGTACGGAACGGAGGTTCCTGCATGGCAGTCTGGTGTTCATAATTCTGGTATGAGACACCAAGGAATGATGAGGATGCGAAGCGATCTTGCAGCGCTACAATCTGCAAAAGACTTCGATCGAGCTTTTCTAGAAGAGATGATTCCGCACCATCAAATGGCAGTCATGATGGCACAAATGTTACTGTCAAATCCCCAGCATCCTGAACTTCGGGATTTAGCTACATCGGTGATTAAAACTCAAACAGATGACATCAATCAGATGCAACAGTGGTATCAATCTTGGTATCCAACTGACGCGCCAATGGCAGGACTGCGTTAAAAATGCACGAATTCTCGATGATCCCAAAGCAGATAAAACGATCGCGGCTAGAGAAGGCCCAAAACTGGCTAAAATCCCTAAGACCGTTGCGGCAACTTCTGCAAAGGGTAAAACAAGATTCGCACAAAGATTCGCGCAGAGCCAACAGAGCCAAGACCAGCCGAAAGCAATCAGACAATAGGTGAATAAATTTGCTGTGTAGGAACGTTGGTTTTCAGAGGGTTGCATCATTGCTTAATCGGGAAGTAGAGAAGCCTAATCAGAAGTCTAATCAAATGTAAGACTGCCGATCTGCCTTGCACTCATGGGGAATTTAGGGGACGACCCAGATACAGCATCGAAGCGAATCCTTCCCGTTGAACTCGCATTATCTTACCTTTTCTCCATTTGCCAACTCAGCAGCATCACCGGAATTAAACCAACTAGCACGATCGCCAGTGCTGATCCAGAAGCTTCTGCCAATCGTTCATCGGAGGCGAGGTTGTAGACGTGAACCGCTAATGTATCAAAGTTAAACGGTCGGATAATCAAGGTTGCAGAAAGTTCCTTCATGACATCGACAAACACTAAAATTGCAGCCGCCAGAACGCCTTTCCACAATAGCGGGATGTGAATGCGGAACAGTGTATTCGTTGCTCCAAATCCTAAACTCCGAGACGCATCATCTAAGCTCGGTTTAATGTTCGTCAAACTTGCTTCGATGCTATTAAAGGACAAGGCTAGGAATCTCACCAAATAAGCAAAGATGAGCGCAAAGATAGTTCCACTGAGTAATAATCCAGTCGAAATGTTGAAGGTCGATCGCATCCAGCTATCGATCGCATTATCGAACAATCCAAACGGCACTAAAACTCCAACCGCAATCACTGATCCTGGCACCGCATAGCCCATTGAAGCAACGTAAGCTGCAATCCGCATCGTGATCGATCGATTCAAGCGCAATCCATACGCCAGAATGATGCCGATGACGATTGCAACTCCTGCCGCTAACCCTGAGACAATTAAACTATTGCTAGCAAAGTCCCAAAATCGCTGATCAAAGGCTTGCTCCCAATTGTCCAAAGTCATTTTTAATAAAAATCCTCCAGGAACAAAGAAGCCTAGCAATAAGGGCACTAAACAGAACAGCAAAGCTGCGATCGCCCTCAAGCCTCGAAGCTGGTATTTCTGAATCGACTGTGATCCACTCGACTGATAGTATTTTCCCCGTCCGCGTGAGAGCTGTTCTAACAGAATCAGAGCAAAAATAAACATCAACAAAAACGCAGATAACTGAGTCGCAGCCAGTCTTTCACCCATGCCAAACCAAGTACGATAAATTCCAGTTGTAAAGGTACTCACCTCAAAAAACTGTACGGTTGCATAGTCATTCAGCGTTTCCATCAATGCAAGCGACAATCCCGCTACGATCGCGGGACGCGCTAACGGTAATGCTACTTTTCTAAAGCTTTGCCAAGGGCTACAACCGAGACTCCGACTTGCTTCGATCGTACAAACCGACTGTGAAAGAAATGCCGATCGCGCCAACAAATACACATACGGATACAGCACCAGAACGAGCATCAATGCAGCACCCCAGAGCGATCGCACATTCGGAAACCAGTAATCCTGCATTGTTTTCCAACCGAACCACGATCGCAAACTCATCTGCACAATTCCGTAATAATCAAGCAGATCGGTATAGGTGTACGCCAAGATGTACGCTGGAGCAGCTAACGGTAGCAACAATGCCCACGTTAAAATCCGACTTCCCGGAAAACGGCACATCGTCACCAGCCAAGCGGTTCCAGTTCCAATTACACCGACTCCGAGTGCAACCCAAACCATTAACAACAGGGAATTGATCACATAAGTTGACAACACCGTTTCGGCTAGATGTTGCCAAACTGATCGCGCATCTGCGAACAATCCACTTAAAACTGAAATAATTGGAAGTGCGATTAATAAAGCGATCGCCATCACCAACATTGTCCAGCCACTCAGCCCCGTCTTTTTCTCCGATGAAATCTGCATACAGTTTTGAACAAATTCTTCAAACTACTTTACTGTGGTTCCAAAATTGTTGATGATAAGTCTCAATAAGCTCGACATCATCAAAAATGCTTGAATCCATTCTCCTGCAACTTGACAACGTTTCAAAACGGTTTTCTGATACTCCTGTGGTTGATGCAGTATCTCTGAAACTGCGGCAGGGAGAGCTATTGAGCCTCTTGGGTGCTTCTGGCTGTGGGAAAACAACGTTATTGCGATTAATTGCCGGATTTGAGCGTCCTCAATCCGGCAGTATCGAGCTTGCAGGGCAGGAAGTCGCAGGCGCAAAGCGATGGCTCCCCCCCGAACAGCGCGATATTGGGATGGTGTTTCAGGACTATGCGCTGTTTCCGCATCTGACCTTGGCAGAGAATGTGGGCTTTGGGTTAAAAAAATCTCGTCGAAAGAGATCGAGCTATCCTTCTAAGGAAGCCAAAAAGCTGATTGCCGACGCGATCGCTCAAGTTGGACTGTCTGGCTTAGAAAAGCGCTATCCGCACGAGCTTTCTGGAGGACAGCAGCAGCGGGTCGCCCTTGCGAGAGCGTTAGCGCCTCAGCCCGCTCTAATTTTGCTCGATGAGCCTTTGAGCAATTTAGATGTGCAAGTGCGAGCGCACCTGCGTCAAGAAATCCGCTCAATTATCAAAACAGTGGGAACAACTGCAATTTTTGTTACCCACGATCAAGAAGAAGCATTATCAATTTCCGATCGTGTTGCCGTGATGAACCAAGGGCGGATTGAGCAGTTAGCTACTCCTGAAGCGCTTTATAGTGAGCCTGCTACGCGATATGTTGCTGAGTTTGTCACGCAGGGGAATTTTTTACCTGCAACTTTTGATAGCAAAGGCTGGAAAACTGAGATCGGAACAATCGTTCTTAACCATCTAAGTGATCCGATCTCAGATCAAGCAGATTTGATGATTCGGCAGGAAGATATTCGTTTAGAACCTGATGCGAACGGTGCGATCGTCGTGGTCGATCGACAGTTTTTAGGACGGGAGCATCGCTATTGCATTCAATTTAGTTCTGGAAACCGTTTGCAAGCGTTAAGCGCCATCAAACCTGCCCTAGAAATCGGAACGCGAGTGAGGATTCGAGCGAATTTATCCGCGATTCGAGCTTTCTTTACTGATTAAGTCATCGTCCTACTTAAGAATCTTGCTTAGATCAAAGTTTTTTTGCCATTTCTGTTGTTGTTCCGGTGTGAGGACTTGTGCAACTGCATCTTTGTAGTTACTCAAAGATTGTGAGAGCGTTTGGTTCAATCGTCCTGCTTGTAAGTCTGCTTTGAGTTGATTGACTAACCGAGGATTATTTTTCAATTGTTGAACGATTTCGGTCTGCATCTGGCGATGTGCTTTCTCAACTTGAGCGGCTTGATCAGCAGATAGCTTAATGCCTTTGAACTCATCCGAAAGCACGCTCGATCGCTGAGTCACTTCTCCTGTAATGGCTTCGCGGAGCGCACCAACCACACTCTGCTTCAGATGATCACGCTGTTCTATGGTCTTCTGCTGGATGAAGCCCGCGATCGTACTTTTTGAGTCTTGCACTTTAGTATCTGCTTCCTTAGAAAGCTGTTTGAGCAGTTGAGCCGCATTCGATTGCTCTAATTGACTGGTGATGTCTTGAGATCGACTTTGTGCTGGTGTCTTCTGAATGGGTTTTGCGATCGGCTCTATCTTTGTCGGTGGCGCTTCAAACACAGCCATACGCGGCGGTGATTGTTTCAGAGCAAGCCCTACTCCCACCAATCCTGAAACCACTAACGATAGCGCAAGCAGCACCTTGCCTTTGTTCGGATTCATCACCTTTGTCCAAATCACTACTGTTAGGATTCACATCGATCGCCCGATTTTACACGCGATCGCCAAAGAAAAAGCAAACCTCATTGATATCGTCACCTCTATAATGATGTACAAGTTCGCAAACTTAAGTCAATTGGAGATTCGGGCAATGTGGGACTGAATTTAGAAGAACTTAGCGAAACGCTGTTGGGTTTCACAAATCTGTCTGATTTAGAACATTGGTTAGCGGAACACAGATAGTGCTGTATCAAATCTCTCATACCACAACTTACACTTACAGCGACCCTGTAACTTTGCAGCCGCATTTAATTCGATTGCGACCCCGATCGGATAGCTGGCAAATGCTTACAATGTTCTCGCTGCAAGTTACACCGATCCCGATCTCACAATCCGAACTCACCGATCTCGACGGCAACATATTCATCAAAGTTTGGTTTTCTCCTGAACTAACCACCTCGCTCAATGTTCAAGCTCTCTCGCAAACTCTGACCCAACAACCAAACCCGTTTAACTACCTGCTGGAACCCTGGGCGATCGCGCTTCCGATCGACTATCCCACTTCACTATTGAAACAACTTCAACCTTATGTGGGTTCAACAGATAGTGTTGCACTTCAACTCGCTTACGAAATAGCAGAAGCTTCAGGAAACAGTGTGACTCAGTTTCTGAATGAACTAAATCAGAGGATTTATACAAGCTGTCAGTATAGGACTCGGGAAACAGGCAATCCTTATCCTGCTGGACTCACTTGGACGCAGAAACAGGGATCTTGTCGAGATTTAACCGTGTTATTCATGGAAGTCTGTCGATCGATTGGACTGGCAGCACGATTTGTGAGCGGCTATCAAGAAGGTGATCCCGAACATCCCGATCGACATCTTCACGCTTGGGCAGAAGTGTATCTTCCGGGCGCAGGATGGCGCGGATATGATCCGACACACGGATTAGTGGTGAGTGATCGACACATCGCACTCGCAGCCAGTGCCCTTCCTGAGTATGCGGCTCCGATTGTCGGCAAAGTCACACGATCGGGAGGAGTACAAACAACAATGAACTATACCTTACAAATTCAGCGGCTCTGATCCGCGGCTCAAATAATGCTCCCAATCAATGTTCGGCATCTGCTCAAATGCTTCGTTCAAACACCGTTCCCACTGTTTGCGAATTTGAGTCAAATAAGGCGCATCAATGTTCAAACAAAGCTGATGTCGAACTTTGAAACTATCCGCTTCGTACATCACTAAGTTAATTGGCGGGCCTACCGAGATGTTAGAGATCATCGTGGAATCGATCGACAACAGCGCACACTTCGCCGCAGCCTCGATCGGAGTGTGAAAGGACAACACGCGATCGAGAATCGGTTTGCCATATTTCGCTTCACCAATCTGCAAAAAGGGCTTTTCTTTAGAGGCTTGGATGAAATTGCCTTGGCTGTAAATCATAAACAGTTCAGGTGCAGTCCCGCGAATTTGACCACCGAGCAAAATGGTTGATTGAGAATCAATGCCGTCTTTTTCTAACCACGGACGATTCTCATCTTGCACGTGTCGCATGATTCCACCCACATAACGGGCAATCTCATACAAGCTCGGCAGCGTGTGTAGGTTAATGTCTGACTTGGCAGCGATCGCCTGCCGCATTAGAGCCAGAACTGACTGAGTGACAGAAAGATTTCCAGACGTGCAGAAGAACAATGCGCGATCGCCTTCGATCGAAAAATCAAACAGTTTCCGATAGGTCGAAATATAGTCCACTCCCGCATTAGTGCGCGAGTCTGCTGCCATGACTAAACCTGTTTGGGTCAGAATTCCAAGGCAATACGTCATAGAAAAAATCCTGTACATGAAGCAGTAGCAGCATCACTGTACAGGCATTTCACGGAATTAATCCGACTGTGCAGAAATCTTTTATTTGCCCATATTGCGCTTCATTTCGTTGAGTTCTTCTTGAGTCTCCCACTGCCGGAATTTTTGCTCTAGTGGATCAGTCGATTTCTCAGTTTCAGTAAAGCTTTGATTCCAGCCATCAACCGCCCAGCGTTGTTCTACTTGAGCCGCTTGAGCCGATTTCACCTGCCGCAATTCCGATTGCACTTCCTGACGGCGAATCTGAATTTTGCGCTGGAGTTCTTCGGTTTGCTGAATTCTTTCCTTGAGCACCTGCATTTGTCCCCATTTCTGGTTGCCCTCGCGCAGCAGAGAAGCTTCATGTGATTCAGCAGGTTCTGCTAAATCCTTTCGTCCTGCCGATCGCGCCTTCTCAATCCGAACGTGCCAGCGCTGAATCTCTTGAGCCGTGGTTAAAATCTCAGATTCCACCTGCTTTTCTCGCAGGCGCAGATCTGCTAGCAGTCGGCGCGTTTCTTGTTCTTGCTGATACAGCTTTTCTTCTAATGCCTGAAGTTCAAGCTGCGGATTGTCCTTCAAAAATTCGTCAATCCGCGTTTCTAGAAAGCGTCCTAAATCGTCGAACAATCCCATAAGCAACTCCAAGAAAGGCTGAAGGATGAAGAACGCTCTTCATCCTTGCTCTTTATTCTAGAGTTTTTGACCCATGGAGATCGATCGAACCTCACCGTTACGCCGCACACTCACATAATTACTCGAAATATCCACCACGCTCCAACCACTCGACCCGACGCTTTCTCCGATGTAATAGCGCTGAGTCACGCCATTCATTTCAAACAGAATCGCAGATTGGCTCGGATCAGACGCGATCGCAATGCCGCGCAAGATCCGTTGCGGTTCGCTAGACACTGCCTGAGCAGGCTGGATCGCGATCGGAGCCGCAGACATGGCAGACCGAGGAGCCGGATTGATCGACAATCGCTCCAAAACCGAAGTTAAGCGCGTGAGCACTTGATTCAGCTCTTGCGGACTCTTACTCAGAGCGGTTGCAACGGGCATCGGCGAAGGGAGCGGAGGAACATTCACCACGACTGGCAGCTTATTTGATTCAGCATTCGATCGTGCGGTTCCAGGCATCGAAGTCGTCGGTAAGCTGCTATTTAAAGCGACTGGAATCGCGGTTGGAGTCTTAAGGTTGGCTTTGCGATCGATGTTTTCCAGTGACCGTTTCATGTATTGGGCAAACTGAGCGTTCGCATCGATCGACATCGCTTTCGGTACAGACGCGACTACCGCTGGTTCTCGCGTTGCCACGGCAAAAAGTCGCTGCATGGTTCCACGCTGAATCAGCCACGCAGAAGCCGCAGAAAGTGCCGACAGTCCAAAGACGATCGCAACGAACTTGGGAAAGCGGGAGTTACGCCTGATGGCTTTCTCGGCAATTTGATTGCCAGCTTTTGGCACAACGGCAGGAGAAGTCCATTGTGGGAGTTGTGGCTGGGCAACGAGCGGTGCCAGAGATGCTACAACGGGACGCGGAAGGTCGAGCGCGGGCTTGGGTCTTGCTTTGGACGATTCAGGAGGAGGGACGCTGCCCGATAAGAGGTCTTCCACATCCTCAAACAAGTCATCCATTAATCGATCGGCGTAGGTATCGACCTGGACAGGTGCTGGCATCAGCCCATGAGAATTCGTTGAAGGCTGTGCGGAAGTCGCCTGTGAGGATTGGTTTTGAGCGCCGCTGATGGTTTGAGGCATAGCTTTGGATTCAAAGGCTTGTCAAGTATAAGAATTGCTAGACATCCAACAGAAGGATCAAAATAAAGTGAACAAAAGTTAGCCTTGCATTACGCATGGGGCGATCGAGCCTCAAATCAAGATCTGAGAGTCCTACCGCTATGCGTGTTTGGGATTATACTCGACGATTTTTTGGACGGCGCAGTGCGGCGCAAGAAACCCCGGATTCTACGGAGATCGAGCGAAAGATGAGACAGTAACCAGCTAATTGTGAAGTCCGATCGCGGTTAAAAAGCTGTAGAGCACTACTCCTGCGGTAGATTCTCAAACACCTGCTCAACAATTCGCTTCGTTTTGTCTTCTAAAAGATTCCAATCCACTTCGCCTGTCGGATCAAACAGAGTCATATCGATTTCAACCGGAAAATCATCCCGCCATTCGCCGTTCTCCGATCGAAAGCAAATTCGATAGCATAACGCCCATAGATCAATATTGACTTGTCGATCGTCCTTCTCTAAACACAGTTCATACCCCGGATACGGCGAGGGCAAATGCACTAATGTTTCCTGAATTTCTGCAGCTTGTTCTGGGAGAGCAGTTTCGAGTTGCTGCTGAAGCTGAAGTACCGTCTGTTTGGTTTCGTCGGGGATGTCGTCTGCCCACACTTGGACATCGCGGTATTGCCCTCGCCAAGTTGAGGTATCGAGTTGTTTGCGTAAATTGTCAATTAGGCGAATGAAGGCAGGCTGCATCAAGAGTTCTGCCTGCTGCCAGGTTTCGATCGTTGCAAATCTCGGCTTCATAGGTTCAAAATATCAGCTTGAATAAGTGTAGAACGTCTGCCAGGAGCGAGAGTTAGATTGATGAAAATTGTATTTTTTGGAACCCCTCAGTTTGCTGTGCCGACGTTGGAAGCGCTGTTAGAAGTGGCAGAGTTCGAGGTCGTTGCTGTAGTTACACAACCAGATAAACGACGCGGACGCGGCAATGAATTATCTCCAAGCCCGGTGAAATCCGTGGCGCAGACGCATCAGATTCCCGTTTGGCAACCCAAAAGCGTGAAGAAAGATGCCGAAACCCTGGAAAATTTGCGATCACTCAACGCCGATGTTTTCGTTGTCGTCGCGTACGGGCAAATTTTGTCGCAGGAAATTCTCGATATGCCGAAATACGGCTGTGTGAATGTTCACGGGTCAATCTTGCCGAAATATCGGGGTGCGGCTCCGATTCAGTGGTGTCTGTATTACGGCGAAGCGGAAACAGGAATTACGACAATGCTAATGGATGCGGGAATGGATACGGGCGCGATGCTGTTGAAAGCGACGACCCCGATCGCACCCTTCGATTCCGCGCAGGATTTAGCCATTCGATTGAGTACGATCGGCGCAGATTTGCTCGTTGAAACCCTGCCAAAACTGGTTGAGGGTGAAATCCAACCGATTTCGCAAGACAACGATCAAGCAACATACGCACCGTTAATCAAGAAACCCGATTATGAGTTGGATTGGTCGCGCAGCGCGATCGAGCTTCACAATCAAATTCGTGGATTTTATCCAAGCTGTACAACTTCATTCCGGGATTCTGCGCTGAAAGTGCTGCAAACGATTCCGCTTGAACCAGAATTTTTGGGCGAGTTTGAAGAGTTAAAGACGATTACGTTTGAGCCCCGCTCTCCCGGTGAAGTGGTGAGTGTTGTGAAAAACTGGGGGGCAGTGATTCAAACCGGAAATGGCGCATTGCTGCTGCGGCAAGTCCAACTAGCAGGTAAGCGACCTCAATCCGGCTGGGACTTTGCCAACGGAACCAGAATTGCGATCGGAGAACCGCTTAATCCTGCGGGCGGTAGTGACGACAGCCTGCACAGAGACCATCAGGATTAACCGCACAGCGCATAATCTCCGATCGCGCATTATATTCGCAAGTGGCATCACCCAGCACCCAGCGCCCTTCAACGAGCGATCGCTCGATCGGACGTTGTGCGGTTTGAACATACAGCGCCACTTTGTGTAAGCGATAGCGCCCTGACTTCAGTTCATAGCGGTGACGACGCTCCAGAACAGCGTAGGTCTGACCTTCCAAATCGAAATAGGCTCCGGGCTGTGGCGACCAGTCGAGTTGCACACTGCCCAGAGATTTACGAGGATGGTTCAGAATAACCTCTGTGGGAAGTAGTTGTTGCTCCATGAAAATGTGCTTTAGCAAACTCAGAGTTATTCGATGGTATCGCACTCGCGTCCCGACCCGGAGCGAGTTTAGCTTTTGAACAGGATTAGAGTTTGCTTATCTCGATCCGTACCAGGGGTTAATTTGCAAAACTCCACTCGGCTTAAACACCACCTTGAACGATGCCGCAGGTTCAGCAGGGGCATTCGGATCAATCTGTTTCCCTAACTGTGGGAGCGGCGTGTCTTTGGCGTACTGACCTGCTACTGAGTTGTCGGGTTCATACCCAGCGATCGTCCCGTCCGGTTTAATCCGAACTCGAAACACGAGATCTTGATTAAACGGAGGTCTGCCTTTCCAATTTTGATTGATCGTATCGTAGAGTTTGGGCTGCAAGTTATCGAGGGTCGATTCGTCGGTCAGTTCTGTCTGAGTCGTCGCGGGATTTGCAGCAACAGCGGGACTTGAAGCTGGATTCGGAACGATCATCGTATTGGTCGTCGGACTTGCCGCAGGACTCGGAGGCGTGGCGGAAGTGGGCGACGCGATCGGCGTGACTTCAAAGTTTCCTTGCGGCTTGAAGACCACGCGATATTGCGCCAGAGGCTCTGATGATGGAGGACTGCCATCTGCGGGTAAATACAGCAAATCGAGCAGCGGTGTACGTCGGGCATTATCCAGTGCTGCAGGGCTTTCGGCTTTAAACCCAACGACATCTCCAGTGCGAGCCACGCCAACGCGATAAGCTAACTCCTCGGTTACAGCCGATTGCGTTTTCCATCTGTCCCGAATTTGAGCCGACAAGCGATCGCTCAGCGATCTTAATTCTTGAGGGTCGGTAATCGGAGGAGCCGCATTCAGCGCAGTTTCAAGCTGTGCTAGATCCGGAGAAGCTGTTGGGCTGGGAGATGTCACAGCGCTAGGAGATGCCGTTGGGCTAGGAGATGCCGCAGCAGTCGGAGAAGCAACGGGGCTAGGGATCGGGCTTGCGCCTGGACTTGGGGGGGTTGCAACGACACCCGGACAATCGGATGCCCCAGGAGTTAAGCATTCTGGCGTTTTCACCCGCATCGTGGGCAACGAGAAGAACGCGATCGCCGCCAATGCCAGTCCCGATACCCCGATCGAGGCAGGAACGACTTGTTTAGCGAGCGGTTCACCCGATCGCGCATACCGTTTCGGAACGGGCGAAAGATTCAGCGACCAATACGGCAACGTTTGAGTATCAGCGACGAATTGATCAATCGCCTCAACCAAATCAAACAACTGCACGGTCGTTAAATCGACCGCTCGTTCTTCACTGTTGGGATGGTTCGGATCTTTTTCGACAATCAAGCGATGATGAGCACGATCGATCCGCTCCAAGCGAATAAATGAGGGACGATCGCTATAAGTATGCCGGGGTAAATGAACACCGCTCAAAAATTCTTGAGCGTACAAACTCACAGCCGTCACCAGACTTTCAAAAAATTCGCGCCCGCCGACAAGTGGCTTGTCTTGTCCGGGTAAATGACATTCTGCATTAATCAGCAGCGACATCACCGGGCGAATTTCTGGTTGTGCAAATCCGGTTGTATCCGACAAGCCTTCTAAAATTAACGTGCAATTTGGCAAGCTGTACTGGCGTTGCAGCGTCATCGCGTTCGTCATTGCACTTCTCCGTCAAACAAACTAATCCACAATCGTTGGACTCCAGAAGTCCCCGTACAGAATAAAAGCTGCTCTAACAAATCCAGCGCCAGTTCGTTTAGCTTCTCATCGGAACTGTAAGCCATTACGCCTGCGCGTCGAGGATTCATGCGGCTGCGGTAGTGAGCGCGAAATCTCTCTAAATATTCTGATAAGCGAAAATGATGATCGATCGATAAATTCTTTTCGCTGAGTTGCTGATACGCCAGCAATAATTGCCGAATTAGCACCGTTAAGCGGCGGGCTAAGTAGCACGTCACCACCACTAATGCTTTCGCTTCCACTAGCGTCAAGGGTCGGCGTTGGGCGTAACGGCGGAATGGGTTCGTCGATCGCATCCGCCACAGAGTAACCCGATTTTTCAGCACTCCGCGCAGTTCAAACTCCGAGGCAACCGCCAAAATTGCTTCTGATCCTGCTAAATCCAGCGCTTCGATCGCCAACAGCAGCAAATCGATCTGCATCCGGGTGCGACGCGGACATACACCCTCGGCAACAGGCGGATCGGGCAGACTATCGAGAATAATCGGCGTGGGGGGCGGTAGCGGAGCAGGTGGGCTATTCAACTGCATTACATTCACGGAGGCACTCATTCCTTATTAATTTATTCGTAATGGGGGTTTGATTGAAGCAACCTGACTGAAGGTGGAAATCCTCTAAATTTGATCGCTTCCGACTGATATACAGTTCCTTTCACTCACTACGAATTGCGTATCCCAAATTACGAAGTTCCAGCATTTTACCGAAATCTCACGACAAATCTGTGGATGATCTACTGAGCCAAGCAAATTGTGAAGCCGAAGTTAAATTCGTGCCTCCGTAGACTTGCGGGAAGTTGCAATTCTAGAGACGCTCTGCCCAAACAGTTTTACAGTTTAGCGGACATTTTGGATGCTGATTCATTCTGCCAAATTTGATCGGGAGTTGGAGGGGGAGGGGGAGTAGGGGAAGAGGGGTGCTGCGTTTTCTTCACTCTCTCCAACTCCCTCTGAATTTCTCGGCACGATCGCGCTCCCGAAAATGGGAGAATAAGAAATGTTGTCTGCCCGATAGCGCGTCGTTTGTGCGTGGTTTGACAGAGTAAGACGTTTTGTGGAGAAGTGGTTTGATGCTCAAACGAATCATTGCGGTGATGCTCGTTGTTCTGGCGCTAGGGCTACAAGGTTGTGTGTCTGGCGTGGGTGGACTGAAAAGCTTTATTGATAGTACCGATGGCTATCGATTTTTATATCCAAATGGCTGGCTACCTGTGAAAGTGACAAACGGGCCAGATGTGGTGTTTCATGACATCATCGTGCAAACCGAAAATATCAGTATGGTGATTAATCCGGTTCCGGGTAAGAAAAAGCTAGCGGAATTGGGAACACCAAGCGAGGTGGGGTATCAGTTGGGTAAAAGCGCGATCGCGCCCCCTGATTCCGGTCGCACAGCGGAGCTAATCAGCGCCGAGTCACGCGAGATTGCCGATCGAACCTATTACCTGCTGGAATATCTAGTCACCTTGCCAAATCAGGAGAAGCGGCATAACTTAGCCAACGCGATCGTCTATCGCAGCAAGTTGTACACGCTGAATGCTTCGACCTCAGAGGAGCGCTGGGAGAAGATGGCTCCGATTCTCACGAAGTCGGTGAAGTCGTTTATGGTGGATTAGATCGATGGTGGTTCCCTTCGTGTTAGCTTCGGCATCTCCGGCTCGTCGTCGGCTCTTGGCGATGGCAGGAATTTCTGCGATGGTGTATCCGAGTGACTTTGACGAGTCACAGATTCAGATTACTGATCCGGCTAAATTGGTGCAGGTTCTTGCCGAAGGGAAAGCCCGATCGACAATGCAGTCGCTCTTTTCCAGGCAGTCTGAACTGCCGTCTGGATTTTTTTCAACCACGCCCGGACTCATTCTCGGCTGTGATTCGATTTTGGCGATCGATGGCGAGATTCACGGCAAGCCGAAAGATTCAGACGAAGCGATCGCTCGATGGAAAAAGATGCGCGGCAATGTGGGTGAGCTGTTTACAGGGCATGCGTTTTTGCAGCCTTACACAACCGTTCAGGGCGCGTTGATGCCTTATCCGCCCTTGGTACAAACCCAGATGACGCGGGTATATTTTGCTGACATTAGCGATCGACAAATCGAGGCTTATGTCGAAACGAAAGAGCCGCTCAGTTGTGCAGGGTGTTTTGCGCTAGAGGGTCGCGGTGGGCTATTTGTAGAAAAAATCGAGGGCTGTCATACCAACGTCATCGGCTTAAGTCTGCCTTTGTTGCGTCAAATGCTGTCAGCGCTTGGATATGATGTCACCGATTTTTGGCAGGATAAAACCGATAACCGATTTTTAGTGTGAAGATTTTATTGGATATGGAATAGCGCTTCTAAACTGGAACAAGTTGTGCGTTTGCATGATGGTGTAGTGCGACATGAGCTTTGGCGCGGATTCTTCACAGCAGCGGATCGATTTGAGTCAGTCCGATCGGTTATTACGCGATCGGTATTTGATCGATCGGATGCTGGGTCGAGGTGGCTTTGGTGTAACGTACCTGGCGCGGGATACCCGCTTGCCGGGACATCCTCACTGTGTGATCAAGCAGCTTTGCCCCAAAGTCCGCGACCCCGCCGCTCTGAAAAAAGCCCGTCAGCGATTTGAACAAGAGGCGAAAACGTTAGCGCGGTTGGGGAGCCATTCACAAATTCCACAACTGCTGGATTATTTCGAGATCGAGGGCATCTTTTATCTCGCTCAAGAATTCATTCGGGGACGGACGCTCGCTCAAGATGTGCAGAAATTCGGCGTATGGACAGAAGCAGCCGTCAAACAGTTTCTGAAAGAGTTTCTGCCGTTGTTGCAGTACGTTCACGCTCAGCGGGTGATTCACCGAGATATCAAGCCCTCAAATATCGTGCGCTGTCGAGAAGATGGACGTTGGGCGCTGATCGATTTTGGAGCGGTAAAAGAGCGCATCTCATTATCTGAGCCGACTTCTCGATCGCTTGTCACCCGATTTGTAGGGACGATCGGATTTGCGCCGCCCGAACAAGTTGCCATGCGTCCGGTATATTCGAGCGATATTTATGCGCTCGGAATTACCTGCTTGTATCTGTTGGGGGGACGGGTTCCCACCGAACAAGACTACGATGCTTATACGGGGGAATTGCAGTGGCGAAAACTGGTGAGAGTCAGCGATTATTTTGGGCGTATTCTCGACAAAATGCTGCAAGCCTCGACGTGCGATCGCTTCAAGTCCGCCGATGAGGTATTTCGGGCGCTAGAACTCGAAGCACATTTAGATAGCTTGCGCCCTTGTTTAAGCCATCATCCGCTCTCTCAAACTGAACCTACCGCAGCAAGTCACGAATTCGTCTCGCCAATGATGAGAACAGCGATGGCAATTCGAGCTTGGCAAGTGCGGCTTGCCGCGAGACAAGCGAAAGAAAATCAGTCACAGTAAAGCGTTTCGCGGGTGTCGCGTCCGGTTGTCGGATTCGTTCCCTTTGCCACAGAGCACAGAATCTTTTGGGCATCGGGTCTGAGCAGAACATCGGTAAAGTCGGCTCCATCGATGATCGCGCCCTCAAATTTTGCATTTGCCGCAAATGCGCCTTCTAAATTGGCATTGGTCAAGTTGGCGCGGGTTAATCGGGCTGAATCCAGTACACAGTCGCGCAAATCTGCCCCTTCTAAGTTCGCTCGGTCTAGGTTCGTCGCAAAAAATCTCACGCCTCTCAAGTTCGTATGGCTCAAATTACCGTCGCGCAAATTCGCTTTGGTAAACTCCGAATCGGTTAAATCCTGCCCTGAAAAATCAGCCCCGATTAGGATTTCTTTGGTGTAGTCCAGCGCAAAAACGGGTGCAGCGAAGAGCATCCAAGACGCGAATAGAGCCACGACCGCGCAAACGAAACTTTTTAAGCAATTAGAACGCATTGGCAAAATTAGGGAATGTTTTAAAGAGAACACTTTAAAAATCCTACCTGTGGATCAGCCGAATTCGACATCTAATCTCGGAACCTCCGGCGAAGACTTCGTTGCGGACTGGCTTCAGTCACAGGGAGCGCTAATCTTGGCGCGCCAATGGACTTGTCGATCGGGTGAACTCGATCTGGTGGTCAAAACCAGCGATGCGATCGCAGAGCGCGGTGCGAGCATCGTTGCCTTTGTCGAAGTCAAAACCCGCAGTCGAGGCAATTGGGACAGCGATGGGGTTCTATCAATCACGCCAGCCAAGCAAAGAAAACTCCTCACCACAGCAAAGTTCTTTTTGCTCACGCATCCACACCTGTCAGAATTCCCTTGTCGCTTTGATGTTGCCCTCGTCCGATATCAGGCTCAGACACGAAAAAGGGGAAATCAGCCTTCTGCGGCGACTTCCCCCCACCTCACCAAAAATCAATTCTCAATACAAAACTATATCCGCGATGCGTTTAGTTAAACCATTTAGTTAAGCCAGCGTTTCGGGGCAATATCCCAACCCTTGAACAAACTGCTTGCGGAACTCTTCGATTTCTTCGCGTTCGGGGCTACCATGCGAAACCACTGCCACTTGATAGCGCTGCATCACATCGATCGGGGATTGTCCTGTTTCGAGTCCCCACAATACCATTTGAATGCGAATGTTTGGACAATAAGGAATGCCTAACTCATTTAGAAACGCTCTAAAATCGCCTTCGGTCTGGGCATCGATCGCCTGAGATAGCTTAACCCTGACAACCCAACCATCGATTTGGTGAATGACAGTCAAGAAGCTGAGCGGGAGTTGCTTCGAGTGATGCAAGTGTTCCACAATTCTCAGGGTTAGACTGGCATTCGCGAGGTAGTAGAGGTACTCCATAGAATTGACACCTAGCAAATGCGGCTTACATTTCTATTGTGCGGTAGCACCCACGATTGCAATAGGGGAGAAGCCCCCGATATCGCCTGGGGAATCTCACCCATTTTGTAAATTATTGAGTGATCCGGATCAAAATTATCCGAAAATACTAACCACTCACCTGTAACGATCGCCCCTAATTATGACCGTGGAAGCTGACCAACTCCTTTCGGCTTATGACTATCATTTACCTGAAGAGCGTATTGCTCAGAATCCCGCCACTCCAAGGGATAGTGCGCGGCTGCTCGTGATTGAAAGTCAAACTCAGCACTGTCATCGGATTTTTCGGGAGCTAGATGAGATTCTGCGTCCTGGGGATTTGCTGGTGTTGAATAACACGCAGGTCATTCCGGCGCGACTGCACGGGCACAAAACGACGGGGACTGAAGTGGAGATTCTGCTGCTCGAAGAACATCAGCAAAATCAGTGGTTAGCATTGGTCAAACCTGGAAGGCGTTTGAAGCCTGGCAATCAAATTGTGTTTAAGCCGCATGGGGAGACCGAGGTTGAGTTGACGGCATCGATTTTAGCGAGTGATCCAGAGACACGCGGGCGGATTCTGCAATTTCAGGCTTCAGACGGCCGATCTCTGCTTGAAGTGATTGACCAGTTTGGCGAAGTGCCTCTACCCCCATATATCCACGAAACTGAAGCAGAACCCAATCGGTATCAAACTGTGTACGCCGATCGCAGGGGAGCGGTTGCCGCACCGACCGCAGGACTCCACTTCACGCCCGAACTTCTAGAACGTTTAGAGCAAAAGGGCATCGAAAAGACTTTTATTACGCTGCACGTTGGGGTAGGCACGTTTCGTCCGGTCGAAGTTGAAGATATCACGCAACATCAGATGCACGGAGAATGGATCGAGGTTTCTCCGAAAGCGGTGGAGAAGATTCGAGAAACGCAAGCGAGAGGGGGACGAGTGTTTGCGGTGGGGACAACTGTGGTGCGATCGCTCGAAGGGGCATCGCAGTCGGGTCAGATTGAACCTTACTGCGGCAAGACAAATTTATTTATCTATCCGGGCTATGAGTGGCGCACCGTTAACGGTTTGATTACAAATTTTCACTTACCAAAGTCCAGTTTATTGATGTTAGTCAGCGCCTTGATTGGACGTGAGCGGTTGTTAAAGCTGTACCAGGATGCGATCGAGAACGAATATCGCTTCTATTCTTTTGGTGATGCGATGCTAATTCTGCCGGAAGCGCGATTACATTAGGTTCATTGGATCGACATCGATCGTTAAACTCACCGTCGAGGGACAGTGCGATCGCAGTTCCATCACATCAGGAATGCGATCGTCAGTCAGCTTGAGTAAGATTTGCCATCGGTAGCGCTGAGCGATTCTGACAATGGTTGCGGGTGCAGGGCCTAAAACTTGATAATCTTCGTCGGATTTAAGTAAGAGGTCGGCGATCGTTTCTGCAGTGGACTGAACGGTGCTGGCATTGAGACCGCTAAATCGCAGCAACACCAAGCGTCCGTAAGGGGGATAGTTGAGCAGCGATCGTTGTTCGAGTTCGCTGGCGACAAAAGGTTCATACTGCTGGCGTTTGACCGCTTGGATCACCGGATTTTCGGGAGCATAGGTTTGTAGAATCACTCGTCCCGGTTCAGTGCCTCGTCCGGCGCGTCCTGCCACCTGTACCAAGGTTTGAAAGGCTCTTTCACTCGCTCGAAAGTCTGCCAAGTTGAGTAAACCATCGGCTGAGATGATTCCGACCAGGGTGACTTGAGGGAGATCAATCCCCTTGGTAAGCATTTGTGTTCCCACTAATAAATCTGCGTCACCGTGAGCAAATTGGCTTAACAATGCTCGATGCGCTCCTTTAGCACGAGTCGTATCACTGTCGAATCGAATTGTTTTTAAGTCAGGAAATAGCTTAGCGAGTTCTTGAACCACTCGTTGAGTGCCGCTTCCAAAGTTTTTGAAATACGATGAACCACAAGCGGGACAGCGCTCTGGTTGACTCTGAGTGTGATTACAGTAGTGGCATCTTAAAAGCGGTTGAGCATTTTCGTGAACATGATGATAGGAGAGCGAAACATCACAGTTCGGACAGTCCATCACATAGCCACAACTGCGACAAGACACAAAGGTACTGTGTCCGCGACGATGAATGAATAACAGTCCTTTTTGATTGTTTTCTTTGAGTTTCTTCAGTTTAGATTGCAACGATCGGCTCAAAATTGAGCTATTGCGATCGTGCAGTTCCCGCCGCATATCAATCACGTCAATCTGCGGTAAAGGTCGATCTAAGATGCGCTTCGGTAACGATAGATAAGTTGAAGATTGCGCCGTTAACCAAGACTCTAGCGAAGGCGTTGCAGATCCGAGAATCAAGGGACAATCTTCTAGTTCAGCACGCCATTGCGCCACGGATCGCGCATGATAACAAGGAGCAGGCTGATCCTGCTTAAAGCTTGAATCATGCTCCTCATCCAGCACAATTAATCCTAAATTGGGGAGCGGCGCGAAAATTGCTGATCGTGTCCCGATCGCAACTTGTGGCGAACCTGTGAGCATCTGTCTCCAAGTATCGAACCGTTCCCCATCAGAGAGCGCACTGTGATACACACAGACTTGATCACCAAATCGCGCCCGAAAGCGATCGGTTAACTGTGGCGTTAATCCAATCTCAGGCACTAACACTAAGGCAGATTGACCGCGCTCTAGAATCGGGGCGATCGCTTGCAAGTAAACTTCAGTCTTTCCTGATCCGGTCACACCATGCAGCAAGATCTGTTCAAATCCCGTTACCGCTTGAATTCGCTCTAGTGCTTGAGCTTGATCCGGGGTGAGTGATTTAGCAGCATCATGATTAACTTGTGGACTGTGTTCACTCCGCAGAACTTCCCGACCTTGAAGAATCACACAGCCTTGCTCTTGCAGCCGCTTCACCGTTGCAGAAGTCGTGCGGCAATGCTGCAGCAAGTCAGTCAGCCACATCTCACCTCCGTTGCGCTTCAGAACTTCTAAAATCTCGCGCTGACGTTCTCGTAACTCTGTCTGTATCGAAACCAGGATCACAGCTTGTCGCAGTTGCGGTCGAATCGTTGCAGGCGGCTCTAGATAGCTTTCGACATAATTGAGCTTCAGTAAGTCCTGAAGTCCCCGATGCGCCCCTTTGACCTGTCGCTGAATGAATTGCCAGGAATAGCCTTTAGTTTTACTCGCTTTTAGCAGCTTGAGAATTTGTTGCGCGGCAGGATTGAGAAAGACTTCATTCGCTTCGGGATTAATCAATCGAATGCGTCTTTGCGATCGCGCTAACAATCCCGGCGGTAAAGCCACTCGCACCACCTGCATCAGCGAAGTCTGATAATAACGTGCCACGCGATCGAGCAATGTCCAATACGATGCTGGGAAAAAGCCTGCACTCACAATCGAATCAATCGATCGAATCTGCTCTAACTTCGGCAGATCATTCAGTACCCGAACTGCAATTCCCCCTACTTGCTGTGCCCCAAACGGAACACTGAGAATGTCCCCAGGCTGCACCCGCAATCCAGACGGCACAGAATAGGTGAACACTCCCTGCGCCCCCGGACAATCCACTAATACCTCAACCCACATTGGCGCAGTCAAATACTCTGCCCTCGATTCCGCCACAGATTGCAACTCAGACATATCAGCAAATGAAGAGAAAAACTTAAGAAGTCCTGTAAGGAAGAAAAACTACGGTATGAAATTACCAAGAAATCGAAAGTAATGCAGTGCGGATGAACTATTGATTAATTTTAACGTGAGACTGAGTGTACCGGATCGATCGCCCTAATGGCTGAGGACTTGTCTAAAGATAGATTGAAACCTCTGGCTTTGGCTTTTCCCACCATTGGTAGAGATGAAAATCGGAACGGGTATGAGAGTCTGTTATAGCAACCGGACGGTTCGAGATCTTGTCTTATGGGCAAAATTTCTAACTCGATTCAAGTGCAATTCGCTACTCCAGCGAATCGGAAACGTGCCGAAGCTGAAAACGCATCTCCAGGATTCCTCCCGATTCAGAGACGGCGGTTCCGAGCAGACTTTCTATCCTGCTCATAAACTAAACGTTTCCAAAAAGTTTCTCACCAAACTTACAAATTCGTCATAGGTTCAGGAGGAGTTCTAAGGCTACATGATTCAAATTTAATTAGAAAACATTCAAGATAAAACGACTCAATACTGGCTTAAATCTTCAGCCTAAATTGATCACTTAACTGGCAACTCTCTCATTAACTCGATCGCGTAAAACTACCTCAATATCACATCACTATGAACGAACAAAGCAACAGTTCTCACACAGAAGCCCTCTCTAGTGATTTGGACTTTGCAATGGACGTTGCTGAGTTAGATTCAGTGGACTCTTTGCAATTAGAAGCCGATTTCGCAGACAGCACTCCGATCGAAATTGAACCTGATTTACTCGAACTGACTTCGGTTGCCGCTGATTTAGAAGACTCAACCGATTCCGGTGAATCTGAAATTGATCAGATGGCATCGGCTCGATCGTCTGGATATAACAAAACCGTTGCGGATGATGCGGTTGGCGCATTCTTTAAAGAAATGGCGCGTTACCCGCTCCTTAAAGCCGATGAAGAAGTCGAATTAGCTCGGCGAGTACAGTATCTTGTAGAAGTGGATGAGGTACAACGTAAGCTTTATAGCGAATTAGGTCATATGCCCACCAAAGCCGAGTTGGCAGAACGTATGGGCTTGACCGAAAGGCAATTAGAACATCGATTACACCGCAGTCGTGTGGCAAAGCGGAAGATGATTCGATCGAATCTCCGCTTAGTCGTCTCGATTGCGAAACGATATCTCAATCGCGGTGTTCCATTCTTAGATTTAATTCAAGAAGGGGCTTTAGGATTAAATCGGGCAACCGAAAAGTTTGATCCCGACAAAGGCTATAAGTTTTCAACCTATGCGTACTGGTGGATTCGGCAGGGGATCACGCGAACGATCGCGAATGATGCTCGCACCATTCGCTTACCCATTCATATTGTTGAAAAGCTCAACAAACTGAAAAAAGCGCATCGCGAACTCAAGCGCGAACTCGGGCGCAATCCAACTGAAGCAGAAATGGCTCAATCGCTCGAATTAACCGTTGAGCAATTACAGCATCTCCAACAAGTTCGCCGTCAATCGCTTTCGTTAAATCACCGAGTTGGTAAAGGTGAAGATACAGAATTGATGGATTTGCTCGAAGATGGAGATACACAATCGCCAGAGTCCCAAATGAGTGAAACTATGTTGCGCCAAGAGATTTGGGATGTGTTGGGCAATGTTCTGACCGAGCGTGAGAAAGACATCATCTCATTGCGCTATGGTCTGACCACCAGCAAGCCTTGTACGCTTGAAGAAGTGGGCGGAATGTTCAACCTATCGCGAGAACGGGTGCGCCAAATTCAAAGTAAAGCGATGCGGAAGTTGAGAAGACCTCAAATTGCAGAGCGGTTAAAGGGCTGGTTAGGCTAGTCAATCCCCGAAATATGAGTTATGAGTTTTGAGTTGCTGCAACTTGAAACTCATAATTTTATGTTTGAAATTCGTCCTGCGACTCCTGCTGATGTGCCTGAGATTTTCGCCTTGATTCAGGCACTCGCGGAATATGAAAAATTGTCCCATCAAGTTACGGGATCGATCGATCATCTCCACAATCACCTTTTTGGCGAAAAGCCTTACGTAGAGGCACTTGTCGCCATTGTTGAAAATAAAGCGATCGGCTTTGCACTATTTCTACACAACTATTCAACTTTTTTGACAAAGCCGGGAATATACCTAGAAGACCTCTTTGTTCGACCCGACTATCGAGGATGGGGGATCGGTAAAGCACTGCTAACAGAATTGGCTGGGATCGCAGTAGCTCGGGGCTGTGGGCGTTTAGAGTGGAGCGTCTTGGACTGGAACGAAAGCGCGATCGGATTTTACAAACGCATGGGGGCAACGGTGCTTCCAGACTGGCGAATCTGTCGAGTGACGGGAGAAGCACTAACGCACATGGCAACAAGCTCCTCGTAAATATGGCAAAATTCTCTGTAGGGTCTTGGAGGACACAATTATGGCAATTTGGGTAAACGAACAAGTTGATCCATCGGGGCTGATGTATGCGTGTATCGCCTGCTGCAATGAATCTCAAGCGCAAGAATGCCACGAATCCTTTGAAGCAAATCTGACCGACAAACAAAAAGCAGAAGGTTGGGTTGCCCGGATGCGCCTCGTTAAATCTTGGGACGAAGTTCCGGTTAATTCGCTCAAGCTTGACTAAAAGATCCGGTTTTTGATTGCTCATGCTTTAGGCTAGAAGCATCATCGTGAGTCAGAAGGTCTATGTACGTTTTAATCGGAGGCGCGGGTCTGATCGGTCTAAATCTGGCTCAGCGTCTCATTGCTCTGGGGCATACGGTTGCAGTGATTGATGTGAATCCTGCGGCTTGTCGGTATGCGCGGGAACAGTTAGGGGTGATGGCATTCGAGGGCAGTGCGGTAAGTACCGAAGTGCTGATTGAAGCTGGAATTCGTAAGGCGGATGCGATCGCGGCGGTGCTGCGGGATGATGCTTTGAATTTAGCAATGGTGACGCTGGCAAAGCATTATGGTGTGCCGATGATTATGGTCAGAATGCGGCACAAGGATTTTGCTGAGCCGTATCGATTTGCCGGGGCAACTCATGTGATCAATGCGATCGAGCTTGCGGTTTCGACAATGGTGAATTTGATCGAGTACCCGGAAGTGGAATCGATGATGCACTTTGAGCAGGGTCAGATTGAAGTGTTTAAGCTGTCGATTTCGCCGAATTGCAACGTAGTCGGTCGCAGTGTGGCAGAGGTGGCGCAAGATCCTCGATTTCCGCGTGGCTCTTTGATTATTGGCTATCAACCTCACTCCCAAATGGATCTGGAGATTCCCAACGGCAGCACGATTTTAGCACCAGATTCTACGGTGCTGATGGTGACCAAACCGGGATTTATGCACGAAGTGATTGATTTTATTCAGAAGTGCAGTTAGGTGCGAGTCCACTTTGCGTGTTCGCACCAAAGCCATTAAATCAAGTTTGAGGATTGCTGCCAGCGTCCGGTAAAGACAAAATCCTGAATCGGTTTGCGCGATCGTGGAGCCGATAGTCTTTGCTGCAATCGCTCCGATAACTGATGAGGATCACCGAGATACCCTAGCGCGATCGCATCAACAGGTTCATATCCTTGAGGAATGCCATACAGTTCTTTTGCTTTGGCAACATCAAAGCCCGCCATTTGGTGAACATGAAGACCTAACGCGGTCGCTTGAGCGGCTAGATTTGCTTCTGCTGCTCCCACATCATGAAAGGCATGACGATTTTCATTGCCATTCTTTTCAAAATTGAGCTTAGCCACTGAAATCATCAGTATCGGAGCGCTCTTTGCCCATTCCTGATTTCCTTCTGCTAAACAGCCAAGCAATCGATCGAACTCCTCTGGGTTGTCTTTCGCTGCAACAATAAAACTCCAGGGTTGCTCATTGAAGGAAGAGGCTGCCCATCGCGCCGCTTCGAGAACACTAGCAAGCTTTTCCGGTTCAACAGGACGATCGGAAAAAGCAAGCGGACTCCAGCGATTTTTGAGAATGGATTCGATCGGGTACTCGGTAGGGACAACCTTATCGACTAATGGATCAGAACTAACTGCCATAGCACTTTACTTGAAGAAACGATCGCTTAATCGTGATCGAAGCACTTCTCAATGCCCTCACTCTTTAGACGGGAACGCATCTAGCGTAGATCCCTACATCGCGCATCGGATCACCTCACTGAGCCGTTTAGACGGCAACGCTAAACTAGAGTTGAAGAGT
Organism: Leptolyngbya sp. DQ-M1; assembly: GCF_039962505.1. Lineage (NCBI taxonomy): Bacteria > Bacillati > Cyanobacteriota > Cyanophyceae > Leptolyngbyales > Leptolyngbyaceae > Leptolyngbya > Leptolyngbya sp. DQ-M1. The sequence goes on from NZ_JAMPLJ010000001.1 coordinate 1,154,184, forward strand.
ATAAGACCTGTCCTTTGACTTCATCACTTCAGCATTCCACCGCATCAAGCGACGATATTACTCGGCTTCTCAACATTCAACAGATTTATTTTGAACCTGCGGTTCTCGACTATCCCCGCGCTCACGAGATCTTTGCACAGTATCCCGATGCCGATCGCACAGAAGTTGAGTCTCACTGGCAAATTCCAGACCTTCACGGGAATGAAGATTCTGTAGGAGAGTGGAATCGGATTAAGCGATCGGCCTTAGTTCTCGGTATGAAGAAGTCGCTTTCTGCCCGCCCGAATTGTCGTAGCTCTGATTTTGTCGCGCCTTCTCATGCCAATGGCTGCGCGATGGCTTGCGCGTATTGTGTTGCTTCTGGCACCCTGATCTCTACTCCTCAAGGTCAAGTACCTGTCGAGCAAATTCAGGATGGAGATGTCGTATTTGCTTACGATAGTTCTTCGGGACAGCTTGTAGAAGCCGTCGTTTCTGGAACGGCTCAACGGGACGTTGACGAAGTGCTTGAAATTCAGGTTGGTGAGCAAGTGCTTCGTGTAACGGCTGAACATCCGATAATGACTCGTAGAGGATGGGTAAAAGCTGGAGATCTAACTGAAGACGATGAAGTTCTGTGTGATGATACCCACACAGCGTAATGCCATTGTTCAAATCCAAGGCGTATTGTGGAAATAGGGCGACAGGGATGACGTGATGGGCTTGTAGAATTTTGGTTTCTCCGCAGCATCGGCAAGCCCGATCGCGCTCAAGAATGTTTCCAGCCCATTCTTTTCCTTTGCGTCGATGTCTAAACGTTTGGTTAACGCTGCCATTAACATAGTTTGGGTTGCCTTGTGCAAGGTAGCGTTCTGCAATGATTTTAGCTTGCGATTTTCTTCCTTCCCCTGCTTTTGAGCAGGTTGGACAATATCCTTTACGATTCTCATGCGCTTTGGATAGTTGACCGCAAATCCGACAATTTTTCAGCTTGCTGTGCAGATTTGGAAGCGATTTATCAATAGCAAATAGGATGCCTTCATACTGCCGAATTGTTCGTGTATCTTTTCCTAGAGACTGACTGGCTTGACGGTAGGAGTAAAAAGACTTGAAGGGCTTTTCAAGCATTGCCGTATGCGCCTGTTCGCACTGATTACAGCAGAACAACTGCTCGGTCGTATTTCGTCTGCACCATAAGCAGTTTTGTTTAATTCCTCTTCCCATCGTTTTATCCAACTTATGCCGAGTTATCAGAAAGTTTCAAGCATTAAGCGCATCAGCCAGCCTACGACTGTCCATAATTTTCATGTTCCCAAATATGAGTCCTTTGTTGCAAACGGCGTTGTGACACATAATTGCTATGTGGCTCGGCGCAAGGGCTTTGCAAATCCGATTACAACGTTTGTGAACATCGATCGCATTCAGCAATATCTCAAGCGCCACAGTACCAAGCAAGGCATGAAGCTAGAGCCGAATCAGGTTGATCCACAGTATTGGGTGTATGAGATTGGTGAGAATAGCGACTGTTCGGTCGATGCTGCCGTTTGCGATAATGTTAAGGATTTGATTGCATTGTTCCGCACGCTGCCGAATGCTAAGGCAACCTTTGCCACGAAGCGAGTCAATCGTGAATTATTGAATTACGACCCGCAAGGCAAGACCCGGATTCGCTTTAGTTTGATGCCACAGGCGAAAGCACAGATTGTAGATATTCGCACATCCCCGATCGCCGATCGCATTGCTGCCATCAATGACTTTGTGGATGCAGGCTATGAGGTGCATGTGAACTTTGCTCCTGTGATTTACGACGATCATTGGCTTGAAGACTATTCTGAGCTATTTGAGCAATTAGATAATGTGCTGAGCGATCGAGCCAAAGCACAGCTTCAAGCTGAGATTATCTTCCTCACGCACAATGACAAGCTGCACGAAGTGAATCTCGGTTGGCATCCGCAGGGAGAAGCACTTCTATGGCGACCAGACATTCAGGAGACTAAATATTCTCAGACAGGCGGTAAGAATGTGCGGTATCGACGCGGCTTCAAAGGAACATTGATCGAAGGTTTGACCGAGTTATTGAGCGATCGTCTGCCTTACTGCAAGATTCGCTACGCTTTCTAGTTCATCGAATCGAGAAAGCATTGCTTCTTCGTTCTTTACTGGAGGTGTACCAATAGGAAGGCGTAAGAGCTTGCGTAACTTTTCTATCATCAAGCATAGTGATTCAGCCTAGAACGGAGCCAGCAATGGATAAGCAAGAACTACTAGAGCGTTATGCCGCAGGAGAAAGAGATTTCAGCGTGGCAGATTTGCGAGAAGCATCACTAGAAGGTATTGATCTGCATGAAAGCATACTGCATGGTGCCATCTTGGATGGAGCAAACTTGCGTGGAGCAAACCTAAGCCGAACAGATCTCAGCGGAGCTGCACTGAACTATGCAGACTTAAGTGGAGCGGATTTAACAGGTGCAGATCTACGCGATGCCATGCTCAATCACGCGAATTTAGAAGGCGCAAATCTAGAAGCCGCTATCTTAGAAGAAGCAGATCTGATTGCAGCAAGTTTGATCAAAGCAGATCTAGAAGATGCGGATTTGAGTGATGCAGATTTGAGTGAAGCGAATTTACAATCAGCAGACTTAAGCCGCGCTGAATTGGATTCTGTCAACTTTCAAGCCGCAAATCTGAGCAATGCAGAACTCGATCACACTGATCTGACAGATGCAAATTTTGCCAATGCTGACTTAACAGATGCTCTGTTGGAAGGAGCTAACTTGCAAGGAACACAGCTTGAAGAACAACAGACATAAAGTTACTGCTTTGATCGTGATGGAAGCATCACGATCAAAGGAATCCTTTTAAGCAGCGGTGATGAATCAGCTTATCTCTCTTGAAATGGGTTGCTTCCATTGCCTTCTGCGTAAAACAGTTTGGAGCATACTAAAGCTGTGTTTTTTTGAACAGCAGATTACGGTTCAAGCAGCAGATCTATACATAGCTTGATGTTGTTGCATAACGATCGCTCTTCTCCATCTGAGGGCGGGTCGTTGTTCTACCAAAATGAGGAATTGGGCGAGGTCTTAGGCGTTCAGGCTGACTAGGAGAAACCCATCCACTATTTGTAATCTTTGTGCGCTGTTGAAAATCAGTTGAAAACTTTTCACGGCAATGGCTACAGTACCAATATTTCTCTTGATGTTGGATATGTAAAAGCAATGTATGTGAGCAGATAAAGCAATGATTTGAAGCGTCCATAATGAGATAAATCGCCCTAATTGCCGGTGCTACTCATAGCATAGGACGTTAGAATTTCCTGACAAATCGCTCTTTAGGTATAGGCAGTATTAAGAAATTATTAAGGTGTTGATGTGGACAAGAATTCCTGTCCACGACAAGAAAAACAAGGTATTCAGGCACGATCGATCACGTTTGGCAGGGTAACAGCTTCAAACCAATGCTCCACAAATAGTTGGACTGTTCGCTTAAATTTAACGGTATCGATCGGCTTAATTAGGTAAGCATTTGCGCCAAGACTGTAGCACCCTCGAATATCTTTAGGATTATTGGAGGTAGATAGTACCACCACAGGAATCATCTTTAGAACCTCATCTTGCTTTAACCGCGCTAAGATATCTCGTCCATCCATACCCGGCAGGTTCAGATCCAGCAGAATCAGCGAGGGCGGAAAAGCAGACAGGGGAAACAGTGTTTCCCGTGAGTCTCTAGAAAAGAGAAAAGTTAACGCTTCGTCTCCCTCGGAACAGCGTTGAATCTGACAGGCGATCGAAGTTTGGCGAATTGTTCGTTGCAGTGCTTCAAAATCTTCATCACTATCTTCCACAACTAACAGGATGGCACTCTGTTCTCCCATTGGCTAACACTCGCTTTAGATTCAAAGGCTGATATTGTTTAGTAGACTAAAATTAGATTATATGACCTGATCTAGAAGATTTTATGAATTGCATCTACCCGAAGACGGGTTTTTAGGCAAACATATCGCTGAGAAGCAGCCTAATGACTAGAATTAGCTCGGCTGTAGATAAGAGAACTCGGTAGAATACAAAGGACGTTCTGCCCCCGATCCTCAATGCAATTGCCCGCTCATCGTGTTAGTTCTGCGTCCCAATCAAGTGAGCGGCAACCGAATCAAGCTGAAAACATTGCCCCTGAAGAAATCAATCTCACAAACTGCGATCGTGAACTAATTCATATTCCCGGCAAAATTCAGCCGCACGGTGTGTTGTTAGTTTTGAGTGAGCCGGACTTAACGATCGTACAAGTCAGCAACAGTACGTCTTTATTGAAGCGATCTCCAGAAGAATTACTGAATCAGCCTTTAAGTTGCTTACTCGATTCCAAGCAGATTCAATTCATTTCAGACTGCTTGAACGAAGATTTTGAGAGCGTGAATCCGCTGCATCTGTTAATTACAACTCCACAAGAAACTCTTGCTTTTGATGGCATCATTCATCGCAGGGCAGAATTGCTAATTTTGGAGCTAGAACCCTCGCGCAGTGAAAAAAGAGCCGACTTTTTCGGGTTTTATCATCTCGTCAAAGGCACGATTCACAAGCTGCAAAATGCTCATAGCCTGAGTGAAATGTGCAATTTGATCGTCAAGGAAGTGCGGCGATTGACCGACTTCGATCGTGTGATGGTCTATCGGTTTAATGAGGAGGGCGCAGGACAAGTCGTTGCTGAAGACAAACGCGATGCGCTTACCCCTTATCTAGGATTGCACTATCCTCCTAGTGATATCCCCAAGCAAGCCAAGCAGCTTTATACGCTTAACGGGTTGCGAATCATTCCAGATGTTAGTTATCAGCCCGCAGCATTGATTCCAACTATCAATCCGATCACCCATCAAGTGACAGATTTGAGTCTATCTGTGTTGAGGAGTGTTTCACCTCTGCATATCGAATATTTGCAGAACATGAGCGTTGGTGCTTCGATGTCCATCTCGCTGATCAAGAACAAAAAACTATGGGGATTGATTGCCTGTCATCATGCCTCGGCGAACTATCTCACCTATGAAGTGCGGACTGCCTGTGAGTTTTTGGGGCAAGTGATGTCGCTAGAACTGATAGCGAAAGAAGAAAATGAAGACTTGGATTACAAAATGAAGCTCAAGGAGATTCAGTCGAACTTTGTCGAAGTCATTCCGCAGCATAAGAATATGCTGGATGGTTTGGTGAGCAATGAATCGAATCTTTTAGAACTCGTTAATGCTCAGGGTGTAGTGATTTGCTGGAATGAGCAATTTTATTCGATCGGTCAGACTCCCTCCTCAGATCAGCTCAGAGATTTGTTGACCTGGATAGAAACGCAGTTTGAAAGCAATGTATTTTCCACAGCAGCACTCTCTAAAGTCTATCCAGCCGCTGAAGCCTTTCGAGACATTGCTTCAGGACTGTTAGCGTTAGCCATTTCTCGCGTCAATCGCAACTACATCTTATGGTTTCGATCTGAAGTGGTGCAAACCGTAAACTGGGGCGGAAACCCTAATAAACCCGTGGAAATCTCCGAGAGTGGAGAAGTGCGCTTGTCTCCGCGTCAGTCTTTTGCGCTATGGCAGGAAACGGTGCGCGGTCAGTCTTTGCCCTGGAAATCCTGCGAAATTGAAGCGGTATTAGACCTCAGAAGCGCGATCGTCGGCATTGTTCTACGCCAAGCAGATGAACTTGCCCAAATTAACATTGAGCTAGAGCGCAGCAACAGTGAACTCGACTCGTTTGCTTACATTGCCTCACACGACTTAAAAGAGCCACTCCGGGGAATTCACAACTATTCCAGCTTTCTGATCGAAGACTATGGAGATGTTTTGAATGAAGATGGAGTCTCAAAGCTGCACACACTGGTCAGATTGACGCAGCGAATGGAAGATTTAATCAATTCCTTGCTGCATTTCTCGCGTCTGGGGCGAGTTGGGCTTGAACTGAAGCAAACGGACTTAAACGAACTGGTACATACAGTTCTAGATGTGCTGCGGATTAGTTTAGAGCAAACTGATGTTGATATTCGGATTCCTCGATCGTTGCCAATAGTCCTGTGCGATCAGGTTCAGATGGGGGAAGTGTTTACGAACTTGATCAGCAATGCGATTAAATACAACGATCGCGCTGAGAAATGGGTTGAAATTGGCTTTTTAGATCCGGTGCGATCGTCGCGGAAACGGTATGTAGACGACGAAGCACCAGAAATGGTGACAACTTTCTATATCAAAGATAATGGCATTGGCATTCCAGAACATCATCTTGATAGCATTTTCCGCATCTTCAAGCGGCTTCATGGCCCAAACAAGTATGGAGGCGGAACAGGGGCAGGACTGACGATCGCGAAAAAGATTGTAGAGCGGCATGAGGGTAAAATTTGGGTCGAGTCGATCAGCGGCGAAGGAAGTATCTTCTACTTCACGCTGCCGCATCAGCCTAGTTCTAACTAATTTTTGCATTGGGGCTGGTATAGTCAGCATTAACCTGATAGATGAATGAATGAGCGATGCCAACCTTTGAAGTATTTCCGGTTACATCTGCGACTGAACAGGAAATGTTCATCAATGTTCCCTGGGTCGTCTACGCAAATGATCCCAATTGGGTGCCACCCTTGCGGAGCGATGTGCAGAAGAAGTTTCAGCCAGAGAATCCATTTTTTCAATACGGCAAGCTGAAGCAGTTTATTGCCATCTCACGCGGAACGGCGATCGGTCGAATTGTGGCAGCCGTGAATGATCGGTTGATTGAGCGTGAAGGCAAGCCGATCGGGATTTTTGGGTTCTTTGAATGTGTTGAGGATATCCAAGTCGCAGCCGCCCTGTTTGAAGCGGCAGAAAACTGGCTACGATCGCTAGATATTACAGAAGTTCGTGGCCCGATCGACCTTTCAACGCATAATAATTGTCTCTTTTTGGTCGATGGCTTCGATTCTCCTCCGATGGTGATGATGCCTTACAATCCGTCCTATTATCCAACTTTTATTGAGCAGTTAGATTGGACAAAGGCAAAAGATGCGTATGCTTACGATTTTCCATTAGATAAACCGCTTTCGCCTGAATTTGAAAAAGGCTACAGAATTGCTTGTAAATCCGGCGTGACATTTCGACCTTTGCACACAAAAGGCGAAGAATTTGAGCAAGATTGTATTAATCTATATCACTTGTTTAATCAGGCATTTTCAAGTAATTGGAGTTCAACTCCTCGCACCCTTGAAGAATTTTTAGAAGAAGCGCGATCGCTGCAAGATTTAGTCGATCCGGATGTGTTTCCGGTTGCAGAATACAACGGAGAAATGGTCGGGTTCTGGATGGGATTGCCTGACTACAATATTCCGCTTAAATTTGTGAATGGTCGGCTCAATTGGGTCGGGATTCTGAAGTTCTTGTGGTACCGTCGCCGGATTGATCAGGGTCGCGTGATTGCGATATGTTCACTTCCAGAATTTCAAAGAAAATTGGTTCCATTGGGATTAATTTACTTGGGATTACAAGGCGGATTAAAGAAGGGAAAACCTTATAAACGGGCTGAGCTTTCCTGGGTTTACGAAGACAATTCTCGATCGCGCAAATTGATCGAAGCGGCGGGCGGTAAAATCTACAAAACCTATCGAATGTACGAAAAATCCCTATGAAAGCTTTAGTGACTGGAGCAAATGGATTTACCGGATCGCATCTGGTTAAGGCACTTTTGCATCGAGGCGATTCTGTAATCGGTTTCGTGCGGCGATCGAGCAATCTGTCTCGTTTATCCGGGTGCGAGATTCAATATGCTTACGGTGATATTACCGATCGCGCTGCTCTGAGCGAGGCGATGCAAAATGTCGATGTTGTGTTTCATACGGCTGCCTATGTTGAGCTTGGAATTGTTGATGCCGCAGAAATGGAGCGCGTTAATGTTGAAGGCACTCGCGCCGTTTTGGAAGCAGCAAAAGCAGTTAATCTACCTAAATTGATTTATTGCAGCACGATCGGGATTTTTGGCGATACGCAAGGTAAAGTGATTGACGAAACCTTTCAGCGCACTCAAAAAGACTTTTCTTCCGCTTACGATCGCACGAAATACCAAGCGCAGCAATTAGTCGATCAAACCCAAGAATTATCGATCGTCAGCGTCCTGCCTTCTGGAATTTTCGGCAGCGATGATCCACACTTTAAGCCTGTTCTGAACGCCTTTCTAAATGGGCGGCTCAAAGTTTGGGCAGGCGGCGGACGAGTGACAGGAATTGTTCACGTTGATGATCTCGCTGAAGCCATGATTCTTGCGGTCGATCGCGGCAAATCTGGCGACTATTACATCATTTCTGCAGGCGACTTGACCACTAGAGAAATGTTTGAAATCTTCAGCCAAGAAACTGGAATTCCTGTTCCCCGCGAAGCTCCAGAATTGATCGTGCGTCTCGTCGCCAGCGTTCTCGATCCAATCGGCAGAGTCGCCCGTTGGCAACCGCCGATCGACAACGAGCGAGTTCATTATGTTTACGATCGCTGTGTGCGTGTCGATGGCTCCAAAGCAAGACGCGAACTCGGATGGAACCCGCGATCGCCCGAAGCCACCCTAAAGTCACTGGTCAAGGCTTAGCTTCGGAGAGCGCCTGCTCTACTTTTTTCATTTCGTCGGTCTTGCCTTGCTCCTCAAACAGCATCTTGGCGCGGCGAAACGCCTCGATCGCATCCTGGGTGAAATTCCGCGCTCTCAAAGCAAGCCCCATTTGATAATGCGCTGCTGCGTTATTCGGTTCGAGCTTAATCACCTCGCGAAACGCCATCACCGATCGCATCGTTTCGTTGTTTGCCAGCGCCGCTTCTGCCAGCGCAAACTGCGCTTCGGCTGACTCTCGATCCAAATTCACCGATCGCTGAAATGCGCTTAAAGCGGCGGTATTATTGCCTTTCTCGCGTAGAATCTTGCCAATTTGCAGGTGCAGCTTAGAATTACTTGGATCAATTCGCACCGCTTGATTAAACGCATTCAGCGCCGCTTGTGAGTTGCCTTGATCTAGCAGCGCAATGCCCATTGCAACATGAGAACTCGTCCGCCTTGGATTTAACCGTGTCGCTGCTTGCAGCGCAGTCATCCCCTGCGTTGTTCGTCCCAGTTGCAGCAGCATTAAGCCGATCGATTCCTGCGCCTCGGCGCTGCGGCGATCGAGTCTTGCGGCTTGCTGATACGCTGACAACGCCTGAGAAAACTGTCCCTGACGAGAAAGAACCGTTCCCAACCCCAAAAACGCATTCACGTTGCGCCTGTCTAATTGGGTCGCTTGACGGTAAGCCTCTTCGGCTTCGCTGTCGTTGCCCAGATTTGCCAGGCTGAATCCCAACGCATAGAAAAAATCAGCATTGGTCGATTCCAGCGCCACCGCTTGACGATAAGCTTCCGCCGCTTCTTGAAATCGCCCTTCCTGAGCAAAGGCAAACCCCATTCCAGAGAAAATCCGAGCGTTGCGATTGTCGATCGCCGATGCCCGCTGAAACGCTGCTAGTGCTCCTGACCAATTCCGCGCCTCAACAAACTCGCGTCCCTGTTCTAGCAATTTATCTAACTCATCTGATTGAGCGTAAGCCACCTGAGGCATCGCAACCGACACCAGAATTCCAGCAGCAACGAGCGATCGACGGAGGTGAGATATTGTAGCCATAGTGATCAACAATTACAGAAACTCCAGTTTGAGCGAGATGAAACGATGCTAATGACAACCACCGATACAATACAAGATGTTGCGATCGAATCATACCTCGGTGTCGTTACGGCCGAAGTGGTCTACGGAACGAACGCCCTCAAAGATTTCTTTGCCGGCATCCGTGACATCGTTGGTGGACGTACCGCAGGATATGAGCGCGTCTTTGAACAAGGGCAGCAAAACGCCCTCGCAGAACTCCAAAAACGGGCACAAAGTCTAGGCGCAAATGCCGTTGTGGGAATCGAAGTGAATACTGGCACAATCCAACTTGATCAATCCGGCGTTCTTCTTTTAATTACTGCGGTTGGAACTGCTGTGAAAATTCGTTGATTCGGCTCACGTTCACAAACTGAATTCGATCGTGATCCCCAATGATTTCTCTCTAACGGGGTATCTGTATGGTCTCACTCCCGGTAGAGTGATTTTATTTCTGCAAACCTTATAGTGATGCCAAGAGTAATTTCTTTGCAAATAACTATCTTGTTAGGGGAGACAATTCACAATGGCATATACTAATCGTCCTGTCGCTGAAGCGGCTGTTATCCCGGTTGCGGGCGACTATCATGACCGCGTTCGTTGGGGCCCGATTATCTCCGGTTTGATGGTTGCACTGGTGTCTCAGTTAATTCTGAGCGCGCTGGGTGCAGCAATTGGCGCAACCTCGATCGCAAACTCCGGTGCGCCCCGGACGGAGGCAGGCGGAGTCGGAACCGCAGTCGGAATTTGGGCAACGATCAGCTTGTTGATTTCGCTGTTTATCGGTAGCTGGGTGATGGCACGCGCTTGTGGTCCGATGAACCGCAGCACCGCATTGCTCAACGGTGCAATTCTTTGGGCAACCACTTTGGCACTGAGCGCTTACCTGTTGGCAAGTGGTGTTACGGGTGCATTTGGTTTGGCGGTTTCGAGCGCAGCAAACGCAGCAGGTGCCGCTCTGCCGCAAACGGGTGTTCCGAATGTTGATCCGAACGCTGCAAGACCGAACATTTCTGCTCAAGATGCTCGTAACATTGCAGGCAACACTGCAACCGCAGGCTGGTCGTTCGTGATTGGTTCGTTGCTCGGTTTGGCAGCATCTTTGGCTGGTGCAGCAGTAGGAACCCGCAAGCCCCGCGCAACCACCGCTTACGTTGAGCCGAATCGCGGCATGTAAGATTTGGGTTTGATCGATCGCTCTAATAACCCCTCACTTTGATTGAGGGGTTTTTTAGTTTAAAGAACAAATTTAAAAAACAAAAGGGATGTTGCTTGAACATCCCTAGAATATAAAACGGGCTAGGAGGGATTCGAACCCCCGACACCGTGGTCCGTAGCCACGTGCTCTAGTCCACTGAGCTACAAGCCCTTATCGGCACTTATTCAATATACAACGATCTGACGCAAATGACAAAACAATCTGAAAAATTGATCGAACTTTCTCATCTCGATGCCACAGGACAAGCACAAATGGTAGATGTCTCGGCAAAAGCGGCAACGGTGAGACAAGCGACTGCGATCGCGCATGTTCGGATGAAATCAGAGACCATGCAGGCGATCGAGTCCGGAGATACACCGAAAGGAGACGTGCTGGGAACCGCGCGAATTGCCGGGATTATGGCGGCAAAACAAACGGCAAATTTAATCCCGCTGTGTCATCCCTTGCCGATTCAAAAAGTGGAAGTCAAGATCACAGCGCAACCAGAGCGACCGGGGTTTGAGATTCAAGCGACGGTGAAGATCAAGGCAGAAACCGGGGTGGAGATGGAAGCGCTGACGGCAGCTTCGATCGCGGCGTTGACTTTGTATGACATGGCAAAAGCGATCGAGAAGTCGATTACGATCGAGCAAATTTATCTTCTCAGCAAGACCGGAGGCAAGTCCGGCGATTACTTCCGAGCAGAGAGTTTATAATGCAATAAAAAAGCGCGGCTTTCGTCGCGCTAAATTTGAGATTTTACAAAACAATGAATTATCTCAGGTAGCTTGCTTCTGCTTCCAGCATCCGCAGCAACGCTTGATCACCCCGCGCTTTAGCTGCATCCATGCGGCGTTGCAGGTTTCTTTGTAGGTTTTCGCGATGGACTCTCGCAACTTCTGCTGAATGCAGGCGATTTCTGTTCATAATTGGAATTTCCTAGAGGTTAGCTTTGCTTATCACCATTATTTAATTTTAGCATCGGTCATTTCAAACGGTAGCTTATGCTACTAAAAATTCATACTTTCGACGGACAAATGTTAATCACGCTGCTGACTGACTTCGGACTAAATGATGTCTATGTGGGAGTAATGAAGGGAACGATCGCACAAATCAATCCCCAGATTCAGACGATCGATCTAACACACCAAGTTCCGCCACAGGACATTGCAACCGCGCGATTTCACCTGATGAATGCTTATCCTTATTTTCCAAGTGGAACGGTTCATCTTGCCGTCGTTGATCCGGGAGTCGGGAGTCAGCGGCGATCGATTGCGGTTCGACTCAAATCTGGGTTTGTGGTCGCACCAGATAACGGGTTGATTAGCGGTGTTTTGAGCGATGCGATCGCGGCGGTTGAACTGAGCAATCCGCAGTATTGGCGATTACTAACTCCGAGCACTACGTTTCACGGACGCGATATTTTTGCGCCGGCTGCGGCACATTTGGCGAGTGGAGTTCCCTTACAGGAGCTAGGCACTGCGATCGATTTAAGTTCGATCGTGCAGTTACCGACTCCGGATGTGATTGAAACGGAAGCAGGATTGCTCGGCGTGATTCAAGCGATCGATCATTTCGGCAATCTCATTACCAACATTCCAGGAGAGCGAGTGCGCGATCGTCCTTGGAGAATTCGCATCAATGAGGCAATCTTTTCAGGAAAGACGACTTATGCAGATGCTGCGATCGGTGAGGTTATTGGATTGATTGGCAGTCATGGTTGGATTGAGATTGCGATGAATCGCGGCAATGCTCAGAATTATTTGAAGTTAGCGGTTGGAGATACGATCGTCATTACCCTTTAGATTGTTGCCCGATCGTTCTCACTAACGGTTTAAACACGGGCACTAAATCTGCTCGAGTCACGACTAAAGTGGGAAACGATCGCGTACTGTAATCCTTGCCGACTTCTAGCGGAAAAATCGGAGACGATTCCAAGGGATGCCAAACCGCGCCTGCTGCTTGTACGATCGCCCAAACTGCGGCAATATCCCAAATCTTTGGCGTTGCTTCTACGCCGCCCATCGTCGCCCCTGCCGCGACTGTAAGTAAGTTATAGGTCGCAACTCCTAGCATCCGAATCTTTGCCGGAAATGGATTTTTCAGCACTGAGGTACTGCGGGCACATAGATTAAAAAAGTGATTGCGGGTGAGAGCTTCTTGGCTTGCGTGAATTGGTTTGTCATTGAGAAATGCCCCCGATGGTAAATCTAGCCCCGATTCGCCGCACCAATATCCATGAAACGATTGATTCAACGGCGGCAGATGCACATAGCCGAAGACTGGGGTGCCTTGATAGAGAAGCGAGATCGAAATCCCCCAGAGCGGTAAGCCCCGCGCAAAATTCGTCGTTCCATCTAGCGGATCGATAATCCAGCACCACTCACGATCGGGAAAACAATGCTCCGCTTCTTCACTTAAAACACCGTGATCGGGAAACTTTTGCGAGATTGCTGCCCGAATTTGCTCATCTGCCCAGCGATCGGACTGTGTAACAAGGCTTCCGTCTGCTTTTTCCGCCGCCTGCACCTGTCCAAAATCTTTCAGCAGTTGTGCCCCAACTTTATGAGTAATCGTTTCTGAAAAGGTTTTGATTTCTAAAAAATTCATGCTCCTGCCTCTAAAATTTGCGCTGCTGCTAATTGCAGGTTTGGAAACGTGGGGGAAACGAGACGATCGTTGTTTCTAAATTCTTTCGGTTGATAGCGATCGTTCTGTAGCGTTAGCACAAGTGCCACAGCTCGATTGGGGTCAATCAGCCAATACTCAGGAATTCCTCGCGCCGCGTACTCCCTGGGCTTCTCAATGTAATCGCGGTTATAGTTGTCGCTTCCAGGCTCCCCTGGCGAAACGACTTCGATCACAAGCAAAGGTGCAGGCATTGTAGCCGACAGAAATAACTGAGCAGTTCGATTCATGGCATCACGCGATGCTTCGGAATGAATCATTAAATCTGGATCGCGTGCAGTCACTCTCGACGAACTCACTGCAATCAAATGTTTGATGTCAATTCGGGATACTGGAATTCCGAGCTGTAGAAAGTATCCGATCAAGAAAACGGCGATCGCGGTATTAATTGGCTTTTCTGCGCCCATCTCTACCAGCACCCCATCAACCAATTCGTAGCGGGTGTCAGTTCCATCATCGTAATCAAGATACTCTTTGATCGTCTGAAATCGGGGTTTTGCTTGAGTCATTAATCCAACTCACCTTGCAAAATCGTTGAAATTGCAGCTTTTGTATTATTGCGAAACGCTTTGACATCGACGCGGCTCAGCAATCCGACCGCAACGAGCATTCCGATCGCTTGTAATCCGAATACCACCGCATACGATAGCGTCAAATTCGAGAAAATCGCTTTGCCCACATCTAAAGCGCCACCGCCGAAAATCGTTGCTAATGCTCTCGCCAACGCTTGTGCTAATCCCCATGCCCCGATAAACGTTCCTGCGGTTTCAACCGCCGTTAGATCGAGCATTAAGCTAATCGCGCCCGTGGTTGTGATTCCCGATGCTAAACCAAACAGGAATAATCCACTTTGTAAAAGTTTGGGGTTCGCGGTAAAGCCTGTGAAGATGATAAAGATCATGCAGGCTGCAACGAGAACACATCCGAGTTTGGCGGTTCTAGTTTTTCCGAGGCGAGGCACGATCGCAAATCCGGCGCTACTAATTCCAATCAAGGTGCCCATGCCCCAAAAGGCGTTTAGGCGAGTCGTTTCTGCAACCGACATTCCAAACACTTGTCCGCCATAAGACTCCATCACCGCATCTTGCATAAACAAGCTAATCGTCATGAATAGCAAGAAGGTGAAGAATAATCCCGTTTGCGGTGAAGCCGTTAACACTCGAATCGCTCGGCTTAAGGTAATTTGATCCTCGCGATCGAAGGTCGTCCGTGTACTAAACCGCGAATACTTCTTTTCAACTCCAAGCGTTGCTAACACACACAGCCCACAGACAATACTTGGAATGATTACAAACACGCGATCGACCGCCGGACGCAACGCGGCTAAATTCGCAGTTCCTTCGGCTGGTAACAATCGAGAGGTGACGATCGCCCCGATCACAATTCCCACCATCAGCATCGACCAAACAATTCCGACCAATTTCGATCGTTCTTCTTCTTCGCTCACATCGACCAATAGCGCCGCAAACGGAGTCGATCCCGCGCTCAAAGTCAACCCATACAGCGCAAAGACCAGCCCTAATACGCCGATCCAAAGCTGTGTTTGTAGACTCCATCCAACCGTCTGCAAACTCGCGCCCACTTGCCACATCACCTGAACTGCCAGAAACGCAGTCAGCGAAAACAGCACCGACGCGATCCACACATAGCCCGTCCGGTGATAGCCTGCGATCGGTTTTGCGTCCGACATCTGCCCAAACCACAATCGAGCGGGAGCCATGAATTGATGCACCGCGATCGCGCCTGCTGCGATCGTTGCCGGAATTGCCAATTCTTTAATCATGATGCGATTTAGCACACCAAGCGTTAACACCGACATCATGCCCAACCCCATCTGATACAGACCGAGTTGGAACATCGTCAAAAGCTTGATTCTGGGCGGTTGCGTGATCATAGTTTGGAACTCAGAATAGCGGTTTGGGGTTTCTATGGCGATCGTAAACGAAGTAAAGGTAGGGAGAACCGAGCAATTGCGAATTCAGATCGACCAATAAAAAGCGATCGCGCAGTGCTGCACGATCGCATCTTAGCAAAGGCAATCTTGACTTAGGGCGCTAACGCATTGCCGCGAATCAGGCTGCCGATCGTTTTCGCCGTGATCTTCAGTTGCACCAACGGATTTGCCGGGACAACCGTTTTGTAAAGGTAGCTATCGAAAGTGAGCTTTTGCACATCGATATCCGAACACATTTCGACAAAGGCTTCGCGGGTTGCATCGGTTCGGTAGAATACCGTTTGCAAAATGTCCAGCACTTTGTAGGTGAGCCCGTACTTCTTATCCCAACGCTTCAGATACACTTTCAAATCGGCTTCCGTGGGAATGCGACGACCGTTTTCAGAAAATTCGACGATCGTTTCTGCACACATCCGCGCCGATTTCGCAGCGAAATAAATGCCTTCACCCGAAGATTTGGTCACGGTTCCAGCTGCATCTCCAACTAAGGCAACGCGACCAACCACACGGCGAGGTCTCGGATGCTCTGGAATCGGATGTGCTTCAACCCGAATGATCTTTCCGCCTCTGAGTTTTTTCGCGGCTCTTGCCCGAATTCCAGCCTGTAGCTTTTTGATGTCTGCTTTGTTCGGAGCCATCGTTCCGGTTCCCACCGCAACGTGGTTGTACTTCGGAAACACCCAAGCGTAGAAATCGGTGGAAACATCGTCGCCCACGTACATCTCAGCGAGGTCTTCGTAGTACGCCATCTTGTCATCAGGCAGCATGATCCGCTCTTGGAAGGCGATCGCATAGTTGTAATCCCCGGCATCGATCGCTTTTGCCACTCGCGAGTTTGCGCCATCTGCACCAACGACCAGATCGACTTCGAGCGTTGCGGCTTTTCCTTCCAAGCTGCCATCCGAGTGATCGGCATAGTGCAGCGTGTAGGAGCCGTTTGCGCTGGTGGGCAATTCCAGCTTGTGCATCGTGCCATTAATCAACTTTGCGCCGAGGGAGACGGCACGATCGCGCAGGAAGCCATCTAGGACTTCGCGGCGACACATTCCGATATATTCGTCGTCTTTTAACGTGCTACCGATACTAACTTCGACATTCGAGGGGGAAATCATTTTCATCTTTCGCACTTTGCGATCGATGATGTTTTCGGGCAAGTCAAATTCCGACACCATACAGAGGGGGATTGCCCCACCACAGGGTTTAACGTTGTCTAACTTGCGCTCAATAAGATAGGTTTCAATACCCGCTTTTGCTAAGGTCTCTGCTGCGGAAGAACCAGCAGGACCACCGCCTACAACTGCAACCCGGAGTGTCAAAGGTTTTCTCCCAATTTCTTTAAAGCTACGAAAGCCATCGTATCACGCGGCTTTTGCCCTTCTGTTACGGACTACGGCAACTTGAAACAGAGCTTAACAATTTAATTATTTTGTCGTAATAAATTAGCGATCGCCAAGACAGAAATAGAAGACGCTCGATGATGTCATTTGAAGCATCGAAGTCACGATCGCGCTTATTTCTGCTGCGATGCGAACGTATTGCGCTCCCAAAATACTCCGTCTGACCAGCCTTGAATCCGGCGATCGTTCTCCGCCAGTTCCAATCGCCGCTCGGTTAACAGACAGTATTCTTCGTTTAAATCGATGCCGAGATAACATCGATCGAGCTTCTTCGCCACCACCGAAGTCGTCCCACTGCCAACAAACGGATCAAAGACAAAATCCCCCGGATTCGAGCTTGCCAAAATTAGCTTGGCGAGCAGTTTTTCGCTTTTTTGAGTGGGATGTTCTGTATTCTCAGGCATCGACCAGAACGGGATCGTGATATCTGACCAAAAGTTTGATGGATGCGTATCGCGGAAATTCCCCTGCTCGGTCGATTCCCAATCTTTCGGCGTTTTGTCGATCGTCCGATAGGGTGCCAGCACTCGTCGCCGCAATTTCACGGCATCTAAGTTAAAGGTGTACTGATTTGAAACGGTACAGAACCAAATATCTTCGCTCGAATTCTTCCAGTTCGCTTTTGCACCTCGTCCTTTCTCACGCTCCCAAGTAATCCGATTGTGAACCGTGAAATGAGCGGAAGCCGCCGTGTAAATCGAAGCCGAAGACAGCCAATCGCCGCAGATATAAAGGGAGGCTGTCGGTTTGAGCAATGGTTTAAAGGCAACGATCGCAGCCTCTAGCCAAGCCGTATACGCTTCGACTGAGCGACGTTCAAATCTCAACCCGTTGAAATTCTTTGACAAGTTGTAGGGCGGATCGAGGATTAAAAGATCCACAAATCTATCGGGTAGCAGAGCGGAAATCGCTAAGCTATCTGCTTGAATAGTCCCTATTGGTGGGTTGGTAGAAAGCTCAGCGATCGAAATCAGCCTTGATCTCAGGCGTTGTCGGTCGAGGTCGCTTAATTCAACACTACGATTTCTGCTGGCTTTGGATTTTTTCACGGGCGCGATCGAACAGAGTCTAAAGTTTTATAGTTTTATAAGGTTTCGTAATTGCACAGTTGTGTTTAATAAGGTTAGGTGCACACTGTCAACTTTTATGAAGAGACTATAAAGTAAAGATTAGGTTTTGGAAAAGCTCTTAGAAAAGATCTAAAAGTTAACAGATAAAGGGAGCGAGACGAGCAAAGTTTCTTAGGAGAAAAATTTTCAACAAACTTAAAAACCTGAGACAACATCACGGATCGGCATGAATATTTTATAAAAATCGCAGAATTGAGTTATTAAAGCTTTCGCGAGTAGAAATCCTCTCTATGCTCCTGTGCAATTACTTAAGTATCATTTCGATTCTATAAAACCGCGATAAGACTACCGTATAAACACTGGAATTATCTTGCTGGATCAATTAAGATACTGTGAAGGAAGTGAATAAGATAAATGCTTTATCTCCATCGGTTGCTGCAAATGAGTACGTTCTCAAGGATGGCACTGACAGCAACTCTGGCTTTAGGTGCATCGCTCTCACTGGCAAAATTTGCTCAGGCTGAAGTTATTACGATCGCAAGGAGTGTAGCAGCGCCATCCGCTGGGAAAGCGCTGCACTCCGCTTTCCACCATGATTTTCAGCCTATCACTAAATTAATAGATTCAACCTTCGATCCCGAACCGAATGCTCCGCCCAGTAGCACTGGGGGATCTGGTACTCGTTAATTCAGCTTCTTTATTTATAACCATTTGCTAGATGTCCGTAGTTCAGAAAGTTGGACTACGGATTTTTATGCGATTCTGAAGAGTGCAGTTTCCAAAAGAACGCAATGAGTCAGTCTTATCCAGATATCGATATTGCGGCTTTTATTGATCATTCCTTGCTCACACCGATCGCGACTCCTATTCAAGTCGAGCAGTGGTGCGAGGAAGCCGATCGCTATCACTTCGCCTCCGTGTGCGTCCTTCCGATTCACGTCAAGCAAGCGACAAACCTGCTGCATACCAAGCAGCCTAAAGTCACGACGGTAATTGGATTTCCCTTAGGGGCAAACACCTCGATCATCAAGCGCTATGAGGCAGAAGAAGCCGTCGAAAACGGCGCGACAGAACTAGATATCGTGATTAATCTCGGTTGGTTAAAGTCTGGTAATCTCGATGCCCTTTATCGAGAAATTGCAGAGATTCGGGAATCCACCGGCTGTCCGATTAAAGCCATCTTGGAAATGTCACTTTTGACCGAAGCGGAAAAACGCACTGCTGCCCAAATGTGCATGGATGCCGGAGCCGCCTTTCTCAAAACCAGTACAGGCTGGAACGGAGGAGCGACTGTCGCAGATGTCCGCCTTTTGAAAGAAATCGCCCAGGATCGGGTCGGAATTAAGGCTTCTGGGGGAATCCGCACTGTCGAACAGGCTTTAGATTTGATTGTGGCGGGAGCGACACGGCTTGGAACATCCAGGGGTGTCGAGTTACTGCGTCAGCGCGATACCCTAGAAAAGACCCCCAATGAATCTGGTTCATGAGCCGAACTTACAAAGCGATCGGAATCAATCTTAAAGCGATGCCCCTGGGAGAGGCAGATCGAATCGTCACGATTTTGACGAAGGAATTCGGATTGCTTAGAGCCGTAGCGATGGGGGCGCGTAAGCAAAATTCTAAACTGGGGGGGCGCAGTGGCTTGTTTGTTGTGAACGAACTGCTGATGGCAAAAGGACGATCGCTCGACAAAATCACGCAAGCCGAAACGCTGGAGTCTTATCCAGGCTTGGGGCGCAACCTGAAGAAACTGACCGCAGGGCAATATTTAGCCGAACTCACCCTTCAGCAAGCCCTCAGCGAACAGCCTCAAGAAGAACTCTTCTATCTATTAAATGAGCACCTAGCCCGAATCGAGCAATGCACGGATGATGAAGTGCTGCCTCGGTTAATTCACGCCGTTTTTCAGCTTTTGGTGGTGGCTGGAGTCGCGCCTCAAGTGCATCAGTGCAGCGTCACCGGAGCCACGATCGAGCCAGATTTGAGCAGTTCTGAGCCGCAAGCTGGATTTAGCAGCGCGATCGGCGGAGTGGTCAAGCTCGAAGAACTCGATCGCCTGATCCAAGAACAGTCCCCGCAGTACCGAGTCCAGTCACCTGTGGGAGAATATCGGGTGGCAGGATCAAGCGTTTCGACTTCCCCTCGAAAATTCCACGCTGCTTTGAATGTGCCACTCTACGCCCCCGAACTTGCCGCGCTTCAGCATCTCCCCCAGGCTGAACCACCTGCGCCAGACCAACATTCCACCGCCGTCTGGCTCACTCTCGAAAAGTTGCTTCGTCAGTACGCGCAGTATCACTTCGATCAACCGATTCGATCTGCTGCCCTGATTGAAAGCTGTTTTGCAACCGACTCGATGCCTTAAACCATGATGCGACCCTCCCCAACCGACTACGTTTTAATGTCCGCGCTCGATCACGATTCAGCCCGCCTGAATCCTCATCCTGAGCCGTTTCGCTCTCAGCCGCCGAGTCGCTCGATCGAGCCGCGATTGATGCCAAAAGAGAATACCCTCCCTGATTTCGATGGCGAGGTTTCTGAAAATGGGAAGGTGGTATCGCCAGATCAACCTGTACCAGAACCGCCTGAAGAGCCAGAACGAGGATTTGCACCCGTCCTGAGAAACCGTAATTTTCTTACGCTCTGGTCGGGTCAGGTATTCTCGCAGTTGTCAGATAAGGTCTATCTGGTGCTGATGATTGCTTTGATTGCGAGTCGCTTTCAGTCGGAGGGGCAGACGATTAGCGGTTGGGTGTCCTCGATTATGATCGCATTCACAATTCCGGCGATTTTATTTGGTTCGATCGCGGGGGTCTATGTCGATCGCTGGTCGAAAAAAGGCGTTTTAGTCTCGACCAATCTACTGCGCGGGGCGCTAGTATTTGCGCTGCCGGTTATGCTTTGGCTGACTAAAGGCTGGACAACATTCAAAGACTTACCGGTTGGGTTCTGTCTGCTCTTAGTCGTGACCTTCTTGGTTTCGACGCTGACGCAGTTTTTCGCACCCGCAGAACAATCCATCATGCCGCTTGTCGTGGAGAAACGACATCTGCTTTCAGCCAATTCGCTGTACACCACGACTGCAATGGCTTCGGTGATTATCGGATTCGCGGTGGGTGAACCGTTGTTGGCGCTGGCGGATACGATCGCCAGTCAATTTGGCAGCAGCACGGACTTTGGTAAAGAATTGCTCGTGGGGGGTGGTTATGTGATTGCAGGTGTTCTCCTGCTATTGATGCGCACTGGGGAGAAGCCACAGGAGGTTGCACCGGAAGATCAACCGCACGTTTGGGCAGATATCAAAGACGGACTGCGCTTTCTCGGTAAACACGCTCATGTCCGGGGCGCACTGATTCAGCTTGTGATTCTGTTTTCGATTTTCGCGGCACTCGCAGTTTTGGCGGTGCGACTCGCGGAAGTGATGCCCGAAATTAAGTCTTCACAGTTTGGGTTTCTCTTGGCAGCAGGCGGCGTCGGCATGGCGGCGGGAGCGGCATTGCTGGGGAGTTTTGGACAGCGTTTTGCTCATGCAAGACTGGGAACGATCGGGTCGATCGGCATGGCATCCTGTCTGGTTGGAATTGGCTTTTTCTACAGTCATCTTTGGATTACCCTCGGATTGCTGGTGGCGCTGGGAGCCTTTGCCGCATTGATTGGAATTCCGATGCAAACCACAATTCAGCAAGAAACACCCGAAGATATGCGAGGTAAAGTCTTTGGTCTGCAAAACAATGCTGTTAACATCGCGTTGTCGTTGCCGCTGGTTTTAGCGGGCGTATCTGAAACGATCTTTGGGTTGAGAATCGTGTTTCTGGCGCTTGCTGCCTTGACGATCGCGGGCGGATCGCTAACCTGGTATATTGCACATACGAATGATAATAACCAGGAATAAGAGCTTAGGAACCAGAGACGTGTTGTTTCTACGACCTTGAGCCTCACATCACCCTTAGTCTCTATTACTAAACTCAAATGCACATCGCTTGGCTTGGCAAGAAAACACCGTTTTGCGGCAATGTTACCTACAGTCGAGAAGTTACGAATGCTCTGTTAGATCGAGGACATCAAGTTAGCTTCTTCCACTTTGCTCAGGAAGAAGGAGTTCCCGACAACTTTCCCGATCTCAGAGAAATTCAGATTCCCTTTTTATATAAATCGCAAATCTACACGATCCCGACGCTAAAATCCGCCAAAGTTCTCGAACAAGCGCTTAAAAATCTATCGCCAAAGCCCGATTTGGTTCACGCCTCGCTGACACTATCGCCGCTTGACTTTATGCTGCCGGAGATTTGTCAGACGTTGAACCTTCCTTTAGTTGCAACGTTTCATCCTGCGTTCGATCGCAAACTTCGCAATCTCACCTCTGGGACTCAGCATTTGATGTACCAGCTTTATGCACCCTCTTTGGCGAAGTACGATCGTGTGATTATTTTCTCCAGAATCCAGCGAGATTTACTCATCAAACTGGGTGTTCCAGCAGAAAAGATCGCGGTGATTCCAAACGGAGTGGATATTGAAAAATACTCACCGGGAGCATCGTCGTTTAAAGCCAGGGTGGGTGCAAAACGGTTGTTTTTGTATCAAGGTCGAATCGCACCCGAAAAGAATGTTGAATCCCTCTTAAAAGCTTGGAAGCAGGCGAATATGGGTGAGGATTGCAAGCTGGTGATTGTGGGTAATCATGGAACTTTAGCGGCTTCGCTGATTCCGTTTTACGGCGAGGAACACGGGATTAAATGGCTAGGATTTTTGGCAGATGAGCGCGATCGTATTAACATCTTGCGCGATACGGATGTGTTTATCTTGCCGTCGCTCGTCGAAGGCTTATCGCTGTCTCTTCTAGAAGCAATGGCGTGTGGAGTCGCGTGTGTGGCGACCGATGCGGGGGCAGATGGTGAAGTCTTAGAAGACGAGGCGGGAATTGTTCTAGAAACGCAGCGAGTCACGTCACAGTTGAGAGCATTACTTCCTCAACTGCGAGATCACGCAAGTTGGACAACGATACTGGGGCAGAAGGCGAGACAGCGGGTAGAAGAGCGCTACACGCTGAGCAACAATATTTCTCAAGTCGAAGCGCTGTACGAAGACTTGCTAGAGAAACATCGACACCGCCGCCGAGTGCCATTTTTGAATAAAGTTCCGTCGATTTGGAGATCGATCGATTTACCCCAGGGGCGTTATCCGGCTGCGATTGATCTACCGCTTGATATTTAATTTGGGGAGTTTAGCGATTGTAAAGTGAGAAAAAAAGCTTCACATTTCTTCTCATCAATATTGGAGTTTTCACGAAGTTCTTCACCTTTTGAGGGAGTTATTCAGATTGCTCTGTAGGTGAAATTTAAAGCAGTCAACAATGAAGTAGCTCCCTAAATTCCTCACAAATAGGGAGCTATTCACGCTTAGAACAGTTTTGATTTAACCGTTTTTTGAAGCAATTAGAAATAGAAATTAGGGAAAAACGATGAACTGGTTTATTTCTTTTGAACAACTTGGAGATCTGGCAATGGCTCGACCCGATCCTCCTTATTTTTTGCTATTTGTCGGCTTTTTTATCGCTGTGACTAGCGCAATTCCATTTGTCGCTTTGGTTAGAGAACGCATTGATTATTGGTCTAAACATTTCTCTGCGAGTGACCTACCCTTCAGAGGAGCGGTGCAAATTATCCTGCCGCTGACCGGCATGATGAGTGGAATCTACATCCTCACTGCCTCCGGATTGGAAGTGCTTGGAGTTCCAGTTCTGCCTGCTTTATTTTTCTCTCTGCTGTTTATCCTGCTGCTGAGCTATTTGACATGGTTACAGTTGGGCAGACTGTTAAGCCAGAGAGCGGTTAGCCATTATTTGCATGAGAATCAAGATTTTCCCAATCACGATCGAGGAGTTTCTTCGGCGGCTAGATAGCGCTATGTCAACACCAGGTGATCGACCCAATTCTGGGATCTAAAGCAGTCAGGCGCGATTCGATGTTTCTGACTGCTTTTTGCAGCGATCGTGCAAGATCTCGCTCAGTAAAACAACATTTGTTGCAATTACTCTTCTTTCTCAGGTTTCAATAGCGGGAAAGCGATCACATCGCGGATACTAGCTGAATCGGTTAACAGCATTACCAGGCGATCGATGCCAATTCCCAAGCCTCCGGTCGGCGGCATTCCGTACTCTAAGGCGGTCAAGAAGTCCTCATCGACACTATGCGCTTCGAGGTCTCCGGCTGCTTTTCGCGCTGCTTGCGCTTCCAAGCGATCGCGCTGATCCAACGGATCAGTTAACTCCGAGAAACTATTCGCGGTTTCGCGCCCGACGATGAACAATTCAAAGCGTTCGACCAGTCCGGGCTGCGATCGATGCGGTTTTGCTAGAGGTGAAATCTCGACTGGATAATCAAGAATAAAGGTCGGTTGAATTAGCGTGGTTTCGACGGTTTGCTCAAAGGCTTCGTTGAGGAGTTTACCGATCGACGAGCAATCCTCAATGTCGCGAATTCCTGCTGTTTTCGCCGCTGCTTTCGCGTCTTCTAACGACGTGAATTGAGCAAAATCGATCCCGGTTTTTTCCTGCACAATTTCGTGCATGGTGATTCGCCGCCAAGGGGGAGTGAGATCAATTTCTTCGCCTTGATAATTAATTTTGAGCGTTCCAATCACCTTCTGCGCCACGGTGGTAATGATCGCCTCGGTGAGATTCATCATGTCGTGGTAATCAGCGTAGGCTTGGTAAACCTCGATCGACGTAAACTCAGGATTGTGTCGTGTCGAAATGCCTTCGTTTCTGAAAATTCGACCCAGTTCAAACACTTTCTCAAAGCCGCCCACAATCAGCCGCTTTAGATGCAATTCAGTTGCGATCCGCAGATAAAGCTGCATATCCATGGTGTTGTGATACGTGATAAACGGGCGGGCATCTGCCCCACCGGCTTCACTCATCAACACAGGTGTTTCAATTTCGATAAAGCCTTGCTCATCCAGATAGCGGCGAATGCCTGCGGTAATTAATGCCCGCTTACGAAACGTATCGCGCACTTCTGGATTCACAATCAAATCCACATAGCGCTGACGATATCGCTTTGCCACATCGGTCAATCCATGCCACTTATCTGGCAATGGCAACAGCGATTTGGTCAGCATCATGTAATCTTTCACATACACCGACAATTCGCCTTTTTCGGTGCGCTTAATCGTGCCCCGCACTCCCAGAAAATCACCTGCATCCGTTAGCTGTTTGAGCTGATTAAACGCCTCTGGATTATCTGGCATGAATTCTTGAATTCGGCTTTTTTCTAGATAAAGCTGAATCGTTCCGGTCTCGTCTTGCAGCGTAAAAAACGCCAATTTTCCAAAGACGCGACGCGTCATAATTCTGCCCGCGATCGCAACCTCGATCGGATCTTCTTCACCGCTTGGCAACTCAGCAAACTTTTCCTGCAACTGTGCCGCCGCATGGGTTGTTTCCCACCGATACGCATAGGGATTGATTCCCAACTGCTTGAGTTGTTCTACTTTCTCGATTCGAGTTTGGCGAAGTTCGTCTGACATGAGTAGGGCGTGAAAGAATGCAGTCTCTCATTATAGGGGGTTTGCCGAATTACCACGCGGATGATCTCGATTCACTCGACACGCTAAGATAGTTTTTGGTCTTATCACGCCACATAGGGATGCCACTGTGCTGAAAAGCCTGATTGCTGACTTCAAAATTATTTTCGATCGTGACCCCGCTGCCCGCAATTGGTTAGAGGTACTGTTCTGCTATCCGGGGTTACAAGCCTTGATGCTGCATCGGATCGCTCACTGGCTATACAAAGTGGGCGTACCCTTTGTGCCGAGATTGATTTCACAGATTGGACGATTTTTTACGGGAATTGAGATTCACCCTGGAGCCACGATCGGTCAAAGCGTCTTTATCGATCACGGAATGGGTGTTGTGATCGGTGAAACAGCGATCGTCGGAGATTACGCACTGATTTATCAAGGGGTGACGCTGGGCGGAACCGGAAAAGAATGCGGCAAACGACATCCAACCCTCGGAGAAAACGTGGTCGTGGGTGCAGGCGCAAAAGTGCTGGGAAACATTCAGCTTGGCAACAATGTGCGAATCGGGGCGGGATCAGTGGTGCTGCGGGATGTTCCCTCGGATTGCACGGTTGTGGGCGTTCCGGGGCGGATTGTGTATCGTGCCGGAGAGCGAGTTGAACCCCTTGAACATGGGCGCTTACCGGACTCCGAAGCGCAAGTGATTCGGGCATTGGTCGATCGCATTGAGACTTTAGAGCAGCAGATCCAAAGCCTGCAAACTCGTGAATCATTAGCCGCTTGTTATGCCATGCCTGCGGTCGAGCCGAAGCCCGAACCCGTGAATGAAGGAGAAGCCTGTCGATTGCGCGATCGCGTGATCGATGAGTTTCTCGACGGTGCTGGAATTTAACTTTCAGGAACACGCCTCTAGGGAGAGGAAACTGTTTCTCAAGCTACGAACATGAATGAAGAGCATCTGTGGAATTTCCCCGAATCATGCTCTTCATTTTTGTAGAAATAGGATAGGTTTCATGTTTAGAAAGTATTACATCGTAGCAATTTCTGCGATCGTGGGATTGTGTTTCGCGATCGGGGGTTCGTTCTTTTCTCAGGTTAATGCTCAACAGTCGCCGCGTATCCCTACCGTCAACACCAATCAAGCCAACGCGGTTGATCTTGCATTTGTTAACGAAGCCGCGCAATTTGGACTAGCTAACATCATGTTGGGTGAGATGGCGCTGCAGAAATCAACCAATCCGTCAGTGCAAAAGTTTGCACAAGCTGAGATTGCAGAGCAACAAAATGTGAAGCAACAGTTAACGCGCATTGCTCCTCAGCTCCAGGTAACGCTGCCGACCGCTCCAGGTCCGAAGTATCAAGCACTTATGCAACGGTTTTCGCAATTGTCAGGAACGCAGTTTGATACTGCTTATCTCGATGAAGGTGGTATCAATGCTCACTTAGAGGCGGCATCTCTTTATCAGCGCGAAGCAGCATTCGGGCGCAATCCGAGTTTGCTCACCGTAGCAAATCAAGGATTACCAATCATCAATCAGCATTTTACGATCGCGAGCAGTCTAACAAGCTATCGCTTTGCTCAAGTGCCACGGCGGTACAACGAAGCTTCAGCGCCCACAGCACCCAGCGCTCAATAAGCATAATTGAAGCAATTGAAACCCGATGCTTGAGAACTCGAACTCAGGGTCGGGTTTTATAGTACAATTTTTCTAGTTTGAATTTAATTTCCTGTACATAATGCAGGTGCAAGCTTACTTTTTCTAGAACGATGGCAAACTATCAGCAGATTGAGTATCGCATCGGTAAAGATGGCAAAGTTACAGAAACGGTGCTAAACGGATCAGGTGAAAGTTGTACCCTGGCAACTGAAGATTTAGAACGATCGCTGGGTTCGATCGAGGCGCGGGAGTTGTTGCCCGAATATCACGACAGCGAGGACAATCTTTTAATGGTTGAACAATTAATGGTTGAACAATCCCAAACTATTCAGCAGGAGTAATCGCATGGATCTCGTGCTGAATAGTTTGTTGTTTGCGGCGATCGGGTGGGGTGCGCTGTATTGGCGAAAAGCTACCTCCGAGTTGCGATCGGACATTGATGCTCTAAAGCAAACACAAGCTGATTTAGAACAAAAGCGAGAAACCGCTATTTCAGATTGGCAAACGAGCCAGCGAGAAAAAGCAGCTTTAGAAGCTCAAATCGAGGAATTGAAGCAGCAGTGTGTGAGATTGCGATCGCAGCTAGAAATACAATCCGTTCAAACACAGCAAGATTCTAAAACGAAAGCTTTTGAGCAAATTCAATCTCTGTTAACACAGTATCCCAGTGTGCGACAAATAACAGAGACAAAGCCAGATTTACCTGCTCGGAACTTAGTTGGAATGTTCACTGCACTCGATAACTTAATTCAGTTTTGGGGCTATCAAACGATCGGCAAACCTTGGGAGCAAGTCGAGTTTGATCCACAACTGCATCAGGGCGATGTTGCTGATTTAGCACCAGGAGAGCTGGTGTATGTGAGATTTGTGGGCTATCGATCGAGTAGTCAAATCTTAGTTCCTGCTAAAGTCAGCCGAACTTTACCTGCGGGAGCAACATCATGACCGCAGTTGCGATCGATTTTGGCACCAGTAACACGGTGGTTAGTGTGTTGGAACCTGATACACAGACTCCGATGACTTTGAGAGTTCCTGAGATTTCTCGATGGTTCAATGATGTTGCCGTTGTACCCAGTTTGGTGTTTGTGCAAGGGCAAGGAGAGTTTGTGGTTGGGGAGCCTGTGCGATCGCAGCGTCTCGGATTAACGCAGCCTCAGCGATTCTTCCGCTCGTTTAAGCGAGATTTAGCGGCAGATTTTCAGCCTCCAGCCAGAACATTAGATGGACAGGTTTATGATGCGGAGGCGATCGCGGTTCAATTTCTAAGTGGGATTTGGCAAGCGATTAAAGCCGCACAGATTCAACCTTCATTGCTAATTTTCACAGTTCCGGTCGGAGCATTTGAAAGATATCTCAATTGGTTTCAGGATGTTGCACTGAAGTTTGGTTTTCCTGCTGTGAAGTTCGTTGATGAATCAACTGCCGCAGCATTGGGATATGCAGTCGATCAACCCGGATCAACAGTGCTAGTCGCTGATTTTGGCGGCGGAACATTAGATTTAAGCTTGGTGAGAACTTCAACGATGTCAAGCGGTCAGGAAGTTTTACAGGCTGAAGTGTTAGCAAAATCAGATGCTTACATTGGGGGTGAAGACCTTGATCGCTGGATTGTTGAACACTATCTACAACAATTGAATACGACGCGAGAGGCAATCAGTGAGATGGGTTGGCAGAATTTATTGTCGATCGCAGAACAGTTAAAAATTCGGCTATCCAGTGCAGAGGAAGCAAAAGAAAGCTGGTTTGATGAGGAGAATTTTATCTATCATGACTTGATGTTGACGCGATCTCAGTTTGAAGACCTGCTAGAAGCTCGACAACTCTTGGAGCAAGTGCGACAAGCGATCGATGAAACCTTGCAGTTAGGTCTGCGTAAAGGGGTTCAGAAATCTGACATCGAACAAGTGTTATTGGTCGGGGGAAGCTGTCAGATTCGAGCCATTCAGCAATTGTTTATGTCATATTTCGGGCGGCAAAGAGTTCAGGTACATAAACCCTTTGAAGCGGTAGCGCATGGAGCGCTCTTCCTGACACAGATTGCGAGACTCGAAGACTATCTCCGGCATGGTTATGCGATTCGATTGTGGGAGCCTTATTCTCGATCGTATACCTACTTTCCTTTGTTTGAACCTGGCACAAAGTACCCTTGCAAACGCGAAGAATCTTTGACCTTGCAAGTGGCTTTAGAAGGACAAACTGAGATTCGATTAGACATTGGTGAAGTAGCGCAAGTGACCGAAGCAGAAGTCACCTATGATGCTCAGGGACGAATGAGCAGTACACCACTGCGCCACAAAGAAACTTACCGATCGCTCGATCGCGATCGCAATCAAATCTGTGTTGCCCGACTTGATCCACCCGGAAAACTTGGAGCCGATCGAATCTCTGTGGAATTGCAGGTCACAGAACAGCGAATCTTAACGGCAACCATTCGAGATTTACTAACTCAGAAGGTGCTACTGGAGCAAGGCGCGATCGCGAAACTCCGCTAAACAAAGTCAACTCAACAACGATCACTCACCCATCAAATGCACCACTAACTCCCGTGTGTGACGCTGTTGGCGATGCTCCCATAGATAAATGCCCTGCCACGTTCCCAACACTAATCGTCCCTGAGCGATCGGAATCTGCTCAGACGAGTGAGTCAGCACTGTCCGAATATGAGCAGGCATATCATCCGCTCCTTCCGTACTGTGAATATAGTTCTCCCACTCTGGAACCAGCTTCGCGAAAAAATTCTCTAAATCCCGCAGCACATCTGGGTCAGCGTTCTCCTGAATAATCAGACTCGCAGAAGTGTGCCGTAAAAATAGATTACACAAGCCCGTTTTAATGCCCGACTCCACCACGATCGCGCTCACCTGCGAAGTAATTTTATGCAGCGATTTTCCCTGCGTTGCAATTCTAAGAATCTTCTGATACTGCGTCATACCTAATCCCCTAGCTACCCTCATTCAAGCGAATCCGACTTACAGTTTCAAGCGATCGCAAATTTATCAATTTCTGAAGAATCCCGAAATGACGCTACAACACTCTGTAGCTTTGTAGAATCTGGAGGTCGCGCTACCACTTATCGAAAATTCTATCCATCAGTTTTACGCCGAGGTCTTCCTCATGCCAAAGGATAAACGCCGCTTTCCGCTCGGAATCGTAGTCGGACTCTCTACCCTCGTCGTCGCAACGGGGGGTGCCACCGCCTTTTTTACTTGGCAAAACACCCACAACAACCAACCGACTCCAGTTGCCGTCAAGTCCCCTCAAGCAAATGCTCCTGCATCAGTTCCTAGCGCTCCCGCAGCCTCACAAAATCCGATTCAAGTAGCCGCAACCGAAAAAACTGCTCAAGTTTATTGGCTGAAAGATAGCGCCACCGATCTCGAACTTGCCCCGGTTGCGGTCAAGGTCAAATCTGCCGATCGAGACGAAGCCCCACTCACCGCCGCCTTCAATACTCTGTTCAGCGCCGCCCCGAGCCAAGATTTAAGCAGTGGTGTTCCCAAAGGCACAACGCTCCGCAGCCTTAAGGTGAAATCAGATTCTATCTATGTTGATCTCTCTAAAGCATTCACCTCTGGCGGTGGTAGTTCATCGATGACGGGTCGCCTCGCTCAAGTTCTCTACACCGCAACCAGTCTCAATCCCAATGCCAAAGTCTTTCTCTCAGTCGAAGGAAAGCCGCTCACGGTATTAGGCGGTGAAGGGCTGATAGTCGATCAACCGCTCACTCGATCGCAGTTTGAGCAGGAAACAGGCACCAAGCAAGAATAAGCATCCCTTTCTAGCGGCGACTGGCTAAACTAAAAGCGCGGAAATGCTGCGCCTGTTGTTCAATGCGACTGGCTAAACGATCGCACACTAAATTACACAACTCAAAAATCAAATCATCCTCGACGCGGTAATATGCCAGCGTTCCTTTCGATCGACGAGTCAGGATTCCCGCCTGGAGCATCACTTTCAGATGCTTCGAGACGTTCGCTTGACTCGTATCCGTCGCCTCCACTAGATCTTGAACACACTTCTCCCCATCACGTAACAAATTGAGGATGCGAAGACGCATCGGTTCGCCTAGCACACTGAAATAATCAGAAACTTGTTGTACGACTTCGAGGGGTACAGGCTGCGCGGGTGATTTCATGCCAACTTTGACAACAGAATGACTTGATCCCCAAATCTTAGCCACTCCAATTCTCTATAGCAATAGAGTCATCTTTGTTCACCGTGATTTTAGCGAAAACTTCATAAAACCTCCGGCAATTTTGTAGAGAATATACAGTGATTTCACGGATACACTCCGAAAATTAAATCCGTGCCGCTGTCGAGAGAAAACGATCGTATAGGCAGCCGAAATTGCACAATAACGGCTTGAATCCAATCACCGAGAGGAGATTACATCGAGAGACCGTAGTAAAACTCCGTCTCCAGAGGTAAAACATCAAAAATCGAACCTCCTATTGTAGGAGGGAACTTGCTAGGCCCTTTGGAATTCTTCATAAATAATGTCGCTGTGATAGTATCTGGATGTCTGAGGAGATTTTACGGCTGTATATCAGCACAAGTTCGGTGGTGGAGGAGTAGTAAGCGTGCAAAATAATATCCCAATTGGGTATTCCCAGTTTGGTATGCTCCGGAGTCAGCCAGATCCGCTACGTATTGGCGTGATCGGTGTCGGCAACATGGGACAGCACCATACACGGGTCTTAAGTCTGCTGAAGGATGTAGAGCTAGTTGGCGTATCTGACATTAATGTAGAGCGTGGATTGGACACAGCCAGCAAGTATCGGGTTCGATTTTTTGAGAATTATCATGATTTGCTGGAGCGGGTTGACGCGGTTTGTATCGCCGTACCAACTCGTTTGCATCACTCAGTAGGAATGGCGGCTCTGAAAGCCGGAGTTCATGTTCTGATTGAAAAGCCGATCGCGGCAAGTATTGCAGAAGCAGAATCGTTAGTGAATGCCGCCGCAGATTGCCAACGAATTCTGCAAGTGGGTCATATCGAGCGGTTTAATCCAGCGTTCCAAGAGCTTTGCAAGGTTCTGAAAACTGAGGAAGTGCTAGCGCTTGAGGCACACCGGATGAGTCCGTATAGCGATCGAGCCAATGATGTTTCGGTTGTCTTGGACTTGATGATTCACGATATCGACTTGCTGTTGGAATTAGCCAATTCTAAGGTGGTAAAACTCACTGCAAGTGGAAGTCGTGCCTCTAATTCTGGTCAGCTTGACTATGTAACTGCAACATTGGGATTTGCGAATGGAATTGTGGCAACACTGACCGCTAGCAAAGTGACTCACCGCAAGATTCGGCGGATCTCAGCCCATTGCAGAAGCTCGTTGACTGAAGCAGATTTCCTCAACAATGAAATTCTGATTCATCGTCAAACGACCGCCAACTACAAGACCGATTATGGTCAGGTGTTGTATTGCCAGGATGGATTAATCGAAAAGGTGAAGACGAGCAATATTGAGCCGCTTCATGCTGAGTTAGAACACTTTGTGCAATGTGTTCGGGGTGGGATCGCGCCTTCGGTTGGAGGCATTCAAGCGCTCAAAGCTCTAAGGCTGGCAAGCTTAATCGAGCAGATGGCGCTAGATGGAAAAGTGTGGCATTCTGCGCCAGACTCTAAGGTAATTGAACTGGAAACGGCAGCGATCGCAGTCTAGTTCAGTTTCAATCTGAAGGTTTGAGGGATGGAAATACCGTCCCTCATTTTTTTCGATTCGTTCTCCGGGGAATTGATCGAGCTTCTCCAGAGTTTCACAGCTACGACACTAAACTTTCTCAAGCTAAGGTAGACACTCAATCAAGCGGCACAAGAAAACTTGATTTTAGTAAAGGCTTGAGGATACAAACTTGCAGCAATACAATTACAGTTCACTTTAACTGCATCTATCTAGTGATGGAGGGTATTGCATCCTCTAGTGCAGCTACCGAAAGGATTAAACATTGCTCAACCTACATCACAGCGAAAAATTTCCCTTCGCGAGCGAACTTATTACGGCAGTAGAAGTGGCACAGATGCCAACACGGTCAGTTTACTTTCCCTTTACATTAACCCCCGTGCATCCGCCGCATTACTACTCCAAGACTCAGGTAGCGATCGCTGCAATTCCAAATTAGGCTGCGATCGCTCACGATTCAATCAGGTTTTCACACAGTTAATCTCACGACTTCACCAAGGTTTCTAGTCGTTCAAAGATGCGATCAACGTGTGCGATCGCACCGTTCAGAATGCCCGCTTCAAATCAGATCCCAAATCGGGGTCAAATTTGGCATGGCGATTTCTGCATATTGTTATTCAAGGTAAATCAACATGATATTTCGCTCAGTTGACCAATTGAATCCATTTCTGCGAAGCGAACAAGCCCTTCAAGGGAGGCGTTTTCTCGATCGATTCAGTTTCGGAACTCAGCCCGACGTACTGCCCGTGCAGCCTCAATCTAGCAGTCCTGCACCGCTTGAAACTGCACCGCCACCTAGCCCCGTTCAAGCCGCTTCCGATCCAGCATTTGGTGCATTTGAGCAGCAGGTTTTCGACCTCACTAATCAGCAGCGGATGCAGCAAGGACTGCCACCCCTGACGCTCAATTTGACGTTGAATGACGTGGCTGAAAAGCACAGTCAAGACATGGCAACGCGCAACTATTTTAGTCATCAAGGACTCGATGGTTCCCAGCCTTGGGATCGAATGCGGACTGGAGGCTACAGCTATTCTAGAGCTGCCGAAAATATTGCATTTGGACAACCCACGCCTCAAGATGTTGTGACTGCCTGGATGAATAGTCCTGGACATAGACAAAATATCCTTAATCCCAATCTAAAGGAGCTTGGTGTGGGATACCATAATGGATACTGGACGCAAAATTTTGGCACGGCAATGCAATTAGCTTAATTCATCCAAATTGAATCGCTAGTTCTTTTGGCAAAACTCTGACGCTTCATGAGTCAGAGTTTTCTTATCCTTGCAAAATCTACGCTGAACGGCTCAGCCGCACATACTACAATGGAATAGCAGCGCTTGTTGAAATTCAACTGAGTCGTCTAACCCGATCAGCTAAGAGTCATGTCATTGTCATCCACGCAACTTCCCCCCGCACTCGATCGCATTGTGCAACGCTTAGCGCGATCGACCGAACCCAAACGCAAGTACGAGCTTCTCATCACCCTGGCTCAGCGTCTTAAGCCGTTTCCAGAGTCGGAAAAAATGCCAGAAAACAAAGTTTCAGGCTGTGCATCGCAGGTCTTTGTGGTGGCGAATTTGGCAGACGGAAAAGTGCAGTTTGAGGGCGATTCGGATTCGCAGTTGGTGAAAGGATTAGTGGCGCTATTGGTTGAAGGACTCAGCGGATTGCCCCCGCAAGAAGTCGTCGATCTCTCGCCGGAATTCATCAAGGCGACGGGACTGGATGTGAGCTTAACTCCTTCGCGGGCAAATGGGTTTTATAACATCCTGGCGAAAATGAAGCAGAAATCGCAGGCATTCATTGAATAAGCGATCTCCCTGAGTCGATCGATAATCTTGCAACCTGAGCGGCTTGAATTTGAACTGGTTCGGCTCAGGCTTGTGCGTATTCTGCTGCAATCGTGTCACAGCACAGAGAACGGGATCAGCCGCAACAGTAAAAATCCCACGATCGCACAGCCGAGCGAAAATCCCAGAACTTTTAATCGCCCTTGCCAATTTCCCTCGATCGTCCAAAGCAGCAGGCTTGCGATCGTCATCAAGCTGCCCAGAATCGCTGCTATACCGCCAATCCAGGCAAGCGTCACCCAAAAGATAATCATCGTCTCCCCTCAGATGTACGGATATCCCCCAGGTTATTACCCCAGTGGCGGATGGTCGTTTTGTCAAATGCTTGTTATCTTTTTTAATATCAAGTTCGGAATTTAGATTTATTTTAGGGAATCCCCAAAAGAATCAACCGAGTTTGTTCAGGATAAACCCCATTGACTTTTAAGTCATTGAATCCTGTAATTGGTCTACTCTCTTTTTATCTGGAGCGTAATTGCTATGAGTCAACCTGTTGAACTTTCCTTGGAGCAACAATTCAGCATTCGATCGTTTGAAACTCAGGTTCAGCAAATGAGCCGTGAGCAAGCGCAAGAATTTCTTGTGAAACTCTACGAGCAGATGCTGATGCGTGAGACGATGTATCGTCACTTCCTCAAACAGCAGTGGGGCTTGGAACCCGATTCGTCGACAATCTAAGTCTGTTTCTAATCTTGCGGGCGACCTCGAACTTTTGCTTGATTCTGAAGGCTTAGAAAGAAGCAGGGGTGTGGGGCGTTTACCCAAGATTCGCTTCCAAAAGTTAATCTAGAGCACTCGTAAAACGCTCGCTACTTTTTCAACCGTGTCCATCTGCTCAATTTGGCTGAGCGCTGCACGGAAATTTCCTTCCTGAACTTCATGGGTCACGACCACGATCTCGGCGGCTCCATCTCGAATTCCCGCCTGAACGACAGATTCCAAGCTGACCTCATGATCTCCGAAACAGGTGCCAAGCTTTCCAATAACTCCCGGATAATCTCGCGTCAAGAACCTTGCATAAAAGCGGGTTGATAGCTCTTTCATAGGCGCGATCGTGCAGTAATGCTGATGTGAACACGCTAAGAGCGGATCAAGCACAGAGGATTCTCCGCGCTGAGTGGTACGCTCGACTTTCAGCAATGCCGCGATATTGAGGACATCTGCAACCACAGCACTGGCGGTAGGTCCTGCACCTGCTCCCCGTCCAAAAAACATTACCTGACCGATCGGATCGCCTTCGATCAAAATTGCATTGTAGACGTCGTTGACGCTTGCTAATGGGTGGGCTTTTGGAACCAGTGTGGGGTGCACTCTGACTTCGAGTTCATCGCTTGATTTGCGTTTCGCGATCGCTAGCAATTTGATCACGAATCCGAGTTTTTCGGCGTAGGCAATCTCGATCGCGCTGACATTCCGAATGCCTTCGCAATAGACTTCTGGCAGTTTGATCCGTCCGCCAAATGCAAGAGATGCCAGAATTGCGATTTTATCCCCAGCATCTAACCCATCGACATCGGCAGTGGGATCAGCTTCAGCATACCCAAGCTTTTGAGCATCGGCAAGAATTTCGGCAAAGTCACCGCCTTCAAGCTGCATTCGGGTGAGGATGTAGTTTGTCGTGCCGTTGACGATGCCTGTTACGGTGTTGATCCGATTCGCGCAGAGCGATTGTTTGAGCGGTTCGATTACCGGAATTCCACCGCCGACTGCTGCTTCTAGCAGGACGTAAACGCCCGCTTCCGATGCGGCTGTAAAAATTTCAGCGCCAAATCGAGCGATCGCGGCTTTATTTGCGGTGACAACGTGCTTTTTATTGGCGATCGCTTTCAGCATTAGCGATCGAGCGGGTTCTAAACCGCCCATCACTTCGACCACAATATCGATTTCCGGGTCGGTCACGATCGACTCTAAATCGGTCGTGAGCAGTTCTGACGGAACGATGCGGGGTTTGTCAATCGATCGCACTCCGACTTTATGAATCACAATCTCTTGCAGCAACGGGTGACGTTGAGCCGGATCACGGAGAATTTCAACTGTTCCAGTCCCGACCGTTCCCAATCCCAACAAACCGACTTTAAACGCCACAGCTTTTTACCCATTCACGACAGATCTTCAATTTTATGGGAAGGCTGGCATTCGCGGGAAATCGTGTTTGTTGCGAGATCACTATACGGAATGTCCTTGCTCCTTATAAAATGAGACCTTGCACGTACTTTATTTAGATTGAGACGCAATGGCAGAGACACTCTTCTTTAATGCCCTTCGGGAAGCGATCGACGAAGAAATGGCAAAAGACCCGACGGTTTTGGTGATGGGAGAAGATATCGGTCATTACGGCGGCTCCTACAAAGTCACGAAGGATTTATATAAGAAGTATGGGGATCTGCGGCTGCTCGATACGCCGATCGCTGAAAACAGCTTTACCGGAATGGCAATCGGAGCGGCAATGACCGGATTGCGCCCGATTATCGAAGGGATGAACATGGGCTTTTTGCTGCTGGCGTTCAACCAGATCTCGAATAATGCGGGGATGTTGCGCTATACGTCGGGTGGGAACTTCAAGATCCCGATCGTGATTCGTGGCCCTGGTGGAGTCGGTAGTCGCTTAGGTGCAGA
This sequence comes from Leptolyngbya sp. DQ-M1, assembly GCF_039962505.1. Taxonomy (NCBI): domain Bacteria; kingdom Bacillati; phylum Cyanobacteriota; class Cyanophyceae; order Leptolyngbyales; family Leptolyngbyaceae; genus Leptolyngbya; species Leptolyngbya sp. DQ-M1. Next base: position 1,191,444 of record NZ_JAMPLJ010000001.1, read on the forward strand.
ACACTCGCAACGGCTGGAAGCTTATTTCCAAGCCGTTCCCGGATTGAAGATTGTTACGTGTTCGACTCCCTACAACGCCAAAGGATTGCTGAAGTCGGCGATTCGAGATGACAATCCGGTGCTGTTTTTTGAGCACGTTTTGCTTTACAACCTGAAAGAAGACCTGCCGAGCGAAGAATATTATCTGCCGCTTGATAAAGCTGAAGTCGTGCGGAAAGGCAAAGATGTCACGATTCTGACGTATTCGAGAATGCGGCATCATGTGATGCAGGCGATGAAGACGTTAGATAAAGAAGGGTATGACTGCGAAGTGATTGATTTGCTTTCGCTTAAGCCGTTGGATTTTGAGACGATCGGCGAATCAATCTGCAAAACGCATCGCGTGATCATTGTCGAGGAATGTATGCGAACCGGGGGAATCGGGGCGGAACTGACGGCTTCGATTAACGATCGCTTTTTCGATGAACTCGATGCGCCTGTGTTGCGGATGTCTTCGCAAGATATTCCGACTCCTTACAATGGAACGCTTGAGGCTTTAACGATCGTGCAACCACCGCAGATTGTAGAAGCGGTTCGCAATATGGTTCCGTTGAAGGTTTAGAAGGGAGTTGAAGTCGCTGGCAAACTGCCCCCTAAATCCCCCATTCTGGGGGACTTTGACAATAAGGAATTCTGGGATTCCAGGAAATTTTTGTCATTCAAAGTCCCCCAAATTTGGGGGATTCAGGGGGCTGAAGCTGACTGAAACGAAGCGATCGACAACTCCTTCTAGAAACTGGCACTCATCCACGAGCGGTCAAGACTCATCGACGAGGATTCGAGACTCGTGCGTGAGTGATCAACACTCGTGAACGACGTTCGAAGACTTGTGCGTGAGTGATCAATACTCGTGAACGACGATCGAAAACTCGTGAATGAGTGATCAACACTCGCCCGCGAGGATCAAACACTCGTGCGTGAGTCATAAAGACTCGTGAATGAGTGATCAACACTCGCCAACGAGATTCAATGATTCATCAGCGAGTATTGGAGCTTGGTTAAGAAACGGATGCAGGAGTCGGCGCTTCTTTCGATGCCTTGGAGCGAGTTGCTTTGAAGCGTTCGCCCAACTGATCGGCAACAGCTTTGAGTCCCGGAGTCTTTTTAGAAGCGGTTTTGATGTAGTCGTAGACGGTGAGGCTATCGGTCATCGCTTCGCTGCTCACAGAGATTAAGGTATCGTCTACTTTTTCGGTGAGTTGTTGCAGTCTCAGAAGCACTTCGGTCAGGGTAGTCGCGAGTTCATAGTTGCTGCTGAACTTGTCGAGATCGAAGCTGGCAGGGAGAATATCGGGATTGGATTGAGCGGCGATCAAGCTGTTGTTGACAAACGAGAGGCTTTTGTTGCCCATCTTGAATAGCTTGCGGCGTTCTTCGGTGCTGAGATGCACTAGAAACGGCATCTGGGCTTCGATCGTCGCAAGGGCGGCTTTGATTTCTTCGAGGTCGGTGTCTGAAAGCTGGGCGGGAAGATTCTGGGATGCCATCGGGTAGAACTGCTTTAGGGATAGAAAGGTATACCGTCTGAGGATGCCCAATGGAATCAGCGATCGCACTTGATCTCTGCTGATTCCGCGTTACTGAATTACGGCAAAGCCTGCTGTTATGGCTTCCAAAAGCAGGTTGACTCAGCGATTGCCATTCTGCAACACGCCATTACCTGTGGTTGAGTAATACCAGATTGATTTGTGGATGCGACAGATTCTCGCCCCCTAAATCCCCCATTCTGGGGGACTTTGAGTATGATCTGTCGCATTTTATGTTTAATTTGGTATAAATTGAAGAGAAATTTCGTCGGCAAGACGATCGATTCCAAGCGCTCCTCAACCCCGACTAATCGATCGTGCAGTGCCACTTCCAATCCTTGATCGCCATCGCCTCATACCAAATTGATTTTTGAGTGCGACAGATCTTGGAAGCCCCCTAAATCCCCCACGAGTGGGGGACTTCAAGCCTAAATCTGTTTCGGATTCTCAAAGTCCCCCAGTATGGGGGATTTAGGGGGCGAAGGATCTATCGCATTAATAAATTGATTCGGTATCAGATTGATTTGATCGTGAAGCGCTGTCAGTATACTTGTGCGATCGCAGCCTACAACTCAGAAGACGAAAGCCGACCTTCGATCGATTCACACTTAGGGATGCCAACACAAAGCGCGATCGCTCATCTTTCCAATCAGGCGTTTTTGTTGCTGAAACCGTATCGAATGCAACGTCATACAAAGAAAGCGCTATCATAGCCTTTGTCATAATAAAGACTGGCTATGGGACGGCAACGAGGATTATTAATACTGATTTTGGTGCTGGTGCTGGGTTCGCTCTACATCATCTTCGATCAGCGCCATTTTCCAGCCCTGCTCGGCTTGGATCTGCGCGGCGGATCGCAGATTACGATCCAGGTCAAGCCAACGGGTGATGTGCAAAGAATCACGCAGCAGCAGCTTGAAGACGTGCAGCGCGTGATCGAAGGTCGGATTAACGGATTGGGCGTGTCCGAACCGCTCGTTCAGACGGCTGGCGAAGATCAAATTTTAGTCCAGTTGCCCGGAGTCAACGACCCGGAACAAGCCGAGCGCGTTTTAGGCGGAACCGCACAGCTTGACTTCCGGGCACAAAAAGCCGGAACCGAAGACAGGCTCCGGATCGAACAATCGATCCGCCAAGAGTTCCTCAGAAAGCAAGCCGAACTGCGTAAATCCGACGACGCAAAAGCAATCGAGGAAAATCAAGCCGCCATCAAACGCAGCAACGAAGCGATCGCAACACTATTCGATCCACCCGCGCTAGTCGGTAAAAATTTACAGAATGCCTTTGCAGAATCCGCCCCTGGCTCAGATGCGTTTAGCGTCGGTCTCAAATTTGACCAGGAAGGCGGCGATAAGTTCGCCCAACTGACCAAAAGTTTAGCGGGAACGGGTCGATCGCTGGGCATCTTCCTCGATAACGGATTAATCAGCTACCCGTCTGTGGGTGCAGAATTCGCTCAAACCGGAATTACAGGCGGAGGAGCCACGATTACCGGACGCTTTACCGCTCAAGAAGCAACCGACTTAGCGGTGCAATTACGCGGGGGTGCGTTACCGTTCCCGGTCGAAGTCGTTGAAAACCGCACCGTCGGCGCAACTCTGGGACGCGATAGTATTCAGAGCAGCATTTACGCAGGAATCGGTGGATTGCTGTTGGTTCTCGGCTTCATGATTGTGTATTACCGATTGCCGGGTGTAATCAGCGCAATTTCTCTGATCATCTATGCGCTCTTAACCTATGCCGGATTCAAGCTCTTAGGCGTGACCTTGACACTGCCTGGAATCGCCGGATTCATTCTCAGTATCGGGATGGCGGTTGATGCGAACATTCTGATTTTTGAGCGGACTCGTGAAGAGTTACTTGCCGGAAAGACTTTGTATCGATCGGTTGAATCCGGCTTCTTCCGCGCCTTCTCCAGCATTCTTGACAGTAACGTGACGACTGCGATCGCTTGTATTGCCTTGATCTGGTTCGGTTCAGGACTGGTCAAAGGATTTGGCGTAACGCTGTTGTTAGGGGTTGCGATCAGTATGTTCACCGCAGTCACTTGCAGCCGCACACTGATGATGTACGCGATTACGTTTCCGGGACTCCGCAAGCCGGCATGGTTCTGTCCCAATCTGCATAAAGCTAAACAATCGATCTCGGAGACCACTTGATGAAACTGAATGTCATTCGCCAACGGGGATTGTGGTGGACGATTTCTGCCCTCTGTATTCTTGCAGGCATCATTGCGATGGTGATTCTGCAAACTCAAATTGGTACGCCGTTGCGTCCAGGGCTTGACTTCAAAGGCGGAACGCGGCTTCAGGTAGAACTCGATTGCAGTCAGCCTGGAAACTGCGACAAACCGATCAGCCTCGACGCGATCCGCGAAGTGCTGCGCGATGAGAATCTAGGAGATGCTAGCCTGCAACTCGTCGGTCAAGACCAGCGCGCTGCCCTGATTCGGACGAATACGCTCAGCGTAGATCAGCGCACTAAACTGCAAGCAGAACTCGAATCAAAAGTCGGTAAGTTTGATGCGAAAAAAACGCAGATCGACACGGTTGGGCCGACGATCGGGCGACAACTGTTTCAATCCGCCCTAATCGCACTGATCGTTTCCTTTGCAGGTATCACGCTCTACATGACGTTCCGCTTTGAATTGGATTACGCGCTCTTCGCCATCATCGCGCTGTTCCACGACGTTTTGATCACGGTCGGCTTCTTCGCGATTCTCGGACTCACCCCGTTGAAAACCGAAGTCGATAGTTTATTTGTCGTGGCGCTGTTAACGATCGTTGGTTTCTCGGTCAACGATACGGTGGTGATTTACGATCGCGTCCGCGAAACAATCCAACTTAATCCCGGTCGGCATATCAACGAAATCGTGGATGATGCGGTAAATCAGACGTTAACACGATCGCTCAATACGACATTAACCGTCTTGTTAACGCTGTTTGCGCTCTTTTTCTTCGGAGGAGAAACGCTGAAGAACTTTGCGTTAGCGTTGATTATCGGATTTACGATGGGAGCGTATTCAAGCATCTTTATTGCCAGTACATTGTTAGCACTTTGGCGTGAAAAGCGGGGACGCGCATTTGCACCTGTGACGGCTGAGGCGACTAGCGATTAGATTGAAGAATATGACACCTCCTGACTCACCCGAAGTCGAACTTGATCCAAAATTTCAAGCGGCAGTTCAACGTCTGCATCGATCGACGGTGATCGGGCGGTGGCTTGTGGTGATCGGGTTGTGGCTAACGATCGGGGCATGGAGCCTCTGGGAGCTGCGCTACCCGATTTCACTCATGCAGGACTATTTCACTTGGGCAGCCCTACGACACGGGCTGATCTCGAATTTGCCTGCCACTGTCGGACTCGGATTCTGTATTGGCATGACGCTGAGCGTATTAGTTTGGCAGAGCCGGAATATTCTATTTGGGTTGCCGATCGAGGAGCAGCAAAAGCTCGAACAAACCGTCTTAAAAATTCGCCAGCAAGGGCAAAGCCACCCGATGTGGAAGTGGATCGAACCGAGCGAGAAATCTTAAATCAGAAAGAGGATCGCAGCCCAAAATATCGCTACGGTATAAGAGCGAGTTCCGAGAGGTGATATGCAGGAATCTGGGCGAAATTCTTCGGTTACAGTGGCGCTCCAATTTGGAACTATTGCCGCAATTTTGGCTGCGATCGTCATTAATGCACTCTCTAATTTCTTCCCGCTGCGAGGATTGAGCATTGGAGCAGTCGCAAACACGATTCTAGGCGGTGTACGGATTACGCCAGCAAATTATGCGTTTGCGATTTGGGGCGTGATTTATCTTGGGCTGATTGGTTTCGGAATTTATCAAGCATTACCGTCTCAGCGTTTTAATTCCCATTTGCTGAAGTTACGCGCTCCAATCATTTGGGCATCTCTCTTTCAAATTGTTTGGGTGTATGCCTTTCAGTTGCAGCAGTTTTGGTTATCTGTTGCACTGATGTTTGGAATTCTGATTAACCTGGTTGCTGCCTACTTGTGGTCTAGATTCCCCAATAGCCGCGTTCCGCGTGAGGAAAAATGGTTAGCTCAGGTTCCAATTAGTATTTACTTGGGCTGGATCAGTGTTGCGTCGATCGTGAATGTTGCGTCTGCTTTGTATGCTTCGGGCTGGACTGGAGCGGGGATTGATGGCACGATCTCGACAGTGATCATGATTTTGATTGCCGCAGCGATCACAGCCGCGATCGTGATTCGATATCGAGATGTTGCATTTACAGGTGTGATCGTTTGGGCATTGTTGGCGATCGCCGTTCGTCAGTTTGCTCAATTTGCCATTTCAGTCACGGCGATTGGCAGCGCGATCGCGTTGGTTCTGCTGTTCTTTTCCAGAAATCGTTCTCGTGGGGCATGACTAGAAATCTTGCGCCTGCTTGAATCGGTTTAGAGTCGAATTTCCACCGATGGCATTTGATTACTCGATCGATTTCACTCAGGTCAATTTCAGAGAGCACCCGGAACTCTACCGCGTCGGGAAAGGCGAACAAGGTGTTCTGTTAGTCGAGCCTTACAAAAGCGAGATTCTGCCACACTGGAGATTCAAGACTCCAGAGATTGCGCGAATTTCAGCCGATAAGATCTATCAGCTTTTTCAAGACTACAAAGCGCAAGGTGATTTTGTCGGCATGGACATGGCGCGGAAATTTTTGCAGATGGGATACACCCGATCGCGCCGCTACGCGAACCACAAATCCGGCCGCAAATACGCCACCGATAAAACCGTACTGCCCCGTGAAGAAGACCCGATCAAAGCCGAATCCGCCAAGATTTTTTACGAAAAGTGGCAGCTTGCAAAACTTGATCCCGGCTACATCACCCAACTGACCGCGCATCGCCAGCGCTACGAAGATGTGAAATAGTTGAAAGTGGTAATTCTTGCTCTTTACTATGTCTGAATTTGTGTCTGAATTTGTGTCTGACTCTGTGCATCTTCGGTTACTGGAAAATCCCGGAGTTCTGTGGCAACGCACGATCGAGCAAACGCAACACGCGCTTTCTTGTGGCGCACTCCTTTCAATTCCAACCACTCACGAATTTATCGAGCAAGCAGGCGCGAAATTTCTCGTCCGCACTGTCACCAATCTGATTCGCAAAGAAGTCTCCGACCTGAAACAAAAACAAGAAGAGATTGCAACTGGAAAACCGATTAATCCATTTCTTCCCTACGATCGCGATTTATTTGTTGTTGATATTTCTGACACTCACGTTTGTCTTTTGAATAAATTCAACGTTGCCGATCATCACCTATTAATTATTACTCGTGCCTTTGAAGAACAAGAAGCTTTATTAACGCTGGACGATTTTGCAGCACTATGGGCATGTTTAGCCGAAGTGGATGGATTAGCGTTTTATAATGCCGGCTCAGTGGCAGGAGCAAGCCAGCGTCACAAGCATCTACAACTGGTTCCATTCCCGTTTGTTGAGGGAATTCGTTTACCGATCGACCCCTTAATTAACGCTGTAAATTCTACCGATCGCATTACCACAATTCCCGAATTTCCCTTTATTCATGCCTTCACAAAACTTGATCGAATTGATACCGCTAAGCAACTTCTAGAACGCTATTGGGAGTTACTCGAAGCCGTAAGAATTGATTCTAATCAAATTATACAATCGGCTCCCTATAACTTTTTAGCAACGCGAGAATGGATGATGATTGTGCCGCGATCACAAGCCGAATATAGTGCGATCGCGGTGAATTCTCTTGCCTTTGCAGGTGCGCTTTTAGTCCGAAACTCCGAGCAACTCGAAACGCTGAAACAATTGCGTCCGCTAAATTTTTTAAAGAACGTTGCGATCGCGTCCTCATCCTCAGCAGGCTAACCATAATTGGGGAATAGCCTCCATGAGAATCCTTATGAAACACGATCAATTTATAGTGCCGCCCAATCAGAAAATTAAGCTAAAGGACTACGATCCAGCTCATACAGATGGCTTAAGAGATAAAGTAGCGGCTCAAGCCGAGCTTCAGACAGGCGTTCAGAAGCTCGCAAAATATCAAGACATTCTCTATGCTCACGATTCCTACGCCTTGTTAATTCTATTTCAAGCGATGGATGCGGCCGGAAAAGACAGCACTATTAAGCACGTCATGTCAGGGATAAATCCTCAAGGCTGCCAAGTCTTCAGCTTCAAAGCCCCTTCTTCAGAAGACTTAGATCACGATTATTTGTGGCGATCGACGAAAGCTTTACCCGAACGCGGGCGCATTGGAATTTTCAATCGCTCTTATTATGAAGAAGTTCTAGTGGTGCGGGTTCACCCAGAATTGCTAGCAAAGCAAAAGCTACCCAAAGAAGCACTAGGCAAAGATTTTTGGGAGAAGCGATTTAAGCAAATTAATCACTTTGAAGAATACTTAGTTAACAACGGAGTCATTGTTCTAAAGTTCTTCCTAAATGTCTCGAAAGAGCAGCAGAAAAAGAGATTTCTCGATCGAATTGAGCAGCCCGAAAAGAACTGGAAGTTTTCCGCCACGGATGCAAAAGAGCGGCAACATTGGGACAAGTATATGGAAGCTTACGAAGAGGTGTTCAGCCATACCAGTACAGATCATGCACCCTGGTACATCATACCAGCCGATCATAAATGGTTTACTCGTCTGGCTGTCTCCAACATCATCATCAGTAAACTCAAGTCCCTGAATTTGTCCTACCCCGAAGTCAGCGAACAGCATCGACTAGAACTACTCGAAGTCAAAAAACTTTTAGAAAGCGAAGGCTAACTTTGTTCAAAAGCAAGGGGCGATCGGGATTCAAAAGTCTCGATCGCCCCTCTTTGTTGATGCGAAATCTAAGCTTATGCTTCCTTCTCTGCTTTTGCCGCAGCTCGCTCGATCTTGTGGCTAAACGTGATTAACGCTTTACCCAACGTATGCATCGGGCCTTTCACACCACGACCCGCTTCGTCGCCGATCTCGTTGGTTTGCTCGCCCAGTTTCGCCAGCACTTCTACAATTTGGCTTGCTTCGGTCTTTTTACCCTTCAGAAGTTTTTTCAATTCTTTCAGGGATGCTGACAGTTCTTTGATGTTTTCTTCCTTGTGACCCTTGAGAAAATCCACCCACTCGTCGATCGAGTCGATCGCTTCTTCGGACTCAATTTCAGTAGGATCGCCATGTAAAATTTCAGTCAAAGATTCAATATCTGGTGCGTTATCCACCTCAGAATTTGCTGATTTTTTTGCAGTTTTTGGCTCTTTTTCAACTTCAGAAGAATGCGCTTCTTGTTGCATTGTTTTTTCGTCTTTAGCTGCCATAAATTCCATTCCTTCTAAGTTTTAGTAAGGTATAGCATCACAATAAAATTCGTTACATTGGTTTCCCTCTGTCAAAAGAAGCGACCTCGATCACACTCTAGACAGAGTGCAATCACATTAGGAATATGACGCAGATCACAGCCTAAAACTAATTCAAATGCCGTCCACATAAAGACTGAATATCTGCGTAATTTTGCCGAATTCGTACCAGCATAAATTCGATCAGTACCGTAGATCGACGATGGTTTTACAATGCCTCTCTACAGAAAATAGATTCAACGCTGATGTGAACCTTGATCTTGTGGTGGATGATGGCAACTCAATCTTCTTTACGTTCTCGCGGGATGGAATTACTGGTTTCGTATCACCAAAATCCCTCGGTGAAACTCCGCAATCAGTTGGTACAAATGAACGCAGGTTTGGTTCGTAAAATCGCTCATCGGGTAAGTCATCAATGTGCAGAACCCTACGAAGACCTTGAACAAATTGGCTACTTAGGGCTAATTCGAGCGATCGAACGCTTTAACCCAAACCAGGGTTGTGCTTTTAGCTCGTTTGCGGTTCCTTATATTCGGGGTGAAATGCTGCATTTCCTCCGCGATCGAGCCGGTACGGTAAAAATTCCCCGTCGCTGGCAGCAATTAAACAAAGAAGGTCAGAGAGTTCGAGAACAACTGATGGAGGCGTTCGGGCGTCAACCGAGCGACGAAGAGATTGCAGATGTCCTGAAAGTGTCCGTCAACGAATGGCGCGAAAGCAAACTGGCGGCGAAGAACCGCTTACCGCTAAGTTTAGATGCGACGGTTTGCCAGCAGTTAGATTCGCCGATGACGCTAGGTGACACGCTGCCTGATGCCCGCTATCAAGCCTTGCAGGTGCTTGAGGAGGATCGCCAACAGTTGCAGAGGGCGCTCAACCAGCTTGAAGATAAAACGCGCCAAGCGATCGAGTATGTTTTCCTGCATGATTTGTCGCGCAAAGAAGTGGCGGAACAAATCGGAGTCAGTCCGATGACGGTGACTCGTCGCATTCATCGCGGCATCCAACAAATGGTGGGATTGCTCCATCCGCAAGTGTTGCAGACTGATCCCTAATTCCTACGCCTTAGTTTCCATCGATCTATCAAGTCACCGGATTGAGAATTTCAGTTCGGTGTTTCTTGTCGAATGGGGTATGAAATTCGCCCGATCGTGTCAGTCGGTTCGCTGCATGAGAATCATCTAATTCTTAGAAGGGGATCTCAATGCCTGCTGAATTGCCGCCGCTGCAAGCGGAGCCATAACAGCATAACCCTTTGAATTGGGATGCAGTCCATCGTCTGACAAATCGGCTCTCAGCCTGCCTTGGGCATCTAGCATTGCGCTGTAATAGTCTAAATAAGTGCAATACACGGCAGCGCAGTATCCTTTAAGCCATTGATTCAGCGCCTCAATCTTTGTGGGTGGTCGCCCTGGCGAAATCTTGTTTGCAGCATAATCATGAATCGGCAGCACAGACGCAAACACCACGCGAGTCTGATGCGCTCTTGCTAACTCTGCGATCGACGCATAATTATCCTGAATTTGGTCCAAGGTCATCGCACCCGTATTGCCCGCAATATCATTTGTTCCTGCGAGAATTATGACTACACGCGGCTTCAGTGCAATCACATCCGGACGAAATCGAATCAGCATCTGAGGAGTCGTCTGCCCAGAAATGCCTCGGTTGATATAGGGGCGATTGGGGAAATAGGCAGAGAGATTCCAAAACTGGGTAATAGAATCGCCAAAGAACACGGCTCGATTCTCATCCATTGTGGTAGGTAACAAACTAGCGTTGGCTTGTCTATAAAGGTCTAGCTGTGCCCAATCTTGCAGACGCTGTTGTAGCTGCTGAATCTGTTGGCGCAGTTGGTCTGGGGTTTCTGACCCAGGAGTCTGGGCGGCAGCGGGCGGTTTGAACATAATCAAATTGACCACTGTCGCCAAAATGAAGATAAAGAAGCGATGCATGGATGTATTTGGACGCTGAAAGTGCGATGTGGGTAGTGGAAAACGTGCAGAAAAGGCTACGATCGTTTCCGACATATAATAATGAGCTAGCGAATCGGTGTCCCCCTTATCGCTCTGCTTTTGTATAGAGTAGATGTAGCCCCCAGCTCAGACTTACAGATTCAGTCTTACGCTTTCTTTCGGGAAATTGCATTTTCCTTCACAAGAAATCGGGATGACAGGATTTGAACCTGCGGCATCCTGCTCCCAAAGCAGGCGCGCTACCAAGCTGCGCTACATCCCGTAACTAGGCTTTGACATTATAACGCGATGTTTAAGATTGCACAATCAAAATCTTTCAACTGAGCAGGAGAGAAGCGCAGAACCGCCTCTCCCCTTAACGTTCACTGATTATTAATGATGGTGATGTCCATGATCGTGTGCATGGTGATGCCCGTGATCATGATGATGGTGAATTTCTCCGTGAACGGGAACAACCGCTGCCGCTTGCTCAGACAAAAGCGATTCAATCTGCGGATCTGCCCATGTTGCAACCATCTTTAGAAAGTCAGGATTGTCATTCACGCAAGGCATCCTGACATATTTCACATCTGAGTGCTTGCGATGCAGCTTCTCGATAATGTGTTCAACATCTAGCAGCGTTTCGTGGTTTTCGGTGGCAAAGCCGATCGGCATAAAGACGATCGCTTTCGCGCCGAGGTTGATCAGGTTTCTTGCTGCAAGATCAGCGTTGGGTTGCGTCCATTCAATCAGCGGCGTTTGGTGATTCAACCAGCCTACTGAAATCAGCGGATAGCGATCAATCAAGCGATCGCGCACTTTGTCGTAAAGCGCTTGGCTCTCGGTGATGCCGGAGGTGAATCCTTTTGCTTTATGGGGGCAGCCGTGATTCATCAAAACAATGCCGATCTGCGAGGGAAGATAGGCTCCAGCGAGATCAGAGTGAATTTGAGATTCGACTAACCGCGCCATCAAGTCGATATATTCGGGTCGATCGAAAAATGAGGGAATATAGCGAGTCCCTTTCAGCCAATGTTCGCCATCATCGACTGAATTTTCTAAAGCTTTGTTCACCTGCTCGACGGCAATCCCACTGGTAAAAATAGAATCAACGACCAGTAAGGGATAAATCAGAACTTTTGTGAATCCCTGATCTTTAATCTCGGCTAATACTTGTTCAGGTAAGAATGGCTTACAGAAGTTAAACGCCTTGAAAACTTGGACGCGATCGCCCCATTTTTCTTGCAGTGCGGCTTCGACTCCTGCACGTTGCTGTTCAAAGATCGCATTATGGGGAGAAACAAACTGACCGTGCTGATGTCCCCACTCGTGCAGATCGAAGACTGCTAAAAGCTTTGCTAAAGGTGGATAAACCCAGGTAGGGACAGGTGCAAACTTTGCAGTCAGGAGATTTAAAGCTTGTTCGTTGTAATTTGCGAAGTCTTCGTAGCTTTCGACCTCGCCATATCCCATCAGCAGTACAGCTACCCGCTCTGAGTTGGAAGATACATGATGAGAGTGAGAATGTTCGAGCTTTTCTGGAGTCGCGACCACGGTGTAAAACCCCTTGCTTTCGTAGAATGTCTTGGTCTAGCTTCAGGCTAACATCCCCCACCGGGGGACGGAGCGGATTAGTGAAATATTGTTACCCAGAGTAATGGAAATTCTTATTTGTCCAGGAATGCACCCGCCTGCGCTCACCGATGCGTTTCTCTCAAAGCTATCTTTGGGAAACTGTCAGGTTTTTCCGTCTGACCGCTTCCCCGTTTATTCACCCCGGCATCTTCTCGATTTCTTTTCCCCGCAGGACGCAGTGCTGATCATTGCGTTTAGTGCTGGAGTCGTGGGTGCGATCGCGGCGGCTAGAATATGGCAGCGCCAAGGAATCCGGATTGCAGCGCTGATTGCGATCGATGGTTGGGGCGTTCCTTTATTCGGGGAGTTCCCGATTCACCGGGTCAGCCATGATCACTTTACTCACTGGAGTTCTCTAATGATGGGGGGAAACGCAACTCATTTCTACGCCGATCCACCCGTTGAACATCTGATGCTATGGCAATCTCCCACAACGGTTAAAGGAATTGTTAAACCCTCGAATGCTGTAGTTACGGCTGCAACTTTCATTAGTGAGATCATTAGTGAAATCGTTGAGCATTACAAGCTAGATTAAAGTTATGAATTCCAGACAGGACTCTTCCCTTAGTTCAGCCACAACACAAGCTGGATTAATTAAGATTCTCCTGATGGGTAACGATCAATGTTACGGAGCTTGAAGTGATGTCAAGATCTTCTGACGCAGCGATCGTCCGCTAAATTTCAAACGTCTGACGCAGCGGGAATTCTTGAAAAGATTTCCTCAGTCTTTCTCTCGACACAGATAGGGATCAGCTTTACACTATATTTCTATTACTTGCATCCTACGATACAAAAATCTTCCAATTTATCCAATCGCGCGTACTCGAAGAGGTTACTCCAGTGCAGTTGCAGCAACGATCAGCAGTCCAAAAGGTGACGGGTGCTTTTGCTTTAATCGATAGTCTTAGTCGCCACGGTGTTAAGCACATTTTCGGATATCCAGGCGGGGCGATCCTGCCCATTTACGACGAGCTTTATCGGGCTGAACAAGCTGGAATCCTCAAGCACATTCTTGTGCGTCATGAGCAGGGAGCCGCTCATGCAGCCGATGGATACGCTCGTGCAACCGGACAAGTGGGAGTTTGCTTTGCAACCTCTGGCCCTGGTGCGACCAATCTTGTCACCGGAATCGCCACGGCTCACATGGACTCGATTCCGATGGTGATTGTGACCGGACAAGTTCCGCGACCCGCGATCGGCAGTGATGCTTTTCAAGAAACCGATATCTACGGGATTACTTTACCGATCGTCAAGCATTCCTACGTTGTGCGCGATCCGCGAGAGATGGCGCGAATCGTTGCCGAAGCGTTTTACATTGCAAGCAGTGGACGACCGGGGCCTGTGCTGATCGATGTGCCGAAAGATGTCGGTGTTGAGCAATTTGATTATGTTCCCGTTGAGCCAGGTTCGGTGCGCTTGACGGGTTATCGTCCGACGGTAAAAGGCAATCCGCGCCAAATTGGGCAGGCATTAAAGCTGATTCGGCAAGCGCAGCGTCCTTTGCTGTATGTCGGTGGTGGCGCGATCGCAGCAGGCGCACACGCAGAAATCAAAGAACTGGCAGAGCGCTTCAAGCTACCTGTCACCACAACTCTGATGGGATTGGGTGCCTTTGATGAGCATCACCCGCTCTCGGTTGGAATGCTGGGAATGCACGGCACGGCTTACGCAAACTTTGCGGTGACTGAGTGCGATTTGCTGATTGCCGTAGGAGCGCGATTCGACGATCGTGTGACTGGAAAGCTGGACGAATTCGCCTCTCGCGCCAAAGTGATTCACATCGATATCGATCCGGCAGAAGTGGGTAAAGTGCGTTTGCCAGATGTGCCGATCGTGGGTGACGTGAAGCAAGTTCTAACGGATTTGTTGGAGCGTAGCAGCGAAGAAGGTGATCCCGCGAACCCGACGCAGACCGAAGCGTGGCTTGCAAGAGTCGATCGCTGGCGCGAAGATTATCCGCTCGTTGTGCCGCAATATCCGGGGGTGCTGTCGCCGCAAGAGGTGATTTTTGAAATCGGACAGCAAGCCCCGAACGCCTTTTATACCACCGATGTAGGACAGCATCAGATGTGGTCGGCTCAATTTCTCAAGAATAGCCCCCGCCGCTGGATTTCTAGCGCAGGGCTAGGAACGATGGGCTTTGGAATGCCTGCGGCGATGGGTGCAAAAGTGGCAGTTCCAGACGAAGAAGTGATCTGTATTAGCGGTGATTCCAGCATTCAGATGAATATTCAGGAGCTTGGAACGCTGGCACAGTACGGCATCAACGTCAAAACCGTGATTATTAACAACGGTTGGCAGGGCATGGTGCGCCAATGGCAAGAAGCGTTCTACGATGAGCGCTACTCGAATTCCAATATGCAGGTGGGGACACCAGATTTTGTCAAATTGGCAGAGGCATTCGGCATCAAAGGCATGATTGTGGAGACGCGGGAAGAGTTGCAAGCTGCGATCGCCGAGATGATTGCTCACCCTGGTGCGGTGCTGATGGATGTCCGCGTGAAGAAGAACGAAAACTGCTATCCGATGGTTCCATCTGGTAAGAGCAATGCTCAAATGATGGGATTGCCTGAACGCAAGCTTTTAGAGCGGGCAGCAGAAACGATCGAATGTAGGAATTGCAGTACAGAGAACGTTCCGACCAATAAGTTCTGCCCGAACTGCGGCACGAAGATCTAAAGACCTAAGCGATTTTGGCGGCGGTTTCATTCAGGCTGATTGAGTCTGTGTGTGAAGCCGCCGCTTTTTAATAGTATGAGAAGCGATCGATCGCTTCTCATACCAAATTGATTTGTGAATGTGTCAGATCCTCGCCCCCTAAATCCCCCATTCTGGGGGACTTTGAGTACAATCTGTCGCGTTCTATGTTGAATTCGGTATCAAACTACTGAGTTGAGCGCTGGAGACATTGAGATACTAAAGATTGGTTGATCGACCAAATCGGCAACTGTGCAACTTGATCGATCGTTTGTTCAACATAGGGGCGATTGTTGGGCGCGATCGCAGTTCCGAAATAGCCTTTATCCCCGCTATGCTCATGCGATCCACTACTGCATACCGTGAATCGCCCTTGCCGAAAAGCTTGATTGATCGGAGAACCCACTGTCCAATTCCAGCGCGACGGGAAAAGCACATAGCCCAGCGTTGGCACTAAGTCTTGCTGACCTTGAAAATGATAAATGTGATCTACCTGATCAAATCCGGCTTTCCCGTCGAATGCTCCTCCGATCGAAACCACGGTTAATCGAGCATTCAACCATTCAGCAAGATAAGGAGTTACCCCCAGTGCGACTTGAGCACCACCACTGGTACTGATCAAAATTAAGTTAATCCGCTGCTTGGAAATGGGGTGAGCCGCATTCATGCGATCGACGATCGTGTCTGCAATTCCCATACTGTAGACCGGCCTATAGCGGTAGTCGGATGAAATCGCAAATCGCCAGAGGTTACGAAGGGGAATCAGAACGCTACCAAGCAATTCGTCGTTATCCCTTGCCAGTTTCCACAACGGCTGGAACACTCGCTCACTGCCTAAATCTCGGTTTGCGACTGAGTAAGGAAAGACATCTTTTACTGCAACACAACTTTGATGTTGTTCGACGAGTCGATCGAGGAAGTATGTTTCACCTGCCGTGATTTCATCGGGCGAAAAGTTGCCGATTCCGGGTAGGAATACAATGTAACAATCGATCTTTGCGCCTGAGGCGCTTTGAGGTAAATCAGAGACTGGGTTCGACCCCGGCGCTGTGACCCAACCTAGACTTTCAGCATTCTGGTTGAGCCACCACACGATCGTCCCCACGGGCGCAACCACTCCCCACAGGATCAAAAATCCACCCATTGAGACGATAAGCTTGAAGGTCGAGCCTCTTAGCTCTCGACCAATCTCTTGAACTGTGCGGTTGATCCACTGCCACATTTGAACTTTTTTATGAAAGTGCTGTTACGGATCACTATCTCAGCCCCTTGTCAGCAAATGAAGTTTCGCAGGATAGATTATGAATGAACGTGCTACTCAGGCAGGAATTTGGCAGACCATTCGTGCTGCGCTGACCTTGAATGCTCAGCTTTATGAAACGGCTCAAAATACGCCCAAAACGCATCGACTCGCTTTTACGATCGTTCTTCTCGCGGCTTTGTCTCGCGCTCTCGGCAGTGCGGCCATCCTGCTGCTGACGCGAACTACACCCTTCACTTTTATCCTGGTTTTACTGCTGAATGTTTTGAGTGTGATTGCCAGTTACTATATTTGGACGTTTACGATTTGGAAAATTGGACGGTGGCTAAAGTCCGACGCACCGAGTTATCGCGCCCTACTTAGCCCGATCGGGTTTGCCTATTCGCCGCAAATTCTCAACTTTTTGACGCTGATTCCATTGTTAGGAAGCGCGATCGAGATAATACTCGCGGTCTGGACATTGATGGCTGTGATTGTGGCAGTCCGTCAAGCGTTAGATGTTAGCACTCGTCGGGCTGCCTTGATTTGCTTGCTTTGTTTCCCGATCATTCAGATTGCGATCGGGGTGATTCAAGCGGCACAACAGCTCATTGATTAGAACTGCTTGAGGAATCTCAAATCACTGCTGTACAAACGGCGAATATCATCGATTTGATGCAGCACCATTGCCAGCCGCTCCACTCCAAATCCAGCCGCAAATCCCGTATAAACTTCTGGATCGTAGCCCACAGCTTTCAGCACATTCGGATCGACCATGCCACAGCCGAGGATTTCGAGCCAGCGTCCTTTCCATTTCACATCCACTTCTGCGGAGGGTTCGGTGAACGGAAAGAAACTTGGACGGAACCGGATTTCGACCTCGCCAAACAACTCCTGTAAGAAGACTTTGATCGTTCCTTTGAGGTCAGTAAAGGTTAGACCTTCATCGACGGCTAGAATCTCGATTTGGTGGAACACTGCCGAATGAGTTGCATCGACTGTATCGCGGCGATAGGTTCGACCGGGAACTGCCACGCGAATGGGCGGATCATTGGCTTCCATGTAGCGAATTTGCACCGGAGACGTATGCGTTCTCAGCAAATTGCCGTCCGGCAGAAAAAGTGTGTCTTGCATATCTCGCGCAGGGTGATCCGGCAAGAAGTTCAGCGCCTCGAAATTATAGTAATCTGTCTCGACTTCGGGGCCTTCTGCGACGGTGTAGCCCAGTCCTACAAAGATATCGAGGACTTGATCGATCGTGCTGTTCAACGGGTGCATCCGTCCCTGCGATCGCCCCACTCCCGGCATGGTGACATCGATCGTTTCCGCTTCGAGTTGCGCCGCGATCGCTGCCGTTTGCAAAGCAGCTTTTTTCTGATCGATCTCGATTTGGATTGCTTCTTTCACCTCGTTGGCGCGTGCCCCGATTCTGGGACGTTCCGCCGGATCGAGTTTGCCCATGCCGCCGAGAACTTGCGGAATTGGCCCTTTTTTGCCGAGATACTTGACCCGCAATTGTTCAAGCTGATCGAGCGATGGGGTTTCGGCGATCGCGCTTTTCGCTTCTTGCCGAATGGCATCTAATTGTGATTCAAGTTCGTTCGGTTGAGCCGCCATAATCAGTAGTTTATAAGTCCTAATTCGCGTCAAAATGAACTGCGAACTTGTTTATTGTAGTGGAAAGCATGAGACTCCTGATCAGCAACGATGATGGTGTTTACGCGCTCGGCATTCGGACGCTGGCGAATACTCTGGCAGAGGCGGGACATGAAGTGACGGTGGTGTGCCCCGATCGCGAACGATCGGCAACCGGGCATGGGTTAACGCTGCATGATCCGATTCGAGCGGTGCAGATGGATCAGGTGTTTCGTCAGGGGGTGAAAGCGTGGGCGTGTTCGGGGACTCCTTCGGATTGTGTGAAGCTGGCGCTCTGGGCATTGCTGGATGAGAAACCTGATTTTGTGCTTTCCGGGATTAACCACGGGTCGAATTTGGGAACGGATGTGCTGTATTCGGGAACGGTTTCGGCGGCAATGGAAGGCGTGATCGAAGGGATTCCGAGTATTGCGTTTAGTCTCACCAGTTTTCAATCACAGGAGTTTCAGCCTGCGGCAGATTTTGCTTGTACGCTGGTGCAGCAATTGAAGAAAGATCCGTTGTCTGAATTGATGCTGCTGAATGTGAATGTTCCGGCGATCGAGCGCGATCAAATTCGGGGTGCGATTCTGACTCGTCAAGGAGTGCGGCGCTATACGGATGTGTTTGAGAAGCGGGTTGATCCGCGAGGCAAGATTTACTACTGGCTTTCGGGTGAACTGCTCGAAGATGTCGAAGATCCAGACATTCCCAATGAAGGAATTCCAACAGATGTGGAGGCAAATCGCGATGGATATATCACCGTCACGCCACTGCATTACAATCTCACCTCTCCACTGGGCTTAAAGCTGATGAAAGATCGAAAATTGAGTTCTTGATCGTGATCAAGAAGGCGATCGTTCTTGTTTTCAACACAATCATTCCAGTTTTGAAGGCGATCGTTTCGATTTTGAAGACGATCGTTCTTGTTTTTGACACAATCATTTCGATTTTGAAGACGATCATTTCGGTTTTGAAGACGAGCGTTTCGATTTTGAAGACGATCATTTCGGTTTTGAAGACGAGCGTTTCGATTTTGAAGACGATCGTTTCGGTTTTGAAGACAATTATTCCGGTTTTGAAAATGATGGTTCTTGTTTTTGACACAATCATTTCGATTTTGAAGACGATCGTTTCCGTTTTTAGCTTTAATGTTCAGGCTTTTTATAAAAACGTTGAAGTTTTGCGGAGCAACTATCAGTTTTGAAGTAGAAAAGATATAGCTTCTACTAGGAGTCATGCAAATGGAACCGATGACCTTTACTGCTGCGGCGATCGCAACTTTAGTTTTTAGCGAAACATTTAAAGAAGTGGGGAAAACGTTGGGGAAAGGAGCGTTAGAGACGGGTGGAAAATTAGTAAGGTTGCTGTGGGAAAAACGACCTGGAGCAGCAAAAGCACTTCAGGCGGGAGAAGAAACGCCAGAATATAAAGAAGCGATCGTAGAAGTGGAAACGTTGGCGCAACAGGATACGGAAGTTGCAGCGGCGATTCGAGCGGTGATGGAGGCGATGCAGGTTCAACCGCAAGGACAACAGATCGTGAATTCGTTTGTGCAGAAAGCAGCGAACGTCTATAACGCTCCGGTGACGATCGAGAACCAAAGTATTACGCTTTGACTGCATTCGTCGGCTTCCGGCTCCGACAAGGTAACGCCACTCTATGACATTCCTTATCGATCGTCTCCCCATTTCGTCGGGCGGACGTTCGAATTGGCGCGGTTGGATGAAATTTTTGCCGTGTCCGATCGTGCTGTCGTTTCGGCGGTGGCGGGAATGGGAGGCGTGGGGAAAACGCAGCTTGCCGCAAAGTATGCGAGTGAAAATAAGGCGAAATTTCCGGGGGGCGTGTGTTGGTTGAATGGGCAGACGGGAGATTTGATTGCTCAAATTCTCGATAGGGTGCAAACTTCCCTGACTCCGGAGCAATTGACCGAGAAAGTTAAGGAATTAAGCGAGCCGAAAAAGATTGCGGTTTGGTGTTGGCGACATTGGTTGCCGAATGGACGGGTGTTGATTGTGCTGGATGATGTGGCGGAGTGGGCGAAAGTGCGATCGCTCCTCCCAACCGACGATCGATTTCGAGTTTTGGTGACGACGAGGCGACAGGATCTTTTACCAAAGCAAGTCACGATCGCGCTGGATGTGTTGGAACCAGAGGAAGCGCGATCGCTGTTGGCAAGTTTGGAAGAACATGAGCGAGTGGAGCGAGATCCGGAGACGGCGGATCGGCTTTGTGCGGCGTTGGGCTATTTGCCGTTGGGGATTGAGTTGGTCGGGAGCTATTTGCAGCACGATCGATATCGGACGATCGCTCAGGTGATCGGGAGTTTGCAGGAAAAAGGAATGCAAGATCCGGTGCTGGTGCGATCGGATGAGGATGATCTGCTAGCAGAGCGAGGGGTAAAGGCGGCGTTTGATTTGACGTGGGAGACGCTGGAGCCGGAAGCGCAACGGGTGGCGCGGTTGTTGAGTTATTTCGCGTTGGATTGGATTGAGTGGGATTTAGCGGAACGAGTGATGCGGCGTGTGGAGGGAGAAACGTATGAATTGGGAGGATTGAAGGCGCGATTAGAGAATGCCTCACTGGTGCAGTTTGAGCAAGAGGTTCCGGGGTGGTGTCGGTTGCATCCGTTGATTCGACAGTATTTGCGCGAGGAGGAAGCCGTTGTTGTTCGAGAGATAGGAGAAGCAGCTTTTCGATCGGCGTTTGTAGAGGAGATGATTGTGATCGCAAGTCGAATGCCACATAATCCAACGACGAAAGATATTGAACGGTTTGAAGGGGTACGACCCCATCTTCAAGAAGTTGCAGAACAGCACACAGAAGGACTGCAAGGAGACGATTTGCTGTGGTCGTTTGTCTCACTCGCGAGATTCTATCAAGGGCAGGGACTTTATCGCCAAGCGGAAGCATGGTATGCAGAATGTCTGAATGTCACAGAGTCCCGCTTTGCGGGCGACCATCCCGATGTGGCACTCAGTCTCAACAATCTGGCATTGCTCTACGATTCGCAAGGACGATTGAGTGAAGCCGAATCGCTCTACCTGCGATCACTCGAAATGACACAGCGACTGTTTGCGGGCGACCATCCCGCTGTGGCAAGGAGTCTCAACAACTTGGCATGGCTCTACGATTCGCAAGGACGATTAAGTGAAGCCGAACCGCTCTACCTGCGATCACTCGAAATGAGACAGCGATTGTTTGCGGGCGACCATCCCGCTGTGGCAAGGAGTCTCAACACTCTGGGAGCGTTTTACTATGAGCAGGGTCGAGTGACAGAAGCAGAACCCTTATTAGCCCATGCGTTAGCAATGCGGGAGAAAATATTAGGATCTGACCATCCCGATACAGCTGATACTCGTCAATGGTTAGCAGATGTTCGTCGGGCAATGCAAGGTGCTCCACCGCCTCAACGGAAAGCATCGATAATCAGGCGAATCCTGCGGCAAATCCGATCGCTCATCCAAAAAATTCTGAGATGGTTTCGCGATCGTTAAAGTTTGTTTTTATCGATCGCAGCACCCAGCCCTCAATATTAATTCGATAGCTTACTGGTTGACTTGTCTGAAGGCTGTTCAGCAGTCGGACGCTTAACCGATCGCTTCGGCTGCAACGCATCTCGACCAAGCTGAACCGTCACATCCGATCGCAAATCTCCTGTATTCTCGATCCGGACTTCTCCAAACCCCAACGCTTCCCGAATCGCCTCAGCGCTACTGACATCTCCCCATTCCGCCACAATCCGCGTCACGCTCAACGGCTCGTTCCAGTCTTGCCCTTCGTAGACATTGCGATAACCCGCATTATCCAAGGCGGTCATGGCCGTCTGGATGCTCTTGGCTTGCTTCGTACTATCTTGAATTGCAACTCTCAACGCGGCAGGATCTGGAGCTTCTAGACTTGAGGTTCCATAATTAAAATACTGCGCCATCATCCCGTTAATTCGCTTCGGATCGGGCAACCAATAGCTTGCTTTGTACTCGCCGGGGGAGCTAAATTCGCCGGGAACCATCAGCATTTTGGTGTTCGATCGATTCACCTGTGAAGCAAATCCAACTAAGGCAACTAATTCTTCAACGGTCAGATTCGTATCAATATATGATTGCACCACGCCCAACACACTCGGAAAACGGGCAACTGTGCCGGGATTCAGCGATTGTTCCATCAATGCCCGCATCACCATTTGTTGGCGCTGAATCCGTCCGATATCGCCGTTCTCGTCTTGACGATAGCGCAGGAGTTGCAGCACTTTGCTGCCGTCTAGCTGTTGTCGTCCCGCTTTGAGGTTGATGTACAACCGTTGGCTATCGTCCTGGTATTTCATATCTTTGGGGACGTGAACGGTGACACCCCCAAGGGCATCGACTAAAGCCTGAACGCCTTGGACATTGATCGTCATATAGCGATCGATCCCCACTCCCCCGAGCAGTTCACTCACCGATTTGGCGCTCAGCGCAGGGCCGCCATAAGCGTTCGCTTCGTTGATCTTGGTCATGCCGTGATTTGCAATGTAGGTGCGCGTATCACGCGGAATCGACATCACCACGACCTTCTTATTCTCCGGATCAAATCGGAGCAGCAGCATCGTATCCGTTAAGCCCTCGAAAGAGTTCACCAAGGCTTGATAAGGCAGCTTCTTCAGGTCTTCGGGAGCGTTACTGACATCGGTGGTGAGAACTTTTGTGCCGAGGACGAGGATATTGACTGGACGAGTTAAGGCAGGCAGTTGCAGACTCATCCGGGTCGAAAAGCGATCGCCCTTCTTGAAAATCGAGGCTTCAGAGGCGGAAAGTTGTCGCTGCATCAAGGGGGTACTGGCAAGAGAGACTGCTAGCAGCGCTCCTGCGGTGGCTGAGATCATCGCAATTCCGCTAAGAGAAAGCGCCATAAATAACAGCCGCATTCCTTTCGATCGCTGGACAGGCTTCTTTTTGCGGAGCTGTCCCGATGGGGATAACGGTTTAGTTTTTTGCGGCTGTCCCACTTTTTGCGTCGCGACCTTTTTCAAGGTCGATTTTTGCGTGGGCTTAACAGGCTGTACTTTCTGCTTCACAGAACGTTGATTGTCGCTTTTCACGGGTTCCCTCATCACACCATCTTTAAAGTCGGACTGAACAGATCACACTTGCAATTTCGGACTTTAATTGTATTCAACTAGCGCCGAATGCGCGATTTTTTAACGTCATTCCTCCTTTTAGGAGAAGACTAAAAGCAGAAATGAATCAGTTTCTTCTAATTTGTCTGAGTTAACCGGACAAAATCAGCAGTGGTTGCATCGATCGCAGGATTGATTTAGGGCAATCCGATCAACGACTGAATTGATTTTAGAAGCAAAGATTGAAATAAATCACTTTTTTGAAATATACCTCTGGGCTGAACCTCATTACTTAAAGTAGATCAAGAGATTGAGTCCTGGGATCGTCCGGGAAAGCGTCCACAAGAGTAATGCGATATATAGCGTACCCAATGTCCACTGATACCATACGAGGATTGAAACAAGTCCCGGTAGATGCTCGTCCCTGAGCCGAATATCATTGAAGCCAAAGCGCAAAAAATTATTGAGGCTGAAATCAAAATAGTTTAACCAACTCCATTGCTTGTTCCACAAGATTGGCAAGTAGCGCTCTCGAAATAGGGGATATCTCGGAATGGTTGGCAGTCTTCCAACTAGGATTCTCAACTGTCGCAACGTGCCTTCTTCCAGGAAGTAGCTCACCTCCATTAACCCGTGGTATCGCCCTCGCAGGTATAACCAGACGGTCAAGCTTAAGGGCACAGGGATCACGACGATCGCCCAGCACAGCAGCGTGATGAAGGGGCGATCTGCGGTTTGAATCACGGCGGTTAAGCCGAGTAAAAACAGCACGATCGCGAAACTAAGGGTCGAAATCGTCTCAGAAGCCGTCGGCAAAATCGGTTTAGGATAACGCCGCCGCGCTCGATCGACCAGCCAAAACAACACACTAAAATAGGCGACCGTGACGATGCCAATGCCAAAACTCAGCCAAAAGCTCGTTCCGTCTCGACTGAGTAATAAAAGCAGACTTAAACAAATCCAGCGAAACCCGATCGAAAAGCGCCACCAGAGATTAAATGCAGGCGGTAATGGATCAGCCGCAATCACGCGATCGCGGACGTTAATATAAGTCGCGATGCCGATTTGATCGAGCGTGAGCAGTTCGGTGAGATTGCGGAAGGGTTGTTCTATTCGGTGTCGAATAATGGCATTAGCCTGGGTTTCACTAAATCCAATTTGCTTTAATTGGGTGACGCTTGCAGAGTTGAGATCGGTTCCGAAAAACTGGCGGTTAAGTTGGCGCGATCGTAATAACTGAGTGGTGTAATCGATCTGATTGGCATCAGAAATTTGCTCCAATCGGCGAAAGTTTCGCACCAGTTCGCGCAATAAATTCTCGTTGCCTTGGAGTGTTGGTACTGAAATCACCCGCCCAATTTGCCCCGGATCGCCTAGGATTTTGGCTTTATCCGAATCGAATCGTAATCCTGCCACATTCAGATAGGCGCTTTTTGCAAAACTGCAATAGCTAAAATCGGCACGATCGAGAATGGTGGCTCCGCGCAGATTTGCCAGTGAATTGAACTGTGCTTCGCGAAAGACGGCGGCTTTCTCGAAGGTGGCATCGGTGAGAAAGAGCGATCGGCTAAATTTTGCTTTACTAAAGGTGGCTTGCTCCCGCCATCGGGTCTGAGCAAAATCTGCATTGCCTTGCCATTGCACCCGCGTAAAGTTAGTCGGTTGATAGAAAACGGCTTGATTGAAGTTTGCTGTGGCTTGGAATTCTGCGCCCTGAAAATTCGCCTCGCCGCGAAATTGGACTTGATTGAATTCAGCTTTCGCAAAGAAGATTATGTTGCGAAACTGAACTTCTCGACCAAAGTTCGCACCCGCAAAATTCATCGGCAAGCTAAATCGTGACTGAGAAAAGTCTGCGCCTGCTGGAAACAGTGCCCCCTGAGCTTCGACCCGATTCAGGAAAAATGTATTTGTTAGGTCTGCAAATCCTGTGATTCTAGTTTGTACTAATTTGATCGGGGCACGAAATACAGTGAGTTGCAGAGAAGTTGTAATTCCGGTTTCTTTTGGCGCGACCAAAAGTGATTGCGAGAGGGTGCTTAATCTGTATAAACGTCTGCGATCGCGCCTTAGCTGCTCTTGTTCCGTGGGTGTAAATAATTTTGATAAGGCTTCTCCGTCGTAGATCGGCGCACGTAACCCTAACTTGCTCGTGGTAAAGTCGCCTTCGATCTGCGAATTGCTCAGATCTAACCCGACTGGCACACCCGGACGCTGAAGTTGCACCTGCACCAAACCGTAAAACTGATCTCGAAACGCCGCATTTTCAGGACGCAGATCGATCGTCATCCGTCTGAGATCGACCATTCGCGTTCCTTCACTGGGCATCGGGGAGCGCAATCGCTCCTGCAACAATTCTAAAGTCAGTGGCACTCGTTCTAGTTCTGCGGCTTCAGCAGGAAGCGCGTAAAACCACACCAAAATCGTTAATAAAACTGCAAAAAACGGGCGCACAGTTTACCCAAAACTCTCTGTTTGTTTATACCGAACATTGGTGAGGCAGGCACAACTTTTTTCAGCGAGATCGTAGGAATGCGTGGTCGCGTAGATCAAATCAAGGTGACGTTTTTCGATATAAATACTGAAGGTAGATATTAAAATCTGGGGTGCGAATTAAAATATTTCAGTGTTTTCCATCTGTTCGCACTCGCTTTTATGCTCCGTGAGAAGTTTCGTCAGTATCCTCTCAGCGCCTTACTCTTATTGATCGCGGTATCGATCGCGGGACTCCTCTTTAGCAGGGTCATTCTGCAAATCATCCCACTGTTCAGTCACAGCACCTCTGTGAGTTCTAGCTTATTGGTCTGGGGAATTGGGGCGCTAGCGATTGCCTACGGATTCCGCTCTACTATCTGGGGAATTGGAGCGATTTTACTCATCGGGCTGGGGTATTGGGGAGACTGGAATAACATTTACCTCAATGCTGAATCTCACTCAATCGCGCTGCAAATGCCGATCGTCGCTGCAATTTTGTTTTTGCCGTTGGCATATTGGTGTCGATCTGGAGTGCTGTTTGGGTTGAGCGCGATCGCGGTTTGTTCGGCGTTAATCAGCAGCTTGGCTGAGATTGTGACTAAAGGAAGCGTGTTACCGCCTTTGGTGCTGGGTCTTCCTGCTGCATTGTTGTGGTCGTATGACGATGCAATCTGGACGCTGGGACGGCAAGAAAAGCAGTTTCAACCGATCGCACGTCGATTGGCAGTGCTGTATTTGAGCGGGCTATTTTTTTGCCAGTCGTTTCAGTGGACTTGGGCGAATCATGCCTGGTACAGCATTCTTTCAGGGTGGCGATCGCTTCCCAGTGTGGTGTTCTTGGCGGCGATCACGATCGGGCAATGGCTGTACTTGTTTATTTCAATGCGGAAGTGCAATTGGCAGACGATTATGATCGCCTCGATGATTGCACTGTATGGAATCGTTCAGGTTTGGCATCTCCGAGTGCAACCGATTCCAATCTTTGCGGCGATCGTGTTTAATCTGATGCTGGTTGTATTATCGATTACGACAATACGAAGCAGTTTACGAGCCGGAGAGCGATCGACGTTTTGGTGTGGGGTAACGTTTCTAATTTTGCAGATTTCAAGCCGCGCACTAGAGTACGACCTACCCGTGAAGCCGTTAATTTTTGGATTGTGTGGAATGGGCGCGATCGTCTCCGGTCTTTGGTTTGAACGTTATTGTCTACTCTCAAAGTCCCCCATTCTGGGGGATTTAGGGGGCAAACAACCGCTCAAACCGAAGCAGAAAATCTTCATCTAACTCAACGGAATTGCGGCATTCACAAGCGAGGTCAGAATTCCTGTCTGTTCCTGTCCGCTTGTCGAAAGATCGCTGTAGCACAAGAACAATCGCGCTTCTGTCCGTCCTAACAAATCGAGCAAAATGCGGCGTAATCGCTGCTCGTTCATCCGTTGCGTGTCTTCCACCTCCCACACCTGCCCCGACCAATCCTGCAAAAATAACGGAGCCGCAAACAGCGAATCCACCCCGCTCAACCAGCGCGATGATCCCGCATCTAACCAAAATTGCCAGCGATGCGATCGTCGCATGGAACGATACTGAAATACCGTGGCTAACGTCACGGAATTGGGTTGCACTAACCGCACCGGATAAGGATTCGCCGTCACCGTACCACTTCTTAGGAGTTGGATAAAGTTTCGCACGGTGAGCGATTGCGGTGCATCGCTTAGATCGCTGCGTCGGAGGCGATCGTCTACTTCCCAATAATGCTGCGCCGTTTCCATCAGTTCCCGCAGTCCTGCAAGTTGATCAAACGGTAAATGACTGCCACCGAGAAAGAATCGCTGAATCGCTCGATCGAGCATCACAACCGGACTGGCAATCATTCGGGTTTCTAACTGCGATCGCTGCAATTCGATCCAGCGCACTAAGCCTTCATAGGCTTCTGAAGCTTGATACCCCAAACGATCCCAGCGTGGAAACGTATTCGCAGGGAGTAAGCGCGGCTGCTCCGGATGCGGCTCAAAACAATGATCGGCAAGCAACCCCGCCCGAACTGGATCGATCGCATAAGTCGTAGGCGATTCGGATTTCTGACTGAGAATTACCAGCATTTCTGCGATCGTGTCCCGATTGGTCGCTCGTCCGAGTCCCGGATAAATCAGTGTCAATAACGTTAACAGAGCGCGCACGATCGGGCTACTCGCTAACGGTCGCTGATCGTTGAGAAACTCAACTGGAATATTTTGGCGCATCAGGATTTCCCGCAGTGCATACCGAGAAATTGGATCGATCCCAGGCCCAATCAGTGCAATGTCACGCGGCTCAGCCGTTCCCGATTGCACGGCTTTGATAATGATTTCTGCGGTTTGGCGAATGAGTTGCGCCTGCGTTGTGGTTTGAATCGTTTGAATCGTATCCGGCAAACTGGCAAAGAAAACGGGATCAGTCACAAGATCTAAAATGGCTTCGCCGAGTTCGTCCATCAGACAGGGTGAAACCCGATCGCTCAATTCCACCACCGAACATCGATCGCTCAGTTCGGCTAAATACACCGGATCGGCTCCCAGCCCCAAGCGTACCGCTCCATCTGGATTAAAACTAAACGCACAAGGGATGCGTCGATCGATCAAAAACTCAAACAACGATCGCACGATCGCGGGATACTCATCGACATCATCTGCAATTACTGCTTGATACCGTTCAAGTAAATGCTCTTGATACGTCGGGTTATGCAGCAAATAACGCCCGTATAAATCGGTAATCAAACTATAAGTGAGCAATCCCCGTCGCAAACACCACGATCGCCAGCGCTGCATCATGTCGCCGATCGTTTCTGATGAGAGCGGCAATTCGGAAAATCCTTCCTCAAATTTCGGTAAACCTTGATCGAGCATCGCGGGAATGTCCTCGATCGCAACCCCACCTAACGCACCAAGCTGCATCAAATCCAGCACCCGCCGCACTAAACGCGCTTCTGCAATTCCCGATCGTGCGATCGCTTGATCCAACTCAACCCGCCATAATTTTGTCGCTAACTCCTGCTCATTCTCAGGACGCAACCGCACCGGAAACTGAGCCTTCAGATCCAACTGCTGCACCAACAGCGACCAAAACAGCGTCACTTCATCTTCAAAGAATCCGAGCGGAGTTGTCGCTCGAAACGGAAACTTGCCCTGAGTCGCATCAGTCAGACGATCGCTCAACTCCAATCGATTATCCCCGATCGCCGCCAACACCAAAATTCCAGATTTTCGCACCCGCATCCACTCGCACGCCTGCGCTACCAATCGGGCAGTTTTACCAGTGCGAGTTGCGCCTGTAATCCAGACTGACGGAAATGTTTGCATTTGCCCGAACCCTCTCAATCGGATTTGTTAGGATACTTAGCACTTGCTTAAGATGCTCTTTCTATCCTAAACCTTTAGCCAAAAGCAGTTTTAGAATAGAGCGATCGCCAACAACCTGACCGATTCGTTACGCTGTCATGCCACATTCTTCGATCGACGATTTCTGCTACACAAGCCATGAACAATAATTCGCTACTTTCGCAGTTCAGAGCCTATGTGCGTCGGGCTGAGCGATGGTACCTCGAAACGCCCGATCGCGCTCTCGATCAGGCATATGATGCTGCTCTCAAAATCAAAGCGATCGAAAATGAGCATTTTGGCGGTAAGAAGATCGCGCCTCATTCGACTCAACTGCGCGGTAGTGCGTTTGAGTATTTCTCAGCCGATTTACAGAAATATCTCCGCATGATGCGGATGCGATTAACCGAATTTCGTCGGAGTCGTGCTGCATTGGCAATTACGAATCCGAATAAAACAACGCAGGAAGTTCGCACGATCGAAACGACGGAAGTTGGCTCATCCCGGTTTGTGCCCACCCTGCGCGATAAGTCTTCAATTACGCTAGAAAAACTTCGATTTATCGACGAAATTCTAGCTCGATATGCAGATGAACAATTAACACTTGAAGCCGTTTCAACGGCAATGCTTTCGGTCGAGCGCAATGGCGGTCTTGCTAAAAAGAATTCCGATCAGGATCTAACCGTACCTGAAGCTCAAAAAGTCCCAACAAACGATGTGCAAACTTCCGAAGATTTTGAAAGCATTTCTGATAAAACAGGGCTGCTTCCCCGATCGATCCTGGCAACACTGAGACGATTAAGACGTGATCTTGATCCTAAATCTGAAGACGAAGTCGTTCAAAACTATCGCATTTCTAAGGTCAAAACGCTATTAGCAGTCCGATTTGTTTTGGTCTTAATTCTTGTACCGTTATTGGTGCAGCAAGTGACTCGTAATTTTGCGCTGAGCGATCGATTACCTGTTGGTGCTTGGATTTCGCAACAGTTCACGATCGAAAATCCAGACCGAATCTTTATCAATGGCGAAATGGCAGAAGAAGCGCTGAGAGAGATGCAGGGATTTGAGGAGCGCTTGAAGTTTGAAAATATTATCAAAGAAACCTTAGAACGGAATATTCTCAGTTCTGAAGAAGTCGAAGCCAGAGCGAAAGTGAGATCGCAACAAGTCGAAGTCCAAGTTCGTGAGAAAGCGACCGAAATTGCAGAACAATTTTCAGGTGAAAGTGCAAACGTGATCCGCAACTGGATTGCTGATATCTTGGGCACGATCGCGTTTACGTTCGTGCTGCTGAACGGCAAACGCGAAATCGAAATTCTCAAGTCTTTTATGGATGAAACGGTTTATGGTCTTAGCGATAGTGCTAAGGCATTTATCATCATTCTGTTTACTGATGTCTTCGTTGGATTTCACTCGCCTCACGGTTGGGAAATCATTCTCGAGGGGGTCTCAAGACACTTCGGTTTACCCACAAGTCGTGATTTTATCTTCTTGTTTATTGCAACCTTCCCGGTGATTTTAGACACGATTTTTAAGTATTGGATTTTCCGTTACCTCAATCGGGTTTCACCGTCTGCTGTGGCAACGTATCGTGAAATGAACGAGTAGTTATGCCATTTCAATTTGCCTGGTAAATTCAAGCACCATTGAAGTAAATTTCTCTGGATACCAAAGCCCCCATTCGTGAAAGCCTTCTGGCACAGTCACCAGTTTGGCATCCGGTAAAGTGGCTGCCATTTCACGCGCGATCGCTAACGGCTCTGTTAAATCCTCTTCTGACCAGAGCAATAATGCGGGGGCTTGAATCGTGGGTAATAAATGCCTCAAATCCCCGTACAACGAAAGCAGCAACGCTTGCAGGACGTTCGCTGTGTTGAATAGCAAATTATGCGTAAAGACCTTTGGAATTGTAGTTAACTTTAATTCCAACTTAGGTAAAAACAATTGTGCCGTCATTTCTGCTGCGCGTCTTGGAATAATTTCGGCAACCGAAACGGTTGGAATTCCGGTACTACCAAGCAGGGCAAGACTCTTCACTCGCTCCGGGAACAGGGCTGCGATCGTCAGTGCCACTCCTCCGCCAAACGAATGCCCCATGATATGTACTTGCTCCAAATTCAACGCATCTAAAAACTCCACCAGAAACGTTGCATAAGTCTTGTAGTCCGGGATCATCTTGTCGTAGGACGATCGCGCAAAGCTCGGTAAATCTGGTGCAAACACCGGATGCTGATCTGACAGCCGTTCTAAAACTTCCTGATAAGGCTCAGCCGAGATTCCCCAACCGTGCAGAAACAGGATAGGCAGCGATCGTAATTCTTGCCCGCCTTGCTCATAGTGAAGCTGACACTCACTGAGATTTATGCTGCGACTGACTAATCGAGTATTCACCCACCCTTTCTCCAGAGCCAGAACAATTCTCCGACTGTAACAAGCCTTGAGAATTTGCATGACTATCTTGAGAGTTAAATAGGTGACTCCGATCACCTCAGCTACGCAGAAATTGATGGGAATCAATCAGCTTGCGAGATATTCACCCATATCACCTTTGCGCTTCCGCAATTTCGTCAGCGCTTCACGTTCGATCTGGCGCACTCGTTCGCGGCTGATATTGAGCCGATCGCCAATCTTTGCCAGTGTCAGCGCTTTGCCGTCATCTAGCCCAAACCGCAGAATTAAAACTTCCCTTTGCTGCTGGGTTAAATCTGCCATCAGCGCATCAAGATCGAGCTTGAGTGAAGTCTGGGTGGTGAATTCTTCGGGCGACATTCCCGTGTCTTCGAGCAGTTCGCCTAGCTCAGTATCCTGGTTATCTCCGACCCGCAAATCTAACGATAAGGGAACTCTCGCCCGTTCGAGATAATCCCGCACCTGCGAGATGGGAATGTCTAATTCGTTCGCTAATTCTGACAATGTAGCGGCGCGTCCTAACTGCTGGGACAAACTCCGCTGCGCTTTCTTAATCTTATTCAACTTCTCGGTGATGTGAATCGGTAGGCGAATCGTGCGACCTTTCTCTGCGATCGCTCTTGTGATCGCCTGACGAATCCACCAGTAAGCGTAGGTCGAAAAACGGTATCCCTTCGTGGGATCAAACTTCTCGACTCCGCGCTGCATTCCGATCGTGCCTTCTTGAATTAAGTCCATTAATTCAACATTGCGCTTGGTGTACTTCTTTGCCACCGAAACGACTAGACGTAAATTCGCCTCGACCATTCGCCGCTTGGCAAGCTCACCTTCCGCTAACACCTGCCGAAGTTCTGTTTCTGAGAGTCCTGCCGCCTGCGCCCAGGTTGGATCATCTGGCGCTGCACCCAGTTTCTCAACCAGCTTTGCCCGGACAGCGTTGGCGATCGCGAGTCGCTGTACCTGTTTGCCATACAGCACTTCTTGCTCGTGCGTCAGAAGCGGCACACGACCAATTTCACGCAGGTAAGCCCGAACGGAATCAGTGGGGGTCTGAGCAGTTTTCATAGCGACTTCAACGAGTGTGAGGGAACAAAGAGAAATTGGGAATGCTGAAGCAGTGAGACATTTGTGAAGCTTGTGCGGCTTAGAGCGAAATTGCCTATAGAAGCAAAAGTAAGGCGACTACAACTCGGTCAATGGGCGTAAATTGATGAGCGTAAACGGATGTGCTGCTTCTAACATTGCTTCAACCGTGGCACTAAGCAGTTGTATTAAGGATTATCCCTTAGTGAGTTAAGCTTTGTAAAGATTATGAGAGAAGATTTAACAAAGTTCATTCTAATCGTGCGAGTCTAATTCTTGATCTATAGCCTATGCAACACATTACCAAAACTACAGATTCCGTTTGTTTCTTAGGCAACGGAATTATAAATTTAATCAAAGCCTGGTCATTTAAACGAGATGTCATTGATAGTGAAATGGCTCAATTATGAGAACGTTTTGTAAAACTTTAAGATTTAGTCTAAAAGTGCTGGCACGATCGTAGTTAAATTTAGTGCTTGAATTTCCGTAATTGTTCTATAGGCATACAGGTTTCGTTCTGTAAATGTCATCTACCCTCTGACAGAGGGTGAAAGCGGAGCGGAGCTAGGCTCCGCTTTCGGCAGATTAGTGAGCGATGTAATCTTGCAAAGCCCGAACCGTTAGTGCCTCAGATTGTAACGATCGAATTGCTGCCGCTGTCGCTTTGGCCCCCGCGATCGTTGTAATCATAGGAATTTTGTACGTCAAAGCGGTACGACGAATCAGGCGATCGTCTTCGTGTGCCTCTTGTCCAGTGGGAGTGTTGATGATTAATTGAATCTGCTCATTTTTGATCGAGTCGAGAACGTGCGGTCTACCTTCATGCAGCTTCAGGACGAGCTCCACGTCGAGACCCTGTTCTTTCAGGGTTTTACGAGTTCCAGCCGTTGCGACAACTTTGAAACCGAGTTCCATTAACTCTTTCACAGCTGGAACCACCGCCGCTTTTTCTCGATCGTTCATCGAGACAAAAACCGTTCCCTGACGCGGCAGACGTTGACTCGCGGCAAGTTCTGCTTTTGCATAAGACTTGCCAAAATCAGTATCGATCCCCATCACTTCTCCGGTCGATCGCATTTCAGGTCCAAGAATCGTATCGGTTCCGGGGAACTTCTCAAACGGCAGAACGGCTTCTTTGACGGAAATATGCTTCGGGATCACTTCTTGCGTGAAATTGAGATCGGCAAGCGTTTTACCAGACATAATCCGGGCTGCCATCTTCGCAAGCGGATAGCCGATCGCTTTTGACACAAACGGAACGGTTCGAGAAGCCCGCGGATTCGCTTCGATAATGTAAACCTGATCGCCCTGCACGGCAAACTGGATGTTCATCAAGCCTACCACCTTGAGCGCTTTTGCCAGTTGAATTGTCCAGGTGCGGATGCGATCGACGATTTCGGGCTTCAGCGTGACGGTCGGAATCGAGCAAGCAGAGTCGCCGGAATGAATGCCCGCTTGTTCGATGTGTTCCATAATGCCGCCGATCACAACGTTTCCGGTTTGGTCGGCGATCGCATCGACATCGACTTCGATCGCGTTTTCGAGGAAGCGATCGATCAAAATTGGGTGATCCGGTTCAACCTGAACGGCATAAACCATATATCGTTCGAGTTCTGCGTCCGAGTAAACAATCTCCATTGCCCGTCCACCGAGGACATAACTGGGGCGCACGACCACCGGATACCCGATTTGCCGTGCGACCTTTTTCGCGTCTGCATAGTCTCGTGCAATTCCGTTTGCAGGTTGCTGAATGTTTAACTCGCGCAGAATCTTTTCAAACCGTTCGCGATCTTCGGCAGTGTCGATCGAATCTGGCGAAGTTCCCCAAATTTTCGTCGGCACGGTGCCTTGCTTGAGAAACGCAGCGAGCGGAACCGCTAACTTTAAGGGCGTTTGTCCCCCAAATTGAATGATCACGCCTTCGGGCTGTTCCGCTTCGATAATGTTGAGAACATCCTCTTTGGTCAGTGGCTCGAAATAGAGGCGATCGCTGGTGTCGTAGTCGGTTGAAACGGTTTCGGGGTTTG
Source organism: Leptolyngbya sp. DQ-M1 (assembly GCF_039962505.1). Classification (NCBI taxonomy): domain Bacteria; kingdom Bacillati; phylum Cyanobacteriota; class Cyanophyceae; order Leptolyngbyales; family Leptolyngbyaceae; genus Leptolyngbya; species Leptolyngbya sp. DQ-M1. Next base: position 1,225,934 of record NZ_JAMPLJ010000001.1, read on the forward strand.
AGTTTACCATGATCGTTTCGTAGCCGTCTTCACGCAGCGCAAACGACGCATGACAGCAACAGTAATCAAATTCAATCCCTTGTCCGATGCGATTTGGGCCTCCACCGAGAATCATTACTTTCGGCCTGCTCGATGGTAGAACTTCGGTCTCTTCTTCATAAGTCGAATAATAGTAGGGGGTCAAGGCTTCAAACTCAGCCGCACAAGTATCCACTGTTTTATAAACCGGGATCACGCCGATCGCTTTGCGGTGAGCGCGAACTTCATCTTCAGTCGTCTTGGTGGCGAAAGCAATTTGACGATCGCTAAAGCCCTTCCGCTTAATTTCACGCAGTTTCTCAACCGTTAGATCTTTAAGGCTCGATCGTTTCAGCGCTTTTTCGGTTTCAAGCAAATCGAGCATCTTATCGAGAAACCAAGGATCAATACTGGTTAGCTCAAAAATCTCATCTACGGACATTCCCATCAGCATCGCGTGGCGCACGGTGAAAATGCGATCGGGATTCGGCGTTCTCAAACCTGCACGAATCTGCTCTAGGCTTGGGAGAACTTCTTGCTTATCACAACCCCAGCCTGCCCGTCCGGTTTCGAGCGATCGCAAGGCTTTCTGAAACGATTCTTGAAACGTCCGCCCGATCGCCATGGCTTCACCAACCGATTTCATCTGCGTGGTGAGATACGGCTGCGATCCAGGGAATTTCTCAAACGCAAACCGGGGAATTTTGGTGACGACATAATCGATCGTCGGTTCAAAACTCGCAGGTGTTTTCTTCGTGATGTCGTTGGGAATTTCATCGAGCGTGTAACCGACTGCGAGTTTTGCCGCCATCTTCGCGATCGGGAATCCAGTCGCTTTAGAAGCCAGCGCCGAACTCCGAGACACACGCGGGTTCATTTCAATCACGACCACTTCACCGGTGACCGGATTCACTGCAAACTGAATATTCGATCCGCCCGTTTCGACTCCAATCTCACGAATAATCTTGATCGAAGCATCCCGAAGCCGTTGATATTCTTTATCCGTGAGGGTTTGAGCCGGAGCAACCGTGATCGAGTCTCCGGTATGAATGCCCATCGGATCGAGGTTCTCGATCGAGCAAATAATCACGACGTTATCCGCCAAGTCCCGCATGACTTCGAGTTCATACTCTTTCCAGCCGAGCAGCGATTTCTCAATCAAAATCTGCGATACCGGACTTGCATCCAAACCGGACTGCGCGATTTCTTCAAACTCCTGCTGATTGTAGGCAATGCCGCCGCCCGTTCCACCAAGCGTAAAGGCCGGACGAATAATCAACGGATAAGACCCAATTTGCTGACCGATCGCTTTCGCGTCTTCGAGCGTGTTTGCTAATCCTGACGGGCAGACTCCGACCCCGATTCGCTCCATCGCTTCTTTGAATAGCTTGCGATCTTCTGCCATCTCGATCGCGGGCAATTTTGCGCCAATCAATTCGACGTTGTATTTATCCAGAACGCCATTTTTCGCCAACGCCACCGCCAAATTGAGCGCCGTCTGTCCGCCCATTGTCGGCAGCAGCGCATCCGGACGCTCTTTAATAATGATTTGCTCCACCAGTTCCGGTGTGAGTGGCTCAATGTAGGTGCGATCGGCGGTTTCGGGATCAGTCATGATCGTCGCCGGATTCGAGTTAACCAAAACGACCTCGAATCCTTCATCCCGTAGCGCTTTACAGGCTTGAGTCCCGGAGTAATCAAACTCGCTGGCTTGCCCGATCACAATCGGACCAGAACCGATTAATAAAATCTTATGGATGTCTTGGCGACGGGGCATAGTGTCTTTCCGCTTTCTTCTCTAAATCCAACTCATTCTAGTGGGTTTCGTTTGGATTTCTGTTGCCCCTTTATCTAATTCCCAGAATTGCTCTGACGACGGATGTTTCTGATTGAACGAAATGCTCCTTCAGCACTAGCGATCGCGCAAATTCAAACACCTGCTTGCGGCGATCGTCCGGTAATTGTTCGACGATCGCTGCCACTTGCTCAGAGATTGAAACATCAGATTTCGTTGCCGATCGCCAAACCACTACAAATTGATCCAAAGTCACTGCTGCTTCCAATAACGCAATCTCTAAAATTTCTTTGTTGTCGAGTGTGATTCCAAGCCGACTTCTGAAGAGGATTGCTTTATTTCTGCCTCTAGAGTGCGCAAGATTCAGACAGTATCGCTCAACTTTATCTCCAAGTTGAGCATTCTCACCATTTGGCAACTTCATCAACGCACTCGATCGATTGTTATTCTAGATAAGCCAATCTTAGCCCTTGCCGATCGTTGTCTCAAAATCCCCGCCAACTCGCGTTTCTCGCACTCCGAGCCATCCAGAAAGGAGCCTTTGCGGATGTTGCCGTTGATCAAGCGCTGCATCAAGCCGATGTGAATGTGCTCGATCGCCGTTTGTTCACCGAATTAGTTTACGGAACCATTCGCCGCCAGCGCACTCTCAATGCGCTGATTGATCAGTTTGCCAAAAAGAAAGACCAGCCTCCTGATTTACGTCTGATTCTGCAATTGGGACTGTATCAACTGCGCTATCTTGACCAAATTCCAGCCTCTGCTGCCGTAGATACAAGCGTCGAACTTGCAAAGCAGAATAAGCTAAGCGGATTAACTGGGGTTGTGAATGGATTATTGCGGCAGTATCTTCGTTCACAAACGATTCTGCACGCTGATCCACTGCAATTACCCGAAGACGCGATCGCCCGAATCGGAACCTTACACAGCTATCCTGATTGGATTGTTCAAGTCTGGTGTGATCAGTTCGGAATTGAAGAAACCGAAAAGCTGTGTGAATGGATGAATCGATCGCCCCAGATTGATTTGCGAATTAACACACTCAGAACGAATATCGATCAAGTTGAAGCCGCAATGCAGGCGCAGGATATCCACGCCGATCACATTCCGAACGTACCGAATGCACTGCGGTTGCCTGCGGTGGGTGCAATCTATAGCCTACCGGGATACACCGAGGGCTGGTGGATTGTGCAAGATAGTAGCGCTCAGTTGGTGAGCTATCTCGTCGATCCTCAACCTGAAGAGATTGTTGCCGATGCTTGCGCGGCTCCCGGTGGTAAAACATTGCACCTTGCAGAACTCATGCGCGATCGCGGCACGGTTTGGGCGATCGATAAAACCGCATCTCGCCTGAAGAAGCTACAGCAGAACCTCGATCGCTTATCCTTCCAGTCGATTCAAACCCTCATCGGTGATAGTCGCAATGTGCCGCAGTTGAAAGGGGTGTGCGATCGGGTTCTAGTCGATGCGCCTTGTTCTGGATTGGGAACGCTCAATCGTCATGCCGATGCTCGTTGGCGACAAACTCCCGAGAGTGCCACACAACTGGCACAACTTCAGCAAGAAATTCTCACCGAAGCGGCAACCTGGGTCAAACCGCGAGGAGTCTTAGTTTATGCAACTTGCACATTAAACCCGATCGAAAACGAAGCCGTGATTAGACAGTTCCTAGCGCACCATCCTCAATGGTCAATCGAAAGCTCTGATTCACTTGCAGAATTTACGACACCGGAAGGCTGGATTAAAGTTCTACCGCACCGCCATAATATGGACGGATTCTTTATGGTCAGACTAAGACATGGATGACGCAAAAACGCTCGTTAAAATTCTGATCGGGGTCGCTTGGCTTGATGGATGCATTCAGCCCGAAGAACGACTGCATATCCAGCGCATCGCCAAAGATAAAGGAGTAGACCAGGATCGCGAAATTCAGCCAATTCTCTACGAACTGCGATCGGTCAAACCTGAAGAATGTTATCAATGGGTGCAAGACTATCTCGGTGAGCATCCCACGGCTGAACGGTGCCATCAACTGCTCGAAGCGATTAGTCAATTAATTTATGCAGACGGAACGATCGCCCATGAAGAAGCAAAACTTCTAACTCGACTCCAGATTCTTGAATCCGAACCTGCACCCAGTTTGCACACAAAAATCATTGCTGCGATTTGCAAGCTTTATCAACACGGCATTGCAAAAATTGAAAAGCTCTGAACGATCGTCCAGAGCTTATAAAAATTAGAGACCGGGAGTTTCTTCTTTCTTCACTTCAGGAACAATATCTGGGCGCTCTTTATCTTCCCAACCCACCGGGCGTTTTGAGTTGTACCAGGTGATCGAGCCGAAGGTCACTGCTGCAATAAAGCCAACCACATAAACAGCCGTGAATGACACCGGAAACTGCATTCCAGGCTTCGTTGCGACTTCTAATAGAAGGTTCATGTAAATACTCCTGTAATTTTCTACTAGAGATAAGTTATCAAAGCCATCATATCAGGGCATCTTTCAACGGTTCGATTCGCAATGACGAATCAGGTAATTTTCCCTAATTCCCAGGGGGAGGAGCGGGATCAGTCGCGGCGGGGGGCTCCGGAGCGGGAGGTTCTGGAGCCGCAGCAGGGGGTTCTGGAGCCGCAGCAGGTTCTGGGGCTGGCTCCGCTTGACTGGGCGCAGGCTCAGAATACGCTGGCTCAGAGCGACGGGGTTCTGAATAGGTCGGTTCCGGTGCAGGTTCTTCGTAATAGCGCTGTCTGGGTTGCTCTTCTGCCGGGTCAGGCTCTTGACCGAGCGATCGTGTTCGCGCTGCTCGAATCGGTTGCGGTTTAATCGTGCCTTTGCGGTCTTCGAGATTCGCTGGAATTTCCGCAAATTTCTGCACAGGCATTCCCTGCACGACTTCTTTCATAAACTCTTGCCAGGTATAGGCTGCCGTTCCGCTCGTTCCCCCGGTCGGCGAGCTATCATCGTTGCCCAGCCAAACGCCTGTAACAAGCTGCGGGATATAGCCAATAAACCATAAGTCTCGCGCTTCCTCAGAGGTTCCAGTTTTTCCAGCTACGGGACGACCGAGTTGCGCGGCGCGTCCGGTTCCCTCGGTCACGACCTCGCGCATCATCCAGTTGGTGATTGCAGCCGTTTCTGCATCTAAAACTCGCTTGGACTTGAAGTTAGAATCGAACAAAACTTTGCCGTTGCGATCGAGCACGCGCCGAATGGCATGAGGCTGAACAAAATTTCCTTGCGCCGCAAACACGCCATAAGCGCTGGTTAGCTCTAGCGGATTGACTTCATACGCACCCAGCGCTAGCGCTAGCGTTGGTTCCACCTTAGAGGCAATACCTACGCTGCGAACTAAATCAATCGTGGGCTTATATCCCACATCCATCAGCACTTTCACGGCGATCGTATTAATCGATTTCGTCAGCGCCGATTTCATACTCATCCAGCCAGAATACTTGTTGCCATAGTTTTTCGGCTGGTAGCCATCGATCGAGAAGCGTTCATCAAGATAAGACTGATTCGGAGAAAACCCAGCGCCGATCGCGGTCGCATAAACAAACGGCTTAAAGGTTGATCCAGGCTGTCGCTGTGCTTGAGTCGCTCGGTTGAACTGGCTATCTTTGTAAAAATCGTAGCCGCCCACCATCGCGCGAATCTCACCGTTCCGCGGATCGATCGACACGAGCGCGCCTTGTTTGAAGCCTTCTGCGCTGCCATCTTCACGAATAGCGGTTTTCAACGCTTTTTCTGCTGCTTTTTGCCATTTTGCATTCAGCGTCGTTTCAACCGTGACCCCGCCTGCAAATAGCGCCTCTTTCGGCACCAATTTTTCAAGCTGCTGCTGCACGTAGTAGGTGAAATACGGTGAAGAACTCTGAATATTTCTCGGCGTACTCGGTTTTACCACCAGTTTTTCAGCCTGTGCTGCTTGTGATTCTGCTTCGGTAATGTAGCCCGCGACGACCATTTTATCGAGCACTACATTGCGCCGCTCTTGTGCTTTTTCTAGGCTGACCAGTGGCGAATACAAGCTCGGAGCGGGGGGTAGTCCGGCGATCGTTGCCATTTCTCCCAGCGTTAACTGCTCGACGGACTTACTGAAATAAATCCAAGCGGCATCTGCAACTCCGTAGGCGTTAGAGCCAAGATAAACAAAATTGAGATATTTCTCTAGAATCTTCTGCTTGTCGATGTCGCGCTCAAGTTTCTGCGCGATCAGGGCCTCCCGCACTTTTCGTCCAATGCTGCGATCGTCTTGATCGAGAAACACAATTCGAGAAAGCTGCTGCGTGATCGTACTGCCGCCTTCAACGACATCGCGAGAGGTTAGGTTCCGAAAAACCGCTCGTCCAATACCCTGAAAATCAAGTCCACCGTGATCGTAAAACCGCCGATCTTCTGAAGCGACAAACGCTTGCACGAGGCGTTGGGGAATTTTATCGATCGCCAATTTCTGTCGGGTTGCAGGGCCTAGCTGATGCAGCACCGTACCATCCGATGCCCGAATCGTCAGAGTTCCAGGACGAGCAAACGTTTTAATTTCAGCAGGATTGGGCAGGCTGCTGTCAATCTCGATCGCAGCGACTCGAAGTGCACCAATTCCACCGATCACCACCACGCCGCCAACAATCCATCTCCAAGTTTTCGCCTCTTTCAGCGGTGCGGGGATTTTTTCTCCCAAAGGTTTGAGCCGGGCTGTGACTCCAGTGATCCAATCCCGAACTCCTGTCAAGCGAGAACTTTCCGTCAGCTTGCGCGCACCCCGCCGCGTCCGCTTGCGCTCCGATCGCGCTTTCGGGGTGCGTTTTTTTCCGTCAGTTCCGTCTGTCATAGAGTCTAGCCCTGTTGGGGAATAATCAGGTTGAGTGGGTTTCCCGTTGCGCTTCGAGCTACTCTTTGCCACATTCGTACCTCACACACACTGCTAGTCTTGCGGAAATCAACCTTCGTTCGATCAATGGCAAGCGACTGTATCAATTGGATCTCAGGCAAGCCGGGCATCTCCCAACCCTGTATCAGAAGACGCTTCAAAATTTGTACAAATACTCACGCTTAGTTTACAAGACTTTAGAGATTTTGCAATCGCGCCTCCAAATTTTCCGGCTTGCGGATTGTCATCAGAAGCGCGAATTTGCTTGTCCGGAAGCCAACCTTAAATAGCCGCATGACCTAGCGCCAATGCCGTCACCAGCATTCCAAACACTAGGAAAGGTTGGGCGCTGGCTTGATATTTCACGTCGTTTTCCACAGGATTGCGAAGGAAATACATGTCTTGAAACGTGATCTGGGGAATGATCAGAAAAATCAATAACGTTGCGTACAGATTCTGATGAATTGCCATCAAGTACGCCGCAACTCCGCTCTGAAATACATCGATCATCAGCACACAAATCCAAGCGGCAGTCGGAACCCCAAACGTCACAGGCAGGGATTTCAGTCCCAAAGCCCGATCGCCCTCAACGCTTTTAAAGTCGTTGACGATCGCAATTCCCAACCCTGCAAAACTATAGAACAGCGTCAACGCGATAATCGTCGGATTTAAATCACCAAACAGCGCATGACCTGTCCACCAAGGAATCGCAATATAGCTTGCACCGAGCGCATAGCAGCCGAGCCAGCCGTTTTGCTTCAGCTTGAGCGGGGGTGCTGAGTAGATGTAGGACAAGAATGATCCGACAACCGCCAACACCGTAATGGTTGGGAACTCATGACCCGCCCAGCGATCGAGCACATACGCCAACCCGACTCCACTCAGCAGGAGCACCCAAATTTGGATGATGACTTGTCCCAATGGAATCGCACCGGATGGAATCGGGCGATATGGTTCGTTAATCGCGTCAATTTCGCGATCGTAGTAATCATTCAAGATCTGGGTGTAGCCTGTCAGCAAGGGGCCGGCTAGCAGCATACAGGTCGCTGATTTCAGCACGTCTTCGAGAACCCAGTGGTAGTTGCCCGATGAAGCCGCACCGCAAAGAATTCCCCACATTAGCGGAATCCAGGTAATCGGCTTCATTAGCTGCAGTCGAATCTTCCAGATCGAAGATCCTTTCACGTCAGCTCCCTTCATGCCGAGAAGCTGGCGAGTTTTTGCAGAGCGGTTCTCCGGGGAACCGCTCTCTTGAGTGTCCGTAGTCAGGTCAGGAGAATCAGTCATAAGGTTAGAAGGAAATAATGAGGTAGCCGTCTTGGAATTTTGCACCGCTCACAGGCTGTCCCCGTAAAGCTGGTGGTAAATCAATATTTCGTCGCTGGTCGCCGGCTTCGATCGTGATCTCTGTCCCGTACTGCGTGAGTTTGACTTGTTTCTTGTCAAACCCTGGTAAGAATAAGCTTACTTTCCTTTCCGCTACATTCACTGCGATCGGGCGGGGCGCTTCTGAAGCGCGATTAAACTCTGGCAGCGCGTCGATCAAGGGTTGCCAATCATTCACAGGCTGAACTGGAATGGTGGAAACTGGAAGCGGCTGAAACGCTTCGTCTAATGCAGAGGCATCGGTCGAGCGATTGAGTAAAACGCCGCCGACCGTTAATCCAACTTGCTGAGCGCTACCCCAAAGGTATTTTGCGGCTGCGATCGCGCCTTCATCCTCAGTTGTCACCAAATACGCCGCCATCCGTTTTGGATCGTTGACCGCTTGCTTGCCCTGCTCTAACAAGTCATTCACTTGTCCCGTGGGTTGAGCAAAGTTATCGCCTGCAAAATTTGCATTGGTCAGAATAGCACTGGCAACAGGTTGAATAAACGGCGATAGCGTTCTACCCAAATCTGAATCGACGAAGACCTGCCGGAATCGACGAATATACCAGCTTGCTACCTCAGCCGTTCCGATCATTCGCAAGGTATTTTGGTCACCTGTGCCGTCATAGACGATCGTATCGTAACGATTGCTTTGATTGAATTCCCGCAGCGCGTTTAACGCCAAGAGTTCATCCAATCCTGGAAAAACGCCTAATTCCTGACCAAACACATTTGTAAAGAACGGAGTCCGCAGGTACTGAGCTTCGAGCTTTTTCACTTCGTCCCAACTGCGCTCTAGGAGTGTAGTCGTCTGAAGCTGAACTGCGCTCAAATTCGGTGCAATTTCTTGTGGATCAGATCCGATCGGGGTTCCTAACGCTAACCCAAACGCTGGACTGGAATCCTGTCCAACCAAAAGAACGCGCTTTCCTTGGCTGGCAAGCTTTTTCGCCGCCGCGATAGCGATCGTCGTGCGTCCAGTCCCGCCCTTACCCAAAAACGTCAATATAAAAGCCATATCCAGTATTTTGAACAAACAGAGAGTTGGACTTCAAAAACCGAGAATACATTCCCAGTTTTCGACTCCCAACTCTCTTATGGTATCGACTGCCTGAATGCTTCTTCAGATCAATTAGTCGTATTGCTCTAATTCGTCCTCAAAAAACCAGGTCGAATATTTATCGTCAAACTGAACCAACATTCCAACTCCTTTGCCGTCCACAACTTTGAATTGCCGGACAATTCCAACCGCTCCGAGCTTTTTGATCACTTCTTGAGAGACGCGATCGCGCAACCGACGAACGCGAACTTTTTGACCGATTTCCATTACCACTATTGATGCTTAACCATGTCATGAAGTTTACCAGAATGTTGCAACATATTAAGCTCAGCGCGAAGAAACCAGCGACGGAAGAAGAATCAGGCTTCCACTCAGGATGCCCAGAGATTGTCAAGTGTAAGAACACTATGAATTTGAAGCTCGAACTCGACACGACTGATAAAAGTTCTGAATGCAATTTAGGGTTAGTTAAGGCAATCTACAAAGAGAGCATAAAATCTTCGTCTCGCTCCTCCTGGCTCATTGTCAATTCTGAATCCGCTCTGAACTTGATCAGCTTGATGCATCACCATGTCGGTTAACCTAAAAACCATTCTCAAATCTCCGCTGATGGTTGGGGCTTGTCTCACCGCCACCGTCACTTTAGTTGGCACTATGTACGCACTGACTCATCCGCGATCGATGGTGAAACTCGCCGATTCGAGTCCATCCGGGCAAGCTACGAGTTGTAAAACGGTGGTTTTCGACGATAAACCGCCGCTGAATGTTCGAGCGACTCCCGCTGTTCAACCCGGAAATATTGTGGCATCGCTTAATAATGGCGAGACTGTGACCGTGGTTGGAGAGCAGGACGGTTGGCTTAAAATAAGCGCTCCTACGACTGGCTGGGTTTATCAGAATTTGACTCGTCAGAAATGTGAGGGCGATCCACCAGCTGCAAGGCTATCTAGCAGGCGTGTAGTTGATCCGGCTTTAGAGGTGCTGCCGGATGAATCAGGAACCCGGCTTTACCGCGAGGCGGTGTCTCAGTTTCAAGCAGGAAATTTGCCGGGTGCGATCAAACTTGCTCAAATGATCTCGGCGGACAGCGCAGCTTATCCTCATGCTCAAACTGCTTTGAAGATAATGCCGCAAGCTTGGGATCAAGCTAAAGTTCAATACCAAAAGGCGGTCAATGCTGAGAAGCAGAGCCGCTGGAATGATGTACTTAAAATTGCGATCAAGTATCCGGATATTCGGTACTGGCGCGAAAAGCTAACGCCGATCGTGAAAAAGGCGATTCGGATGCAGTATTTTGCTGAGAGTCAAGCAGATCAGTAGTCTATTTGAAGCGAATAGGGTTCACAATGTCAGTCGTTCACGAAGCGGCTGGCATTACTACTTTAACCTGAGTTCGGGATAAGGATTGAGACAAGAAAGGGGCAAACCCGATAGGCTGAAATTGCTAAAAATCGCGCCCAGTTTGCCCTCATGCTTAGTCTAGAAGACCT